>NZ_CAMAPC010000016.1 GCF_945859825.1 Pseudoalteromonas holothuriae
CTGCTGTTTGAATGCCCCCACTGACAACGGTATTAATTTGCTCGCTCTTAATGACTTCGCTGCCATGCTTGTTATGCTCAAACGTCGTGGTCAGCTTTAAGCCGCTTGGGTCAACAATACTAGCCGTAACACGGCCTACATTATCGTACTGGGTCTCAACTTGATTGCCATTAGCATCGGTGACTAAGTACACGCGGTTATTTTTATCGTACTGTTTATGTGACTGCACCTCATCGTTGAGTAACGTTTTGATGAGATTACCACTGGCATCATATTCAAACGCGCTGGTGCTCAGGGTATTACCTTGTGTATCAAGTTGTGTTACTGACGCTACTTGCCCTTGGCCGTTACGCGTGGTTTTAACTTGCGCGCCATTTGGTTGGAACACTGTAGTGGTATTCGTGCTGTCTTCGTACTCATAGCGCGTGCTATGCCCTGACGCATTTTTAACTGACAGTTTACGCCCTTGCATATCGTAGCGAGTTTCTATTGTGCGCGTGGCACCATCCACCACTTGTGTGGTACTCACTACCCGACCAATTTTATCATCGGTGCCATTAACGCTGTCACTGATATCAGTCTCATTGCCGTTGCCGTCAATGGTTTTGGTTAAACGACCAAAGGCATCGTATTCTTTATGAGTTGTTTGGGTAAGGCTTGCGGCGTTTAAAGTACTTGACGTTTGCAAGCCGCGCTTATCGTAACCAAACTCGGTATGAATAAGCGCCTTGCCAGCTTCATTGCGCTGTTTATTAAATAGCGTTGCATGGGTTTGTTGTGACTGTTTAACTAGCTGCGCAAAGGCATTGTACTCAAGGATGGTTTTATACCCTTGCGCATCGGTTTTTTCACTGACCAAGCCCCGTGTATCGTAGTCTAGTTGCTCATGAAATTGCTCACTATCGGCTAGCTTGTCTGTTAAATAAGCCGCAACTGTTTTTGTACCATCGCTGGTTTTGTTACTAACAAGGCCCCCAATCAAGCCCGCAGAGCTAATCTGTTCGGCACTTAATTGGGTATGATAACGCAGTACATCGGTACGTTGATTGAACGTGTTATAACGATACTCAGTCACTTGACCTTCGCCGTCAATTTGATAGCGCCTATTGCCTTGCGCATCATAGTAATAACGGGTTTGTGCCCCTTCGCGGTCGCTCGTTAGGCGAATATTGCCTAAAATATCGTATTCGGTGCGGGCACCTTCTTGAGCCGCTTTGCTGTTAATTTGTGCTTGGGTGGCATCCGCGCCAAGCTCTGCATTTTGACTGCCGTCTAAACTAGATACCAAACGCCCTTGTTGGTCATATTGGTAGCGCTCGGTGCTAATATCACCTCGCTTTGCGTCCTTTTTGCTAACCTCTACTAGCTGCCCCATGGCATCGTAGTGATAATGAGTTTCAGATGAATCAGCGCGGAGCTCTCGTTCAACCTGCCCATTGGCATTGTAGGTCCAACGGGTGGTGGTTTTATCCCCATCAGGCAGCGCTAAAGGCATGCCAATGATGTGGTTGCGCACTTGGTTGTGATAAGTGCTTTGTGATTGTTTTTGACCGTCTTTGTTGTAAGTGAAGGTGGTCAGTGCTCCATCCGCTGAGAGCGAGCCAATAACGCGACCTTGACCATCGTAAAAAGTGTGGTGAATGCGGTCGTGGGGTGACTCTATGATATGGCCCGGTAGGCCGGTGTTTTTGTAGCGACGCTGCGCAATTTCATTACCTGCTTTATCGTAGTAATATTGAGTTACATAGCCTTGTGGGTCGGTTTTATATTCCAGCTGACCCGCAGTAGTATAGTGAAAGTAGTCATCTCTAGATGCATCAGATATCGTCACCTTTTGCATATTTATGACACTGCCATTAGCGCCTTTTCTCGGGTTACCTAATGCTTTAAAGTAAACATCGCCATCCCATTGCTCATCAGTAACTTCAATGCGATGGGACCACGTTTTTCCAATTATTTCTGACTGCTTGTACACCTGTAAAGTAATACCATCCTTATCTGTTATCCAACGAGCGACTAAGGTATCATTTGCATTGTAGCTACCAAGATAGCGACTTATTGGGATCGCCTGTCTAGCACTACCTGCCTCGGTATACTTTACTTCCAACTCTCCAGAGTTTAACTTCAAACTATAGCGAAATCGATTCTTTAAAGTGTTATCAAGTGTCGCTAGCAAATAACTGTCTTCAGCTATATCTCCAATAGTAAAAGTAGTTTCTATTACTTTATTGTCTGATAATGAAAATCCTTGCAAGCTCTGATAGCTGGGCCACTGACTACTACTTGTTGCATCCCTTGTAAAAATAACTTGGTCACCCTCAACATTCACCGATTTATGATGACTTAGCTTGAAAGCATCACTAATATGTATATTTTCTATTTTAAATTGGCCGCTTGTTGCGCTTGGTGCTGGCCCTAATGCTTTAAAATAAGTACTGCCATACCAAAGTGTATCGGTTACTTCAATTGAGTGAGTTTTGGCTGTATGTGCACCCAACTCCTCATTATAAACTGTCAGAGTTGCTCCGTTTTGGTGCATATCCCAGCGTACAACAAGCTTGTCACCGGCACTATAATTACCTAAAGATTTATTGCTAACTTCCCTACTGTGATTGTAGTAACTTGCTGCTATTTCACCATCTCTTAATCGCAAACTGTAGCGGAATCGATTGCCACTACTCAACTTTTCAAGGTTGTCTAGTCCTGCCAATAAGTAGCTCTCGTTAGTATTACCAGTTATGCTTATTACCGTTTGAAATGAGCGTCCCTCCATTAATGAAAAAGCGTTTTTCGATGTCATTTCAGGCCAATTCGACTCTGCGGTATCACTATGGCGGAATACAACGCCCCCCGAATTATCCGCATGAAAGCCATCACCCTCTTTATAGTCGAACAGAGATATGCCAGTATCTGATGTTGAAGTTTGTCGTTCAACTGTCTGAAGTTCGCCTAATTGGCTCACTTTCATTTTAATAACGCTACCATTTGCGTCAGGTCTTGGGTTGCCAATAGCCTTAAAATACAGCGAATTTATACCTAAAGCACCTTCCAAATCTGCTGAATTTAGTTTATGAACAATTGCTGTGCTGGCACCTGTTGATTTATTATAAATGGACAGTTTGACACCTAAGCTTGATGTATCCCAGCGAGCAACCCAAGTTTGATTGGCTTGGTATGTGGCTACAGTCTTGTTGATAATTGATTTAGAGTTTTTGTAGTAACTTACCTGTATTTTACCGTCTGTGAAGCGAACGCTATATCTAAAGCGCTTATTGCTGCTTAGTGTGTGTGTATTGTCTAACCCCGCTAGCAAGTATGAGCCAGATGCTTCAGACCCTATTTCTAGTTCCGTTACAATAGTTTTGTTATCAGTCAATGAAAAGTTTCTATTAGAAACTAAATAAGGATATGTTGACCTGGATGTGTTTGCCCGCTCAAATACGAACTGCTCTTTCTCTTCGCGGGTGTGTGAATCGTTATTCTTTAAAGAAAAATGCCCATGAATATTGGGTGTTAAGAGTTGTGCTAATCGTCCTCTTAAAAAAGCATTTTCACTTAAAGGCGCTGCATGACGCTTGGTTGCTACTAGTCGGCCTGTTTTATTGTATATGTATTCTTTACCGTACCCTTGAGCATCTATTTTAAATGCAATCTTACCTGCTGATGTATAGAGCGTATAGCTACTTCGGTTTTCTGCATGATTGTCCTGCTCTTTAAGGTCGTTATCAAGTTGTGCGAGGGTTTTGACCATCGCGCCACCTGAGGAAAGCCACTGTGAGGTGTTGACCTTTTGTGCGTATTGAATGGTTTGTGTTACCCGACCTGCTTGGTCATAGTGTAGACGAGTGACTGCGCCTGTTTTGCTCACCGTGGCTGCTTTATTGCCCGACTCATCATATAAGGTATAGCTAATCGCCCCCTGTTTGTCTTTCGTGGCAACCGCTTGGCCTTCGCGGTTATAGTAAATACGTTCTGTACCATAAATGTTATTACCCAGCGAGGTGCCTTCAACATTCACAACCAATTGCCCTGCTTTGTCAAACACCTGTGTTTGCCACAAGCCATTAGCGTATTGTGTGCCAATGCGTTGGTTGGCATCATCGTAAGTGTAAGTGGTTTGCGCTTGATTGGCGTCGGTTTTGCTGAGCAAGCGCCCTAAGCCATCGTAGCTGTAGGTGGTACTAAAGTCGTTATCTGTGCCTTGGGTAATAACACCACGTGGGGTGGTTTCTTGTAATAACTTACCATGCGCGTCATACACATAGCGTGTGGTGTTGCCATCAATTCCTTGACCCTGGCTGTTTACGCTGTTGTAGCGGGTTACGGTGCTCAGTTGGCCTCTAAAGTCGTAGCTATAATCACTGCGTTGTTGGGTTTTATCTTCAAAGCTCATATAGCTCTGTAGTGCAGTCAGATCTCGTTCAGTACTGCTGTAGAGCGCCTTGGTGTATACATGTTGGCTAACGCGTTGGCCTAAAGCATTGTAACGATACTCTACTACGCTGCTGTCAGCACCTAAAGTAAAGCGCAGACGCTGATTGTTGTCATAAATAAAGTAGTTGGTATTGTCGCCCTTTTGTTCTGATATTAGTTGGTTATACTTGTTATAGCTGTTCGTAATTGTGACCCCATCCGCATCTATTTGAGTCGTTAGGTTACCGATATCGTCATAGAAGAAAGTCTTTTCTTGACCTAAGCCATTTTGAATTTCTATCACTTGCCCCGCGTTATTGTACTCATACTCTTCTCGTACATGCTGACCATCTATGACACGCTCAATGGCCGCGAGCCGCTTGTTTGAATTGAAGTAGTAGTCAATCTGCGAATTACCTAACGTTACACGCGTGTGTGAATCAGACACATATTGATAAGCAGTGGTATTGCCCTGTCCGTCTTGTAGGGTTTTAACGCGGTAATCATCACCATGCGCTTCATAGCCTATAGTCAGTGCCGTACCGTCTGATTGGCTAACAGTGCGAACGCGGTTGCTATCACCGTGGTAGGTGTATTTGGTTTCATACACCTTGCCATCGGCAATAGAATTGTCATCAGGAGTTAAATCGACTTTAACTGATGACAGGCGCTGGTTGCCATCATACCCATAGTACACCCGAGTTTGTGCATTGCTTGTGCCTGCTTGGGTTTGAATGCGCTCAAGTAACCCTTGGGCGTTATACTGGAGTGATGTTGTTTCAGTACCACTGTCTGTTTTAGTGGTAATATGACTTGCTCGGCCTTGTGCATAGGTAATTGTTGTTTCATGACCTTGCTGACTGAGCATCGCTGTTAAGCGACCTTGTGTATCGTAACGCTCTAATTGGTTTTGACCATCAATATTCAGTGTGGCACTGCCATCGCTGCTCAGCGTTAACGTATCATGAGCACCACTGCCCGATGTACTTACATAATGGCCCTTAGCCGCATCATAGTTAAAGCGCTGAGCAAAGCCATCCGCCGTCACCCGTGTAACCACACTGCCCGCTTGGTTCTTTGTGCCTTCAAGTGAGATTGACTTTAAAAACCCTAAGCGCCATTGGTCGTTATTTCCAAGCAAATTGTCACTATCAAAATGTCCCAAACTATTGTAGGTACGCATCACGCCCAAGCCTAAGCCCAGCCCTTTCACTTGTTCATCTTGATTTTGTAGAACTAAATTACCCGTGGCTGCATTAACAAATATATTCTCTGATGCTTGTCCGTGCGCCGCACGATTGTGGTGATCTAGGTGTGAAGAAGTGTTGTTGAAAAGACCTAAGCCTTCGCCTGAAATAATAGCGCTCATTAAATGCTCATTTTATTTTTATTAATCTAAATACCTCTTCCACGTTTTTTTTAAAATGTTTAATATAAATTTGGTTTTTTACGTTTTTTTTAACAAAATTGTATCTATCTGAACAACATGCCCTCATAAAAAGCTAAAAGTGATTTAACTTTTTTGGAAAATGAAGGAAGAGGTAGTAAAGAGAGTTTTAAAGTTGGATATTAAATGACACAGTTAACCACTGCCGTTTGCAATTGGGTTGATGATTGTATTGCACAAGGCGCTGATAAGGAGTTTATTTTTAAAGTGCTTAGTGACGAAGACCCTGACGCACTTTTTGCTTACATAGAAAGTGCACATACGAATAAATTGATGATAAAAGAGAGTGATGTCTCTGAGCATGAGCAAACTCATTTATATGATATTCCACAAAATATATTATTTTTACCGAATGCGAAGGAGTGTCTAATAGGCGACTGTAGATTACTGAAAGTGGATGGTTTTTTAAATGAGCTTGAAACAAATACATTATTAAATAGCACAAGAATGAATATGCTGAATAATAGCCTAGTCACTGAACTTAGCCATTGTGATGACTATAAAAGCACAAAGACCTATGATTTATCATTGGTGGGTGACGTATTAGTAAAAGATATAGATACACGAATTTGTAAGTTAGTTGGCGTTGATAGGGTATGCAGCAGCCCACTATATTTACAAACTTATGAGTGTTTTCAAAGTACACATCAACGTAATGCTATGTTAGACATGAGTATATTCTCTGTTGTGATTTACCTGTCACAAGATATGCATGCAAGAGCAACCCAATTTCCTCAACTTAATAGTGATCTTGTGTTTGAGCAAGGTGATTTTGTATTTTGGCAAAACAAGTTAGTGAGTGGACAAAGTGACGAACAGATGTGTTATTTGCACAACCCCAATCCGGGCAAACAGCAGCATATGTTGGTTAAATATTTTTACTCATATAACAATCGATTACTCTATAAAAAAACGTTAAATGAGATGGTAGAAAACTACACCTTGGATGGGTTCAAAAAAGTAACGTTAGAGGAAGGTTTTGTTAAAAAATTAACCGATTTTTATCATAATAACAAAGAGCTAGATGAAGAAGAGCTTCAAGGTGAAGGCGATTTTATTAAAAGCGAAGTTAAACATATATCACCAAGCCATTTGCTTAAATTATCCGACTCTATGTGTACATATATACATCAAACCATGCAGCCTTTATTGTCGAGTTGGGCGGGTGTAGAGCTTGAACCAACTTATGTATATGGTATAAGAACATATCATAATGGGGCAACTTTAAAACCGCATAGAGATCGCATTGCTACTCATGTTATAAGTTGCATCATTAATGTACACCAAGATATTGATATTGAGTGGCCTCTACAAATTGAAGATAACCTTTATCGAACTCATTCAATGATTTTAAAGCCAGGTGAAGCCATTTTTTACGAAAGCGCTAGGCTTGAACACAGCCGGGTTGAGCCATTGGTTGGAAGAGCGTACGCTAATATATTTTGTCATTTTATACCGACAGGTTATATTCCACCTCAATTGTAATTTGCATAACAGTAAAGTGTTATGCAAATTTTATTAAAACATTGATTATTCTAGCGAGCTAAATGACCCATGTAGAATAACTACATACTGAAACGTTTGCTGCCTAGTTACTAAACCATTTATCAGCCGCAATATCTGGTCATTTATTTAATGCAATTGGTATTACTGGATCCAATAATAATAAAGTGAATCGAAAAGCATAGATATGAGTATTGAAAATTATGAAGAGTGGGTTCAATGGTGCAAGGTTAACCTTCAACGAGGGTGTTGTGTTGAAGAGATGGTACAGCTAATTTGTAAAGAAGGTGTACCGCTAAATTATGTTAAAGAGTTACTAGGCGATGATTACCCTGATCACCTAGATTTCAATTTACTTGCAACTGTTGCTATTACTCGAAATCCAAAAGTAAAAAAAATTGATACAGATAAAGCCCAAATTTTTTGGGTGCCTCACTTTATGATCCCTTCTGAGTGTGAGCAGGTAATATCGATCATAGATTCTAAATTACGTCCTTCAGAAGTAACGGCATCAAATGGTGATGACTTATTTCGAACAAGCAGTACATGCTACTTAGAAGAGCAAAGTCATCCATTTATAAATGTATTAGATATGCGAATTGCTCAGACAATGGGACTACCCAGTTTTAACTCCGAGCCAATACAAGGGCAAAAATATGATATTGGGCAAGAGTTTAAAGCGCATACTGATTTTTTTAATGCGGGTGAACCTGATTATGGGAGGTACACTACACCTTTAGGTCAAAGGACATGGAGTTTTATGGTCTACCTAAATACAACACCTAAAGGTGGCGAGACATTTTTTGAAAAGCTAGACATGGAGTTTTCACCTCAGCAAGGCTGCGCACTCGTTTGGAACAATCTAAATACGTTAGGCTTTGGAAATTCATCAACGTTACATCATGCTAAGCCCGTATTAGAAGGGTGTAAGTATGTTATTACGAAGTGGTTTAGGACGCGTTCATTTGAATAAAATAAGGGATTGCTCATTCACTGTCAGGTAAAATCAAAACTGTATTTTGATATGGCTTTTGCAATGTCTTTTAGTCATTGTATTTTATAAAGAATATCCAGCTAGAACGTGATAACTTAATTTTAGTGAGTTGATGTCTAAACCGCGTATTTAATGTTTGCTCAATACATCAAGTGACGCTTAGTTTTCTGCTTTAAAACTGTACTTTCCCTCTGAGGTTTTTGGTTTGTCCGCGTTTTACTTTACTTTCTACTCGTTTACGTTTTGCGCTTCTCGTTGGTTTGGTTTCACGGCGTGCTTTTTGCATTTTTGTGGCCTCTAAGATGAGGTTTTTGAGCCTTTGTAGTGCCTCTTCTTTATTCATTTCTTGGGTGCGGTGAGACTGCGATTTTATGACCACAACCCCCTCTTTTGTAATACGATTATCGTTGAGTGCTAATAAGCGTTGTTTATAAAACTCAGGCAGTGAAGAGTTTCCGATGTCAAACTTGAGGTGGATGGCACTGGATACTTTATTAACATTCTGACCACCCGCCCCTTGAGCACGAATGGCATTGAGTTCTATTTCCCATGAAGCAATTTCAACATGGTTGGAGATGCGTAACATAATGAGTACTGAGTGGGTTATTCATGCGGTGATCTTATCATATCTAACATAGTGATAAAAATTTGCCTATGCGATAGCTTTTGCTCTAGGCTCGCACTCATCAAGGTAACCATCTTTTATTTGTATTATACGATTAGCAAGTGCAGCTTGTTCATTGTCGTGTGTCACCATGATAATACTGGTGCCTTGCGCATTTATATCTTTAAGTAAAGACATAATGCCATCGGCCATTTTTGAATCTAAATTCCCTGTCGGCTCATCAGCTAAAATCATAGAAGGGGAGCCTGCGACCGCTCGTGCAATGGCAACACGTTGTTGTTGACCACCTGACAGCTGCGATGGATAGTGACTTTTCCTCCCAGCAAGCCCTACTTGTTGCAAAGCTTGCATTATACGTTGGTCACGCTCACTAGCGGTAAATTTTCTATAGCGCAGCGGCATATCGATATTATCGTATAAATTAAGTTCAGGAATAAGGTTAAAGCTTTGAAAAATAAAGCCGATTTTTTCATTACGATAAGACGATTTCTGTTTATCTTTCATGTTAGAAACGTCGTTCCCATCAAGCTCATAAAGGCCAGCACTGTGATCTTCTAGTAAACCTGCAATATTTAAGAAGGTGGTTTTACCTGAGCCTGAGGGCCCTATTACACTGACAAACTCTCCTTGTTCAATGACTAAATTAAAAGGTTGTAAAGCCTGAGTTTTTACGCTGTCTGTAAAGAATGTTTTGGTAATATTTTGCATCTTCAACATACGTCGGTCCTTGTTATTGTAATATGCGCACACTTTGTGCGTCTTTAAAAATCTCTGTATCAGAAACTATCACGCGATCACCTTGCTTTAGACCTGAAATAATTTCTACTTGTGCCAAACTGCGTGACCCTAATTTGACTGGTGTTTTAATCGCTTCCTCGCCGTTTAATACATAAGCAAATTGACCGTTATGGCTATTAATAAACTGCCCTCTGGGTAAAAAAGCTGTATTGTTTTTTTGCTCAAGTATTATACGTGTAGTTAGGCGCTGATTTTGTCTAAGGCCGGTTAGCGTGTTATCTTTAAAGCGAACTTTACCCCTAACGGTCCCTTGAGATATTTCAGGAGAAATAGCAACAAGTTCACCGCTATATTGGGATTGATTAAGTGTGATCTGTGTTTCCATACCAAGCGCTAAGTCATCTGCGTAGCTTTCGGGAATTTGTATCTCTAATTCATATTGGGTGAGATCTATGACTCTTAAGAGTGCTTGATTTTTTGCTACGGCATTTTTTTGTTGAACATTTAAATTACCCACTATTCCTGTAACAGGTGACGCAATTTGTAAGCCATCTACTTGTCGTTTTAATTCTGTGACTTTAACTTTTTGTGATTCCAGCTCAAGCTCACGAGTTTGAATTTCAAATTTCTGGCTCTCTTTGAGTAGCGCAACCTCTTTAAGTACATGCTGATATTCACGCTTTGCATTTTGTAAATCATCTTTGGCTTTTTGATAATCTATATCACTGATTACATTGTCTTTCATTGCTTCTTCAGAGCGCCGCATTTCTCTTTGTGCGGCATTGAGTGCTACTTCAGCTTTGCCAATGAGGTTATCTTGCTGCAGGTTTGACTTTTTTACTTGAATTTTCTCTCGCTCAAGGTGGGTTTTTAATTTGGTTAAATTTGCAAGCTCTTGATTGTAAAGGCTTTTTAGCTCGTGACTTTCTATGTTTGCCAAAGCTTGCCCTTTTACTACGCTATCTCCAGCTTCAACAAGATACGTTACGGTACCTTGGGCAGGGCTATAAAGCACTGGACGCCTAGCCGCAATCACTTTTCCTTGTAATGAAAAGTCTTTGATGAATAGGCCTTTTTCTACTTGAGCAATTCTAAGCTTATCGAGTGCAATGGCACTTTTTCCGCTACTCCAATTTGCAAACGCGGGCGCAATAATAAAATAGGAAAATACAAGCAGCGCAATGAGCCCTGAGATGGTAATGAAGAGGGTTACTTTTGAGTGTTGTTTTTGTATTTGTGTATCTTGAGTGCTGGTATCTGATATATACGTCATATGTAATCCTTTTTCCCATTTGACGGTCAAACTATATTGGCTCTTATTTCAATTCATTTTTAAAATTACGACAGAGACATGATAAAGATATGTAACTAAAATACATTGTTTTTTAAAGTATGTCACTAAAGTTAATTTTTTGTATTGATTTTTTCATCATTCATTTATTTTTTGGAATGTTAGTCCTGATCTGATGATTTACCTCCTTTTTTCTTAGTCAATTCTAAATACCTGCTTTCAATGAATTTTTTCTCTTTTGTAAGGTGCTTTAAAGCTTGTTTTGTTTGTTCAAGCTCAGTTTTTATTTCGTTTAAATCTGTGCCTTCATGTGTGTTGTCTGCTTGCAAAGAAAGTTGCTCTAGCGCTTGGTTCTGTTCGGCAATTTGCTGTTTGTAACTGTTTATTATGTCAGTCATGGTTGCTTTCTCACGCTCAAAGTTTGTTGCCATTTTCTGAATACTTTCAGTGGGAGGCTCTGTTTGTGATTGGATTGCTTCATATTTTTCTTGTAATTGTTGATGCTCTTTTTGTAATGTTTCAATTTCATCATGCTGGCTATATAGCTTCTTTTTGGCATGTTTAAGTATGCCTGTGCTTTTATCTAGGTCGCCTTTTAATTTTCTAATTAGTGCATGAGATTGAATCAGTTTCTGGTTCAGAGCTTTGATAGAAGCTTCTTCTTTGGGCGTTATATGATCTTTTGTTGAGTTGCGAATTTCGTTGAGTTGCTGCTCTAAAGTGTTTTGGATAAGTGACAGTTGCGCAATCGTGTCACTATTATCGTTAACGTAATTGAGCGCATTGTCGACCGATTCTCTACAGATATTTAAAATGTCTTGGTTTTGTGTGTTAGGCTGTTGTTGGATCATGCCCGTTGCAAAGTGTCTAAATTCGCGCAGTATAAGTAGCAAGATGTAAAACCATGCTGCTAAAATGAGTAAACCAATGTTGATGGCGATATACTGGTAAACATCAGCGGGTAAATTGAAACTCTGCATTGTATTTTTTACTTACTTCAATTGGAAACTATTGTTCAGTTTAGTGATACATAAAAAATATGCCTATAATAAAAAACAAGTTTTTGTATAAAGTGGTTAAATGTGAAGATATTAATTGTTGATGATAGCCAAGCAACGTTAGAGATTGTGAGGCGAGCGTTAGAAAAGTTTGGTTATCGAAAGCTATTGATCAGAAAAGCCAGTAGCGTAAAAGGCGCTTTAAAAGAAATCGGCAACTGGCAACCTGATATTGTTTTAACCGACTGGTATATGCCTGATTTGTCAGGGCTAGCGCTGCTGCGAGCAATAAAAAAACGACAATTGAATATGACGGTTGCTATGATCACAACGGTTGATGAGAAGGAGCAAGTAGATGAAGCACTGCAGGCAGGTGCTCGATTTGTACTCTCAAAACCATTTTCAGATCAAGATTTACACGAGCAATTACTGCCGTTGGTTCAAGGCACTGAAGAAAGCCTAATTATGCTTGAGGAAGTCGAAATTAATGGTGAGCTTGCGCTACCAAAGCTTAATCAACTAGAGCGCCTAATTCATAAGCATGTTGATAAAGAGCTTGTTATTCAATCAATAAAACCACAATATTTTGATGAAACGAAAGTGCCATGTGTGATGGCCATGTACGAAGATAGAAATACGCAAAAAGTGAGAGCTGTTGGCTTATTAGATGTGTATGCCACTTGTATATTAGCCAGTAGCCATCATGATATTGATAAACAAGAAATTCACCAAGCAATTCATCAAAATATCCTTTCAAATGACATTTTAGAGTCTTGTAAGCACACTCTCAGTGCGACAGCTTATGCGTTTTTAGATAAGCGTACCCGCATGAGCTTACGTATAAAAGCGGTTAAGTTTATTGGTACCCCTTTTAGGAAGTTAGAATCTCTTTATGAAACGCAATTAGATAGCCGAATTGATTTTAGTTGCCAGCGCGATGGTATGGCACTTGGAAAAGTATTGTTAGTAGGCTTTTAGTTATTTAGGTAAGGACATCTACCAATTGACTGGGATCATTTACGCCGGACTTTTTGAGTGCATCTTGCAGAGCTCTTGATACGCTCAGTAGCTGTATTTGCAATTGCGCTAAGTACTCTGTTTGCTGCTTAACTAAATCTTGTTTTATTTGAGCGTCTAAGTCATTTCTAGATTTGAGGCTTTCAAGGATTTTTTGTTGTTCTTCAATTTGTTCTTTTAACTCTTTCTTCTGCTCTATTAGCGCTTCTATGTGTGCCGGTAATTTTGATTTACTTTTCCCCTTTTCTGATTGTTCAGTTTGTTGTGTTGATAATGTATTCGTATCACGTTGAGATAACCGTAATGGCTTTCCAACCTCTTTGGTCAGCAGGCTATTATTTGATGAGGTGTTTGATTTGGCACTCACTGCGGGTTGATGAATTGTTGGCGTTATTTTCATAATAAGGGAGTATTTAGCTACAGTATATGTGCTTATCGGCAGCGAGCGAAAAAACCTGAGTATGGTCTGTTAAATAGAGTGGCATCCATGCCACTGCAAGTGCTTGGGATGAATGGAACTGATGTAGCTGTAAAATACCTGCTAACGTGCTTACTTTCGCGCTTTATGGAAAAGCAAAAGTAACAAATTAAACGCGTTAACCTTAGTCCTGGATAAGCTATTTAGTCCTCTATCTGCTTTCATTTGTAATAGCTAGCTATGACTGCATAAAAGCATCTTGATATTGAACGAAAAATCATCATTGGATGATAAATTTGGGTATAACGTATTTACTATTTTTAAAACTTTTATCTAAACATGGTGTTAATTAGAAATAGCATATTTTTGTGCCAATAAAGTTTGGCTATTTTGTAGCGCACGTTTTATTGCTTGCAGCATATTGTTGCCTTTTGCTTTGAGCCTAATATCTGGCAGCCCTGGAAGCAGCAAGTTGATTCGACATTGCTTCATAATGCCATGCTGACGAGACTCAATATCGTCAATATGTAGCTCAACAGTGCGAATGTTTAGGGCATATTTATTTAACTGTGCAGCTATCAGTTTTGACAGCCTTACCCTCATTGCTGAGGTCATTATTGTTTTGTCTTTAATTGATAACTTTAGTTTCATAGCTAGGCTCATGTGTTAGTTGATTCAACTTATCGCACTGCAATTGCAGGTACTATGTAAATCTACTAAGGTATATGAAAAGAAAAAAGCTGATTATTTCTTACTTATTGGTAGGTATTAACGAATGATAACCAACATTAATTATAACCATCTGTATTATTTTTGGCAGGTGAGTCGCCATGGTAGCATTGCTGGCGCAAGTAAAATACTACATTTAACCCCACAAACAGTCAGCGCACAGATCACCAGCTTAGAACAACGTCTCGGCAAGTCTTTGTTTTTACGAGAGGGACGAGGTTTACGTTTAACTGAGTTTGGACAAATAACTCAGCAATATGCAGATGATATGTTTACGATTGCGAATGAGTGGCTTGAAACGACCCAAGGCGACATTGGTTCATTATCTCGCACGCTTAAAGTGGGTATATCTGATGCGCTGCCTAAATCATTGGTATCTAAATGGCTTGCTCCTTTGATTGAAAATGAACGCATTGCTAATTTGCATTGTATTGATGGTCAACAAGCCGAGTTACTGGCGCAAATGGCGACGCATAAGCTTGATTTGGTGCTAGCTGATAAACCACTAGATAGTAGCCTCCCTTTTAAAGTGTTTTGCCATGAAATAGGTAAAAGTCAGTTAGGTTTTTTTGGCGCAAGAGATTGGCAGCAAAAGCTACAAGCTAATTATCCAAATACGTTGGCGGATGTGCCAGTTGTATTACCTGCCAAAGCTAGTCCAATGACTAGCTCTATTCATTATTGGTTAGATGAGTTAGGCATTGAAATAAGCATTGCAGGTCATGTCGATGATAGTGCATTAATGGTTGCATTAGGTCAGCAAGGGTTTGGTCTCTTTCCTGCACCTTTATCGGTTAAAGGTGAAATTGAGCGTAACCGTGATGTGTGTTTTATAGGGGCTATTGAAAATGTATATCAGCATTACTATGCCTTTACGCCTGACAGGCTCATTAAAGACTCAATTTATTCTGAGTTTGTGCGCTATGCGCAAAATGCATAATATGTTACATAATTGCCTTGAACCTAATAGTAAGCGTGTACTTACTATTTTTTATTTCATAGCTATGATACCAATTTAATCGCTGGCATATTTGTTTTATTAATAAATTTCCTAGCCCAACGCCAGAAGATGATTTTGTATCTTTTGGCATAGCGTTTTGAAAAATCAACTGTTTAGGCTCTACCATAACAAACAGTGGTGAAGCTCCATGTTGCAGGGCATTTTCAATTGCCTGTGTTATCAGCAGTTCAAATAAAGCAAGGTGTATGGGCTTGATCACTTCAAAAGCATCCAGTGTTAGTTTAATAGGATGGCTGGTACTTGCATGGGTATTTACAACGCGAGTTATGATGCTTCGCAAATCAAGTTGCTGCTTGGCTACTTCATCTTGTTGCCATAACGCGAGCACGGCATTACTAGTTGAGGTAAGTCTAAGTTGAGACAGCTCTAGAGTTTGTAACACATCAATTGCTTCAAAGGGCATATTATCTAGTTGTTGCAGGCGTGATATACCATGTTGGATTTGTGCAAGGGGTGTGCGGACTTCATGGCTCAAATATGCCGATACCAATCGCTCTCGCTGCTGTGCAAATTGCTGCGCCTGGCGTGCAATATTCAAAGCTTGATAAAATGTGTGTAACTCTTCAAATTTACTGACTTGCTCAGTTTGTTTGTTGGTGCTTACAAACGTCTTTAGAGTATTGATTTGCTCTCTTATTTTAAGTGCACTTTTGATCACAATATAAAAAACCGGGATACTGAGTACCGTAATGAGGAGAACGAGCCACGGCATAATAGATAAGGTATCTTCTGAGTTAAAAGAATGTAGGACAAAAATAGGAACCGCGTTCGAGTTCAGTGGTTGCCAAGGTAAAATGTAGGTATCTAATGTTGCTTGATGCAATAAAGTGACTTGGTTTAGTGGTAGCAGCCCCGCACGCCATGCTTGTTGCACCGATAATGGCAAAGAGTCTTGCTGTCGAGTGACTAGCTTAAAGTCGTCACTAAATGGGAGCGTTATTAACTGTTTTTGCGCCAGCTGTGCATCGTAGTATAAGTAATGTTCGGCACTGTCATCAAGCGCAAATTCATAACCGTATTTAGCGATGCCCAACCAGCATACCATCAGTACTAACATCAGCAAGATAATGCGCATACTAAGGTAACGTATTATGGAGGTATTACGCATTAGCCACCCTTAACACAAGTCCTTGCTTTTTTAACGTGTGCAGTAAAGGCACCTCCTCATCACGACTTAAGTTGGTGCGAAGCCGAGTAAGTAGTGATTTATACATATTATTATTCGTATCTTCATCGGGCCAAATATGATTAATAATACAAGACTTGTTAACGGGGTTAGGATAGTGCTCAATGAGAAGAGACAGTAACAGCCATTGCTGTGGGGAAAGTATGATTACTCTTTGTCCTCTAGTAATGATTTTTGCTTGTAAGTCCACGCTTAGTGAGTCGAGTTTAAAGGTGGTACTTTTTTTAACTAAAGTTTTATTTGCCAATAGCTTAATACGAACTGCCAGTTCAGCCAAAGCAAACGGTTTTGTTAAGTAATCTAAGGCACCTAATGAGAAAGCCTTTAATTTATCATCAAGTTTATCCCGCGCACTGAGAAATAAAATTGGCTCATCGCGCGTGCCTTGCCAAAGCTTAGCTAAGCTGAGGCCATCTCCATCGGGCAGGTTGATATCTAATACTATGGCATCGTATTGTTGTTGCTCGCTAATAGCCTGAGCCTGCTTCACTGTGCTGGCATAATCTACTTCAATGCCCTCTTGTGCTAAAAAGTTAATACTGTGCGTTGCGAGCACGGTATCGTCTTCGACCAGTAATATAATCATAGTGTGCCTATACTGTTACCTTGCGGTTACCTCTACTTTGATAGTGTATCCCTAACTTAAAGGAGTCAACTATGAGTCATTCAACTATGTCATTTTTAACCTCAGTACTTTTATTAAGCTGTGCCGTGTCTGGGTGTGGGGATAGCTCTAATACACTATCGCAAACAACCGAAAACACCATCAGTCAACTTGAATCCACCAAGGTATTTGTCAATGGCCAAGTATATACCGTCAATACTGAACAGCCTTGGGCGCAAGCGGTTGTCATTCAAGAGAATAAAATTATTTATGTCGGTGATAATGATAAAGCGAAGAATTATGTGAGTGAAAATACTCAGATAATAGATTTACAAGATAAGATGCTACTGCCTGGTTTCCATGATGTACATATTCACCCTTTGGAGTCTGCATCAGAAGTAACGCAAGTAACTTTACCTAGTTATGCCAGTGAGGATGAATACATTGAATTGTTATATGAGGCAAATGTACAAAACCCAGACACCAGTTGGTTAATAGGTTATGGACATGAAATAGCGACGCTATTGGATATGCAAAGCAACCCATTATTTGTGCTTGACGAAGCGGTGTCAGATCGCCCCGTTATCATTATGGAGCAAACCTCTCATTCAATGTGGGTTAATAGTAAAGCACTGGCAATGGCAGGCATAACGCAAGACAGTAGCGACCCTATTGGCGGCGTACTTGGGCGAGATGAACAAGGTAATCTTAACGGCATTTTATATGATAATGCAGGTAACCAAGTGATGGAGCTTGCTATGCGCTCTCGTTCAGACGCTGCTGAGCAAGACTATTTGGGGTTGCTTGAATACACTATGCCTGAATTGAACAAAGTGGGTATTACGTCAATTAGTGATGCGCGAACATATTGGCAGCGTGGGCACTTACAAACTTGGCAGCGAGTGGCTGATGAGAACAAGTTAACACTGCGAGTTAGCTTAGGGCTTTGGGCTTATCCACAAATGAGTGACGAAAAACAATTAGCCAGTTTAAAGTCACTGTTTAGCCGCCCTGCTGATAGCTTATTGAAAGTGGACCAAGTTAAGTTTTATATGGACGGTATTTTGGTTAACAGTACCGCAGCTATGCATGAATCCTATGAGGTTAATTGGCTTAACCTATATGAAAATAAAGGGCTTAACTACTTTACGCAGTCGCGCTTAGAAAAATATATTAAAGCGCTTGAGCCAGTTGGTTTTGATTTTAATATTCATGGTATTGGTGATAGAGGCATTCATGAGGCACTTAATGCGGTTGAAAACGCATCAAAGGGTACAGCACGTCACCGAGTAACGCATTTAGAAGTTGTTGATCCTGTGGACTTCCCTCGTTTTGCTAAGTTAAATGTGATTGCTGATGCGCAAGTTGCAGGGGAGTTTAGCAAACCTGCTCATTGGCCTGAAAATATTCCGCTAATTGGCATTGAGCGCTCGCAAGACTTAGTGCCTATTAAAAGCCTGCAAAATGCCAGCGCAACCCTTACCCTAAGTAGCGATTGGAACGTGAGTACCTTTAATCCTTTTATAGGATTAAGCCATGCTATTTCACGTGCGCCGCAAAATATTACTTTGGCTCAGGCCATTGCGGCCTATACCATTAATGGCGCTTACGCGATGCGCCAAGAACATTTAGTGGGTAGCATTGAAGTTGGTAAGCGGGCTGATTTAATTGTTTTAGACAAAAACTTATTTGAGTTAGATGCAGAGCAAGTAAAGCAAGCGAAAGTGGTTATGACGTTGCTAGAGGGAGAGATTGTGTACCAATCTAAATAACCTTAACTTTAATTTTGGATAAGCAAAAGAGAGCTTGATGTTGGCACCGAGCGTGAGGGTGAAAGTGGTGCCAATCATAAAATATGCGTACAATGACCCGCCTGTTTACTACTAGTATTATATTATGAAGCCAACTGCCCTCCCCTTACTTGATAAACACCTTCGTCACATTGATGTATTACCCACCGAAGTTCGGCGACTATTTCATGGCCGTGGTCAGTGTTTTCCTGGCCTTGAGCATATTAGTGTTGATTGGTTGTCTGGGCAGGTTTTAATTTCGTTGTTCAAAGAGCCAGAAGTTGGTTTTATTGATGCGCTTAACGTGCTTGTTGCTGGCTGGTTGCAACTGCCTTTGTGGCAAAGCGAGGTGAAAAGTGTGTTATTACACCATAGAAGCCGAGATAATTGTGAGCTGCAAGTATTATGGGGCGCATTGTCTAACGAGCAAGTGGTACAAGAAAACGAACTGACCTATTTATTAGATTTAGGTAACAAGCAAAATAATGGTTTGTTTTTGGATATGCGCTGTGGTCGCAGTTGGGTAAAATCGCACGCCAGTGGTAAAAGTGTTTTAAACCTATTTGCCTATACTTGCGGCTTTTCAGTGGCTGCGATTGCGGGTGGCGCCAAACAGGTGGTCAATTTAGATATGGCTAAAGCGGCTTTAAGTAAAGGTCGAGAAAATCATAGAGCCAACAACCATGACTTAACTAAAGTGAAGTTTTTAGGCCATGAGTTATTTAAATCATGGGGAAAAGTGCGCAAATTTGGGCCTTATGATTTAGTGATAATTGACCCGCCTTCTTTTCAAAAAGGCAGCTTTGCATTGACTAAAGACTATAAAAAAATTCTTCGTCGTTTACCTGAATTGCTCACAGAACAAGGCCAAGTGCTTGCATGTGTGAATGATCCAAGCCTTAACGCGCAGTTTTTAATTGATGAAATGGCCGAGCAAGCACCTAACATGGTATTTGTTGAGCGTTTAGATAACCCGCCAGAGTTTGCTGATATTAACCCTGAAGCGAGTTTAAAAAGCTTGTTATTCACTCAGCGCGCTTAATGTCGACTAAGTGCGTTCTTTAATTGCTTTTGCTAAGTTATGCAGTGCTTCGTCCATCGATACTTGACCATTTATATAGGGTTGCCAGTGTTGTTCAAGCTCTTTTAAGTAATGCCATTTACCCTTATATAAATTGACCTTGTTTGCATAAGGCTGATAATCAGGATTAGCTTTGGCAATGGCTTGACGAGTCACCTCGCCAACGGTGAAAAATAAAATTGGGTGCCAAATACGGCTATGTTGCGCAATACCATAGTCACTAAACACTTGCTCAATATTGTGCTGCAACTGCTTATTTAGATAAAAGGGGACATGGCTTATTTCATGAAATAACAGTTCAAGTGCATACCAATCATTGTTAGTGGCTTGATATGAATTCATATGCGTTACAAACTGTCGCGCAGAGGTAAAGGCACCTTGGCGAGTAAAAGGACGGGCATGAATATAAACACGATGTTCGGGTACACTTATAAGCTCACCTAAAAATAGTTCACTTAGCCTTTGATTAATTTTATCGCCATACACGTCTAGTTTGTTTTGTAGTTGTGTTTGCCACTGCATGTTTTGTTTACAGTGAGTAGGCCAAATATGCGCTTTGTATAAGCCAATAGTTGCAAAATAAGACTGGCTCAGAGCTGTTGTATCTATCTCAACTAAAGGCTTATTGTTGCCAAACCACTCGGTCATGTGTGCTAATTCATTGTTATTAAACAACGGATGAAAACGTTTTTGTTTAGTGAAGGTTTGGTATTGTGTAACGGCGTTTTGTAATGATTGCTTATCCGTATCAGACAGTTGTGTGGTTAATTGGGGCAATGTTTCTGGTTTTCTTGCTGTGAAGGTTAAAAAGCTATGTAAGTTGACTTCAGCTTTATTTATAAATGTGAGGGTTTTCCATTTTATCGGCGTGGTATCACATGCCAATGTCACTGTACTGAGTGCACTAAAAATCAGTGCTGCAAATGACGCGCGTTGTATCATCTATCTGTTCCTTAAATATGTATATTCCTATCCTAGCTTTAAATATAAATAGGTTCAATCAGCTAGTCATTCTTTTAAAAAGAATGAAGGTTGCTATTTTTACTAATTTATATTCGTTTTAAGCTTTGATAATGTTTAGCTATTGAACAGCAACTGGAATGACCGATGAAAGTAATTCGCAGTCAAAAAGCTTACCCTACACGCGATGGCGCAGGGGTTAATATTAGTCGAATAGCGGGGTTTGATGGTAAAAGTCTTGACCCTTATTTGATGATCGATGAACTAAAATCCGATAATGAGAGTGACTATATGGGCGGCTTTCCGGCCCACCCTCATCGAGGTATCGAAACGTTTACTTATATTCGCAAAGGCGGGTTTGAGCATCAAGACCAGATGGGGAACAAAAAAGCTATTCGTGGTGGTGATGTTCAATGGATGAGCACCGGCCGTGGTGTAGTACACAGTGAAATGCCGTTACTTGATGAAGACAATGGTATGCATGGCTTTCAAATTTGGCTAAACATGCCGGCAAAAGACAAAATGCGTTCGCCTAAGTACCAAGATTCGCTTGAGTTTGGTATTCCTAAACTTACTAACAGTGAGCAGGCTGAGCTACGTGCTTTAGCTGGTACCTGGGTGATGGACTCTAACCGCATTGAGGGAGCAATCCAAGGTCTTGCGGGTGATGGCGCGATTGCAGATGTGATATTGCCCCCGTTAAGTGAAACGATTCTTGATGTATCTATGTATGGCAAAGTACTGGTGTATGTCCACACAGGAGGGTTATTAAACACTGAATTTACCGAAGGCTATTTATTGGAAGTGTTACCCACTGAATTGCTGACTTTAAAGGCATCAACAAAAGGGTTAGGAGTATTGGTTTTAGCAGGGCAGCCAATTAACGAAAAAATTGCGCATATGGGACCTTTTGTAATGAATACGCAAGCACAACTTCACGAAGCTGTGCGTGACTATCAACAAGGTAAGTTTGGCGATATTGTTTGAGTAGGAGGAAATTATGGGTTTACTCGTAGATGGAAAATGGCAAGATAAGTGGTATGACACCAGTAAAAATGAAGGTAAATTTGAACGAGAAGCTGCTAAGTTGAGAAGCTGGGTAACTCCCGATGGTTCAGCGGGCCTGACAGGTGATGCCGGTTTTAAAGCGCAATCTGGTCGCTATCATTTATATGTTTCACTGGCCTGTCCTTGGGCGCATCGAGCACTAATCTTTAGAGCACTGAAAGGGCTTGGGGATCATATATCAGTGTCAGTCGTTAGTCCTGATATGCTAGAGAATGGTTGGACCTTTGATACATCAAATGGTAGTTCTGGTGACGATTTATATGATTTTAATTTTATGCATCAGGTATATACGCTTAATGATAGTGATTATTCTGGTCGTGTCACTGTCCCAGTGCTTTGGGATAAGCAGCAAAAGAAAATTGTGAGTAATGAGTCAAGTGAGATCATTCGTATGTTTAATCACGCATTTAATGACATTACGGGTAATCATGATGATTACTACCCTAAAAGTTTGCGTGCAGACATTGATAAAATTAATGAGTTTGTTTATCAAAATATAAATAACGGGGTATATCGTTGTGGTTTTGCGACCACTCAAGACGCATATGAACAAGCCTACGATGCGCTATTTGCATCACTTGATGAAGTAGAAGCGATACTTCAAAAGTCACTTTATCTAGTGGGAGATAATATTAGCGAGGCAGATTGGCGTTTATTTACGACGTTGATACGTTTTGATGCCGTTTATTTTGGTCACTTTAAGTGTAACAAGCGAAGTATTGAAGACTACCCTAATCTAGCTAACTACCTTCGAGCGTTGTATCAATGGCCGAGTGTTGCAAACACGGTTGACTTTTCGCATATCAAAAGGCACTACTACTACAGTCACATGATGATTAATCCAACACAGGTAGTACCTAAAGGTCCAAATATTGATTACTGGTCTGCGCATAACCGTGGGGGTGTTCGATAAGTTTAACGTCTTTTAATGGGTAAGTATTGAGCATGCTAAGACGATTGCGGTGCTCAATATCTTTTAATTCAACTACTCAGAAAATGTTAGTAGTCAAATCAAAGCGTTCTGTTGTGATGCGCTTTTGCAAATCCCTCGCCGTCAACTAAAGTTAAATCAAACCTTCTCTATGATGATAACTTACGGAATAAGTTGCGATGCACGCTAATATTTTAGTGGTTGAAGATGATGATATAAATTATCTGGTGCTTCAAAAAATTCTCTCCATCGATTATACGGTGCAGCGCTGTGTCAGTGGTTTTGCGTGTATTGAATATTGTGAGTTACATCACCCTGATGTGATTTTGATGGATGTGGAAATGCCTGGTTTAAATGGCTTAGAAACATGCCAAGCGCTAAAGGCGCGATCAGATACTAAAGATATTCCCGTAATTTTTGTTACTTCTTATCATCAAGATCATGAACAAACAAAATGTTGGCAAGCTGGGGCAAGTGATTTTGTTATAAAGCCTGTCAATGCATTAACGCTGCGCCATAGAGTGGCTGCGCAGGTTAAACTAAAGAATCAGCACACACAATTAGAAGCCATGGCATTTGTCGATGGATTAACTCAAGTTTATAACCGCCATTATTTAAATTCTGAATTTGATAAGCGCCTTTCGTATGCAAAACGAAATGAAACTGCGTTTGCATTGGTCATAGCTGATATTGATTGTTTTAAAAAATATAACGATTTTTACGGGCACCTCAAAGGAGATAAATGTTTAACGCAAGTTGCACAATTAATTCAAAGCAATCTTTTTAGAGGTGAAGACGCCATAGTGAGATATGGTGGGGATGAATTTGTTTGCATTGTCCCTCAAGTCAGTATTTATGGTTTGGAGACACTCACTAATAAGCTACAGAGCCGGATAAAAGAGGCTTACATTATTCATGAAGGGTCTGAACTTGGCTATATAACGTTGAGTATAGGTGCTGTATATAGTGATGTTGTAATAGAGACAAATGGTCAAAGATGGCTACAAGCAGCCAATGAACTACTTTGCTTATCAAAAAAGAATGGCCGAAACTGCGTGACGATAAAGGAGCTATAAATGGTGGGATCAAAAAAACCTACTTATCGATGGATTAAGCGTGTACCTCTTTCTAGTTGTTTGATTATATTGATTATTATAATGGTTTCTGTCGTGTGGGTATATGATCGTAATATTAAAAAGCAGGCGCAGAACACCGTAGCAAAACAACTTGCAGAACTGTTGGTTGAGCAACAAGAGGTATTTGAAAATGAAGTAAAGATATATAGAAATTACATTAACTTTTTAGTTGATACTCCGCCAATACAAGGGATCTCGCGAGCACAGCGCAACCAAGGAATTGACCCTAAAGATGGCACGAAGACTGAGTTGTGGAAAAACCGTTTAGCGATGATCTTTAGCTCGATGATGTATACCTATGGTGAAATTAACCAATTACGCTTACTCGATGGTAAGTCAGGCGATGAGTTGGTGAGAACAGACCGCTATGGTGGTTTAGTTGCTGTGCAACCACACACTAAATTACAAAATAAGTTCCACAGAGATTACTTTACACAAGCTCTTAAGTTAACAGAGCGGCGAATTTATGCCTCTCAGATAGATTTAAATAAAGAGCATGGAAAAATTGTCTATCCGTTAGAGCCTACTTTGCGAATCGCAATGCCAGCTTATAATGAGCATAATGAACTGTTTGCTGTTTTAGTGGCGAATATTAACGCACAGGTGTTACTTGATAAGCTTAAACATGTATTACCAATAGGTATGCAAGTGAATTTATTAACACCTGATGGGCACTTTATTTACCATCCCAATGAAGCTCTGCGTTTTAGCAAAGATCTTAACCCACAGGAAAATTGGCAATCGTACTACAGCGAGCAACCTTGGTTAGTTAAGAATGTTTCTATTGTAAGCTCTGAAAGTATGGACTATTTGACACAGCGAGCAGAGTTATTTGCGTCATCTAATTCAGACACAGGTAGGGTAATAGGGGTTAGTTTAATACCGTATGCACAATACGAAGAAGCACTACAGTACAAGCGCTTAAGTGCTTATTCTCTAATTTTTATAATCGCGATTATCTTTACGTTAGGTTTGCTGGCTTTTTGGGCTTACTTCAGAAATAACCAGCAATTGTTAGAAGCCCGCTCTCAACTAGCGGATATTATTAATGGTGCATCAGACGGTATTATTGGCTTTAATAATGAACTAAAAATAACCAGTCATAACCATGCTGCGGAACAATTTTTTACCGAGCTAAAAGACATAACAAATGCTTCATATAAACGACTGAACCGTTATATCCCTGAAAACTATCTGCATGCCACCTTATACAATGTATCAAATAGGTTACCGTTAGAGGATTTAGAAATTAAAGTAGCGTTGGAAAATAAGGATTTAGATTTACACTTAACCGCATCACCTATTCACTCAGTGGATGGTCAATTACTTGGCTTTGCAATGTTTGTCACCGATATTACAGAGCAAAATAAAGTCCGTACTGAAATTGTTAAAATAAATGCGTCTTTAGAAGCGAAAGTTGAGCAAAGAACCTTAGAATTGGCGCTGGCTAAGGGCCGTGCTGAAGAGTCATCAAAGGTTAAAAGTGCTTTTATATCGAGTATTAGTCATGAGATGAGAACGCCTTTAAATGGCATTTTGGGCACCTTAGATCTTGTGCGGCGTGAAGCGCTCAGCCAACAACAATCTAATTATTTAGATATGATGAGCACCAGTGCAAAGACGTTATTGAGTTTAATAAATGATGTTTTAGATTTATCGAAAATAGAGGCAGGAAAACTGGAAATGGATCGCCAGCCTTTTAATCCAATTCAAATGTTAGAGCATGTTGCCAGCTCAGTAGGAATAAAAGCACAGCAAAAGCATCTTGAATACCTATTAGATGTTACTGACGTAAGATACCTCACTCTTGAAGGTGATGCAGGGCGTTTAAAGCAAGTACTTTATAATTTGATTAGTAATGCAATTAAGTTCACTTCTTACGGCGGTGTTTTTATTTATGCTAAAACAAAAGAAGATGATAAGCAGGTATGGTTGGAAGTATCAGTTAAAGACACCGGAGTGGGGATTGCAAAAAATAATTTTAATCGCTTATTTGAAGCTTTCAGTCAAGAAACACAAAGCGTGTCAAATGAGTATGGCGGAACGGGGCTGGGGTTATCTATATGTAAACAGCTATGCGAATTAATGGGTGGCAATATCCAATTTCAATCAGAAAAAGATAAAGGCAGTACGTTTTCATTCAATATTCCCTATGCTCGTCGTAATTCAAAAAAATTGAATTTGATTCCTATTTTAGATGGTAAAAAGATTTTTTTAGCGGCTAAAACTAAACCTGAAGAAACATACTGGAAAAAAATTATAGAGTTATTTGGTGCCAGTATTTGTGATTTGGATCATGCTGATTTTTGGTTGATTGATTTTGGTAGTGAACTTGGACAAAACCTCTCTACTGGACCAAGTATAGGAAAAAAAGCATGCTTTATTTATGACCCAATCACAGATCCGACTCCTCCCAAATGTGCTTTAGCTACTATTAGCAAACCTGTGCGTTATATTGATGTACTTGCGGCCTTTAATAAAGCTGATACTCTGACGCTTTTTGGCCTTGCTAATACCCATGGTGAAAGTAAAAACTTTGCTAGTCGGTTTTCTTTACTCAAAGGGCATACGGTTATCATCGTAGATGATAACCAAATTAACTTAGAAGTCGCAAAAGGAGTATTAAGCGCTCACCATATTACATCAATATTGGTGCATTCAGGTCATGAGCTCCTTGAGAAGCTAAAAGGATATGCACTAGAGCAACTAGAAGTGCTTGCCATTTTGATGGATTGTAATATGCCAGTTATGACAGGGTATGAGGCAACGGCAGCTGTTCGCTCAGGCGAAGGGGGAGAGTTTTATAAATCAGTGCCTATTATAGCACTTACGGCAAGTGCTATGCACGGAGAAGCTGAGCGTTGTAAATCGGTTGGTATGAATGACTATGTTACTAAACCGATAGATGCTGAAAGATTATTTAGTACGTTAAGTAACTATGTTGACAAGGCAGCAAGTGTGAAAGCTTCACAGAGCATACAGCTCAGCAATTCCCCTGATAGGGATAATAAATATCAGGCCCCTGTTGATATTCCATCATTAGATAGTACAGCAGCGCTAGCACGTTTAATGCATGATAAAGATTTATACACAAAGATTTGTCAATTGTTCAAAGAAAGCGCGAATGCTCGCTTAACTGAATTGACAGATGCAATTGAGCAAGTTGACGAACAGGGAGTAAAGCAGGCAGCTCATGCGCTGAAAGGTCAAGCGGGCGATGTTGGTGCTAAGCGATTGCATCATCTAACAAATCAACTTGAAATATCAGCACAAGATAAAGAGCAAAGCGAAACACATCGAGCACTGTACGTTGATATAAAAATTGAGTTAGAGCAAGTTTGCGCACAAATTGATCTTGAGGTTATTAATACTGCAAGATAATAAAAATATTGCGCTAGATGTGCATTGGTTGCAAAGTTGATTATGATACTTGGTGTGGTTCATCCCAAGTATTCCATTTGTTGAGCCGTTTGCTTGGCGACTCTTTCACCAAATCTTTTTTTCAATAGGGCTAAGCTCATGTCTATACCCGCAGATACCCCTGCTGAGCTAGTAAAATTTTGATCCATAATATAGCGAACGTTGCCAATAACATGAAGTTGTGGATATTGATGCTTAAGTTCATCTATATCTTGCTGGTGAGTCGTCACTTTCTTTTCATCAATAAGCCCAGCAGCTGCATATAAAAACACACCAGTACAAACAGAAGCACAAGAACGCGTATGTTGAGCTGTTTCTGCTAGCCACTGCAAAATAGTTGGGTTTTTAACTATGCCATGATGTTTTCCACCTGCAACAATGAGTAAATCAAAATGTGGGCTTGCATAGATACTGTAATGGGGGTTTACACTCATACCACCTCGTGTTCTTACTGGTGACTGTGAGGGGGCGATTAAACTGATATTTATATGTTCGTCAACAAAACGGTTTGCCGTTGAGAACACTTCATATGGTCCTGTAAAATCAAGTACTTCAACACCATCATAAATGAATATGCCAATGTTCATAATGCCTCCGCTAGTTGCATTAGAGTTTTAACTAAAATTTTAGTTATAGTGATCATAAAATAATAACTCAATTTTACTTTCACCGCAGTATATGTATTTTTACCGCTTTAATGTTGCAGTTTTTTGTTCCCGATTTAGACTGAGGTTTAACTGACGATTATAAAATAAAAATCTGAGAGCATATGATGATAAAACCAACAATTACAGCTTTGAGCGCGGCAATCGTACTTGCCCTATCGGGCTGCACTGCAATGTCAAATAACGAGCAAATAATGACTCAACAAGTCGTACAAAGTAATCCGCTATTACAAAAGTTTAAAGGTCCATATCAAGGTGTTCCCCAGTTTGACAAAATGGACTTAGCAGATTTAAAGCCCGCTTTAGAGGCAGGTATGGCAGAGCAGCTTGTTGAAATTGAGGCTATTGCAAACAACTCCGATGCACCCACATTTCAAAATACTATTGTTGCTTTAGAAAGAGCAGGTCAAACACTTGACCGTGTTTATACCTACTATGGCATTTGGAGTGCAAATAAATCTAGCCCTGAGCTAAGAGAAATCCGTAGTGAGATGGCGCCAAAACTATCTTCTTTTAACTCCAAGATAACACAAAACAGCAAACTTTTTGAGCGTGTAAAAAGTGTGTACGAAAGTGAAGAATTGAAAAACTTAACGCCAGAAGAACAGCGTATAACTTGGATGACATATAATAGCTTTGCTCGCAACGGCGCTACGCTAACTGGTGAAGCAAAAGCACGCTACACAGAAATAAACCAAGAGCTTGCATCTTTGTATACTCAGTTTTCTGCAAATGTGTTAGCCGATGAAGAAAGTTATGTGGTGTATCTCAAAGAAGAGCAATTATCAGGCTTGCCATCGTCATTTATAGACGCAGCAGCAGAGGCCGCAAAAGAACGTGGTAAAGAGGGGATGTATGCAATTACAAATTCACGCTCTTCTATGGATCCATTTTTAACGTACTCTACAGAGCGAGCTTTAAGAGAACAAGTTTGGAAAAACTATTACAACCGTGGTGGAAATGGTGATGAATATGATAATAATGCAATTATTAAAAATATTCTGACTTTACGTCATGAGCGTGTAAATTTGCTTGGCTATGAAAATTACGCGCAATGGCAGCTTGAATCACGCATGGCAAAAACACCTGCTAATGCGATGGAGTTGATGAATAAAGTATGGCCTGCTGCAACCGCAAGAGTAAAAGAAGAAGTTGGCGATATGCAATCTATTGCAAATAGAGAAGGTGCTGACATAACGATTAAACCTTGGGATTATCGTTTTTATGCTGAGAAAGTTCGTAAAGATAAATATGACTTAGATTCAAATGAAGTGAAGCAGTATTTGCAATTAGATAAACTCAGAGATGCAATGTTTTATGTTGCTGGCAGATTATTTAACTTCGAGTTCATAGAAATTCCCACAGGTGAAGTACCTGTTTTTCACCCAGATGTGAGTGTTTGGGAGGTAAAAGATAAGGTGACTGGTAAGCATATAGGTCTTTGGTATCTTGACCCATTTGCTCGAAAAGGTAAGCGTTCAGGTGCTTGGGCAACCACTTATCGAAGCTATACAACCTTTGATGGTGAAAAAAATGTACTTAGCTCAAATAATTCTAATTTTGTAAAAGGTGCTCAAGGCAAACCGACTCTAATTTCTTGGTCAGATGCTGAAACATACTTTCATGAATTTGGTCATGCTTTGCACTTCTTAGCTGCAGATGTGGTATATCCAAGCTCTCATAATGGCGTTAGAGATTATACCGAGTTTCAATCACAGCTTCTTGAGCGCTGGTTAACAACCGATGAGGTAATCAACAAATTTTTGGTACATCAAGAAACCGGTGAACCTATGCCTAAAGAGTTAATCGCAAAGATAAAAAAATCATCGACTTTTAACCAAGGCTTTGCTACCACAGAATATATGGCGTCGGCAATAATGGATTTACTATATCACAGTACCGATCCCGCACTTATTGACCCTGCTAAGTTTGAAAAAGAGCAGTTAGAAAAGTTGGGTATGCCAAAAGAGTTGGTAATGCGTCATCGCAGTACACATTTTGGTCATGTATTTTCTGGCGAAGGTTATGCTGCTAGTTATTATGGATATCTTTGGGCTGAGGTATTAACTTCTGATGCAGCAGAAGCGTTTGCAAGTGCCCCAGGTGGTTTTTATGACTCAAAAGTTGCTGCGCGCCTAGTCGAGCACCTTTTCTCAGTAAGAAATGCAATTGACCCAGCTGAGGCATATCGGTTGTTTAGAGGTAGAGATGCCGATGTAAGTGCACTAATGCGTGATAGAGGTTTCCCAGTCAAAAATTAATAGCTGAAAACAGAGAGGGCATTGCCCTCTCATACTGTAAAAAGGTTATAAAGCGTTTTACTTTGATGTATTATGACGACATGAATTTAGCTTTTGCAAAAGAAGTCAGTTAAGTTTGTAAAGGGGGTTTACGAAAAGAGTGTTAATCATATAGTTAGTTTTCTTTGAGAATACTAAAATAGTGGTATGCAGTAATTATTTATACTTTATTGTGTTATTTTTAAGCTGGTAAGATGAGTTTGTTATCTACTTAATATTTAAAGATAATTTACTATTTTTTAGTTTTTTTGTATGGTTCTTTTCTTTTATTCTAGTTACTTTGTTTGAGTTTTTTCAATCTGTTTGTTATAAATACTAATACTTTATTAAGACAAAGTTCATTTAGTCGCTACTACTGATAGAGTTTCATGCAAGGATGTTGTGCTTTTTGTTAGCTAGTTTTTATTGAGGAGCGCATCATGGCATTATTTCGTACTTATAGTTTGGATTCAGAGCAACAGCTAACACTGCCTATTACTATTGCTATCACATTATTATTGTTAGCACTGACATTGTTTACCTTTCCAAGCCAAGCGGATGGCGTAAAACACTCGACAGTTAAGCAAACACAATGTAAAAAGAGTGAGTGTGAACAAACGCCTTAGGCATCTTTTTATTGTAGTATATCCATTATGGGCGCAGTCAATGTGTTAAGTAACTTAAAACGTTTTTAACTTGTTACTTTTATAATGAGTTATGTATCGTTATTGATGCACAATGACTGTTTTATAGGCACATCTCTAGTTCCTTTTTGACAACCTATGACACAAAGCATTTAACTTAATTACTTCTTTCAAAAATGAATTAGTCAAATCTTTTCGATAATGGGATAAATAGACTTGTTCATTTATTTCAACTCGGTATAGTTTATTATTCGCCAAAATAAGTATGCACATTACTGAGAATTATCTATGCAATTAGTCGATTTAAACCCTGACGACCCAAGTGTTATTGAAGTATTTTCTGAAATCGACCGACTTATGAACACCTTGTATCCAATCGCCAGTGATCAGTCCTTGAGTCTTGAAGAGCTTCGTAAGCCAAACGTATATGCAGTAGGATTGAAAAATGAGGATGGGATCGTTGCATGCGGGGCAATTGTAAAACAATTTAATAATACTCTGTATGGTGAAATTAAACGACTGTATGTGTGCCCAAGTTACCGAGGTAAAGGTTTATCAAGGCGTATTATGCAAATACTGCTGTATTATGCTGGTGAAGCGCAAATCCCAGTGATCCGTTTAGAAACTGGCAGCCAGCAGACAGAAGCAATTAATTTATATGAGAACTTAGGGTTTAAACGCAGGGCATGTTTTGGTTTTTATCGAGATAACCCATTAAGTGTATTTATGGAACTATCACTTAATTAGGTGGGAAGTTGATAGACGTAACATGTTCATCGCGTCTATCAAATGAGTTGTATATTAAATTACAGCTTTTTACGTCTATGTTGTTGTGTATTAAGTTATTGAAAGTAAGTTTTATTTTAAGGATGAAAGGTTCGGTTAATTTACTTTACAGTGACCGATTCTAGCGGTATCTGCTGCATAAAAATAGTAACTTCGGCCATGGTAAGACCGAATTTTTTAATATAAGAGCGGTTGACAATCGTGCTGTCATTAAATGACCAAATCCAATCATCGAACTCAACTTTATAACTAGTGTCGTCAACGGGTAAGTCCATCGTATACTGCCAACGCATTGCGTTACCATATAAGTTGCCCTCAGCAAGTCCTAAGATATCACCTGCACTGCCTTGTAGCTTATTATTACCTTCTGATGATATTTTCCATACTCGATGAGCCACCCCCTCCCCTACTTCATAATGAAATGTTTCGTCCAATGTTAGTACATTGCTACTATCAATTGAGCCGTCAATATCAACAGTAAAGCGTTGTACAAGATCCCCTGAGCGATTTTGTACAATACCCCACGCCTTAACTTTGCCATTGAAAAATATATAGGGATCAAAAGTTGGAGTGATTGTTTGATACTTATCTGCATTAATACTGGTGCCACATCCACTGATAAGTGTAAGAACGGTTATGAAAGTTATTACTTTGAACATGGTAGTCCTCTATTTTAAGTTCAGTAGCGCTTTGCGCATATTGGGTTCTGATGTACTCTTGGCAAGCCAAATAGCAAAAAATTTTTCTGTAAATAGAGTATCTTCAACTTCACCAATGAAAGAATCTCTTAAGTAAAAGCGGCTTGTACCTTGCTGTGTTCGTTCACCGTACAACTCTGTTCCATCAGTAACATCAGGAAAGATAGCTTGCATTTTATCAAGCCACATGGAAAGTCGTTGTTTGTCTTTAAACCCTTGCTTTTTTATTTCTTCAATCGATCGAGCCGCGATGTCTTCGCCTTTTAAATCACGCAAATAATGCAGTTTAAGCACAAATGGCTGTGATATATCAAATTCTCCGTTTGGCGCATATAAAGTGGCTTTGTACACATCCCAAAACAAATAACTTAGTGTGGGAGAGCCGCCTACAGGTTCGGATGACAAAAGCAGTTTTTGAGATATAGAGGCTTTAGTAAAAGGCGCTAAAAGCAAAAACCCTATTAGTAGTAGCTTGATGTTCATACTTTATCCATAAGTCGTTACACATTTCACTTATACGGCTAAAGTGACATTTTGGATCGAAAATCGAGCTGCTTTTGTAAAGGGGTGTTACAGCTTAATAAATTTATTGAATTGTTCAATAAACCACTTTAATTTTGGATCGTTCTGTCTGGTTTTATGAAAATACAACTTGATTTGATAGTCTGGTATAGCTAGTGGTGGGGCACGTAATACAAGGTTGAGTTGTTGTGCAATTTGTTCTGCATATGCGTTTGGCAACGTAAGCAAGTGATGGGAGTTTTGTAAGTAATATGGGGCAGTTAATACATGTGGTAATGTTATTGCAACTTTTCTGGCTTTTTTCATTTTTGCTAGCATGGTATCTACAATCCCTGTTGTTTCGTTCCACGGTGCGATAAGAATATGTGAGTATGTTAAAAAGTCAGTAATGTTGAGGGTTTGCAGACTGGCTAGTGGGTGCTGTTTAGATAGCGCTGTAACGTATTTATCTTTAAACCATAATAGGTCGACGATACTTTCACTCTTCTCTTGCTGATGAGCAAAACCACAAGCGAAATCAAGAGTATTATCTTGCAAAGCTTCTTGAGGAATCCGTTGTTCCAATGATACAAACCTCAGGTTTACATTAGAAAATGAGGTATTAAAGTTGTGTATTAACGGTTTTAGACACCAAGCAGTGTAGTCGGTTGTCGCTATAGTAAAGGTAGTGTCGTTGTTTATATCAAAAGGCTCAAATGGTTTTAGCCCGTCAGTAAGCTGTTGTATAGCAGGTAATACATTGTGTGCGATTTGCTGAGCGAAAATAGTTGGCTCCATTTTATTTTCAATACGGATAAATAATTCATCACCTAACCTTTGTCTTAGACGTGTAAGAGCGTGACTACAGGCTGATTGACTGAGGTTTAAATCTTGTGCTGTTTTACTGACAGAGGCTGTTTGATATAAAGATGCAAATAGTTTTAGTAGGTTTAAATCTATGTTGGGTAGCATGTATGTATCTCCTGCATCTAGCTGCTGCATAATATGCATTTAATTCATGTTGTATTTTATCATACACTAATGTTTTAAAAGTAAAATGGAAGTAACCATGAGTATTCAAATACGTTCAGCAGAAAAACAAGATGCAGAAACAATACTAAATTTTATTAATGAGTTAGCTATTTATGAAAAAGAACCCGATGCTGTATTAAATACAGTATCAGAGATTGAAGCGAAATTGTTTTGTGAGCACGCTCGCGCACATGCATTGATATGTGAACAAGATGGAGAAGCAATTGGTTTTGCTGTGTATTTCTACAATTATTCTACTTGGTTAGGAAAGCATGGCTTGTACCTCGAAGATTTGTATGTTTCACAAGACAACCGAGGTAATGGGGCTGGTAAAGCAATCATGCAATATTTGGCACGGCAGGCATTAGCTAATGATTGCGGTCGTTTTGAGTGGGTTGTTTTAGATTGGAATAAGCCTGCAATTGAATTTTACGATAATATTGGTGCTAAAGCGCAAAGTGAATGGATAATTTATCGTTTGGCTGGTGATGAGTTAAAATCTTTTGCAGAGCAAGGAAAGTAAGGTTACGAGGTCATATACCTAAAAATGCAGCGATAATTTTATGAGGATATAAGCGCATAGACACGCTTTTGAAGCTTTGGTATTACGTCTGTTTGAAACCATGGATGGTGTTTGAGCCAAGCTTGGTTTCTGGGACTTGGGTGAGGTAATACTATGCGTTCAGGCAAAAGTGTTTGCCACTCTTTAACTTGCTCTGTAAGCGACTTATTTGGCTCCAAATGATAGCGCTGTGCGTGTTGGCCAATGATAATTGTTAGTTCAATATTGTTTAGCTGCGCTAGCAACTTTTGGTGCCATATTTTTGCGCACTCAGGCGGTGGCGGTAAGTCACCGGTTTTCCCTTTACCTGGATAACAAAACCCCATAGGCACAATAGCAAAATAATCTGGATTGTAAAATTGTGCTTCGTTTATATTGAGCCAGCTTCTTAAACGCTTGCCACTGGCATCATTGAATGGCAGTCCTGTGTTGTGAACACTTAGACTCGGCGCTTGACCGGCAATCAGTATTTTTGATTGTTTACTTGCTTGCACTACAGGCCTTGGACCCAAGGGCAGTGAGTGCTCACATATTGTACACATCCTTATTTGGTCAAGTATTTTCATTTGGTTTATCTAAAGCGCTAAAAAACCAAGACTAACACAGCTTTACATCTTGATTCATCATAGCGTGAATAAATCAAAAAATTACTAACTGGATAACTCAAATAGCATTTGCAGTTATATGAGATCAGTATTTTACTGACTAAGTGTTTTTTTGGCTGGTATTTTAGCCAAACAAATACCTCGATGATGCAATTTCGAGTATTTATCGAACTCAGATCATATTTTTACCAACTACACTTAGTAAAAATTTGATCTAAGAGTGCTTAATTCTAAAAATCGTTAGTAAAAATCTGATCCCAATGACTTATAGTTAGTAAAGATCTGATCCCTATGACTTATTGTTAGTAAAAATCTGATCTGAGTACATTATAAGTTAGTAAAAATTTGATCTCTTTAAAAAACAAAAGTTTGTGTTAGTAAAAATCTGATCTCATCAAGCAAAAATAAATAAAATTTGACTCGTTTATATCAATTCAGTTAGTAAAAATTTGATCTCAATAATAACAATACACTAAAGATTGCTTGTCAGAGTCAAAGCAAGTTAGTAAAAACTTGATCTTGTGGATAGGATTGAAGCATTGATAATTCAATTACTATAGTAAGTGTTTGTTTTTATTATATTATGGTTATTTTAAATTCAAAGTGTGAAGAAGAGTAAGTGAGTCGTGAATAATACGAATATTACAATCAAGCTTGGTTAAATCCTGATCTTTATCAACTACTATATTGAAAAGCGTGTTGTAGGCCGCTCTCATCACAGTAAAATGCAGATTGAAACGCAATATAAATGTTAATATCACTTAATAACTACGCTGATATTGCCTTAGTAAAAGCACAAGCCTGTTAGGCTCTAAGTTAGTAAAAAGCTGATCCCATAATGGATCAGCTTTTTATCAAGTTAAAGATTTGACCAATCTAGTTGCATATCCCATACATAGCGGTGTTCTGGCTTTAGTGGTTGTTGCGATTCGTCAACATGCTGTAGCACGTTGAGAGCTTCAACAAGGGTTGCGTCTCGACCAAATAGGTAGCTCTGTTCTTTTACTATGGTCAAATATGCTTTGTTGAGTGCAATTGCGCGTTCAGCTGAAGGAGTAATTAACTCGTATAGGTCTTTGGCACTGGCTACTTTTTGTTTATCAACATGCCCTTCGTCGTTAAACCAGCGCATCAGCATTTCTTTGTTTTGACGGAACTCATCGCCACCGCCAACACGCTCCATATATGTTAAAAACTCTCCTTGTTGCTCGCCTTTGTTTGGCACATCTTGCATTCCTTTTAAATTTATATAACCCCACCCTTTCTCTCCTGTGACTTTTCGGGCAAATGAAAAGGTCTGATCATAGGTTGAGCCAATGGTTTTATGGCAGCCATTGCAAAAAGCTAACTCTTGCTTATGCTGTGGCCTCAGCTTGCCTTGCTTGTCTTCAATATAGCCATTAATTATCCAGCCAAAGGTATTGTTTACTCCCTGATCGCCTAAATAAAGCGTTTGCGGTAAGTTTTCAAACGACTTCTCTTTTGCCTCACGATAATAAGATGATGCTAAAGCTGCATTTGATTTAAATTTGTGCTTTTTCATATAGCGAACTTCTTTCATTCGCGGTGCATTGTAAATCTGGCCATTGTTATCAACTCCGATATACCTTACTGTATGTAAAAATTCAGTACCTTCAGGGTAAAGCTGATAAGCTAGCGTATCTTTGGCATCGCCAACATAATGACTCTGTTTGTTTAGGTGCGAAATTTTACTAAGTTGGCCATCATTGTTCAGGTCGGTCCCAATACGTTGCTCATCTATGGTCGGAGTAGATACGCTTTCAAGTCCTTTTAAAGCGGTTTCAACTAAGCTTAGGTTTGCCAGATATACATCTTGATTGTATACACCTTGGTGTGTTCTAAATGCTTCTGGCAGTCTAATCATTACATCACCCGTCGAGCCATTTGTAGGCCAAAAGGTGCTCGGAAAAGGTTTATAGTTAAATGCCACCCAGCCACTACCATCTTTGGCAAAACCAAGTTTATCAAAGGCTTTTTCTGGATAAGCTAAGTTTTCTATAGGCGTGATTTCACCTTGCCAATCTTCTTTAACTTTTTGCTGCGCAATAAATTCGCTGTAATTGTCTTGATTAACCCATTCTAAAATTTGTTCATTTGAAATGTTTTTAACTAGTTCAGTTCGGTCTATAAATAGGTTTTTCCAGTGGTTTTTTGTGCCTAAATCTGAAAACTCATAGTTACCCTGTAGGTTGCCATCAAACATTTGATTTGGTTTGTTTTTATCACTTTTGTCGGTTTGGTGACAGGCATAACAAGGGTTATTAATGCCGTCTGTTTTTGTATAGCATTGTGGCGGTATGACTGATTCAGCATTATAAACTTCATCATGCTCCATATAGGCTGTAGCGGGAATATCGTCATCGACACTATAAGGCGCATTGTTGGACGAAACATTTTGTTGTGAGAGCTGAAGTTGTGGTTTTTCATCACATCCGATAAGTAAACCAAACGCTAATAAAGCGACAAAAGTAGGGTATTTCATTTTTATGACTTCCATATTTTAGGCAAAAAAAACGGCGGCTCGCATTGAGCGCCGTTTTATTTCAGTGTTGTTATTTAGACTTAGGGTCGTATAACCACAATGTATTATTTTCTTGGAAACCGTCTTCGCCAATAATGATACGGCCATCATTCATAACAATAACGTTGTCAGGTTGAGAAAGCTGATTAACGTCGCAGCGCTCTGCACCGGTTAAGCTAGAGCGATAAGTGGCCCCCATTACAACGGGTTCAATACGTGTTAAGTTGTAGCTGTTATCGATAGATGCGCGGTATACACCACCACAATCTTTCACGCGATTAGAAAGTTGAATATCACCTTCGCCATCAATCATGGTGTTATCAAGATCAGCAATACCAATGTACATATAAGCTTTATCAACGATTTCATTGGCAATAAGGTCTTGACCTGTGACAGCTTCAAGAACACGGTCATGATTGATACTAATGCCTTCGAGCTTACGCCACTCAGCAGTTGCACCTTTCAAACGTGCAGCTTGACGAGATTCTAGGAATGCCACACGGTCATCCATAGGCTTTCCTGCCGTTACTGGACTACCGCCTTCGGCTTCAGTTGGGTAAGTTGCTTTACCGTCTGCCCAAGCCTGTACATCAGCCATAGAAATGTAGCTGGTTTTTCCATCAACAAAATCTGCTGTAGAAATATTGTCGTATTGAGCAACCCAAGTTTCGATGTTGGCATTGCTGCCCGTTGCAAGTTCTACCCATTCAATATCAAAACCAGTAACCGCAGGGTCATTAAGGCCTTCATCTTGTTTTAATTTAGCACCATAAAGTGTTCCTGAACTCAAATCTTCTGGTTGGTCTGCAATAAACTTAAATAGTACACCACCGGTGTCATCTTGAGATGAGTAAACAGTACGTCGGTCAGGCATAACGACTGAGTTTTCATGCTCATAACGTCCAATGGTGAAGTGTTTCACCACATCAGGTGATTCAGTTGTTGGATTTTTTATTTCAGCAATATAACCGTAGCGATACGGGTTAGGGAAATCTGGAGATACTAATGCTTCAATACCGTCTGTGCGGGTATTTGCAGGGTCGTTCCAGCTCGCATCAGTGGTTGTATCAACCCTTGAGTTAACAATCCACTCTTCAGATGTAAGAGGTGTGCCCCAAGGAGATACTGAACCAAAGCAGTTAGCCGCTGTGCCTTGAACTGAATCAAAGTCGACCATCATAGCTTCTGTAACAGACCATGTGCCCTTGGTATCTTTGCTCATTTTCAAGCGACTCATACCACCTGGGTATGATTCCCAGTTAGTGAATAAGAATCCTTCATTGTCAGAAGTTGCAATAAAACCGTTAAAGTCAGGGTTATCGTTTTTAATTATTTCTTGCTTTGAATTGATACCGTAATGCACACCAAGTCCACCTGCAAGACCGTTTTCTCCAAGGTCAGAAAATATATCGCCTGTTTGGCCTAGTACTTGGTATTGTCCAATTGCAGACATAACAATTTGTGTTTCTTCTGTAGATTTAGGTACTGGTGAGTTCACAATATTGCTAGGTAGGTTGTTAAAATCAACACCTGTTAATACGCCCACAGTCCCTTTATTAAACATTTTGCCATTTATTTCAACTGAATTGCTATCGGCTGGATGTTGAACGTTAAAGAAGAGATCGCCTTTTTGAGTTAGAAATAGACCAGTAACTTCCGCACCATTTGGTACAGTTGCAATACGCACCAGACCAGCGCCAGCGCTTTTTCCGTCTTGACCGTCTGCGCCATCGTTACCATTGTTACCATTGTTACCGTCTTGACCATCTACGCCGTTATTACCATTTTGACCGTCGCTCCCAGATAAACCCTGCTCACCTTGGGCGCCCTGCTCGCCTTTAAGACCCTGCGCTCCATCATCACCATCACATGCTGTGAGCGCAAGTGTGACGGCACATGCGATCAAAGAATAGGCTAAACGTTTCATATTGTTACTCCAGTTTACAATTTCTAATTGTTGTTAAGGAGGCAATAGCTTGGTTTGTAGGTGTTACAGGCACCTGACAGTAATGTTATAATTTTTATACAGTTATAAGACGTATTGTATTTTTAAAAAACAAACAAGTCATAAAACTGTAAAGGGGGTTTACAAGTCGGATTGATTATCTTATTGAATATCATTATGTTGAACATAGATTAGTTGCTCTACGGCATAATCATATTGTTGCACAGTTTGAACAAAGTCATCAATGATTGACTGTTCAACAGTTGGTGTGCGAGCCAATAGCCACAAATATTCTTTATTGTAACTAGTAACATAAGCATATTGATAATCTTCTTTGTCTAGCTTAAAAACCACGTAGGACCCATAAAAAGGACCGAAAAACGATACTTTTAAGTGACCTTCGTTAGGACTGCTTACAAATTTTGCGGTCCCGTTAGCTTGTTGCCATTGGTTATCTTGTGTGTTGTAACCTCTATTGATTACTTTGATTGAACCGTCTGAATTGAGTGAATAAGTAGCTGTTACGTTAGTCAGATCTTTTTCAAAGCTATGGTTAAGCCGAGCGATTTCATACCACTTTCCTTTATATTGGTCTAATTCAAAATTAGAGACTGGTTTAATGTTAGTTGGTAAACCTGTGCATGCTGTTAGCAAAGTGATGAATGAGAACAGCAGAGTAAGATGCTTCATGTTAGCCTTATGATTATTTTATCTAAATAATAGTAGGTTACGAGAGTAAGAACCGTTAAGATCAACTTTATACTAAGTTATGAAAGAGGTGAATTTAGAGTATGAAAATTTGGGTCGATGCGGATGCTTGTCCAGCCGTTATTAAAGAGATTATATTTCGTGCTGCTGAGCGCACGCAAACAACTACGACATTAGTTGCTAATCACGCTATGCGAGTGCCTGCCACTAAATATGTAAGCCTTTTACAAGTAAATAAAGGGTTTGATATTGCAGACAATGAGATTGTAAAGCGTGTTGAAGCAGGTGATGTGGTGATAACGGCTGATATTCCTTTAGCTGCTGAAGTGGTTGATTTAGGTGTGTTAGCTATTAACCCTAGAGGTGAGGAATATACTAAGCATAATATAAAGTCTATTTTAAATATGCGTGATTTTATGGATACCATGCGCAGCAGTGGCGTCGAAATGAGTGGTGGGCCTGCTAAGCTTTCAAGCGCCGATAAGCAAGCATTTGGAAATGCGCTTGACCGTGTACTTAGACAAGCCAAGTCATGAAAATACTAACTAATGGGTTTGGTCAAACTCAAGGGTTGGTAGCTATTTATATTGAACACTGTCCTCCTATGCAAGAGTACAAAAAACTAAAATCAATTCATAGCCTTAGCATTGGTGAAGTGAATATGATAAACCAAGCATCAGGGAATGGTTGGCGAAAAATTTTTAATGTTTACGCTAAAATATTAGGGCAACTACGCCATTCAGATCATAATTTTACTAGCTATGATAGCTGGCAAGATTATCGTGATAAGTGCTTGTTACAGAGTCATAGTCAAGAGGCATTGTTATTTAGCCCACCACAGTTGGGTGATGACAATTATCGTTACCATGTTATTGCTGGGCGTACTTATGCTAAACAGTTACTTAGAGATCATATTTTTACTAACTCACTAGTATGGTTAGATGAGGAGTTTGCAGTTGATAAAAGGCATAATTTAGTCGTATGTCCATTCTTGGATTATCGGCAGTTAAGCAACATAAAAATCAGTAAATTATGTGACATATTAAGCGCTCTACACTAACCTAAATAGTACTCATAAGAGTCGTTGCTAGGGATGCAATAAGGAATGAAAATACTCGTGGTTGATGATATGCCACTGATGCGCCATGTTATGTTAAACATGCTACGCCGCTTGGAATATACAGATGTTAGTGAAGCAACTGATGGTGAACAGGCCATTGAGTTACTACAAGCTACAAAGTTTGATTTATTAATCACAGACTTAAATATGCCAAAAATGAATGGGCAGGAGCTAATTGATAAAATAAGAGCTGAGTTAAAGCAGGCTAACTTAGCGGTTTTAGTCGTGACATGCGATGATAATAAACAAACTGTACTTAACTTAATTTCGGCACAAATTGACGGCATGATGGTTAAGCCTTTTACTCTAAACACCTTAAAACGACAGTTACAACTTGTTTTTAGTCGGCGCGACAAACCACCCCAGTAAACCCTAATGCTTTGAAGTAGTAATGAGGTGTAGCAAAGCCAGTTTGTTCAAGCAATTCAGCTAAACGCATCCTATCTAGCGGATAAAACTCGTTATGTAAATTGTAACGCATACGCTGCTCCCCTACTTCGGTTAAACCTAGTTGTCGACATGCTAATAGCTGAGATTCACGTTCAAACTCTGTTTCTGGTGCCATGAGGTCGGCTAAAAATAAAGGAGCTCTGTTAGGCAGTTGCGCGCGAATAGTGTTGAGCAAATCTTGCTTCTCCCCGCTATCAGACAAAAAGTGTAATACTAGCAAGCAAAGTGCTGCATCTATATGTTCACTACATGATGTGATAGCACCCTGCATAATAGTTACTCTGGCGCTTAAGCCTAAGTTAGTAAAATTTTGTTCTGCAATAGCAAGCATATCTTCAGAAATATCTTGCGCAATAAAGTGCCAGTGAGGGTTTAGTTGCGCAAGAGTTATAATATCTTTACCCGTCCCAGCTCCTACAACTAAAATTTTTGCTTCATCGGGTAGTAGCGTTTTTAATTGTGCCGCAGTTAAGTCGTGCAGCAGATCATACCCAGGAATGAGTCGAGTAATTCGTTGTTCGTAATTTTGCGCTTCATCTGCTTTAAAAGTTGGCATTAAGTTTGCCCTTTAATTTGAATATTTGAGTAGCCACCGGGCTGCTTTTTAACGTGTATTTGTGTTGCTACACGCTCAGTCATTTCGCTGACGTGTGAGATCACACCGACTTTGCGACCTTGTGCTTGCAATGAGTCTAGTGCATCTAGCGCTACACTCAAGGTTTCTGGGTCTAAGGTGCCAAAACCTTCATCAATAAACAATGAGTTGATCTGTACTTTATTTGCTGACAGAGATGCTAAACCAAGTGCCAAAGCCAATGAAACAAGAAAAGATTCGCCACCGGATAGGGTATTAACTGAACGTTGTTCGTCGGCCATATCCCGGTCAATAATTGCGATATTAAGCGAATGACCAATTATTGCTAGTTGATAGCGTTTAGAGAGACTTGCTAAGTGTTGATTGGCATATTGTAGGAGAATTCTTAATGTTTGTGTTTGCGCTATGTTACGTAGCTTTTTACCCGTGGCATCTCCTAATAGCTTATCGAGTAAATACCAATGCTCATATTCGCTCTGGACTTGCGTTAGTTTTGATTGTTGCTCAGTGCGCTTTGCCAAATTCTGTTTATGTTGTTGTAACGCAGTACTACATTCTAGCCAGCGTGATTGCGTTAGCTCAATTTGCTCTATTACTTGTTTTAAAGCGGCTTCTACTTCGGCTTGAGAGCTTTTTGTTCTGGCCTGTGAAGTATGTTGGTCCATTTCCTCTTGCAAGTGATTGAATCGCGCCAGTGCTTGAGCATACTGATGCTGTTGCTGTTGGTTATCAGCTAGAATTTGCTCGTATTCTGAAAATGGCTTAGATAGTAATTGTTTGACTAAGTGTGTATCCAGCTCTGGGTAATGTTGTTGTTGCGATTGTAGCCATTTATCAAAGCGCTGTGTCACCTTAGCCTGCTGCTCTTCATTGTCACTTATTTGTACTTGTAAATGATTGAGCTTGATTGCTTGCTGGTGCTTTTCGTGCTCTATGTGTGTGAGCTGCGCCTTAGCATCATTTAATTGTTGGGTTGTCTGTTCACATTGGCTTTGTAGTGACTCGAACCAATCGTCAACACTGTGCTCAAGCGCTAAAAGGGCGGCACGTTGTTCATCAAGCGTCACGAGTGTATTTTGATGTTGTTTGAGTTGAATTTGCAACTTGTCGAGCTGATTTTTATGCTGATTATGGTTTTGCTCACTATGGCTAAATTGTGATTGCAGCTGTTGTTGAGTATGTTGTAGTTCGATTAATCTCTTTTGCCCGTTATCGTATTGTTTCACCTGCTCAGAAAGTGACTCAATGGCTACCTGTGCGTTTTGTGTATAACTTTGCCACCACGCCTCATCTGGAAAAAGCTGCTGTGCTTTTTGTTGCTGTTGCAACATCGCTTGTTGGGTTGTTTGTTGCTGCTGTTCAGTGGTGGCAATAAGGCTGTTTAAATGCGCTATTTGTTGCTGTATTTGCGCATGTTGTTGGCGTGAATTGTTGAGTGTTTGTTGCATCTCTTTTAAGGCTTGCCACACTCGTTGCTGTTGCTTACTCAATTCGCTGTATTGAGTTAAACCTTGCTCAATCTTGCTTAATTGCTGCTGTGCATCGTTAGCATCAATATCGTGCTCATAGCCGAGTGATTGCAATTGTGTATTGAGCTTATGTTGTTGCTCTTTGAGTTGTGCTTGTCGCTGTAACGATACTTGTAATTGAGCATTTGCTTGCTCCTGAGCCACCACCTGTTCATTGTATCGTTGTTGTGATTGTTGTTGAGCTAGTGCTGCTTTTTGTTGTTGTTCTGAGAAGTCGGTTATTAACGTTTGCCAGTGATCATCGATATGTTCAACACCATATGGGTGTTCTGTGGCACCACACACCACACATTCTTCACCTGCACTGAGCTGTGCGCGCAGTGCACTAATGCTATCACTGGCTCGCAGCTGTACTTGTGTTAGGTTGTCTTGAGTGAGTTGTGCACGCTGTTTGTGCAATTCAACCTGCTGTTGAGTATCTTGTAATTGCAACTTGAGTGTTTGCTGCTGATGACGGTATTTGTCAAGGCTGGCGGTTAATTGCAATAATTCGTGCTCGCATTTTTGGTTTTCTTGCGAGACGTTAAGAGCCGATTTTAAGTTGTAGTGCTGCTTTTGCAATGTTTCATAATCTAGCACTTCAAGTTGCTGCTGCAGTGTTTGTTGCTGTTGCTCTAGCTCTGATAACTGATGTGTTTGATGTTTAATTTGAGTCTCTAAAGGAGCCACTTTTTGTGTTAGTTCGTGATGTGTTACAGATTGCTCTTGACGTTGTTTTTGATCATGGCCAATGCGCAAAGTACAGTCATTAATATCTTCAAATAGACGTGCTAACTGTGACCAATTTTCATAGGCTGAAGCAAATCTTGCTTGTTGTTCAAGTTGAGACTCAAGTGCAGCTTGGGCTACTTTATTTTCAGTCAGCTGGGTATCTTGGTTTTGCAGCTCAACATGGCTTTTTTCATATTGAGCTTGGGCGATATTTCGTTGTTTTGTATTATCTGATAGTTGCTGTTGTGCAACTAAACGCTGGTTATCTAGTTTGCGTACTTGCTTTATTTTAGGTTCATGTTCTAGCAGTTGCTCGGTTGCTTGTTGCTGAGCTATTTGAACCGTTGATAAGTGTGCTTGTAGGGTAATTAATTGTTGTTCATAATCTTGTTTAGCCAATTGTGCATGCTGTTGTTTGTATTGACCATGCTGGTAATTAAGAGAATCTACTTGCTGGCGATTATCAGCTATTTGTTGAACTTGCTGTGCCAATTGAGCTTGCTTAACAGCTGAAGCTTGCGTTTGCAATTGTGCTTCAACCTGTTGGAGTTGTTGCTGATAGTGTTGGCACTTTTGTTGTTGTTGTTGGGCAATATCAAGCCATTGAATATCGAGTTGGTAGGCGTTACTTTGTGTTTTTAATTGGCTCAGTTGATTTTCATTATCGGCTAATTTGGTGTTTAATATCTTTAAGTCGTCATCGGATAATAGCTGATAACTAGCCAGAGTTTGTTGTAATTGTTCAAGTGTCGCTTTCTTTTCTTTGTGGCGCTCAAAAATAGTTTGTCCTAAGCGGCTAAATTTATCTGTACCAGTTAGGCATTCAAGCAGCTGGGCTCTCTCATCGGCACTGGCTTTTAAAAAGGCTGCAAATTCGTGTTGAGCAAGCAATGCCGCACGAGTGAACTGCTCGAAACTTAGGCCAATTAATTGCTCGACTTTATTGATAGTTGCACTGCTAGATTGCGTGATGAGTGATTCATCGCTAACGCGAATAAGCTGGTGCTCAGGCCTTTTTAATTTTCCATCGATCTTTTTTCTAGCACGCTCAATTTTCCAGCGAGCAATATAACGCTCACCATCTTGACCGATAAACTGCACTTCAGCGTGACCTTGTGCACACCCTCTGCGCAATAAATTTCGAGGATCATTGAGTTTTATCTCATCCCCATTAAATGCAACGGTATTTTTTAAGTCATTTTTTAGGCGCGCTGTTTTTGCGTATAGCGCTAAACATATGCCATCTAGCAAGGTGCTTTTGCCAGCTCCCGTATCGCCTGTGATAGCAAAAAGTCCGCTATGACTCAATGGTGCTTGCTCAAAATCTACTTCGGCTGTGGTTAAAGATGCAAGGTTTTTTATGCCTAGACTAAGTAACTTCATATGTTTGCTTCTTCATCCATTGAATTAATAACAAGTGCTAAACAGTCTTTTACTTCATCAGGCACTGCTTCATCAGTATTTACCTGTTGAGAAAAAGCCAATGAAAGTAACGTCATAGGGTCTAGTTGTTCAATGTTACCCAAATCACTAAAGTGTGGTTCATCGTTTGTTTGCTGTTGGTTTACTCTTTCAATACCACAAAATAATACCGGTTTATCAGCGAGGGCTTCATCAATAGCGGTACGAAACTGACTACTTGTTTCACTGGCATTTAAGCGCAGGCGAATATAACAGGGTGCTTCTTCAGGGTTGAATGTGAGTGCATTTACAAGCTCACACAAATGATTAAGAGTTGTCCCGCCTTTTTCTGGAAGCAGTATCAGTTGTTGGTGACGGGGCACGTAAAGGGGCTTTACAGCTGTTAGTTTTTTACCTTCAAACTCTGCGATTAATACTTGGTGTTGGTAATTTTTCTCTGAAAAAGACATCGGCAATGGTGTGCCGCTATAGCGAATGTGTTCGCTTTTTGCAACGCATTGTGCTTTGTGCAAATGCCCCAATGCTACATAATCAGCACTTTGGCTGAAGATATTTGCGTTAATGGCTTCAAAGCCACCAATGGAAATATTTCTTTCTGAGTCGCTAGAAATATCCCCTCCTTTAGCGTGTAAATGTCCCATCAAGATAAGAGGCGCTTGTGTTGCTAAAGGCTTTGCATGATCTAGTGCTTGTTGATAAGCCTGCGCAACGGCTTGTTGATAGCTTGTATCAGCTGTCATCGTTATATCTGCGGCTCTTAAAAATGGCATTGCAACGACATGCGCTGTGCCATTTTTAGTTGTTATAGATTTAACGACTTGCTCTGGGGCGTGTTTATTGAAGCGACCAACAACATGTGTATCACACAACTGCAAAAGCGGCTTTGCTGTTTCAATACGATTAGCTGAATCGTGGTTACCTGCAATGATCACAATGTGTAAGTTGGGGCAAAACTGTTTAGCTTGTTTGATAAAGCTATAAAGCTGTTGCTCTGCGCTTGCTGGGGGCGTAGCTGTATGATAGATATCACCTGCAATGAGCAATAAGTCAATACTTTGCGTTTGCAATATATTGATAAGCCAATCTAAAAATACTTGTTGCTCTTGCGCGCGGCTGTGTTCATAAAACTGTTGGCCCAGATGCCAATCAGATGTATGCAATACTTTCATTCAGCGTTTCCTTGATGGTAGAAACGCTAATATATCATTGTCGGTGTGCTTGGTTAACGGCTTATTTGCATCCAAGCAAAAAGAATTATAGGTAAAACAAGTAATAGCAATAAAGCAGGCGCTTTAAAAGCTTTTACTTGCTTGGTTTGCAAACGTTTTAAAGCCGACTTCTCATTACATGCTGCTACTTTATCAACATAAAAATAGCCATCATCTAAGTATTCTTTGCAATTTTGCTCATCCGCTGGAATGGCAACAAGTTTCTCTTGTTTTTTTAGGATGTAAAAATCCATACTGCTCACCACATTTCTTTTTGCTAAACGGGTTTATTTATACGAGCAAAAGTGAGGCCAACTTTTTATGGCATTTTTGCACGAAATAAAAAAGTGCGCGATTTTAAAGACAAATCCACTCAAATATCAACAAAAAAAAGTGTTTTTTTTATTTATTTATAAAATAGAGACAATAATTGAGAAAAATATCAGGTTGGCACGCCAATTTATAGGCGCTTTGAAGCTAATGAGCATTTATTTTCATATATTTTATTGTATTTAGATATAAGAAGGGGAGTGAGTTTTTTTTGCAATTACGTGATAATGCAGCGCTTATAGCGGTTGCAAATAGGCTTTGATTATTGTTCTAAGGGTAATAATTGGGGTTAAATGAGCTTGCAAATTTCATATCCATACACAGTTGCAAGATGATTGACTGTGACCTATGGTTTAATAACATTCGCCACTGATTGGCAGGGATAATAATGTTACAACTCAATGCACAAGTGTGCTCATATAGTAGTACTATGATCCAGCAAAAAATAAAAGGTATTATATTTGATTTAGATGGCACCTTGGTGAGTTCTGAACTGGATTTTCAGTTGATCAGAGCTCAAGTAGGTTGTCCTCGAGAGCAAGACTTGCTCGAATTTATTGCACAACTTCCATCTCCCTATATGCGCCAAGAAGCGATGAACATTGTTCATCAGCATGAAATGTTAGATGCACAAAACGCGCAACTCTTACCTGGTGTGTCGCACTGTCTTAAACGTTTAAGCGATATGCAGATACCGATGGCAATTGTGACACGAAACTTTAGCCGTGCTGCAAAGCTTAAAATTGAACAGTGCAATGTACCGATTTCATTGGTTTTAACACGTGACGATGCGCCTGCTAAACCAGATCCTAGTGGCTTACTTGATATCGCCAAACAGTGGCAGTTGTCGCCTCCTCATTGTATGTATGTTGGTGATTATTTGTATGATATTCAGGCGGCTCACAATGCTAAAATGCGCTCGTGCTTGTATGTGCCTGAAGACATGCCACACTTCGCAAGTGAGTCACACCACATAATACGCAATTTCGATGAACTTCCTGAGCTTGTAAAGGCTTTTACCTAGGTGACAATAGCAATCCCATCAAACGCTAGCCCAATGGCTCGAGTCTTGTTAAAATCTCGTCAATTTAATCTATAAAACGAGAATTAAGATGGGCAGAGCATTTGAAGTCCGCAAAAACGCCATGGCAAAAACGGCGGCGGCAAAAACCAAAGTAAACTCAAAATATGGTAAAGAAATTTACGTAGTCGCAAAAAACGGTGGTGCTGACCCGGAAACAAATTTGTCTTTACGTCGTTTGATGGACAAAGCAAAGAAAGATCAAGTTCCAGCACACGTTATTGATAAAGCAATTGAAAAAGCAGCAGGCGGTGCGGGCGAAGATTATTCTACAGCGCGTTACGAGGGCTATGGTCCGGGTAATTGCATGGTGATTGTAGATTGCTTAACGGATAACCCTAATCGTACTATTAAAGATGTGCGCTTACCATTTACTAAAACAGACTCAAAAATTGGTAACCCGGGCTGCGTGGCACATATGTTCGATCACTTCGCTATTTTAGGGTTTGATGGCGATGATGATGAAGCAGTATTAGAAGCGCTGATGATGGCTGACGTTGATGTTACCGATGTAGAACTTGAAGAAGGAAAAGTATCGGTATTTGCGCCTCACACAGAGTATTACAAAGCCAAAACAGCACTGACAGACGCATTTGAAGATATTAACTTTGAGATAGACGAAATTACATTCGTACCGCAAACACACATTGATATTACAGACCCTGATGATATTGCTAACTTTGAAAAGTTCATTGGCATGCTAGAAGACTGTGATGATGTGCAGAATGTGTATCATAATGCGATTGTAAAAGATTAATTTCAATACTAATAGTTTAAGCCGAGCAAGTTGCTCGGCTTTTTTATTGTGTTTTTGGGGTAAATAGTATGAGCAAGATAGTAAGCATGGATAACTCAGAGCATTATAAGTGGGGTGATGTGTGCGATGGCTGGCATTTAGCCACGACTAAAGGGCTCAGTGTGATTCAAGAGCGATTACCACCTAACGCACAAGAAGTCAGGCATTTTCATCATTTTGCAGAGCAGTTTTTTTATATTTTAGATGGTAAAGCATGGCTAGAAGTCAATGGTGAGCAATTTATATTACTCAGTGGGCAGGGTATGCATGTGAGTGCTAACACCCCACACCAATTAAAGAACACCAGCCTTGAAACCTTAAATATGTTGGTGATCTCTACACCACCCAGCCATGGTGATCGCACCATAATTGAAGAAAAAGACGTGTGATCTATGCATACTAAGTTAGTAAAATAATGATCGCTATAATTTACTGCGATACCTGCCTTATTGCTACCAAGTACGCGAAGAGCTTTTTTGAGCTAGCTACTTGTGATTGATGCTCAAATAGCAAACAAAAGTCATCGATATATAAAAATTGTATCTAAGTTATTGATACTTTTGTTGCTCGAATAATGCGAGGAATGATCTTATTTCAAAAATAACAGGTTATGTATCGATAACTTGGTCACCAATACTCAGTCAGATGTTTGATTTTATAACCCATTATGTAAACGCCAGTGTCTATTGATTTATAAGGCTTCATTAAGAGATTCTAACCTTCGTCAGGAAGACGGCAGGCGTATGTTTTGGTACTGCCGTGTTCTTAACTATCTGTGGCTTACTTACTCTGACTTAGTAAAATACTGATCTCTTTAATTTGTGCAATGCTAGCTTCATTGTCACCATGCACACATAAAGTGTCTGCTTGTAAAGGTAGTTGCTTACCAGAGCTGGTGGTTACACAGCCGTGCTGTACAAGTTGTTTAACTTGAGCCATAAGCGCTGTTTTATTATGTACTGCATTTGCTTTAGTTCTCGAAGTAAGCAGCCCTTCATCGGTATAAAGCCTATCGGCAAATGCTTCAAATAATAGTTGCACACCCAATTTAGCCGCTAACGTTCGATGAGCTTGTTGCTGAGCGCTTGCTAGTATCATCAGCTTTAACTCTTTAGGATAACTGGCAGTGGCTTTAATTATCGTGGTTAGTAGTGTTTCGTCCTTCATCATGTCGTTGTAGAGTGCGCCATGTGGTTTGATGTAGGTAAGTGAAAGCCCTTGAACTTGTGCCATACCATCAAGTGCTGCAACCTGATAATGAATGAGATTGGTTAATGCGTCTGGGCTTATATTCATTGAACGACGCCCAAAGCCTTGCAAGTCAGGATAGCTTGGGTGCGCGCCAATCATAACTTGATGTTGTTTCGCAAGTTTTAGTGTGTTGCTAATAACGTCTGGATCACCTCCATGAAACCCACAAGCGATGTTAGCGCAGTCAATGACTGCCATAGCTTGTTCATCAAGGCCTACTTTCCAAGCACCAAAACTTTCTCCCAGATCACAGTTTAATAGCATGGTTGTTCCTATTTTATGGTTACAGGTAATGCGCCATTAGCAGGTGCTAAACCCAATATCACTTTTGCTAAAGCGGTAAAAGCAGGGCCTTTAACGTGTTCATCATTATCAACATCAATGTTGTAAGCATAACTTGCTAATACAGCATCACTGACAGGGGCAAATTGCTTTATCTCATAAGGCGCACGCAAACTAATAAATAAAGTTGGCTTGTGCTGCTTTTTGGCCGAACTTAATAGTGTCAGCAGCGCTTGAGGTTGCTGTTTGCGAGAAAGAGAGAACTTTTCTAGCCTGGTAACATCTTCCATGCCCCCAATTTCTACAGCGCTTTGTTGTGGGCTGGCATGTGCAGCTATCACTACATCAGCGCTAGTAATATGTTGTTCGGCTACTTTTGGGTCAAAACCTTGCAAGCTGTTACAAGTTATCTGTAAAGGGGCTTTACTAAAGGTGTTAAGTGCTCGGCGCATGGCTTCACACTTGCGCATATCAGGCATAATTAAATGTAAACGTTGATGGGTTGCTGCGTTTAAAGGCAGTAATTGTTCATTTTTAACTTGGGTAATGGCTGCCAGCGCAAGTTCTGCTTCTAGTTTTCGATGTCCGGGGTTACCTAATGTGGCTTGAGCAATCGCGCTTGAATGATTGCTGGTATTTTTTAAATGACGTTGTTTAAGTCGGTTAATACGTGCCGCAGAACGATTAATTTCTTCACCATTGAGTTTGCCTTCTTGCACTGCTGAAGTCAGGGCATTTAATAGTAGGTCTAACTGCTTGATATCATCAGGTGTACGAATTGCAATTGGCATAAGCGCAATATCTACACCTGCTTTGAAGGTTTCAATCACAGCAGATGTGGAATCAAAAAAGTCACTAATACCAGCCATATCAAGTGCATCGGTGATCACAACGCCTTGATAGTTTAACTTAACACGTAGCAAGTCATGCATAATAGCGCGCGACATCGTGGCGGGTTTTAGCATTTGCTCACCATGTTTGTTTGCTAGCGTACTACTATCAAGTTCAGGATACTGAATGTGTGCCGTCATGATCATACCCGGCGCATTGGTATTTATCACCGCTTGAAAAGGCGCTAAGTCATTTTTCCAAATAGTGTGTTTATCATGGTCCACTCTTGGCAGTCCAGTATGGCTATCAACGTGCGTATCACCATGGCCCGGGAAATGTTTTAGCGCTGAAATAACATTTTGTTGTTCAAAGGCTTTAACTTGAGCGGCTCCTAATTTTGCCACCGTGTCTGGGTTTTCAGAAAAGGAGCGTACATTGATCACTGGATTGTCAGCGTTCATATTGACATCAACCGTTGGCGCAAAATTTACATTAATACCAAGGCTATTGAGTTCTTTACCGATGACAGTTGCAACGCTGCTGGCATAGTGTGTGCCATGTTTTGGATAGGTCGCACCAATACTCATATTACCGGTAAATGAGGTGGCTTGTTCACGATTTATACGTGCCACACGGCCACCTTCTTGATCGATGGCAATAAAGAGTGGGTGAGGGTATTGGGCTTGTTTTGCTGCATGTTGCAGTTGGTTGTTTAAATTAACAATTTGCTCAGTATTGGCGGTATTTTCTGAAAATAGAATAACCCCGCCGATGTGATATTTACTGATCACGTCAGCCAACTGATTGGGTAATCGGGTCATGGGTTCACGACATGATTTACTCTTTCCTTGGCTGCAAAAGTAGCGAAAGTCTAACATTAACTTTTGGCCTAACTGAACTTCTAATGGCTGTTCTGAGCGTATTGAAGCCGCTGATGTATTGCAAATGGTCATGGCGAAAAAGATACCTAGTGGTTTTAAAAGCCTAAAGCACGTCATATAAATTAATAGTTATTGTCTTTATAATGGCTAATTTAGCATTAACCGCAGGTGATTGATAACCTAAGGCGATGATCATCACTTACTCCACGTTATACGGTAATGCTAATAATGCACAGCAACCTGTTTGTTGGGGTCTATTATGCAAAGATAAACGGCCATTGTGTGCTTCTGCTATTTGTTGACACAACACCAAACCAATGCCTGAACCATGCTGTTTTGTGCTGTAAAATGGTACAAATAAATTATCAGAATTACCAATGCCAGCGCCATTATCACACACTCGAATTCTAATTTGCTGGCCAACAAACTCCCACTCAATATCAATTTTACACTTACGCTCACTTTGCTGTGCAGCGTCTTGTGCATTCTTAAATAGGTTGATTAGTAGCTGCTCTATTTGTACTGCGTCAATGTGAAGTATGACATCACTTTTTAGTATTATGTTAAATTCACAGTTATTAAAAGGTTGTTGGCAATTGCTTAGTAATTTTTGTAATGAGCAGGGCTTACAATTTGGCTCGGGTAATCTGGCTAATTGATTGTAGCTTTCAATAAATTGCCCTAAGTCGCTTGCGCGTTTGCCAATAAATTCTAAGTTATCGGTAATATTACTTTTAAGCGCTATATCACTTTGTTTGTTGATTATTTTGATCAAGGTCTGTGAAATAGATGCAATGGGAGAAAGTGAATTGTTGATCTCATGGCTCATTACTTTTATCAATCGTTGCCATGCATTACGTTCTTCGTGTCTGAGCAGCGAATGAACATCTGTTACAAATACCAACTTATACGTTTTTCCTTCACTTAAGTAGTGCTCCACATGTAAGTTAAAGCGTTTTGATTGTAACCCCATTGGCAGCTCAATCACTTTATTTTGGCCTTCGCTAAGCGCATTCACGGGTACTAGCTCTTTAGGTAACTTAATGAATGAGTTATTGCTATCAAGCGAAAATAATTTTTGTGCTGCTGGGTTATATAGCTGAACATGTTGTTGCTCATCAATGGCTAAAATAGCGACATCAATGTGTTCGAGTACGGTTTGCACCAGTTGCTGCGACTCGACCGACTGCCAGCGCTGCGCGCTTAGTCGCTGTGCTAGGCGGTTAATTGCGCTAAAAAGCGGTGCTAATTCATGCTCATATTGCCCAGCTCGTGCTCGTAAGCTGTAATCACCTTGTGCGAGTGCCTCTATAAGGTTAGTTTGTGTACGCAGTTGATACACGACTTTTTGCCTGATATGAACACCACTCCAAATGATCATAATGGTGCCAAGTAAAGCGCATAATGCAATCAGCCAAACTGAGATGTCTGTGTACAGCATAGTGATTATCAGCAGCAGCAACAAAGGTATTGCAGTTGCTAGATAAATCATACTTAGCTGAGTTTCGTAGGGGGTGTGTTTAGGCATTATGAATTTCCTAGGCGTTATTTACCCGCTTTATTTAAACGACGATAGAACGTGCTTCGGCTTAAGCCCAAAGACTGTGCTGCAGCGACGGCATCCCCGTCATAAAATGCCAGCCTTCGCACCAGTGCATCTTGCTCTATTTCATTCAAAGTAAGGTGTGCAGTATCCACAGTACAATATGGATGTATTTCTACATGCTTTGGTTGTTGCACTGGCGTTAGGTTTAGGTGTTCGGCATCTATGTGCTCTGTTGGCGCTAAAATATGAGCGCGCTCCATAATGTGTGCTAACTCTCTCACATTCCCGGGCCAGTGGTAGTCTTGTAATGCACGCTGTGCTTGAGCGGTTAATGTACGCCCCTGCGCGGCATATTTTTCTATAACGCGGCCTAAAAAATAATGCGCTAAAGGCAAAATATCTGCTATTCGTTCACGTAAAGGTGGAATATGTATTTGTACGGTATTAATACGATATAACAAGTCTTTACGAAACTCCCCCGTTGCAACAGCATGGGTGAGGTCAGCGTTCGTTGCGGCAACTAACCGTATATCAACTGATTGAGTTTTACTGGCCCCTACTTTTTCAAACTGCTTTTCTTCAAGTACGCGTAATAATTTTGCTTGTTGTGAGTAGGGAGTGTTGGCTATTTCATCTAAAAATAACGTTCCTTCGTCGGCTAATTCAAACCGGCCAATACGCTGCGATTTGGCATCGGTAAAAGCGCCTTTTACATGGCCAAACATTTCACTTTCAAACAAACTTTCACTGACTGCACCCATGTTAACGCTGATCAGTTGCTCTTCTTTGCGTGTTGATAGGTCGTGCAAATAGCGAGCAAACAAGCTTTTTCCTGTACCATTTTCGCCAGTAAGTAATACGCTTACATCGCTTTTAGCCACTTGCGATAGTGTGGCGAGCACTTGTTTTATTTGTACTGAATGGGCAATTAACCCTGAAATAAAACCCAGTTCGTTTTGCAGTAGCTGATTATGTACAGCCAGTTTTTGGCTGCGCTTGTTGGCTTTAGCCAATTGTAATTGTGTGCGCACAATCGTGATCAGTCGTTCGTTTTCCCATGGTTTTTGCACAAAATCATTGGCACCGTGCTGCATGGCTTTAACTGCTATTTCAATGCTGCCCCACCCTGTAATTGCAAGAATGGGCAGTTGCTCATCATCTAGTCTTAATTGTTGAATGAGCGCCAAGCCCTCTTCAGCCGAAGTGGTATCTTGGGTAAAGTTAAGGTCGGTGATCACCATACTAAAGGTATGACTTTTTAACAGCTGTTTGGCGATGATCGGGCTATTTGCTTGTAAGCTGGGGTAGCCTTCTTCCATCAGCAATAGACTTAGTGCATGCCTTATGCCTTCATCATCATCAATAATTAAAATTGGATTGCTCATAAATATTTGTTAATCACGCGCTTAGATGAGTTTAGTGTACGACAAAGCGCAGCAAATATAAAAACTACGCTGTGTCGGTATGTTGTTATTGATTGTGTAAAGCGTATGCTGGTTCGTTCACCAGCGCACGCTTGGTTGGCAAGTAAGTAGCCAGTAAAACCACCGCTGATAACAGTGTTGTGAGTACAAATGCCGCAATCACAATATCGCTAAATTCAACGCCAATAGGCACCGACATTGCATACCCTAAACCCAAGCCAATCGCTAAACCCGGTACTGCGCCTAGCAATAGCTGTTTAGTTCCTGAGATAAGAAACTCTTTACTTATATGCTGCTCGCTTGCGCCTAATGCCCGTTTTACTCCAATCTCTTGATTGCGTTGTGAGATGGTATTGGCCATCACGCCATAGATACCACTGGCGGCAAGTAAGAACGATGCCAGTCCAAATAACATTAACACACCACCCACAAATCTCAGTGGTGCTACGCGTTGGGTTAAGCGCCCATCTAAGCTATCGATATTAAAAATAGGTAACTGCGGAACCACTTGGTTGATAGCGTTTGTTAGCGCCTCTTTTGCAAGGCTCATATCGCTGTGGATGCTTGCTGCTATATACATCGATGAGCGAGGAGACTGTGCAAACGGCACATAAACCGACGGCGTTTTTGATGCTCTATCTCGGTTAGGCATAGTTTGCACGATATGTTTAACCACACCCACAATGGTAAGCCAAGGGCCTTTACTCGAGTCTTCATTAATAAATTGAATTCTTTGACCAAGCGGTTGTTCAGTGCCCATATATTGCTCTACAAAACTATCGCTAACAATAACAGTGTGTTTGTCTATTTTGTTATCTGAATTTGTAAATAATCGGCCTTTTACCAATTGTGCCTCTAAGTGGCTTAAAGTACCTGGGAATACGGCGATTTGATTGGCCCTTGGGTAACTAGATAGCCCTTGTTTGGCATATTCTTGCCCGGCAATGGCAACTGCTGGGCGTTTATCACCAAAGCCGGGTAAAGCTGAGGTGATGATAGTGTCTTGTAATATATTATGTGTTGCTAATTGTGAGTTGAGTGCCTGTACAAACTGAATTTTTTGTTGATCAGTTTGGTATTGTTCTTCAGGAAGTGTTATTTGGCCGGTGAGCTTATTGCGAGTATTAACCCCATAGTCGGCGTAAGTTGCTTTAAAGCTCCCGGTGATCATAACCGCCGCGACAATTAAAATGGTAATAGATAAAAATACTTCGCCAACCACTAGGGCTTTATTTAGTTTACCCGCATTTTTGCCCAGTGCGCCGCGTGTACCATCACGCAATACGGCGTTAAAGTCGCCATTAATATTGCGCCATGCAGGTAAAAAACCAGTCACAAAAATAGTGCTCACCAAAAAGGCAAAAAAGATTTTAAGCGAATAGGCATCAATACCAAAGTTCCACCAAAATGGCGGCCGATCAGTAAAAAACTGATTAGTGACGGTTTGTGTTACTTCAAGCCCCCAACCCATAACCAATAAACCAATTAAGCCACCCAAACCACAAATTAAAATGCTCTCCCAAAGCAGCTGGCTTAACAAGCGGCCAGTGGGCGCACCCAATGCAACACGAATAGCGGTTTCTTGAGAGCGCTCAACGGCTCTGGATAATAGTAAATTACCCACGTTAACCGACGCTAAAATGAGAATTAACACCGCAGCTACGTGCATGACATAAACGACGGGCATGCCGCCATCTGCGGTAGACATATGCATAGTGAGAGCGTAGGCACCTAAGCCAGAGTTGGTTTTTGGGTAGCGCTGTTCAAGGCGCTGCATAATCAAGCTTAGTTCATGATCTAGCTGTTCAATACTGGTGCCAGGTTCCCTAAGCGCAACACCAGTAACTTGGCTATTTTGCGTGCGTGTTACTTGTTGGGTATTGTCACGTAGCGGACGCCACAATTGGGCACGGCGTGGGTAGTAATAACCCTCAGGCATTACGCCTATCACTTGGTAGTTTTGACCATTAATTTTTAGTGTTTTTGAAAGCACATCTGATTTGCCGCCAAAATGATTTTGCCATAAATCATAACCAATAACGGTCACGTTTTGCGCGCCCACTTTGTCTTCCTCTGGACTAAACGTGCGGCCTAATAGTGCGCTGGTGCGAGTAAGTGAAAACATATTAGCACGAGCATCGGTGGCACTGTATCGGCGAGCTCCATCTCTGCCAGCAATATTAACAACCGAGTTTCGGTAGCTACTAAACTCGCTTATGTTGCTTAAACTTGCTTTTACTTCTTCAAAATCATGGATGTTAAAATCACCAAAATTACGTTTGCCGTTCATTGAGGTGGAGAGTTCAATCAAGTGCTCGCCATCAGTAAAAGGCAGTGGTTTAAATAGCATGGTGTTCATAAATGAGAACAAATACACGCTTAAACCAATTCCTGTGGCCATAACAAATATCGTTAATGCACTAAAGCTGGGCTTTTTGGCTAACAAGCGTATGGCATATTTTATATCGCTGCGAATACTCATTATAGACCCCTATAAGTTTACAGCTTGCGCATTATCTGCATTTGCTGGTTGGCTTTTATGGTCGCTAACGATACGTCCATCAAGTACTTCGATGTTGCGCTGTGCGCGTTGTGCCGAACGGGGGTCGTGTGTAACCATACAGATAGTTGCGCCTTCTTGATGAAGTTGGTCTAGTAGCGCTAATACATCGTGGGCATTTTTTGAATCAAGGTTACCTGTAGGCTCATCGGCTAAGATTAAACTTGGCGCACCTGCTATTGCACGAGCAATGGCTACACGCTGTTGTTGCCCTCCGGATAGCTGTGAAGGGTAATGGTTGGTGCGATGGCTCATATTAACCTTTGCCAGAGCCTCAGCCGCCATTTGTTTCACTTGTGACTTAGTTAAGTCTGAACGATAGGTGAGGGGTAACTCGACATTTTCCATTACATCTAAATCACTGATCAAATTGAATGACTGAAAAATGAAGCCTATTTGCTTGTTTCTTATTTGCGCACGCTGCGGTTTAGTTAGGTTACTTACTTCATGCCCTGCTAACTGATAGCTACCTGATGTTGGTGTATCGAGTAGGCCAAGCAAAGAGAGCAAGGTTGACTTTCCAGAGCCAGATGGACCAGAGATGGCAATATATTCTTGCTTAAACACTTGTAATGATATGTTGTTAAGTGCATGCGTTTCTAAATCATCTGAGTAAAATACTTTACATAGGTTGTTGAGTTGTAATACACATTGAGTCATGGTGCTTTCCTAATCGATTCTAAATTGAGTGTAGCTTTCAAAGCGGCTTGGGTCGGACGTAATAATTTTATCGTCCGCTTTAAGCCCTTGAATGATTTGTACATAACTGACAGACCCTAACCCCAGTTTTACACCTGTGCGCTCAGCCATTAAACCATTTGAGCTTAGTTTGTAAACACTGGATTGGGTTTGACTTTGAGAAAATAATGGCCGCGACACGTACAGCGTATTGGTTAGTTCAGCGATGGTAATTTCACCATCTACGCTCAGTGCTGGACGTGCATCTTTTGGCAGTGGCTCAGAAAATGCGACATCTACCTGTACGTTACCTTGTACTACTTCTGGGTCTATGCGGGTTACATTGCCTAGCACTTCGCTATTTTGTGTACTTATGGTAACTTTTTGACCAACAATAATTTGTTGAATTTGAATTTCTGGCACTTGCAGCTCTGCAATTAACGCACTTTGATCAGCCAGTTTGGCTATGTTGCTACCCATACTGACATGCTGACCTACTTCGACAGGAAGCGCCAAAATAATACTGTTAATTGAAGCGCGAACTGTCAGTTCATCAACTTGGGTTTGAATACGTGATACGCGGTTTTTTAACTGGTTGAGCCTAGCAAAGCGGGCATGTTGCTGGGCCTGTAGGCTTTTACTCGACTTTGTCATTTGTAACTTGGCAGAACTGAGTGCTTGTTTAGCTTGGTCTTGCGTTATTTTCGCGCGTTGAAAGTCAAGCTTTGATACTGCGCCTGTTTCGATTAATTCTAAATGTGCTTGATATTCATGCTCTGCGCCGGCCAACGCCATTTGTGCGTTAAGCATGTCAGATCGTTGCTTTGCAATGGCTGCTTGCTCGGCTAAATCGTTTGCCTTGTGTTCAGCCTCTAATGCTGACAACTCCCATTGTGCTTCTGCAAGCTCTTGCTCTAAATGTGGGTTAGTAAGACGAACAATTGCGTCACCTTTTCGTACTTGCTGACCGGGTTTATATAGTAGGGCTTCTACTTTTGCATCGCCACTGGCCGATAACCACTGTACTTTCTCTGGTACCAGTACGCCGTTACCACGTACCGTTACGGTAAAGTCGCCTTTTTGTACTTTGCTTATAACTAATGAGTTAGCACTAAGTGTGAGTGCTGCTCGGCTAAACTGCCAAAGTTGATAAATACCCGTAAATAATATGGCGAGTACTATACTTGCGATAAAAAACTTGCGAACATGCGTTTTCTTTTTGGTTGACACTGCGATGTCCATTTAAGCTCCTAATAAAATTCAGTATGAATAAGTAGAAGAGTGCAGACACTGTGCCAAAATTTAAGGATTTGAATTTAAAGGGTTTTAATTGTTTTTTGAATTTGCAGTCCTAAATATGGGATTTGTATTGAGACAGATCCTAAAAGTGGGATCAGATGACAGTGAATAGGCTTTTTTGAAAAGAATATGCTTCACATCGTTGCTTGAGCTTAATCTAAGTAATTATCTCATGCTTTAAGTTGAGTGCTTTACTGCTTCACAGTTCATTGTGGAGCAGTAATGTATGCCTATTTTTGTATATATTATTTTCACTATTAGACTTAGATTTTATATGAATTTGTTAACTTTATTAGGTTTTTTTAGTATTTGTAATGCTATATTGGCTATGTTATTCACTGCAATATTGCTCTAACGCGATATCACTGTGAGCATAAAAGTAACTAATTGTTTATTAATTGTTTGTTTTTTGTTTTTATTTCCCCCTACTTTTTATTTCTTTTAAGCTAAAAAGTTAGAATCTAAAAAAACTAAATTTTAATTTAAGTCTTTGATATTTAGTTTCTTATTTACTTTTTTTATTGTGGTGTTGCTCATCTTGCATGCTGGGCTTTAATGGTTTTCACTCTTTACTTTATTTGAATTTTGTTTTTAGAAATATTATATAAACAACAATTAATTTAAAGTTATAATTTTATTAATAAATATTGACATGTCAGGTGGTTTACAACCACAATGCGTTAGGCATTTACTGTTATAGGTACAGTTTTGCCTGCTTTTAAATATAGAATTAAAGGACTGGTCTATGAAGACGCTATACGTGCTCACTGAAGCGCTTTTTCACACTGGCTATCTTGTTGAAAAGATGCATGACAACAATAGCTTCGATAATTTCATTTTTGTTGTTCGTGATCGAAACTCTTTAAGTCGGTTGAATCTCGATAAGTTACATACAACTTATGCAGGAAGGACATCACTTGATGAAAGTGAACTACAGAAGTTTCATCAGGCATATGGAGGTTTATCCTCAGCCGAACTTAGTATGATTAGTCAATTTGGGATCCCTGAAAAGCATTGTCTAAGTGCGACTAACACTGTTGTAGTTGAAGGCTTTAATTGCAATAAATTACAAGAAAGGGTGCAAGTTGATTCCTCTTTTAAATGTGCAGCCATATTTTTAGACTGTATTTTGAGTGACTGGTGGATTGACGTATTTGATGGTCGAATCATTAATGCGCATTCTGCGGTGTTGCCCTATGCGCGAGGTATGTATGCTATTGAGCAATTCTTATTGTGCGCAACTTCGGAGCAAGTTGAGCAAGCTGCTGGAGCGACAATTCATTATGTAAATAGTGGTATCGACAAAGGCAATATCATTGATACAACACAGTTGCAAGACTTATGGAGTATGGGGTCAATTTGGGCAGTTAAGGCTGCATCATATATGGCTGCATTTAGCCTTTTAGCTAATTACTGTAATAAAAATGACTGCTTTTCATTATTAGATGCTCAGGTTCAAAATAAGTATGGTCCATTATTTCTCGCAAAAAATTTTACTGAACAAAAACGTTTACTGGCAGAGCATGCCTTTTTAACAATTAAAAATATTGAAGGCATTCACTATGGAGCAGCTTAACCTTTGGCTTTTTCTTACAACGAGCTTAGTTATTAATGCTGTGCCAGGTCCTGATGTGCTCTATGTCATTAGTAATCACAAATACAAAGGATGGCCAGCTGCGCTCCCAAGTATTGCGGGACTATTTGCTGGCTATTTATTTCATGTATTGATCACTTACATAGGTGTGTCAGCAATTATTGCTGGCAATCCAATTTTATTTAGTGCTGTGAAATACCTAGGTTCGGCTTACCTCATATGGATGGGTGTAAATATAATAATAGAGGTATTAAAAAAGCATAAAAAAGTTACAGTTGATGATGAAATAGACGTTGATGTTAATAAAAGCACAGTAAAGTACTTTAGTAGAGGCTTTATTATTAGTGCATTGAACCCAAAGGTTAGTATATTCTTTTTGTCATTTTTGCCTCAATTTATACCAAAACAAGAAGCAGATAGTTACCTTATTATAATCTTGGGTTTGATTTTTTGTATTGGTGCCACATTATTCAATTTGTTGTACTGCATGTTAAGCAGCATTAATTACAAAGGAAAGGTTAAATATAAAATATTCGACTTTTTGCCAGGCATAATTTTGGCTTCTGTCGGTGTTTATACTGCATTCTAGAAAGTGATATCAACCAAGGAACTAGGAGTAAATGATATGAAGGTGCCAGAGCTAAAACTTGGCTTTAAAGCTTTAACATCACTATTACCATCTGAAGAACACTGCGCAACTCATGCGAGTTACTTAGCTGAAAAAATTGCAAAAAATAAAGTCTGGACTCATCCTCTTTTAGTTGACAAGCATACTAATGTAATTTTGGATGGTCACCACAGATATAGTGCAGCAAAAACGCTAAAATTCACAAAAATCCCGTGCTTAATGGTGGATTATAATAGTCCATTAATTAGAGTGACAAGCTGGGAAACCGGTGAAAATATGGATAAGTCAAAGGTAATATCTAAAGCACTTTCAGGCAAGCTTTTTATGAAAAAGTCAACCAGACATGAACTTAACTTTATGATCCCTATTGAGTATGAACTTCCGATTGAACTCTTATCGGGTGCTATATCATGATATATAAATCTCATTTAGATTTGGTGTTAGATGATGTTTTCGTAGAAGAACACACAATATTACCGCATGCTAATTTATATATGAAAATAGAAGGTCTCTCGATAGGTGGCTCTATTAAAATAAAGCCAGCTTTAAAAATGATTAGTAGGCTTGAGATTCAGGGTAAACTTAAACCTGGTAGTAAGATAATTGAAAGCTCTTCAGGAAATTTAGGTATAGCACTTAGTATTATTTGTGCAGCCAAAGGCTATGAATTTAATTGTGTTGTTGACCCCAATATATTACCTAGCTCAGAGCGTCTTATAAAATCATATGGTGCAAATATTATTAAAGTCACTCATAAAGACGAGAATGGGGGCTTTTTAAATAGCAGGATCAGAAAAATACGTGCAATGTGTCAACAAGATGAATCTTTAACTTGGCTCAATCAGTATGAGAATATTGACAATATCGAGGCACATTATTTAACCACAGCACAATCAATCGCTAATCATTTTCCTACATTAGACTTTGTTTTTGTGGGGGCCGGTACAACTGGAACTTTAGGTGGCATAAGTCATTTTTTCTCTCGTAATTTGCCTCATACTAAAATCATTGCGGTTGACTCTGTGGGCTCTATAACCTTCGGTGGAGTCAGTGGTAAACGCAAGATACCGGGACTTGGTGCAAGTAAAGAGCCGCCTATCAGTCGGTTATCTTCTTTTCATGACATAATACGTGTGGAAGAGCAAAAAACGTTGGCTATGTGCCATGCCTTTGCTAGAAAGGGAATGTTGATCGGAGGATCTACCGGCACGGTACTTTCTGGCGTACAGCAGTATTCAGATCAAATTCCCAAAGGTTCGACCGTTGTCGCAATTTCCCCTGATCTAGGGGAGCGTTATCTCAATACAATTTATTCACCTCAGTGGCTGAATGAACATTTTCCTGATGAAACATTCAAGCCCAATCAGCCGTTACATACAATAATTAAAGGAATATAATCAATGAAATCATTTAAGGTTATCGGTGCAAAAGCTATTACACAATGGTTAAATAATCATGGTGAAAAGTTGCTCGATAGTGTTGCTGATTGCTATTGCCAATTTGCTTCAGGGAAAACGATTTGCCCTGATAGCTACTTTTTACGTTACCCAGAGCAACCTCAAAATCGTATCATCGCATTGCCTGCCTCAATTGAGTCAGCGCAAGCTCCTGTATCTGGCATTAAATGGATTGCGAGTTTTCCAGGTAACTTAACAGAAGGTCTTGACCGAGCTTCTGCTGTTGTTATTTTGAATGATCGTCAAACGGGTTATCCTATTGCTTGTTTAGAAGGTGCGCAAATCTCTTCATTTAGGACAGCTGCTTCAGCAGTACTTGGTGCTAAATATCTGCATACCACACCGGGTAAGATTGAGCATTTGGCTATAGTAGGAAGTGGGCTTATATCACATACTATAGTGAGTTTGCTAGAGCAAACAGGTTGGCAGATAGACAAGATGACAGTCATTGACCTAGACCTGAAAAGAGCGAACCAGTTCTGTGAAAAATTTCCACACATAAACGGCATTGGTAGTGATGATGTCTCAGTAATTGCACGCACTGATATGGTTATTTTTGCAACTTCAGCAATCAGTCCATATGTAAGCGATCAAGCATTATTTGCACATAACCCTACAGTCATTCATATGTCTTTACGAGATATTGCGCCTGAGTTGATTATATTAGGGCAAAATTTTGCAGATGATGTCGAGCATGCGATTAAAGCAAATACTTCCTTGCAGCTTGCTGAGCAGCTTAGTGGAAACCGTGCGTTTATGGCTGGTAACATAGTCAATCTCATTAAGCAGGAAGTTAAACCTGATTTTAGTAAACCTAGAATATACTCACCATTTGGAATGGGAATTCTTGATGTGATGCTTGGGTATCAAATTTACAATGACACCTCTGCGGAAGATTTACTTGAAGTTGATGATTTCTTCCCACAGCCTTACAGTTAGAACTAGTTTATCAGTTGAATATGCCAGCCAAAAAATGTGCTGGCATATTGTTATGAAGAATTGTTTTATCTTCATTAAGCTAGGCATATACTCTATTGGGTAACCTCGCTTATCTAGAGTTGAAGCTATTTAGGTATGTTTTTATTATTGCTAAGTACCTGATCTATACTCCACTGGCCAGCACCATGCGCTGCGAGCATTAAAAATCCCCCTGCAATCGCAATGTTCTTAAAGAACATAATAAACTGTATTTGGTCTGCTAAGTTAGCATGAAACAGCACTGCACTTACAATGCTAAAACCTGCAAAGGCCAGTGCGGTTACTCGACTTAACAAACCACTCAAAATCAATAAGCCACCGACTAACTCAAAGGCGATTACTAATGGGAGTAATTCAGAAGGTAAACCAGCCGAAGCCATATACTGAGCATTACCCTCAAAATATTGAACTTTATTTAAACCGGCTAGAATAAAAATTGCAGACAAACCAAAACGTGCCAAAAGTACAGATGTATTTGCCAAGATAGTGTTGTTGGAAAATGGATTAAATATGTTCATGATAATTCCTCAAAAAGTGTAAATTGTTTAAGTCAGCAATGATTGACTGATACACAGAGTTTAAATTCTTTTTTATGAATTAAAATTATTATATTTAGAGATAATCATTCTTTTATAAAGAATGATTGCAGGCAATAAACAGCAACTTCAATCAAGACAAAGCGCATTGTTAAATTCATACTAAACAATTTAAACAACTGAGGCTTAAAGACAATGAGTAATGAGGACGCGTTAGAAAAGCGGATAAAAAGGGTATGTGACTATATTAATCACAACTTGGATCTGCAGCTAGATTTAACTCTCCTAAGTGAAGTGGCAGCACTATCTCGATACCATTTTCACCGGGTATTTTTAGCGTATACCGGTGTGAGTGTAGTTAAATTTTTGCAGTTAGCGCGTTTTAAGCGGGCGTCTTTTCAACTTGCATTTGAGCTTGATACTAAAATTACCGATATTGCTTTAGGTGCCCAGTTTGACAGCAGTGAAGCTTTCGCACGCGCATTTAAGCGCACCTTTAAACAAACGCCTAGTCAGTTTAGACAAACACCAAATTGGCCCAATTGGTATCGTGTATTTGAGTTTACTTTGCCAGCAGTAGAAGAAGACAGCGTAAAGGTGTTGACGGTAGCATTTGAACAAACACCCATCGCCTATTTAATGCATCAAGGAGACCCACAAAGAGTGTACGAAAGTGCCGCGAAGTTTGTTGCTTGGCGAAGACAAAGCCGACGTTCTGCTATTGCCAACAGCCGAACTTTTGGTATTCCAAACGGCGATCCTAATATTATGGAAGAGCAAGCGTTTAAGTTTAAAATATGCGGTTCGCTTCACCATGGCAGTACAAACATTACTGAAAACGAATTTGGCGTAAAGGAAGGTATTATTCCCGCTATGCGCTGTGCAAAAGCCACGCACTTTGGCAGTCATGACACTTTAGAAACAACAATTTACGCGCTATATCAACACTGGCTGCCAAAAAGTGGCGAGCAACTAGGTAGTCATCCATGCTTTTTTGAGTATTTAAACCTCATTCACGAAGTTGACGAATGCGACTTACGAACTGATGTATATTTGCCTTTAGCATAGCTAAAAAGTTAGGTCGCAAACTCATACAAGAGCAACTATAACTTATTTATACATAAATGATGAGTTACGTGATTATGCTCCAGCGCAAAAAGTTACTTTATTGTATAACAGCGATGCTGCTGAGTTTACCTCAAGCGCTCCATGCACAAACAGTTCGCATTATACTGAATGACTGGGCCAGCCAACATGTGATCTCACATATTTATAGCCAGTTATTAAGTAAAGTGAATATTGACTCAAAATTTGTACCCTTACCTACAGATGGACAATGGTACTACTTAAAATACAACTATGTAGATGTTCAAGTTGAAGTATGGCAAGGCACTATGGAAGATAAATTAGCGCAATTAATCGCTTCTAACGACCTGCAAGAGGCGGGCAGCTATCCCATAGAAACCAGAGAGGATTGGTGGTACCCAAGCTATGTGGAGCTTTTATGCCCTAAGCTGCCTGATTGGCAAGCATTAAATGACTGTGCACATCTATTTAGTAAAGGAGATGACCCTAGAGGTGTTTATTATACGGGCCCTTGGGAGAAAAACGACCATGCGAGAGTAAGGGCATTGGGGCTTAACTATCGTATTGAAAGCTTACCTGATGATGCCGCTTTGGTAACCATACTTAAACAGGCATACAAGTTAAATCAACCTGTTTTATTATTTAATTGGACCCCAAACTGGGTGGATGTGCAGTACCAAGGGCAATTTGTAGATTTTCCTGCTTATGCACCCGAGTGCGAGACTAAGCCAGAGTGGGGAATGAATAAGCAGTTTTTACATGATTGTGGTAACCCCGCTACTGGTTGGATTAAAAAAGTAGCTGCCAAGGAGTTTCCAAAAGCACTTCCATGTGCTTTTTCAATTTTAGAAAATATGACTTTTAATAGCTCAGATTTAGCACAGTTTGCATTACAAGTTAATCAGCAATCACAAAGCAGTGAGCAAGTAAGTATTGATTGGTTGCAACACAACCCTACACGCTGGCAGCATTGGTTAACTTCCCCCAGCTGTGATAATCGCAGGTAATAGAAAAACTAGAGTGTAAACCCCGTTTACACTCTAGCTGATATGAGTGTCTAAAGATTTAAAATAAAGCAAATCAAATATGGTGCATTGTGCAAGCACACGCATTGTCATCCTGGCGCAGGTTAGGACCTTGTAAGTTACTCACATTGTCATCCTGACGAAGGTCAGGAGCTTGTTTGGTTATTGCAGGATATAAAAAATAGGCTCTGAAACAAGTTCAGGATGACAAACTCGTGACATAAATCCACCATCGCAGAGTGACCAAAGCCGACTACTCACACACATTGTCATCCTGACGAAGGTCAGGATCTTATGGGCGATTACAGAATATAAAAAATAGGCCCTGAAACAAGTTCAGGGTGACATAAACCCACTATCGTAGAGTGACTAAAGCCGACTACTCACACGCATCGTCATCCTGACGAAGGTCAGGAGCTTGTTTGGTTATTGCAGAATATAAAGAATGGGCCCAGAAACAAGTTCAGGGTGACATAAATCCACCATCGTAGAGTGACTAAAGCCGACGACTCACACGCATTGTCATCCTGACGAAGGTCAGGAGCTTATGGCGATTACAGAATATAAAATATAGGCCCTGAAACAAGTTCAGGGTGACATAAATCCACCATCGTAGAGTGACCAAAGCCGACTACTCGCACGCATTGTCATCCTGACGAAGGTCAGGATCTTATGGCGATTGCAGAATATATGCCCTGAAACAAGTTCAGGGTGACATAAATCCATTAGTCACTTAAAGGCACATTTTGCAAGCGGTAGAGCAGTTGACTAACAGGAATTTGATAATCAAACGTTTTGTTCAAATCGCCTTTTTTTAAAGATGATACCGAGGTAACCGCTAAGGCGTAAGCTTGCGCATTATCAAACTCTCCGTATAGAGCTGCTATAGTGGTTGTGTGAGTTGAGATTAAATTAAGTGCGGCTAATGTCGCTGAAATATCAGGTGAATACAGATAGGCTTGCAAAAGCTGTGCGTTATCTAAACTCAATTGACATACCTGCCAGCTGATACTATCTCGTTCATACTGCAAAGCCCAAATACCATTGCTATCGTGTAGCATTTGTTGCGGGGCAGTGCAGGGCGCAGGGAGGGCTTGCAAAGTACTGTGTTGCCATCCACCCGCTAGGCTATTACACAAATATTGACCACTGTTTAGTTTTATAACTTCTGTGCTTAAACCGTGTTGGCAAGCATTTTGATTATTTAGCCAAGAAGGTGATGCATTATTATCAAACCTAACAAACCCCAGTGTTGACTCAGGGTTGTTATCGGTAATACCAATAAAATAGTAGCCATTTAGTTGCCAATGGTTGTAACTCAGGGTGAGATTTTTAGATGGTATTAAAGGCAAAGTGGCGTGCGTTTTTTTACCATTTAACGCACAAACTAAGGTTAAGTCTTCAGTGTGCAAATCACAATGTTCTGTTACCCAATTGTAGTTTAGTGGTGTTGCTGCATTTGCATAGCTAGGTTTTTTTGCTGTGCTAGTTAAACCTTTTACTTGGCGTAACTGGCTATTGGGTGACTGCAACGCCGCACAGTCAGCTTGCTCTTGCGATGGCACAAGCGCCACTTTTTCGTTAAGCCAAGCCAATTCACAAGCATTAACACAGGCGAAGACTAGGCCACACAATAGTGGCCCATATTTGTAAGCTTTATTGATCATTTAGGTGCTACAAAGTTTAAATTAAAGTCGGTGGTTTGCAGTGTTTTTACTTGAGGAATAAAGTGGCTGACCTCATACGAATTACTGTAATCGATTAAAGGTAACCCTTCATCATCTAATACGGTTTCATCTGTGCTTAACCAAGGCTCTAAAGGCTCTGTTAAAAAACTCACATGTAGATGGTTTTTGTGGTTGGCTTTAACGTCAGTAACGCCTTTTAAGTTATCGGCAAAAATAATTTTAGTAGCACCCATTTGTACCAAGGCGTTAACAATCGCTTGAGTTGCACCACGGTGATAATGCGCATCTCCCACACTGACCGGACCAGATTTAGTACCTATTGGCCGAATATCTAATGTACCACCAAATTTGTGTGTAAAATGTGGTGGATTAATGCCTCCCCAGCGCATAGTAGCCCCAGTTATCGTTAAATAATTTGGCATACCAGCGGGCTTTGATGATACGTTTTTCCATGCAGTGCCTAGATTTTGCATTGCAGTAAGTACAGCTGGGTTTATATGTCGACCTACTAACCCTGCGGTAGTTAAACCTTGGCTGGCTCTATCTGGAATGTTTACCAAGCCCGATACTGCACACTTTACCGTAACTTTTAACTGTTGGCCTGCAGCGTTTGCCGTTAATAAGTCAGCGCCGGGTTGGTTGCTGTTACCACAAGAGTGAAAGTTATTTATGGTCACTTTTACTTGGCCTTGGCTGTCAGTTACAGCACTGCTTGGAGAAAACGGTGCTTTAAGGCGAAAAATACCTTGGTCAATGCGCAATTTTACTTTGCTTTGCGAGCTACGTGGAAAACGTGCAGCCATGGCATTTTTGTGGCGCCAGCTAGGAGCCGTTAACCAAGATGGCTGAGCGGTTATATTTACATTAACGCCGGTGGCAGGTTTACCATTGCTGTAGCGTAAAGTTAGGGTCCAAGTCGCAGTATTACCATTTTTTGGGTATAGAGTTACTTCACTGGTATTACTGAACGATTGATAACCAAAGTAGCCACTACCATTGGGTTCGATAATAAGTCCGTTATAATCAAATTCAGAGGTCATTGTAAGTGGTGAATGTTTAGCTGGCATCGCATGTAATGCCAAGCTTATAGAGCTAAATAAAAGTGCACACAGCACCGATAGTAGGTATTTCATAAGTCTTTCCTTGTTTAGTGAGTTCCTAATAAAACCACCATCACTTTAGTGTAAATTTACAATAAATAAACAAATTAGAAGGTGAAATTAATTAAAGCTTGATGTTAGCAAAAGTATTAATCAAACAGGGATATTGACCGTCTAGTCAAATTGCACTCCGCACAACCTAGTGTATATAAAACAACCACGGTCAGATTTTTTTGGTATTCAATACACTCTCTATTCTTAGCTATAACGGTAAAATAAAGCAAAAAGTAGTGCCTAGTTTCTATGAATTAAGTTCAACATGTTGTTTCGCACTAATTAAAGTGTAAAGGGGGTTAACGTTAAGTTGTATTCCCCAAATATACTGTGCATATCAAAGGTTTCACTTTAGTAGTGCGGGTGGCTTAAAGTAACTAAAAAACTATCTGTATTTAAAAGCCAATAAATGCGCGGTGAGTGGATAGCGTTCGTGCAATACCATTAAACTTACTTACTTACTTACTTACTTACTTAAGTGAGTTATTGTTAGGCAATCAAACCTTGTAGATAGCACCGCTCTTGCACCCCGCAACCGCAAAAGCAATTACACTAATATAAGTTCGGCAGAGTTTTGCTATAAATTAAGAAATGTTTAACGCCAAGGGCTAGTAAGTGATCACTTAAATTTACTCTGACTTGTTTGTTCTATCTCAATAAATGTTGAGGAGCTAATCTCGAATTGTTGTATTTCAATCGATAAGTCTTTACTGTAAAAGTTAACACTTTGTAATTTTTAGGTACAGTGGCTTACATGGAAGATTTTAGCCCGTCAGATTTAAAAACTATTTTACACTCTAAACGTGCAAACATGTATTACTTAGAATATTGCCGCGTAATGCAAAAAGACGGTCGAGTGCTCTACCTCACAGAAGCTAAGCACGAGAATCAATATTTTAATATTCCGATAGCCAATACTACGGTATTGCTGCTTGGTAATGGCACGTCAATCACGCAAGCAGCCATGCGTATGTTGGCTCAAGCTGGTGTGTTAGTAGGGTTTTGTGGTGGAGGGAGTACGCCTTTACATATGTCGTGTGAAGTTGAATGGTTTACACCACAAAGTGAATATCGACCAACAGAGTATTTGCATGGTTGGTTAAAGTTTTGGTTTGATGATGAGCAGCGCTTAGCAGCTGCAAAAACATTTCAACAGGCGCGTATTCAGTTTTTAGAAAAAGTGTGGAACAAAGACCGAGAACTTAAACTCGAAGGGTTTGATTTTAATAATGATGCAATACAAACCGCACTGAGCACTTTTAATAAGCGTACTGGCGATGCCAAAAAGCAATCAGATTTGTTACTGACAGAAGCACAATTGACCAAGGTGTTGTATAGATTCGCGGCTAATAATACTGATATAAAAGACTTTACCCGCCAGCACCAAAGTACCGACAAAGCCAATGACTTTTTAAACCATGGTAATTATTTAGCTTATGGTTTGGCGGCAAGTTGTTTGTGGGTGCTAGGCATTCCTCATGGCTTTGCAGTACTACATGGAAAAACCCGAAGAGGGGCTTTGGTATTCGACGTAGCCGACTTAGTCAAAGATGCGTTAGTTTTACCTTGGGCATTTATATGCGCCAAAGAAAACGCCACAGAGCAAGAGTTTAGACAACAAGTACTGCGAGCATTTACTGATCATAAAGCGCTCGACTTTATGTTTGAAACAGTAAAACAAGTTGCGTTGCAACATTACACCGCCGAGGCTATCGAGGCACAAAACTTATGATGGTCACTTTTGTAAGTCAGTGCGAGAAAAACGCTTTAAAGAAAACTCGCCGAGTGTTAGATGCATTTGCTAACCGTATTGGTGATAACACATGGCAAACATTGATCACCGAAGATGGCTTACTCACTGTTAAAAAAATGCTACGTAAAACCGCTAGCCGCAGTACAGCCGTAAGTTGCCACTGGATCCGCTCTCGCGCAAGAAGCCAGTTGTTGTGGGTGGTGGGCAAGCGCAGTAAATTTGATGAGCAAGGTGTGGTGCCCGTTAATTATACGCGCAGAATACAACTTAATAGCGACGTAGCAAATGATTGGCACTTTTTGCCATTAATTAAAGCGCTGGTTGGCGTGTCGGCACTGTTTCATGATTGGGGCAAAGCTACCGTAGTATTTCAAGAAAAGTTGCAACCTAACAGCAGTAATAAATATAAAGGTGACCCCATTAGGCATGAATGGATCTCGCTATTATTACTACGAGCGTTTATAGACTCCATAGAGGGTGACACAGATCAAGCTTGGTTAAGTGCTTTGAGTCACGGGGAGCTTGATGAAACTAAAATGATGACGTTTGTCAGTCAAGATAAACCCAAGCCTATTGCGGGGCTGCCGCCCGTAGCTAAACTAGTTGCTTGGTTGATTGTATCGCACCACCGTTTGCCATTGCCTAAAACTGTAGAGGCGTGCCGAGGTTACAAGTCAGAATCTGCTCAGTCTTTAGATGATGTACTTAGAGCAATCAGTAAAGAGTGGGGTTATGAAAACCGTCACGATGACCCCGCATTTGCAAAACGCTTAACCGATTGCTTTAGGTTTCCACATGGGTTAATGAGTAATTCAAAACCATGGCTGAGCCAAGTAAAAAGGTGGTCATTACGCTTACTTGATAATGTAGCGCAAGCAAAGACAGTGATAGCAAATGATAGCTATCGAGTGGTCCTTACTCACGCAAGATTATGCCTTATGCTTGGCGATCATTATTACTCATCGCAACAGGCAGATAAAAAGTGGCAAAACAAAATAGGGTTGTTTGCAAACACCGACAGCGTAACGAGAGAGTTAAAGCAAAAACTGGATGAACATTTGGTAGGTGTTGCTCGTAATGCGATTAAAACCGCGCATATGCTACCTGCATTTGAACGTGAGCCTCCACAAGCTAAAGATTTAGATAATCTACGCAAACTAAGCCCTGAAGGCTACCAGTGGCAAGATAAAGCCGTGAGCAAAATTACTCAGTGGCGGCAAACTATCACTGAACAGCAAAAGCAGTTTGGCTTTTTTGCGGTAAATATGGCAAGCACAGGGTGCGGTAAAACGTTTGCCAATGCAAAAATTATGCGAGCACTCTCTGAGGATGCCAAAAGTTTAAGATATATATTAGCTTTAGGCTTACGCACGCTCACCTTGCAAACTGGCGATGAATACCGAGAGCGAGTTGGCTTAGATAGCACTGAGCTGGCAGTACTGATTGGTTCGCGTGCGGTTATGGAACTACATAACAAAAATAAAGTGGTTGAGTCGCAAGTGCCGTTTGAACATACAGGTTCAGAGTCGTTAGCGCCATTATTAAATGAAGACGTTGATTTTGAATGTGATATTCCTGAAGAGGGCTTAACTACCGTACTAAAAGATAAGCGAGACAAGCAGTTCTTATATGCGCCAGTGCTTGCTTGCACCATAGACCACATGATGGCGGCCACAGAAACTAAGCGTGGTGGACGTTATATTTTGCCAACATTGCGATTGATGTCGTCAGACTTAGTTATTGATGAAGTAGACGATTTTACAGGCGATGACTTAATCGCAATCGGGCGTTTAATTCATTTAGCAGGCATGTTAGGTCGCAAAGTGATGATCTCGTCAGCAACCATTCCGCCTTCATTGGCAGAGGGGTATTTTAAGGCGTATCGAGATGGTTGGCTGCTTTATGCCTCAGTACGCAGTACCAGTACGGCAATAGGTTGCGCATGGGCCGATGAGTTTTCAACGCAAGTGACGACCAATCATTACAGCGAAGATGATACCCCAAAATCAATTGGCATATACCGTCAAGAGCATCAGCAGTTTGTAAATAAAAGAGCCTCAAAATTGGCTGAGCAACCTGTTAGACGTAAGGCGAAAATAAGCCATTGCTATAACATTATTGAGCGACACCAAGGGCAAAACCATCATCAGCAGCAAGTTATTATAAGTAAGCAAGCTCAGTACTTTGATGTGGTGGCTCAAAGCGCCCGCGATAAACATTTAAACCATCACTTTGTTGATACACAAACGCAGCTCAAGGTGTCGTTTGGGGTAGTGCGGGTAGCTAACATAAAACCTTGTGTAGCGCTGACTCAGCACTTACTTGAATACGATAATTGGCCTGCTGACACGCAAGTAAGGGTGATGGCCTATCATTCTCAGCAAGTATTGCTGATGCGCTCAATACAAGAGCAGCACTTAGATCAAGTATTAAAGCGCAAGGAGGCACAAGGTGAGCAGCCTCAAGCGTTGAGCCACCCTGTGGTACGTACACACTTAAATCAAATTGCAAGAATAAAGCTAGAGACTCAACACGTTATGTTTGTGCTGGTGGCCACGCCAGTGGAAGAAGTAGGCCGCGATCATGACTTTGATTGGGCGGTGATTGAGCCGTCATCTTATCGTTCAATAATTCAGTTGGCAGGGCGTGTGCGAAGGCATAGAAAAGAGGCAATAACAACGCCTAACATTGCCTTGCTGCAATACAATTGGAGGGCGATTAAGCACTATCATGAAGAGGGTAATAAAGCCTATATCAAGCCGGGGTTTGAAAACTACTGCCGATTAATTACGCACGACTTAACGCAGCTAATAGAGGTAGGGCAGGTGGCAAAATGTTTAGATGCTATACCCAGAATTTGTAAACCTGAGCATATCAACGCTCAGTATGTGTTTCGTAACACACAAGCTCAAGACTTAGCAGAGCTTGAACATGCCGCCATTTTGAGTAGCTTGGCATATTACACCACCGCAAAAGAGAAAAAACCGCAAACAAGCCCCGCAACTATGCAGGGTTGGCTTAAACACCATTGGTTTTTAACGGCCCTGCCACAGTATTTGGCTCCATTTAGAAAAGGCACACCGACCTTAAAAGTATTTTTAGTGTTTGATCAGTATTCGCAGCAAAGCCGCTTTTGTGAAAAAGACGACCAAGGTCATGCCGTCGATAGAGAGGATATTTTAAGTATAAAACGCATTGAATTAAGCCCTCAGGCTACAGCAAGGTTGTGGCTAATACGAGACTATAATCAAGCTTGTATTGATATGGCTGAGCAATCGCACCATAGCAGCTTGCCACATAGCCAGCGGTTAATATCGCAAAAATATGGGGAGCTGAGTTTTACACATAATGAAAATAAACATTACGCCTATAACGATCAGCTAGGGTTAGTAGAATTGATCAATTGATGTGAACAAACAACACGCAGACCACAGAGGTGGTTAGGAGGGAACGATGATAGATGAAGCAGTTGATGCTTTTTTTGCAGACAGAAAAGCAGCGTGGTTAAAAAAGAATGTGAAAGCATCCATGTCTGAGGATGAAGTAAAGCAACAGCATATGGAGTGTGAAGCGGTATTTAGTTTACAAAACTGGCTACCCAATGCAGCAAAACGAGCTGGGCAGATTTCGATTTCGACTCACCCGTGTACTTTTAGCCACCCCAGTGCAAGAAAAAACAAAAATGGTTACGTGAGCTCAATTATCGCCAAAACGGCACACAGTAATGATGGCTTTTTACGCTCGGGTAATGTGGATGTGGTCGCCGATGCCTTGGGTAATGCGGCTGCGTTGGATGTATATAAGTTTCTTATGTTGGTTATGGCTGATGGGCAAACTTTGTTAAACCATCTAGAGCATGATAGCGACTTAGCCAAACAGTTGTTTAGAACCACCCCAAGCCATGAAGAGTCAGACTATGCAGCTTTAAAAGACGGGTTTATGGCAATGACATCTACAAGTGATGAGGTGATCACCAGCTCTAAAATAAAGCAAGTGTATTTTCCTTTATCAGAGCAAAGCCAAGCAACGCACTATCATCAACTCTCACTGCTTACAGGGTCTGGCATTGTATTTGAACTACGTAAACGACTAGACAATATGCGCTTTGGTGATGAAATTAAATTAGCCAGAGAACAGCGCAAAGCCAACTTAGAGCACCCAAACCACCAAGAAATAATCGACTTGACCACTATTGGTTACGGGGGCACAAAACCACAAAATATCAGTGTGTTAAATAATCAAAATGGCGGTAAAGCACATTTGCTATTGAGCATGCCGCCTAAGTTACAACGCCGAGATATTCATTTTCCAACCTCTGACTTTTTTGCGCAAGTGCTGCGCTACAACCATTGTAAAGTACAGTTTGAAGAGTTAGATAAGTTATACCGTTTACCGAACGAGCATTTTAACAATATGCACACCCGTGCGCAGCGCGATGAGTTATATCAAAGTGTGATTGATTATATTATCGAGAAAATGTTTTTGGTGAGGGAAGTGGCTACGCAGCAATTTATAGCAACCAGCAGTAAGTTACCCAAGTCTCAACAAATTTGGTTGTGCGAGCACAACAAACAAGAGCGACTGACTACCGACTCTTGGTTGGATGAAATTTATGATGGCATGGTGAACTTTGTGTTTCATGGTTATGAAAAAACCTTGGGGAAAAAAGCCATTATGTTTGGTCATGAAGAGTACCGGCATATGAAGCAAGTGGTTGAAAGCAATAAGGAGATTTTACGATGATAGATGAGGTTAAAAAGCTGCTGATCATTCCTCATATTGCAGTACACAATGCTAATGCGCTTTCAAGCCCTTTTACGATTGGCTTTCCTGCCATGACTGCTTGGTTAGGCGCGGTGCATGCCCTACAGCGTAAACTTAACAGCCAAGGCATAGATGTAAAGTTTAAAGCTGTTGGGGTAGTGAGCCACGATATAGACTTGCAAACTTATAAAGGCAGTAACGACTTTGTTCACTCTATTATTGGTACTGCCAACCCGCTTGATAAAACAGGGGCAAGATCGGCTTTTATTGAAGAAGCGCGTTGCCATTTAGAGGTGAGTTTAGTGATTGAATTTGACAACCTCACACTTGAGCAGCGCGAGCCACTAGTGCAACAAGTAACGCACTTATTACATGCCAAAATGAAGATAGCCAGCGGTGATGTAAAACGTTTTGCTACGCCGTTTTGTTTAAATGTAACTGAGGGCAATGACGAAGAATTTAAAAAGCTACAACGCCATTTAATGCCCGGTTATGCGTTAATTGAACGCCGCGATTTAATGCTAGATGCTATGAATGACAAACAAGACGCCCTACAAGCGTTGCTAGAGTACCTAACTATTCATCACAGTTATGAAACTGACGATAAAGGCAGCGTACGCTGGGTTAAGTATCGTAAACGTGTAAACAATAAACCCGCAGGTTGGATTGTACCCATCGCAACTGGGTTTTATGGCATTAGCGACCTTGCAACGGCTAAAAATCAGCGAGACCCAGATACATCACACCGCTTTGCAGAAAGCTTAGTAACACTGGGTGAATTTAAAATGCCGCACCGTTTACATTTTGTAGAAGACTTACTCTGGCACTACCAAAGCGAAGGCGATTATTACCTTTGCCAGCAAGCTAAATTTGCAAAACCTGAGTCACTTGACTCGGATGACACTTCAATAGAATCAGAATTTTAATCATTAAAGAAAAGGATAATCACCATGGCTAAAAAAGAAAACACAGCATCAGTATTAGCATTTGAAAAAAAGCTCGTAACCAGCGATGGTCACATGTACGGCACAACTTGGCAAAATCGCCTGTCTGAGGTTAAGCCACTGGCATTAAATGAAAAGTCTGTACGAGGCACTATTTCTAACCGCTTAAAAAAAGCCATTAAAGACGACCCTGCCAAACTGAACGCTGAAGTTGAAAAAGCCAATTTGCAACGGGTTGATGCGTGTGCGCTAACACCCGAGCAAGACACCTTGAACTTGAAATTTACCATCAAAGTACTGGGTGGCATTACCGAGCCTGCAGCCTGTAACAACGACTTATTTAAGCAAAGCTACCGCAATGCAGCGCGCACTTATATTGAAGTGCATAAATTTACTGAGCTTGCGCGTCGCTATGCCATTAATATTGCCAATGCGCGCTTTTTATGGCGCAACAGAGTTGGTGCAGAGCAAATAGAAGTGCAAGTGTCGGCTAAAAATAACCAAGTTGAAAAATCATGGACCTTCGATGCAGCGCAATACAACACCAAACATTTTGACCATCAAGACGAAAAAATTAATGAACTGGCAACTTTGATTGCTCAAGCACTGAGCAGTGACAATGACTTTTTAATGTTAGATATAAACTGTTACGCCCAAGTTGGCCGCGCGCAAGAAGTGTACCCAAGCGAGGAGTTGGTACTTGATAAGGGTAACGATAAAAATAAGAAAAGCAAAATACTTTATCAAGTGCAAGGTATTGCTGCCATGCACTCGCAAAAGCTGGGTAACGCGTTGCGCACAATTGATACTTGGTATCCAGAGTTTACCGACCCAGAAGCCAGTGCTGGCCCAATTGCCGTCGAACCTTATGGTGCTGTAACCAACCGGGGCAAGGCGTATAGAACACCCGCAGAAAAACAAGACTTTTATACCTTTTTTGATGCATGGGCGCGTGGTGAAAAGCTAGCAGAAGCAGCGCAAGAGCACTACGTAATGGCGACTTTGGTACGCGGTGGTGTATTTGGTGAAAGTGATAAATAAGGGGGTATGATGAACTATTACCTCGACATAACTTTATTACCCGATGCCGAAGCCAATTTGGGGTTTTTATGGCATAAGGTTTATCAACAAATACATCTATTGCTGGTGGAGCACAAAGTGGCTGATAAAGATTCAGCAATAGGCTTGTCGTTTCCCAAATATGGAGATAAACAGTTTCCGCTTGGTGATAAGCTCAGGTTACTGGCACAAACGGAACAACAACTCGTTAACCTTAAAGCAGAGCAATGGCTATCGCGTTTGTCTGACTATGTACACATTAAAGCAGTTAAAGCAGTGCCTAGTAACATTACCGAGTATGCTTATTTTAAGCGTTGGCGTTTTAAATCTCCCGATAAGTTACGTCAAAGCGTTGACATGCGTGCGCAAGCCATTGCCACAAAAAATAGTTATGGCGTAAGTGAAGTTAAAGCGCGGTTGCTCAGCTCAATTGATAAGTTAGATAATCAGTCTAAGTTACCGTTTATTAATCTACGCAGCTTATCAACAGAGAGGGCACTTAGCCCCGCTGAACGCAAAAAGTTTTTACTGTTTATTGAGCAGAAAATAGTAGAAAAACCAAGTGATAATAAATGGTTGTTTACTTGTTATGGCTTAAGTCGCCGTACCGATGAGCAGCAAATCGCAGTACCTTGGTTTGAGGGGTAAATAAAAAACAAAATACCCTTTATTTTCGCTCTTTAAAAAATAAACTTAAAAACAATAAGTTATAGTAAGTCGTTTTTAACAAGGTAAAAAAGCCATTTTTTACCTAACGACTTGTTGTAACTTATTTTTGTAATATAATTCTATTGTTCACCGCCACACAGGCGGCTCAGAAATTTTTCGTCACCATCAATTTGCATTGCGTACTGTTCACCGCCACACAGGCGGCTCAGAAATTTCGTGAATTGCATAAATTTCCTATGCTCAAGTTCACCGCCACACAGGCGGCTCAGAAAACTCTGGAGCTTCACCTGCTACCGCGTACACTGTTCACCGCCACACAGGCGGCTCAGAAATTACAAGAGAGCTCCTTAAACGTGAAACAAAAGTTCACCGCCACACAGGCGGCTCAGAAATTAAGAGTTATGCATCAAATTGCATCGGCAAAGTTCACCGCCACACAGGCGGCTCAGAAATGAAACTCCCGGTTAGATGAGGTTCCTGATATGTTCACCGCCACACAGGCGGCTCAGAAATGACGCGGACCGTGACGACAAGGTGTTGTCAAGTTCACCGCCACACAGGCGGCTCAGAAAGCACCAACCGCGGCGATTAATTGAAAACGATAGTTCACCGCCACACAGGCGGCTCAGAAATAAGAATAAAGATGACATTGCAGAGACTTGGTGTTCACCGCCACACAGGCGGCTCAGAAATAAAACTCCTAATCTCGGCGATATAACTACAGGTTCACCGCCACACAGGCGGCTCAGAAAGCGCTACGACCAAGCGATGTTGGTACAGCAAAGTTCACCGCCACACAGGCGGCTCAGAAAGCAGCAGTAGGTGTGCTAGATTGGGTTAATCTGTTCACCGCCACACAGGCGGCTCAGAAATACAGAAAGAACCCCTTGATAACCTGCATTTCGTTCACCGCCACACAGGCGGCTCAGAAATATACCCGCACTGTTAATAGAGGCGTTATCAAGTTCACCGCCACACAGGCGGCTCAGAAATCGCTGTTAAATAAGACGCACTCAAACATTAAGTTCACCGCCACACAGGCGGCTCAGAAAAGCCAAAAGAAAAAGGCCACAGAGGTTTTTGGTGTTCACCGCCACACAGGCGGCTCAGAAATAAAGCAGCTGTGACTGCAATACCAATTGGCCGTTCACCGCCACACAGGCGGCTCAGAAATAGTAACTGCGGCAAGCGCTTCCTCGTTCTCCGTTCACCGCCACACAGGCGGCTCAGAAAATCAAAGGCTAGCTGCTCGGCACTGCCTAAACGTTCACCGCCACACAGGCGGCTCAGAAATCAATCGTTGGTGTTGCTGCCATTGCTTTAGAGTTCACCGCCACACAGGCGGCTCAGAAAATGTAAAAGTTCAAGCTAAAAAAGACTTAGCTGTTCACCGCCACACAGGCGGCTCAGAAAGCGTTTAGAAGAGGTGTAACCGAGTACGTCAGGTTCACCGCCACACAGGCGGCTCAGAAAATTTGAAAAAACTCATAAATCACCATACTCTAGTTCACCGCCACACAGGCGGCTCAGAAAGCCTCTGGGTTTAATCCAGAACCAGATCTGGCGTTCACCGCCACACAGGCGGCTCAGAAAATTGGCGAGAACGATGTTTATAGTACTACCTGGTTCACCGCCACACAGGCGGCTCAGAAAATTAGGCACCTCGAAAGGAAACGTCGTGGAATGTTCACCGCCACACAGGCGGCTCAGAAAGCCGACCAATTCACCGTCATGCTCACACAACGGTTCACCGCCACACAGGCGGCTCAGAAAAATAGGAATGGCCACATGGGCAGCTTCTTTTTGTTCACCGCCACACAGGCGGCTCAGAAATTTGAGTGGCTCAAAATCAGAATAGTTAGAGCGTTCACCGCCACACAGGCGGCTCAGAAAAACGGAACCCGTGTCGTTGTCCAGAATAGAAGGTTCACCGCCACACAGGCGGCTCAGAAAAATAAACCTTTATCATAAAGCTTCATCTGCGTGTTCACCGCCACACAGGCGGCTCAGAAACATAATACGGGTAACGTTAAATAGTCCCATGGGTTCACCGCCACACAGGCGGCTCAGAAATGCAAATAAAATAAAGCTAATTGCCTAGGTGTGTTCACCGCCACACAGGCGGCTCAGAAACTTACTAGCGTAGTTACTGGTGCGCAGTCAGGGTTCACTGCCACACAGGCGGCTCAGAAATCAGCGCCCCGGACGCCGCGCTTACTGACGAAGTTCACCGCCACACAGGCGGCTCAGAAAAGACCCTACAGCTGCTATATTCTGGTTGAAAAGTTCACCGCCACACAGGCGGCTCAGAAAATTGATAATTGTTATCTTTGTTGCTTTGCCAAGTTCACCGCCACACAGGCGGCTCAGAAATAAACAAGTCGTGCGTAAAATCATTAAGCCATGTTCACCGCCACACAGGCGGCTCAGAAATTAGATAGGGATGAACCCCAGCCGCCTTCGTCGTTCACCGCCACACAGGCGGCTCAGAAATTGCTTAGTTAGCCTGTTTGCCTTCCCAGACGGTTCACCGCCACACAGGCGGCTCAGAAATTGGCGGTAGATTTTACACGGGTTTAAATGACGTTCACCGCCACACAGGCGGCTCAGAAATAGGGCGGTTCAGATATCCAGCTCCACAGGCTGTTCACCGCCACACAGGCGGCTCAGAAAAATTAAAGAGGCTGGTAAAATGTGATTAACAAGTTCACCGCCACACAGGCGGCTCAGAAATTGTAAGCGGTAGGTTATAGGTTCAAATCCTAGTTCACCGCCACACAGGCGGCTCAGAAAATTAGCTAAAAATGTATCTAGAGTGTAAATTAGTTCACCGCCACACCGGCGGCTCAGAAATTGCTAAACCCTGAAATTAACACGCCCGTCAATGTTCACCGCCACACAGGCGGCTCAGAAAGGTCAGAGTCCTTACACACCCTGTAGCACGTAGTTCACCGCCACACAGGCGGCTCAGAAAGTTATGGCAAGTGGGGAGATAATGAATTAGCCGTTCACCGCCACACAGGCGGCTCAGAAAGCCAATAAATTTATCTAGGTCTGGTGCAAAATGTTCACCGCCACACAGGCGGCTCAGAAAGAATCATATCAAGCACAACATTGGCGGAGCCAGTTCACCGCCACACAGGCGGCTCAGAAAATACCCGCTAAAAGTTTCTTCTCATTAGTCATGTTCACCGCCACACAGGCGGCTCAGAAATTGCTTTTAGCTGTATCTGATAAGAATGGATTGTTCACCGCCACACAGGCGGCTCAGAAATAAAGCGGTCAAGCCTGTGTGGCCTAGGGAGTGTTCACCGCCACACAGGCGGCTCAGAAAGCTTCATCCGGCATGACTTTACACGTCTTATGGTTCACCGCCACACAGGCGGCTCAGAAAAACAGGTTCAACGATTGATTGTAATAGCTGTTGTTCACCGCCACACAGGCGGCTCAGAAATAGCGTACCTGCGGAGTTAAAAGATGGTTCACGTTCACCGCCACACAGGCGGCTCAGAAAAACACACTGGCCCAAGCCATAAGTCAGTTGGGGTTCACCGCCACACAGGCGGCTCAGAAAATCGATGGCCGTAGTTTAACGCGTATACCAATGTTCACCGCCACACAGGCGGCTCAGAAAAATCCAACTTAATGCCTTTCATGCCTTTTGGTGTTCACCGCCACACAGGCGGCTCAGAAAACAAAGCAGCATAATCATTACAGAGAAACAATGTTCACCGCCACACAGGCGGCTCAGAAACACGCAGAAAGTCTAGACCATTAATGATAGGTGTTCACCGCCACACAGGCGGCTCAGAAATCTAATGCTGTCCAATACCAATGCCCCGTAGTGTTCACCGCCACACAGGCGGCTCAGAAAGGTCAGAGTCCTTACACACCCTGTAGCACGTAGTTCACCGCCACACAGGCGGCTCAGAAAGTTATGGCAAGTGGGGAGATAATGAATTAGCCGTTCACCGCCACACAGGCGGCTCAGAAATCTAGATTTAATCCGTATCCAATCGTCAATTTGTTCACCGCCACACAGGCGGCTCAGAAAAAACCGCTCCGTGCGTTTACGTAAAACAGACAGTTCACCGCCACACAGGCGGCTCAGAAATATACGGCTCAACATTCCCAATACCACCTTTCGTTCACCGCCACACAGGCGGCTCAGAAATATCGTTATTCGGTTTGGTCAATCGCCAACACGTTCACCGCCACACAGGCGGCTCAGAAAAATAAAGATGAGCGTACGCTCAGCGCGTGGCAGTTCACCGCCACACAGGCGGCTCAGAAAAAAATAAAGCGAAGAAAAGCAACGGTGAATTAGTTCACCGCCACACAGGCGGCTCAGAAAAGTGTATGCAACGGGAATCCCTGTTGTTGATGGTTCACCGCCACACAGGCGGCTCAGAAAAACTGGCAGCGTTTTGATCCCATTTTGCGCCAGTTCACCGCCACACAGGCGGCTTAGTAGATGAGTGACCGAAACGGAGTTTCGCAGCACGAAGAAATGAGGTCATGGATGACCGATGTGACCCAGCTCCATGGATGGATTATAGGGTGGGTTTGGTTAGGCCCTGAAACAAGTTCAGGGTGACGGGATTTAGTTCACCGCCACACAGGCGGCTCAGAAATGAAGCGAAAAGCCCGATTAACCCTGATTTGTGTTCACCGCCACACAGGCGGCTCAGAAATCTAGTCGTGAATGAATGTCACCACAAAACATGTTCACCGCCACACAGGCGGCTCAGAAAAGGTAAAATGAAATTCTCAGGTGATGCGTTCGGTTCACCGCCACACAGGCGGCTCAGAAAAGCGAATAAAATTACTGCCTAATTCTGCGGGCGTTCACCGGCACACAGGCGGCTCAGAAATTATGGAGGTGTTTTAGTGGCCATATATAATGGTTCACCGCCACACAGGCGGCTCAGAAAAAATAATTCAACAGGCCATGGAACAAAAAGCCGTTCACCGCCACACAGGCGGCTTAGTAGATGAGTGACCGAAACGGAGTTTCGCAGCACGAAGAAATGAGGTTATGGATGACCTATGTGACCCAGCACCATGGATGGATTATAGGGTGGGTTTGGTTAGGCCCTGAAACAAGTTCAGGGTGACGGGTTTCAGTTCACCGCCACACAGGCGGCTCATGGTAATAGTGGCAAAACTGAAGCTTGCAATTCACTAAAGTGTCTACCTGACGAAGGTCAGGATCTTGTTAGTTTTGGATGGGGTTTGGTTAGGCCCTGAAACAAGTTCAGGGTGACGGGTTTTAGTTCAGGGTGACGGGCTTTCGTTCACCGCCACACTGGTGGCTCATGGTAACAGTGGCAAAACTGAAGTTTGCAACTCACTAAAGTGTCTTCCTGACGAAGGTCAGGATCTTGTTAGTTTTGGATGGGGTTTGGTTAGGCCCTGAAACAAGTTCAGGGTGACAGGCTTTGGTTAAGTTTGACGGGTTTTGAGGCTGGTTTGACAGGTTTGTTCAGAGTTACCTGCTCGCTTTATAGATAATGACGTAAAGTAGGGGGTAATAGCAAATAAATATGCCGTAAACCCCCTTTACACTTTAACTCAGTTATGTTTTTAGTTTAAGCATGTGGGTTATGCCAATGTTATTTACAAAATAAGTGTCATGGCTTACAAGCAAAAAGCTGCCTTGGTATTGTGATAGTGCTTTAGCGAGTTGTAGTTTTGACTCTAGGTCTAAATGGTTATCGGGTTCATCAAGTAGCAACAGTGGTGTTGGCTGCTGTTGACTTGCACACAAAAGTGTTAGCTTCATTTTTTCTCCGCCACTGAGTGTCGTAATTGGCTGCTCAGTTTTGATTTTTGTTAAACCAATGCCTGCTAATAGCGTGTAGATATTACTCGTGCTTAGGTGGGGGCAATATTGATTGAGTGCTTGCACCGAATTTAATTGATGGCCGAGTTGACTAAAGTATTGGTCAACATAGCTCAGAGGTGTGTTTACAAATAACTCTCCCGATAGCGGTGCTAGTTGGTTTAATAGGGTTTTAAATAGGGTTGATTTACCACAACCATTACTGCCTTTAATATGCCATTTTTGCTGTGTGCATACTGTTAAATTTATAGGTGCTGAGGTGCCAAATGGTAGGTGTACGTTTAATAAAGTGACTAAGGTTTTTTTGTTTAATGCACTTTGGGTTGGGTCACTCAGGTAAAATTTTTCAACGGTGTTTTGTTGATGTTTTTGTTGTAGTAGTTGGGTTTTACTATGTAGTTTATGTTGGCGTTGTTGCTGGTTTTTTTGCTTACTCGCTAAGTTGCTGCCTGCGCGGTTTTTTTGGCTGTTAAGTAACATTTTGGGTTGGCTGCCTTGATTGCGCAGTTTTTTACCTTGAGCTGCTCTTTGTTGTGCCTTTTCTTTATTTGTTTGTGCTTGTAATTTTAGTTGTGCTTGTTGGCGTTTTACTTCGTGTAGCTGTTGAGTTACAGCACGTTGTTCACTGTGTTTTTGAGCCAAATAGTGTTCAATATTGCCACCATATTTTCTTAGCCCAATTTCGCTGAGTTCCCATGTTTGTGTAACGTGGCGTAGTAACTCATGGTTGTGACTAATGATTAAAGCATAGCCTGTAAATGTGTTAAGTTGTTCAATTAGCCATGCTTGTCCTTTTGCATCTAAATGGTTTGAAGGTTCATCTAAAATTAGTAACTGAGCGTCACTGTTAAACAACTGCCATAACCGCAACCTTGCCAATTGCCCGCCACTTAGCGTGTTACAAGGTAAATGCGGGTTATTGGGTAAACCAAGAGTGTTTAGTTGCGTTGATAATTGTTCAGGCAATTGCCATCGTTCAGCGACTAAATCAAATAAGTGTTGCTCGCATTGGCCTTGTGCAATCAAATCTAGAGCTTGTAGGGTTTTTTCGTATCCTAAAAATTGCGCTACAGTGATATCACTATTAATAAAATGCACAGGCTCTTGGCTAAACATGTCAGCCTGAGCCATAAGCTCCACAGAGCCTTGGCTAGGTTGCAATTGTTTGGCCAGTAGCTTAGCTAAAATAGACTTGCCTATTCCATTTTTGCCAACAATGCCTGTACGTTGGTGCGAAATGCTACAGCTTAAATTGTTAAATACTGTGTCGCCGTTACAAAGTTGATAACTTAAATTATGGGCGTGCAAAATGTGCATTATGCCTCCTAATAAACAGGGGGCGGCAAGCGGGCTGAGTGGTTAGTCAGCTAAAAAGCAAACAAAAATAATATAAAGAGGTATAAACGCAAAGCCACGCTCACTAACCCTGTAGATCCAAAAAATAAAATGATAAATGGATAACAGGCATTAGTTGTTCATGATGGCGTTTACTCCAATAATAATGAGGGTGATCAGTGTAGTGTGTTGTAACAAAAAAATAAAGAGGTAAACAATACCACTATTTACCTCTATCTGCTTTGGTATTATTAAGCTGAATACTTAGTCAATTTTTACGCCGTTTTTAATGTTATCAACGCGTAAGTTACCTGAGCTGTCGCTTTCAATAATAAGGTTAAGCGCACCATTAACATCAATATCACCTGCTTCGTCGTTGATAGTTACACTGCCAGTTACGTTATTAACCGACAAGTTGCCACTGCCATCATTTATGCTAACGTCGCCTTTGCTATTATTAATTTTCAAGTAGCCGGCATCATCTTTAATTGTAATGTTGTTACCCCCATCTACTAATATGTTGCCAGACTCATCCTCTATCGTAATATCACCAAGTATTTTGGCTAAGGTAATATCGCCAGCGTCGTCACGAATATTGAGCATTTGGCCACCAGTAATATTAATATCACCAGAGTCATCTTCAATGTTTATGTTTTTTTCAATGCCAGAGAGGTTAATGTCACCTGCGTCATCGGTTAGGGTAAGTTGTTTGCCACCAGTAATGTTAATATCACCAGAGCCATCTTCAATCATTAACATACCAGTGGCATTAATGAGCGAGATACTGCCCGAACTATCGTCGATGGTAACGTTTTTACCGCCATTAATATTGATATCTCCAGAGCCATCATCAATTAAAATATCTTCTTTTAAACCATTAATACTTATGCTGCCAGAGGAGTCGTCTAATTTTAAAGCAAGAGTTTCTGGCAGTGTGATTGTCATATCAATACGAGGGCTTGAGTTAACAAAGCCTACCATCACTTTTGAGTCTATTTCAGCAACCAATATGGCTTCGTTGCCTTGTTGCTCAAGGGTAAAAGTAAATTCATTTGGCTTTATGGTGTAAATGTCAGCATTGGCTGTAATTTCGGTTGCTGTTGCGCTGCCAATAATTTTTAAATCGCCTGCATTTGTGCGAGCAGATAAGGTTTTTAAATTGTGTGCAGATAGCTGTAATTGACGCTGCACATGTTCTTTTGCATCGGCTGATGCCGTATTTATGTGTACAACGCAACCGCTTAAAATAATGGCGGATACGATAGGAGTAATGAGTTTTAACATGAGATATCCCAATTTATTGTTATAGAGTTGCTCGAGAATAGCAAACAGAGTGCCAGTTTGTTACCTATTGTTTTATTTAAACTTTTTGCTTTTTTAATGCTAAGTGTTTTGCGACTTTAATCAAATTCGTAATTTATTAGTTAACTTAACCATTAATTGGACGTATGCGCTAACAAAAAGGTTGGAACTGAGGAAGTAATTTTAGTTGCAATAAATCAGATGGGTATATGAGGCGGTATTTCCACCTCATATTTTCACTTCAAAATTTAGTAAACCGTGAAGTAGCTTACATTTACATCACCTTCATGGTAAAGGTAATTGGTTTGATGATAATGAATATCGATGACTACACTGGCATAGTCTGTACGCAGCGACATATTGTTAGGGTCGGTAGGTATTGAGTAATAACACTGTGCTTGAGCAAACAAATACACCTGTTCACTGGGCTGTGCAAAATAATAAACGGGGTTCTGCTCACAACCTTGCAGCTCATATCCTGTATTACTTAGTTGTGCTTTAACCACTTGGTATGTGCGACCATATTCTAATACTTCTTGCGTAGAAAAATAGCCTGATGAAAGATCAGGTGCAGCTAAAGATACGAAGCTAGCAGATGAAATTAGACCTGCAATCGCGGTTAACAGTAATTTTTTCACAAAGAAATCCTTCTAGTTTAAAAGTAATAAATGCCCAAATGGCGGGTGTATCCTAACGCTAAAACTTAACTTTGCACGTTAAATTTCGATGACAGTTTAACGACGGTTTTATTTTTTAAAATTGATTTAAATCAATGATTAAATGGGTTTTTATGCTGTCAACATTAGGTTCCGACTGTAAAGTTTATGAGGGTTTTAAAGGAAGGAGTATATTAGTTTTTTCGGTGGAATTTATTATAATTTGATACTACTGTGTTAGGTTTTTTTATTTGTTTATTTTTGTTTTGTTGTATTATTTTTGCGCACTCTGTTGTGTTTTTTAATCTAATTAAAAAGTGCTAACTTTTGTTTCCTTCGGGAACTAAAACTTGCTTAATCTAGAGTGATGTAATCGCGATTTGAGGTTTGTAACTTCGTTTACTAACATCAGTTGTGGATAAGAGAGTTTATCCAGTAATGTTATTTTTTATTCTAGATGTTGATTTTACTTGGAACAGTAGGCAGCGACTGCAGTAATTGTTTTGATATTGAACACAAAATCATCATTGGATTGTAAGCCGTGCCAGTTAACAAAGAATTACTATTTCAAAGCCTGCACCTAAGCCCAAGCTCATTCATAAAATAAAGTAAGGGCATAATTTGCATCTAGTGCTTCTATTAGTCTTCGACTAAACTCAATGCACCGACACTATTATAAAAGCCAATATGCGTTTAAAAAGCCGTTTGATCAGTGTATTTTTATTTTGCTCATTACTGCCACTATTATTTGTCTTTGCTTTAACAATCAATCATACCAGCAGTCAAGCTAAGCAACTTAGCGTTAAAGCAATACAAGCGCAGGTACAAAATGGCGCAATGGTTTTTGACCGTTATTTCAGCCAGCGAAAAGCAGAGCTGGCTGTAATGGCCAGTGATTTGCGCGTACAAAGTATGCAATTTAGCCAAATGCAGGACTATTTAGCAGCCCATAAAGCGCGCAGTAATGGTGTATATGAAAAGTTCATTATTGGTGAGTTAGATGGCAGCTTTTATAATACTGAAGGCGGCAATCCAGCACAGGAACTACGCCGCACATTTGATGATAATGACCCAAATTCACCTAGAAAAAACATAATGCAGCGTGACTACTGGCAAACTACAGTAGCCAACAATACTGAACAAAAGCCGTTGATCTATGTTTCTGAACCAATGATCTCCTATACCACGGGTGTAAAACAAATGGTGATCAGCAGCAGTATTATTAACCAACAAAATAAGCTGGTGGGGTTACTTGCAGGTAGTATCCCATGGCGAGAAATTGACCGGCTTAGTCATGTTGTTAAGCAGCAAATAGAAGACTCTTTTACTGACCAAGCGCGTGTGATGATTATTTCAGCAAGTGGGGCTTATATTTATCACTGGGATGAGAGCAAAGTTATTCATTTAGAATCTAAAAATGGAGAATTTGTGATCAATGACTTGGGTGAGCGAGAAGCAAAAAAACAGTATATTTCTCAACATGAGAACCCGGCATTAAAAGCGATAGGTATTAGGATGCTCGCAGGCCACAACGGGTATGAAATACTACCAAAGGGGGTTGGGGGTCAAATGGAGCATGTGTTTTTTGCACCAATAAATGCCGCAGGTTATAGCATTGCGATGGTGCTGCCAGATGATGTGATGTTTGCACAAGTTCAGGCTTTATATGGGCAGCTTTGGCTAATATTTGTAGTGGTTTTGTTGGTGGTACTTTTAATTGCGCTGTGGTTATCAGCAAAGCTCTACACGCCTATTAAAGAACTGACTCGTGCGGCGCAACAGCTATCATCAGGTCAATATGATTACCCGCTAGGCTTTTATAATAATGATGAAATAGGAGACTTAACTCGGGCATTTAATCATATGCGCAAAGAGCTGCAACAGCGAGAGCACACGTTAGAAAAGCGAGTGCTTGCTCGTACTCAAAAACTAAAAAGCGCGCAGGAATTAGCACAGCAAGCACTACGTGTTAAAAGCCAATTTTTGGCTAATATGAGCCATGAAATTCGCACTCCTATGAATGGTATTCTAGGCACTTTAGAGCTATTAAAAGACAGTGATGAGTTAAATAAGGAGCAAACTCAGTTGTTAAGAGTATGCACTCAGTCAGGTCATCATTTGTTGGGCGTTATTAATAGTATTTTGGATTTATCTAAACTAGAAGAAGGTCAAGCTTGCGCACAATACAGCGACTTTTCATTTACTGAATTGGTTAACGATATTAAAAATATGCTCACTCCACTGGCTGATGAAAAACACCTTGATTTGCAAATGAGCGTTGCTGCTAACGTACCGTCTATGCTGGTAAGTGATTCTACTCGCTTGCGACAAGTGTTAATTAATGTGTTGGGCAATGCCATTAAATTTACACAACACGGTAGTGTTTTTTTAGCTTTTGAATATCAACTTAATAATAAACAAGAAAATGAACTACAGATAACAATATCCGATACCGGTATTGGCATTGCTGAAGATGATTTAAAACAGATATTTGAGCCATTTAGACAAGCACAAGGCAGCGCTACCAGTCAGTTTGAAGGAACGGGGCTTGGGCTTAGTTTATGTAAAGAACTGCTTACTTTGCTTGGAGGGGCAATTGATATTGAGTCTGAGGTTGGCAAAGGAACTCGGGTGTTTATTACGGTGCCTGTAAAAGAGAGTAATAAAGAAAAAGCACAAAATGAAAAGCATGATACTCGATTGCCTAATGAGTTAAGTGGACATGTGTTACTCGCTGAGGACAATGATATAAATATCATGGTGGTAACAGCCATGCTGGTAAAGTTGGGGCTTGAAGTGAGCACTGCTAAAGATGGTATGTTAGCACTTGAGTTGTTGGAAAAAGGAGAGTTTGATGTGGTGCTAATGGATGTATATATGCCAAATTTAAATGGCCTAGAGACAGCAAAGCGTATTAGGCAGAAGAATCAATTTCGACATTTGCCAATTATAGCCTGCTCAGCGAATATTTTTGAAGAAGATAAAAGTGCGTGTTTTAATGCCGGTATGGATGACTTTATTAGTAAACCTATCAATAAAGAAAAGCTCAAAGAGGTTTTGGCACGTTGGTTGCCGTGTTAAATTTTTGTTGTCAGCACTATACTTTTACTGGGTTATATATTTAAATGATTGAATAAATTACGATAACTGGTGTAAGCCAGAGGTTTCAAGGAATTGAGATGAATTATAAGCTGTTAACGCGGTTAGCTGTGCTATTTATCATTGTTATTATATGTATTAAAAGACCTATATTATTTGAGACGTTTTTATCATCAAGCCCAAAAACTGAATTTACCGATGGTATACACGGTATTGATGTGTCGCACGACCAAGGTCAGGTAAATTGGCATAAAGTGGCACAAAGTGGTATTCAGTTTGTATATTTAAAGGCTACTGATGGTATGACTTACACCGATCCTAAGTACTCTGATAATTTGCAAGGTATACAAGCAACGAACCTTGCGGTTGGGGCTTATCATTTTTTTGAAGCCGAAGATGACCCGCAAAAACAACTCGCCCACTTTCTAGCTCACATTAAAGGTAAGGGCCTTACCTTGACGCCTATGGTTGATGTTGAATTACTGCGCGCACAAAGTGCGGCTCAAATTAAAACGCGGCTCAATAGTTTTTTAACAGAGCTTGAGCAGCAAATTGGCTGTAAACCACTTATTTACAGCTATGGTAGTTTTTGGCAAGCCAATATTGGCACTGGGTTTAATGACTACCCATTTTGGTTTGCACAATATAACAAAACGATGCAGCCACCTGAAAAACTCAAAAACATTAAAATTTGGCAATACTCAGAGCGAGGATCTGTACCAGGTATTGATACACCCGTTGACTTAGACAAAGTGCTCGATACGGAGCAAGGGTTGGAGGCATTAAAATGCAATTACTAACTTCATTTGGTCAAGGCATACTCAAACATAAATGTCGTTTACTTGCTCTGTTGTGTGGCGTGTTAAGTGTGTGGTTACTGGTTGCTATTATTCAGGGGCAGTTTGCTGATAGTAACTTGATACAAGACAATAAAAAATTGTATCAGTCAAACCAGCATTATTTAGCACAAGTTGAACAACAAATACTCAAAGACTTAGCTGATGTTAATGTACTCAATGCTGCACTTAATGTGGCTAAAAGCAGTCAATTTGGTATCTCTTTTATTGTTGATTTTAATGTGGAAATTGGCAGTTTACTCACTGATTTATCAAACTTACTTGAAAAAAGCAGCCATTATTTATTTTGGTCAATGGCGTTAGTGGGTGCAATACAAGCTTTTACTTTTTTAGCTGAGCAGCTCTCTCCTTGGGTATTTCAAGCGATGTTGCTGTATGTGAGTGGCTGGGCTTTTTTGTGCGTGTGTCAGCCTAAGTTGCGTCATCGGCCTAGCTTACAATGGCTAGCAAAAGCAGTGGTAACGATATTTGTAATTTGCCATTTGATAATACCGTACAGTATTCATGTTAGCGCGCAGACATCTCATTTAGTGGCTGCTGAATTGGGTCATAAAGCTGACCTGAGTTACTTCAGCGATGTTGCTCAAGAGATGCATACTGGGTTATCAAGTACGGATCTTAAAGCGCATGCTAAGCACGGTGTAAAGGTACTACACAAAGCCTTAGCGATTAAGCTATCTGATAAGGTGTTAAAGGGCAATAGCGTGGTGACGCACAATTTAGCGCATAAGTTTATTGCGTTTGTATTGCTGCCACTCTTGTTTGCTTGGTTACTGTATTTGTTGATCAGACGTTGTTTACAGAGCTTATTACGGCCTACACGTCAAACGCCACTCGATACGCCATTAGTGTCATGATTTATATTGATTTTTATTAATAGTTGTCTAGGGCCTGTTGATCTTTGCTATGTGTTTTTGCAGCAGTCATTCGGGTATTTTAGCAAGGCAGAACCTGCGTCGCATAGTTATTCTATGTAAGTCAGGTGATAACGTAGAAAAAATGTTCGAATGGCGCTGCCCAAAGGCTTCCACTACTTTGTCATTCGCAACTGACATAAATTATTATGCTGCATTACTCATTTCGCGTAATGAAAGCCTTTGATTTGAACAAAATTTATACCTCAAAGATCAACAGACCCTAGAAATACGTATTTTATGCGTTTCTTCACAGTTGCTTCACATCACTTTCTTTAGCCTTGAGAGACACCTAAAAGTTAAAGGAAACAAGTTATGTTCAAAATGATCTTACCTATATTTTTAGCGGCGGCCAGCTTTACGGTTTATGCGGGCGATAATCCCAATGTAGTGATGGTACTCAGTAGCCATGGTCAATTGTCAGCAGATGGCGAACTTAGCCAGCCGGGCTATGAGTTTGATGAATTAGCAAAGGCATATCGTGTTTTTAAAGCAAATGGCTTAGATGTTACTTTTGCAAGCCCAGCGGGCGGCAAACCTGTTGCAGATAAATATGATAGTCAAAAACCTTACAACCAAGCTTTTTTGCAAGATACACATGCCGTCACGGCACTTAATACCACCTATAAAATTAGCGCAATAGATGCACAGAACGTTGATGCAGTGTTTGTTGTTGGCGGAAAAGGGCCGATGTTTGATTTATATAAGCACTCACCTTTGCAAACGCTCATTGCGAATGTTTATCAGCAGCAGGGTGTGATCTCAGCGGTATGTCATGGTCCAGCAGCTTTGGTTAATGTAAAACTCAGTAATGGGCAATACCTAGTGGCTAATAAACGAGTAAATGGGTTTACTAACCAAGAAGAAATAGCATTTGGTAAAAAATGGCGACCACATTTTGATTTCTTACTAGAGGATAAGCTTAAAGACCGAGGCGCTCAGTTTGAGCATGCAGGGATGATGTTGAGCCATGTTGAAAAAGATGGCAATCTTATAACCGGACAAAACCCTTTTTCAACTGCTCAAACCGCCACTGAAGTAGTTAAAGCACTGGGAATTAAGCCGGTTGATTTAACACCTAATAAAGACGATAAAACGATGGCGCTGGTGAAAAAAGTGATGGCAGGTGATAATCAAGCGGTATTGTCATACCAACAGCATGCGCAAGATTATGATGTTATGTTAATGGCTATGTCGGGGGTTTATCAGCTTAAGCATGCACAAGACGAAAAAGTTGTAAGTGGTGCCGTTGTGTTGCTAGAGCTGACTCAAAAGCAAGTTAATCATCCAATGCTTGATTTGAGCCTAGCGCAGGGTTACATCCAACAAGATAAGCCTCATCAAGCAAAAGCGCTTGTTGAAGGTGTGATTAAATCACACCCTGATAATCAACAAGCTCAGGTATTATTAAAGTCGATTGGTCAAATTTAGCCTAAAGTATATTAGTACTCACTTACGGTGTGGCGTTTAATAAAGTTGCACCGTGTTTAATAACTTCAGATCTAAAGCGATAAAATATCAATGAGATATGCACACTGTGATGGTTAGCTTACTTGAGTCAATAAATTGCCATTGTGTATTTGTGCAATGATATTATTTACGGCTTGACCAACTTGTTCGTTATGACTATCGATAAAGAAGTGGTCGCCTTCAAAATATTCAAATGAAAAGTTGCTCGAAAAGTAATTTTGCCAATCAAGCTGCGCCTGCTCGCTGATTTCATCTTTTTTACCCGCAAATACACTGATATTACATGATAATTGCTCTGGTCCTGTGTACCTGTAGGTGTCAGCAAGTTTAAAATCTGCGCGTAACACAGGCATGAATAGCGCCATCAATTCTTCATTTTCTAAAACAGCGGGAGGCGTACCATTAAGACTTTTTAACTCTTCAATAAAGTCGGCATCATTTAACAAATAAACGTTCTTGTCACTGCGGTCTTTGCCTGGGTTTGCACTGCCTGAGGCAATGAAATGACAGGGTCCTTGTAGGCCACGTTTTTTTATTTTTAACTGTATCTCAAAGGCAACTCTGGCGCCTAGGCTATGACCATAAAAAATGGTATCGGCGTTTAAATGTGGCGTTAATTCATCAAGGAGCGTGTTTGTTAAGATGTCCATACAATCTGCTGGTGGCTCGCTAAAGCGGCTGCCACGTCCGGGCATAGAGATCATAATTAGCTCTACATAATGCGGCAAGGTGTTTTGCCAATCGCTAAATGATCTTGCACTTCCTCCAGCATAAGGAAAGCAGATTAGTTTCAAAGTCGCTTGCGGATTGGGTTTTGGGATATATAACCACTGGCTTGGTGGTAAGTTGCTCATTTAAATATCCTTTTTTATTTCTGGTTTTTTTAATGAATATGCTCTGTAGTGTATCGCGTTCGGGAATAAAAAGAAATCCATAGCCAAATTTGTTGGTGTTTTATACTAAAGTTCACAATATTAATGTACCCAAAAGTCATATTAATGGCATTAATTTGCCATGAATAATTCGCTTAATTGTCTTTTTTTATCTCTATAGTACTTGCTCTATTTTAGATAAAAAAAAGAGCAAGGATCATGAAAACAAAGTTACTACCATTAGCAATATTGTGTGGCTCAAGCGCATTATTCACTGGCTGTTCAGACTCAGACAATAAACAGCAGTTTAAAAAAGTTGAAGTTCCCCAAGCAAAAGTAGTGAGTGACGGAACCAAAATAGAAGTTCGCTTGTTAGAGACCACAGATTTGCATGCCAATCTACTGAACTTTAACTACTTTGCAGATAAACAAGACGATAAAGTGGGTCTGGTAAAAACGGCTGCTTTGATCCGCCAAGCGCGCGAACAGGCAACCAACTCAGTATTGGTAGATAACGGAGATTTAATTCAAGGCAGCCCGTTGGGTGACTATATGGCTAAGATTAAAAACTTAGCGGATGGTGAAGTACATCCTGTTTATGCAGCAATGAATACATTGGATTATGATGTAGCGAATATTGGTAATCATGAATTTAACTTTGGGTTAGAGTTTTTAGATGAAGCAATTGATGATGCGAACTTTCCTTATATTTCGGCCAATGTATTTAAAGATGATGGCGATGATGACGCCAACAACGATGAGCCTTTATTTTCACCTTATGTGATCCAAGAAAAGACCTTTAAAGATACTGATGGTACGGAGCATACTATTAATGTTGGCTTTATTGGTTTTGTACCCCCACAAATTATGCAATGGGATAAAGCGAATCTTGAAGGCAAAGTGATTGCTAAAGATATAATTGAAATGGCCAATCACTATGTACCAAAGATGAAAGAAGAAGGCGCTGATTTAATTGTTGCTATTCCTCATTCTGGATTAGAAGTAAGCGCTAAAAAACCCTTAGCAGAAAACGCCAGTTATTACTTGTCTAAAGTTGAAGGCATTGATGCCATTATGTTTGGGCATGCTCATGCAAACTTCCCAGGCCCGCGCTATGAAGGTTTAGCAGAGCATGGTGTAGATGTTGAAAAGGGCACTGTGAATGGCGTAGCGGCAGTAATGCCTGGCTTTTGGGGCAATCACTTAGGTGTGATTGACCTAACTTTAGAGTACACATCAGGTAAGTGGCAGGTGAGCGACTCACAGTCAACTCTACAGGCCATTTATGAAACTGATGCAAACCGTGTAACCACTGCACTTGTAGAAAATGATGCGCAAGTAGAGTCGGCAGTTACACAAGCGCACCAAGAAACTCGCGACTGGGTTAATGCGCCATTTGCAAAAATCACAAGTCCAGTAAATAGCTATTTTGCTTTGGTGAATGACGACCCGTCTATTCAAATAGTGACTGATGCGCAAACTTGGTATACGCAAAAAATTGTTCAGGGTACTGAACTGGATGGCTTACCTATTTTATCCGCAGGCGCACCATTTAGAGCAGGCCGTGGTGGTGCTGATGACTATACCTCAATAGCAAAGGGGGATATTGCATATCGAAATGTTGCTGACTTATATATATACCCTAATGTATTAAAAGTATTGAAGCTATCCGGTGCTCAAGTAAAAGAGTGGCTAGAAATGTCTGCCGGTCAATTTATGCAAATTGATACTGCCAGTACAGACGTTCAAATGCTGATCAACCCTGATTTTCCGTCGTATAATTTTGATGTGCTAGATGGTGTGACATATAAAGTTGATGTCACTCAACCTGCAAGATACAACGCCAAAGGGGAAAAAGTATCTGATGGTCAGCGTATTATTGCATTGACCTATCAAGGTCAGCCAGTAAGTGCACAGCAGCAGTTTTTGGTTGCAACCAATAACTACCGTGCTTCTGGTGGCGGTAACTTCCCAGCTATTGGCGCAGATAAAATAGTGGTTGATTCACCAGATGAGAACCGCCAAGTTGTCGCTGATTATATTGCTCATCAAAGTAGTAAAAATAACGGCCAAGGCCTTAATCCAGCAGCCGATATGAACTGGTCATTCGCACCTGTTGCGAATGTACAAATTCAATTCACCAGTGCAAATAGTGATGATGCAAAAGCATATAGTGAGCAATTTAGTCATATTTTGCCGACCACAGAAGTTAACGAAGCAGGCTTTGCAATTTACCAACTGGATTTAACTCAACCTCAGTAATTTGTGCTTATCAGCGCATAAAAACAGCCCCATTGTTAGGGGCTGTTTAACCTAACCCTAGCTGTAGTCTTTGCTTTGCAAAGTGATAGGAACTTCAAACAATAACGGGAACTTTAGAATGAAACCTATGTATAGGAATAGCGCGCTTGCTTTGCTTATTGGCACAAGCATAGCCTGCGGCTCAGCATATGCTGCTGATGCTTACAGTTGGAACAATGTCGCACCAGTTAAAACGCCAACGGCGAGCAATAATAATGGTAAAACAGTTTATTTTGATGTATCGCACGGTGGTGTTGAAGGTAATGCTGATTGGGTAATTGATGGTGCATTTTCTGATTTTGCAGATGCTTTAGTACAAGAAGGTTATACGGTAAAAGAATACCGTGGTGTTGATTTAAACAATGATGGCCGCATTCGCTTTTTTGACGACCGTGTTAATGGCGCAAATCAAAATGAAGCAATCATTACTTATAACGCCATTAAAGATGCAGATGTGTTTGTATTGGCTGAAACTAACCGCCCTTTTACGTTAAGCGAACAAGCGGCGCTTGAGCAGTTTGTTGCTGCGGGTAAAGGTATTTTCTTTGTGGCAGATCACTATGATGCTGACCGTAACTTAAATACTTGGGATGCAACAGAAGTATTTAATGGCTATAACCGCTCAGATTTAAGTAAATACAACATGGGTGGCGCTTATGGTGATTGGCGTAACCCTAAAAGTGCTAATGCGGGCTGGTTAGTTGAAAACTTTGGTATTCGCTTTCGCTTTAACGGAGTAGATTACAAGCAAGGTGTGAGCGGCGTTGTTGCGAGCAATAAAACTGAAGGGATCACCCAAGGTGTGCAGCCAATTTTAATGGCGGCAGGTGCGACTTTAGCAGTTGTTGACCCACAAAAAGCAAAAGGCTTGGTGTACTTCTCTGAGTCTGACACCCCGGTAAAATGGCGACATGCAAAAGACCAAGGTTTATACTTTGGCGGTGCAGCAGAGGGCCCTTATGCCGCGATTGCAAAGTCGGGTGCAGGTAAAGCGGCATTCATTGGCGACTCATCACCCATTGAAGACGCAACCCCTAAATATCGCCGTCAAGATAATGCCAATACTAAAAAAACTTATCCTGGATGGACTGATTCGGGAAATGCTGCGGTTTTAGCGGTAAATATTATAAATTGGCTAGCAACACCTGAGAGTTACCAGTATTTTGACGGTACAAATGGCCGAGTGAGTGGGGTTGCAACGCCAACGCCAATGGCAGTTCAAGAATACACAGATCCTAACAATGGTCAGCCTTGGGGCACGCCTGCAAGTGGCTTTAATGCGTGGGATACAGATACCTATAAAAACAACTCGTTTAATGCACCATATGGTGATGGGCAAACTAACCCAGACCCTGATCCAGACCCTACACCAACACCGGGTAATACTGTCTCTGTAGAGCAAGCGTTAGCAGCATCACAAGGCACTGAGCTGGTGGTTATTGGTAAAGTAACTGCGGCGGTAAATGGCATTTATGGTTTAGACTTAACCGACTTAAATAACCCTTCGAGCCACATTTATGTCAAGCTTGAAAGCGCTCAGCGCAGTGACTTTAACCCACAGTTAAACCCTAGTATTTTAAACCAGAATATCATTGTTACTGGTAAGCGTAATAGCTATATGGGCGAGCCGGGTTTACGTTATGTAAGTGATATTCAAATTGCCCCTACGGCGCTTTCGGTAGAGCAAGCATTAGCAACCGCACAAGGCGAAAGTATTGAATTAACGGGACGTGTTAAATCTGCACTTAATAATATTTATGCATTGGTGTTAGAAGATAGCAATAACCCAAGTTTTACTATTAATGTGAAGCTTGAAAAATCTCAGCGCAGTGCATTTAGCCCACAATTAAACCCATCAATTTTAGATGCTCAGTTACTTATCAAAGGTGTTCGAGATAGTTACATGAGTGCACCGGGTGTACGTCAAGTAAACTCTATTGAAGTACTTGATGGCAGTGGAAGTACACAGCCAGACCCAAATGGCGATTTATCTGTCAGCGATGTATTGGCAATGAACAATGGCCAAGCCGTGGTTGTTGCTGGGGTTATCACCTCGGCAATTAACGGCAAATATGCATTAGTACTAAGTGATGATAATAATGGCTCTGATACGCTGTACATTAAGCTTGAGTCATCGCAACGAGGTGCATTTAGCCCGCAATTAAACCCAAGTGTTGTAGGTAAGCGTTTGCGTGTTGAAGGCATTAAGAATGATTATATGAGTCATGCTGGTGTGCGCAACGTAAGCAAATTAACTTTACTTGATTAACGGTTGAACTAGGAAAATTAAAGGGCCGGATGGCCCTTTTTTAGTTTATGGCTTTTAAGGTGCTACATGTTGCACCTTTAATATGCTTTTCAACTAACAATGTAATACGGCTTTTAAGCCAATCAGGGCCGTAATCACTCATATCGTTGTGTTTAGACTGAGCTATTTTTACCACGCAGCTGCCTTGGCTTTTTTGTTCTTGCTCGGTTGGTAAAACCCCCAAGTCAGCAGCAAAGTCGCTAGCACGAATAGACAGCACGCGAATGTTTTTGGCTCTAGGTAATGGTACTCTGCGGTGATCGAGGGTAATAATATCGCTGATAAAAGTAACGCCTTGGCTTGCTAGTAGTGATGATATGTCACCGCCATTAGAGTGTCCAAGTAGCATTAGCTTGTTAAAGTCGTAATTTGGATAGCGCTTTGCTAAATGCTCACGTACCACTTGAACTGTTTTTGCGCCGCGTTGCCAGTTTTCTTGTCGAGTTTCGAACAAGTTGCCAGAGATAGATAATGGTGGATCGCTGGGGAGTTCATGACCAATCGCGACACTTAGGTATCCTAGCTCATTAAGCTTATTAGAAATGAATTGGTACTTTGTATGTTCAACGCCATACCCTGCATTTATAAAAGCGACACTACACTGTTTACCGGTGGTACATGCTTGGTGTTTTATTGGTTGAGATACTGCGATGGGGATCTGACGTTGACGCTTGTCATCATTTATTGTGGTGATTGCAAAGCTATTCATACTTGCTGCCAGCAAAGCCAAGGCACTAACTAATGTGGTGCGCATATCGCTGCTTCTTTTTATTATTTTCATCAATTTTGGTCAGCAAGTATAATGAAAAAATGCCTTAATCTCAGGGTAATTGGTTGAAATGTATTTATCTTTTTCTCGACCTTAGCTTTTGTTTAACTTAACCTCAAGTTTGGATAAATGTTATATTTTGCAATATAAGCGCTGCATAACGAATAAGGAATTTACTGTGAGTCTCTCTACTTTACTACTTTTTATACCAGCCTGTTTTGCCTTGAATCTGGCTCCTGGACCAAACAATTTGTTAGCATTTAATAATGCGCAGCGTTATGGCTTTAGTAGTGCAATAGTTGGGGGCTTTGGGCGGCTACTGGCATTTGTGATTATGATAACGTTGGCTGCAAGTGGATTGGCTGTGGTGCTACTTACCTCACAATGGCTATTTTTTGCGATAAAATTATTAGGTGCTGGTTACTTATTTTGGCTGGCAATAAAGCTTTGGCGCGCGCCAGTTCACACCGCTTTATCAAGTCAATTTTTGCAGGCTTCTAAGTTTCAACTAGCCAAGCAAGAGTGTTTGCTTGCACTGGGTAATCCTAAAGCTATTTTGATATTTACGGCATTTTTACCGCAATTTATTGAGCCATCTAAAGCGGTGGGGGAGCAGTTTGTACAGTTAGGGGGCTTATTTTTATTACTAGAATTAATTGCCGTTAGTATGTATGCAGCAATGGGGGCATTTTTGCAAAATTGGTTTAAGCGCACCTCTGTTATGCAGTATTTTAATCGCGGTTGTGCAACGCTCATTGCAGCACTGGGCATTGGTATGTTACTTGATGCAAAAACGCGCTAACTATTTATTATAAAAGCTAAATTAGCACTTCTTGATATTTTTATCGTGACGATAAGAATATTTCCCAGCACCTTTGGGTACTATTTTGTACTCTACGCCTCTTTAATGTTTATTCGCTACGAGTCTAAGCCTGCGTAAAGCGAGGTCACACTGTGGCGCTTGCAACCGTAAACAATTTAACTGGGTTAACAGGTTTTGGTTTTCATATCGTGGAAGTTGGGCGAGAGTCGACCAAATCTCATAAGCATTACCACAAAGACGAGTGTGTATGTGCTTGAAGATCAAGCTATGCTGTTACCAATACATCCAAAACTAATTTAAAAGAACTGATCATGGCCATATTAACAAAACGTGCGCAAATTTGTGATGAGGCGCTAGAGGCAGTTGCTCATATGCCAACCCGCAGTTTGCCAACTTTAATGGGCGGGGAATTTGGTAGTAGTTTGAGTGATGCTGATTTTATGCGCATAGCGGTGCTACTGGCACAAAAAAGCTATCAAGAGGGAGGTTGCCCAATTGGCGCTGTGATAGTAGATAACTTAACAAAAAGCATTGTAGGTAAAGGCCACAATACCCTAGTACAAGAAGATCACCCTTATAACCATGGTGAAACCTCGGCCATTCGCGATGCTGGGCGAATCGACTTTAGTAAAACCACCTTGTATACCAGTTTAAGCCCCTGTGATGTATGCGCCACTTTGTTGTACATGCGCGGGTTTAGTAAAGTTGTGGTGGGGGATGTAACCAATGCCTCTGGCAACGAAAGCTTACTACAAGAAAAAGGTGTTGAGGTTGAGATACTTGAAGATTCAGTAGGAATTGCACAGTATGCCAAATTTAGAGAAGAAAAACCCGATCAAGACTTAGAAGATTGGCAAGGTGTGAGCGCGGTGAAAAATTCTAGGGTGCTTTAATAATTCACTGTCATAACTTTAAGTGTATTAGTTCAGACAAGATCTGACACATCAACTTGAAAAAGTGAGAGTTACCCGTTTTGATAAAAGGTGTCGAATCTTTAAATCAAAACATATAAGAGGTAACTCTCATGCTACATACT
>NZ_CAMAPC010000017.1 GCF_945859825.1 Pseudoalteromonas holothuriae
CCGTCGCTCTAACCAACTGAGCTAAGGGGGAACGATTACATTAACGATTGGCTCCCCCTCCCCGACTCGAACGGGGGACCTGCGGATTAACAGTCCGTCGCTCTAACCAACTGAGCTAAGGGGGAATCGTTATGATGAAAAACTTGGCTCCCCCTCCCCGACTCGAACGGGGGACCTGCGGATTAACAGTCCGTCGCTCTAACCAACTGAGCTAAGGGGGAAGCGTGTATCTCTCAACGGGGCGAAATATTAATGACCCCATAGCAAGGTGTCAACTAATAAAGTGACATAAAACTAAAAAACTGTCTTATTCGCTGCTTTTATACCCGATTTGCTGAAATTTATTGCAATTAGGTTTCGTGACAGAGTATTTGCTTAAGTGGTGAAACTTAGTCGATAGTCTAAATTTTGTATCAAACGTGCGATTATTAAGCTTTTGAGTTGATTATTAGTCGAATAGGGTGTTTTATAAACTTTTCTTTTTGATCTACATTGTGAGTACAAGATCGTTGATAAAAGATCAGGTAGAAGGAGAGTAAAATTTGTGCTCAATTTTGCTTGGTGCGCGATTGTTGTGTGCTACCACCCTATGAAAGCAGCATAGATTATCTGTGTATATTTTAAAGTGTATATAAAACAGAGGGTTAATTATTTGTTTTGTTTAACTAAATAAACTGGGGTAGTTTAAGGTACGAAAGGGGGTGGCTTTTTTTATAATGTTTTTCGTTGTGCTGCAAGCAGTTTTGATGAGAGATCAACTTGTCAGTATTAGCAGCTTGAAAATGATCTCTCTGCAGAGCCTTATTTTATTGGTGTTTATTGACTTATCCACGGAATCTGTGGATAACATTGTTTATTAATATTTAAGAAGTGTGTCAAAGCTATGAAAATAGAGCCCTGCGAGCATTTCAATATATTTCCTTAAATTATTTTTTACCCATAAAATCAATTGCTTATTAAAATCGCTTTTTATTGGCGCAGATTTTGATATAAGTGAACTTTTTATGACCAAAACGCCCTTTTGTTGTGCAAAAAAAATACGCTTAGGTGTTAAAGGTGTAACTAATTTGTCATTTAAAGGGGTTTTGTGCGCTTTTAGCCAGTAACTCGGTCTATTCAAGGCGAAAGTCATTGTTCTATGCATATTTAAAGTAAAAAGAGCAACGATAAAATGATTGATGAATTGACTGGGTTTAAAGCCTGGGATGATTTAAAATACCCGGCTTATTATAGGAGAACACGCATCATATGTCGTCTGTGCACAATCCAAATAAAGACAATGATATCTTAAGTGCAGATATCGCCACTACTTTGAAACGAATGACCATACCAATGATTTTTGGCATGATCACCTTAATGATGTTTAATATTGTAGACACGTTTTTTATTAGTATGTTGGGCACTGAACAGTTGGCTGCTGTCAGCTTTACTTTTCCAGTGACGTTTACGGTAATAAGCCTTGCAATAGGACTTGGTATTGGCACCTCGGCGGTGATAGCTAAGGCACTTGGAGAGAATAATATTGCAGAGGCAAAATTTGATGCGACGATTGCACTGTTAATATCAGCGGTCTTTGTATTTTGTTTATCGGTGCTTGGCTTTTTGTTCATTGACCCTATCTTCAAGTTATTAGGTGCTAATCATCAAGTTATGCCTTATATCTATGATTACATTTCAATTTGGTTTTTAGGCAGTGTCTTTTTAATTACACCGATGATTGGTAACTCAGTGTTGCGTGCCAGCGGTGATACTAAAACACCAAGTTTTATCATGGGATTTGCAGGTTTGATAAATGCGGCTCTTGACCCTCTTCTGATATTTGGCGTTGGACCATTTCCTGAGTTAGGTATTAAGGGTGCAGCAGTAGCAAGTGTTATAGCATGGTCGGTTGCTATGGTGATCATTTTGTATTTGCTAGCAATTAAAAAGCGTTTACTCAGCTTGCAAGGCGATCAGCAAGGTGTAGTTAGTGCAAGTCGAAAAATACTCAAGATTGGCTTTCCTGCTGCGGGAGCGAATATGCTAACCCCTTTGGCTATGGCAGTTATGACTGCCATTGTTGCAAGTTATGGGCCAGAGGCTGTTGCAGCTTTTGGTGTAGGCAGTCGTATAGAATCAATAGCAAGTTTAGTCGTTTTGGCTTTATCAATGACTTTACCTCCTTTTGTTAGCCAAAACTTCGGTGCGGGAAAATATGATAGGGTTCAGCAAGCTTACAAACAAACGCTAAAATTTGTTATGTTGTGGCAGCTCTTTATTTATCTTTTATTGTTGGTATTTTCAGGTCTGATCAGTCGTACTTTTGGTAATGAGCCTGAAGTTGTGCGTGTAATAGAACTGTTTATCTATATCATGCCGCTGGGTTACGGGCTACAAGGCATTATTATTTTAACTAATTCGTCATATAATGCGTTGCATAAGCCTATGAATGCACTAGCATTGAGTGTAGTAAGATTGTTTGTTTTTTATGTGCCCTTTGCCTATTTGGGCGCTTTACTTGGAGATCTGACTGGTCTATTTATCGGCGCCGCAGTTGGTAATTTGGTAACGGCGTTAGTTGCGTATAAGTGGTTTAATAGTAGCCTAGCGAGAATGCAAAACGCATCATTGAAGGAGTATGCAAGATGAATGATGAATTTAAATTAGTATCACCGTTTTCTCCAAGTGGCGATCAACCTACCGCAATTGCACAGTTATGTGATGGCTTAGAGGCAGGACTGGCGCATCAAACATTATTAGGTGCAACGGGTACTGGTAAAACGTTTACCATGGCCAATATTATTAGTAACTTGAACCGCCCAACCATCATTATGGCACATAATAAAACGCTAGCAGCGCAGCTTTATGGAGAAATGAAAGAGTTCTTTCCTGATAATGCGGTGGAGTACTTTGTATCTTATTACGATTACTACCAGCCAGAAGCTTATGTGGTTGCCAGCGACACCTTTATAGAAAAAGATGCGTCAATTAATGAGCATATCGAGCAAATGCGGTTATCAGCAACTAAGGCATTACTGGAGCGCAGAGACACGATTATTGTAGCATCGGTATCAGCTATTTATGGTTTGGGTGACCCTGACTCATACATGAAAATGATGTTGTTACTTAAAGTGGGTGATAGCGTTGATCAACGCGATATGCTCCGACGCTTAGCGGAGTTGCAGTATACTCGAAATGATATGGACTTTAGCCGAGGCACTTATAGAGTGCGTGGTGAGGTAATTGATGTTTTTCCTGCAGAGTCAGACTCTTACGCTATTCGTGTTGAAATGTTTGATGATGAAATTGAGCGTATCAGTATGTTTGACCCGCTCACGGGCGCGGTTGAGAAACATTTAATTCGTGCTACGATTTATCCAAAAACTCACTATGTAACGCCACGCGAAAAAATTCTAGGTGCCATTGAGAATATCAAAGTCGAACTAAAGTCACGTCGTGCACAGTTACTTGATAACAATAAACTGGTTGAAGAACAGCGGGTTGCTCAACGCACGCAGTATGATATTGAAATGATGACTGAACTGGGTTATTGCTCTGGCATTGAAAACTATAGTCGTTATTTGTCGGGTAGAACGCCTGGCGAGCCGCCGCCAACATTACTTGATTATTTACCTGATGAAGCGTTAATGATCATTGATGAGTCACACGTTACTGTGTCACAAATTGGGGCTATGTATAAGGGCGATAGAAGTCGCAAAGAGAACCTAGTGGAATATGGTTTTAGGTTACCTTCGGCTATGGATAACCGGCCTTTAAAGTTTGATGAATTTGAAGCTATCGCACCGCAGACTATTTATGTATCAGCCACGCCTGGTGATTTTGAAATGGATAAATCAAATGGTGATGTGGCAGAGCAGGTGATCCGGCCAACAGGTTTGCTCGACCCTGAACTTGAAGTGCGTCCAGTTTCAACTCAAGTAGATGATTTATTGTCTGAAATATACCTACGTGTCGAGAAAAAAGAACGCGTATTGGTCACCACGCTTACCAAGCGAATGTCAGAAGACTTAACTGATTATTTAAATGACCACGATGTAAAAGTGCGCTATTTACATTCGGATATAGATACGGTTGAACGAGTAGAGATCATTCGAGATTTACGCAAGGGTGTATTTGATGTGTTAGTAGGCATTAACTTACTTCGTGAAGGTTTAGACATGCCTGAAGTGTCGTTGGTCGCTATTTTAGATGCTGACAAAGAAGGTTTTTTACGTTCTGCACGGGCGCTTATTCAGACTATAGGTCGTGCTGCGCGCCATTTAAATGGTAAAGCTATTTTGTATGGCGATGTGATCACCAAATCAATGCGCAAGGCCATTGATGAAACTGACCGACGCCGTACTATTCAACATGCATACAACCAAGAGCATGGTATTGAACCTCAAGCACTGGTGAAGAAAATCACCGATGTGATGGATATAGGCGAAGAGGTAACCGAACAAAGCACTGTGACTACTATGCACAAAAAGCTGGGTAAAGGCCAAACAGCGATTAGCGACCCTAAACAACTTGCAGCACAAATAAGTGAGCTTGAAACTAAGATGATGCATCATGCCCGTGAACTTGAGTTTGAGCAAGCGGCTAAAGTACGTGACCAAATTCATGAGCTGCAACAGCTGTTATTAGGTATATCTTAAAATCAAACGTGTATTCAATGTAAATAAACAGCCTGTGAAATAAAACTATTTTTTGGTAAAAATTGATACTATGTGGCGCATTTACGTCATATTCTGGTAAACATGCCCTAATTGTATTAAATAAATGACCCTATTTTACGACAGATAAGTAGCTTAGTAACTAGGCAAAAATTTCGGTATGTTGTTATTCTACAAGAGTCATTTTTAACGCAGTTAATGAGTCTGTTAGTTCGCTAAAAAGATCAATTGTTTTAATGAAATTGGTATTACACATTGTATCGTTAATTTTATCATTTGCGATTTTATGTATAAGTTCAATTTTAAAAGCCGCCACTAGTGTAATTACTTGTCGTTGTTTAAAACCTGTCTCCACTTCTCTTTAAAGTTACCCTGATATTAAGTATAATTCTTTAAGTTCATGATAATTAGTTGAATAATCCTATTTGACAACCTTGGTTGAGTAATTACTAAAGTGTGTGTTACATACATTATTGGCTTAGAGTAACGATTTAATTTGAGTTTTGTAAAAAAATAGATACATTTTTGTTTTAATTGGTAAAAAAATATATCTCAATTATTTTTGTGTTGGTAGTTAATGTTGTAAATATAGGAACTGAGGGTGTGAAACATTTTGATACAACTCTTGTTACATCCTACGGATAATAAATAATTCAAACAAAAGGGATAACACAATGTTTGCTAAAAATAAAATTGCTAGCGCAATGCAAACTTATTGTCTAATTGCTACGGCTTTGTCGGGCTCAGTATTAGCAGAAGAACAGAAACAACCATCACAAGAGCTCGAAAAAATTCAGGTAACTGGCTCAAGAATTGCCCGTTATGAGCTATCGCAACCATCACCAACAATCACTATAACAAGTGAGCAAATTGAACAGGCTGGGATCCCAGATCTTGCATCTGTTCTTGCTGAATTACCTGCAATCGGCGCGACAGGAACGCTTCGAGCAAACACCGGTAGTAGTGAAAATGCAGGGTCAAGCTCAATTGACTTACGTCGTTTAGGAACCGATAGAACACTGGTACTTGTTAACGGTAAGCGACATGTTGCTGGTCAACAAGGTTCTGCAGTGGTCGACCTTTCAACAATTCCGACGGCAATGATTAAGCGTGTTGAGGTAATCACGGGCGGTGCATCGGCTATTTATGGTTCAGATGCAGTATCAGGGGTTGTTAACATCATTACTCGTGATGATTTTGAGGGCCTTGAACTTAAGGCAAGCTTTAGTGATTCACTTCACGGTGTTGGAAATCAAAGCAAAACGTTTAGCCTTGTTGGTGGTGTTTCTACCTCTGATGGCAAAGGTAATGCAACAGTATACATAACCAAAGACACGGTTAATGAGGTGATGGAACGTGATATGCCCCATTATAGTGAAAGCAGCTATGTTGCAAACCCTGCAGATACGGGGGAAGACGATGGTATTGTTGATAGAATATGGGCGCCAAATATCCTTTCTGAATGGATAAGCCAAACCAGTGTTTTAGATTTTATTGGGTCTAATTATACATTTGATAATGCTGGCAATGGTCAGTTAATGCCAGTAAGGGGATTATCTAACTCAGCTGCATTTGGTAGCTTCCCAGATGGGTGTGAGTTGTGTTTTTCGACCACTCGTTATGAAAACTTTTTGCCTGAGCGTGATAAAGTCTCCGTCGGCTCCTTTTTTAACTATCAACTGAGCGATAATGTTAAGTTTTATTCTGATGTAAAATTTGTCCGCTCTGATATTTTTCAGCAAGCTCAACCTGCATATCGTTTTGGTGAAGGTGATACCGTTAACCTACTTGAAAACCCTTATGTACCTGACGAGGCAGTAGACTACTTTGCAGATAAAGATATGCAAGTGGTTACAATCAATAAATTTTTTGATGAAATAGGCAACCGAGAAGCCCGCAATAAGCGAGAAACTTTTAGACTAGTATCTGGTATTGCAGGAGACTTTACGCTCAGTGATACATTATTTGATTATGATGTTTATTATTCTTATGGTCGTACTGAGAATGATCGTGTACAAGCAAATGATCTTATTATAGGAAACTGGGTTGCTGCGTTAGATACTGTGATCGATCCAGAAACAGGTCTGGCAGATTGTCGCTCTAATGTTGCGTCGAAACAAGGTGAAGGTTATTCAAATCCTGCTACTGTCGATGTTAATAACTGTGTACCTTACAACCCATTTGGTTATGATCAAGCATCTGATGAAGCAAAGGCTTGGATTAGTGCCAATGTCACTAGAGAAGATACAATAAAGCAAAGGTATTTTGGTGGCTCTATCTCATTTGATAGTATGGAGTGGTTTGAGTTGCCCGGTGGTGCAATGGGCATGGCATTAGGTTATGAAAAACGTTGGGAGTCTTCAGGCTCTATAACGGATGAGTTAACTAAATCTGGTGCACTGAATGAAGTAGCAACACCTGATACATACGGTCAGTATGATGTGTCAGAGTGGTTCGTAGAAGTTAACTTACCTTTACTTTCAGATGCGTTTCTTGCTCATGAACTAAGCCTAGATGGTGCATTTCGTCGAGCTGATTATTCTCATGCAGGTGAAGTAGATGCATGGAAAGTTGGCTTTATGTGGTCTCCGTTTGAAGGTTATAGCTTGCGTGGTACATACAGTGAGGCGGTAAGGGCCCCGAATGTGACTGAAGCATTTTCTCCGCGTAGTCCTGACTTTGCACGTGTTTGGGATCCATGTGATAACACGCGACTTGCTAACAACCCTAACAGAGCTGCAAATTGCGCAGCATTGGGTATTCCTGCAGATCATGTTGGACAAGATAATGCGAGTAAGCGGGTAATTTTGGGTGGTAATCCAAACCTTACACCAGAAGAGTCAACCTCATTTACAATCGGTTTTGTTGCAACTGCGTTTGAAGACTTATCTTTTAGTATTGATTACTACGATATTGAAATTACAGATGCTATTCAGTCTATTGAACCTCAAACAGTTGCTAATAATTGTGTAGATGGTCCAGAGCTAGACCCACAATTTTGTGGTCAAATAAGGCGTGATCCAAGTAATAACTCTATCACGTTTGTAGAGTCAGGCTACCTTAATACCGCTAAATTAGCACTCTCTGGTGTAGAGGCCGATATTAACTATAAATTTGATTTAGCTGATCTTTCATTACCTGGTCAAGTAAAACTGAATTTGTTTGTTAATCATGTGTTGGATTACGATTCATTTGAATTTCAAAATAGACCAGATGTCAGAGACCGAGAAGATGGACAGATGGGTGACCCAACATGGCAAGCTACGTTCAGGGCTAGCTATAAATTGGATGATATAAATGTAACATGGAGTAGCAGGTTTATAGACAGATCTGCCATTATTGACTTACGTGAAGGTGTTAACTCGCAAGGGAAACAATTAGGTGATAATGAAGAAGATAGGCAATACGCTTATGCTCCAAGTATGACATATCATGATGTTTCTGCTCGATATTCAGGACTAAATAAATTAAGCCTAGAAGTGGGTATTCGTAATGTATTTGATAAAATATTACCAGAATACGTTGGTGGGGCAGGTGTAGACTCTGCTATTTATGATCCATGGGGTCGAAGAGCTTTCGTAAATATAAGTTATAGATTCTAAGCGATAGTTTAGAAAAGGCCATAATTTCAAATTATGGCCTTTTTAATTTAAACAAAACCTTAGGTAAGCTTAAAGAGAGTAATTAGAATGTAGCGCGATAGCGTACACCAAACTCGCTGGCGTCGTTGCTCTTGATAACTAAAATGTAGTCACCTGTGTTTATGCGTGCATCATCATAGCGCTCATCAAATATATTACGACCATATAATGAGATATCCCAGTTGGCATTCACTGGTGCATATGAGATATCAAAATTAGTGGTGGTACGGTCATCAATTTGCGTCATACGGCGTGGGTCTGAACTCGGTTCACCATACATGCCATCACGATAAGAAATATCCATGCGTGCTGTAACCGCTGCGCCATTGCTTAACTCAAATTCATAAGAAGGGCTGATTGATGCGGTCCACTCAGGTGTAAGCGGTGCGACTGGCTTAACCCCATTTTGTTCTTGCACGTCTACATCCATAAAGCCAAAGCTTGAGTGCACAGTGAAACGGTCCGTTACATAATAGGTGCTTTCAAACTCAACACCGCGCGAGGTTTGCTCAACAATCAAGTTGTTAGTATCAAAACCTGCGTCAGTTACCACGTTAACTTGATAAGGTAAGTCATCATACTCGGTATTGAAAAACGCCACGCTCATGCTGAAATCATCTGTTAGCTGGCCCTTAAAGCCGGTTTCATAGTTGATTGCACTGATGTTGTCGCTGGCCAAAAAGGCATTATTAGCACGAACCGCTGCAGCGGCTTCTTCTTGCTTATCAAAACCACCGGCACCAAAGAACTGACCAATTAAAAAGTAAGGGCGGGCAGGGTACTGACCTGATTGATAACCCGTCTGTACGGTAGTATACCAATTTAAGCCACTCTCAAAGGTGTAGTTGGCGGCAAGTTCCCAAGAAATTTCATCCCACTCACGGCTTGAGTAAATAGTGCCAACAGGATCGAATACATTAGTAGACGCTGATTTGTCATCTTCGGTATAACGCACACCACCAGAGATACGAAGGTCATCAGTGGCGTCATAACCTACATTTACAAATACTGCGCGGCTTGTGGTTTCTTGGTCAAGCTCTAGCTTGGTTGGGCCACCATCAAAGCTTGCTTCTGATGCATCTTGACGGTTGCTACCTTCTTCATTAAACCAGTAAACGCCAGTGACAAAATCAGCACGGCCTAAATAGCCTGTCAGTTGTAACTCAACTGAGGTTTGATCTGCCCTACCACGCTCAGGGTAGTGATCAAGCGCTGCTGCTGTACTGTCATCATCAAGGCCTGCCTTGTACTCAGATGAGCGTTTAGAGAAGATGAATTTAGTCCCATAATCAGCTGTAATATCGTATTCAGCTGTGAATGAAACACCATTGGCTTTGTTTGAAACGGTTGACGTTTCCATCGTGCTAGTAGCGTTATCGTATGGGTCTATTGTGGTATCTGTATTGCGTAGGCCATTTTTATATAAACGGCCGTTTGGCATTTCGTCAATCAACGTGGTGTAAGGGCGAGTACCGCCTTCACCATCGTTTGCATCGGCAGTAAATACAAGGCGTAAATCTTCGCTGGCATTGTATTTGATTGAAACACGACCATGAAACTCTTGGTTTTCACCTACGTCATACTCTGCATTTGGTAAATTTACGAATTCACCCAACCCACCACGACGGTTAAAGCCCATATTAAAGTTAAAGGCTAAGTCTTCGCTAACAGCTTGGTTTGTGAAAATACTGCCTTTTAGACGACCACGAGTGCCTACTTCAGTGCTTACTTTAGTCACCGCGTCTTGATCTGGCTGCTTAGTAATGATGTTAATCGCGCCACCAATTGAGTTACGACCGTAAAGTGTGCCTTGTGGACCACGTAATACTTCAATACGCTCAATGTTAGCTAGGTTCCAATTTTGGCCTACTTGGCGGCCTAAATATACGCCATCTACATATACGCTTACGCCAGGGTCTGTGGTGATCAAATGATCTTGCAGACCTATACCACGAATGAACGGGTTAGCTGAAGAATTGTGACCTGCTGAAAAGCCAGTGATATTTAAATTAGGAACAAATTTACCCACATCAGTAATGTCTGAGATACCTTGTGATTCAAGGTCATCACCTGAGAATGCACTCATAGCAATGGGTACTTCATAAATAACTTGCGAGCGTTTGGTTGCCGTTACAGTAATGGCTTCAATTTTTGATTTCTCAACTTGTGCCTCTGCTGCCATTACTGACGCTGCAGAAAAATTTGCCAGTGCTACTGCTAATGCGCCTGCAATTGGGTTTAAGTTACGTACTGTGGTGCTCATATTTGTTCCTCAGAAACGGTTAAAATTTTTAAATCTCGTGTGTTTCGGTTATGACGATGTGACTCGCCGCGAGGAATCTTGCTACGCGGGAAACGCCAACCGTTGAATGCAGTTAATATAAGCTTCATGATGTAAAATACGCGCGTGAAAAAACGCAACCCCCTGTGGGAGACTGCTATTAAATTCTTTATAAGGCTAATTACAAAAATGAAAGGCCAGCAAAAGCTGCTATTCGATTGGGCGGGCATTATACAATCACACGTAATAACTTGGCAATAAAAATTAGTTAGGCTGTTCGGTTGGCGTGCCTTTTTTGAATACATTTATTAAAAAAAAGCACGAAAACGTAAAAATTAACTCAATTGTGTTCTGTTAGCGCAAAGCGTGCAGTGAAGTACACTCATGAAGAACTGGTGAACGTTTTGATATTGTTACTTTACATCAACTACTTTACTGGCTTTTTTGTATCGTATTTTAAAGCCAGGCCAAGCGGGAATCTCCCATTTTTTTGGGGCTTCCTTGCGATTACCACTGACGTAATTTAATAAAATACGTTTGGCGGTAAATGAGTACTCAACTTGCATTAATAAATCGTTGAGCTTTACATGCAGTGGGTGCTTTTCGATAAACGGCTCAAGCTGCCAAGTTTCAAGCTGTTGGTAGAATAGGTCTTGTGGTTCAATCAGTGCAATATCATCTTGTTCACACAGTCCAATTTCTCCGAGTTTATCGTGTAAATATTGTTTTGGTGAAATTATTTCACAAGGCGTGTTGTGAGCTTGATAATACAGCTGATGCTGAGCAAGCGACTGGGTAATTTGCTCACCTGCTGGTACGAGTAATTTGTCACTTAAAATCAAGTTTACACAAGCATCAATCAAAATATTGCCACTGGCTTTTATAAGCTGTTCATTAAGGTGTCGACCAGCAAAAGTTTGTACACATCTCACCATAATTTGGCCGTCATCTACAGTGGCACCTAAGATTTGCTGTTGTCCTAAATTAAGTTGTGCCACCATTTGTAAGGTAATCGGTGCATTGACAGTGGCAAGTGTCATGGCTTGTTTTGTGCCTTTGCCCGCTAATGCGTATGTGTCGATGACCAACATCGCTTCGCAATTGTCTTTGATGCGAGTTTCTTTTGCTGGTATCACTTCACTGTCGCCATTACCAAATGCGCCTCTGCGATTATTACGCTTTACAAATACCCAGTCGGGTTTTGCTGTTGCGATTGCTTGCACTAGCTTAGTTCTGTCATAGCTTGCGGCATGTTTGCGCTCTGGTAGGTCAAAAGCAAGGCGCAGCTGGTCGCTAAATTGCTTGGCTTCTCGCATTGCATCATGGTCGAAATCAACACAACTCAGTTGTTCACGTACCAAGGCAATTGCCAGCTCTAAGTCGCAATGATTCGGAAGTTGTTTATTCAGCTCTTCTTTGCGCTCGGTATTGCTGGGCAGCTGATAAACGCGAGCAGGCACACTGAGTACTGCAACTGCGTCAACCATCGCTTGTTGTAACGATTTACTGGGCATGGCATTAATTATATAGGCCAGTTCGGCATCAACTGGGAGTGGATAGAGCGCTTTACCAAGTTCAGTGGCTTGTTGTTGCTCATCTATGGCAGCAATTTTTATTAACTTACTTAGAGCTGCTGTTTTTGAGGTTTCTGGTAGTGCTTCAATAAACTCTAAACTATCAACTCCATTACTTGAACACCCCGCTGCTAGTACCAGTTCAGTGAGACTTTCTCGATGAATTTCAGGTGGGGTTGTTACAATAAGGGGGGCATGTTCACCATATAAACGAATGCAAATACCCTGTTGTGTGCGTCCAGCCCGGCCTAATCGTTGCTTAGCAGAATCTTTGGCAATAGCCTCTAAACTCAGGACGGTTTTACCGCCTCTTAGGTGTGTGCGCCGTTCAAGCCCTGAATCAATCACGCAGCTGACGTTGGGTATAGTCAAAGACGTTTCTGCGACATTGGTTGCTAATATCACCCTTTGGATATTTTGTACATTCAATGCTAGTTGCTGTTCTGATGCACTGCATCCACCGTATAAACGTACGATTAATACTGGTAGTTGGTTTAATGTTGACGCAACCGTCTGAATTTCTCCTTTTCCGGGTAAAAACACTAAAATATCGCCGCAGGTGTTTATGATTGCTTGCTCACATGCCATTTTTACGCGTTCAGGCAAATCATGTTTATTAGGCATAGTACGGCTGTCATCGGCCATAAATAGCTCTTTGACAGGGTACATTTTACCTTCTGAATACAACGCACAGGCATTTAAATAACGCAGCAAGGGTTGGGTATTTAACGTCGCGGAGGTAACAATGAGTCGAAGGTTTTGTTGCTTAAGTAGTGCAAGTAACAAGTCCATATCCCAGCGACGCTCATGAAATTCATCGAGCATAACGACATTGAAATCGCTCAGTTGATTGTCAAAGTACCAACGAAGTGCAACCCCTGGGGTGGCAAAAACAACTTGTGTGTGTTCATCAAAATGATGTTCAAAACGAATGGCATATCCAATTTGCTCACCCAGTTGAGTGTTTGCTTGTTGCGCTAAGTATTCAGCCAAAGAAGTACAAGCAATTCGACGAGGCTCTATTACCAGTACTCGTCCTTGTGCGCGAGCCCACAATGGTAAACAGGTAGATTTGCCCGACCCCGTAGCAGCGCTGACAACTACATGATTTTTACTTATAGTGGCTATAAACTCGGGTTGAATAGCTGCGATGGGAAGTGTCATTAAGACCTGTTCTTGGTTAACTCAATAAAGGTAAATTTTACCAAAGCTATATTGAAATTACTGCAATTTGTACCAACTATATTTAAAAGAGCGATTAAGTAATCAAAATGATAAATATTTTTCTATTGCTGGTACTGGTGGTTTTTGTGGTCGTGTATTGGCGTTGGCAGTCTATCCAAACTGTAATTTGGGCAAAAAAATACCAAGCGCAAAATTTGTCACATATTGATAAGCAAGTGTTGCTCAAATATATGCCAATTTATCGAGCCATGACCGATGCTGATCGAACTGCTTTGGAAAAGCACATTGTTTGGTTTTTAGGTGAAAAACGACTATTAGGTCGTGATGGATTAAAAATAAACCGTGCCATGGCGCTTATTGTTGCCGCTGATGCGTGCTTGCTCGTACTTAAACAAGCGTGGCCACTGTACCCTAATGTGAAAGAGGTTTTACTCTACCCCAGCAGCTATTACGTACCACAAACGAACACTGATGGTGCTGGCTTGGTTAACTACCATACCTCAATTAGGCAAGGGGAATCTTGGCCCGGAGGTACGTTAGTGTTGAGTTGGCATGATGTGCTTGAAGGTAACCGTTTACCTGGCGATGGTCATAACTTGGTATTTCATGAGTTTGCCCACCAATTAGATCAACAAACAGGGCAAACTAATGGTACGCCTCAGTTAAAAAGCAAGCAAGAGTACGCCGATTGGGGACGAGTGTTTGCGCGTGCTTACAATAATTTGAAAAGCCATGTGGCATATCAAATGCCACATGTAATGCATAGTTATGGTGCTACCAATGAAGCAGAGTTTTTTGCTGTACTGACCGAGACATTTATTGAAAAGCCAGCGCAATTAAAAAACTATGACCCCGAACTTTACCGTCTATTGATATGTTACTTTGAGTTTGATCCGAGCGACTGGCAGCGCGGTTAATCATGGCTTTTTTCAATAGCCGCAAAAATATGTATTTGATGGCATTTTACTGGCAACTTTAGTTCATTTTTGTTGTGATGGGCTAAATTTAAGTTGAGAGTCTAATAATGAAGAAAAAACAGTTTTATAGCGCACTGTCGCTCTCTATTGCACTCGCGTTGGGCAGTGCCCACGCAGAAGAAAGCAAATCAGAAAAATGGAATGTGGATGCACCACAAGGTGAGTTTTTAGATGCTAACATCTCTGTGACTCAGGGCACTTGGATGAATGTGGATATAAGCCCAGACGGTAAGACCTTAGTGTTTGACTTACTGGGTGATATTTATACGATGGCGGCCTCTGGTGGTGAAGCAACACAGTTAACCAGTGATATTGGTTGGCAGATGCAACCGCGTTTTAGTCCAGATGGTCAACATATCGCCTTTACCTCGGATCAGGGCGGGGGTGACAATATTTGGTTGATGAAAGCAGATGGAACAGAGCAAACAGCAGTGACAAACGAAACGTTTCGTTTGTTAAATAGCCCAGCTTGGAGTCCTGATGGAGACTACCTTGTAGCGCGTAAGCATTTTACAGGTACGCGTTCATTAGGTGCCGGTGAAGTTTGGATGTATCACAAATCCGGTGGTACGGGCTTTCAGCTAACTAAACGTGCGAACGATCAAAAAGACTTAGGTGAACCGGCGTTTTCACCTGATGGCCGCTACGTTTACTTTTCTCAAGATGCTACACCGGGTAAAACGTTCCACTATTCAAAAGACTCAGTTGCCGGCATATATAAAATTAAGCGTTATGACAGAGATACGGGCGAAATTAAAGTCATTCTATCTGGCATGGGTGGGGCTATTAGGCCAACACCTTCACCTGATGGTAAAACATTGGCGTATGTGAAGCGCGATGATTTTCAAAGCAGTTTGTATTTGTACGACTTAGCGTCGGGTAAAGAAACTAAGCTATATGGTAACCTTGAGCGCGACATGCAAGAAACGTGGGCCATTCACGGTGTTTACCCAACAATTGCATGGACCCCTGATAACGAAAATATTGTATTTTGGGCTGGCGGTAAAATTCATCAACTAGCAGTGAAAGACAAGTCTATCAAAACCGTTGAATTTGCGGTTAATACGACGAAAAAAATTCAAAAAGCACTGCGTTTTGCACAAAACCTTGATCAAGACCAGTTTGATGTAAAAATGTTGCGTAATGTGCAGGTATCACCCAATGGCGAAACCGCGATATTTGAAGCTATGGGCCACATTTATAAGCGTGATCTAGCATCTGGCAAAGTTGCTCGCTTAACCTCACAGAACGACCACTTTGAGTTTTTCCCTCAGTTCTCACGTGATGGCAAGAAGATTGCCTACACCACTTGGGACGATAACAAGCAGGGCAGTGTTCGGGTAGTTTCAGCTAGTAATGGTAAAGGCAAAACGATAACGACTGAACCGGGTAAATATGTAGAGCCTTCATTTAGCCCTAATGGTCAAACCGTGGTATTTCGCAAAACGCGTGGTGGTTCGATTTTAAATCCACAGTGGTCACTTAAGCCGGGCCTTTATCAGGTATCAAGTAACGGTGGCAAGCCTGAACTGATCAGTGAAAGTGGCTATCAAGCCCAGTTTGCTGCTAGTAATGATATCCTTTATATGATGGACCATGGTAAGCACCCTGAACTTCGCTCAATTGAATTAGCAACTAAAAAGACACGGGTATTGTATGAAGCCAAACATGCGACTGAGTTTAGAGTATCTCCAGATGGTAAATACCTAGCATTCGCTGAGCGCTTTAAAGTATTTGTAACGCCATTTGTGCAAACCGGTAAAACTATTTCGATTTCTCCTACCGACAAACAGTTCCCAGTTGAGCAGCTCTCACAGCGTGCAGGTGAAAACATCAGCTGGAGCGCTAAAGGCGATAAGCTTTACTGGAGCTTAGGCCCTGAACTTTATCATGCAAACCTCGATGGTATGTTTGATATTAAGCAAGATAAGGCAGCTGACTTTAAAGTGAAAAGCGGCACCAATATTGGCTTTAAGCAAGATATGGCTGAGCCTGAGGGTATGATTGCACTAACGGGTGCGACGATTGTGACCATGCAGGGTGATAAGGTTATTAAAAATGGTGTGGTTTTAACCGATGGAAAGCACATTAAAGCCGTTGGTACAGCAGCAGAAGTAGCAATACCTCAAGGTGTAGAGGTTGTTGATGTAGCTGGTAAAACAATTATTCCTGGTCTGGTTGATGCACACGCGCATGGCTCACAAGCAAGTGATGAGATTGTACCAGAGCAAAACTGGAAGAACCTTGCTGGCTTATCTTTGGGTGTAACCACCATTCATGACCCATCTAACGATACCACCGAAATTTTTGCTGCAAGTGAAATGCAAAAAGCGGGCAAAATTGTAGGCCCACGCATTTTCTCAACAGGCACCATTTTGTATGGGGCTAATGTACCGGGTTACACGGCGCACATTGATTCACTTGATGACGCTAAATTCCACATTGAACGTTTGCAAAAAGTGGGCGCATTTAGTGTTAAATCATACAACCAGCCTCGTCGTGAACAACGCCAACAAGTCGTCGAAGCGGCTAGAGAGTTAGGCATGATGGTGGTGCCCGAGGGTGGGTCACTATTGCAACATAATCTAACCATGGTTGTTGATGGTCATACAGGTGTTGAGCATTCACTGCCAGTTGCCAATATTTATGATGATGTTAAACAATTATGGTCGCAAAGCGAAGTTGGTTATACGCCGACATTAGGTGTAGCCTACGGGGGAATTTGGGGTGAAAACTATTGGTATGATAAAACGGATGTTTGGAATCACCCGCGTTTAAGTAAGTTTGTGCCTAAAAACCAGTTATTACCGCGTTCTATGCGCCGTGTAAAAGCACCTGAGCATCACTATAACCATTTTAGCAACGCCAGAGTGTCTAAAGAGCTGCAAGATGAGGGGGTATTGGTAAACTTAGGTGCGCACGGTCAGCGTGAAGGCTTAGCGGCACATTGGGAAATTTGGATGTTTGCTCAAGGTGGTATGACGCCGCTTGAAGCATTGCGTGCGGCAACGCTAGACCCTGCTAAATATGTAGGCTTAGACCAGCACATTGGCTCTATTGAAGCGGGTAAGTTGGCTGATTTAGTAGTGATTGATGGTGACCCACTAAGTAATATTCGCGATACAGATAAAGTGGCTTATACCATGATTAACGGTCGCTTGTATGATGCTGCGACCATGAACGAAGTCGGCAAAAAGCAAAGAGATAAGTTATTTTTTGAGTAAATAAGTAAAAAAAGGAAGGCATAGCCTTCCTTTTTTATGTTGATACATTTGCCACTATTGGAGACATATCAGTATGCGTAGCAAGATAATAGATTTAAATAGTCTACTTGGTTAGCTTGACTTGCATATAATCGATATGGTGAAGTTTTTTTGCTCAACCTATTAATTTGTTTGAGGTTATTTAAATTTTTTGTCATAATTTATTAAAGATTAGGTACTCCATTATGACTTTGTTCTTTTTTAACGCTGAAAATGAATTTAGCACCGCCAAACTCTGAACGTTCGCAATGAATTTTTCCATCGAGTACTTGTGAAACAAGGTTAAAGGTAATATTAAGACCCAGTCCAGCATGGCCTTTATGACGAGCTAAAGTATAAAATGGCTCAAATATTTTGCTACGTTCACTATCATTAATACCTACACCGTCGTCTTCAACAATTACCTCATAAAATTCGCCAATATCACGCATTGTCACATAAAGGTTTAACATGTCATTAGGCTCAGCATGTTCAATAGCATTGCTGAGTAATTGTTCAATAACTTGAAGTAAAGGGTCAATATAAGTGGTTATTTCACTTTGTGTTACTGCAACTAAAGTGACGTTTTGTGGTTTACCCAAGGCGTTAAAGGCCGTATGGAACGCAGTATTGACGATTTCTTCAAAGCGATAGGTTACTTGCCCCTCTCCCTTTGCCGAAACAGCAACGCGTTTAAATTGTTCTACCAACGCTGAGGTACGTTTTATTCCGGTAAAAATAAGGTCAGCACTTTGAATTGAGATGCTCAGGCATTTTATCAATTCTTGTTTCGATAATGTGCCTTTATCAGTCATCACTTCCAACTGCTTTAATTGCGCATTTAAGTGAGTGACTGCCATGATCACAGTACCTAAAGGGGTATTAATTTCATGAGCTAAGCCGGCAACTAAAGAACCTAATGCTGCCATTTTCTCTGCTTCAACTAGGCTTTGCTGCGTTGCTTTTAGGTTATCAAGTGCAGCTTCTAAATCATGTGTTCGTTGCTTTACCCGCTGTTCAAGTTCTGTATTTAAAACAACTAAATCAGCTTCTTGTTGCTTTAAAATAGTAATATCATGCTGTATCCCTGCTACTTTTAACGGCTCGTTGTTACTGCCTATTTCTACAACTTTTCCTTTGTCTTGTACCCAAGTCCACTCGCCATTTTTGGTTTTAACACGATAAGAGACTTCAAACGATTGTTCTTTTTTTTCTAATATCGCATCCAAGCATGCGGTTAAACGCTTAAGGTCGTCACTGTGGATGTTTAAATTCTCCCAATTAGGGTTGATATCATCGCACGGATTCACACCTAATTGACTTGCATTTTCTCGTGAAACTTTTTGTTTTTCAATATCCCAACTCCACAATACATCGCTGCTAGCCCAAAGTGCTAGGCTGAGTTTTTGCTCTTTTTCTTGTATCGCCTCTCGGGATTTATTTGCTAATTGAAGTGCCCGTCGATTATAGAAGAAGCCTAATAAAATCAAAGTACTTAATGCCGCTAATATCATGAAATTACGATTTGTAATTTTGTTATGAAGTTCAGCCTCTGTGAGCATAGATTCTTGTTTGATAAATTTTAAATTGCGTCGCGTTTCATTAATATTGTTTTTTACTATGAGCATTTCTATACGCTGCTGACTAGAAAGATCAAATAATGTGTCTCTGCTTGACTGATAAGTTCTTTGCATTTTATAGGCTGTTTTATAATTGCCAAGATCTGCATATGTTTGTGACAATAAATCATAGGCTTTAAGCAGCACGACATTTTTTTGAGCTTTTTTAGCATACTCAATCGCTTTAAGTAATTGTGTTATCGCAAGCTCAGGTTGGCCTGTTAAATTTGAAAGGTTGCCATGTTCCAAAAAGCCTTCAGCGATTCGGGCTGTTTCATTACTCTTTTGATAAGTTTGCATTGCAGCGTCTAAGATTCGTCTAGCATCGTCGTAACGCTGCTCGGTAATCGCAATGCGTCCCAAATATAGGTTTGTCGAACTTAGTAACTTTCGGTTTTTGAGTTTGTTCGCTAACGACTCAGCTTTGGTTAAATAAGCTTTAGCCGCTTCTAAGTCACCGGCTAAACGATAAGTTTCGCCTAAGTTATTAAACGAGAATACCATCCCTCGCTCGTAGCCTAGTTTGCGTTTGAGTTCGAGTGATTTTGTGTGCATGTTTATGGCTTCTTGATATTTACCAAGGTCTTTGTAAATAATTGCGGTGTTGTTATAACTAATGGCGAGCTTTCTTTGGTCGCCGATTTTTCTGTGTCCTTCAATCGCTCGCAATTGATAGCTTAGCGCATTATCAAAGTCACCGACAAAACGATACATTAAACCAATGCTCCCTAGAGAGCTAACTTCTCCTTTGATATCATTTACCGCAATATAATTATTTTTGGCCTTCAAGAACCACTCATATGCCTGAGGTATTTTATCTTGATAATCATACATATTAGCGATGGCTGTTTGTGCATCAGCTATTTTCTTGAGGTCGCCTTTTTTTTCGAGCATAGATAATGCTTCAAATCCATCCGATAAAGCCAATTCATAGTTCCACAGCTCTACGTACACGTCCGCACGGTGATAAAGGGCCTCTACGGAAATGTCTGAAAATCCTGCGCTTTTAGATTCATTAATTACTGTGTCGAGTAAAATTAATGCATCACGCTGTTTACCTAGCATAGTCAGCGCTACACCTTGCCATAGTTGCAATAATAACCTTTGTTGAGGATATTGTTGAAGCGGTAAATTTGGTGTGAGGGACTGAGCAAGTGCTAACGCTTCTCTGGCATTCACATTTGACTGTGCTTTCATGTATTGATTAAGCAACAACAATTGTTGTTTACCACTTGCGGCTTTCACCTGCTGGGGGGTCGGTGCAGATGGCATTGCATAAAAGCTTACAAATAAAAATATGAGTAATAACCGGATAAGCATTCATAATCTCTATGAGCTTAGAATATACCAAAGTTTAGAGCCTAAATCGTTGGTTAGCGAATCGAATATTTAAACCTATTATAGTGAGTAGGTTTGCTCCATGGTTTGTACTAAGTCGATTTGAGTAAAGATGGCAAAGTCATTGCCTGGGGCGCAGCCAACTTAGCTTTATTCGCACATGGCTGATTGATGCTAATCCGTTATAATAAACAAGTTTATTGTTATGCATAACTAAATAAACATAATAAGATTCAACAAGCAAAAATTGCAACGATGAAAGCTGATGGAAAACGGTTCAAAATCGTCTTCGGGCATTTTTTCTACGTTATTATCTAGCTTACATAGAATATCTATGGATACAAGTTTTGCCTTGCCAAAACCCCCGAATGACTGCTGTAAAAACGCACAGCAAAAATCAACAGCCTCTAAATAAATGACCCGATATCCCGACTGATAAATGGCTTAGTAATTAGGCAAAAATTTGGGTAGGTCGTTATTCTATTTGAGTAAATTTTAATATAGGGGTGAAAATCCATTAGGACTAGAGTGGGTTGTACCTATCAATTGAACGCCGAATATATGATATTAAACATTCAACAGTCGCTGCATGACGCGTGATTTTGGTTCAGCGAATATAGCCAGTGTATTGCCGTATTCAGCCACTTTACCTTTATTAAGCACCAGTAATTGATCGCTCATATGCTTTACTAAGCTTAGGTGGTGGGTGATAAGCACATAGCTAAGCCCAGACTCTCGTTGTAACTCTAACAGTAAGTTAACTGTTTGTGCTCTTACTGAAGGGTCAAGAGATGACAGAGCCTCATCTAATACTACCACTTTGGGGTCTAAAATTAACGCTCGTGCTAATGCCACACGTTGCAATTGCCCGCCACTGAACATATGGGGGTAATATTCATAGTGCTCAGTAAGTAATCCCACACGAGTCAACGTATGTTTAATCTTTTTATCTCGTTGTTGCTGTGTAAGTTCAGTGTTGAGACTTAAACAATCATCCAGCATGTCACCTATGGTTAAACCAGGGTTTAATGAGCGAGTTGGGTCTTGAAAAATTAATCGAATGTGGCGACATTCATCGCATCGAATACCATCATCTTCGATTGTTTCTCCGTTGAGTAAAATTTGCCCTTTATCTGCGTGATCGGCACCCGCTAACACTCTCGCTAGGGTACTTTTACCTGATCCTGTTTCACCGATAATCGCCAATGTTTCACCTTGACCTACGCAGAATGATATATCTGTTAACACCTGAGCATGCTTGCGTTTGAACACACCCGCACGGGTGCAAAATGATTTATTCAGCGCTTGAACTTTTAAGAGCGGTTGCATTTGGGCTTTTCCTTTACCAGCGGAAAGTGACACGCATAGGTATGACTATGGACTTTACTTTGCGTGGGGGTGACCACACATTGTTTCTGTGCTTGTGGACAGCGAGGGCCAAGGCGACAGCCAATAGGCAGGTGCTGTAATGGCGGAATAGTCCCTTTAAGGGCATAAAAAGGCTCTTTATGAGCAAGCCCTTGCGCGTAATCAGGTAAGCTTTTTACTAATGCCTGAGTGTACGGGTGACATGGTGTGCTAAATACCTTTGCGGTTGGCCCAGCTTCGACCATTTGACCGCAGTATAAAACATGCATCGCATGTGACCAGTCAGTGATCTCTTCAAGCTCATGAGAAATCATCAAAACCGACATGTTTTTTAATTGGTTAAGGCTTTTTAGTAATCTAAAAATTTGCGCTTTGGCTATGCTTTCTAAGGCGGTGGTCGGTTCATCAGCAATCAATAACTTTGGGCTACGTGCTATTGCCATGGCAATCATCACCTTTTGACATACCCCTTCGGAGAGTTCATGGGGGTAGCTGCTGGCGACTTTTTTATCGTCTCTTATCCCCACTTTGTGCAGGAGCGCTTTCACTTTGTTTTTTCGTTCACTACCGCGAGCAAAAAAACTATTTTTAAAACTGCTATCAGGTAATGATTCAGCCACTTGTTCATAAATTTTTGCTGTAGGGTCTAGGCTACGACTTGGTTCTTGATAAATCATTGCCATATCACGGCTAACTACTTTACGGCGTTTTTCAGGGCTTAGTCGCATTAAATCAACGCCTTGCCAATGCATTCTATCTGCTGTGACGCGCCAGCGTTTGTTAAGTACGCCCACAATAGCTTTGGCAATTAAGCTTTTACCTGAGCCAGACTCACCCACTAATGCGTGTACTTCACCTTCTTTAAGGCTTAAGTTTATTCTGTCTACAGCACGTATTACACCGCTTTCGGTGTGCAATTCAATCGTTAAATTGCGAATATCTAATAGCTGCATTAATCCACCTTACGCCCTTTAAGTACTTGCCTTAAGCCATCACCGACTAAGTTTGTAGACAGCACCGCAATGAATAATAACACACCAGGTAGGCCTACTGTCCAAGGCGCGAGGTAAATTAGACTGAGGTTTTCGGCAAGGATGGCTCCCCACTCAGTAGTTGGCGGTTGTGCACCTAACTTTAAAAAGCCAAGAGCTGCAATATCTAAGATAGCAGTTGATAAAGCCATAGTAAAAATGACCACAATATGCTCATAAATATTTGGTAATACCCCACGTGTTAAAATTTGCCATTTAGAGGCACCATCTAGACGAAAAGCACTGATATAGTCTTTGTTTAGTTCTTCAACAACTAGGTTTCTCACTGAATGTATATGCTGTGGTAGTAGAGCAAATATAATCGCCCATACAGTATTGAGTAGGCCAGGCCCGAGCACCGCAATAATAATTATCGCCAGTAGCAAAGAGGGGATTGATAGCGTTATGTCTAGTAAGTGGTTTAACAAACTAGAACGAAATCCTTTGCTTATCCCAGCAAAAGTCCCCAACACAACACCAATTAAAGTGGTAACCAAGGCCGCCACAATCGATAAGCCAAAGGTAAATGTTGCGCCATTCATTAGTCTTGAAAGTACATCTCGACCTAAGTCATCTGTACCAAGTATAAAACGAACATCTCCTAACTCATGCCATGAAGGCGGGAGTAACAGCGCGTCGCCATGTTGTTGGTTAATGCCATAAGGTGCAATAAACGGTGCAGTGAATGCCAGTAGCGTTAATGCAACGAATACCCATAGACCAACCAAAGCTGGATGGTTAGATTTAAACTTACGCCATAACCTAGATAGCGGTGAGCGGTTTGACTCTTCACTAAATAAACTAAACTTTGCCATGGGCCTGATTTCTCGATAATGGGTCAAACAAAGTATGGCTAAATTCAGCCAACATATTCGCTAAAATGACAAACATAGAAACAGCTAATAATCCGCCTTGAATAGCAGGGTAGTCACGTTGGTAGATGCTATCTATAAGCCAGCGGCCAACGCCGGGCCATGAGAATATGACTTCGGTGATCATCGCAAGCGTGATCAAGGTACTAAACTGCAGACCAATCTGTTTTATGACGGGTAACAAAGCGTTTCTCAGTGCGTGATGCATGATTAATTGACGTCGATTTAAGCCTTTTGCCCGAGCAGTTTTAATGTAGTTTTGCTCTAATACATCTAGCATCGAGTCTCGAGTAAAACGAATTAACACTGTGGTTGGATACATAGCCAATACCACAGTAGGCAGTGCTAAATGATGCAGTGCGTCAACAAAGGCAAGCCCTTCATAGGGGAAGCTCTGTAAAATAATATCCAGTAAAATAAAATTGCTAATTGGGTCTACTTCATAGAGTAAGCCAATGCGACCTGACATGGGGAACAAGCCTAGCCCTAAACAAAACACCATAATAAGCAACAAGGCTAGCCAAAAGATAGGTACTGAAAAGCCGAGCAAACTTAAAGAGTTAATCACTTTCTCAGGCCAACGTTTGTGATAAACAGAGGCAATTATACCGCCGGGTATACCAAAAAGAACTGCCATTGCAAGGGCATACACGCATAGCTCTAAGGTGGCTGGAAACAGTTTAACAATTTGCTCAAAAACGGGTTGTCCTGATGAGAGTGAGAGCCCCCAATCACCTTGCACAATGCGTTCTACAAAAGCTAAGTATTGAATGAATATGCCTTTATCTAACTGATATTGCTGTATAAGCTCTTGACTTTGCTCATAAGTGGGGTTTATTTGGCCTGTGATATTACTTAGTAACTCACCCGGAAACATATAGTTCAGTGAAAAAGTAAACACCGTGAGCGTGAATACCATAAAAAGCAGCAGACTCAAGCGCCTTAATAAATATTCAAATAGCATTAGTCTCGCCTCGCCTTACCAAGAGAAATACCGCCAAAGGGGCGCAAGGAGATATCTTTTATGTCACTACTTGTTGCTTGAAAGCGCATTCCATGGGCAATAGGAACCAGTGGTAGCTGCTCGATGATCATTCTTTGAGCTTGATGGTAAAAAACCTTGCGCTGTTCAACATCTGTGGTATCAAGCGCCTGAGTCAGTAGCAAGTCAAACTCAGGGTTGCACCAATTGGCCGGGTTTTTACCACTAAAAGTGGCAGTACAGCTCAGTAGTGGGCTGAAAAAATTATCAGGGTCGGGTGTATCTGCAGCCCATCCTAATAATACGCTATCATGCTCATGCTGACCAATTCGTTCTAGGAAGGTATTCCACTCATATTCGATGATTTGCGCTGAAATACCAATTTGCTTTAAATCACTTTGAATAAGCTCAGCCATTTTGCGCGCATTTGGGTTATATATTCTCGATACGGGCATAGCCCATAGTGTCATACTAAACCCTTGCTCAAAACCCGCTTCGATAAGTAGCTGTCTGGCATAGTCAGGGTTATATGCGGGCATATTTTTTTGTGCTTCATAGGCCCAAGATGAGGGTGGTAAATGTGAGCGTGCAATAATGCCATTACCATAAAACACCGCTTGCATGATTTTTTCAAAATCGACCGAATGTGCCAGCGCTTTGCGGACCAACAAATTATCAAATGGTGGCTTTTCAGTGTTAAAAGCCCAATAGCCAATATTGAGGTTGGGCGCTTTATCAACACGAATGTCAGTTCGCTCGTTAAGCACACTTAACTGCGTGGCACTAGGGTGCGCCGTGATATCACATTCTTTAGTCAGCATTTTTGCAATTCGACTGGTGCCATTGGTGGTTATATCGAAAACGAGTTGTTGCATGGGGACTGGATGTTTCCAGTAATTTTCATTGCGGTGGTAGCGAATGAGGTTATCGCGTAAGTAGTTTTTATATTTATAGGGGCCGGTACCGATAGGGTACATATCAAATAAATCTTTTTGTTCAATGGCAGCTAAGTGGTCAGCATATTCTTTTGATAGAATGACCGCAAAGTCTGTGGCTAAGTTTGATAAAAAGCTACTTTCAGCATTAAACAGCTCAAAACGAACTGTGTAGTCATCTACTTTGACGACTTGTCTAATAAGCTGATCTAAACCAACACTTTGAAAGTAAGGATAGCTGGCATCACCCACAAAGTGATAAGGGTTGTAGACATCAAACAAGCGGTTAAATGAAAACACCACATCGTCGGCTTTGAGTGATCGGGTGGGAGAGAAATAGCTCGTGTGGTGAAACTCGATGTCTTGGCGTAAATAAAATGTCACGGCTTTACCGCTGTTACTCACTTGCCAGTGAGTGGCAATTTCTGGTTTAAACTCTGCCGTTTCGGGGTCAATACTCAGCAGTGTGTCGTAGAGTTGGCTGGCAATTATATCAATGGTTGAACCTGTGGTTGTGACTTGCGGGTTAAAAGACACAGGGTTTGCCTCAGCGCAATATACTAATCCTTGCGTTTTTCTAATGGTTTGTTGGCTAGCATCTATACAGCCTAGCAAGTAGGTACATAACGCACCTAGTAGCAAATTACGCACACCTATGCCTCTTGTTTTTGACCTGAGTCTAACAAATTGTATTTTTTCAAATATCCACGTAGCTGATGATACGTTAAACCAAGCATTTGTGCAGTTTTCTTTTGGTTAAATTGACTGTGTTTGAGTGCGTTTTCTATTAAGTTAATTTCAAAATCATTAGAGAGTGATTTTAAGTCACATGGAAACTCAATTTCAGGGTCTGGCTTGACCACTTCAATTGTGGGTGATTGCTCTTGTGCAACAACGGTTGTTGCAACTGGCATATGACTATTAACTATTTGGGCTTTAACGCGCTGTTTAGGGCGATGCGGACTTTCAAATGGGTCTAACACAATATTGTGTACGGGGAGGCTTTCGCTGCCATGGCGGTACAAGCTTCGTTCGATAACATTTTTTAGCTCACGTATGTTGCCGGGCCAATCATATTCTAATAGCTTGTCTGTGGCTTTGCGCGTAAAACCACTGAAAAGTGACCAATGTAAATCGCGCGCCATATTTATTGCAAATTGTTCAGCAAGCAGCAAGATATCTTCTTGTCGGGCTCTTAACGGTGGTAGAGTGATCACATCAAAGGCCAACCTATCGAGCAAGTCGTGGCGAAATTCACCATTATCAGCAAGTGTAGGTAGGTCTTCGTTAGTTGCACATACTAAACGGGTATCTACTTTTACGGTGCTCTTACCACCCACACGCTCAAATTCGCCATATTCAATCACACGCAATAATTTTTCCTGAACCATTGCAGAGGTATTTGCTAGTTCATCCAAAAATAACGTACCGCCATTGGCGCGCTCAAAGCGTCCTTCATGGCGCTTACTTGCGCCGGTGAAGGCACCACTTTCGTGACCAAATAACTCACTTTCGAGCAAGTTTTCATTGAGCGCTGCGCAATTTAGCTTAATATAGCTTTGTTCCCAACGTTCAGACAGATAATGCAATCGTGCTGCGATGAGCTCTTTACCTGTACCTCGTTCACCAATAATGAGGACGGGTTTTTCAAGTGGTGCAAGTTGTGAAACTTGATCTAGCACAGTTAAAAAGCTGTCAGATTGACCGAGTAAATTATCCTGTTGGCGAAACTGGCTCATATTGCCTAACTCTTAGTTATTTTTACTAACTGTTAGTGTATTTGAAAAAAGCAGGGAACTAAAGATTTTTTTCAAATAATATAACTATATGATATATCTGTTCTTTTTAGGTTTTAAAAAGTTGGCAAGCAATTTGATATATGTAATGTAAGCTATTTAAATTTATAAACCAAAGAGGTAAAGATTATGGGAATTTTCTCTCGTTTTGCAGATATCGTTAATTCTAATATCAATGCCATTTTAGATAAAGCAGAAGATCCAGAAAAAATGGTTCGCCTTATCATTCAAGAAATGGAAGATACACTTGTAGAAGTACGTTCTACTTCGGCAAAAACATTAGCAGAAAAGAAAGAGCTAACACGTCGTGTTGAGCAACTAAACGAACAAACACAGCAATGGCAAGAAAAAGCTGAGTTAGCACTGAATAAAGAACGTGAAGACTTAGCCCGCGCAGCACTGATGGAAAGACAAAAGTCTGAAGATGCGGCGCAAAGTGTTCAGTCTGAATTAGAGCACGTTGAAACACATATTGAAAAACTGCAACAAGAGGTTGCTACCTTACAAGAAAAGCTCGCTGATGCCAAAGCAAGACAAAAAGCTATTGTGCTTCGTCAACGTTCGGCTGAATCTCGATTGGAAGTGAAAAAAGCGCTTGATAGCTCTAAAGTAGAAGATGCATTGAATCGCTTTGAACGTTATGAAACCAAAATTGATGGTTTAGAATCTCAAGTTGAGTCATACGATTTAGGTAAAAAATCGTTAGCGGACGAAATTGCAGACTTGCAAAAAAATGAGAAAGTAGACGATGAGTTGGCTGAACTAAAGAAAAAACTAGCAAAAAATAAGTGAACTTAAGTGGCATCTATTGCGCTAAACTCAATAGATGCCTCAACACACATTCCGTCCTTTGTTTGGAGTACACGATATGGACTTAGAAGTTTTAGTAGCCCCGATTATTATTTTTATGTTGGTAGTGGCGCCTTTGTGGCTCATTCTACACTATCGTAGTAAAAAACAAGTAAGCCAAGGTTTAAGTGAGCATGAGCATCGTCAGTTATTAGAGCTTGCCAGTAAAGCTGAAAAAATGGCTGAACGAGTTGAAACATTAGAAGCTTTGCTTGATCAAGAGGCACCACAGTGGAGACGTAAAGTATGAGCAGCGTAAAACGTGAATTATTCCGCGATCCTAAGAGAGGAAAAATAGCGGGGGTATGTGCTGGATTAAGTGACTATTTTAACATGGAGCTTTGGTTAGTACGCATTCTAGTGATCACCGCTGTGTTGTTATCTGGTGGGCCGTTATTTGTAGTTGCTTACATTGCGTGTTGGTTTATCTTAGATACTAAACCGGTTACTCAAGCACATAAGACTAGCAGTGCTTACAGTAGCCAAGATGAAGACCCTATTTCGGTTAAATTTAAAGTATGGCAAAAGGGTGAGCCGCCAAGACGCGCGCTATTTGATTTAAAAGAACGCTTAACACGCCTTGATACTCGTGTACAAAGTATGGAAACGTATGTTACTTCAAGCGAATTTACCGTTAGCCGAGAGATTAACAAACTGTAATTACAGCAAACATTAAGCTAATGTGGCGTATTAACGCCACAGCGCTTAGCTGCACAATAGAGGGAATCTACTTCTTTATGAAAGCAAAAATTGTTACCCAAAAAGCCCTCGACAAACTAAAAAATAATACTCAAAAAGCGTTAAACCGCAGTTTAGACCGGCATATTAAATTAGCGGTAACTGGCTTTAGTGGAAGCGGAAAAACCGCTTTTATCAGTGCTCTTGTTAAACACCTAACAAGCCAAGCTAACAAGCAAAACCTCCCTTTTTTTGATGTGGTACGAGAAGACCGCTTAATAGCCGCTAAACAAGTACCCCAGCGAGCACTTGATATTCCAACTTTTGATTACCAAGGAGCCAGTGCTTGTTTATTAGCGGAGCAGCCAACATGGCCCGCGTCAACTGAGCGGATTAATACCTTAACTTTGGCGCTTAAGTTTCATACTCACAGTGGCTTGCGTGCGCATTTATCGCCCACGAGTACCGTTTATTTAGAGTTAATTGACTATCCAGGTGAGTGGCTTGCAGATTTACCTATGTTGTCACAAGACTACCAAACTTGGAGTCGCAACACTTTAGAACTATTACAGCGGGATAAATATAAGCCATACAGCGACGCATTTTTATCTTTGCTTGATGTATTTAACGCCACTGATGATGTTGATGAACACGTATTGAAAACACTTGCGCAAAGTTATCAGCAGTTATTATGTAGGCTTAAAGATAAGACTAAATTAGCGCAGTTACAGCCGGGTAGAATGCTGATCCCGTCGGATTTGGCGGGGGCTCCTGTGTTATTGTTCTTTCCAGTAATGCCCGTAGATGATACTCATGAAAGTAGCCAATATAGGCAATTGGAAGCACGTTTTGAGGCCTATAAACAACAAGTTGTAATGCCTTTTTATAAGCAGCATTTTTGTCAGTTTGATAGGCAGTTGGTATTAGTCGATGTGCTCAGTGCGCTCAATGATGGGCCCGATACCCTGCAAGCACAGCGTGAAGCGCTACAACATGTAATGCAAGTATTTAACTATGGCAAATCAGGGTTACTTAAGCGGCTATTTTATCCCAAGATTGATAAAGTCTTATTTGCTGCAAATAAATGTGACCATGTGAGCCCCTCACAACAATCTGATATCGCATTGTTACTAAACGATATGTTGGGTGAACAAAGGAATGAACTTCGCTTTAGTGGTGTTGCTGTTGATACGATGGCAATTTCGTCAGTGCAAAGTACTCAAGCTAAACAAGTCAATGACAATGGCCAACACTTAGAGTGTGTTTATGGCAAAGTGCTGGGCGAAAATGATTGGACAACCTATTTACCGCCGCAGCCACCTAATCATTGTATATCGGCGCAGCAGTGGCCAAAGTATGGATTTGAATTCTTGTCTTTTTATCCACAAAAAGCGCAACAAGGTAATTTAGGCCATGTTCGGCTTGATCACGCATTGCAATTTTTAATTGGAGATAAGCTAGTATGAGTCAAAGTGATGAGCTGCGTGCGGGCAGGCGTATAGAATCAATAAACGAACCTCCCATAGAGCAAGATAGTACGACAGCCAAGGGAAAGCGTGTTGAAGCGCTGCATATTGATGAAGTAGACGATAACGCAACAGCCGACTCTTCTTCATTAGAGAGTAACGAGATTGAATTGGAACCGGTGTTTAATCACTCATCTAAGCGTTTTAGTTTTGGCAAACTCTTTTTATTGAGTTTATTGCTATTGGTAGTAGTAGAGAGCATATATAGCATAGCGGCAGCGATGCAAAATTCTTGGCTGCTGGCACTACTTTATATCAGTGTACTGGGGCTAGCCATAATAAGTACCGTGGTGTTTGTGGTAAAAGAAGCCGTTGCATTGCGACGTTTAAAGCATCATCAACAACATCAACAAGACGGTGTTCGTTTACTTAATAGTATGCAAATTGGGGAAGCACATCATTGGCTCGAACCTTTATTAGAGTCTCATCCAAAATCGCAAGTGGCTGAATTTAAAGCAGCTGTTCAAGCACACCATACCGACAAAGAAGTACTGCAGCTATACGAGTCTAGCTTATTGCAATCGCAAGACCAAAAAGCAAAACAGCTTATAAATCAACACGCTACTACGAGTGCGATGTTGGTTGCCATGAGCCCTCTCGCGCTGGTGGATATGCTGGCAGTGCTTTGGCGCGGAGTACATTTAATTGAAGCGATCACTAAGCATTATGGTATGACATTGGGTTATCGCAGTCGTATTACCTTGTATAAATTGCTGGTAAAGCAAATGGTGTTTGTGGGGGCAACAGAGTTAGTGTCTGACTTAGCTGCAACAAGCTTGGGGGCTGAATTACTTGGTAAGTTATCAGCAAGAGCTGGGCAGGGGTTAAGTGCTGGGGTATTTACCGCGCGTTTAGGCTACAAGGCAATGGAGCTATGTAGACCATTACCGTGCTTAGAGCATAAACCGAGTTTGTTAAAGTCAACGGTAAACCAGCTAGTAAACACATTACTTAAGCGAACTGAGCAAAGTGAAAAGCAAAGTAAAAGATGAGGTGACAACAATTTTGTACACTTAACGCTAAGTGATTAGCATAACCTAGCCGTCTTAGCGTCTGGCTTGCTTGTGAATTTTGGCGTGCTGACTTATTTATATATTTATTAAATAAATCAATTAAAGAATAATAAGTTAGCAGGTTAATTTATGAAGAAGTACCATGACAACACACAATGTATTCACGGGCCAGAGCATTTCAATGACCCACATGGCGCATTAACTGCTCCATTGTATCAAACCTCTACATTTAGTTTTAAAGATGCAGCGCAAGGGGCTGCTCGCTTTGCAGGAGAAGAGGCGGGCTATATCTATACGCGACTTGGCAACCCGACTACACGAGAGTTGGAACAAAAACTCGCACAGTTAGAAGAAATGGAAGACGCAGCCGCAACGGCAACAGGTATGGGTGCAGTATCTGCATCGGTATTGAGCTTTTTACAGCAAGGTGACCATCTAATTGCATCTAGTGCGCTGTATGGGTGTAGTTTTGCATTATTTGCCCATATGTTGCCAAAATTTGGTATCGAAGTGACGTTTGTTGATATGACCAATGAAGCCGAGCTAAAAGCAGCAGTTAAACCAAACAGTAAAATGTTATTTGCTGAAACCCCCATCAACCCAAATATGACGGTATTAGATTTAAAAATGTTGGGGGATTTCGCTAAACAACACCAGCTTATCAGTGTGATTGATAACACCTTTATGACACCCCTGCTGCAAAAGCCCAAACATTTTGGTATCGATATTGTTATTCATAGTGCCACTAAATATTTAAATGGCCATGGTGATGTAGTCGCAGGGGTTGTATGTGGTACTCAAGAACATATTGAAGTCATTAAGCTGACTGTGCTCAAAGATATTGGTGCAACAATAAGTCCTCATGATGCATGGTTGATAAATAGAGGTTTAAAAACATTAGCCGTGCGTATGGCTAGACACTGTGAAAGCGCACAAAAAGTGGCTGAATTTTTAGACAAGCACGCCAAAGTAAGCAGAGTTTTCTACCCAGGACTCAAGTCGCATCCGGGCTATAAGTTTCTTGGTGAGCAAATGAAAGGGGCTGGCGGCGTAATCGCTTTTGAAATCGACGGCAGTTTACAAGATGGAGAAGCGTTTATTAATGCCACAGAGCTTTGTACACTTGCGGTAAGCCTTGGCGATCCTGAGACATTAATACAACACCCTGCATCTATGACACACTCACCTTATACACCTGAAGAGCGTCAAGCTGCTGGGATCTCAGATGGTTTAATTCGTATTTCTATCGGTCTAGAGGATGTTGAAGATATTATTGAAGACTTAGAACAGGCATTTTTAGCTTTTGGTGTAAATTAAAAATTACACTAAAGTGTCATGAAACCCGCCGTGTAGGCGGGTGTTTTTTTGACTGTACAAAATTGTACGTTTAAATTTACAAAATGGAACTTTATCCACTAGGCGTTGTTAGGCTGTACTATTAAACTTTTCCTTACTTTTACATAGTATCGTAGCTACAAGTTGAAGCGCGATCATTAACGGTCGTCCGATGTAGTGAGAAGGTTATTATGGCTAAATCGAGTAAATATACCTCCAAGCAACCTGATGCAAATGGCATCATTGCTTGGAGCGATGAAGAGAACCAAATTTGGTCAGAGTTAGTAGCTCGTCAGCTAAAATGCATAGAAGGCAAAGCGTGTGACGAGTATATGGAAGGGCTTAAAAAAATAAACCTACCACATGATCGCATTCCACAATTACACGAGCTTAATGCAGTACTTGAAAAAGAAACCGGCTGGCAAGTTGCTCCAGTACCAGCGCTTATTGATTTTGATGAATTTTTCCGCTTGTTAGCGAACAAACAGTTCCCAGTAGCCACTTTTATCCGTAGTCGGGAAGAGTTTGATTATTTACAAGAGCCAGATGTTTTTCATGAGATATTTGGCCATTGTGCCATGTTAACTAATCCTGATTTTGCAGAGTTTACTCACAAATACGGTCAGTTAGGTTATGCAGCAGCCAAAAAAGACCGTGTGTATTTAGCTCGCTTATATTGGTTTACGGTTGAGTTTGGTTTGATGCAAACGGAAAATGGTTTACGTATTTATGGTGGTGGTATTTTATCAAGCCCGGGTGAAACACAGTACGTATACACGGACAAGCCTGATATCTCACCATTAGAGGTAACCGATGTATTACGAACTCCGTATCGCATTGATATTATGCAGCCTGTGTACTACACCATTAACTCAATCCATGATTTATTTGATATTTCACAAATGGATATCATGTCGTTGGTTGAAAAAGCAAAAGAGTTGGGCTTATTTGAGCCAAAATTTCCCCCTAAAGAAAAATTAGCAAGTTAAGGATTTATTAGATGTCTGATTTAAGTGCACAAAAATGTGAAGCGTGTCGTGCTGATGCGCCTAAGGTGTCAGATGAAGAGTTAGCGGTACTGATCAAGCAAATTCCTGATTGGGTGCCTGAAGTGCGCGATGGCATTATGCAGCTAGAGCGTGTATTTAAGTTTAAAAACTTTAAAAAGGCGCTTGAGTTTACCAACCTTGTAGGTGCAATGGCAGAAGAAGAAGGTCATCACCCTGGTTTGTTAACCGAGTGGGGCAAAGTGACTGTAACTTGGTGGAGCCATTCTATCAAAGGTCTTCATAAAAATGATTTTGTTTGTGCCGCAAAGACAGACGATGTGTTTGCCGCACTGTAAATTGGCGTCAATATCTTACAAGGGCCTCAATTGAGGCCCTTATTGTTTGTGACTTGCTACCAACTTAGTTCATACTCTTTTGGAGGCTTAGCACCAAGTAAGTGCTCAACAAAAAAATCCCAGCGTTTGCGTACAAAGTAAGGGTTTTTATCCAGTACATGCCCCATATTTGGGTAAATCATAAGTTCAAAATCTTTGTTTGCTTCAATCAGTTTTGAGGCCAACTGCAAGGTGGCAGCAGGATGAACATTGCTATCTAGTTCTCCGTGCGCCAGTAGCAGTTTTCCTTGTAAGTGTTTGGCCATAGTAAGGTTAGATTGTGCATCCCAATGAGATGTAACGGGGTAGCCCATCCACATCTCGTTCCATCCGGCTTTGTCGACGCGAAAGTCATGATTGCCAGATGCAGCTACGCCCACTTTGAAAAAGTCAGGATGTTTAAACATTGCATGTGCTGTATCGTAACCGCCGGCACTAAAACCAAAAATACCTACTCTGTTGATATCGATATATGAATGCTCTTTTGCTAGTTGCTTTATTGCTACAACATGGTCATCAGTCCCGCCTCCAAGATTCTTAAATGAGTACTCATGAAATGCGCGCCCGCGTTTGTGAGTACCTCTACCGTCCATTTTTATAACGATAAAACCCAGTTCGGCAAGCGCATTCGCTTGTGTGCTATAGGTATTGAAAGATTTTGCGGTAAAAAAGTTGTGTGGGCCTGTGTAAATATCATCAATAATAGGATACTTTTTATTTGGGTCGAAATTGGAGGGAAGGTACATTAAGCCATAAAGTGGTGTTTTATTGTCACCTGCAAGTACCTTAAATGGCCTTGGAGGTTGCCAGCCAGTTGCAATTAATGCACTCGTATCAGCGCGTTGCAACTGACGTATTACTTTTCCTGTTTGACTATCGCGTAAAACACTCACTGGTGGTGTAGTGGGTGTTGAGTAAGTATCAATGACATATTTATAATCATCAGATAGTTGGGTGCTATGCTCTGCCGCTTCCGGTGTAAGTAATGTTAACCCAGTACCATCAAGGTTAGCTCGATATAGGTGTCGGTAGTAGGGATCTCTGCCAGCTTCTTTGCCTGAAGCTTCAAAATAGATGTGCTTACTTTGGCTATCTATCGCTCGGATAGCGCGAACAGTCATAGCTCCAGAGGTAATCGCATTTTTTAGTTTACCAGTGGTAGTGTCATAAAGGTATAAATGCTGATAACCGGAGCGCTGTGAACTCCATACAAAGGCGTTAAGTTCAGGAAGGTGCCAATATAGCTGTGTCCATGGGTCGACATATTTATCATCTTGCTCAGTTACTAAAGTACGTACCGTGCTTTGTTCAGGTATTACTTCGCGCATATGATAAGTTTTGTTGCCACGCTCTCTGTCATGATAAACAAAGCGCCCATTATCTTGCCACCACCCCCAAATCGGGCTGCCATAATAGGTCTGCATAACAGGAGGAGTATCCAGCGTAGTCACGCGAGCTGTTTTGGTATCAATTAAGATTAAATTAGCCATCGGGAGTTGCTCATCACCAGCCATTGGATAGTAGTAGCTGATAGCTCTGGGTGTTAGCCCTTTATAGGTGTTGGCTTGTACCAAAGTGAGCTTATTTGTTTTACTTCTATCTATTTTGTGCGTAATTACATATCGGCTGTTGTCAGACCACATTACGCTGAAATTATCATCAGGGTAGGGTGTGCTGTTTTTAAAGCTAGCATGAGGGTTTGGGTGGGTAAGTGCATAAGGAAATAGCTCGCTACCATCGTGAGTTAATTGCTGCTGGGTACCTTGCTCAATAGAGTGAAGTACTAGGTTGTAATTATTAACTGAGACCTGCCAGCGACCATCTGGCGACAACCCTGAACTAGGCGTGTTTGGTTTTATGACCTCGCTACTGTTACATAAGTAATGGGTAAGATCACATTGCCACTGCTGTTCATTTAATTGAAAGTTGAGACTGTTAAGTGTGATAATTGGTTGCTTAAGCGGTAGGTGAGTAGGGCCATTTACTTCAATGCCATGCTTTTCTATTGCTTTCATTAACTGAGTGTGATCAAAAGCAGGCCCTTGCAAATTGTTTTTTGCATCAACCATGATAAATTGATGGCCATTATTGGCGACTTGCTGGCGAAACCAAAACATGTCTTTTCCTGATAACCAGTGCGCTTCTAGCCAATTATTTTTTATTAAGGGTTTTAAATTATGAGGTAGAAACTGTTCAGCTCTATGATATTGCTCGCTACTAACCTGCTGATTTATAGTCATTGCTTGATTTGATGATGAGCGCATATTTAGGCATCCGCTTAAGGTTGCGCAAACACTAAGTAATATTAAAAGGTAATGGAGTTTTATCTGCATAGTAAAGTAAACCAAATTTTTGCTTAAGAAAGATGAATATCATGACTATATACAAATGTATATTGTATGCAATAATTTGATTGTTATTTTTTTGTCAGATATAGAGCAAGCATTTATAAAGTTAGTTTAGTGTTACCAAGCCATTTATTTAATGCAACTAGGACTATCAACGTTAAGATAGCTATTCTAATCGTTGATTTTGATTGAACCCTTAAGGTGTGTTTTCTACGTTATCATCTGACTTACATAAAATACCAATGGATGCAGGTTCTGCCTTGGGAAAATACTCGAATGATTGCTGCAAAAAACACTCAGTAAAGATCAACATGGTTTAATATCGACGAGTATGCCTGAGTGAGAGAGCAACAGCGGCAACAATTAGAAATGGACTATTTAAGGCAGTAAGAACAAATGAGCAAATATCAAAAAGTAGTTGTTATTACTGGTGCAGCAAAGCGGGTAGGTGCTTATATGGCGCGTTACTTTCATAGCAAAGGGTGTAATGTGATTATTCACTACCAACGCTCAGAGCATGAAGCCCATGTATTACAAGATGAGTTAAACGAGTCACGCAGTAATAGTGCCAAAGCACTTGTAGGTCACTTTAATAGCTTGGAGGATTATACATCTTTTGCAGCAAAAGTGATGGCATGCTGGGGTAAGGTTGATGTGTTAATAAATAATGCATCTAGTTTTTTTCCGACACCGATAGGCTCTGCTACCCCTGATGATGCTGCAGGTTTACTGCACAGTAATTTAACCATGCCTGTTTTTCTTATACAGGCAATGGCCCAGACTTTAAAGAGTAACCAAGGTTGCGTTATTAATATTTTGGATATTTATGCTCACTCGCCACTAAAAGATCATGCGTTGTATTGTGCTGCCAAGGCTGGGCTTGTAAGCGTGACTAAATCGATAGCTAAAGATATGGCACCTCAAATTAGGTCCAATGGGATTGCGCCAGGCAATATTATGTGGCCCACTGACTGTCAGTTAAATGCGCAGCAAAAACAGCAACGTTTGTTGGCTATTCCACTACAAAGGCAAGGTCACCCTAAGGATATAGCCAAAGCTGCATATTTTCTTGCTTTTGAAGCTGATTATATAACAGGGCAAATATTGAATGTAGATGGTGGTAAAGCGCTATAGTCAGACAAGGCTATATCTATTGGTAGGTTATTTTATAAAGCACAAGCAGGGGTAATATAAAGGGAGAGCGATTCTCCCTCTATAACATTAAAGGTTACTCGTCAATTGAGCGAAGTAGCGCATTGATGCCGACTTTTTCACGTGTTTGTTGATCAACTTTTTTAACAATAATAGCTGCGTATAAACTATGCGAGCCATCTTTACTAGGCAATGAGCCCGGTACGACTACGGCACCTGCAGGTACACGTCCATAGTGGGTTTCGCCTGTTTCACGGTCATAAATACGGGTACTTTGTGAGATATACACACCCATTGAAATAACCGCACCTGTTTCAACAATCACGCCCTCTACGATTTCAGAGCGTGCTCCGATAAAACAATTGTCTTCGATAATGGTTGGGTTCGCTTGTAGTGGCTCCAAAACGCCGCCTATGCCAACACCACCGGATAAGTGTACATTCTTACCAATTTGCGCACACGACCCCACAGTGGCCCATGTATCAACCATGGTGCCTTCATCAACATAAGCACCAATATTAACGTAAGACGGCATTAACACCACATTTTTACCGACAAAGCTGCCTTGGCGAGCGATGGCATTGGGCACCACACGCATGCCACCTTGTTGAAACTGCTCTGGCGTATAATCACTGAACTTTAACGGTACTTTGTCAAAGTATTGGTTAACACCGTCGTGCATGGGTTGGTTATCGCGAATACGAAACGACAATAAAACGGCTTTTTTTAACCATTGATGTACAACCCATTCGCCACTGATTTTTTCTGCGACGCGAGCTGCACCCGAATCGAGTAGAGCAAGGGCTTGTGTAATGGCACTTTTAACGGGTTCTGACACCTGAGATGGTGAAATACTATCGCGTTGTTCCCACGCTTGTTCAATAGTTAGCTTTAGATCTGACATAACGTCCTCTTTTATTCTGATTCTGCGTTTAACTTTTTCATTAAATCACGATGCAATTCTGCTTTGTGCTCTTCGCTTAAAGCTTGATAATTTTCATCTGATACCACAAAGAAATCTTCTGCACGTTCGCCCACCGTTGTAATTCGAGCTGCATGAATGTGTAGTGAATTGGCTTGAAATACTTCGGCAATTTTGGTTAGTAATCCTTGTATATCAATCGCTTGAATTTCAATTAGATTCCTATCACTGCGCGCATGTGGGCGAACAATGATTTTTGGTTTGATATTAAAGTCTTTAAACCGTTGCGAGCGATTCTTCTTAAGTCGTATTTTTTTCTTAGGGCCTTGGAGCACCGCGTCAATACCTCTGCGAATTGAGTTTGCGCGTGTACTTGCAACAGGGTTACCACTTACTTCTAAAATCACAAAACTAAAAACCACATAACCATCTTTTGTTGTCATCACTTGTGCGTGTTGGATTTGCGCTTTTTTTGAACCGATGACACTGACGAGTTTGGTGAACAAAGTTGCTTCATACGGGCTATATACAAAAACTTGTGTACCACCATGCATTGGCTTTTCACTCACCACTACACTAGCTTGGCTTAAGTCTTTTGCTTTAAGTAAGTGTTCACTATGCCAAGAAATTTGCTGCTCGCTAAAAGCCGTAAAGTAATTTGCTTTAAAACGTGACCAACTTAAATCTATAAATTCTTCTTCATAACCTTTGTTGATGAGCCTTTGTTTTGCTTGATGCTTTTTATCGCGAATTTGGTCGCGCATATCCATCGGGTTTTCAAGGCCTAAACGCAGCGCCCGTTGCGCGTGTAAATATAATTCTCGTAAGAGTGTGTTTTTCCAATCATTCCAAAGGTTATCATTGGTGGCGCGAATATCTGCAACGGTTAAGCAGTACAGGTAATCAAGTTGACGCTCATTTTTTATTTGAGTCGCAAATTCATTGATAACATCTGGGTCGTTAATGTCTTTGCGCTGTGCGGTTACTGACATGAGCAGGTGGTTTTTAACCAGCCAAGCAACCAGTCGAGCATCCGAATTGGTAAAACCATGCATTTTACAAAAAGCGAGTGCATCTACAGCTCCTAGCTCTGAGTGATCGCCGCCTCGACCTTTAGCTATATCATGAAATATTGCCGCTAAGTATAGTAATTCCGGCTTATCCATGCGGGTAACGATTTCACTGCAGATCGGGAATTTACTGGGTTGTGTTTTATCAAAGTACTGATAAATATTGTTAATTAACTTGTGAGTATGTTCATCTACTGTATAGGCATGAAATAGATCAAACTGCATTTGCCCAAAAATGTTACGCCACTGGGGTAAGTAAGCCGCGATTAATCCATGCTTGTGCATCAATGTAAACGCACGGCCCATACCATTTGGGTGTTTTAAAAGGCGTAAAAAAGCATCTCTGCACCCTGCGTAATCTTGTAAGTCACCTAATAACCGTCGACGCACTTGGCGCATGGTACGAATGGTACTGGGGTCAATATTAACAATTTCAGGTTTTTCGGCAATGTGCTCAAACAGCACAAATAATTGGTCACGCCTAAAAAAGACCGATGGGTCTTTCACTCGAATCTTATTACCTACCCGCTCAAAGTTTCTATCAAGTGGTACGGGCATTTGTTCTTTGTATTCAGGAAGAATGCTTTGCTCGAAGTAAGACAGCAGCATTTGGTTCATTTCACGAACTCGGCTCATGATCCTAAATAGTCGCTTCATCATTCGCTCTACTGACGCTTTACCCTCTGCTCCAAAACCGAGTAACTCGGCGGCGTTGGGTTGATGGTCGAATAGCAATCTGTTTTCATTGCGCCCGGCAGCTAAATGCAACGCAAAACGAATATTCCACAAGTTTTCTATGCACTCTAACAGTTCTTGATATTCTTCATGAGTGAGGTAACCGTGACTGATTATTTCTTCAAGCGTTTCGGCATGGAAATGCTTTTTTGCGACCCAGAAAATCGTTTGCAAGTCGCGCAAGCCACCAGGGTTTTCTTTGATATTTGGTTCTAAGTTATAGGCCGTACCATGACATTTTTTATGGCGTACTTTTTGCTCATTAACTTTCGCAATAAAAAAGTCATCGGAGCGCCAAATTGGTGTTTCAACGATATGGCTTTTCAAGCGTTCAAATTCAACATGATTACCGCAGATCAAGCGGCTTTCTAGTAGGCTGGTGGTAAAGTGAACGTCTTGTTGCTTTTGTTCTAACACCTGCTCGTGGGTGCGAACACTGTGACCAATCTCAAGGTTAAGATCCCACAGCAAAGTGACAAAAGTCTCTAAATTTACTTGTAGTTGTTCATCAGGAGGGGACTGCACAAGTAATAAAAAGTCAATATCAGAATAGGGGTGTAGCTCACCACGGCCATATCCACCAATGGCTATTAAAGCTATTTCTGGATTATGTGCAAGGCCAGTTTCGTTAAATAGTTTGATCAATAAGCGGTCAATGAATTCTGCACGTGCATTGATCAGATTTCGTACTGGCTGTTTAGAGAATTCGTTGTTTAGCCATTTATAGAAATAGACAGAACAATCTTTTAATTCGCAGAGCTGCTCGGCATCATCGAGCAGCTTTTTTACTTTATTAGGCAGTGCCACCGAAGGCTCCTAGTGTTCAATCACGCGTTCAATGGTTTCATCACTGCGCAAAGTGAGGATTTCTACGCCATTGTCAGTGACCAATAATGTATGCTCCCATTGGGCAGATAGACTACGGTCTTTAGTCACAACAGTCCAGTCGTCTTTTAACAGCTTACACTGGCGTTTGCCTGCATTAACCATAGGTTCGATGGTTAAGCACATCCCTGCCTGTAACGCTTCACCAGTACCTGACTTGCCGTAGTGCATCACTTGTGGCTCTTCATGAAATTCTTTACCGATACCATGACCACAGTACTCGCGTACAATTGAGTACTTAAAGCCTTCAGCATATTTTTGAATGGCAGCACCAATATCACCCAAGCGCACTCCAGGTTTAACCATTTTAATGGCAAGGTAAAGACTTTCTTGTGTGATTTCACTCAGACGCTTACCTTGAATAGATGGCTCACCCACATAAAACATTTTTGATGTGTCGCCGTGATAACCATCTTTAATGACAGTTACATCGATATTGATTATGTCACCCGCTTTTAGCGGTTTATCGTTTGGAATACCATGGCAAATTACGTGGTTAACTGAGGTACAAATAGACTTTGGAAAACCATGATAATTGAGCGGGGCAGGCACCGCTTTTTGTTCATTTACAATATAATCATGACAAATAGTATTTAGCTCATCTGTGGTGACCCCAGGCTTTACATAAGGCCCAATCATTTCTAATACTTCTGCGGCTAAACGCCCGGCAATACGCATCTTTTCGATTTCTTCAGGGGTTTTTATCACTGCACTCATTGAGACTCCAAGTCGGTTTTTTAAGTTAGCAACAGCGCACAAATTTTGTGCTTTTCGTTGAGTTATGCTCTTTTATATGGTATAAAGCGCGCCGTCTTTTTACAAATATATCTTACGAGGTTGTTTGTAGTTAAGGCAAACACATTATTCATACTAACACACACACATATCGACACATACACTTGGGTGCATGTCTTGGTAATTTACTAAGCATGTTGGTGCTATGGGATATGTGGAGGCTTAACCCTAAACAATTAGAGGAAATTAAAATGGCAAACGTTTCAATGCGCGATATGCTTCAGGCAGGTGTTCACTTCGGTCACCAAGCTCGTTACTGGAATCCTAAGATGAAGCCTTTCATCTTCGGTGCTCGTAATCGTGTACATATCATCAACCTAGAAAAAACAGTTCCAATGTTTAACGATGCACTTCGTTTTTTACAGAACACAGCATCTAACAAAGGTAAAATTCTTTTTGTAGGTACTAAGCGCGCTGCAAGCGAAGCAGTTAAAGAAGCAGCTCTTCAAAGTGATCAGTACTTCGTAAATCACCGTTGGTTAGGTGGTATGTTGACTAACTGGAAAACAGTTCGTCAATCAATCAAGCGTCTTAAAGACCTTGAATCTCAAAGCCAAGACGGTACTTTCGAGAAACTGACTAAAAAAGAAGCGTTAATGCTAACTCGTGAAATGGAAAAGCTTGAAAAGAGCCTTGGCGGTATCAAAGATATGGGCGGTCTTCCTGACGCTATCTTCGTTATCGATGCTGACCACGAGCACATCGCAATTCGCGAAGCTAACAACCTAGGTATTCCAGTAGTATCTGTAGTTGATACTAACTCGAACCCAGATGGTGTTGATTTCATCATCCCTGGTAACGACGACGCTATCCGCGCTATCCAGCTTTATACTGGCGCTGTAGCAACTGCTATCACTGAAGGTCGTGAAAGCAACATCGTTGTTCAAGCTGAAAGCGATGATTTCGTAGAAGCTGAGTAATTAGCTGTCATCAAGTCTTCATCTAAATAAGGTGAAGACTTGATATTCTTGAAGAGCGGTTATTCCGCTTCCCTAAAACAGATTTCATATTTGAGGATATTCTAATGGCTGTAACTGCTGCCCTAGTAAAAGAATTACGCGAGCGTACTGGCGCTGGCATGATGGATTGTAAAAAAGCGCTAACTGAAACTGATGGTGACATTGAGCTGGCGATTGAAAACATGCGTAAGAGCGGTGCTGCAAAGGCTGCTAAAAAAGCAGGTAACATTGCTGCTGAAGGTACAATCCTTATCAAAGAAGGCGAAGGTTTCGCTGCATTATTAGAAGTTAACTGTCAGACTGACTTTGTTGCTAAAGACGAAAACTTCCTAGCGTTCGCTAACTCTGTACTAGAAGTTGCTGCTGCATCTAAAACAACAATTGCTGAATTACAAGCACAGTTTGAAGAAGCGCGTGTTGCACTAGTTGCTAAAATTGGTGAAAACATCAACGTTCGTCGCGTTGAGTACATCGACGGTGCAAACTTAGCTAATTACCGTCACGGTGAGCGTATTGGTGTTGTTGTTGCCGGTGAAGCTGACGAAGAAACACTTAAGCACGTTGCGATGCACGTAGCTGCGTCTAAGCCTGAGTTCGTAAACCCTGAAGATGTGCCAGCTGACGTAGTTGAAAAAGAAAAAGCGGTACAAATCGACATCGCTATGAATGAAGGTAAACCTGCTGAAATCGCTGAGAAAATGGTTATCGGCCGTATGAAGAAGTTTACTGGTGAGATCTCTCTTACTGGTCAAGCTTTCATCATGGAACCTAAAAAATCTGTTGGCGAAATTCTTAAAGAGAAAGGCGCAACAGTATCTAACTTCATTCGTTTAGAAGTTGGTGAAGGTATCGAGAAGAAAGAAGAAGACTTCGCTGCAGAAGTTGCTGCACAAATCGCTGCTGCAAAAGGCGAATAAGTTTGTTCAGTCGCAAAAGTAAATACCGAAGGTTAATCGTCAATTTGCTTTTGCTTCGATGCTGAAAATTCTTTAAAATAGCCGCGCATTTATGAATATCATAAGCGCGGTTATTTTTTATCTCACTTTCACAAATGGCCCGGAAAATATGACTATCAATCGAAAACCTGTTTTTAGACGCGTTCTTCTTAAATTAAGCGGTGAAGCTTTAATGGGAGATGAAGGCTTTGGTATCGATCCAAAAGTGTTGGATCGTATGGCGCAAGAAATCAAAGAACTTGTAGAGCTCGACGTAGAAGTGGGTTTAGTTATCGGTGGTGGTAACTTTTTACGTGGTGGTTCGCTTGCCGAAGCGGGTATGAACCGCGTTGTTGGTGACCATATGGGTATGCTAGCAACCGTTATGAACGGACTTGCAATGCGTGATGCATTACATCGTGCTTTTGTTAATTGTCGTTTAATGTCGGCAATTCCGTTAAATGGTGTCTGTGATGCGTACAACTGGGCAGAAGCAATTAGCTTGTTAAAATCAGGCCGTGTAGTGATATTCTCTGCAGGTACTGGTAACCCATTTTTCACAACCGACTCTGCAGCATGTTTACGCGGTATTGAAATTGAAGCCGATACAGTGATTAAAGCAACCAAGGTTGATGGTGTATTTAATGACGACCCGGTTAAAAACCCAGAAGCCACGCTTTATCGTCATTTGACGTATAATGAAGTGATTGATCAAGAATTAAAGGTGATGGATTTAGCGGCATTTACGCTTGCCCGTGACCATGATATGCCGGTGAGCGTATTTAATATGAACAAACCAGGCGCGTTGAAACGCGTTATTATGGGCGAAGAAGAGGGCACGTTAATCTCTTCTGCAGCCTCGGAATAATTAGTTAAGACTAGGATTGAATTGTGATTAACGATATTAAAAAAGATGCGCAGGAGCGCATGCAAAAAAGTGTAGCAGCACTTGGTAGCCAATTATCTAAAATCCGTACTGGCCGTGCTCACCCAGCTCTTTTAGATGGGATCACTGTTTCTTATTATGGCGCAGATACTCCCCTTAATCAGGTCGCGAATGTATCAACAGAAGACTCACGTACCTTGACGATTAGTGTATTTGATAAGGCGTTGGCCCAAGCCGTAGAAAAGGCGATTATGTCATCAGATTTGGGTTTAAACCCAATGTCTGCAGGCACCATTATTCGTGTGCCATTGCCGCCACTTACTGAAGAGCGCCGTAAAGACCTTATCAAAATAGTACGCGGTGAAGTTGAAGGTGGTCGTGTTGCTGTTCGTAATATTCGTCGTGATGCAAATGGTGATATTAAATCTTTACTAAAAGAAAAAGACATTTCTGAAGATGAAGCACGTCAAGCAGAAGACGAAATTCAAAAGCTAACAGATAAGTTTATTAAAGAAATGGATACTCAACTGAGTGCAAAAGAAGCTGAGTTGATGGAAATCTAATAAAAGAGCAGTTTATCTTTTGGGTTGAAGTTTGTTCAACCCAAAAAGGCCAATAGGTGCTGGTAAATTTATTAGTTTTGCAACGCCGTCTAGGGTATACTAGGCGGCGTTTTTTTTTATCTAAATCGGGATTATGGTTTTAAACGCTGAAACGATTTCACAGCAGTCTTTGCCAAGGCATATTGCCATCATAATGGATGGCAATGGCCGTTGGGCACAGTCACGCAATAGACCTCGCACATACGGACACAAAAAGGGGGTAGACTCAGTTCGAAATGCTGTTCAGTTCTGCTCAAAGTTAGGGGTTGAGTCTTTGACGCTTTTTGCATTTAGTAGTGAAAACTGGCGACGTCCTGAAGATGAAGTCAGCACACTGATGGAGCTATTTTTATTGGTTCTTACAAAAGAAGTGAAAAAACTACACAAAAACAACGTAAAGTTAGCGGTTATAGGGGACTTGGAGCGCTTTCCCAGCTCGCTGCAAGAGCGTGTGGGCGCCGCACATCAGTTGACGAGTGAAAATACTGGACTAAAACTTAATGTGGCTGCGAACTACGGAGGTCGCTGGGATATAACTCAAGCGGCACAAAAGTTGGCAAAACAAGTAGCTGATGGAACTTTAGCACCCGAGCAAATCACGGAAGAGGAACTGTCAAAAAATCTTACTATGGCAAACCAAAGCGAACTTGATTTACTTATACGTACCGGTGGCGATTACCGAATAAGTAACTTTTTGCTTTGGCAAGCAGCTTATGCTGAGCTTTATTTTACAGATACTTTATGGCCTGACTTCAATGACGAAGCGTTTGCAGAGGCAATTGCATGTTATGTATCTAGAGAAAGGCGCTTTGGCTGCACTGGCGATCAAATAAAACAACTACTCGCCGCGCCAAAAATAACAAGTTAAAGGTAAATTAATTTGCTAAAACAACGAATTTTAACCTCAGCGGTGCTTGCACCACTGGCAATGCTGTTGGTGTTCTATACACCTTTAGCACTATTTAGTTTTATTGCAGCTGCAATTGTATTGCTTGGCGCATGGGAGTGGTCAGCGTTTATGGGCCTATCTTGCGCCAAAAAACGCGGTGGTTTTGTCGCCTTAATGGCCGCAGTTTTGCTATCGTTGCATTGGCATTGGCCCATAACGTCACTTTGGCAAGCTGGTAAGTTGCAAGCAGATGCCAATTATGTATTCACGCTTGCTTTTGCGTGGTGGCTAGTTGCGACCTTTTTGGTTTTTAAATACCCCAGTAAGGCAAAAGCTTGGAACGAAGGCATGATTATGCGAGCCGTTGCTGGTTTATTAACGTTAGTCCCCTTATGGCTTGCATTGAATGTTTTACGCAGTGCTGAATACCAGCAAGCTCAGCAGTATGGCTCGACACTGATAATGGTTGTGTTAGGTATTGTATGGAGTGCTGATATTGGCGCTTATTTTGCGGGTAAGAATTTTGGCAAGCATAAATTGATGCCAAATGTGAGTCCAAATAAAACCATTGAAGGCTTAGTTGGTGGTGTTATAACGGCGGTGTTGTTTGTCGTGATATTTTGCTACTTTGCTCAGGTTGAACAAAAATTATGGCCTGTTTATGGTGCCATAACCATCGTTATCGCGTTATTTTCTGCAATTGGAGACCTACTTGAGAGTATGTTTAAACGTGAAGTGGGTCTAAAAGATTCTGGGGCTTGCTTACCAGGGCACGGTGGTATTTTAGATCGGATTGATAGTTTGACGGCTGCAGCGCCAATTTTTGCATTATGTTACGCATGGACGGTGACCCTATGAACCCAACAGAGCAGGTAGTTGTTCTCGGCGCAACCGGCTCTATAGGTTTGTCTACGCTAGATGTAATTGCACGTAATGCAGCGCGTTATCAAGTGTATGCATTGGTTGCAGGCCAAAATGTTGAGCAAATGACGAAGTTGTGTTTAACACATAACCCCAAATTTGCCATCATGGACTGTGAGCACGCGGCTAGAGCCCTTAAAGAGCATCTAAAACACACACGCACTGAAGTACTTTGTGGTGCTCAAGAAATGGCGCATATTGTTGCTCATACCGATGTTGATATTGTGATGTCTGCGATTGTTGGTGCAGCAGGGCTTCTTCCCACGCTCTCGGCAGTGGAAGCAGGTAAGAAGGTGTTACTGGCCAACAAAGAGTCTTTGGTGATGTCAGGGCAATTATTTATGGATAAAGTAGTGCGCCATGGTGCAACTTTATTGCCTATTGATAGTGAACATAACGCTATTTATCAATGTTTACCTCACGCTTTGCAGCAAGATACAAATAAAGGGTTAAATCAATTTGGGGTCAGTAAAATCCTATTGACGGGTTCTGGTGGTCCGTTTCTAACACGTGACATAAATAGCCTAAAAGAGGTGACGGTTGAGCAAGCAGTTGCACATCCAAACTGGTCTATGGGGCAGAAGATTTCGGTAGACTCTGCAACTATGATGAATAAAGGGCTTGAGTTCATAGAAGCCAAATGGTTGTTTGCGTGCCAAGCGGAGGATATTGATGTGGTGATCCATCCACAAAGTATGATCCACTCAATGGTTCAATACAACGATGGCTCTATTATCGCGCAAATGGGCCAACCTGATATGCGCACGCCAATTGCTTATGGCTTAGCCTACCCTGAGCGTATAAATGCGGGTGTTGAGCCTTTAGATTTTGCATCGATTGCAGATTTTACGTTTACTAAACCTGATTTTGCGCGCTATCCAAACTTAAAATTGGCTATCGATGCGTGTAAATCAGGGCAAGCGGCTACAACCGTAATTAATGCTGCTAATGAAATAGCCGTGGCAGCCTTTTTGAAAAAACAAATTGGCTTTTGCGATATCTATCGTGTTAATTCACAAGTACTTGATAAATCAATATTAGGTTCTTTAGGTACTATTGATGAAATTATGGCGCTTGATGCTCAAACAAGGCAGCTCGCTCGTGAAGTCGTGGAGCACATAAGTAATGTTTGATTTTTTTTGGAATCTTGCCTCATTTATTGTTGCTTTAAGTATTTTGGTCACAGTACATGAGTATGGTCATTTTTGGGTAGCGCGTAGGGCTAAAGTAGAAGTACTTCGCTTTTCTATCGGGTTTGGGAAACCGCTTTGTCGTTGGTATGACAAGCAAGGTACTGAGTATGTGATTGCAATGATCCCGCTCGGGGGGTATGTCAAAATGCTCGACGAACGTGTTGATGATGTGCCCATTGAAAGACGGCACCTTGCATTTAATAATAAGCCGGTATTATCACGTATAGCGGTTGTGGCTGCTGGGCCACTTGCAAACTTTCTATTTGCGATTTTAGTGCTTGCTGTGATGTACATGATAGGAGTACAAAGTGCGAAACCTGTTGTTGGTGAAGTGCAGGTGAATTCTCGGGCTGCAATGGCTAACGTGCAAAGTGGCGATCATATTTTAATGATGTCTGATAAAGAGGTGGAGACTTGGCAGGATGTTACCTTTAGCCTTATGAGCCATTTGGGTGAAGAGTACATAGAAGTCAAAGTTCAAGATGCACAGCAACAAATAGCGATCAGAAAAATTAATGTCAATGGCTGGAAGCTTGATAAACAAGACGAAGCTCCTCTTCATGCGATTGGTATTACCCCATTTAGACCCGCATTGACGTTAACCTTGGGGCATATTGCAGATAACTCGGCAGCGCAACAAGCGGGGTTAAAAGTCAATGATACGTTGCTGGCTGTTAATAATCAGCCGCTATCGGATTGGCAGCAATTTGTGCAGATAATTCAGTCTTCTGCTAATCAAAACCTCACTTTAAGTATTGAAAGAAATACAATTAATCAAAGTTTAGAAATAACGCCGCATGAACGCAGAGCTGATGATGGCACATTGCAAGGGTTCTTGGGGGTCGTTCCGTTACTCGAAAAATGGCCTGATGGTTATATCGAAACTAGACATTATGGCCCTTGGGATAGTATGGTGCTGGGCGCTGAGAAAACTTTTGATTTAATCCGTTTAAGTTTTGACATGATTGGCAATTTACTGAGCGGACAAGTATCAGTAAAGAACTTGAGTGGTCCGGTCGGTATTGCGGTCGGTGCTGGAAACAGTGTTAGTTATGGTATTGTTGCGTTTTTGAGCTTTTTGGCATTAATTAGTGTGAACCTTGGTGTTTTTAATTTATTGCCTCTGCCTGTCTTAGATGGTGGGCATTTAATGTATTACATAATTGAACTAATTCGCAAAAAACCAGTCTCTGAAAAGACACAAGAGTTGGGGTTTAAGGTAGGTGCGATGGTACTTATCGCTTTAACTTGTTTTGCATTACTTAACGATGTATCGAGATTGTAACTCGAATGGCGAAAATGACGCCCATCAAAGCGCATAAGGCGCTAACTGTTGTAAAGGATAAAGATAATAAAATGCCTATAAAAAAACATCTTGCAGTAACGAGTTTACTTGGCGCTAGTTTTGCCGCTTTAGGGCAAACCTCCTTTATCGTTGAAGATTTGAAAGTAGAAGGGTTACAGCGGGTTGCTTTGGGTGCTGCACTGACGCATATTCCAATTAACGTTGGTGACTCAGTTGATCAGTACACAATCTCTCAAACTATTAAATCGCTATATAAATCGGGTCACTTTAATAATATTGTGGCGTATCGTGATGGCGAACAAATCATCTTCAAAGTACAAGAAAGGCCAACGATTGCAGGCATTGACTTTGATGGCAACAAAGACATCAAAGATGAGCAATTAAATGAAAGTTTAGAGCAGCAAGATATTCGTGTTGGTGAACCGTTAGATAAAACGGTTGTAGATAACATTGAAAAAGGGCTGATCGAGTTCTTTCATAGTATTGGTAAATATAACGCTAAGATTGATGTCAGCATTGTTGATTTACCGCGTAATCGGGTGCGTTTATTACTTGATTTTGACGAAGGTGATGCGGCCTCAATTCGACAAATTAACCTAGTTGGTAATGAGTTGTTTTCTGATGAAGAACTGCTAAAGCTTGCTGAGTCTCAACAAGACTTACCTTGGTGGAAGTTTATGTCAAACGACCGCTATCAAAAGCAGACCATCGAAGGCGATTTGGAGAAAATTCGCAGCTATTATTTAGACCGAGGCTACTTGCGTTTTAACATTGATTCTACGCAAGTATCGGTCAGCCCTGAGCGTGAGTCGGTTTATGTGACGGCAAATATTACTGAAGGTGAAACGTATACGGTTAAGGGCTATGACTTTATTGGTGATTTACTCGGCCGCGAAGAGTTAATGAAAAGTGTTATACCGCTTAGAGCTGGTGAATTGTATAACGGCTCTATTGTTACTTCATCAGAAGAATTTATTAAAAGTTATTTAGCGCGCTTTGGCTATGCCAATGCTGAAGTGCGTACTATTCCAGAAATAGATGATGAAAATAAAGAAGTGCAACTTACTCTATCTGTAAACCCAGGTAAGCGTGTTTATGTACGTCGCATTCTGGTTAACGGTAATCAGGTTACCGCAGACGAAGTTGTGCGTCGTGAAATGACGCAATTAGAAGGTGCTTGGCTTTCAAATCAAAGCTTAGAGCGCTCGAAGCTGCAAATACAACGCCTTCCTTACATGGAGAAAGTAGACTTTGAAGTGAATCCTATCGCAGGCGTTGATGACCTTGTGGATGTAGATTTTACTGTTAAAGAACAACCTGCAGGTAGCTTTCAAGCTGGTGTGGCGTATGGTTCATATGGTGGTTTACAGTTTAATGTTGGCGTCAGTGAATCAAACTTTTTGGGAACAGGTAATCAGCTTGCGTTTAATATCAGTACTTCGCGAAGTTCTGATAGCTATAGCATCTCCTATACAGACCCCTACTTCACTCCTGATGGGGTATCGCAAGGTAGTAGTATTTTCTACAACAACTTTGATGGTAGCAAAGTTGGTTTAATTGGATACGATTCTCGCCAATACGGGCTTGGAACTAGTTTTGGCTTCCCGATTAACGCGATTAACCGCATTAACTTTGGCGCACGTTGGATTGATGAAAAGCTAGATTATATTGCTGACTATGAACAAACACGTATTTTAAAATTGGCATTTTTAAATCCAGAAGACCCAGATGGTGCATATAACTTTACTAAGTACGAACTGAGTGCCGGTTGGTCACGTGTGACAGTTAACCGTGGTATGTTTCCAACGGCAGGCTCTCGTCAAAGTTTAACGTTTAGGGCAACGACACCAAATTCTGATCTTAACTACTTCAAAGTAGATTATGACTCACGTTATTACTGGCCAATTAGTAATGATCACCGTTGGGTGTTCTCTACAAGAGCAGGGCTTGCATATGGTAATGGTTATGGTAAAACCAATGGTTTTGAGCAAACATTGCCATTCCAAGAGTTTTTCAGAATTTCGGAAAATGAACTACGTGGTTTTGAGCGTAACACCATTTTGCCTCGCGCGATTCAACGTGGTATGACTGAAATTCCTGGCTCAACGTTACCAGATGGTACAAGCACAGCAAACATTGGTGGTAACACCGAGTTTGACCGAATTTCAGAAGGTGGTCGAATCGGCGGTAACGCAAAAGCAACTTTAGGTGCCGAATTAATTGTTCCAACACCATTTTTAGATGAAGAAAACACCAGTTCGGTACGAACTAGTTTATTTGTTGACGCGGCGAACGTTTGGGATACTGAGTTTGATATCAATCGGTATTCCAGTTTACATGAAGACCAGTTTAAAAAGCTTACGGACTACTCTGATCCAAACCGTGTCAGAGTATCTACAGGCTTATCAATACAGTGGATCTCACCAATGGGACCAATGCTGATCAACTTTGCATATCCGCTTAAGAAAGAAGATGATGACGAAACGAAGACGATCAGTTTTAATATTAGTAATACATTCTAAGGAGTTAATTGTGAAAAAACTTATAAAAACAACGGCAATGGGTTTGATGGCTGCACTTATGATGGGTACGTCTGTAAGTGCGTTGGCTCACAAAGTAGGCATTGTAGATATGCAAAGTATCTACAAGCAATTACCACAAATGGCTAAAATTGAACAGCAATTGCAAAGTGAATTTTCTGAACCTCGTCAAGCGCTTGAAAAGCTTCAAGGTGACATGCGCTTTGAAATGGAAAAGTTTCAACGTGAAAGTGCAACGATGAGCGATGCAGATAAAGAAGTTTTACGTACAAAAATTCAAGGTATGCAAAAAGAACTGGCTGAAAAAGGTCGCCCGTTAGAGCAAGCGATTAAACAACGTCAAAACGAAGAGTTAGCAAAAGTACAAAAATTAATTATCGATGCAATCGAAGATGTTGCTAAAAGCGGTAAGTTTGATGAGGTTAAAGTAAAAGATACGACAATTTACTTTAACCCTGATAAAGTAGCGGACCTTTCTGACAAAGTTGTTGAAGCGGTAAGCAAAAAGTAATGATCAAACGTTATAGTTTAGCTCAACTAGCAGCATCAATTGATGCATTGCTAGTTGGCGACGGTGAGAGTCAAATAGAAAAAATTTCGACACTTACTCAAGCGACAGATAAAGATATTAGCTTTTTAGCAAACAGTAAATATCGCACACAATTGGCAACCACTAACGCCGGTGCTGTTATTTTATCTGACTCTGATGCTGAACATTTCAATGGCAATAAACTGGTTGTAAAAGACCCCTATATCGCGTACGCAAAGTTAGCACAATTGATGGATACTACACCAAGGGCTGCCACTGGCATACACCCTAATGCGGTGGTCCACCCAACAGTTAAACTTGGTAACAATGTTGCGATAGCCGCAAATGCGGTGATCGAGGCAAATGCTGTGCTGGGCGATAATGTTCAAATTGGTGCAGGCTGTTTTGTCGGCGATAGTACAACGATTGGTGACAATACCAAACTTTGGGCAAACGTTAGCGTTTATCATGAAGTAGAAATTGGTCACAATTGCTTATTTCAATCCGGTGCTGTGATTGGCAGTGATGGCTTTGGTTATGCCAATCAATCAGGTAACTGGATTAAGATCCCCCAAGTTGGTCGGGTTATTATCGGTGATAGTGTTGAAGTCGGTGCGAACACGGTTATTGATCGCGGCGCACTGGATGATACGATTATTCATAATAATGTGATTTTAGATAACCTAATACAAATTGCGCATAACGTTGAAATTGGTGAAGGGACTGCAATTGCAGGTGCTTCGGTAGTAGCCGGCAGTACTAAAATTGGTAAAAATTGCCAAATTGCGGGGCTCGTGGGTATTAATGGCCATATGGAAATCTGTGATGGTGTTATGATCACAGGTATGACGATGATCACAAAATCAATTACTTCTGCGGGTGTTTATTCTTCGGGTGTACCTCATAGCACGAACAAAGAATGGCGACGTAATATGGCACATTTACGTAATCTGACTGATTTTAAACAGCGATTAAAAGCGTTAGAATCTTTAACACAAAAGCTAAAACCAATAGATGAATAAAAAAGGACGCTATTTTGGCAAATGAACTGAACGGTTTTGATATTCAAGAAATCTTAAAGTTATTACCGCATCGTTATCCAATGCTGTTAGTTGATAAAGTAATTGATTATAAAGCGGGTGAATATCTACATGCGGTCAAAAATGTAACTGCGAACGAACCAGTTTTTACGGGGCACTTTCCAGAACAACCTATTTTTCCTGGTGTAATGATTTTAGAAGCCTTAGCACAAGCTACTGGTTTACTGGGCTTTAAAACGGTCGAAAATCGTAGTGAAAACGAGCTATACTTATTTGCAGCAATAGACAATGCACGTTTTAAGCAGCCAGTGCTGCCTGGTGATACCATGAATTTGCATGTCGACTTTGTAAAAGAGCGTCGCAATATTTGGAAGTTTTATGGCGAAGCAAAGGTCGATGGTAAAGTGGTATGTAGTGCTGAGATAATGTGTGCTAGAAGAGAGTTATAATCGTGATCCATCCTACTGCAATTATTGAATCAGGCGCACAGTTAGGCGATAACGTCTCTGTGGGTCCTTACAGTTACATCGGGAATGATGTAGTGATTGGCGATAACTGTATTATCGAATCACATGTGGTAATCAAAGGACCTTCAACCATCGGCTCTGGAAATCATATTTACCAGTTCGCGTCAGTGGGTGAAGCTTGCCAAGATAAAAAGTACAAGGATGAACCAACACAACTTATTATGGGTGATAACAACATCATCCGTGAATGTGCGACAATTCACCGTGGCACCATTCAAGATCAAGGTGTGACTAGAATTGGTAGTAACAACTTATTTATGGCCTATACACATGTTGCGCATGACGCAGTGATTGGTAGCAATGTGATTTTTTCAAATGGTGCAAGTGTTGCAGGGCATGTACACATTGGTGACTGGGCTATTTTAGCGGGTAACACCGGCGTGCATCAATTTTGCAAAGTGGGTGCGCACGCCTTTATTGGCATGTATTCAGGTGTAAGTAAAGACGTACCACCTTTTGTGACTACCACAGGCACTCCTGCGAAGCCAGCGGCTATTAATACTGAGGGTATGAAACGCCGTGGTTATAGTAGTGATGAAATTATGGCTGTACGACGAGCTTATAAAGCGCTTTATCGTAAAAGCTTGAACTTAGAAGAAGCCATAGCCGCTATGCGTGAAGACGCAGCAGAATTTGCTGCAGTTCAGCATATGATAGACTTTTTTGACACCTCAGAACGTGGCATTATTCGTTAGAAAATGCCCGTGATTGCCAGAATTGATAAACGCCATACGATACTTTTGTATGGCGTTTTTATTTATAGATAGATTAATGTGATGAAAAAAAACAAAAAATTAACTATTGGCCTAGTTGCAGGCGAACTATCTGGTGATATCTTAGGTGCAGGGCTCATTGAGGCACTTAAAGATAAATACCCTAATGCTGAGTTTATCGGGATAGCTGGCCCCAAAATGCAAGCTGCTGGTTGCCGTACTTTGTTTGATATGGAAGAACTCGCTGTAATGGGCTTGGTTGAAGTGCTAGGGCGATTACCCCGTTTACTTAAAATCCGTAAACAGTTAGTTCAGTATTTTATTGATAATCCGCCTGATATTTATGTGGGGATCGATGCGCCTGACTTCAATCTTCGTGTTGAAAAGCCACTTAAAAAAGCGGGTATTAAAACCGTTCAGTATGTTAGCCCATCGGTTTGGGCTTGGCGACAAAAGCGTATATTTACGATAGCAGAAGCCACCAATTTGGTATTGTCACTGCTGCCTTTTGAAAAAGCATTTTATGACAAGCATGATGTGCCTTGTAAGTTTGTTGGCCACACGTTAGCGGATGAGATTGCGCTGGATCATGATAGCAGCAGTGTGCGCCGCGAGCTTGGGTTGAAAGAGGATGACTTGGTCTTAGCATTGCTTCCAGGCAGTCGAGGCTCAGAAGTGGGCTTACTCAGTGAAACATATTTACAAACAGCACAAAAGTTAAGCCATCGTCTGCCTAACTTGAAAGTGCTAGTCCCTTTAGTTAATGCCAAGCGTCGAGCACAGTTTGAACTGATTTTACAGCATGTGGCACCAAATTTGTCTCCTATTTTAGTTGATGGGCAATCGAGCAAGGTGATGGCGGCTTCTAATGCTGTTTTACTCGCATCGGGTACCGCCACACTCGAAGCGATGCTGTATAAAAAACCAATGGTTGTAGGCTACAAGTTTAAGCCATTGAGTTACTGGATTTTTAAACACTTCTTTACTTTTAATATTAAATATTTTGCATTACCAAATTTACTTGCCGATGCGCCATTGGTTCCTGAGTTCTTGCAACAAGAGTGTAACTCGGATGCATTGGTTGATGCATTGTACCCGATGCTGAAAGGGAGTAATGAAGCGTTGATCAATAAGTTTTATGAAATTCATAACAATATTCGTCTAGATGCTAGCAAACAAGCGGCAAATGCAGTTGAGGAGTTGATTGATGCAAATTGAGCGTCCTGATGTACAGTACATTGCAGGTGTTGACGAGGTTGGTCGTGGCCCTTTGGTAGGTGATGTGGTGACCGCCGCGGTTATTCTTGACCCAAACCAGCCTATAGTCGGACTGGCAGATTCCAAAAAATTAAGTGAAAAAAAACGCCTATTATTGGCACAAGAGATAAAACAAAAAGCGCTTTGCTATTGTATTGCTCGTGCATCGATTGAGGAGATTGATGAGCTTAATATTTTGCATGCAACGATGTTGGCTATGAGTCGAGCTGTAGAAGGGCTTAGCATTGCACCTGACTTTGTATTTGTAGATGGCAACCGTTTACCCAAACTAACAATGAACGCGCAAAGCGTTGTGAAAGGAGATAGCTTAGTTGCAGAAATAAGTGCCGCCTCTATCATTGCCAAAGTAGCACGGGATCAGCAAATGCTGGAACTAGATATGCAATATCCAGAGTTTGGTTTTGCGGCCCATAAAGGTTATCCGACTAAGGCACATTTTGCGGCACTTGAGCAACATGGCATCACACCGCATCACCGAAAAAGTTTCAAGCCTGTACAACGTATTCTTGCCATGAAGGGGCTGTGATATGACTACACCGGAGTTTGTCCATTTACGTGTACATAGTGACTTCTCAATGGTGGATGGTTTGGCGAAAACCAAACCTATTGTCGCTCGTTCCAAGGAATTGGGTCTGCCTGCATTGGCGATTACCGACCAAATGAACTTATGTGGATTAGTTAGGTTCTATGACACTGCTCATGACGCGGGTATTAAGCCAATTATAGGTGCCGATATTTGGCTCAGAAGTGATGAGTTTCCTGATGAGCCAAGTCGGCTTACTGTGCTTGCTAAAGATAATGAAGGCTATAAAAATCTTACCTTACTAATTTCAAAAGCATATCAGCGAGGACATGTATTTCATCGTCCCGTGGTTGATAAACAATGGTTGAGTGAACTTAAGTCGGGCCTTATTTTATTATCAGGCGGCAAAGATGGTGATGTTGGTAAAGCGCTTTTAAAAGGCAATCAACAGCTAGCACTTGATACATTGATTTTTTATGAGCAACACTTCAAAGATCACTTCTTTTTGGAGCTTACTCGTGCAGGGCGTGCGCAAGAAGAAGAATATTTACATAGCGCAGTTGCACTAGCCAGTGAGCGAGGCGTACCGGTTGTTGCCACTAACGAAGTGGTTTTTCTACATGAAGAAGACTTTGAAGCGCACGAGATACGCGTCGCTATTCATGATGGTTACACTTTAGAAGATAAACGTCGGCCTAAGCGCTTCTCAAAAGAGCAATATCTGAAAACACCGGAACAAATGTTAGCGCTGTTCAGTGATATTCCAGAAGCATTAGAAAACTCAGTAGAAATCGCCAAGCGGTGCAATGTCACGGTACAGCTGGGGACTTATTTTTTACCAGATTATCCGACTGGTGATTTAAAAATAGACGACTTTTTGGTTAAGGTGTCGCGCGATGGCCTCGAAGAGCGTTTACAGTTTTTATTTCCCGACGAGCAAGTGCGCGTTGAAAAACGAGTCGAATATGACGAACGACTACAAATTGAGTTAGATGTTATCAACCAAATGGGGTTTCCCGGTTATTTCTTAATCGTAATGGAATTTATCCAGTGGAGTAAAGACAATAACATTCCTGTTGGACCTGGACGGGGTTCAGGTGCTGGTTCACTGGTGGCATACGCACTTAAAATTACGGACTTAGACCCACTAGAATTTGACCTGCTTTTTGAGCGATTTCTGAACCCAGAGCGAGTCTCAATGCCTGACTTTGACGTTGACTTTTGTATGGATCGTCGAGATGAGGTGATTGACCATGTTGCGATGCTATACGGGCGTGATGCGGTATCGCAAATTATTACCTTTGGTACGATGGCAGCCAAAGCGGTTATTCGTGATGTCGGCCGTGTGTTGGGCCACCCATATGGCTTTGTCGATAGAATTTCTAAACTTGTACCGGGCGATCCGGGGATGACGTTGGCAAAAGCATTTGATGTTGAACCGCGCTTACCTGAAGCCTATGACGGCGATGAAGAAGTCAAAGATCTCATTGATATGTGCCGCATTTTAGAAGGCTGTACGCGAAATGCGGGTAAGCACGCCGGTGGTGTGGTTATATCCCCTACAACTATCACCGATTTTGCGGCATTATATTGTGATGAAGAGGGTAAGTTTCCGGTTACTCAGTTTGATAAAAACGACGTAGAAACCGCAGGATTAGTTAAATTTGACTTTCTCGGCCTGAGAACACTGACTATTTTGCAGTGGGCGCTTGATATGACCAATGAGCGTCTTGGCCGAGAAGGTAAAGAGTCAGTAGACATTAATGCTATTCCATTAAATGACCGTAAAAGCATTGAATTATTACTAAGAGCCGAAACAACCGCCGTGTTCCAGCTTGAATCTCGAGGCATGAAAGACCTTATTCGTCGCCTGAAACCCGACTGCTTTGAAGATATGATTGCACTTGTTGCGTTATTTCGGCCAGGACCTTTGCAATCGGGCATGGTAGATAACTTTATCGACCGTAAGCAAGGGCGAGAAGAGTTATCATATCCAGACGTACAGTGGCAGCACGATAGCTTGATACCGATTCTAGAGCCTACCTACGGGATTATCTTGTACCAAGAGCAGGTCATGCAAATTGCACAGGTACTTGCTGGGTATACGCTAGGCGGGGCAGATATGCTTCGTCGTGCAATGGGTAAGAAAAAGCCAGAAGAAATGGCCAAGCAGCGCTCTGCCTTTGAAGAAGGGGCAATTGCCAACGGCGTTGATGGCGAGCTTGCGATGAGAATCTTCGATTTGGTGGAAAAGTTCGCAGGTTACGGTTTTAACAAATCTCACTCGGCTGCTTATGCACTTGTATCGTATCAAACACTGTGGATGAAAACCCATTATCCGGCAGAATTTATGGCGGCGGTTATGTCAGCAGATATGGATAACACTGACAAGATAGTCACTTTGGTGGATGAGTGTGAAAACATGAAGCTCACTTTGCTTGCGCCTGATGTAAATGCCGGAGTTTATAAGTTTACAGTCAACCGTCAAGCCGAGATAGTGTATGGAATTGGGGCAATAAAAGGCGTCGGAGAGGGGCCAGTTGATGCTATTTTAGAAGCAAGAGCACAAGGTGGGGAGTTTAAAGATTTATTTGATTTTTGCGCTCGTGTAGATTTAAAACGCTTAAACAAGCGTGTGCTCGAAAAGCTCATTTATGCCGGTGCACTTGATAAACTGGGGCCTGAAAAAAACCAGCCAGGACGTGCTACGTTACTTGCAAGTTTAAAAGGGGCGATGAAATCTGCTGAGCAACACCATAAGGCTGAGTCACTGGGTCAGTCAGACTTGTTTGGTTTGTTAGCAGTAGAGCCTGAACAAGTTGAGCAGGCCTTTACGAGTGCGCTGCCACTGACGGATAATCAGTGGTTAGATGGTGAAAAAGAAACCTTAGGTTTATACCTAACCGGACACCCTATTAATCAATACCGAAAAGAGCTAAAGCATTACACATCTGGTCGACTTGTAGATTTACAGCCAACCAACCGAGACGTGCAATCAACCGCAGCTGGTTTAGTGATTAATGCAAGAACGTTAATAAACAAAAAAGGTAATCGCTGGGGATTGATAACTTTAGATGACAAGAGTGCCCGGATTGATGTACGCTTATTCCCTGAACAGTTTGAAGTTTACCAAGAATTACTGCAAATTAACCAAATCTTGGTAATAACCGGACAGGTCAGCTTTGATAACTTCTCTGGTGGCATTACAATGACCGCCAGAGACGTATGTACCATAGCTCAAGCGCGAGAAAAACGCATAAGAGCAATAAAAATGACATTAAATATGGTTCAAATTGAAGCAAACTTCTTCGAAAATTTACGAAAAGTACTAGAACCTTATAAATTTGGTACATGTCCGATAAAGATTATGTATCAACGTCCGGATGCGTTAGCAGAACTAACGCTTGGAACACAATGGTGTGTGACGCCAACTGATGACTTATTGACTCGGTTATCGCAAATGGCGGCGCAAGAAATAGAACTAGAATTTAACTAATTAGGTAGTTTAGAGCATGAGCCTCAATTATCTTGACTTTGAGCTTCCAATCGCAGAATTGGAAGCGAAAATTAAAGAGTTACAAAACGTTAGCCGCTCAGGCAGTTTAGACCTGAGCTTAGAAGAAGAAATAACACGCTTAAAAGAGAAAAACGTTGAGCTAACCGAGAAAGTTTTTGCTGGTTTAGGTGCTTGGCAGGTTTCTCAATTGGCTCGGCATCCGCTGCGTCCATATACTCGTGATTATATCAAGCGTATTTTTACTGAGTTTGATGAGTTTGCAGGTGACCGTACCTTTGCCAACGACCCTGCTATTTTAGGTGGTGTGGCACGTCTTGATGGTAAGCCTGTGATGGTGATCGGACAGCAAAAAGGGCGTGATACCGCGGAAAAAATCAAGCGTAACTTTGGTATGCCAAAACCTGAAGGTTACCGCAAGGCCCTACGTTTAATGGAAATGGCGGAGCGTTTTAAAATGCCCATCATTACTTTTATCGACACGCCAGGGGCTTACCCAGGTGTTGGCGCTGAAGAGCGAGGCCAAAGCGAGGCAATTGCACGTAACTTAAAAGTGATGGCTGCATTGAAAGTACCCACCATTTGTACTGTTATAGGTGAAGGTGGCTCTGGTGGTGCACTTGCTATTGGCGTAGGTGATAGGGTTAATATGCTGCAATACAGTACTTACTCAGTTATTTCACCAGAAGGCTGTGCATCGATCCTTTGGAAAAGCGCTGAAAAAGCCCCATTAGCTGCTGAAGCAATGGGTGTATCGGCGCAACGTGTTAAAGAGTTAGATTTGATTAATAACATCGTTGAAGAGCCACTAGGCGGAGCACATCGCGACTATGATGTAATGGCTAAGAACCTAAAAGTGCAGCTAAAGCGCGATTTAGGAGAACTTGAAGAGCTTGGTACAGACACCATGCTTGAACAGCGCTATCAACGACTCATGTCTTTCGGCTACTGTTAAGTAGTGCTAAACTAAAAAAGCCGCTCAAGCGGCTTTTTTACGTTGTGAATTATGAAAAATACCACACTTTATAAAAAATTCTTTGTTGCGGTAAACGGGTCAAATCCTGAGCAAAAACCAATGACGGTGGCACTTTCGGGTGGCGTTGATTCGGTCGTTTTATTGCACCTATGCCATGCACTTCGCACAGCCCAGCCCAGCTATGCAATAGAGGCCGTGTATATTGACCATGGTTTATCTGTTGAGTCTAAAAGCTGGCAACAGTTTTGCCACGATTTATGTGCCTCTTTAAAGATTACTTTTAAAACCTGCTCTGTGAACATAGAGCAAAAAGCCCGTCATAGCCTAGAAGCACAAGCACGTGATGCTCGATACGCCGCCTTAGATGAGCTTGCAACCCCAGGCAGTATGATTGTGCTAGGGCAGCATGGTGACGACCAACTAGAAACGTTTTTACTGCGGTTAAAGCGAGGCTCTGGTCTCAATGGTTTGGCATCGATGCGTGCACAGCGGGTGTTGGAATCAGGTCGAACCTGTATCCGCCCGTTGCTTAATGTTTCTCGTGAAGATATAGAAACGTTTGCTCGTTTATTTGCCATTAAGCATATTGAAGATCACTCCAACTTTGATGACCGCTTTGATCGTAACTTTTTACGTAATCATATTGTTCCTTTACTTAAATCGCGTTTTCAAGGTTTTTTGCCCAGTGCCTTGCGCAGTATTGAGTTGTTGCAGCAGCAGCAAAGTTTAATTGACGAGATAACCGCGCAAGATTTACAAGTTTGTATGGTGTCACTTGATAAGCTGAACTTACAAGTATTGGCAAGCCTCAGTGCGCTTAGGCAAGCCAATGTAATACGCGGATGGCTTGCTAATTTGAGGGTAAATATGCCCTCTAAAGTACAACTTGAGCAATTGCTACATCAAGCACTACATAGTAAAGAAGATGCTCAGCTGAGCATTCTAATGGGAAATGGTGTAATCAGACGATACCGACAACATCTGTACTTTGTTTGTGACAGTGAGACGCCACAAGCGTGCAATAATGTTACGTGTGAGCCAACTTCATTGAGCGATGGACGAGTATTAATCACTAAGCAGGGTAAAGGTGTACGCTTACCCCAAGAGAATGAACAAGTATCAATTCAATTTGGTGTGATGAATGTCAAAATACGGCCATGTAATAAGCCGGGCAGAAATACCGTTAAGCACTGGCTTAAAGAGGCGGGTGTGCCAAGTTGGCAACGCAATCAAGTGCCTTTGGTTTTTTATAATGAACAACTAGTACAAATTGTTGGTTTTTATTTTGAACACACTGTTTTTATGCCACAGCAGGGTATCTATTGGGAGTTTTTAAGCAATGAATAAGCATAATATTGGGCGCTCTTTAGCAAGTAAATCGCCGTTAGCCTTGTTGTTTAATGTATTTTTATTTGTGTTACTCGCTGTTTTTGATGGCACATTTATATTAAGTAATATGCTCTATGCGATAGTGTTTGGCTTAGGCTGTGCTGCGTTACTATTGGGCTACTGGCATGAAAAAGGCGGATATCTGTTTATTTTGGCATTATTGATGCCACTGTTATTAGTCATTATGAGTGAATTGACCAGCTTTGTTGCTTTGGCTTGGGTGATCAATGGCTATTTTTGTGGTTTTGCATTGGCTTTGCTGATTTATAAATTAAGTTATTTAAAAAAGCATAGCAGCTAATAAGTTCAAAGGCGGCTCAGCTAGGGGGCTGAGCCGAAATCGAATTTAAGCCGTTCTAGCGCAGTTACGCCCATCGGCTTTGGCTTTATATAAGCCTTTGTCGGTGCGTGCAAAAATACTGCTTTCACAATCGTGCATTGCTGATAAAGTAAAACCAATGCTGGTTGTAACAGCAAGCTTTGACAGTAGGTGGCAATGCCTTACTGCATGCATTACTCGTTCGGCAATGACTTTATTGGTGGTAAACTCTGGGTCATCAATAATAATTGCAAACTCATCTCCACCAAATCGATACACTGAGTCTGTACTGCGTACACATTCCTTTAGTATGTGAGCAAATCTTACCAACACTTCGTCACCCGCACTATGACCATGTAAGTCATTAACTTGTTTAAAATTATCTAAATCTAGCAGCATTAGGCTAAATCGACTTTGCAAACGGCGGTCACGCTCAATGCGTTGGGCTAAGTTATCTGTAAACACACAGCGGTTGTTTAACCCAGTGAGTGCATCTTTAGTGGCTAGTTTTAAAACACGGTTGTATGTTAAAGCATTACGTAACGGGTATAAAAGCGCGTTATGAAGTCGACATAGTTTTGCCTTAATGCTATCGCTTAACTGATACTGGCAAAAATAAACTAGCTGCCCTAGGTGCTCTTCGTTTAACATCAAGTCAAATTTATAGGGAGTGTATTGGTTGTCACTATTATGCATTTGGGCGATGCCCAAAGAGGAGTGAAACTGTAAACCAGATAGTTTTATAATACGTTGTGCATGTTCAGCAAATACAGTAAGTAATTCATCGATGTGTAACGTGGTTTGTAATTGCTCAACAAGTTTATGGATAGGATCCGCATCACGCTTTACAAATTGTTCAGAATCAAACGGCAAGTAATCGCCGCGTGTTGATATACGCTGAGCCAAAATATGGACATTTTCCATTTAGTATTCCCCTAACTACTACTATTTACCGATATTAAGCGAAAACTGTGCCAATAAATTAAACTGGCTGAAAAACAGCCGCTTGCTATAGTTAATGGCATGCACTTTTTATACTTTTCATATTTTTGACGCTTTGGAGGCCGCTTGCAGAGTATTTTTGCCGAGGTTTTTGCCTTATTGCTTGCCGCAGTGATTTTAGTGTGGCTGTTTAAGCGTGTTGGCTTGCCAGCCATTTTGGCTTATTTAGTTACTGGCGTGTTGGCGGGTAGTTATGGCATCGGCTGGATGAGCGTGAGCTATGAAATGCACTTTATTGCTGAACTCGGTATTGTATTTTTGTTGTTCAGTTTGGGGTTAGAGTTTTCTATTCCTAAGTTAATGGCGATGCGTAACTTGGTGTTTGGGTTGGGTAGTTTGCAAGTTTTGATCACCACGATTGTAGGTATGTTTGTCGTTAAAGCATTAAACTATGATTGGCTAAGTGCCTTTATTATTGCCAGCTTAATGGCGTTGTCATCGACTGCCGTGGTTGTAAAAATGCTCAAAGAAAGTGGTAGTCTTAATTTACGACGCGGTCAGTTAGCAGTTGGCGTTTTGTTATTTCAAGATATTGCTGTTGTTCCTCTATTAATTGCCTTACCGCTAATTGCTCAATCAGATAATCAGGTGTTGATGGGGGCACTGACCTTTGCCTTGGCTAAAGGAGCGTTTGTGTGCCTTTTGCTGTGGGCTATAGGTAAATGGCTGTTACCCAAAATATTTAATGAAGTGGCGTCGGTGCGTACCGATGAGCTGTTTGTATTGACTACTATATTGGTTGCACTGTGTGCGGGTGGGTTAACATATTTGTTCGGCTTGTCTATGGCATTGGGCGCTTTTCTTGCTGGCATGATGCTGGGAGAGAGCCAGTATCGTCACCAGTTAGAGGCAGAGATTAGGCCATTTCGTGATATTTTGATGGGGCTATTTTTTGTTACAGTTGGTATGCAGCTAAATATTCCTTATGTAGTCAATAAGATAGGCCTTATCATCTTAGCGTTAGCAGTGCTGTTATTGTTAAAGGTACTGATTATTGCTTTACTTGCTCAGCTTATGGGTGAGCGTAAAAAAGACGCGTTGGCTGCGGGTATTTCTCTTTGGCAAATGGGGGAGTTTGGTTTTGTATTGGTTGCGCTTGCAGGTAAGCACAGTTTGCTTGAGCCAAATAGTGCGTCATTTTTAATTGCACTAGGGGTATTATCAATGGCGGTGACTCCCTATTTAATAGACTGCACACCTATTATATTGCAAAAGCTCAATGTGAATGGAGAGCGATACAAGCATGATTTTAATCAACGTATTTTGAACGATAGCTTCAGCAATCATGTGGTTATTTTGGGGTATGGGAGAGTTGGTCAAACGATTGCTCGGTTTTTAAAACCTGAAGCTATACCGTATGTTGCCATTGAGCGTAACCCCCGTTTGGTGGAAGAAGCGCAAACAGCTGCAGAGCCAGTCATGTTCGGCTACTCAGGCTCACAAGCACTACTTAAACAGGCTAATGTAGATAAAGCAAGATTAGTGATTATTACATGCTCTGATTTTAATCAAAGCCATGAAGTGATTGATGCAATAAAGCGGGTTGCACCCAACGTAAAAATATTAGCGCGTGCTACTGACGATAGTCACCTTGATGATTTAAAAGCTTTGGGCGTAACTGAAGTGGTGCCAGAAGCTCTCGAAGCGAGTTTGATGTTGGTATCGCATGTGCTGCATATGTCGGGTGTACCAATGCGGCGAATATTTAAGCGAGTAAGTAAAGAGCGACATAATCGTTATGAGTATTTGCATGGTTTTTTTGCCGGTGATGACCAAGAGCCAGTAGGCGAGAACATAGACAGGCTTGAATACTTGCATGCGATGGCGTTGCCGGAGTCGGCATTTGCTGTTGATAAAAGTATAGAAACGTTGATGTTAGATAAACAGAAAGTGGCCATTACAGCGCTGCGTCGTAATGGACAAGAGCTTGCAGCTCCGCAGCAAAGCATGGTGCTGCAAGCTAACGATGTTTTGTTGCTTAAGGGTAAGCCACGACGCGTAGAGCGCGCTGAGCAATACCTACTTAATGGTTAGGTGTTAATCATCTAATTCTAAAAAATGCCTAATCTCATCGAGCCTTGCCATGCCGTCTCGATAGCCAATATCGATTAAATGCTGTGTGTAATTTTTTTCAAACAATAAATAGCTGGTTAAACTTGAGCTTGAATGGCGTTTAACCCCAATTGATCGCAGTAGCAGCTTAATAGCCATAGGCATATCGTCGTAATATTGTTCAGCAATATCTCTAAAGTTGTCTGTTGGGTTAATTACTAACGTTTTGATAGGCTTTAGCTCTTTGTGTTTACTTTTTGCTTGGGTAGGTAAAAGGCCAATGGTGCGGTTAACACGCTCTAAACGCTCTAAATCAGATTGTAGTGTATCGCTAAATACGCTGTCTAATAAGTGACCGGCAATAGCCGACATGCCAGGAAAGTGCGGCTCATATCCCAAAGGAGAGCTGATTTTTGGCTGCTCTACCCCAATAACAAAAATTTTTTCTGCACCGAGGTGAATTGAAGGACTCAGTGGAGATAATTGGTGAATGGAGCCATCACCATAGTAATGGTGTTTTACCCGCACACTGGGAAATACCATGGGTATAGCACTGGATGCCATTAGAACATCTAACGATATTTTGCCTGATACACCTTGTCGTTTGGCTCTTTGCCATGGTTTTGCGTTTTTTGCTTGAAAATAAGCCACAGAACGACCAGTTGAATAACTAGACACAGTGACAGATATAGCATCTAAATAGTTTTTATGAATATTGCGGTCAATTCGCGATAGGTCTAATACATCATCAAGCAAGCTACGAAGCGGTAAATTATCTAATAAGCTCGCTGGTGGGTGATTTAAGTGACTTGATTGGAAACTACGGGTGATATTTCCCAGCAAGTGACCAAATGCACCAATAAAGTCGCTGCGATAAACCATGTGAGAGTGAAAGCTTTTCCACACCCATTCTATTTTGCGTACCGCCAAATGCATACAAGAGGCATAGCAGGCTAAGGCTGCTGAATTAATAGCACCAGCAGATGTGCCATTAATTATTTTAACTGGAATAGGCGCTGTGCGTGGCATACTCAATGCGAGTGCTTTTAATACCCCTACTTGATATGCAGCACGAGCGCCACCTCCAGTGAGTAATAGGGCAACAGGGGGGCGGTTTGCTTGGCGTTGTTTTAAATTCATAAATCCTCGAAAAACAATGAACTTTTTACTATATTGCTCGTCAGTAGAATTAGTCCTGCTATCATCGCATTATAAGTGCTATAACATTTACTTTATGTTTTAATTTTTAAATATTCAAAAGAATATTGTTTTTCAAGCCAATTTTATGGAGCTGTTATGTCAGAGTCTGGTTCAGAACACCCTCAAAAAGCTAAGCCATCGCGTAGTCATCTATTACTTGCCGCCACCGTTGTGGTCGCGCTTGGGATCGTATTGATATTTGTTTTATCCAAGCAAGACGAGACAAAGCAAGATAATGCAAAGTATGCTCAAGACGTGGTTGAACAGCAACCACAATATACCGAGCATATTAACACTGCTCAAACAAAGCCTGTAGTTCAAGAGCCAGCAGAGGCCCCAGAGACAGTTGAAATACCAGCTTCAGCAAACCGTAACGAAATACCAATTGAAGTTGCACCAGCTACACCAAGTGAGCCTGAGTTACCATCGCTTGATAACAGCGATGAAGTAGTTAAACAAACGGTGGCTGAGATTATGACTGAAAAAGCCTTAGCACTGATAGTGAGCGATGACATGGTTCGCCGAGGTGTGGTATTTGTTGAAAACCTAGCTAAAGGTCAAATTGCTGAAAAGCACATGCCAGTTAAAAAACCCCAAGAGCCATTTATGGCACTTGAAGACGACATTGTGATAACTGACCCAAATAGTTTTGAACGTTACACGCCTTATGTTGACATGCTATCGAGCATGAGTACGGCGCAAATTGTGCGTATGCTTAATAAGTTTCAGCCGTTGATTGCGCAAGCATATGAAGAGATTGGCTACGACGGGAATGACTTTAATGGCACGCTAGATAAAGCAATTAGCGAGTTACTTAGCACGCCAATACCAAAAAATAATGTACCTTTGATTAAAGATTCAGTGACTTATCGCTATGCCTACCCAGAATGGGAGCAACTATCTGAGGCGCAAAAGCAGTTTTTACGTATGGGCCCTGAAAACATGGAACGAGTAAAACAACGTTTAAGCGCTTTACAAAAGTCATTAGCACAGTAAGTATTTTGCACTGACTGCTTGATGTTTAAGCAGTCAGTACGAATAAGTGAGTTTTCCCTTGAAACTCAACTCGAAACTAGAGATAATCCTTTCCGCGCCAAACAAGGCCCTCAATGGTAGTCTTATTGGTCCTCTCGCAACAATAGCAGGTGAATCTGGTCAGGCCCGGAAGGGAGCAGCCACAGCGTGTGATTTGTGTGCCGAGATGTGGCTGGTAAGACTGCCACCCAACTCTTTATTTTTGTTGTTTGTAGTGTAAGTCTGCAAATTTGTAGTAAAACCCCGCATAAAAATTGAAATATAACCCTGCATAGCCTACTTTTAAATCGTCTCACATATTCGGTGATGGTTATGATAAGGCGTAAACTAAAGCACTCCAGAGTTAAAAACCTCTACAAGTTTGCAAGTCAAAAGAACAAAGCCACTTGCTTAGTTGAATCATCCTTAGAATTCGATGCATGCTTTCACTTTGAATATTCTCGTGAAATAAAAACCTTTGAAGCACAACCACTAGGGTTTGAATATGAGTTTGAAGGCAGAGTTTGCCGTTACACGCCTGATTTTTTGATTACGCACCATGAGAAGCCGCAAAGATATATTGAAGTTAAGCCTTACAGTAAAATCGCAAATCCTGAATTTAGAGCACGCTTTGCACAAAAGCAGTTGGTTGCCAAAGAGCAAATTGGCATAGAGCTGATATTAGTCACCGATAAACAAATTCGTGTTTATCCAACCTTAGATAATTTAAAGTTGCTTCATCGTTACTCGGGGTTTCAGTCTTTAACCGATCTTCAGCTTTCCATCATTCAGCTACTTAATCAGTGGCGAAAACTTACTATTCAAGATTTGGTAATGACCCTAAAAGCCTCCATCGGTGAGGTACTTGCCTCTGTATATCGTTTATTGTCTTTAGGCAGTGTTAATTCAGACTTAAACACAGAACTTACTTTAGAGTCGGTGATTTGGACTAATGGAGTTTGAAGACGAGTTTAGCTTTGAGGAAGCACCGCAAAAGTTAGCTGAAACCGCTAAAGCGGAAGAGCCTAACCCTCAACCTCGTGATTTAGAGTCACTACCCAAGGAAGTGCAAGATGCCACACTTGCTCGGCTTAAATACATCAAGTGGCTGAAACAACGCTTAGTAGGTGGCTGGACGAAGAAAAACTTAGCACCACTACTCGCTGAAATGACTGAATTTCAAGGGCAAGAAAAGCCAAAGTGGCGCACGGTTGCAGGTTGGCACGCTGACTATATTAAGGCCGAAGAAGACATTCACGCTTTGATCCCAAAGCATCATCGCAAGGGCAACCGCCAAGCTCGTACCGACACAGATAAATTCTTTGAACTTGCTCTCACGCGTTATCTTACCAAAGAGATCCCGAATGTTGCATCAGCACATCGTTTTTATTGCGACCGAATCGTTTTAGAAAATGAAAAAGTGTTAGCTGAGCCACTACAACCACTTACTTATAAAGCGTTTAAAAATCGCATTGATAACTTACCTCAGTATGAGGTGATGCTTGAACGTTATGGCAAACGTTTAGCTGATATTGAATATAACAAAGTGATGAGCCATAAAAGGCCCACTAGGGTGCTTGAGCGTGTTGAAATAGACCATACACCACTGGATCTCATTCTATTGGACGATGAACTTGATGTGCCATTAGGGAGACCAACCTTAACCTTGCTCATCGATGTTTATAGCCACTGTGTTGTTGGCTTTTATCTCGGTTTTCAGAGTCCAGGTTATGATGCTGTGCGCAGAGCGATTAATCATGCGATGAAGCCAAAAAGCTATCTTAAAAGTACCTATCCAGAAGTCGTCAATGAATGGCCATGTTGTGGAAAGATAGAAACTTTAGTGGTTGATAATGGTGCCGAATTTTGGTGTCAGTCATTAGAACTTGCGTGTGAAGAGGTTGGCATAAATATTAGCTATAACCCTGTTGGCAAACCTTGGCTTAAGCCCTTCGTTGAGCAGTTTTTTAAAACCATTAACGAAATGATGCTGTCGCCATTTCCCGGTAAAACATTCTCAAACATGCTCGCAAGGCACGATTATAACCCGAAAAAAGATGCCATATTGCGTTTTGGCACCTTTACCATGTTGTTTCATAAGTGGATTGTTGACGTACATCACCAATCAGCAGACGCAAGGTTTCGATACATTCCCTGTGAAGACTGGCACAAAGGGTTTACTGCACTGCCTCCAGCTCAGCTAACAGAGCAAGATACAGACAAGCTTGATGTTGTTATGTGCATGGCGAAAGAAAAAACATTGCGCAAAGGGGGTATTAAAAATCTACATATTAACTATGACAGTGACGAACTCTCTTTATATCGTAAGCGATACAGCCCCAAAAAGAGCATAAAGGTTAAAGTAAAAATAAACCCAGATGACCTGTCGTATGTATATGTCTACCTAGATGCGCTAGAGCACTATATAAAAGTGCCAAGCATTGACTCCGAGGGCTACACAATGGAATTATCGCTGATCAGACATAAAATCCACCTTAAATTTTACAGAGACTACATTCAAGGTAAAGTGGATCTGCTGGGACTTGCCAAGGCGCGGCAATTTATTGATGAGCGAGTGAAAGAAGAGGCGCGACAGCTTAAAAATGTAGGGTCAAAAACTAAGGTTACTGGCACCAAAGCAATTGCTAGGGCGCAGGGCGTAGACAATACTCAAGTCAAATCTATTGCTAAAATGCCTGAGGCAAAGCAAGCTGAACCAACCCCCGCTGACACTAAGCCTAAAAAAGACGATGATGACTGGGATGACTTTGTCTCAGATCTTGAGGCGTTTTAGTTATGCTGACTGAGGCTAAAAAGGCAAAACTCGATCAATTCAAAGCGGTGTTTATTGAATACACCATACCAAAGACCATAATAAATGATTTCGACAAACTGCGTTTGCATCACGACCTTGCAGGTGAAAAGCCATGCATGATGCTAAGTGGTGATACTGGCTGTGGTAAATCGGCATTGATTGAACATTACTATGATAACAACCCACCGCATTTTGCGGATGGCCGGCGCAAAGTTCCTGTACTGCTAAGCCGCATACCGAGTAACCCATCCATTGAATCCACCTTAAAGCAGTTGCTACACGACCTTGGACAGTTTGGTGCTAAATCTAGCAAACGACTTAAACATGGCAATGAAATAGCGTTGGCTGAAAGTTTAGTCGAGCAATTAAAGCGCTCAGGTACGGAGCTAATTATTATTGACGAGTTTCAAGAGCTTGTTGAAAACAACCTAGGCAAAAAGCGCCGAGACATCGCTAACCAGTTTAAATACATCAATGAAAAAGCAGGGATCTCTATCGTATTAGTCGGTATGCCTTGGATAGACCAAATAGCCGATGAGCCTCAGTGGTCATCACGTATTTTTATTCGTCGCTTTATTCCTTACTTTAAAATCTCAAAGAAAGAAGAGCTGCAACTTTTTATTCGTGTGCTGAAAGGGTTTGCAAATAGACTACCATTTTCAGACAAGCCTCGTTTTGAGGATTTGGATATCGCATTATCACTTTTTGCCATTTCAAATGGCTGCCTTAGAAAGCTGAAAAACTTCTTAGACTCAGCACTTACTGAAGCGCTAATAAACGATGCTGTAACGCTCAACAAGCAATGCTTAAGTTCAGCATTTAAAGCTTGGAGACCTGAACTTGACAACGTATTTGAGATGAACGTTAATAAAATTCAAGGCTGTGAGGTGGAACAGTATTCCACGTTTAAACCTGATGGACCTCAAGATGAAGACCCATTTATTGATACCCAGTTTTGTAAGAAGGTGCCACTGGTGCGGTTGTTGAAGAAGTGAATCTTATAGTTAAGTTTAACTTAAAGTCTAATTTCCAAATGCAATTTATATATGATTAAAGTGGATTTTTTATTTTTTAAGTCAGCTATGAGCTGTGAGAACAACGGACAGGCGATCTAATTCATTTTTGGACAGAGATGAGTCAGAGCCGAAAGGACGGCGCAGTGCCAGTATTGGACCTTGAAGCGTAACTACTTTCAGCCTCTGTCCGCTTCATTTGAGCTAGAAGCGCTGATGCCGTCAATTTTCGATAAAGCCATTAAGGTAGAGCTTTTGTGATGACTTTACCTGCTCTCACCTTGGCATACGACGTCAGTGTTTCAATGTCTGGAGATGACTATCGTAGAGTCTGGAAACAGCTGTCAGGGGTATAACCAACCTGATAACACTACTTAGAAGCGACTTCAACGTTACTCTTATTACGGCCCCCCAAGGTGGTCGTTTTTGATCCAGTAACCGATCCGCGATAACATGGCCGTGCTTTGTCAGTTGAAAGTTTACAATAGAAGCCCCATCCAAATTTGTGGATATTTAGAAGAGGGAACCTGCTGTGCATATTGAGAGAATAATCCTACAGAACTTTAGAAGCTTTGGACCAGAAGGTCAGAGCATAGCTGTCGATCCGGATTTAACCACCCTGGTTGGAGCAAATGGTGCTGGGAAAACAGTCTTGATGCAGGCTTTGCAACGAATGTTCGGCATATCCAACGAGCAGCGGACGATCCGTCGTCAGGATTTTCATATTCCCTCTTTGGAAGCAGAAATACCAAGTAAGCGAACTCTCACGCTTGAAGCCATTGTCGCTTTCCCTGAACTGAATGATGAAGACGGAGATCACTCCGTAATACCAGACTTCTTTCACCATATGAGCGTTACAGATGAGGGCGGCAAATTGAAGTGCCGTTTGCGCTTGGACGCGGAATGGGAAGATGATGGCTCAATAGATGGTTACATTACGAGCCAGTTCCGCGCGGTTACGACATGGGGTGAGCCTGAAGAGGGTGATTTTTGCAACGTGCGTCCAGCGGATCGTTCTCGAATCCAATTGATTTACGTCCCAGCTACACGATGTGCAGTTTCTCAGGTATCAGCCTTTCTGAAAGGCCGACTTTGGAAGGCTATTAACTGGTCAGAACAAGTTCGAGCATCTTTTACTCAAAAGGCCACAGAGTTAAATGAATCCTTTGAAGGTGAAAATGCGATTAGTACCGTTACTGAAAAGCTCACTGAGCGTTGGCAGGAGCTGCATTCTGCTGGAACTGATAGCACACCGAAGTTTCGTCCGGTCGACCTGCGCTTTGAAGAATTTGTTCGCAAGGTAGAGGTACTGCTACACCCAGATGAAAGTGGGCGAGATCGGAGCATTGATGAACTAAGTGACGGCCAAAGTTCGCTGTTTCACATTGCAATGACTTCAGCCACTCTCGATGTTGAAATTGAAATCTTAGCCCAACCAGAGAGTGAAGATTTTCTCGGTGCAGATTTGCCCTTGCCCTCGTTGACTATTTTGGCGCTTGAGGAGCCGGAGAATAACCTAGCCCCATACTATCTATCTCGAATCACAAGTCAGATCAGTAGCCTGGCGCATGGCTTAAGAGCACAGGCCGTGCTATCCAGCCATTCGCCTAGCATCCTGGCCAGAATCCAACCAAAGCAAGTAAGGCACTTCAGGCTAGCAACAGAATCAAACACCACCGTCGTTCGTCAACTGACTTTACCCGATGAAGAGAATGAAGCAGCAAAGTACATCCAGCAGGCGGTGAGAGCCTATCCAGAGTTGTATTTCGCTAAGGTAGTGGTTCTTGGTGAGGGGGCTTCCGAGGAGGTAATTCTTCCCGCAATATCAGAAGCAATGGGTGTACCAATTGACAAGTCTTTTGTCGCCATGGTTCCGTTAGGGGGACGTCACGTGAATCACATGTGGCGTTTGCTAACAGATTTACAGATCCCTTTTATTACATTACTCGATCTGGATTGGGGGCGACATGGCGGTGGCTGGGGAAGGATCAAGAACGCAGTCGCCAAGTTGATAGAGTATGGAGTCGCCCCAGGTGAGATATTTGGGCAATACCTCAACCCATTAGGATACCAACATAATCTTGCTGCATTCGATACTTGTCCTGCTCCTGATTGGACCAACATTAGATCTTGGGTTAACGCTCTCAGGCGTTACGATGTCTATTTTTCAAGCCCATTAGACATTGATTATTCGATGCTGAAAGCATTTCCCGATCAATATCGAGTTGCCCCAGATGAAAGCTCTAATGGACCATCGATGCGAGGTGACCCCAGTAGTGCGGTTATGGGAGATGAAGGAAACCCAGAATTCTACGCAGGTGACGTACTTGACTTACGTTGGTACAGGTATCTGTTCTTAGGAAGAGGTAAACCTAGCACACACATCCGAGTGCTTGGGACTATTCCGTCAGATCAGTTGGCCCAGTACGCGCCAGAAGAACTGCGAGCTTTGGTTCAGTCGATTCACGTAGCTCTTCAAAGCTAGGGGGCAGGGTGAAGTTTATTCAATCCGATCACTGGCAGCCCAAAGGGATCGACGAGCTTGAGCCAAATGCTTGGCAAGCACTAAGTCGACGAGAGTCTACAAGCGTTATCGCTGGTCCAGGTGCAGGAAAGACAGAGTTTTTAGCGCAAAAGGCTGCATATTTGCTTGAGACTGGCCTATGCCCACCAAACCAAAAAATTCTGGCCATTTCATTTAAGACTGATGCCGCAAAAAATCTCGCAGATAGAGTGAAAGAGCGTTGCCCAGAAGAACTTAGTAATCGATTTGTCTCGATGACTTTTGACGCTTTCACTAAGAATTTAGTAGATCGATTTCGCATGGCCTTGCCTGAGCGTCATCGTCCATCAAAGCGATATGAAATATCCTTTCCAACTTTTCGCCAAGAGAAGTCGCTTATTAGTAGTTTCAGAAATAATTTTGGCAATGCGGTGGGTATCTATAACATTAGGCAAAGACTCCAAAACATGAATCAGTTTATCGGGAGTGTGCGGATAGGAGACTCCGGATTGTTATGGTTGGAGGAGGAGTTTTTAGATTTTTGGTTAAGCCAGCAGATAAATTACGCTGACGGTATTTCCAGAGTGTCATTTCTGGCGCTAAACCGACTTGCTGAATGTATTGTTCGCACTAACGATCATGTTCACAGATCTATTAGAGCATCATACCCTATTGTTTTTGTGGATGAGTTCCAAGATACCACTTTTGCTCAATATGATTTTCTATCTTCTGTTTTTAAGTCAAGTGAGGTTGAAGTAACAGTCGTAGGAGATTATAAGCAAAGAATAATGGCTTGGGCCGGTGCTAAAGGTGATGCGTTTCATCAATTTGAGGCTGACTTTTCGGCACAGAGACATTCTCTGCTTCTAAATCACCGCTCTTCGCCTGAATTGGTCAGGATACAACATGTTATTGCACGAGCTATTGACCATGAAGTGAGAGAGGTTCAGACAAGCAATAATAATTTAATTTCTGGTGATGCCGCTTGGATTTGTTGTAGTTACAACGTAAATCAGGAGGCGGCTCATTTGGCTCATTGGATAGCCAATGACATGCAAGGTAGATCACTGAACCCAAGAAACTACTCTATTCTGGTACGCCAAAAACCAGAGGATTATGAACAACAGCTATCTCATTATCTCGCTCAACATGGACTGAGCTTACGAAATGAGAGTGTGAAAATAGGACAAGCTACATTACAAGATTTACTTGCCGAAGAACTGACCATTTTGTTTTCTACCCTGCTAAAACTGGGGCTTGGGCATCGAAATGCGCAAGCTTGGAATCAATTATCAGCAGATGTACGGCTGCTTCGTAATACAACCAAAGAAGATGAAAAAGCACTGAGACAGGTTGAACGTCAACTAGCATTATTTATTTCTGAGCTCAAGGACTTGATGCGGCAATCGTTTAGACCAGACAATTCTCGCCTCGTTTTTGAACGAATTATTGCCTTTATTGATTTGAATGATCTTCGGAAAACATTTTCTCGTTACGCGACTGGAGATCTACTTGAAATAAACCTGGCAGCACTTGAAGAGTTTTTTACAAACTGCGTTGATACTCAAAATTCTTGGACAGGCTTGCTGGATGAGTTTGAAGGCACTAACCATATTCCGCTTATGACTATCCACAAAAGTAAAGGGCTAGAATTCGATACAACTATTTTTATGGGGATCGATGACAATGCTTGGTGGTCGTATCGACCCGGCGATTCCGAAGGTCTATCGACATTTTTTGTGGCGCTGTCTCGCGCTAAACAAAGGGCTATTTTTTCCTATTGCCAGCAAAGAGGGCAAAGAACCAAGATCGCAGATTTTTATGCGTTGTTGTCGGCTGCCGGTGTTCAGGAGTATGTGATCCCACCAAGTGTAGTAGTATAATGAATTTGGTCGCCCCATTTGGGGGTAATGTAATACCTTTTCTAATTCTTTAACTGCTAATTGAGTGAAATCTGCAATTCACTTATGTCCCAAAATAAGTTAGAGAAATTTAACTCCCTAGTGTTGATTAATAGATAAACGCCCCCATAATATTACTACTTGGAAAACGGGAATAATCTCACACTATTGGGAAGCGTTAGTTTCCGTGGGGATAAAACCCTAACACTTTGCGCGCTCATCCGTTCGTCGTGTCGTCGTATTACTCGTTATGACATGTACCAATGAATGACGTGCAGGCCGTTCGGTGAGAAACGAACGGTCTTGGAATCTAGAGGGTAAAAACTGTTCTTTTCTCCCGTCCTTAAGTTACGCGTGAGACGGTGGCAATCGCCCCGGTAACTATGAGGATAACGTTATGTCTGATACAGACGACCCAAGTAAAGAAGAGCAGACCCGAATGCGGCGACGTAAAGTCGTTAAACATCTAGTCAAGCCATGTAAATGGCTAACTAAACTCTTGGCTCTCTATAGATTTTATAGATGGGTTGAGGACCCGATAAGTAACTTTTTGGAGTGGCTCGTCGAGGGTGATGGCTCGGGACCTCTAGATAACTATATCGTTGGAGGAATGAGAACTGAGAACGCGGAACCGTTATCCGATAGATCAATCGCCCTTATATAAATTACAGGCAAAAAGGAAGCTAGCCGAGTTACTCGGTATGGATCTTAAAGTCTTACTGAACTTATCCGAAGACGAAAATAACTTCCGAATATTCACTATCCAAAAGAACGGAAAAGACCGAGAAGTCCAAGTCCCGAAGTCAATTTTAGAGCAAGTCCACAAGAGGCTATTTAAGCTCTTACAGCGAATAGAAACTCCTGAATACCTCCACTCAGGGATCAAGAAAAAATCTCATATAACGAACGCCAAGGCCCACGTAAAAGGCTCCGCGCTGGTCAAACTAGATATTAAGAAATATTACCCGTCGACGAAACGAGAAGCCGTCTATCAGTTTTTCAGAACCTGTTTATTCTGTTCGCCTGACGTATCAAAAATACTTACAAATCTAGCTTGTGTTAATGGTCATATCCCGACGGGGAGTCCTTTAAGTCAGATCTTAGCGTTCTTTTCGTCTTTGCCGATGTTTGAAAAAATAGGCGAGTTGTCCGCTACTAATCAGATAACCTTTACGGTCTATGTTGACGACTTAACGTTTTCTGGAAAGGTTGTCCCTGGGGCTTTTATTTGGGAGGTTAAGAAGCTAATACACGGTTACGGTTATCAGTATCATAAAGAGTTCTCTAGTCCTCCCGAAAAGACCAAGCTAGTAACTGGCGTCGCAATTAACGACATAGGCTTACAAGTCCAAAATAAACACCATGAAGCGATCCACGGGTTATACGTCAAGTATATCGAAGGAACCTTAAAGCCTGAAAACAAGGCGAAGCTTCTCGGGATGTTAAGTTCCGCTTCTCAGGTTAGCGGACGTTACGAATCAATCTTTCGGCATTTATTAAGGTTGGAGAAATGATGAAAAGCTGGTTAGCCAGCTTCCTCTTGTCCAAAAATGTTCTAGTGCGTCTGTTTCTCGCTCAAAGTCGCCCTTAGAGCATTTACGTTAACTCGTTTTGGGGCATAAACGCGTATAACTGAATGTCCACTTTTGGTACATTCGTGATGGTCAGGTTTTGATTATACTTTAAGGGTAGACTGTTAAGTTGAAGGCTTGCTCTTCTCTTATAATGAGTAATTTTCGAAATATTCAAGGGATTCTCTTTTTGCCTGCTCAGCTTTGTCTTGGGCCTTTTTTAGTTTGTGTGGGCTTGGTTCAGGAAATGATAGCCACTTATAAGGATAGCTTCCCTTCCTAAACAATCGGCATAAAACCGCCGAATTAGGGATGGGTTTAAAGTCACGTAACGCTTCAGCACTATACGGGAAAAATATAAATAGCTTATTAGCTTCTTTACCTTTTTTGCTGAGCATTTGGCAAGTTGCTAAAATATAATCTTCAGTATCAATCATAACTTGGAAGTTATTAAAGCTCCAAGAGCCTGCATTGAGTACTTTCGCTTGCAATTGGTACTTCTTGGCCTCAATCAACGTTGTAAATGGAAGCTCTTTTGCGGGTAGACCGATAGTACCACTTCTAATTAGATTATTTATTGCTCTTTTGGCAGTTGTCTTTTTACGCTTAATTTCCCGTTCTAATGCTTGCTGAGCAGCGACCCGTTCGGCTTCGATCTCTTTTTCAATCTCATTTTTGAGAGCTTCATCACACCAGCTATAAATCCAAGTCGAATAAGGCTCTACATTGCGAAGCGCATCAATAACAGCTTCTATGGACTGCTCAAGAAATTGAGATAGGTCGATTTCTAACGTCGCTACTTTGTTGCTTTTTATATAGCTTACTTTCTCGTCGCTACAGTTAGCAGTGACTTTAACTTCAATGAATATTTTTCCCACTGATGTTTCCAGTTCAACATCCATTTTGTATTTATCCAAGGGCGACTCTACCGAACCTTGTAATATTTTGACGAGTTTTGGAGGCCGTACTTTGGTTTTACCCATGTGCTTATATTTAACTGAAGGAAGTAATATTTGCTCTTGAGCGGCTAAATATTCTTGAGCGAATCTATGTAGAGCCGTCATTAAGCAAGAGCTTTTCTCAGGCTTTGAGGTGTGCGCAAAGGAGTGGGCTTTTATCTTTCCTCTGTTTCTTGCAACGAGTTCATCATCACAGCCAGGACATGTGCATTGACATAACTTGCCATTAGGAACGTCATTAATTGAGACTAGTTTACCTAGTTTGTTGTGAGCAAAAATGAGCAATTCTTCATTCCTTGTGCTCTTTATTACAGTTGGCTTAAAAATATACTTAAAAAATACATCTTACTTAACTAAGTATTCCTTAGTACCAAAGTGGGCGCTATACTAAGAGAATCTTAGCTATTGAAGTTAGTAGCTAAGGTACTCATGGAATCACCAACGCCCTTACGCCTAAAAGAAGCCCGCAAAGCTGCTGGTTACACCCAGCAGAAGCTTGGTCTTGCTTTAGGTATGGAGCCCAACACGGCCAGCGCAAGAATGAACCAGTACGAAAAAGGTAAGCATGCACCAGATTTTACGACGATGAAGCGTATTGCTGATGAGTTGGGCGTGCCTGTGGCTTATTTTTATTGTGAAGAAGACGATTTGGCTGAATTAATTTGTGCATGGAATAATGTTGAACAAGCTGAGCGTGTTAAGTTGCTTGATATTTTTAAGCGTACTGTACTAGAGTCAAAGTCTGAGACGGACAAATAAAAAACTACAACAATGAGAGTTATTTATTGGTGAATAATGGCACCTCAGATCTATATATTAAACGTACGCTTACCAGTGACTCAAATACGTACACTGAGGATGAGTTAGTTCAAGCAGCTGATTACATCGTCGTATTAGCAGAGCCTGGTGCGGGTAAAACTGAGCTATTAAAAAGCTTGGCCAACCAATTAAAAGTAAAACGTGTTTCAGCAAATAGACTGGTGAACTCACAGAAAGTTCACGATGAAGAGGTTCTCGTCATTGATGCGTTTGATGAACTTGCACAAACTAATCACAGCGGTATCTACCAGCTTTTAGATAAAATCGACGAACTCAAGCCTAAAAAATTGGTAATCTCCAGTCGTTCTAGTGAATGGGGTGATGGAAATCAACACGCATTTGAAGAGTATTTTGAATCTCAGCCGTTGGTAGTGAGGCTAAGTGAGTTTAATGAGGCAGAACAACAGCTACTCTTCTACTCACACTTGCCAAGCGAGAGTTTTGAAGCGTTTTATGATGAGGTCCAACGCTTTAATCTAGATGTACTGTTACCGAACCCTCAGTTTCTTGGCATGTTTGCCAATGCGTACATCGAAAGTAATCGAAAGTTTGCAAACAAAAAGTCGATTTTTGAAAAAGCCGTTGAACGTCTAGCGAAAGAGTCTAGGCCATCAATAAATAACCATTTGGTATCAAGTTTACCTCTTTCTAAAAAAATTAGTATTACGAGTGAAATCTTTGCTGGCATTTTACTTTCAGGTTCTGAAGGTATAAGTGTGAGTGGCCACGCTGAAGAAAAGCTATTCCCTAATATTAACTCTTTGCATGCGCATCAAGAGAACATTAAACACATTATCGATTCAAAGTTGTTTAAGCCCTCAGATAATATGGATCAGCACATGCCAGTACATAAGGTGATTTCAGAATATTGTGCTGCAAGGCATCTTGTTCAAAAAATTACTGATGATCATGAACCGCTGACTCTGAGAGTATGTTTGAGTGTTATTGCTGCTAACGGATATGTTAGAGATGAGCTTAGGGGAATGGTTGGGTGGATGGCAACTTTGGGGAGTCAGTCCATACAAAGAGAGCTTATTGAACTCGATCCATATGCTATTTTGGCTAATGGAGATCCCTCACAACTTGCACCATCATCAAAAAAATACCTTTTAACTAGGCTACAGCAGGTGGAAGCTAGAGACCCATATTTTAGAAGAAGTGATTTTTGGCGACAGTTTAGCACCGTAGACTTCTTTGATATTGGGATGGCGGAACACTTAAGACCCTTGTTAAAGTCAAATAGTGGCGGGGATTTAAGAGACCTTGTTCTTGAAATTATCAAAAACTCGACAGTTGTTGATTTATTGACCTCTGAACTTACTCAGATAGTGCTAGATTCTGATGAAGATTTGAATTCAAAGTCACTTGCTATTCGGTGCCTATGTTCCTCTCCTAACTTTGATTATATGAGTTTATTTGAAAGGCTCATAGCTGCGAAGGGGCATTCGCAATTGGACGTTATCGTAAAAGGGATTTCAGTTGTTGGAGTTAAAGCAATTAGCTTTGATTTTTTACTGCGTTACCTTAAAGCTTGTGCGCAGTCATATCCTACAGATAGAGAAAAGCCTTTTATTAGTTTCACACATGCGAGCCGTTATTATATCCAATTGTTTATTAAGTCATTTGAACGAGAAACAACTGAAAGATTGCTTGATTCACTAGCACAAGGCTTAGCATGTAATTGCGGCAAAGAATTCTATGAGTGTTATTGCAGAGAAGGTGTCAGTAAGATTGTAGGTCGATTGCTCGACCACTACTTCGAGGTAACTAACCCACCATATGACCCAAAACGAATTTGGAGTTGGGTCAAAGACTTAAATTTTCATGCTAATTGTTCCGAGAATGAGTCGCAGTCAGTCAAGGCTCTAAAGGAGCTCACAGACTTGCGAAGAAGTATTTTTATCTATTTGTTTGAACCATTGGCGAGTGCTAAGGAATGCTACGCACTTCAGAGTAAATTGGATTCGCACTCAGGCTTACACTCAGGGTTGCACTTATATGCAGAGGATGTGGACTTTTTAATTGATCATGCATTTGAAACGAACAATACAGAGCTATGGTCGATTTTTATTGTTCGGCACCATTTTCGATGGAAAAAATACAAGCGAAGAGACGATAATTTTCGGCAAAAAATGCGTAGGCAAGCTAATGAAAATACTAATTTTATGGCAAAGTGGGCTGAGAGTAAAAGAGCTGAACAGCAGTTTAGGCGAGATGTTAGAAAGCGTTACGGTAAGTCGGAGAGAAAGCATGGAGCATATGAAAAACATAGAAATGCAGAGCGTTTAAAAACAATTAAATACATTGCTGATAATCAAGAGCTTATCTCTAGCGGTCAACACTTTAGATTGTTACAGGACTTTGCATATTACTTTCTTAATGAACCAAATCAAATACCAATTGAATTTGGTAACGAGCAAGTGGTTCACAATTCGATTAGGAATTGTCTTTCTTCACTTACCCCACACATTCCACCTCTTAAAAAGCTTGCAGCAACGTCGGCTAGATTTAACCTTGAGATAGTCTTATATGCTTTTTGTATTCAAACAGTGAGAGAGCAAGGTTGTTTAGACTCTATTCCTAATCAGGTACTTACTACCGTAAGAACGGATTTGAGCATGCTTCATCGTGCAGTATCCGATGAAGAAAGGGAGTATTTAAAGAGAGAAATTGATAGGTTGTTATTTCCTGATTTACCGTCAAAAGAGGCATATTTACGGGATTATATCGAGCCTCAACTTCGAGATTTTAAGCGTGAGCATCCAGAAATAGAAGTACTGCGACATGATGATACATTCAGCGAGTTCAGAGCATCCTTATCTTTTAAGTGGTTAAGCTGTTATACAGGCCAAAGTATTTATACACAGGATATATTGTTTGACTTAGTGGCTCAGCACGGAAACCGAGTTCGGTTGAATCAACTAATTTTCAGTCGCAGTACCGATTGGGCAGCGCGTCAAAACTCATCTAAATTGACTGACAATGAGCTTGAGCAATGTAAATTTTGGTATGTGAGGGCATTTTTCTTTCTAGAAATTAATGTCGCGAAACCCTTTTTTGATGCATTAGTTACGGATAAAGATTCTATCTTTCTATTTGAAAGCATTTCTGGAAGTTTAGGTCGCCGGTTTGATGATGGTTGGCCGATGCTAACAAGCGACAAAGTGTATGAGCTTTTTAATACATTTTTTGAAAGTTGGCCCAAAGTTCCCTTACCAAGTGGTTGGGGCTCTGATAGCCCAAAAGAAGAAAAAGCTTATCGCTATCTCGTTGACTCTCTCAGGTGTATAAGTGCTGATTCACATGCTAGAGCCTTGGACTTTATTGAAAAGTTTCTAAAAGATGAACGTTTTGCAGATTTGCATCAAAGTTTGAAAAATATGCAAGTATATCATTTACGCAACAAGGCTCTGCTGGAATTTACGCCGCCAACGCCAGAAAATGTTGTGAACGTCTTAAATAAATGTGATGTGGTTACCGTTGAGGGGCTAAGAAAGCTGGTATTACACGAACTTGAATGCTATCAAAAAGATATTAATGGCGGTGAGTACAATACCGCAAATAGGTTTTACAAAACGATCCAAAGCGATACAGTAGTGCACCATGATGAGGTACGTTGTGTAGAGATTATTGCAGAGTACTTGAAGCCAAGACTTGAAAAACACAACGTCAACCTTGAAACTGAGGACCAAACTAAAGATCAAAATAGAATTGATTTATCCGCTTCAAAAATAATAAACGGCCAGCGAAAGTTATTGGTGATTGAGGCTAAAGGCCAATGGCACAAAGAAATATACACAGCAATCAACACTCAATTAGTGGAACGCTACACAATTCACCCAGACGCCTGTGAGCAAGGAATATATGTTGTGATATGGTTTGGGCCAAATGAAAAGGTTGCGGGTTTAAAGCGTCATAATATTAATTCAAGTCAAGAACTAAAAGATGAGCTTACCAAGTCGCTATCCGAGACCTTAAAAACATTTATCGATATTTTTGTGTTGGATGTTAGTAAACCAAGCAAATAGCTACAGTGGAACAATCAGGATGAAATAATAAAGTGATGAAGCAACTAGAGATTCTAGACGAAGAGCATATGTCTTGGCTTTTATTTCGGTGTGGGGATGAGCACTTTATATCTGTTATAGCTGGAACGGTTGGGGTTTTTACCTTGGAAGTTAAGTTATCAAATGCTGAGGCCTCTCTTTACGCTAAAAATGGTAAAAAATATATTGATGAACTTGCAGGTAGTATTCGGTATAACCCTAAGCACTTTGAAAGCCGATGTATTAAAGAGTTTAGACTGGCATATGATGTTCAATCAGCATTGATAGAATGGCGTGTATAAAAGTGATGTTTGAAATTGGTAATAAGTGGTAAAGGTATGGACATTTTAACTATCCAAAAAGACTTGGATAATCTTCTAGTAGAAGTTGAGAATGCTAAACGCCGTGGGTACAAGCATGCAGAGGTTGTTTTAACTCCAGAGATCAGAGATTTAATACCAAAAATAAAAGCGGGAACCCTTAAAAGTTATGTAAAGCTGGAATACACTGCCGGACCGTTTAGATGCTTGGTTGAAACACTGCCTGAGAACTGTATAGGTTTAGATAGGGCTTGGCATCAATTTAAATTTTCAGTGCAGGGATATCATGAAAACTCAGACATTCAATCCTTACTTGAAAAAATAAGTAACATTAAAGTTCAGCCAAATACGGTTGATGTGGAAGCCATAGATAATGACAACAAAACTCCTAGCTTTCTTAGTCGGGTGAAACAAGCCTTCAAATTCTTGAAAAAATAGCTAGCGAATAGCCTTTTAACTTGCAATAAATAAGTATTCAGCTAAACCTAAACTAAGTTTTCCTTAGTTTAGGTTTTAAATGCAATTCCTTTCTCAAACAACTCCTTACTCTGATGAAACCATTGAAAGTTATTTGCTTCGCTTGTCTCAAGACAATGGCTACTTTGGTTTTGCTGATATGGCCGATATTTTGTGGGATTGGCTGGTAACGCAAGATTATGAGCTTGAGGGAGCTTTTCCAAATGAGTTGCAATCGGTTGATGTGTATAAGGCATCGCAATCGAGTAACTTTCGGGTCCGGGCGCTGCGGTTGGTTGCGCAGTTAGCAGGGGTTGAAGCGTCTGAGCTACTTAACTTGTGTTGGCTCCGCAGTAATACGCAGTTTGGTGCTATCACGGCGGTTTCTCGTGGTGGGTTATTGGTGCCTCGTCAGTTGCTTCGCAAGTCTGGGATTCCTGTTTGCACCGAATGTTTAAAGCAAGATGCGCACATACCTTACCTTTGGCATTTAAAAGCCTATAAAGCCTGTCATAAGCATAATCAGCTATTAACTAGAATATGTGGGCAATGTAATGCTGAAATTGATTACAGAGCGTCTGAGGCGTTTTTAGAGTGTGAGTGTGGTGCTGTGATCAAGCCAGCTGCAAAGGCAAACCAAGCAGATTTAAAATTGGCAAATGCCCTTGCAACAAATGTCCTTGCAAGTAGTGCCGTTGCAAAACTTGTCGGGCTTCTGGCTTGGTTTAGTCAGTGGCAATCTATCAGTTATGATGACGGTGAGTTTAGTGAACTGTTTGTTCGCTACTTTTCTAACTGGCCCAGCGGGTTTGAGAGTGAACTAAATAAAACCGCTGAACTTGCTAAAGTAAAACAGCTTAGGCCGTTTAATCACACACCATTCAATGATGTATTCGGTAGCTTGCTTAAGGACAGCAAGCTCGCTTGTGCTGGCTCGCAAGGTTACAACACGGTGCAGTTGGCCATCATTGCATTCTTAACCAAGCTCGTTGCGCAAAACCCAAAGAAAAAACACCCAAACTTGGGTGATCTACTACTCTCTATGCTCGATGCCGCCGTAATTCTTGGTACAAGTACCGAGCAAGTGTTTAGGTTATACGAAGAGAGCTTTTTGGCAGCTGCTCAACCACCTAAAAAGAATACGTTTTTAAAGCCGAGCGATAACGTGTTTTACCTCAGGCAGGTTATTGAACTACAGCAGTCCTTTGCACTGAACATGCCTAATAACCAACAACAATTTGTACCACCATGGTGATCAATGGAACTGCACACACTACTTCAAAATACCCCAAGCAAAGAGCTTACCCAAACGCTACGAGCTGCATTTGCACCATACTCTGAATATATTGATATTACAGGGGGTGAACCTCAAGCGTTGGTGATTTTAATTAACCTCACCTACAAGCGAAAAGACATAAAAGACTTAACGAGTGTGAGTGTTGCCAAAGCCGCACTGCGTGATGAGCAACACCTTAAAACTTGTATTGATGAAGTGAAGTGGTATCACACTCACAATTTAAAGTACCCTGATATTCGAGTCAGCCATCAAAGGTTATTGGCGCAAGTAGTTGATGATGGGCTTAGGGTAATCAGCAGTGCCAGTTATCCAACGCAATTTGGCTGGTCGCACGACAGCGCTAAAATTAATCATGCTAAGTTGTTTTTAACGGGCTTTGTTTGGCGTGGTGAATGTGTGTGTTTGGCACAGCTGCTTGCAAAGCAAGAGGGTTTTTGGGTAGCAAAGTTTAGAGAGCTAGGATTACTGAAAAGGGATGTGGTAGCAGTGTGTGAGCAAATAGCCGCGCAGCTCCCCAGTGAAGACTTGCCTGAGCAAATTAGTAATTACACCCCTCAGTTACTTATTCCAATAGAGCAAGACTATTTGAGTGTATCGCCCGTTGCGAGCCATGCCGTTTTAGCTACGCTGCAAATGGCAACGCGCAGAGGTTTGCTTAAACGCGATGTGGTTGAGCACAATCGTCCTGCAAATGTGGGAGAGCTGCCAAGCGCACTGGGCGGCAGAGTGAACGTACTTAAATATTTTGCCAAAACTTACAGTGCGACAACCGTTAACGACTACTACAGCCAAGACGAACAACGGCTTTTTAATGTGTCGGCATTAAATAGCAAAATAGTGAGTGACGCTTTACTGGTGCTATCAAAATCAAAGCCGTTTAATACGCTAAGGCAAAAGCGCTTGGCACGTATTGCGGCAACTAAGGCGCTACGAACAGCACTTTATGGATGGTTAGAAAAGCTCATAAAGTTGGCGCAAAGCGAAGCGATAAATGACTCAGTTCCTGAGCTAGTAAAGCTCTTAGCCACGCAAGAATACAAGCAATTAGAGCTTGCTTTAAGCCAAGAGCTCAACAAGCAAATGAGCGGGCTAAAATACTTAAAACGTTACGCTTATCACCCAGAACTAATGCCTATCTTAAAAGCGCAACTTAGCTATGTGCTATCGCATCAAAATAACCAAGAGGACGAGCTTGAGGCGGAGCATATTCAGTATGTGCATTGTCAGAATTTGCGAGTCTACAACGCCGAGGCAATGCCGAACTCTTACCTAATGGGTATGCCGTCAATCACCGCGCTTGAAGGTTTGGGGCATCAATTTCAACGCAAGCTGCAAAAGCTGGTAGGCAGTGGCGTACATGTGATTGGTGTGGCTGTGTATATTCGCTCGTACCAACTGCACAATAACAAGCAGCTGCCAGAGCCCAACAAACTCAAAAAAGACGGTCAAAAGCGTGTTCCGCTGCGTTCGGCAATTATACAAATACCTAAGTGTGATATATGTTTTGATTTGGTATTTAGGGTGCAAACTAACAATCAATCTGTCGCTCACGACTTGTCTGAAAACCTGCTAAAAGCAGCATTTCCATCGCGCTATGCGGGTGGCACGCTTCATCCGCCATCGTTATATGATCAAGTTGATTGGTGCCAAGTTTACGCAAAACCACTGGCATTATTTGAGCGCATTCGCTCGTTACCTAAAGGTGGTTCGTGGCTATATCCAACATCGGTTGAAGTGAGCAGTTTCAAAGAACTGGCTGAGCAGTTAACACTTCGACCTACTATGCGGCCAGCTGCATTGGGTTACTTAGCCCTTGAAGAGCCGAAACCAAGGCAATGCTCAATCACCCAGTTACATTGCTATGTTGAGCCTGTAATTGGATTGCTTGAATGTGTAGATGCGGTCACGGTTCGGCTATCTGGCGCTCGGCATTTTTTTAATCACGGGTTTTGGGCCATGCATTGCAAAAAAGCATCTATGCTTATGAAAAAATCCAAGTTTGAGTACGACTAATGAAACTTCCGCGCCAGCTCTCATACACCCGCTCACTCTCGCCAGGTAAGGCGGTGTTTTTTTATAGAACACCTGAAAGCGACTTTGAACCATTACAAATTGAACGGCAAAAGATCCGAGGTCAAAAGTCAGGCTTCGCCGAAGCCTACAAAAATGAAGCCACACCCAAAGAGCTAGCCCCACAAGACTTGGCCTTTGGTAATCCACACACCATAGAGCTTTGTTATGTGCCGCCCACCGTGCAACAACTCTATTGCCGTTTTTCACTTAGAGTAGAAGCAAATAGCCTAGAGCCTAACGTATGTGGTGAGCCAAAAGTAAGTTACTGGCTAACGCGATTTATGAACACCTATAAGCAACATGGTGGCTTTGGTGAGTTGGCAAAGCGTTACGCCAAAAACATTCTCATGTGTGAGTGGCTATGGCGAAACAAAACATCTCCCAATGTAGATTTAGAGATAATTGGTGAAGGGTTTGACCCTATCAGCATCAGCAAAGCCAACCGTTTACGCTGGGATGGCAAATGGCGCGAGGCTGAAGAAGCGTTGCATATACTCACTGAAGTGATCCAAACAGGGTTAGAAGACCCATATAGCTTTTGCTTTTTAGAAATAACCGCCAAGCTCGACACCTACTTTGGGCAAGAGATTTACCCAAGCCAATCATTCTCAGAAAACGATGACGTAGCAAGAACTTACGCTTATACCCAAGTAGCGGGTAAAGACGCAGCCTGCTTTCATTCTCAAAAGGTGGGGGCTGCGATTCAAATGATTGATGACTGGTACGACGAAGATGCAAACAAGAGGCTAAGAATTCACGAATACGGGGCCGACTACAAAAACGTGATTGCCAGGCGCGCACCAAACAACCGGTTAGACTTTTATTCACTGCTACGAAAAGTGGCGCTATACGTAAAAGAAATGGAGCAAAACGGCCTAAAAAACCAAGAGCAAGCCTTTCATATTCACTACATCGCAGCAGTTCTAATCAAAGGCGGGTTATTCCAAAGGACCAAAGAATGAGCCGAGCTTATTTTACCATTACTTACCTACCAGCAAATTGTGATGTAACCCTATTAGCTAGCCGTTGCATTGGCATATTGCACGGTTTTATGAACAAACGAAGCTGCAACCACATTGGTGTAAGCTTCCCAAAGTGGACCGACAAACACCTAGGCAATCAAATCGCTTTTGTGAGTGAAGATAAAGCCACACTTAAAAACCTAAGTCAGCAAAACTACTTTGAAATGATGGCCCACGACAAACTATTTGAAATATCAGGCATAAAGCCAGTACCAGTCGAAGCCCCTGAAGTACAGATTATCCGTGATCACAGTCTGGATAAGTTATCTATGGGCGAAAAACGTCGTCGAATGGCACGCGCAAAACGCAGAGCCGAAGCCAGAGGTGAAGAATACACTCCTCAGTATGTACCGGACGATAAAGAAATTAGCGCATTTCATAAGATCCCCATCGCCAGCAAAAGCAATCAAAACGACTTTATACTGCATCTGAGGTTAGAGCCAACAGACTCAATACAAAACACCTTTAACAGCTATGGCTTTGCAACAAATGAAGAGCACAAAGGTAGTGTTCCGCTACTAGCCTTTTAAATATCGATAGCTTTCGGAGTGTTGTATATCAAATAGTTACGAGCTGGCGGTAAAACAAAGGTTATTTACTAAAAGTAGGTTTAATAGTATGGAATTTATAAAGTTTTAAGCTAACTTTAATAGTGACCTGCCGCATAGGCAGCTGGAAATTGCAAAAAGTCAAGTTAAAAATCTCTCTCAGTGTGACCTGCCGCATAGGCAGCTGGAAATAAAAGAAAAGCAATTAGAACTGATTGGGGTTTGTGACCTGCCGCATAGGCAGCTGGAAATAATACGCTTAAACGTGAAAATCACCGCTTTCTGTGACCTGCCGCATAGGCAGCTGGAAATATTGGAAACAAAGTTAATATTTAAATTTCAAAGTGACCTGCCGCATAGGCAGCTGGAAATATCGCAAAATGGACATTCAGAAATTTCATAATGTGACCTGCCGCATAGGCAGCTGAAATTAGGCCCAGAAGTAAACAACCACATCGTATGACATATTACTGCCGAAAAGGCAGAGGCCAATTCAAAAGCCCCAGAATTTACTGGGGCTTTTTGTTCTAGCAACATATATTTTACTTTTTAGGTTGTCGAAGATTATTATATAGCATGTTCTCATAAAGGGTCATGAGTTGACTTAAGCTGAAAGAGCAGGTCAGTTCTGCAATACTCTCATTATCTCAATGTGTGTTTAAGGACAAAACATGAAGTATAGGGAAGCGGTAGAGAAGCTTTCATCCGATTACCCCAATGTGATCCAAAAACTTGTTTTGACGGATGATTTGGAAGTTTGGGCCAATATTACTCAAGAATTTTCTCATAGTGACAGGGCTAAACTCTTTGAAGTAGCCCAGCCTCAGTGGATCGAACGAAAAATTAATGACGGAACATTGCTACTTCACCCTGAAGTTAAAGCAGAACTTATATCCAGAAATTATAAGCCTAGAGTTGTTCATTGTCAGATGATTTGGGCAAGTGTGCTTGTTACGTACGAGGGAGATGATAGTCGTCTATATTATCAGCGAATAAAGGAAAAGATCATCAATAAGCACAGTAACAAGTGGTGGTTTCAAGTACATAAAAGAGTTGACCCCACGTTTAAGGCATACGTACGCATTAAGAAACAAAGCTTGGGAATAGCTGGTAGCTTTTTAGCGCAAAACAGCTCTTTTTTGGGCAATGCTGTCAATGAGTCCATTGATGGTGTTTTAAGGATGATACCCAAACAATAATTCACTATTTTTCAGGTTGTACTTTTCATTTTAAAAGGAAGTTTAATGAGGTTTATCAATACATTTGAAAGACACGAAGGAAGAAATAACTTATCGCTAGAAGAGTATTATCGTCAGCTTAGAATTGAGCTTGGGGATAATGTTTTAACAATGAAAATTGTATATCTAGACACAAAATTCTGGCTTCTTTTAAGGGACGCATCTCTTCATCCAGATCGTGACTCGAAAACTACAAACTTTCTCAAGCTTTGTGTGAAGTTAGTCAGTGTTAAAAAGTGCATTTTTCCCATTAGTGAAGATACATTTCTTGAGATTACTAAACAAGTTGATTTAAAAACATTGAAAGCGACTGCAAGAATGGTTGATAAATTGTCAATGGGTATATCAATTGTTGGGTTTGAAGAGCGCGTAAACACTGAAGTTTTACACTTTATATACCACACATTGAAAAAGCCTGTTTTTGATATGTCTCAACTGGTTTGGACTAAATTGGCTTACAATATGGAGTTTTACACTTTTGAGCATCCAAGCTTATCTCAAAGTGAGAATTTAGTGATGCAAAAATCATTTTTAGACCAAATGTGGAGTGTCTCGATGATGGAAATGATAGAGGTCATGCTCGAAGGTGGGAAATATACGAGACCTCCTGACTTTAATATGGCTGATTTGTGGAATGCAGGTAAGTCTCGTCATCATCATGAAGCTAGAAGTTACCAGCAAATGTATTTAAACGAAATTGCAGGGATCGTTGATTGCTTTAGAGAAAACCTAGCAGAGATTTCAGTTGTAATTTTTGAACAAGACATAGGGAAAAAGGTGCCCAAGTCGGAAACTGAGCAGCATAAAGCTGAATCTATGAGGCTTTGGGGGAGCGTTATCTATAATCTTTTCCGCCTGAAAAAGGTAGGTAATCATTTGCCGAGCATGAATGTTGCAGCTTCTTTACATGCTGCTGTTCGCTGGGACAAAAATAGAAAGTATGAGGATAATGATTACTATGACTTTAGGCATGCAGTCTCTGCTTTACCTTACTGTGACTTTTTCTTTACTGAGAGAAGCCTCGCGCATTTAGTAACACAGAAAAATCTAGCACTTGATCAAGTTTATAGCTGCACAGTGGGCTCAAATATTACTTTTGCACATGAAGCTCTATCAAATGAATTTGAAGTAAGTATCAGCTAGTCAATAGCGTTAAATGGTCCGTGGGGGAGTATTACAATGCCTAATGAAGAGAGTGAACTTTTCATAAAAATAAAAGAAGAGGCGATTAGGTTTCGAAAGTTACTTGAGGATTGTGACAAGGAAAACACGAATTTGGTCATTGACTGTTTTCCCATTATGAGCTGTAAGCTATCTTCTCTGCTTTTGTCATATCATTTTCTAAAGTTATGGCCAGCTCTTGAAGTAAAAGGTATTACAGCAATTACAGGTGAAAATAGTGATATAACTCATTATTGGCTGGAAGTTGATGATATTGTAGTTGATATAACGGGAGATCAATACAATCTCATTGATGAGGTTGAGCTAAACCAAGCAATTGTAAAAAGTCGTCCTTTTGATGCCGTGCACGTTTCTAAAAAAGACGAAAGTTACCTATATAGTTTATTTGGATTTCGGGAAACTGAACCTCTTAAATATGGCTTTCCTACTATTGCAGAAGACTTCATTGAAGATATGGAGTTCGCTTATAATCAGCTATTACAGCAAAAGGAATGTATGTAAAAAATATCAGGATCAGTAAATTGAGATGAACACAAGCATGAAAATGACCCAATCGCTTGATGTTAGGTTGTTGAACTAAGCCGTACTATGGAAAAACAGAATGCTCTATGAAAATAAGGATATAAAGCTACTTGAATTCGTTGATAACCCTATAAATAATATTGATTACCTGATTGTAAGGAAGTCGTCAGCGAGTCTGCAAGCAAAAGTACTATATAGATTCCCATCTTTAAGGAAGTTCATCCGAGAAAGAGATGCAAGAATAATTTTTGAGGATCTCTATGGGTCTTATTTAAAAGATGCAAAAAAATTTATTGTGAATTTAAAGCCTGTTGCTAGCAATTTTCACAATCAAAGCGATCTAGAGAAAATTATGGGGGAGTTTACTGAATTTTTTCGTATCGGATTGTTATTCGACCAAAATTGTGAAATTGCGGATTTTGACGAAGATCTAGCAATAACTTATATAAGAGCAAACCTTCTAACTAAGCTCGAGTACCACTGTAATAGGGTTACTGAATCTTTCGATTTGACTGAAGACTATTTTTACTCAATTGCTTCAAACGAAAAATTATGGGTTTCTTTCTTTTTGAGTGAAGTTTACCTTTTGTTAAGTAACAATATCTTTCAGCTGAGCTTCAAAGGGGATGAAATTATTTTCAAATTAAACAAAAAGTTTGAAGGCAGAATGAAGGTATATTGGATATCAGAAATCCTTGAATCAAATTCAAAGATATCTGATATGAAAGCGTATCATGATATTTCTATTTTGCTAGATAAAAACAGAACGGTCCCTAAAGAAGTAGCTGAAGTATCAATAGACTACATACTTGATAAAGTTTTTTCCATAAATCCCAAGTACCTTACAGAAGGTGTTAGTGTTAATCAAAGATACCATTTTCTGAGAGAGATAATCTTTTTTTCATTAGTGTTAGAGTGCTGCTTACTGGTTGGAAAAAAGCCGAAAGATAGACAGTTTTTTGTTGAAAGTGACAATATAAGAAACGAATCCTTGCTGCTTATCGAACAACAATTAAGCTCGGCTTTTAATGCTCGAATGGACAATAACGGGGGCTTTATATATAAAGTCTCTGATTCATTCTACATGAGAGGAACTTTAGGGTTCAAATATGGACTTCGAAAGTTCGCAGGAGCTCTGTTGGATGTTAAGCAGAAACAGCTGAGGGGTAGAGATTTTAAAGGGGAGTTGGGGGATTTCTTTGAGAAAGATTACGTCCTTAATTACCTAAAAGAGCTCAATTACCTCGGGTACACCCCATTTGATGGATTTAAATCGGGAAACAAGGCTGAAATAAGAGGGTATGACATCGATATAGTTTTGCATGATGGAAAAAATGATATTTATTATTTTATTCAGGTTAAATATAGATTTTCTGCTCTTCCAGTATATCTCTCTGAGCAGTTTAAGTTTTTTAATGACGAATCGTTCAAAAAAGGCTACATAGAGCAATTGCTAACCTTGAAGGGTAACATCAACCAACAAAGTATAAGAAATCAATTGAGTAGCAGAGGACTTAATGGTGCAAAAGCTGAGAATAGCCATTTTATTTTGCTTCACAATATACCATTTCTAAACTTTTATGAGCATGATGGTGTTTATTTCTACGAGTGGAACCTGTTAAGAAATATCCTCCAAGATGGAAAGGTATATTGGCGTAAAGGCAATGAATTTGGTGATAGTTTTACAAGCAGAGAACTTGAACTACATAAACCTGAAAAAATTATTAATTCCTACTTAAATAATAGTGTAAATGGTAGGGGCCTTAAAAAACAATTCGACTTATTTAAAATATCTAAATGTGTATTTGATTTAGGGGATAAAAATGTTCAATGCCAGATGCTTTAACACTGTGAATGAGCAACAGCAGTGGAACAACTTGCACTGAACTTCAATTGTCCGTTGAGTTGAGCGTTATTCCTTTGAATATTTGGGCAGGCAAATGTTAATAGGATCTTGATCAAATCGTTTTTAATAATGATGATCCTGCATACTTTGAGCGATGCAAAAAGCTTGGTTTGTGCTCATTATTCGCTAATTTTAGCCTGAGCCGCTTCTGGCACATCTGCGACGTCTAGATCTTCGGGATTCGCTTAGTTTAATTGAATTGATAGATCGAGTTAAGATGAACCTGTTTATTGGGTTAGGAGTGGTCACTTTTTGCATTCTTTCACTTCACTTTTATGCCAAGTTATACTTCCATCAAAATGCTAAGTCATTGAAGTAATGATGACGCCTTTATGCAAACTTATGCTACAAACTCCAATTTTTGTTGTTTGTAGTGTAAGTCTGCAAATTTGTAGTAAAACCCCGCATAAAAATTGAAATATAACCCTGCATAGCCTACTTTTAAATCGTCTCACATATTCGGTGATGGTTATGATAAGGCACAAAATAAGTCGCTCCAGAGTCAAAAATCTAGTCAAGTTCGCAAGTCAAAAGAATAAAGCTACTTGCTTAGTGGAATCATTCTTAGAGTCCGATGCGTGCTTTCACTTTGAATACTCTCGTGAAATAAAAGCCTTTGAGGCTCAACCGTTAGTATTTGGATATGAATTCAATGGCAAGGTTTGCGGGTACACTCCTGATTTTTTGATAACGCATCACAAGAAGCCGCAAAAACTTATTGAAGTTAAACCCTATAGTAAAATATCAAATCCTGAATTTAGGGCACGCTTTGCGCAAAAACAGTTAGTTGCCAAAGAACAATTAGGCATTGAACTGATATTAGTTACCGATAAACAAATTCGTGTTTATCCAACCTTAGACAACTTAAAGTTGCTTCATCGTTACTCGGGGTTTCAGTCTTTAACCGACCTTCAGCTTTCCATTATTCAGCTACTCAACAAGTGGCGAAAACTCATCATTCAAGACTTGGTCAAGATGCTAAAAGTCTCCATTGGAGAGGTGCTTGCCTCGGTTTATCGTTTATTGTCATTAGGCAGTGTTAATTCAGACTTAAACACAGAACTTACTTTAGAGTCGGTGATTTGGGCTGATGGAGTTTGAAGACGAGTTTAACTTTGAGGGAGCACCGCAAAAGTTAGCTGAAACCGCTAAAGCGGAAGAGCCTAACCCTCAACCTCGTGATTTAGAGTCACTACCCAAGGAAGTGCAAGATGCCACTCTTGCTCGGCTTAAATACATTAAGTGGCTGAAACAACGCTTAGTAGGTGGCTGGACGAAGAAAAACTTAGCACCACTACTCGCTGAAATGCCTGAATTTCAAGGGCAAGAAAAGCCAAAGTGGCGCACGGTTGCAGGTTGGCACGCTGACTATATTAAGGCCGAAGAAGACATTCACGCTTTGATCCCAAAGCATCATCGCAAGGGCAACCGCCAAGCACGCACCGATACAGACAAGTTCTTTGAACTTGCTCTCACGCGCTATCTGACTAAAGAGATCCCGAATGCAGCATCAGCACATCGTTTTTATTGCGACCGAATCGTTTTAGAAAATGAAAAAGTGTTAGCTGAGCCACTACAGCCACTTACTTATAAAGCGTTTAAAAATCGCATTGATAACTTACCTCAGTATGAGGTGATGCTTGAACGTTATGGCAAACGTTTAGCTGATATTGAGTATAACAAAGTGATGAGCCATAAAAGGCCCACTAGGGTGCTTGAGCGTGTTGAAATAGACCATACACCACTGGATCTCATTCTATTGGACGATGAACTTGATGTGCCATTAGGGAGACCAACCTTAACCTTGCTCATCGATGTTTATAGCCACTGTGTTGTTGGCTTTTATCTCGGTTTTCAGAGTCCAGGTTATGATGCTGTGCGCAGAGCGATTAATCATGCGATGAAGCCAAAAAGCTATCTTAAAAGTACCTATCCAGAAGTCGTCAATGAATGGCCATGTTGTGGAAAGATAGAAACTTTAGTGGTTGATAATGGTGCCGAATTTTGGTGTCAGTCATTAGAGCTTGCGTGTGAAGAGGTTGGCATAAATATTAGCTATAACCCTGTTGGCAAACCTTGGCTGAAGCCCTTTGTTGAGCAGTTTTTTAAAACCATTAATGAAATGATGCTTTCGCCATTTCCCGGTAAAACATTCTCAAACATGCTCGCAAGGCACGATTATAACCCGAAAAAAGATGCCATATTGCGTTTTGGCACCTTTACCATGTTGCTTCATAAGTGGATTGTTGACGTACATCACCAATCAGCAGACGCAAGATTTCGATACATTCCTTGTGAAGACTGGCACAAAGGGTTTACTGCACTGCCTCCAGCTCAGCTAACAGAGCAAGATACAGACAAGCTTGATGTTGTTATGTGCATGGCGAAAGAAAAAACATTGCGCAAAGGGGGTATTAAAAATCTACATATTAACTATGACAGTGACGAACTCTCTTTATATCGTAAGCGATACAGCCCCAAAAAGAGCATAAAGGTTAAAGTAAAAATAAACCCAGATGACCTGTCGTATGTATATGTCTACCTAGATGCGCTAGAGCACTATATAAAAGTGCCAAGCATTGACTCCGAGGGCTACACAATTGGCTTGTCGCTGATCAGACATAAAATCCACCTTAAATTTTACAGAGACTACATTCAAGGCAAAGTGGATCTGCTGGGGCTTGCCAAGGCGCGGCAATTTATTGATGAGCGAGTGAAAGAAGAAGCGCGACAGCTTAAAAATGTAGGGTCAAAAACTAAGGTTACTGGCACCAAAGCAATTGCTAGGGCGCAGGGCGTAGACAATACTCAAGTCAAATCCATTGCTAAAATGCCTGAGGCAAAGCAAGCTGAAGCAACCCTCGCTGACACTAAGCCTAAAAAAGACGATGATAACTGGGATGACTTTGTCTCAGATCTTGAGGCGTTTTAGTTATGCTGACCGAGGCTAAAAAGGCAAAACTCAATCAATTTAAAGCGGTGTTTATTGAATACACCATACCAAAAACCATCATAAACGATTTCGACAAACTGCGTTTGCATCACGACCTTGCAGGTGAAAAGCCATGCATGATGCTAAGTGGTGATACTGGGTGTGGTAAATCGGCATTGATTAAATAACCTGAATCTCGTTTAAGAAATTGAACTAAATGCCTGTTCCGAGATCCGATCTTTCGACCAAGAACGATTGGATAAACAAGGAACAGGCATGATTAAATTAGTTGAATTGTTTTGCGATG
>NZ_CAMAPC010000018.1 GCF_945859825.1 Pseudoalteromonas holothuriae
ACTTAATTTGAAGTTTTTGTTTTACTAAAAAGTCATTTTAAGTTTTACTCGACGCTGACTCGTTTTGCTTTGCTTATTGTGCGTAGCGCTCCGTGTCAGTGGGGTCGCATTATAGGGCGATGAATAAAAAGCGCAAGCGCTTTTTTAAGAAAAGTGACAAAAACAGGTTGTTCGTACAAAAATAACGCTAAAAGCTCAATAAAAGCACTTTAATTTTGGATTTTAGGCATTAAAGCTCGTATTTACTGCAATACAAATCGTTATTTATCTATATATCCATTACAAAAGCAGCAGAAAACTTGCGTTAAGTTCATTAACTTTTACTTTATAAATAAAAAACTCTATAAGCTAAGTTAAAAGAACAGTGAAATGCTCTACATTAAGTGATAACGATGCTATTGAAGTAAGTTAACGCAACAAAAAACTTAGGAAAGAAAAAAGCCGAGCAATAGCTCGGCTTTTTTTGTGTCTTATAATAAGACTTACTCTGCAGACTGCACGTCTTCTTGAGTTTCTTCCGCAACTGGACGGTCTAGAAGCTCAACATAAGCCATTGGTGCATTATCACCAGCACGGAAGCCACACTTAAGAATACGAGTGTAACCACCTGGACGACCCTCAAAACGAGGACCGATTTCGCTGAATAATTTACCAACTACTTCTTTATCACGTGTGCGAGCAAACGCTAAACGACGGTTTGCAACGCTATCAGTCTTAGCCAGTGTGATTAAAGGTTCAATTACACGGCGCAACTCTTTCGCTTTAGGCAAAGTTGTTTTGATGATTTCGTGCTTCACCAAAGAACCAGCCATGTTGCTGAACATCGCTTTGCGATGGCTGCTGTTACGGTTTAATTGACGACCACTCTTACGATGGCGCATGACCCTATCCTTCTAACTAAATAATATAGTAACTTAGCTTATTCAGCTAAGCTTGCCGGTGGCCAATTTTCTAGGCGCATACCTAGAGATAGACCACGTGAAGCTAGTACATCTTTGATTTCAGTTAGAGACTTCTTACCAAGATTTGGTGTTTTCAGAAGCTCAACTTCAGTACGCTGTACTAAGTCACCGATATATTGAATTTGCTCGGCTTTCAAACAGTTTGCTGAACGTACTGTTAGCTCAAGATCATCAACTGGACGAAGCAGAATAGGATCGAATTCTGGCTTCTCTTCTTTCTCTTCTGGCTCAGAAACATCACGTAAATCTACGAATGCATCTAATTGCTCAGCTAAGATAGTAGACGCACGGCGGATCGCTTCTTCTGGATCTAAAGTACCGTTTGTTTCCATATCAATGATTAACTTGTCTAAATCTGTACGTTGTTCAACACGGGCTGACTCAACCGAGTACGCAATACGCTCAACTGGACTGAATGATGCATCAAGCAGCAAACGACCAATTGGACGCTCATCGTCATCAGAGGATAAACGGCTAGACGCTGGCACATAACCACGACCGCGTTCAACACGAATACGCATGCTGATCTCGCTGTTACCTGCCGTTAAATGGCAAATAACGTGATCTGGATTGGCGATTGTAACATCTCCGTCGTGCTGGATATCTGCCGCAGTCACAGGGCCTACACCAGACTTAGTCAGGGTCAGAAAAACTTCATCTTTACCTTCTAGAGATACCGCTAAACCTTTTAGATTCAACAAAATTTCAATGATGTCTTCTTGAACGCCTTCTTTCGCGCTGTACTCATGCAATACACCGTCGATTTCAACTTCAGTTACTGCACATCCTGGCATAGATGACAACAGTATACGGCGTAAAGCGTTACCCAAAGTGTGGCCAAAACCACGCTCTAATGGCTCTAAAACTACTTTAGAACGCGTTGGGTTGATAGCGTCGATATCGACTAACCTTGGCTTTAGGAATTCGGTTACAGAACCCTGCATTTTATCCTCTCTTAACTCTTAACTTTACTTCGAGTAAAGTTCGACGATTAATTGTTCGTTAATGTCCGCAGACAGATCAGAACGCTCAGGTAGGCGCTTGAAGCTACCTTCCATTTTCTTACCGTCAACTTCAATCCAAGTTGGCTTTTCACGTTGCTCAGCCAACTCTAGAGCAGCGATGATACGCGCTTGTTTTTTAGACTTCTCACGAATTACTACTACATCTTCAGGAGTAACTACGAAAGAAGGGATATTAACAACACGACCATTAACCATAATCGCTTTGTGGCTTACTAACTGACGTGCTTCAGCACGTGTGCTTGCAAAACCCATGCGATATACAACATTGTCTAAACGTTGCTCTAGAAGCTGTAATAGATTTTCACCTGTGTTACCTTTAAGGCGAGCAGCTTCTTTATAATAGTTACGGAATTGCTTTTCTAATACACCGTAAATACGACGTACTTTTTGCTTTTCACGTAATTGTAAACCGTAATCAGATAGACGACCTTTACGAGCGCCGTGCTGACCAGGTGCAGTCTCAAGTTTACACTTTGAGTCGATAGCTCTTACGCCGCTCTTAAGGAACAGGTCAGTACCTTCACGACGACTCAGCTTGAGCTTAGGGCCCAAATATCTTGCCATGTTCTTTCTCCTAACCTATTGTTAAACGCGACGTTTCTTCGGTGGACGACAACCATTATGAGGGATTGGCGTCACGTCAGTGATGTTTGTGATACGGTAACCCGCAGCATTCAATGCACGTACAGCAGACTCACGGCCTGGACCTGGACCTTTAATGAACACTTCAAGATTCTTAAGACCATACTCTTGAGCAGCAGTACCTGCACGCTCAGCAGCAACCTGTGCAGCGAACGGAGTAGACTTACGTGAACCACGGAAACCAGAACCACCTGCAGTCGCCCAAGAAAGAGCATTACCTTGACGGTCAGTAATGGTTACGATTGTATTGTTGAATGATGCATGAACATGAGCCATACCATCAACAACTTGTTTTTTGACCTTTTTACGACGAATTGGTGCTTTAGCCATAACTTACCTCACCTTATCTTTTGATAGGCTTGCGAGGACCCTTACGAGTACGCGCGTTAGTCTTAGTACGTTGACCACGTAGTGGTAACGAACGACGATGACGTAAGCCACGGAAACATCCAAGGTCCATAAGACGCTTGATGTTTAAAGTCACTTCACGACGAAGATCACCTTCGACAGTGTACTTGCCAACTTCTTCACGAAGTACGTCAAGTGTTTCGTCTGAAAGTTCACCGATTTTTGTATTCTCGGCGATACCTGTCGCTGCTAAGATAGCCTTAGCGCGAGTTTTACCTACACCATAGATGCTAGTTAAACCAATAACTGCATGCTTATGATCAGGGACGTTAATGCCAGCGATACGGGCCACTAACACATCTCCTATATTTAGATCCGATTCCCATGTGTTTGAAAAGCCCGCAAGGATACTCAAACGAAGATCGGATCACATTCAAAAACACAGGCTAAGTAAAATTTTACTTAGCCTGCATGACTTTTATTAGCCTTGCCTTTGCTTGTGCTTAGGCTCACTGCATATCACACGTACTACACCAGCACGCTTGATAACTTTACAGTTACGGCAAATTTTCTTAACGGAAGCACGTACTTTCATTGCTCAACTCCGTGAAAATAACCTTATCGACCATAGCCTTTAAGGTTTGCTTTTTTCAGCACAGAATCATACTGATGTGACATCATATGAGTCTGTACTTGTGCCATAAAGTCCATGATAACAACAACGATAATCAAAATTGATGTACCGCCGAAGTAGAATGGCGTTTGCCACGCCATCGTCATAAACTCGGGCACCAGACAGATAAAGGTTATATACAAAGCACCTGCCAATGTCAGGCGTGTCATCACTTTATCAATGTATTTAGATGTCTGCTCACCTGGACGAATGCCTGGAATAAAAGCGCCAGATTTTTTCAGGTTATCTGCTGTCTCACGCGGGTTAAATACCAACGCAGTGTAGAAGAAGCAGAAGAAGATAATAGCCGCAGCTAACACCATCGCATACAGAGGTTGACCAGGAGTCAACACTGCAGAGATAGCTTGTAGCACATCAGCGACCGGACCTTCACCTTGGCCGAACCAGCTTGCAATTGTACCAGGGAACAAAATTATACTGCTAGCAAAGATTGGTGGAATAACACCCGCCATGTTTACTTTCAATGGTAAATGCGTGCTTTGAGCAGCAAATACTTGACGACCTTGTTGACGTTTAGCGTAGTTAACGACAATACGTCGTTGCCCACGTTCAAAGAAGACTACAAGATAAGTAACTGCGAATACGATTACCGCAATCAACAACAGTACAAGAACATTCAGATCACCTTGGCGCGCCATTTCAGCTGTCGAACCAATCGCAGACGGCAGGTTAGCTACAATACCCACAAAAATCAGTACTGAGATACCGTTACCAATACCTCGTTCTGTAATTTGTTCGCCCAGCCACATCAAGAACATAGTACCAGTTACTAAGCTCACCACTGCGGTGAAATAGAAACCAAAACCGGGGTTAACAACTAACCCGTTCATCATGCTTGGTAAGCCAGTGGCAATACCTATTGACTGGAATGTAGCAAGCACAAGCGTACCATAACGCGTGTACTGACTAATTTTCTTACGCCCTTGCTCGCCTTCTTTTTTAAGCTCTATCATCGCAGGATGTATGTGCGTTAATAGCTGCATAATAATTGAAGCCGATATATAAGGCATAATACCGAGTGCCAGTACCGAAGCACGCTCAAGCGCACCACCGCTGAACATGTTGAACATTTCAACAATGGTGCCCTTTTGTTGCTCGAAGAATTCGGCAAGTACAGCGGCATCAATCCCAGGGATCGGCACGAATGAACCTAGACGGTAAATAATGATAGCACCCAATACAAAAAGTAATCGACGCTTCAGTTCCGCAAGCCCACTTTGTGCACTTTGCATATCTTGACCTGGTTTAGCCATTAGTGTACTTCCTTAGTCTTCTACCTTGCCTCCGGCAGCTTCGATAGCCTCGCGAGCACCTTTAGACACTTTCATGCCTTTAACGGTAACTGCGCGTGAAACTTCGCCAGATTTAACAACTTTAACGAACAGAACGTTCTTTTTAACTAGACCAGCTGCTTGTAACGCGTTTAGGTCTACCACATCGCCTTCAACTTTAGCGATTTCGTAAAGGTTTACTTCTGTAGATACTAAAGATTTACGTGAAGTGAAACCAAACTTAGGTAGACGACGTTGCATAGGCATTTGACCGCCTTCAAAACCAACGCGTACTTTACCGCCAGAACGTGACTTTTGACCTTTGTGACCACGACCACCAGTCTTACCAAGACCAGAACCGATACCACGACCAACACGTTTAGCAGTAGTTTTTGAACCTGCAGCAGGAGAAAGTGTATTCAAATGCATTCGAATTACCCCTCAACCTTAACCATGTAAGAAACTTGGTTGATCATACCACGTACACATGCTGTGTCTTCCAACTCAACAGTGTGATTGATACGACGTAAACCAAGGCCACGTAAAGTCGCTTTATGCTTCGGTAAACGACCGATAGAGCTCTTTACTTGAGTAACTTTTACAGTTTTATTAGCCATGGTTAATTACCCCTGAATCTGTTCAACAGTTAAACCACGTTTCGCAGCAATACCTTCTGGAGAATTCATATTCTCTAGAGCAGCAATTGTTGCACGTACAACGTTGATTGGGTTTGTTGAACCGTAACATTTAGAAAGAACGTTTTGAACACCCGTTACTTCTAATACTGCACGCATTGCACCACCTGCGATGATACCAGTACCTTCAGAGGCTGGTTTCATGAACACTTGTGAACCTGCATGGCGACCCTTGATAGGGTGTTGCAATGTGTTACCGTTAAGATCTACATTGATCATGTTACGACGCGCTTTTTCCATTGCTTTTTGAATAGCAGCTGGAACTTCACGTGCTTTACCGTAACCAAAACCTACTTTACCTGCGCCATCACCAACTACTGTTAGTGCTGTGAAGCTAAAGATACGACCACCTTTAACTACTTTAGACACACGGTTTACCGCAATTAGCTTTTCTGCTAAATCAGGCTGTTGTTGCTTTGCTTCTACGTTAGCCATTGTCTACTCCTAGAATTGCAAACCGGCTTCACGCGCAGCATCAGCTAGCGCCTTCACACGGCCGTGATATTTAAAGCCACTGCGATCAAAAGCAATTTTTTCAATGCCTTTGTCAGCTGCACGTTCAGCAACCGCTTTACCTACAGCTTGCGCTGCAGCAACGTTGCTTGTACCTGTAACTGTTTCGCTAATCGCTTTTTCAACAGTAGAAGCAGCAGCCAGTACACCACCCTCAGCATTAACAACCTGAGCATAGATGTGACGTGGCGTGCGGTGGATAACAAGGCGCGTAGTGCCTTGTTCAATAAAATTTCTACGGGTGCGTTTAGCACGACGTAGACGAGCTGTTTTTTTATCCATCGTCTTACCTTACTTCTTCTTAGCTTCTTTACGACGCACATGCTCATCAGCGTAACGTACACCTTTACCTTTATAAGGTTCTGGCTCACGGTATGCACGGATGTTAGCAGCAGTTTGACCAACTAGTTGTTTGTCAGCGCCTTTAACTACAAGTTCAGTTTGGCTTGGAGCTTCGATAGTAACCCCTTCAGGGATATCGAAGTTCACTGGGTGAGAGAAGCCAAGAGTTAAGTCTAAAACTTTACCCTTAACAGCCGCACGGTAACCAACACCAACTAGCTGAAGTTTTTTCTCATAACCTTCATGCGTACCAACAATCATGTTGTTGATAAGTGCACGAGCAGTACCTGCTTGTGCCCACGCGTTCGCAACGTCACGAGGTGTCGTTGTGATCACGCTGTCAGTAAGAGTTACTTCAACTGCGTCGTTGATAGTACGAGACAACTCACCATTTTTGCCTTTAACTGTGATGTCCTGGCCTTTAATTGTAACTTCTACACCGGCAGGAACTGTAATTGGAGCCTTCGCTATACGAGACATAGTTCCTCCGATTAAGCTACAAAGCCAATGATTTCACCACCAACGCCTGCACTACGTGCTGCGCGGTCTGTCATCAAGCCTTGAGAAGTTGATACGATAGCGATACCTAGACCACCCATTACCTTAGGTAATGCATCACGTTTCTTATAGATACGTAGACCAGGGCGGCTAACACGCTGGATGTTTTCAATAACAGCTTTGCCTTCGAAGTACTTTAATTCGATAGTCAATTCTGGTTTTACGTCGCCAGATACTGCGAAGTCAGTGATATAACCTTCGTCTTTAAGTACCTTAGCTACAGCTACTTTCAGCTTTGAAGTTGGCATTGCTACAGCAACCTTCTTCGCAGTCTGACCGTTACGGATACGTGTGAACAAATCCGCAATAGGATCTTGCAAGCTCATGTCTTACTCCCGTGATTCTATTACCAAGAAGCCTTTTTAAGGCCAGGAATTTCACCGCGCATAGCTGCTTCGCGAACTTTAATACGGCTCATGCCGAATTTACGAAGGAAACCATGTGGGCGGCCCGTGATGTTACAACGATTACGTTGACGTGCAGGGCTTGAATCACGCGGTAAGCTTTGAAGCTTTAATACCGCATCCCAACGATCATCTTCAGATGTATTAACATCGCTGATGATAGCTTTTAGTGCTGCGCGCTTTTCAGCGTACTGAGCAACAAGTTTAGTGCGCTTTGCTTCGCGCGCTTTCATAGAATTCTTTGCCATAACCCTACCCTTATTTCTTAAATGGGAAGTTAAACGCTTCTAACAACGCACGGCCTTCCTCATCAGTTTTCGCAGAAGTTGTGATTGTGATGTCCATACCGCGAACGCGGTCAACTTTATCATAATCGATTTCTGGGAAGATGATTTGCTCACGTACGCCCATAGAGTAGTTACCGCGACCGTCAAAAGACTTTGCGCTAACACCGCGGAAATCACGAATACGTGGCATTGCAATTGAGACTAAACGCTCAAGGAAATCCCACATACGCTCACCGCGTAGGGTTACTTTACAACCAATTGGGTAGCCTTCACGAATTTTAAAGCCAGCAACTGATTTGCGTGCTTTCGTGATAAGTGCTTTCTGACCAGAGATTGCTTCTAGATCGTTAACTGCGTTCTCTAGAATTTTCTTGTCAGCTAGGGCTTCGCCCACGCCCATGTTTAATGTGATCTTTTCGATCTGAGGGACTTGCATGACAGAGCTGAAACCAAACTTCTCTTGAAGTTCAGAAACTACTTTGTCTTTATATACTTCATGCAGTTTCGCCATCGTCTACTCCAACTATTAGATAGTTTTACCAGTAGATTTGAAGATACGTAATTTCTTACCGTCTTCAATCTTGAAACCTACACGATCTGCTTTACCAGTTTCCTGGTTGAAGATCGCAACGTTTGATACGTCGATTGACGCTTCTTTCTCAACAATACCGCCAGCTTGCTGTAACTGAGGTACAGGCTTTTGGTGCTTCTTGATTAAGTTAATGCCTTCGACAAATACTCGACCAGCTTCTGTTACAACTGAAAGCACTTTTCCGCGCTTACCTTTGTCTTTACCGGCTAGTACGATTACTTCGTCATCACGACGGATTTTTGCTGCCATGATAGACTCCTTATAGTACTTCTGGGGCTAGTGAAACGATTTTCATGAACTTTTCAGTACGAAGTTCACGCGTCACAGGGCCGAAAATACGAGTACCAATAGGCTGTAAGTTATCATTTAAGATAACAGCCGCATTGCTATCGAAACGGATCAAAGAACCGTCCGGACGACGAACGCCTTTTCTAGTACGCACAACTACCGCGTTTTTAACATCACCTTTCTTCACTTTACCGCGAGGAATAGCTTCTTTAACAGAAACTTTAATGATGTCACCAACAGCCGCGTAGCGACGGTGCGAACCACCAAGGACTTTAATACACTGCACTTTGCGAGCGCCGCTGTTATCAGCAACGTCCAGCTGAGTTTGCATTTGGATCATATTAATGAGCTCCGGTGTAGTAATAACTCGCTTGAATTTTGTTTAAAATCAAAGCATTTAGATTATATTCCACTCAAAAAACGTGTTCTTTGTCTTTCAAGGGCGGGCAATTGTACCAGCAAAGATTGGTTATGGATAGTTCAATTTTTAATTAATTTAGTAAACGCAATCGTTACAGCAGGTACAGTTTTACTATGTGTGGGCCTAAGTTAGTTAATTCAAGACAAAAGTCTCTTTTAACGTCAATTGTTTAAAAAGCACCCAAGTTATTTTACTCTGCTCTTTGCTTATCAATAAAGTTTGCTACATTATCTACCGTATCTAACCAGTAACCATTGCTTGGGTCTTTTAAATACACAATCAAAGCGTCAAGTGCATCGCGGTCAATTGTATATTTACCTTTTGACCCCACTTCATGCCCGGCTAAAATAATCCAGCTTTGGCTAAAGCGCATTGCCTCTAGCGTGGCTTTTATTTGCTCAAACGTCATACCATCAATGCGAATACCTGTAAGTTGGGCAAAATCGGTGTAGTTTGCATTATTTGCCGTTTCATCAAGCCAAGTACGACCCGTGATAAATAGCTCAGCAATTAGTGGTACGTAACTTTGCACCTCGCTCCCTCGACCAACAAAGGTATTACCACAAGGGTAGGCGAATGAGCGTGGGGGCACGCCTAAATTACTTTCAATAAACTGATTGGTCTTTTCAATATCATCACGCATCCACGTTAAATCAACTTGCTCTAAGCCTTTACCCATAGCTCTTAGCCATTGGAAGTTACCCGTGCATAAATGGCTTTGTGTATGATTGCCAATTTCATGACCATTGTTAGCAACCCCTTGCCAATCGGCCAGCCTCGCCCGCACAGGTTCGGGCATTACATAAAAGGTCACTTTAACATTATATTTGTCTAAAATTGGCATGCCTACATCGAGTTGGCTCGCTCTAGCGTCGTCAAAGGTAATGCTAATGGCATTGCGCGCTTGGTTAGGATATTGCCATGCTTGGTCATTGTTCTTGGGGAATTGTTGCGTTGCTTTTGCTTGTGATTCAACTTCTACGCTATTGCAGCCAACCAAACCCAGTGTAAGCGTCAGTAGCAAAGCATTTTTTAACCGGCTCTTCATTTGTTCCTCCTTGGTGAACAAATTTACTCAAAAATTAGTAAACCATGACTTAAATACTGCCGCAATTAAATAAAATTAATCACACTTTTTATGTAATTAGAGGTTCTCAACCTGCGTACATCCCTATAAACTGAAAAGTAAGAATAAAGTTGGAATTTGAGTTTGCAGTGATCGACCTAAGCACCCATTATCAAAACGTTTTACCTATTGGCCAAGGCGGTATGAGTTCCGTCTTTTTGGCGACAGATACAACGCTAGGTCGTAAAGTTGCGCTCAAAGTGTTAAATAATAAAAACCAGCACAGCCAAAGCCTGCTGGATGAAGCCCGCTTGCTTGCCAAGCTAAATCACCCAAATATCGTACAAATTTATAATGTACGCGAAATTGACGATTGCCTTGTGTTAGAAATGGAATACGTACAAGGGAGCACTTTATACAACTTTTCAAAAGAACGTCACCTCGATTTAGAGCAAAAGTTGTCAGTTTTGATTGATATTGCACAAGGGCTAGAAGCTGCGCATAAACAACAGATTTTACATTTAGACTTAAAACCCGCCAATATATTAGTCGATGACCAAGGCCGCGCTAAAATAGCCGACTTTGGTATATCTCAGCTAAAAGGTGAGCAAGAGCTTGCCAATATGTCGAGTTTTGGCAGCTTAACCTCTATGTCTCCTGAGCAACTGCGTGAAGAGCCTCTTGATCAACGTAGTGACTTGTTTTCTTTTGGTTTGTTAGCTTATCAATTGCTCGCTGGTACTCACCCGTACCGCCCTCAAGCTCTCGAAGATAGCGATATAGCCATTGCAGAACAAATTAAATTTACCCCACTTGAAAATAGTGCTCGCGCTATCATTGAACTACCTAGTGCTTTAATTACACTGCTCGATCGCTTACTGCAATTTAATAAAGACTTACGCCCCAATAGCGCTGATGAAGTTGCCATGCAGCTTAAACAAATTATTATGACGGTGAGCTACGACAATAGCGATCCTACCGTTGAAATAAGTAGCGTAAACCTCACTAATCCAAAAAAAGCGAAAGGTAAATTGCTGGCTTTCTTTTCATTTATCCTTTTTGTGGTCGGTTTAATTGGCAGCGGTATTTGGTATTGGCAAGTAAACAAGCCCAAAACCTATATTGCCGCACTGCCAATTAAATATGATGAGCAATCGTCGCTGACGGATACCCAACAACGCATTGTTAAACTGGGCCTAGACGATGCGATTAGTAACTTTATTTTGCAAGATAGTAGCACCTTGCAAGTGTCTAACTCCGAAGTGGAAAGCGCGATTAAGTTAATGGGTGAAGAAACATCGTTGGCAAGTTTAAGCAAAGCGCTGGGTGCGAATATTTTATTAGAACCCAAACTATCGTGTCGCGGGTCGATTTGTGAAGTGATATTGAATGCGATAGATGGTGGTAAGGCTACTATGATCAAGTCTACACGTTATAGTGTTGATGCGGAGAGTTTTAGTGAAGCATATAGGAATAGTTTGAATCATGTGAGTGGGTTATTTTCGCAAGAGGCTCAGCATGATGAGATGAGTGAAGAGTTTTTTGATGAGTATGTCGAGCTAGTGCAGATATTTGATACTGGAGTTCAAGATTTAGAACAAAGCCTTAGCCAAATACGTACACTAATACGACTCGCTCCAAACTTCACCCCCTTATATAGTTTGTATCGCCGTGTTGTAATTGAAACTCATCGCGTCAGTTCAAATTCAGCACAACTGCTAGACTTTTTAGACATATTGGAAAACGCACCTAGTAACTACAGAGCAAGCCCTGACTATACGCTTAGCCTTATTCTTGTATATCAAGCATTAAAAGACTGGAAACAGGCTGAAAATCTAATTAACTCATTAGAAAGCTCATCTATGGAACCATATGAGCTATATAGTATCAAAGCTAATTATTACAGAGAAAGAGCCCTCTACCAAGACGCTCTCGATAACACTCTTAAAGCTTACCAACTAAGGCCTACGCTACAAATAACACGAAACACGGCCATTATTTATTTACTAAATGGTGATTACTCAACTGCACTAACCTATTTGAATCTAGTAATAGATGCGGCTCCAGATGACTACTGGGCACTGCAAGCATATGCTGATATTTCGCTTTTAAACGACTCACCTCAAAAAGCAATAGAAGCATATAACAAGTTGCTTTCATACTCTCCAAATGCCTCTCAAGCACTGACAAACCTTTCTATCGCTTATGCACTTGTTGGGAGTTTTCAAAAATCAGAAGAAAGTGCAAAACAGGCTTATCTCTTAAACACTGAGAATGTAAGCTATATAATCAATTTCGCTGACAGTCTTTCATATTTAGGTAAAACTGAAAAAGCTGAGCAGCTTTATAAAGAGGTTCTCGATTTAACACATGAGTCGGATAATTCCGATTTCCTTCTCGTTAGAGCCCAAGCATTACTTCATTCTGGACTTGAGTTTGAAGCTTTAAGACTGCTCAAAGAAATAGAAACTACGAACCCGAACAACTATGATCTTAAGTTTGTTAAGGCTTTAATATTGACAACGCTAGGCGAACATCAGTCAGCATTATTAGCAGTTGAAGAAAGTATCAATGAAGGATGGAGTAAAAACTTTTTCACTTTGCCTTGGTTTACAAACCTTTGTCAGCATAGGGCAAAACTCACACAACTAATTGGCACAGAGAACTCAGAACGTCTCTGTGTCAATTAAATATAATTTTTATCTTGGCTGAGTGCCTCCAATTACCACTTTAGGATCTTGCGAAAAATAACGCTTAACTGGTTCAAGTGAATTATTGCTATCGGTCTTTTGCTCAACCACTAAACGAAAATCAATGGTCGCTTCACCCAAAGGCTCTAGGGTAAAGCTCATTGCCTGTGGCTCGGTCATTAAGCGCTTTATGTCATCAGCACTTAATGTGTGATCCAAGCTAACTGCTTCAATAATCACTGTCACAGCGTTCTTATCCGCTGATACATTACTCGTAAGGTTGTAATTGAAGTTATCTTGAGCTTCAGTAAATAAGGTGCCGTTTTCAGTGAACTTCCATTCACCCTGACTTTCTGACGCAAGCGTATAAATTAAAACCGCTTGGTCGCCATTGTTAAGTTGTATATTTAGCGTGTCACCATTTGAATTTGTCTGTTGGGTAATCTGCCAATCTTCACCTGTTGCATCAGGTTTCACTGTATAGTGATATGTGTTTGTTTGGTCCATGCGAGTTTCCTTCGTTTATGTGAGGAGATAAGTCATATAACCATATTAAGTACGCAAATACGATTACATCAAATTACAGCTATTTTAATGCATTATAAACAATAAACAGCATTTTTCGGGGCGAACTGCAAGTATACTCAATAGTGAAGCTTAAGTGTTCATTTATCAGCAACACAATCAGGCTCAAAACAATACTCAGCAGCATCAATAATTATTTTACAATCATAAAAGTGACTGGGTATTGCCTGATCATAGCGCCGCTCTTGAGCTGCATTTTTTACTGTATCAACTAAGGCTTGCCTTTGCTGAACCCACCTCTTTGGAAAGTTTGGATTATTGTGGATATGAGATAGGCCCCTAAACTCAAAATAAATTGTTCTGCGTTGGCTATCGCTTTTTTGTTTATTAGAGCCATGAATGGTTCTGGCATGATGAAATACCACCTCTGCGGCTTTTACATCCACATGGTGGGCCTTAATATGGCCGCTGGTTAAATCTCGCTTATAGTTACACACCGTTTTGGTATTTAAGTGAGAGCCTGCAAGTACTTTGAGTGCACCTTGTTCCGCATAGGCATCATCAAGATACACCCCCACGGTGAGTATGGTATCAGTGGTATTGGTATTAACATCTCGGTGCCAATCAAAAGCATTATCCCATGGATGCTTAACTAACAGCGACTCATAGATAGGTAGCACGGGTTCACCGATAATATGTTCAGCAATTTGGATGATGTTAGGCTGTACTAACAAATCAATAAACTGTGGCGCAAATAAAAATAAATCATTCACGCGAGACACAAAACGTGTACCTTGGTATTGCCCAACCGCAATTCGCTCTAATTGCTGTTCGTTATCAGCGAGCGCTGTTGTGTTCTCCATCACTTGCAAACTCAGTTGTTGCAATTGATTAAGTAAAGAAGCACTCAACGCTTGTTTAATGACGCCATAACCCTGATTATGGAAATCTACATACCATTGCTGTGTTTGTGTCATGTTTAACTTCCCTATCTACTAAAGGGGGAAACAAAAACTGAAGCCCCCAACACCAACCAAACCGCTAAAGCCTAACCACCAAATAGCCCTTTGAGCTTATCTTTTAATTTATCCTTTAATTTATCTTTGGCTTTGTCTTTAGCCGCGCCACCTACATCAATGTTCACATCCACTTTATGGAATGGACCTTTGATACGCAGTGGTACTTTAAATCCAGTGCTGTCATCGGTGCTGGCTTGGCCTTCAATGGTATCAACAATGCCTGTCACTAAACGGTAGTTCACATTAGTTTGCGGTAAGTCTACATCCCCTTCACCCGTAATACGAATAAGCGGGCTTGCTAAATACAGATCAGTATTAACGCCAACGCCATTGGTAAAAATCATGCTCCCCGTTAAAGATGAAAAGTCGGTTTTTTGCTCGGGGTTATAATCGGCGTTTAAGCCTTCTTTTAAGGATGAAAAGTCGCCTTTGAGCATTTCTTTGGCTTTACGGGTCATTTCAGCAATGTTAGCACCTTTAACGCCACCATCTTTTAAATTAAATGCCAGTTTTCCGCCAAGCGCTGATACAAATGCTTTTTGACTTTGCCCTGTCGTGGTTAAATCCCAATTTATACTGCCTTTGCCTAATACTTTGTCAAAACCTACCGCATCAGTTAACAGCGGTTCAGCATTGATGCTATCAAGCGCAAACTGGGTCTTTACTTTGTAAGGCGTGCGACTGGTATTGAGTGTAACCGTGCCCTTGCCTGTTCCCTCATAAGCATTGAACTTATCTAAACCAATATTTGCCACACCGTTGTTCAGCTTGAATGATAACTGGTTTTCACCCAGTTTTATCTCACGCGCTTTAAGGCCTGTTGAACGAACAACTATATTTGCATCTAGCGACTTTAAAGCAGATAAATCAATGGTTGTATCATCCCATACAATAGGTTGCGCTTGTTGCGGCTCTACTGGTGCTTTAGATTGCTCTATAGGTTCGGGTAAGTAAGGATTTAAATCCAACATACCTAAGTCTACATTCGCTTGCACGTTTAAACGATTACCTAGCTGTAACTCACTTTGACCTGCAATCGATAATTTATCTAGTTTGGCGACTAGCTTTTCAAGTGTGAATGTTTGCCCTGAAAAACGCATACTGCCGTTCACTTCAAAGCCATTAAATGCATTCTCTTTTGCTTTTAGGTCCACACCCTGCCATTGTGCTATGGCTTTTACTGAACCACCTTTGAGTGTAAGTTCACCTTGGATATCTTTGCCACCTTGTGCCACTTTTCCTGTAAAGGTCATATCAACTAAGGCTGAGTTAAGTGTTTGTGTTACCGTAAACGGGTTGCCGCTAATGAGCTTTTCTGGTGTTGCTAACATCGTGTTAAGTTCAAACACTTGTTTTTGATAGGTAATAGACCCCGCAATTGCCAAGGTGTCACGTAATGAAGGTAACTGCACCGTCACCTCCACATCACTCAGCTGATGCTTTACACCTGTTTGGCCATCGGCATAGGTAAATGTACCGCCATAAATAGCCACCTCCCCTAACTTTACATCAAAGTTAGTGGGTAAAGAGGTTGTCTCTTTATTTTGTTCTGTTTGCGAGTCTGTTTTTGATGGCTGTGTAGGCAGTATTTGCCAATTAGGCACGCCCTGTTGATTGGTTTCTAATAAAATATCAGGCTGGCGAATAACAAACTTCTCAAGCTTAGCTTCGCCACTAAATACTGATAACCAAGGAATGTGAACTTCAAGGGCTTGCATGCTCACCATGTCTTCTCGACTGCCTGAAGACATATTGGCAAAGTGTACATCATTGAGTTCTATTTTTAAGCTTGGCAGCACTGACAACTCGCTTTGCCCTAAGATCTGTAGTTTTCTACCTGTATTTAATTCAACTTGCTCAGAGAGCTCACTTATAATACGTTCAGTAGGAATTAAAAATGGTGCAGCAAGTACTACACCAACTAATACCAGAATTGTTCCACCCAATACCTTTATCGCGGTTTTCATAACATTCCTTAATGATTCATGGCTGAAGCGATTACTACTATAGTAGCGCTGCTAATAACTAAATTCATGCATATTCACTATGATAACAGTAAAAATAATTGCTGCAGAATGATGTTTATCTTGAAAGCGGCGTAAATATCGCTTTATTGGATTGTAAGTTCGCAATTCTTCGGTATGATCGCCCGCCCTTGTCATTTTTATCTGACATTGGCTAAACTTTAACGATGAATTTTTAAGCAAGTGTGTGGAGACTCAAACCAGCATGAAAAAGTTGCTCATTTCCCCGTCGCAAATGGCTCTAGGTGAACAAGAAAGTCAGATTTACCAGAATATCTTAAAACAAGCGACCGAGATCAGCCTAAACCTAATGGCGGTGAAGGTAGAGAACCACCCGGAAGATTTTTTACAATGGTGCTATGAACTACAAGACATTGCAAAAAACCGACTCAATTTTGATTTATTAGATGATCACCAACTTCCAACAGTTAAAAAACTACAAGACCAACTGACCTCTGCGATTAGCTTTTTGCAATTAAAAACGCTACGTATTACACCTTGGCCGGTGTTGGCTGCTTTTGTAGAACAACATAGTGAAGTATTAGCACTTGATGAGCAGTTAAAGTTAGTGACCTATTTAGCTGACAAACGTACTGCTGCTTTAAAAGAGATGATTGTTGAAGACCGCTTAGCGTTTAGTGGCAAACATGCTGCTTCATTAGACCCAGCAGTATACAACTTTGATGTAGAATGGTTTAGCTCAACTAAAAATGCCAAAGGTTTTCATCAGCTATTAGCCGATTTACCGGGTGCTTTTGATGAAGCGTTGGCACATATTCCAGCCCAAGGCGACGTCACAGAGCAAGATTACCAACAGTTTATGATTGCCTATTTTATGGCGTTTAATGGGAGTGACGAAAAGCCGACCCTTGCGCCTGCTACACGTTTATTAGCTATGCGCCGCCCTGATGTATTCACACCTATTAGCAACTCAAAACTCGATGCATTATGTTCAGCACTTGGGATTACAAAACTAAATAATCGCGACTTTGAACGCTATTGGCAAGATATCGTATTAACGGTTCATGCAATGCCTTGGTTTAAAATGCCAACACCTGCAAATGAGCTTGAACAACAACTTGTCGACATTAAAGCCTTACTGCCTTGTTGGTTTTACTATGTAGACAAAAGCACTTCTGAAAACTCTAACTACTTAAAGTTATTAAATAAGCCAAAGCGCACAACCAGTAGCGGTGGTAAAAAAACGGTCCGCCGTGGTAAAGAATCTGCCGAGATATTAGTTGATAGAGCACTCAGTGACGAGTCTATTCCTGAGCACATTCGTGCCAAACGTGATTCTATCATTGCTGAAGTTGAAAAAGGACGCAGTGTGAATGAAACTATTTCATTAATGCGCACTATTTTTGGTTAAGTAGTCTTTTGTACAGTTGATTTGCACATGTTACTTGCTAGGTACATGTGCAAAACCTTCCCTCATTATGCACCAGCAAAGTGCACTTGTAGAAATAGCACTCCTCTAATACTGTAAATTAGGTGAATAAAATTCATATTTATCATCGCATTAAATAAAACACGAAGATTTTCAAAAATTTGGCGTAGCCGTTGCTAATATTAGTTATATCTCACAGCGCTTTAGGAAATATAATGAAAAAAACAGCTTCTTTATTGGCTCTTACATGCCTTTCAATCATCTCGTTTAATACAAGTGCAGAAGTTAGCGCCAACGTCGCGGCCAGTTCAAACTACTACTGGCGAGGGTTAACCCAAACCGATGATGCTGCGGCCCTTTCCGGCGGTATTGATTATAACTCTGATAACGGGTTTTATGCTGGTACTTGGGTCTCGAATGTCGACTTTGACGATCAAACCAGTTACGAGATGGACTTTTACGCCGGCTTTAGTGGCGAAACCCAAGGGTTAGGGTACGACCTTGGTTACATTTATTACGCTTACCCTGATGCCCCCGGTGATAGTGATTTTGGCGAATTATATGGCTCACTCAGCTGGCAATGGTTGAGCGCAAAAGTCAGTTACCTCACGCATGCCCAAAATGACTCAAGTAACGAAGACGATATGCTTTATTTAGAACTTAATGCTAGCTTCAGCATTTTAACTGATAGCGAGCTTGCGCTGCACATTGGCCGTTCCAGTGGCGATACTATATTAGAGTGGACGGGCGAAGATGACAGTTATATGGATTATGGCATTAGCGTTAGCAAAGACGGATTTACCCTAGGGGTAGTAAAAACAGATTTAAACACCAATGATGATATTAAAGCCTACGTGAGTTATGGCGTCGACTTTTCTTTATAAAGTTAGTTTTTGATACTTGCTGCAAACTCAAGGGCCAAAAGGCCCTTGCTTACACAATCAACTAAGGTACGCTGTGCCCTGTGGATGCTTGCCAAATACGATACCATTGCTCACGCGTTAAAGTTAATTGCAAAGCTGAAATGGCCGACTCAACCCTGTTAATATTACTTGTGCCTAACACAATCGAAGGTTTACTGGGTAGTTTATTTAACCATGTATAAGCCACCTGATCGATAGCGGATGCGCCAATCTCTTGTGCGACTTGTTCCAATACTGTCACTAACCGAGAGGCCTTTTCATCCTGAGTATCAAACAGGAGGCCACCAGCTAGAGGAGACCAAAGCATAGGCTTTATAAATAACCTTTGGCACTGATCAAGCGTGCCATCATCTAACGCTTTCATCTGATAAACTGAGCATTCAATTTGATTTGTAAATAATGGAAAGTCCAACCGAGCTTGTAAAAGCTCTAATTGTGAGGGCGTAAAATTAGATACGCCAAAATCTAATACGTCACCTTGGCGCTTCAGAGTATAAAATGCCTCTGCAACTTCATCTGCCTCCATTAAATAATCAGGCCGGTGAATGAGTAATGCATCTAATCTATCAGTATTAAAATTTTTCAAGCTTTGCTGGGCCGATGCAATAATGTGCGCTTTACTTGAATCATAATGGTTGGCCTTACCTGCTAAACCCTTTTTCTCTAAAGCAGGGCGAATGCCACATTTGGTAATAATTTTAATTTGCTCACGTACCTGAGGAGCCAATTTTAATGCTTTGCCAAAAGCGGCTTCACATTCATATTGGCCGTAAATATCCGCGTGATCGGTATCTGTGATCCCTAATTCAATACACTGTTGTAAATAAGTTAGGCACTGTTTATCTGTTAGCTGCCATTCTAATAAACGCCAGAAGCCTACAGCAAACGGCGCAATGATAGACTTTGCGCTATTCATCATAATGATACCTTAATACAACTTGCTGCCGTTACTGCCTTAGTGACGGCCTTTTCAACTGTATTACTTCTTGCCAATGCCACTCCCATACGCCGCGTACCTATCACCTCAGGTTTACCAAACAAACGTACCTCGGTGTTGGGCATAGACAAAGCATCATCAAGGCCGCTATATTGCAACTGCTTTGACTCTCCGGTGACTAAAATCACGCTTGATGCCGATGGACCATGAAAATGAATGTTGGGAATAGGTAACCCTAAAATCGCTCGCACATGCAATGCAAATTCACTTAAGTCTTGTGAAATTAAAGTGACCATACCTGTGTCGTGAGGTCTTGGTGACACTTCACTAAAATACACATCATCGCCTTTAATGAATAGCTCAACGCCAAATAAACCTCTACCACCGAGCGCGTCAGTTACTTTGCTGGCAATTTCTTTACTGCGCGCCAATGCTAGGTCGCTCATATTCTGGGGCTGCCAACTTTGCTGATAATCGCCATTTTCTTGCACATGCCCAATCGGTTCACAAAAGCTTGTGCCGTTAATATGGCAAGTAGTGAGTAAGGTAATTTCATAATCAAAATCGACAAAGCCTTCAACAATAACTCGCCCTTGCCCTGCACGTCCACCTTCTTGAGCATAATGCCATGCCGCATCAATATCTTGCGCTGATTTTACAACACTTTGCCCCTTACCTGATGAGCTCATGATTGGCTTCACCACACAAGGCATACCAATATCGGTAATCGCTTTTTTAAAGTCCGCTAGCGTATCTACAAAGTAATAAGGTGATGTGGCAAGACTAAGCTCCTCAGCCGCTAAACGCCGAATTCCCTCGCGATTCATGGTCAATTGGGTTGCTTTGGCACTGGGTACAACCGTAAACCCTTGATTTTCTAATTCAACAAGCCTGTCGGTCGCGATAGCTTCTATTTCCGGTACAATGTAATCAGGTTGCTCCTGCTTTATCACTTCTTCTAAACGCTCGCCATCAAGCATCGATAACACATAGCTTCTATCAGCTACCTGCATAGCAGGTGCATGCGGATAACGGTCTAGCACCACAACCTCACAGCCTAGGCGTTTAAATTCTAGTACTACCTCTTTACCTAGCTCACCGCCGCCACATAACAGCACCTTACATGCTGTTGTAGAAAAGGGTGTACCTAACGATTTTATTTTCATTTACTTTCCTATACTAGGGCTTGTTGCTATATTCTGTGTGTTTTTTCAGCCGTCATTCGAGTGTTTTCCCAAGGCTGAACCTGCGCTGCATAGTTATTCGATGTAAATCAGGTGATAACGTAGAAAAATGCCCGAATGGCACTGCCTAAAGGGTTCAATCAAAGGCTTGCACTGCGTTGTCATGGGCTATTAACATAAATTACTATGCAACATAGCCTATACCTTGCATTGAAAACCTTTGATTTGAATAAAATTCTACCTCAAAGATCAACACGTCCTAACATCAGCTCTAGATAAGCAAATTTGCCCACTTTTTGCGTTGCGTTTATTAAAATATTGGTCATTCTATCGAGCTAAATGACTCATAATTAAACAAAATATCATCATTGAGTGGCAAATAATGCGAGTTATTTACTATTTCAAAACCCTTATCCAAGCCTGAGGCTATATTAACATTCACTAAACTAAAGCCCTGCTTATTGAAAAGAGATTTGCGCGTAATGCCTAGGCCCATCGTTGAGCTGTAAGCATAACCGTGAATTATCTTCTAATTTGCCAACGCCTTCTGGGGTGCCCGTCAAAATAACATCCCCTGGTAATAATGTGCAAAATTGCGAAATATTTGTAAGCAATTGCTCAAAAGAAAAAATCATCATGTTTGAATGCCCATGCTGCATCAATTCGTCATTTTGCCAAAAGCGAAATTCAATATGATTTAATTGAGCAAGAGAATTAACTGGTACAAATGCAGTGATAGGGCAACTACCATCATATGATTTTGCTCGCTCCCAAGGGTATCCCTGCTTTTTTAGTTTTGTTTGCTCAGCACGCAACGTTAAATCAAGCGCTAATCCAATACCCACAACAGCATTAATTACCGAAATGCTATGTTTATCAATTTTTTCGCCAATCAATAATGCGACTTCCGCTTCATAGTGATGCGCTCCAAGGGAGCTATCTAACTCAACCTCACCATCAAAGCTCTGAAAGCTGGTGTTAGGCTTCATAAATATTAGGGGTTCTAAAGGGATTGGGTTATTTAATTCTTGCGCGTGAGCAGCATAATTGCGTCCTATACAAACGACTTTACCTGCAGCTAAGTTCACTTCCTGCCCAGTCACCCAATGGTGTTTATACATAACATCTCCATAAACTTATATTATGAGGTGAACCCGATCATAAGCTACTTTATGAAAATTTAAATCATCTTTAAGTTAACTTTACACAATAGCTACTATAAAAGAGATTTATGTATAGCTACTCACCAGCCACACCTGAGCTGTTAATACGCACATCACCACAAGCCGATACTTTGTTATATATGTAATTAGGGTCTGCGCAAAAAGTTAGCCACTCATCATCCTCTAAAAAGCTTAGCTTTCTCATAAAGTCGCCTATGCTTAGTAGCCCATAGTCTGGTAAAAGGGCATATTCAACCTGTCCCCCCTTTAGATTTTCATTACTTTCAAAAAGTGGTTGAATGTAATTAAATCGAATCGTTTTCGCTCTTTTTGACAAGCGTAATTGCATTCCATCCGCAAAGAAGGCCTGTGCTTGCTCATGTACTTTATATTTATAGCGATATAACACCGCCTCCTGCACGGCAATCGCATTTTCTGAAATTAAAATGAGTGGAAACTGTCGTGCTATGAGCTCGTCGCTTCGTTGATAAGACAGTTCTATATAGGCTGTATGAGACGCAGCATCCAAAGGGTTAGTTGTTACTAAGTATAACTCCCAATCCGTTACTTTTGAGGTAAACAACTCCGCAGTAAAATATACTTTTTGAATAAATTCTGGATATGTATTGCGTACCGCAACAGGCTGCAACTTCCAGCCTGCGGTGCCTGCAATTAATGTTACTTCACTCAATTTTCCTACAATACTGCAGCCATTTATTAGCAGCAGAAAAATAAGCAAAATACATGAGCGCCTACACAGCACTAGTCAACTCCTTTATAAACTGTTTAGCAACATCATTGCTGCTTGTAACCGTTTGCACAATTCGTCCATTAGCTGCATTAAAAACAAATTGCTTATTACCATTTGTTTCAAACATCAAATTTAAAGAAATGCTAAATGCCTTGGGTGCAACTTGCAGATGAGCATCTTTGGAGGGTTCATAATATATCACTTCACCTCTTCGCAATGGGTGAGCCCCATTAAATGCTAAGTTAGCATCACATCCTGCCTCTAATTTATCCGCATAGTCATAATGATAAAATCGAGAGGTATAACCAGGGCCATAGTAATTCGTTGTCAAAAAGGCAAAGTTATGATCATGCAAGCATCTGTAAACATTTAACTTATCATTCTGATGTTGGTACTCACCCTCTGGGTGCCAAAAACATGCTCTAACTTGAAAAAATGGCGACTTATTAACATATACGACTAACGAGTCATTACCGTACTTACTGCCTATGTCTACTTGCAAAGCATCTTTTAAAACACGCTCGCTCACCAGCTCTGTTAAAAAGTACTTATTATTCGCCAGAAGTTGAAGCTGCAAAGCAAAATAATGTAGTTGATGTTCATGCAAGCTCTCTAAACCATGGTATTTTAATTTAACCCTTTCAATAAAGGTGGCTAAAGAGATGGCGCCTTTACTGCTAAAACTAAATGAGTAAGTCACGCTAAGCCTCCATTTTATCAAGTGTAGACGTCATAGCTGCAGCACGGTTACGAATAACCTCACAGCAATGTGCTGTTTTATATTCATTTACCAACTGCGCCGCTTTATAACGATCTCTTAAATAAATCCCCTCAATCGCTCGCCAAGCCAGTTCATCAATATGGCTTGTTGAAAGCGCTAATAATGCTTGAAAGCTTTTTTCACACGTCGAACGGGCTAAGATCTCTATAAAATTAAATAATCGAGCATGATTTTGATACAAAAGTGAAGTGATGATAGGTTCGAGTGTCACAGCACAAAGCTTCACACTTTTTGTATGATTCACCTCTTTGTCGTACAAGGCCATCCAATAAGCATCGCTAGAGGCGTGATAGTCAAATGCTTCTAAGTAGGCAACTTGCAGGGCATCACCTTGAACTAAATTGGTAATCGTTGCAGGTCCGTTCGCAACAATTATGCTCGATGTGCCGTTATGGGTTAATCGCTCTTCTAGCGATACCTTTTTAAGTCGCAGTGACCCTTGTAATAAACAGATTGAATGCGCAGCAGAGTTACACAATGTCGCACCAAAGCAGCTTGGGCCTTTATAAAGTACTAATCGATGTGACGCTGTATCTTTAAGTACTAAGCGGTTTTTATCTGGTGAAAAAGTATAATCAGTGTGCGACTTTAATATCTCGATTACATCTTGGACTGAGTGTATATTTTCAAATTCACGAAAAATATTCATAAGATTTCCCTATCTAATTCATTTCCTTATTCACTTGTATATTGCCCCAGCCTAAGCTAGAGCAAGGTACTTCCGGTGTACTACACTGAAACCACAATAATAATTGGGATAACTAAAACAGGGTCTAATGCTTGTGGGTCAAATAATTGAACATCAAAGTTACCCAAAGTGTTAACAACTTCTGCGATTATTTCCATAACTATCATCCTTTTTAGTATGTAATAGGTTGATTTAATTAGACCTTATTGTCTTATCCAGTCACATTGTCGGCTTTGCAACCGCCCCTCAAAATTAGGCAAGGCCCAACAAAATATCAATCTGAAGTATAATTTTTCACGTTAGATAAACGACGAATAGACTGATATTTTCATCATTAAATCGCACTATAGTTTCACAATTAAAAATAGGGGAAACAGAGAGAAAACAACATTAGTTAACAATAAAACAACAAGATATTACCATGAGATGTTTTCCTTGTTCGCTAAGTGAGCGAAGATAAAATATAGTTTTTCACAACAATCAAAGCGCATAAATGTAAATATTAATATTTCACACCAGATACAACATGAAAAAAATTAATGACCATTTTGCAATGTTCTTAGTTATAACGATTAGAATGTTGACCCACTTCTGCGCCCCCCATACTCTTGAAATTGTGATCCACGAGTAAACATAGTGCGATTCACGATGACAGCAAGGAACAAGAAATTTGCTGCCTATAATAAAACAACTCTAACAAACGAAAATAATCATGGACTAACATTATGCAAAATCATAAGAATGTGCCTTTAAATGACTTCATTGAGTACCCTCAACAAGACATGCTGCAACGCGCACAAAATAATTTAAACGAATACCAACGTCGCCATACCGTGCGTAGTTTTAGTGACCGTGAAGTACCACAAGACATTATAGCTGCATGTATAAAGGCCGCCGCCAGTGCGCCAAGTGGTGCAAACCATCAGCCATGGCACTTTGTAGCAATTCACAGTGCTGATGTGAAAAATAAGATTCGTGAGGCCGCAGAGGACTTAGAGCGCTCATTCTATCAAGGTCGAGCGGGTGATGAGTGGCTTGATGCACTCAAACCATTAGGCACTGATGCCGACAAACCTTACCTTGAGCATGCTCCTTGGTTAATTGCTATCTTCAGTCAAAAGAAGGGCGGTATTAGCAGCGAAGACAAAAATACCAACTATTATGTGCATGAATCAGTGGGCATTGCGACAGGCTTTTTAATTCAAGCACTGCATCATGCGGGGCTCGCTACATTAACACATACGCCTAAACCAATGAGCTTTTTAACCGATATTTGCGGGCGAGACAAAGACAACGAGCGCCCTTACATGCTGCTGATCGCAGGCTACCCGAGTGAAGATGCCACGGTGCCAGAACATGCACTTGTGAAAAAGCCTTTTGATGAGATAGCTTCCTTTTTATAAAAGGTAGCTTATTGAAATTGGCAGTTAGTACGCTGCCAATTCCTCACCTGCGCTTAATCCGGTTAGCACTTCTACTTGATCGCCCATGGTTTTCCCTAATCGTACAAAACGCCTTTGCACACGCCCCCGCTCTACTACTTCAACCACAGTCAGCTGTCCATAACGCTTGATGTATTTACTCGGTAGCACAATTCGAGTTTGATAAACTGCAGGCAAATACAATTGAGCATACATGCCTGGTTTCACGCCTTCTGCCAACTCAATATCCAGCTTAATCATAAAGCGTCGAGCATGACTATCTGCTACAGGCACTATTTCACTAATATTGGCATACTGTGTCATCCCACTTGCAGGAATATGTATTTTCAGTTTATCTCCTAACTGCAAACTGTTCACATACTGTTCCCTCACTGCGGCATTCACTTGTAGCTGCGCAGGATTGTATAACGCAACAATGGGCGTACTCGGTGTCAACATTACGCCCGGCTCCTGTAAACGCTCTACAACAGTACCATCAATAGGTGCTAAAATTTTCGTATCACTTAAAGCAGCGTTGGCCCCTTCCAACTGTTGAACCAAGGCAACCTTCTGTGCAGACAATTCATTTACTGTCGTGCGCCATTCATCCACTTCATTCACGGCAACGACGCCTTGATTTTGTAAAGTTTCGCTTCGTAACAGCTGTTTTTTTGCTTGTGTTAACTGCGCTAAAATCGCATTTTTCTGAGCCTTTACTTGAGACACACGAGCTTTTAAATCGGCATCATTAATGGTTGCTAACAACTGTCCCGCATAAACTGTTTCACCCGCACGCACATGAAGGGTTTTTAATTGCGCCAGTAAACGGCTAGCCACCAGCGTATTCACTTTAGCAACCACATTGGCATTAACGACTTCATGCTCCGCCACTTGTTTGTTACTTACTGTATAACGCGCGCCTTGGTACATGGCTAATTGTGCTTTAGTTCCCGCCAATACTCTGTTATTAAATGCCCCTGCCAAATATGCAACAACGCTCAACAACAATAAAATCGCCAAAATGGGCAGAACGATCCTTTTAATTGAGCTATCAGTTAATAGCATGACGACTATCCTCTGTATGTTTGAATACTAAAAAATAAACCAAAGGCACAACTAAAAGTGAAAAAATAGTTGACGCAATGATGCCAAAAATAATCGCCAGAGCTAAGCCACTAAATACAGGGTCTAGAATAATCACCAAGTTTCCGAGTAACGTTGTTCCAGCAGTAAGTAGCACCGGCCTCATTCGCACCTCTCCAGCTTGGATCACTGCTTGTTGCAATGCTATGCCTTGCGCGCTCTTTTGATTAATGAATTCGACTAAAATCAGTGAGTTTCGCACTACAATACCGGCCAGAGCTATCATGCCTATCATTGCTGTTGCCGTGAATAATATAGGCTCTGGTGCACCTGCTATTTCACGCTCGCCAAATTGATTAAGTAACCAAAACCCCGGCATGATACCTATCATAGTCAATGGAATGGCTGACATAATAATCAAAGCAAGCATATTAGATGCTGTTTGTATTCGTAAAATAAAGAAAATGGCACCTAAGGCAAACGCAAAAGCAATACCCATATCACGGAATACGTCAACAGTGATACGCCACTCCCCTTCTTCACTAAAACTATAGGAAGTACCTGCTGGTAATTGCCAACTCTCGCCACCTCCACTATGTATAAAGCTACGCTGCTGCCAAGGGGCCTGAGTACTTTTTACGCTTTTTTCATCCGCTACAATATCCGCTACCACCTCCGCTGGCGTGCGGCCATTAAGCTCAGCTGTTACATAAATCACATGCTGTAAATCTTTACGGATAATAGGCTGCGATGCTTGCATTGTTTGCCAATGCCCCAATTCAGACAAAGCAACTAGAGGTCGAGTGGCACTATTAAGTCCATATTCATTGCCAACTTTGCTCAGTGCACGCTGACCTCTAACTTGCAGCGCATCAAGATTTTGCTGTTGATTTCGAATGGCATAAGGTAAGCGTAAGTTAATAGCGACAGGTTCTGACTCATGTGGTAGATAAAGTAATCCCGCATCTAAACCAGTATTGGCGATTCGTAATGACTGATTAATATCTTCGGTGGTGATACCAGACAATGACGCCTTGCCTTTATCCACCACAAATCGCTTTAACTGCACAGCCGACGCCATTGAGCTGTCTACCTCTACAACGTGTGCTTCTGAGGATAATCTCTTCATCAGTGTCTTAGCAGCTTGCTGGTGCGTTTGATCTGAAACAAAAGGGGCAGCATACACCTGAGCAACTAGAGTGCTCAATACGGGTGGGCCCGGTGGCACTTCTACCACTTTCACTTTAACGCCCTTTTGGTTAAAGCGCTGTAACGCTGCTCGTAAACGCAATACAACAGCATGAGATTGATGCGTTCGCTCGGTTTTATCCAACAAGAGTATGCGTAAGTCAGCTAGATGGGTTGCTTGACGACGATAATAGCCACGTACCATACCATTAAAATCCATGCTTGATGGTTTACCTACATAGGCCGCTATCGCTGTTACTTCATTAAGTTGCCAAACTTGCTGTTGAACTTGTCTGGTCAACTTGGCTGTGCGCTCTAATGTACTGCCCTCTGGCAGTTCTATCAACACCTGCAATTCATTTTTATTATCATAGGGTAACAACTTCAACGGTACCGCTCTAAATAAAGGCATACTGATGCTAATAACAAACAAAACCAGCGTGCCCCATAAAAGCGCTTTGGCACGCCAAGGTTTTTTGAGTAAAGGCGTTAATATACGTGCATATAGAGAAGCTTCCTTAGATACAGAAAGTGCTTGAATGGGTTGGTTATGGAGTAGCTTTTTAGCCAACCAAGGGGTTACTAAAAATGCCACCAACGTAGACGCTATGACACTAACAGGAACATTAAATGCCATCGGTGCCATATAAGGCCCCATCATGCCAGTAATATAAGCCAGTGGTACAAAGGCCACACTAATGGTCAAAGTCGACATAAGCAATGCCACTTTAACCTCGGACATAGCAGCAATAATATGTTTGTTAGTTTGTGCCTTATCGCCTCGTTTACGCCGCGATAAAAAGCGGCTGATATTGTCTACCCCTGTGATCGGGTCATCAACCAATAACCCCAGTGATAAAATTAAGGCAAACAAAGTGACACGATTGATGGTATAGCCCAAGGCGAAATCGAGCGCCAATGTAATGCTGTAACAGATTGGCACGGCTAACCCTACGACAATGGCAGGCCGCCAACCTAAAAATACACCAACAAAAACCACCACTGTAAAAACTGCAAAAGTTAAACTTGCGATTAAATCATTTACCTTCGCATTGGCTGTTTGGCCATAATCACGTAGTACTTTAAAATTAATATCACTGGGCAAAAGATGATGCTGTAACTGCGTCATTAATGCTAGACTTTGCTCAGCCACGAGCACCGCATTACTGCCTTGTTGCTTTGCCACACTGATTGTCACCATTGGTAAGCTTTGCTGCAGATCATCTATTGCAAGCCATTGATAAGACTCAGGCTCTGCAGGGCCATCGGTGATCTTCGCAACATCGCTAAGCAATACTTGTTGACCATTGAGTACATTTACCGTCAATTGCGACACCTGCTCTACATTGCGCAGCACATCACCCGATTCAAGCGTTATTAACTGCTCACCAGCCAATGAATGACCAATTGTTTGTAGCTGATTGCTAGCTTGCAATGCCAGCAATACGTCCATCGGTGTACTCTGGTACGCCGCAAGTGCAGTGGCGTCTAATTGCACATTAACCTGTCGCTTGCGACCTGTAATTACTTTCACCTCACTGGTATTTGATAACTGCTGAAGTTGTGTTGAAATCTCCTGAGCAAAACGGGTTAGTTCAAAGTCGCTATAACGCTCTGGCGCTTGACTGTATAGACCAAACATCATAATCGGTACGTCATCTACTTCTATAGGCTGAATTTGCCAATTGGCAACCACATTCGCCATATTGTGCTGATTTGCATAAAGTTTAGTGTAGGTATTTAAAATAGCTTGTTCACGACTTTGACCAACCAAAAAACGTAGTGTGACCACCGAACCACCAGTTTCTGTCGTCGAATAAACATGCTCTACACCCGGGATCTGCTGCAGTAACTTCTCTAAAGGCTCGGTTACCAAACGCACAACCTCAGGTGCACTTAAGTTCGGCGTGTCAACACGAATATCCAGCATCGGCACTACAATTTGTGGCTCCTCTTCACGCGGTGTGAACTCAAGCGCAAACATACCCAAAACCAATGCAACAAGTAATATGAATATAGGAGTCCGTCCGGCAAGGCTGCTCGCCAATACTCGATTAAAAAGTGTCATTGACATAACTCCTAAGGAGCACAAAACAATTGATAAAGCTGGCCTAAAATTGCTTTAACTTTTTCATCGGTTACACGGTAGTAAATAGTTTGCCCATCGCGTCGGGTTGATACTACCTCTGCTTTTCGCAAACTAGCTAAATGTTGAGAAAGCGCAGATTGGGCAAGTGGCACAGCTTCATTTAATGCGCCTACGCTCATTTCTTTTTCTAACAAACTACATAAAATCATTAACCGATTTTTATTTGCCATCATTTTCAAAAGCGCTTCTGCTTGCTCTGCATTATGCGCCATCGCTTCAAAGTCCATTCAAACTGCCTAGCTAAATTAATTTAGCTAAAAGTATAGATACATACATTAGCAATGTCTAATATTAGAAGCTACTAATGTAACAGGCGCTACAGAATGAAACTCAATCCAATGTTAAGACTGATAACAGGCCTAATGTTGCTGCTATCCTTATCACTTAGTTATTACGTTGATGCTAATTGGGGATGGTTTAGTGCCTTTATTGCTGTTAACTTAATTCAATCGGCTTTCACTAATTAGTGCCCAATGATCTCGTTACTTAAACAACTAGGTATAAAGGAGTAAGACATGCTAACCCCAGTGCAAGACCTACTGAAAATTATTAAACCAAATCAGAGATGTATTAGCGCGTTACAAGCTAAAAATGAAATAGAAAAAAACCACGGTTTACTCATTGATGTACGTGAGCCATCAGAGTACAAAAGCAAAGCAGCAGCGATAGCTATTAATGTTCCTAGAGGCTTACTTGAATTTAAACTTCCTGAGATTGAAAAAGATGCTAAGCGACCGATTTACGTGCATTGTGCTGCAGGTGGCCGTGCCGTATTTGCAGCAGAGCAACTCACTCGATTGGGTTATCAGAATGTCAGTGTGATCACTTGTAAGGCAGAAGAAGTAAGCCAAACATTCTAGAATGTAACTTGCCAGTTCTGCTTGCTAGGTGTTTAAAAACAGCATAGAGTCTCTAAAAAGGGGAATTACTCCTATGACTCTAGCAACCAAACAGGTATATTGAGTGGTCGTATTTTTAGAGCAAATTTTGATTTTGCTTGGCTGTGTTCACGCGCTAATATTGAGTCTATTTTTATTGAAACAGCGCACTCAAAACCCAGCTAATATTTACCTAAGTTTGTTCACTGGTATTTTTTCATTCGTTCTTTTTTTTATATTTCTGGATATATCCGGTATTATTTTTGTGTATCCACACCTAATTGGTGTACAAGAATGGTTAATCCCCTTGCTTGGGCCGCTGCTCTTTCTTTATGTACTCAAGTTAACTGCACAAGGGCCAAACACACCAATTTGGTACCACTTTATACCCAGTATGATTATTGCGGCTCTGAGTGTTGAGTTTTTGATGCAAGATGTGACACTCAAAAGCCAGTTTATTAGTGCAGAGAGTCTTCTCACCCCTGCCAATGAGCGGTTCGAGCACTTAGTAGATACTATTATTCCTGCATTTTCGTTAATACAAATAACTTGCTATCTACTGCTTATCTTCAAGGTATTAAAACACCATGCAATTAATGTTAAAAAACAATTCTCATACCTTGAAAAAGTAAATTTAGCTTGGTTGTTATGGCTGAGTAAATTCATTGCAGTACTGTTATTATTGTGGTTAATAGATGAGCTTATAGCACTACATATTAGGCTTTGTTTTGATACCAGCTTAAATATGATGTGTAACATGCCATGGGTCAATGAAGACCGTTATTTTTACCCCTCTGAAATTGGGATTATTATATGTGTTTACGCGATAACCTATTACGCACTTAAACAGCCTGCTATTTTTTATCAACAAATACAAAAGTTTGAAAAAACAATAGACGACCCATCTCATACAGTCCAAAATACTCCTCGTTATGCTAACTCTGCACTGTCTGAACCTTTAGCCCAACAGCTGTTTAACGAACTAGACGCTCAAGTTAAAAAGCAGCAGATATATACAAACCCAATACTAACATTAGACGAGCTTGCCAATATCACCGGCTGGTCTCGCCACCAATTATCTCAAGCAATAAATCAAGTCAGTGGCCGACACTTTTTTGACTATATCAATATGCTGAGAATTGAGAGCGCTAAACAGCTATTGTTAGCGCAGCCACAAAAAACGGTACTTGAAATCGCACTTGAAACGGGGTTTAACTCACGTTCTGCGTTTTACACTGCTTTCAAAAAGTGCACCCAGCAAACCCCCACACAATACAAAAAAGCGCAACCTCTGGCTATAAAATAAAAATAAGCTTATTTTTCATGGCACTAAAATATTGTCTTAGTTTATCGATACGGACGATTCCAATCAATTTATCACTCAGAATAAAGCGTCGGTCTAAATTTAGGAGATCCCATGTCTCGACGATTATTTATCCAATATTGCTTGCTTAGTTTAATTGCTGCCACACTCATTTTACTTGGTGCATGCAGTAAAGAATTTGAGAGTAAAGTAGAAAAAAGCACATCAAAATTGCCAGTAACCATACACGTTCAAACCGGTTTAACGCCTCCACAACATCCTAGGAGGTTAGTTTTTGACAATGTAAATGTTATTACAATGGATGAAAACGAGCCAGATATATTAATGGGGCAGCGCGTGGTGGTCGTTTCAAACCGCATTACAATCATTGATAACGCAAAAGACGTTCCTTTTGCCGTTGATGATAAAGTAATCGATGCACAAGGCGGATATTTACTACCTGGGCTAATCGATTCTCACGCACACCTCAGACATGAGCCCAGCGCGTCACAAAGTATTGTAGAAATTCAAACGTCACCCGCACAGATGTCTATATTCCTTCAACAAGGTATTACTACACTCAGAAATTATTCTGGCGCACCTAACGAGCTTCAATGGCGAGATAAAGTAAATACACAACAATGGCTAGGTACTCGTATCATTAGCAGTGGGCCAATTATCTCTTTATATGAACCTGAAGACCCTTTTTTAGGTGCGCCTCATGAGCAATTCAGCGAAGAATTTTTAAATACGCTATCACTCACCTGGCCAAAAACCCCACTTGAAGCAGAACAAGTGGTGCTCACACAAAAGCAGCAAGGTTACGATTTTATTAAAGTTTACTCTGGTGTGAGTGAAGAAATATATTCGCAAGTCAGCCAAACAGCGAAAGTACAAAACTTGTTCCTTGCCGGCCATATTCCTGACGTACCTATGTCATTAGCTCTTAAAAATCAAAATGAAATAGCTCACCTCTCGGAGATCATTGCCGGAAGAGACCGAGCGCCCGAAGGCATGGACGATGAAACCTATATCGATTGGCTGATTGACCGTATGCTCAAAAATAACATCTCTTTAGTATTTAACTGGTCTACCGATGAAGTGGTAAGTCGCTGGGCTCAAGGAGAGGATATCTATCGCTCTGACAGTTATAACGTAATTCCACAACCGATTTTAGATGCATGGCAACAAGAAGAGCGACACACTGATATTGACCCTGAGTTACATGACATCGCCTTGATGCTAGTAAAAGCATTAGTCGATGAGGGCATTGCTGTACAAGTTGGATCTGATACGGGTGATGCAGGTTCAATTCCTGAATTATTGCTCAGAGATATGGAGCTAATGGTAGAAGCAGGGCTGACACCACTACAAGCGCTTGGTGCAGCAACTAACATACCCGCACAGGTGATCTCGCGAATTACCCAACAGCCTCAAGATAGGGGTGTAATTAAACCAGACTACCTGGCTGACCTTGTACTATTCAAAAACAATCCATTAGAAGATATTAGCCACATCAGAACTCGCATAGGTGTCGTTATCAACGGACATTGGTTATCGCAACAGCAACTTGACAATATGGCGCATGAATTCGCCAGCCAAAATGTGCAATATTTGGAGCTACCATGAACACTCGTTTTCATACTCACCTTCTTGTAGCCAGTAGTCTCACATTTTTATGGCATCCTGCCTACGCGCAAAACGAGCACACTATCGAGCATATTGAAGTTGGGGCTAGTCACTATGCTATCCTCAAAAATAGTGGCTCCGCGTTACATCAATTTAGTAAAGAAGAAATAGCGCAAGCTCCTCATATTGCTGATGATGTATTTCGTTTAATGCCCTCTTTACCCGGTGTCAGCGCTGGTGACTATTCTGCTCACTTTCATGTGCGTGGTGGCCAAAAAAATGAAGTGCTGGTTCTACTGGATGGTCAGCAGCTATATAGACCCTTTCATATGAAAAGTTTTAACAGCGCATTTAGCATTATTGATACTGAAAATGCTGAGCAGGTTAACTTATATACCGGAGGTTTTTCTGCTCGCTATGGCAATAAGCTCAGCGGGGTGCTTGATATTCAATCATTACAGCCATCACAAAAAAATATATACAGTTTAGGCGCCAGCTTTATCAACGCCCGAGCGGCAGGCCAAGGCAGTTTTGACTCGCAAAAAGGCCATTGGCTCATATCTGCCAGGCGTGGCTATTTAGACATGGTTCTCAAAGCCATGGATGATGAAACCAGTAAATTTGAACCAGTTTATGCAGATCTTTACTCGAAATTCAGCTATGAACTTAGCGATAGGCACACGGTGTCAATGAATCTGCTGTATGCCTATGACGATGAAATTTTGGATGACAATTTTGATGAGTGGAATGGGTTTGAAAAATATTATGTAAAAGAAAAAATCACGGGTTCCTATGCCAGTCAGTACTTATGGTCACGATTAAGCTCACAATGGAATGACACTTTATCATCACAGACTATATTGTCTGTTGGTAAAATTGATGAACAAAGACGTGGCGGTCAAAGTGATCCCTATGAGATTGAGTTGACGGTCAATGACGATAAATCCTTTTCATTTTATGGGTTAAAACATCACTGGCAATGGCTTGCAAGCGATTATTTTATGTTGGAGTTTGGTTTGCATAGCAAACAAGTTGATACTCATTATGATTACAAAATGGATGTACATCGCTATCGCGTATTTGCAGATACGCCACAAAGTCAGCGTAATAGTGCCAAAGTCACGGCTGAAGGATCTGAGTCAGGTGTATTTATTAGTAACAAATACAAGCTATCGTCAGATTGGGTCTCGCAGCTGGGTATTCGCTATGACAAACAAAACTATCAAGGTTTTAGCGATAGTCAAATAAGCCCTCGTGCTGCCTTAACTTATAATATTTCAACAACTGACAGCCTAAACTTTAGTTGGGGTCACTTCTATCAAGCACAAGATGTACTCGATTTACAAATTAGTGATGGTGTTACACATTATGCATCAGCCCAGAAGTCAACGCATTATATTGTAGGTTACTCTGGGGCCTATCAATCACTATCCTATCGTATCGAAAGCTACTATAAACACTTATCAAACATACCAAAACGCTTTGAAAATGTGCTTGACCCTCTAAACTTCTTTCCAGAAGCACAAGCTGATAGACACTTAATAAAAGCGACAGAGGGAAACATTTCAGGGCTTGAACTATCATTTGAACAGCGTATCAACAAAAAATTTCGTTGGCACCTGAACTATACGTGGTCAAAAGCTTTGGAGACAATTAATGGGGAGAAAGTTAAACGCAGTTGGGATCAAACCCACACCCTCAATGGTGGGGTAAACTATGCGTTTGATAATGGCTGGAACCTTAATGTCACTGGCCACTACCACAGCGGTTGGCCCACAACGGGTGAGTATGGCACGCTGCAAACCAATAATAATGCGCAGCAGCAAATTGTCAGGCACCTTAAGCGACGTAACCAACAAAGCTTAGATAGCTACTTACGCTTTGACTTGCGTATATCTAAACAATACCCACTACATAAAAGTCAACTGCAAGTGTTTTTTGAGGTTTCAAACCTACTAAATCGAAAAAACCAATGCTGTGTAGAGTCATCTAACTACACACTCACTAATAACAACAATGTTACTGTAAAACAAGAGCATGGACATTGGCTGCCAATAATACCCAGTTTTGGCGTTAAGTGGGATTTTTAACATACATCTTTACCCTACTTCCCCTGAGGGTAATCGTCTGCTTGAGCAGTCGATGCCCTTTTTGCTGCCATATTATCAACAATATAAATTCATATACAAACCCAATACTTTATTACATTTTCTGTGTACTTTTATACAGTAACTCACTACTGCCCCGCTTAGACTCCCTTTAATTAATACTACAAAGCAAAAAGGATTAACCTTATGAAGTCATCTATCACCCCTGTGGCACTCGCTATTGTGGCAGGGTTACTCTTAAGCGGCTGTAATGATAACAACAATACTAAAACCGATCTGATAATAAAAGATCACGAAAATGTGTATAAAGCACAAGGTATTTGGCATAAGCAAGCCTACGGAGAGATACTGTCGATAAGCAGTGGGCAAGTCAAAAGTTATGAATTTAATAGCCAAGCCTGCACACTGACCAACGATAATAGCTATCAAAAAATGATGCAGGAACACATTGATACGCTCAATGTCATTGGTACTGATTTTTTAAGAATTCAAGAAAAAGGTAGCCCAACTTCATATACTTTAAAACATATCGAGCAATTACCGGCATCATGCCAAACTCCAATTACAAAAAACCAAGCCACTAGCCCAAGTCAAGTTTTTCAATACTTTTGGCACACATTTAATGATTATTACGCCTTTTTTGACCTGCGCGATGTCGATTGGCAAGCCCAATATGATAGCTACGCGCCATTGATTAATGACAATATGAATGATGATGCACTATTTAAAATACTAAGTGAGATGGTAGCACCACTGCAAGATGCACATGTTTCTATTGAAAGTGACACTCAATCTTTTAACAGTATGAAACCCGCTCCTGTATTAAGAAGCGCACTCGGCAAAGCCAGATCCTACTTACGTTTTGGTCTTGATGTTGACATTTCGGATGTTATTACTGACACCTTAGATGATTACCAACATACTACTGCCAGCTACATCACGACCGATAGTTTAAAAAGCTTTCCACACGATGACGATTCTAAAACCTTGCTATGGGGCGTTACGCCAAACAATGTAGGAATTTTAGTGATCAATAATATGGCTCAATACCACCAAAACCCAAATGCCACTGAAAAACAACAGCAACAAGCCGCCAAGCAATTAATTGATAAAGTACTTAAAGAATTTGAAAATACAGATGGGCTCATTTTAGATATTAGAAACAACCTAGGTGGAGATGATGCCATCGCTTTAACATTAGCAACCCACTTTGCCAGTGAAAACAAACTCGCTTTTAAAAAACAAGCTGTAAATAAATCAGGCCTTGGTCACACCACTGTGACTATGATAAAAAAACCAACATATAGTTATACAAAACCTGTTTATATGCTAACAAGCCAAATTACCGTCAGTGCTGGAGAGGTATTTGCCATGGCAATGAAGCAATTTCCCCATGTTACTCAGGTTGGTGAGGAAACGTCCGGCGCTTTTTCGGATATACTAAACTTTACCTTACCCAATGGCTGGGAAATTGGCTTATCTAATGAGGTATACCACAATGCTCAAGGCGAAAACTTTGAAAAGAGAGGTTTACAGCCAGATGTCAATATCAGTGCATTTTCAAATTTAGAAACTGATCTTCCACGCTTTGCTACTTATGATTACGCGTTAGAAGCAATGGGTAAGCCAGCTACTTCAGATCTGAGTGTTGCCGACTTTGAGCAACAAGCACAACAGCTAATAAAACAAAGTGGATTACCAGGCTTAGCAGTTGCAGTTATCAAAAATGGTCAAATAAAATATGCTAATGGCTTCGGTATTGCTGATGAGCAAAATACGCCTGTCACTGCCGACACACCTTTTTACATTGCATCAGTAAGTAAAACCTTAGTTGGCGCAACCCTTGCCCATGCAGTAGCACAAAAAACCGTATCTCTTGATGAGCCAGTTGCCCCGATATTACCTTTCACAACAAATGTAATACCAGCACAGAAAACACCAATTACACTACGCCACCTTGTTACCCATACAAGCGGAATTATTGACTCTGATCCTGCGTATTTATGTTCTTACTACCTTCATGATACTAAACAAAATATCAGTGACGCGCTACTTGGTACAAGTAAGTGTGATGAGCAAATAAATACCGATCTGCAACAGTATTTAAATAATTATCTAAATCGCACGGGCCGATTCTATCAAGATGCTAACTTCTCGTCACAATATGGTTTTGAAACCGCACAAGTCTATATCTATTCTAACATTGCCACTGCCCTTGCAGCCTATACATTGGAGCAAAAAAGCAATACGCCTTTTATAGAGCTGGTGCAAGATTACGTATTTACACCACTGAATATGACTAACAGCAGCTGGGCTACAGGGAAACCAAGTGCGAACGTCGCCACTCGCTTTGTCCATAACCCTCAAACAGATGAACGTTCAGCAATGCCCAGCTATGGTTCAATCACTTATGCTGATGGCTCTGCTATTTCAACAGTTAACGACCTAGCCCGATTTTTAATCGCCAGTATGAATAAAGGTAAAATTGATCAACAGCAAGTGCTGTCTCAAGCTGCTGTTGAGGCAATGTTAAGCCCACAAACCGATACACCGGTACCGAGTCGTGATATCGGCTACTTTTGGGACTTAGATGGTAGCTATATTCACCATAACGGGTCAGATCCCGGTGTTATGTCGCAAGTCATAGGTGATTTAAAGACAAAAAATGCCATTATCATGCTCAGTAACGGCGATGAAAATTATGAGCCACATGATCATACTTTCTATATGATAAAAAACTTGGCTCTAAAGCTGGTCAACTCAAACTAAAAAGTACGGTGCATATTCAAAATGCCGCTCGTTTAAGGTGATGAGATTATGAAATGAGGAAGACGGCAGAGCCCAAACAAACCTCTGCCGTCTTCCTGACGAAAATCTGGGGCTCTTAAACGATCTGCATTAGTACATGTGCACCGCTATTTTTATGCTTTATTTGGTACAATTTGAATTTCTACGCGACGATTTTTAGAACGCCCTTGTTCACTCTCATTACTTGCCACAGGCTGAGACTCACCCATACCTTGCGTGCGCAAACGCACAGCCAACACTTGCTGCCCTAATAAGTAGTTTTTTACACTATTTGCTCGTTGCTCACTCAGTTGCTGATTAAGGGCCTGTGACCCGGTACTGTCGGTATGGCCTACAATATTTAATAAGGTTTTTTCATACTTGTTCATTACCTTGGTGATAGCATCTAAAGTTTGATAGAAGTTTGGTGAAATACTCGCTTGGCCTGATGCAAACGTGATATTACTTGGCATCACTAAACGCATATTATCACCCTCACGAATGACCTCAACGCCAGAGCCTGCAAGCTCTTTTCTAAATGCGGCTTCTTGTTTATCCATATAATCACCAATCGCAGCACCCGCAATTGCGCCAATGGCTGCACCGATAAAAATACGCTTATCTTTATGGTTACCAGTCGCTTTTCCTAATACGGCACCGGTTGCAGCACCAATTGAAGCCCCTTTGCCAGTATTCGTCATTTCACAACCGCTAAGTAAAGCTAAGCCCACTGACACTACAATTAATTGTTGCCTATTGATCATCATTGATTTCTCTATGTCACTGTTTAATCTAGGCTAGCTCATTTCAGGTGAATAGAAAATTAACTTATGTTGCTTATTGCACCAATTCAGGCGGGATTGGGGGTAAGGAGTAAGGGGCAATTAACTTATCTAGTAACTTATTTTTAGCCAACGCCTGCATTGTTTTTGTGATGTACTCTGCCGCTTCAGTTTGCGAAAAATGCTGACTAAATACCATATAGCCATATATCACATTGGTGTGTCGAAACTGCATTTTCTCTAACTGAGAAATAGGCTGCTTTAATACTTTCATAGCTACTTCAGCGGTATCCTCAACTGCAATTGCTAAGTCCACTCTTTCTTTTAATACTAACTCAAGTGCAACTTGTTCAGATGTCACATCAACTTTATTAATTTTTTTATCTTCATCAAAACGCTCAAAAAAAGCAGCACCTCGCATAACTGCAATACGCTTACCATATAAATCTTCAAATTTTGATACAGATAAGTTACTGCCTTTTTTTGCGTAAAACACATACGAAGAAGACAATGCCATATAAGGTGGCTCTACAAAAATCATGGTATTTTGACGCTGTGCTGTTTTAATTAACCCACCCATTACATCAACATCACCCTGTTCTAGCATACGCAAACATCTCGACATAGGGCAAGGGACAGGGCGGACTTGAAATTTGTCACCTGCAGCAGCTCGAACTAGGTCTAGAATTAACCCAGCAGATTCTCCATCGTTACTGACCGAACTATAAGGCGGGGCATGATCGATTGCTACATGAATAGTTTGATGACCAGCATATAAATCACGGCTAGCAAAAAAACTGAGAAAACAAAAAACTAATAATAATCGCGGCAAATCATCACACCTCTAACTTAGACCCAACTTTTGTGATTTGTTGAACAGTTAAATCAATATAGCCGTCCCAACCGGCAAGTAATAAAAATGTCATAATAGTATGCCAGCATATATTGCTAACTGTATCATAAGGTGAACTATGGCACTGAGTATTTTCTATCAATTTTTTCTGCTCGGCTGTACCAGCTTCGGTGGCCCTGCTGCGCATTTAGGTATCTTTAAAAAACATTTTGTCGATAACTTAGGCTGGCTTCCTAATGAACGCTACGGCGCAATGATCAGCTTATCGCAAATTTTGCCTGGCCCTGGATCTAGCCAAGTTGGCTTTGCCATTGGTTTAGAGCGTGCAGGAATTTTAGGCGGCATTGCGGCATTTATCGGATTTACCTTACCCTCATTTTTGCTGATGTTAATGCTTGCTATGACAGCCTCTGAACTGCCTGAACCGATTGAAAACATTATCGTTGGGTTAAAATTATTTGCGGTTGTAGTTGTCGCTGATGCCATATTTAGTATGGCTAAAAGCTTTTGCAAGACGACACCTTTAAAAGTAATAACATTTATAAGTACACTGGCACTGTTGTTATTACCCAGTTTGCATACTCAATTATGGCTATTAGTGATCGTTGCAGTTGTAGCATATTTTTATCGTTTTAGTCCTATTGTAGATGATAAAAACAATTCACCTATCATGCTTAACTGGCCTGTGCTTGGCCTATTTTTCGCTGTATTTGCTTTAACATTTTTTGGCTTACCAAATAATCTATTTGCCCAGTTTTACCAAGCTGGTGCCTTGGTCTTTGGCGGGGGCCATGTGGTACTGCCACTATTGCAAAATGGTGTTTCAGGATTATCCCAAGAAAGCTTTTTAACCGCGTATGCCGCCGCTCAAGCTGTGCCAGGGCCTATGTTCAGCATAGCTTCGTTCTTAGGCGCTGAGGTCGGGGGGGAGCATGCATTTGCCTCATCGCTTTTAGCAACCGTTGCTATTTTCTTACCAGGGTTACTATTAATGTGGGCGTGTCATCACAGCTGGCAATCTCTGAGTTCCTTGCCTAAATTTGCCAGCATTAGCGCAGCTTTAAACGCTGCAGTGGTCGGCTTATTAGCTGCCGCTTTTTACAATCCTATTTGGCAATCAGCAGTTTACTCACTATGGCATATTGCCGTAGTCATAGGTGGCTTTATACTACTGAAATACGCTAAGCCACCCATTTGGATGATGTTATTACTGTTTTGTGGGGTTGGTGTCTTGTTGCCACATTTGCCCTGAAAAGCTTTGATATGGGCGTAGTTCAAATGCGCCCATAATGGCGAACATATGGTCTAGGATATCTGCTTGCAAATGCTCATAAGCCACCCACCTTTTATCGGCACTAAAGCAGTAAAACTCAACAGGCAAGCCATTACTTGCCGGTGCCAGCTCTCTGACCATTAACACGCACTCTTGATTAATTGCTGGGTGCTGCGCTAAATACTGCTCACCATAGCGCCTAAACAACCCCAAATTAGTGGCCTCATCAGGTATAGACTCCACCTCGTTAAGCTCACTAAATTGAGCTTGCAATGCTTCTACTTCACTTTTTTTAAGTACCTTAATACTATACATGTCAACTAATATTGCACGTTTAATTCGTCGCCCTGCTGACTCTTGCATGGCGCGCCAGTTTTTAAATGAGTCTGAGATCAGCATGTAGGTTGGAATCGTTGTAACCGTATTATCCCAGTTACGTACTCTAACCGTATTCAAGCCAAGATCAATGACTTCACCGTCAGCACCAAAAGTATCAACCTGAATCCAATCACCAGTCTTTACTAATCGATTCGCAGCAATTTGTATACTGGCGACAAGACCTAAAATAGTGTCTTTGAATACAAGCAATGTAACGGCAGCTATAGCACCAAAACCTGAAAGAATGTATGTGGGAGACTTATCTAAAATCAGACTAATAATCAAAATGCCACTGACTATGAATGTCAGCAACTTAGTCACCTGCACAATTCCTAGTATTGGAACATCTTTAGCAAAACGTAGCTGGTTGTATATTGCGTGCGCTAGATTTACAACGCTACTAAATAAAAAACCAGTTAAAACAATTAATACTATTTGACCCAAAGAGTGCAATACATCTACAACCCATGGCGGTGCGACCAATACCTTATCGTTAAACGCCAAAAACACTACTGCGCAGATCATTGCAGAAAGGCGACCGCTGACTTTATTAAGCTCTGGAGCAAGGTGGCCCATACGTTCAGGTGAAACTCGCATTAACCCTTTTTGAATACTTGGTAACACCAAACGACGAGTAAATAGATATAAGAAAATAAGCCCGATAAAACCTATACTATTGGCGGTTAATGCGCTTATGAATTTGCCTTGTGGTACATTCGCAAACCAAATATCCAACAAATCTGTTAAATGTACCAATGTCATAGTGATGCTACTTTTTTGTTTGTGTGTGAACTCATATCGCTACGCTCAACCATATACTGGGTTATTTGTTCATCTTTATTCTGCCAAAGCTGATTGAGGTAGTTTTGAAAGTGCGTGCGGTAACTGTTATCTCCTTGATAACTGCCTTGTGGCACCTGTGCGATTGCCAATAACTCAACTTCAACATTAACACTTTGCAGTTGGCCAAGCATAAAACTGCCACAGATATGCTGACTCTTGGCTTGATACATTAACGTACAATTGAGTAGCCCATCAAGTTGCTGCGCCAATACCTCTAACGCAAAAGCCGTACCTCCCGCTTTCGGCTTAAGCAAGTGGTTATAGCCCCCACCTTGCTGTTTTTGCTTTGTTTGCGTAAAGCGTGTTCCCTCGGCAAAATTAATCACGGTTGTAGGGTGTTGTCGAAAGTTACGGCAACTATGCTGTGTACGTTCAACATCGAGTCCTTTCAGTTTAGGATTTTTAGCAACTTGTGATTTACTAGCACGCTTCATAAACGGCATACCCATTGCCCATGCACCAGTTCCTATAAATGGAATGTACTTTAATTCATCTTTAAGAAAAAACTTTGGCGCAGGCAAAGCCTCTGCAGCACTGAGCACCACAATATCTAACCAACTGATATGATTAGATACCAGTAAATACCAGCCCTGCTGTTTTACCGTCTCAGAGACATTGATATTTACCTGCTCACAGCCCACATACAACCCAAGCCTATTACCTTTGCACCACATATCATATGCAAGGTGTAATAAAATTGATATGGCTCTAATTGGTAAAAATAGCTTTACCAAGCCCAAAAAAAATACAATACTCCCGCTTACTACTGTATTAAATAACAAGAGTAAAGTAGCACAAAAGCCAAAAAACCAATTCGGTAACACCTTTCTATGCACTAGCAGCCTCTCTCAAGATTTATTCTGAACCACGTAATTGCTGCAGCTGCTCATCTTTTTGTTGCCACAGATGGTTTAGCTCACTTTGAAAGCGCACTCTAAAATCACTGTCATTACTATAATCACCAATCAAGTTTTCACTCACTGGTAAAACGTCAACATGCACTTCAATTTGCTTCACTTTACCACTAACAAAATCAATGAAGGTAGGGATCCCATCTGGATAATGAATAGTTACATTGACAACCTTTGTTATCTGCTCACCCATTGCTTGCATAACAAAAGCAATCCCGCCTGCTTTAGGTTTGAGTAAATGATAAAAGGGGCTATTTTGACGACGATGTTTATCTTGTGTATAGCGCGTCCCTTCAACAAAATTGACGATACTCACAGGCATTGTCTTAAATTTTTCGCAAGCTTTGCGTGTGGTTTCTACATCTTTACCTTTTAGTTTTGGGTTTTTCCTTATCTGACTTTTGCTCGTTCGAGTCATAAATGGAAAATCTAACGCCCACCAAGCAAGGCCCAGAAAAGGCACATATAACAGTTCTTTTTTCAAAAAGAAGTTTAAAAAAGGAATTTTTCGATGTAAAACACGCTGCATCACCAAAATATCCACCCAGCTTTGATGGTTTGCTATGACTAAATACCAATCACGACGTTCAAGGCTATCTAAGCCTGTAACATTAAGTGTGTAGGGACTTAACAAGTTTTGATTCAAGCTATTACCAGCAACCCATAAACTAGCGCATTCTTTTGCCAACCAACTACATGCCTTTTGCAAAGGCATGATAGGTAGCAACTTTATTAACCCGAAGATAAATATGGGGACAAACCATACAAGTGTGTTTAGTGTATATAGCAGCAAACTTAAGATACGGCGTAACAACAACATGCAATGCTTCCTTTACAACTAAGCCAACTGGCGCAGCCAGCCAAATGCTGGCTAAGCCTTTAATATGATACAGGATGATACCTTGTTTTTATTTTGCAAAAAACCTAACAGCTAATAATTTATCTAATCTTCAAAGTAGGTGTAGCCTGCAAGCCCTGCATTGAGTTCTTGCAAATACTGCACTCGAAGTGATTCATCTTCAACACTTTGCTCAACCCTTACCTCAAAATTCTTTGCTAATTGAACATGATCATAATGCACAAATTTCAGCACCTCTTGCACACTATCACCCTTAATTGCATTCGTCAGCGTATAGCCATTATCACTTAGCTCAACATGAACTGAGTCCGTATCTCCAAATAAATTATGCAGATCACCAAGAATTTCTTGATAAGCCCCGACCATGAACATAGCAATATGGTATTGTTCGCCAGCGACATAAGGAGGAATTGGTAAACTAGATTCAATGCCTGAGCCTTCCACATATTCACGAATTTGGCCATCAGAGTCACACGTTATATCTTGTAAAATTGCTCTTTGAGTCAGAGGTTTATCTAAAGACTCTATCGGCATAATAGGAAATAATTGTTGAATTCCCCATACATCTGGTAATGATTGAAATAATGAAAAGTTCACAAACAATTTATCGGCTAGCTTTTCATTTAAATCATCGAGCACTTCACGGTGAGCACGCGCATTTTCATTAAGTAACTCTCTAACGCGATGCAAAATAGTAAAGTACAATTGTTCAATCTGGGCCCATTGAGTCATGCTCACCATACCATGCACGTACTGTGCATGAGCTTCACTAAATAAATGCATAGCATCATGATAAGTCTCTAGCGCTAAACGCGCTGTTGTCCGATTATAGGCTTGCCATAACTCTTGTAAAATCGTGTGTGAATTTTGAGCAGGAGCAACTGGTTGAGGCTGATTAGGGGCCTTTTCAACGTCAATCACATCTGTAATTAATACGGCATGGTGAGCGGTTAAAGCCCTCCCTGACTCAGTAATAATGGCCGGATGGGTTAAATTATGCTGTTCACACACCTCAGCAAATGCACTGACTACATTACGTGCATATTCTGCAATGGTGTAATTCATTGAACAAGCACTACGCGACCCTGAACCTTCATAATCAACGCCTAAACCACCGCCTACATCTACGGTTTTCAAAGGCACGCCTAATTGTGATAACTCTGCAAAGTGACGTGCACACTCTTTGAGTGCACGATGGATATCACGAATATTAGCGATTTGGGAACCAATATGAAAATGTACCAAGTTCATTAAATGCAACTTATTGGCTCTTCTTAGCGTATTAACGGCATCGAGTACTTGTCCCGCCGTTAAACCAAATTTACCCTTCTCCCCCCCGGTATTTTGCCACTTACCTTTTCCAACCGAATTCAAACGAATACGAATGCCAATAGCAGGCTCAATGCCTAAGTCATCTATCTCTTTAATAAGTGTGGTTAATTCTGATAGCTTTTCTACAACAATATTGACCTTATGCCCCATTGCTTGGCCAATACAAGCTAGACGCAAAAATTCACTGTCTTTATAACCATTGCAAACAATCGTAATTGGCTGTGTTGCAATACCTAAAATAGCCATTAATTCAGGTTTTGAGCCAGCCTCTAAACCAACTTGGCCACTTGGGTGTGCTAGTAATTGAGTCACAACAGAGCGCTGCTGATTAACTTTTATCGGATAAACGCAATTGTATTGACCTTGATAATCACGTTGTTGACATGCTAAAGCAAACGCTTCAGTCATGGTATCTACGCGATGCTTGAGGATATCGGTAAAACGTACTAACACGGGCAAGGTTAAACCTTGCGCTTTAAACTCTTCGGTGAGGCTATTGAATGAAATTGGTGTTTTACTATTATCACCATCTGGATAAGCGACCAACTCGCCTTGCCCATTAATATCGAAATACCCTTCGCTCCAATGAGTTACATTGTATATTTCACGTGCTGTATCTAAACCCCAATCCATAGCCCACTCTTTTAAATTACTAAAATCCTATTTTAATACGCAGCGTATGGATTAGCGACCATAATTTATTTCGTCAATAGCATATTAGGGGATGTGTAAAAGAAAGTATTATTAGGTAATTAAAGTAACTATCAGTGAAATAAACCTATGAAATCGATGCTGTAAGTTTCAATACGCAGGCTTATCAATTGATTTACAATAAACCTGCATAGTCACATCAATTATTTAGTATGACTTTGAGCTCTACCTTTAACCTCAACTCTACGCATAGCTTCTCTGGTTTCTTTACGAACCTCTTTCGCTAACGCTCGTGACATGCAACGCTTTTTCCGCAGGTTACTACCTGTTGTTGGACGAGATTCGCATACCAAATCTGCATTATCTGCTTTTGCGACACGAGTATCACTACTACCCTCACTGGTAGAGTTACAACCACTTAGTAGCAAAACCCCTGCAGCTACCACAGCTGATAAGTGCAATTTAATATTCATATATCTTCCTTTTTATAGTTTAGTGTTATTAATCATTGAGTACCTTTTAGAGTACTCTATGCCAACATTACATTATTCTTGCTTAATATGTAAACGGTTTATTCCTTGACTGTAAGTTTAAGAATATAAATACCTGCTCAACAATTAAAACCGCCAAGCCGATGGTATCTAGCGTAAGCTACATTGTTAGCTTTTCCTATCACTACCATATATGTCAATAATAAAAGCGCGCAATATTGCTTCTCATAAATTTCAAAGTTGCTCTATTATTAAATAGTTCAGTGTTATGTACGATAAACAGATAGGTTACTTCTTTTAACGTAAATTTAGATTGAGCTAACGCGCAAGCACTGGCAGAATTGCCAACAATTTATAGTAAGTGTGAACATTGATATGTCGAATTTAGAAGCAAACCGTTGGTTTACAGAGGTGAGTGACCGTGATGGCAGCGCCTTTTCGTTGCGCATCAACAAAAAATTGGATGAAATTCAGTCTCCATTTCAAAATGTTGAGATGTATGAGACAACCAACTTTGGTAATCTCATGATTATCGATGGCTGTACTATGGTCAGCTCTCGAGAAAATTTCTTTTATCATGAAATGATAAGCCATCCGGCACTATTTTCTCACCCAGCCCCTAAAAATGTGGTGATCATTGGTGGTGGTGATTGCGGTACACTTAGAGAAGTATTAAAACACCCAGACGTTGAAAATGTTACACAAATCGACATAGACGAAGTTGTTACACAAATGTCGCTTAAATATTTTCCCGAGCTGTGTGAGTCAAATAGTGACCCCCGTGCTACTGTAATGTTCGACGATGGCATTAAGTACATGCGCGAAATTGCACCTGAATCTGTTGACGTAGTTATCGTTGATGGCACAGACCCAGTTGGTCCAGGTGAAGGGCTATTTAACCATGCCTTTTACACTAGCTGCTTAAAAGCTCTGCGCACTGGAGGTATTCTCGTTCAACAAAGTGAGTCACCACTTACTCACATGCCTTTATTGTTAGATATGCGTGATGCTATGCTCGAGGTAGGCTTTGTTGATTTACATACATTGCCTTTTCCACAACCCATCTACCCTAGCGGCCTCTGGTCTGCGACTCTAGCACGTAAAGGTGAACCATTTAACGGCTTTAGAGAACAAGACGCTGACAATGCAAAATTTGACACTGAGTATTACAACTCAGGTATCCACAAAGGCGCATTGGCCACGCCTAACTTTATGAAACGTGCATTTATTAAATAAGCGCCTGTCTCAAATGACCCAATAAAACACAAAAAACCCAAGCATGCTTGGGTTTTTCTATTTAGCCATTTAGCCAATCATCACTTGTGATATTTAGCGCTAAACTCATGCACCGCATTAATAAATACACCTGCATTTTCAGGGTCAACATCTGGTGTAATACCATGACCAAGGTTAAAGACGTGGCCCGCACCATCACCAAAGCTAGCCAAAATAGATTGTACCTCTTCACGAATACGCTCAGGGGTTCCATGAAGCATAGAAGGATCCATATTCCCTTGTAGTGCCACTTTGTCACCAACACGACGTTTCGCATCTGCAATATCAATCGTCCAATCAAGGCCAATAGCGTCACAGCCTGTTGCAGCTATCGCCTCTATCCATTGGCCACCATTTTTAGTAAATAACGTTACTGGCACTTTGCGACCATCGTGATTTCTTATTAAGCCATCCACAATTTTGTGCATATATTGCAAAGAAAACTCTTTATAATCACGTGGGCTTAACACTCCACCCCATGAGTCAAATACCATCAAAGATTGTGCACCTGCCTCTACTTGCGCATTTAAATAGTCAATAACTGAATCGGCTAATTTATCTAACAACAAATGCAGGGTTTGTGGCTCTGCAAATGCCATTTTCTTAATTTTACCAAACACCTTGCTACTGCCACCTTCAACCATATATGTTGCCAGTGTCCAAGGCGAGCCAGAAAAGCCTATCAGAGGTACTTCACCTTTGAGTTCACGACGAATAGTACTCACCGCATTCATTACATAACCCAGCTCATCAGTCGGGTCGAGCTTAGGGATATTTTTTACATCTTGCAGTGAACTGATCGGGCGCTCAAACTTAGGACCTTCACCAGTTTCAAAATACAGACCTAAGCCCATTGCATCTGGAATCGTCAGAATATCGCTAAATAAAATTGCTGCATCTAGCGGGTAACGACGCAATGGCTGTAACGTCACCTCACAAGCTAACTCCGCATTTCGACACAAACTCATGAAGTCACCAGCTTGTGCTCGGGTTGCACGATATTCAGGTAAATAACGACCTGCTTGACGCATCATCCACACCGGAGTGACATCAACAGGTTGTTTCATCAACGCACGTAAATAACGATCGTTTTTCAATTCGCTCATAGCGTATCTCGACTCCAAAACTTTAAAAATTGTTCAGATTGTACCACCATCTTGGCAAGCACTCTATCTAAACCCAAGCGCAAATTAATCCGCATATAATCTAAATTAAAGTTCCTATAACTCAAAAAGTTAGTAAATTAGTATCAAAAATAGGCAAAAATCATGTCGCCTAGGTGTTTACAATAGAGGTCAAAACTTGGTATAAAATTGTCGCGTTACAAAAATAACAACAAAACACCTTTAGAATAAGAATAACAATAGTTATCAACTAGCTAAACTGCATTCAAACCACCTCTTGTAGGTGGTTTTTCTTTTTGAAAACCCCAAAAAAGGAACCCCTTAACTATCAATGAGTTATTATGTTTTTTTACAATAAAAATAAAAATAGGTTGACCTTTGCCGCAGATTTCCTTTTTATAGAGGAAACAATCCGCAATAGGAGATCACTATGCTTTCACGGTTAGAACGAGCCCAAGAAAAGTGGGGAGGCAGCCATAGTGTTATTGATGCATGGTTAGCAGAGCGACAAGAATTATTACTGCAGTACTACAAACTTGCAGGATTCTCTCCTTATGACAAAAAAGATCATGCCTTGCCTGATCAGATGAAGATCCAAGCTTTTTGTCAAATACTAATGGACTACCTTTCAGCTGGGCACTTTGAGATTTACGATAACTTAGTAGAAGCTTGCGAAGAAAAGGGTCCGGATAGTGCTAAACTTGCACAAGCACTGTATCCACGCATTGCTGGTACCACCGATGTGGCTTTAGACTTTAATGATAAGTATGCAGAAAATTCTCAGGAACAGGTGTTACAGGATTTTGATAAAGACCTATCTCACTTAGGTGAAGTGTTAGAGTCTCGTTTTGAATTAGAAGACGAACTGATTGATAATTTGTACGCCAATCATAGCGATTAATGCTCAATACGCAGCGGAACGTATTAAGCATTAAAAAAGGGCCATAGGGCCCTTTTTTAATGCTTTGAGTCGAATTTATTCAGCTTCTGCTTTTTGAGCTTCATCTTGAATTTCAAGTAGTTCAACTTCAAAAACCAGCGTTGAGTTTGACGGAATTTTACCTAAATTACGCTCACCATAACCTAGTTCAGCTGGAATAGTAAATTTATACTTAGAACCAACAGACATTAACTGCAAACCCTCAGTCCAACCTTTGATTACTTGACGCAGACCAAAAGTAGCAGGCTGCTCACGAGCATATGAGCTATCGAATTCAGTACCATCTAACAATGTACCTTTATAATGAACAGTTACTTTATCAGTATCAACAGGCTTTTTACCGTCACCTTCTGAAATCACTTCATATTGTAAACCAGACTCAGTAACAACAACGCCTTCTTTCTTCGCATTTTCAGCTAAGTACTTTTCACCGTCCGCTTTGTTCTTTTCTGCTTCATGTTTTACTTTTTCAGCTTGCTTTTCACGCACTGAAGTATCAAGTGCAGTCAACACTTCACGAATTTTTGCTTCATCTAATTGTGCATTACCCGCAAGTGCATCCTCAAAACCACGCTTTAAAAGTGCTTGATCAAGCTCCAAACCAAAACTGGTTTTATCAGCTAAATCTTTTTGTAAAAAGTTACCCACTGATGCACCAATACCATAGGCTTGCTGTTGTGCTTCTGTTTCTAATTTTAACTCAGCTGGTTTTTCTTCTGCTTTTTGGTTACATGCAGTCAGAGCAAGCACTGCAGCTGCCACCAAAGACAATTTAATCGTCTGTTTCATTCTCTTTTCTCCGACAAGCCCATCGGCTGCCTGTTAATATTATATTAATGGTTAATTCTATTTAGCCACATTACCATTCATCGCGATAGATGCCAACTTGTATGACATCAATGCAGATATATAACGTTTTCTGTGACTTGTAGCGACTTTGTGGTAACGATACGCTACTATCAAAGTAACAATACACTTAAATTGTTTAGATTTTTATAGTTTACCTTGTGTAACTCACAGCGTTAAGGGGAAATACCTATATTATGCCCAAACTTGATCGCTTCTTGCTGTTAATAACGCTATTTTTATTAAGTAGCTGCACACCAGCTGATAAAAAAGCCGATTTAACTATTGAGCATGCCACCAGAGGCGCTTTTGCTGCTGCTATTTCACATGATGGTCGTTACAGTTTAGTGTCATCTGTAGAACATGGTGTCAGCCTGTGGGACAATCAAGTCCATGGCTTAAAATATCAATGGCAACAATCAAAGCCTGATGGCAACTTAGTCCATTCATTAGCTATTGCCTATGACAATAGCGTTGCCGTTACAGCTGAAAACGAAACTTTTGCTATTTGGGACATTACCACAGGCAAAAACCTCGGTTTTTATCAAATCCAAACGGGCACAATTAGAGACATCGCTATTAGTAATAAAGGACGTTATGTACTTTATGGACGAAGCGACAACGTGGTTGTGCACCTGGACTTAGAAAGTGGAAGACGCATAGAGTTCCTAGGTCACCAAGAAAAAATAAATTCTATAGACCTGTCTCCTAATGGATACTTTGCGCTCTCTGGGGCAAATGATTATAGTGCTTATTTTTGGGATACTCGCACAGGACAAGTAATTCACCGCTTCAACCACCCTAGTCGTGTAACGAAAGTAGCGCTAGATGCGACTGGTCAATATGCATTCACTGCCGATAGTTTAAAAAAAGCCAGTATTTGGCGGCTAACTTCAGGTGATCTCATTTCACAATTACAGTATATTGCGCGCCAGAAGATATTCAGCGCGGTCCGCTTCAATCAATCTGGCACTCTTCTAGCCACCGGTTCGCCAAACAGAGAACTTACACTTTGGCGCGTCAAAGATGGACAAAAATTGGGGCTGTGGAAAGTGCAACCGCGCGAAGGCAGTCGGCCTAAATCGGCAGTTGTGTTCGATGTTACCTTTGTCGAACAAAATAATGCTTTAATCACCGAAAGTTCAAGTGGCTTATTAGAGCGTTTTAATCATGTGGAGTCCCAATGACTGAATTAGAAAACCGTGTTATGGAGCTAGAAGCTAAAGTATCTTTTCAAGATGATACTATTGACACACTCAATGATGAACTCAAAATGCACCAGCAAAGGCTTGCTAAAATGCAGCGTCAAATAGAATTACTGGGTGAAAAAATCAAAGAAGGCCAAGAAGAAGGTTTAATGCCTCAGCATCAAGAGCCACCACCGCCTCATTACTAATACACTAAACCAGAGGTTTACTCTGGTTTAAATACACCAATTACTTGCTCAAACTGACGTGTTGAAGCTTGCACAGCCTCTTCAGGTTGTGTCATGACATAGCCGCACTTTACGCACTCCACTTTCTCCACATCATGCTCTTTAAACAACATCATCACGTCGAGTTCTTTACACTTTGGACAAGATGCCCCTGCAATAAAACGCTTCTTTTGCCTCATGGTTATACCTCTGCAACTATCAGCCAAACATCATTAGCTATAATTTTACCCTAAAGCTACGCGCTAAGATACGACCGTAAAATATATACACGGATAATCAGTACATCGGTGCTGACTTAAACACAATCGTTCATGTTACAATGCACTTTATTCAGATTAAACAACAAAACACTATGATCCAGCTGACTGATATTGAATTACTGCGTGGTACTAAAAGTTTATTAAAAAATGCCAGTGCCACTTTATTTCCTGAACATAAAGTAGGCTTGGTTGGTGCTAATGGCTGTGGCAAGTCTTCCCTTTTCGCGCTGTTAAAAGGTGAGCTAACACTGGATGCTGGTGAGTTATCCATCCCAAAAGATTGGTCAATCGCATCAGTAAAACAAGAAACGCCAGCACTGGATATCAGCGCGTTAGATTATGTGTTGCAGGGCCACCCTGAGTACTACCTATGCCGCGTGGCACTTAAAGAAGCTGAACAGGCTGAAGATGGAGCCAAGCAAGCAATTGTACATCAACAGCTTGAGCTAATGAAGGGCTACAGTATTGAAGCAAAAGCAGGTGAACTTCTGCACGGTTTAGGCTTTAGTAACGAACAAATTAGTCATTCAGTAAGTGCCTTTTCCGGTGGTTGGCGTATGCGTTTAAACTTAGCCCAAGCGCTTATTCGTGATGCTGACTTACTATTACTCGATGAGCCCACCAACCACTTAGATTTAGACGCGGTTTACTGGTTGGAGCGTTTTTTACGTGCTTATACTGGTACACTTGTTCTAATCTCTCACGATAGAGAGTTTTTAGATGCCGTAGTCGACCAAATTTGGCATATTGATCAACAGAAAATCAATGTATACAAAGGCCATTACTCACAGTTTGAACGCCAAAAAGCAGAGCGCATGGCACAGCATCAAGCCTTGTTTGAAAAACAGCAAGAACAAATAGAACATTTAGAAAAATTTATTACCCGTTTTAAGGCCAAAGCAAGTAAGGCCAAACAAGCACAAAGCCGCGTAAAAGCACTAGAGCGCATGGAAAAACTTGCGCCAGCGCATGCCGACTCACCTTTTGACTTTGAGTTTGCACAACCAAGTACCTTACCAAACCCATTAATGACTCTAGATGGTGCGCAAGCAGGCTATGGCGAGATAACCATATTACATAAAATAAAGCTTAACTTAGTACCTGGTAGCCGAATTGCATTGTTAGGTCGTAACGGTGCGGGTAAATCAACATTGATCAAATTGCTCTCAGGCGAACTCCTGCCACAAGCTGGTGAAGTGTTTATGCATCAAGGTTTGCAGGTTGGTTACTTTGCTCAACACCAACTTGAGTCACTTGATTTAAGTGCCAGCGCAATTACCCATCTTCAACGCTTAGACCCAAAAGCAAGTGAGCAATCTTTGCGTGATTTTTTAGGGGGCTTCGCCTTTAACGGCGATAAAGCGTTAGAGCCTGTTGCACCATTTTCAGGAGGTGAAAAAGCGCGCTTGGTGCTTGCTATGCTGGTATACCAAAAGCCAAATTTATTATTATTAGATGAGCCTACTAACCATTTAGATTTAGAAATGCGCCATGCACTGGTTATGGCTTTGCAAGGCTTTGAAGGCGCGATGGTCACCGTATCGCACGACCGTCATATGCTAAAAAATACCGCTGATGAATATTACCTAGTCGATAACGGTGAAGTAACGCAATTTGGTTATGATTTAGACGAATATTATCAATGGTTACTTAACGCCAACAAAGAAGCCACTAAAAAACCTGATACCGAAGATAAAGCACATTCAAGTAACAATCGCAAAGAGCAAAAGCGCCTTGAAGCTGAGTTTAGAAAATCAGTACAACCGCTAAAGAAAAATATTGAAAAACTTGAAAAGTCATTAGATAAATACACTGAGCAATTGACCAATATTGAGCTACAACTTGCTGATAACGATTTATACCAAGAGGAAAACAAAACCAAGCTCACTGAGTTACTCGCAAAGCAAGCCACAATTACACCATTACTCAATGAAGTAGAAGAGTCTTTGCTATTTGCATTAGAAGAGCTTGAGGAAAAGCAAGCTGAGTTTGAGCAAAATATTTGCATATGAATGTTCAACTTAACGAACAAGCATTTTGGACGTTTTCATGTGATCTATACCAGCAAGGTTGTGCCCAACACACCTTGCTGAATTTACAAAATGAACAGAAGAAAAATATTAATCTATGCTTGTTGCTGTTTTACCTTGAACACTTAAACCTGCAACTTACTGAATATGAAGTTACGCAACTGGCGGCAAAGTGTCATGATATGGATGAGCAACTGCTCACTCCTCATAGACATATCAGGCAACAGCTCAAACTACAATTTATCAAGCACCCGCGCTATAGCGAGTCACGCCAGCAATTATTAAACAGTGAACTACAATTAGAGAGATTACAGCAATCTGAGCTAGTTCAGCTAGTTAACAAATTTACACTATCAAGTAAAAAACCAAGCAATAACCTGTCGTTTTACCTTAGCGATATACAAATTAAACAACTCAGAGCAAGCCTAACAGACAAAAAATCATGATCGAGATCAAGCTCTGAGTAACATCATATACAACTCACTTTGAAACTTGATCGAGATCATATCAGCCCTATTACTCCTAGACTAAGATTACTCCATCGACAAGTTAGGAGGCATCAGCCATGAACGTATTCTTTAGAGATTTTTTCAGTGACCCAGTATTGTTTCTCTCTTTTGGGATCTTAGGCACCGTGATTGCGCTGGGTATCTTCTACGTTTATTACTTTGTGAAAAAAATACAAGAAGCTGAAGTACCCAGTTAGTTAAAGTTCATGTTGATCGTGGCGCTGGTGCGCTAAATTAATATTAAGGGTACTTTGACAATCTGTTCCCCCAAAAGCAAACAAATTAAGCACGACGCACAAAGCACCTTACTAACCTAGTTAGTAAGGTGCTTTTTATTTTACGCTCAACAGTCTGGGTGTTCTTTGTTACACTGCTACCACATTCAATTTAAAAACGCTTTATGGACTACTTATTTAACAGCGCATGGTGGATGCGCAATCGACATGCTCAAACAATACTGCCACGCTTTTTTCGTCCATTACAAAAAGTACCGGTTAAGTTTGAAGAACTCACTACGCCCGATGGGGACTTTTTAGAGTTAGCATGGGCAAAGGAGCAACGCCCCAATGCGCCTTTAGCAATCGTATTACATGGTCTTGAAGGCAATATTAATAGTTTTTATGCTAAAGGTATGCTCAAAGCATTAACGCAAAAAGGCTTTGATGCCGTATTAATGCACTTTCGTAACTGTTCACGAGCGGCCAATCGCTTGCCACGCGCCTATCATAGTGGCGAAACATCCGATCTTGAATTCTTAATAAACACGCTCAAACAACGTTTTACTGATAGACCACTTTATGCCGTAGGATTTTCATTAGGTGGTAATGTATTAGCTAAGTATTTGGGTGAACAACAGCAGCAAAGTGGTTTGCAAGGCGCTGCTGTGATATCGGCTCCTCACCATTTATCTTCATCGTGCCAAGTGATCCGCAAAAGCTGTTTTGGTTTATATCAAAAGTACTTGCTCGATAGAATGAAACGTTCATTTTCACGCAAACTCGACACCATTGCTGATGTACTCACCATCGACGAGAAAAAGCTGCACGCAATTGATGACCTATGGCAGTTTGACAATTTGATCACAGCTCCACTGCATGGTTTTAAAGGAGCTGAAGACTATTATACAAAAGCCAGTGCGCAAAGTTACCTAAATGATATTAAGACACCCACTTTACTTATTCACGCCAAAGATGACCCAATGCTGTCATCTCAGGCAGTGCCGAACGCGTCTCAAGTTAGTGGCAACGTAACACTTGCTGTATCAGAGACTGGAGGGCATGTGGGCTTTATTGGCGGTAAAAATCCACTTAAGCCTGAATTTTGGTTAGAACAAGCAGTACCTCACTACTTCCACTCGCTGCAGCAGAGATTAAAATGATCATTCCATATCAACAACTAAATCAAGCCACCTTAGAAAACCTGATTGAGCACTATGTATTACGTGAAGGCACCGACTACGGCGAGCAAGAGTTTTCTACTGAGGCTAAAATTGAACACGTCAAATCCCAATTAAAAAATGGCGATGCGTTGATTGTCTTCTCTGAGCTGCATGAATCCGTAAATATCGTTTCTAAAGTGCAATTTCAAACCATGCAAAGTGAAGACTATAACGAATTTGAATAACTGGTCGCAGATCGTTTAGCCAACCTGCTTTTTCGGTTATAGTTTCAGTTATACTTATAATAATCAAAGGAAGGCTAATGACATTACGTTTTACGCTTTGTGCCCTAGCATTGTCGGTTTTGTCCGCCCAGGCACAAGATTATCAAGCTTCTGAACGTGCTCAACGAATCGCTCAAAAGAACATTCTTATCGATACCCATATTGATGTACCCTATCGTATCAAAGATAAATGGGCTGATGTGACCAAAGCTACTGAAGACGGTGATTTTGATTACCCACGAGCCGTTAAAGGAGGCCTGAATGCTCCCTTTATGTCGATTTATATTCCTGCCAACCTTGAATTTGAAGGTAAGGGTAAAAGCTATCAGCTCGCCAACCAATTAATTGATGGTATGGAAGCATTAGCATTTAGAGCGCCTGAAAAATTTGCTGTCGCCACTTCTAGCAAGGATATTTACACCCACTTTAAACAAGGGAAAATATCTATTGCTATGGGGATGGAAAACGGCTCACCAATTGAGGGGGATTTAAAAAATCTTAAACATTTCTTTGACCGAGGTGTACGCTATATCACCCTCGCCCACTCACAGAGTAACCATATTTCTGACTCGTCTTATGATATCCGCCGTAAATGGCAAGGTTTGAGCCCATTTGGTAAAGAATTAGTCGTGGAAATGAATAAAATTGGTATGTTGATTGATGTTTCACATATCTCAGATGCTGCTTTTTACCAAACCATAGCGCTGTCAAAAGTTCCCGTTATTGCATCTCACTCATCGCTACGTAAATACACGCCAGGTTTTGAGCGAAATATGGACGATGACATGTTAAAAGCACTAAAGAAAAATGGTGGCGTGATCCAAATAAACTTTGGCTCTAGCTTTGTCACATCCAATGCGCGCAATTGGTATGATAAACGTAACAAGGCCGATGAACGCGAAACATACATTAAAGAAAATCCTTTTCCATATGCAACGTTAGAGCAAGTATTAGATCACATTGACCATGTCGTAAAACTCATTGGTATTGACCATGTTGGCATTGGCTCTGATTACGATGGAGTGGGCGACTCGCTTCCTGTTGGCCTTAAAGATGTGTCTAGCTATCCAAACCTAGTACAAGGTTTATTAGACCGCGGGTATAGCGAAGGGAAAATCAAAAAAATCCTCAGCGGCAATACACTGAGAGTTTGGCGTCAAGCGGAAGAGTACGCGACTCAATTTTAAACCTAATAAAGAGCAAAGTTCGCTTTGCTCTTCCCCACCTCAAACAACACTTACTTTTCATTGTATGAATATTAGACGGCTCATACCAATTACATTAAATAAATGATCAGATATTGCGATAGATAAATGGCTTAGTTACTAAGCAAGGGTTTCAGTATATCGTTTGAAAAATTTAGCTATGAGCTGAACAACTCTGTCTAGAAAAGTTTAGTAACCATATCAACTTTCATGAGATTTAAATAAGGAGAATACAGTGCCACTAAAAAGTGGTTGCGGGAGCTTTGTATTATGAAGAGTGAACCGACGATTTTTATTAGATTTTAATACGGAGAATACAGTGCCACTAAAAAGTGATTGCGGGAGCTTTGTATTATGAAGAGTGAACCGACGATTTTTATTAGATTTTAATACTGATAATCCAGTGCCACTAAAAAGTGGTTTCGGGAGTTTTGTATTATGAAGAGCGAACCGATGACTTTAACTAGATTTTAATACGGAGAATACAGTGCCACTAAAAAGTGGTTGCGGGAGCCTTGAATTATGAAGGGTGAACCGACGACTTAGATGAGATTCAAATAAGGAGATTACAGTGCCACTAAAAAGTGGTTGCGGGAGCCGGATTTGAACCGACGACCTTCGGGTTATGAGCCCGACGAGCTACCAGGCTGCTCCATCCCGCGCCTGTATGTTAAATGCTTTTTTACTTCTGATTTAACAAAGAAGTCTTACAGTAACCACCTAAATAAAAAGTGGTTGCGGGAGCTCTTGAGTTTTAAAGAGCGAACCGACGACCTTTGGGTAAAACCTTCAGGCTAATACAGTAACCACCTAAATAAGAAGTGGTTGCGGGAGCCGGATTTGAACCGACGACCTTCGGGTTATGAGCCCGACGAGCTACCAGGCTGCTCCATCCCGCGCCTGTATGTTAAATACTTTTTTACTTCTGATTTAACAAAGAAGTCTTACAGTAACCACTTAATGAAAAGTGGTTACGGGAGCTCTTGAATTGTAAAGAGCGAACCGACGACCTTCGGGTAAAACCTTCAGGTTAATACAGTACCAACTAAGTAAAAATAGTGGTTGCGGGAGCCGGATTTGAACCGACGACCTTCGGGTTATGAGCCCGACGAGCTACCAGGCTGCTCCATCCCGCGCCTGTAGTTTAAGAAAAAATCTTAAACTTTATTCCCCAAAAAACAAGATTTTAAAGCCTGCCTATCGAAGAGGTCGCTATAATATAGGATTGAATTTCAAATGCAAGCTTTAACTGCACAAAACAATTCAAGCGAGCAAATATCAAACAAAATACAATAATTAGCTACGGTGATGTGGTGTTATCAGCTTTTGCCATTGCCAATCAGGGTGGCCCATAACGATAAAATCGGGGTTTTCAGTATGCTCTCGCTGATTGTAGGTCAATGGATTAAATTCAGCATCGGTGATACAGCCACCCGCTTCTTCAACAATAACTTGCGAAGCTCCCGTATCCCACTCTCCGGTTGGCCCCACACGTAAGAAGCAATCCGCTTTACCTTCAGCAATCATGCATGCCTTTAAAGAACATGACCCAAGCGCAACGGTATCAAATTGGCTATTAAGGTACTGACTCACAGCCTCTAACTTCTGGCGGCGACTAACAGCTAAGGTTAAATTCTCTGGTGAGGCGACAGAAATTTGTTGCTGTGTCTCATTGGAGCGCTTAAATGCCCCCTGCCCTTTCGTTGCATAATACGTAGTTTGTTTAGAGGGCCAATAAATCACACCTAACACCGGCTGATTATTTTCTATCAGTGCTATATTTACCGCAAAATCACCACTTTGCAGTATGAATTCACCCGTACCGTCCATTGGATCTAACAGCCAGTAGCGTTGCCAGTTTTCACGTAAAGATAACTCTGGTATCGGTGTTTCTTCCGACATAATAGGAATATCTGGCGCAAGCGCCTTTAAACCGGCCGTTAGCACTTCGTTGGCAGCCAAGTCTGCTGCAGTTACAGGTGTGTGGTCCGACTTTTCGCGTGCCCCAATATCTTCATTTTGATAAATAGCCATAATCGCCTCCCCCGCCTTGATGGCAAGAGAGATACAGGGTTCCAGCAGTTTTTGCATATTAAACCTCCTGCGTTAAATATTGTTGAAGCAATAACAACGCCGCAACACTTCGAGCCTCCGTAAAATCATTTTGTGTCAGCAACAGCTCCCACTGTGCTAACGGCCATTTAACGGTCACCAACGGTTCAGGTTCATCACCTTCCAATTGCTCAGGATAAAGCCCTTTTGCGACAAGAATATGCATTCTGGCATTAAAATAACTCGGTGCTAAAGATAACGTTTTTAAATCACAAAATTGTTCCGCGCCAAAACCTACTTCTTCTTTTAGCTCCCGGTTACCGGCTTCAATTGGTGTTTCTCCCGGGTCAATTAACCCCTTCGGGAAGCCCAATTGATAATTGTTAGTACCAGCACAGTACTCTCTTACTAATAGTAGCTCATTATCAGCTGTTATTGGCACGATCATCACAGCACCCCTGCCTCCCCCTTTAATACGCTCATACTGACGCTGTTCACCATTTGAAAACAGTAGCTTTAGTGACTCAACCGTGAACAAGCGACTTTTTGCAGTCACTTCACAATGCAATATCTCTGGTGGGTTTGGATGCTTTTTCTGTGACATAGGTTTTTATTTGTTATGATGACATACACTTAATCATAAAGCCTTTGACGATAAATGCCTATGCTAAATTGGTCACAAATTGATACTGTACTACTAGATATGGACGGCACGTTACTCGATTTACATTTTGATAGTTATTTTTGGTTACACGTTGTTCCTACCGAACATGCAAAAAAACAAAATATCAGTTTTGAAGCTGCTAAAATAGATATTTTAAAGCGCTATGAAGCCGTTCATGGGCAAATTCAATGGTACTGCTTAGATTACTGGCAGCAACAGCTTGGTTTACCTATTATGGCGCTCAAAAAAGAAATCCAACATTTAATCTCGATACGAGAGGACGTACCTGAATTTTTAACTGCACTCAAAAAGTCAGGCAAAAAGCTAATCTTATTAACTAATGCTCATCCTGACAGCCTCAGTTTAAAAGTAGAACTTGTAGATTTCGCGCATTATTTAGATGTGTTAATTTCAACTCATCAATATGGTGTGAGTAAAGAGAGTCAATCATTATGGCAGCAAGTACATGCAGATTTAGGTTTTGATAAGCAACGAACTCTGTTTGTAGATGACAGCTTAAGTGTGCTTAATGCCGCCAAAGAGTTTGGAATTGGACACTTACTAGCAGTGGCTAACCCAGATAGCAAACAGCCAGTGAATGAAATCACTGACTATTTATCTATCACCGACTATCGAACATTACTACCCATAACCTAAAGCACTAGCTTGGATAGCGAGCCTGTAGACCGGCATATACTTTTTTGGCAAAGTCTGGGTGCTCGGTATCTAGACTTTTTACTACCTCAACCAAATGTTCATTATCTTCTTGACCCTGCCATACCTTAATATAGCTTCCCTCTTTATAGCCATTATCTTGGCGAAAAAAGTTTAAAGTGTTTTTTCCAACATAACCACGATATAAATCATCAATGTCCATACCGATTTGTTGCATACAACCGGCAAAAGCTTGCGCGTTAAATTGCTTATCAGCAACCGCGCTGGCTGCTAGCACTTCCAGTGTTTGTTTAAAGTCTACTGCAGCTTGAGGTTGCGCTAACTCTTGCTCAAGTTGCTCAGCCAATGCTTGATAAGCCGTCTCACCATCAATACGCAAAGAAAGACCAAAATGGAAAATATCCACCAGCTCTAAAATTACTTGCTCAGTATCAGGTGTTTGTTTCTTCCACCACTTCCAACCATAATGGTCAAGCATTTCGGCACACTCAACCCAAATTGCACGGTACCATTCAAACCCTTGGTTAAACCATTGCGCATGAACTTTTGTATTCATGGCATTTTGCATTTCTAACATCACAACTAGCTTAGTGATATTGGCTGACATTGCGCTCTCTCTTTGTACTATAAAAAGGCTGTTATCATACCGCAGTAAGATGCACTCTGCACAGCCTGAAGGCTAACTTTTCTAATCCTTAGATTAACGATTTTCTAATCGATTATAATCAAATAAGCCATACTCAATACCTCGATACTGTTTAGCAACTTCATGCAATAAATCACTATATTGCCAAAATTGTGGATGAGTGCGACGAATCGCAAATGCTTGAGCCAGTTCACTGTATTGTTGCTCGCTATTAATCGTTTTCAGCTGAGCCACAAATGCAGCAGTATTTGCTTCATCGGCTAAATACCAAATAGCTTCGGGGTAATCGCCAATAAACCCAGGCACAAGCGTCGCGGTATCTTCCTCATACGCTCGCTGTGCACCTTCATTAAGTAAACTCGAGATATTATAATGCGCATTATGGTGGATCAGTGTAAATGCTTTATGCTCACCATTATTTTGCCGCTGCAATATAAAAGAGACTTGTGGCAATAAATTCACCGCTTTATGTGGCAGACTATTTAATTTAGCCAAAGGCCCACTTACAGATTTATAGTCATAGCGTTGGCTTAGAACACTTTCAAGGGCCGTTGTTATTTTCTCGTGAAGTTCTAATTTTGGCTTATCGCTGGTATAAGACATACCCGTAGGTGCAGCTAATAAGCTTTTGCGATTAATAAATTCACTTAAACTCACATGTGATTGACGATACCAGTGGTTTTTTACCTCTTTTCTAACGTCTTGAGGCAATAAATTAATAAAGTTTTGCTCACCTTCAAGACGCAAAAAATCCATATATAAGCGCGTATGCAATTGATGCCCTATGTTGCCATATACATCAAACCCAGCCACTAACAAGTAATGAATACGTTCAAACAATGCATAGTCTAATAGCCACATGGTTTTTGGTGTTTGGCCAACAAACCCTTTTACTACTGTCGCACTATCAAAATGACGAAAAACCGTCAGCCCAGCATTATCGTTATGACCATCCCCTTGCCAAATAAGATCCGTGGTTAATGACTTGCCATCTTTTAATAGCTCATTCGCGAGTTTTGTTTTAGCGCTCAGGTATTCATGCTGACGATTGGCATATTTAACCCAACTCGATATAGGTAACACATTACTTTGCTCTTGAGCAGGCAATGCTAAATCATCATCATGGCGCAGCAGTAACTCACTTACTTGTGGCGAACTATTCTTTTGTGGGTCAACAAAGGCAACCCAGAATTGATCATTAATAACATTAAGTGCAACCTGACCACGACAGACAGGACCTTTAATATACCCTTTGATAATAAGCTCAGCTTCATCAAGCATAAACTGATACTTTGACTTTACTGGGATAGCCGCGAACGCTTTAAATGGATTAGAAGCTACTTTTGGTTCATAGCTCGGTAACTGCTGCACATGGTAATCCGCAGCAATAAACTGCGCATGCAATCGCGTCATTTTTTTATCGGATAAAGCCAATGGTATATGGGTTTTCGCTAAAATACTGCTGCGCTCATGCATCAGCCGATAATATACGCGACTCACCTGAGGGTCATCATAAGGTCGTCTGGTTGCTATCAAATCAATTGGCTCACCCGGTGGGGTAGTTGAGCGTACCAATTTAAAAAAATTGGGGGTTGTACTGTGGTTATGTTCAGGAAAATAAATATTGGCTAAATACCAATGCTCATAAATATACCGCGCAGCCAGTTGATATTTTAGCCCCGATTGATTTAAAAACTGTTCCCAACGACTGACTTGTTGCAATTCAGCATTTAACGGAGGTGCTATTTGCGCCATTTTTGCGCCATTTTTAAGCCAGCTCTCTAATTGTTTGAATTCGAATCCAGAAATAGCGGGTAAGCCATATGGCATACCCGCATGAGGTTGGCTTTTGGCTAAGCTGTCAAATTCATCCATACTTGGACAGCTTTGTGTCCTATCTAAAGAGAAGTCAAATTCGTCACCAAGCAGCCCTTGTTGTGGAAATGGTTTACTCATTTTCAACAACAAGCTGTTATACAGCACACTGCCAGCCAAGTTGGCTTGTGTGTTTTGCGCTCGTTCATTGAGTACTGACGTAAACCCTTTTTCACGCCATTGTTTGGTATTATCTGCATCAAAAAGCAATCTTGATGGCGCTTGAGCCAGTAATCTTGTCCCGTTATAGACACGTTCTTTATTTAGACCTCTGTCTATACCCTCTGGTGAAGATAGCTTTAATTGGCACGGTGCATCATAACAGCCATGACAAACCACGCAGCGCTGTTCCAAAACAGGCTTAACCAGCTGCAAATATTCCGCCCCACCACCCTGATTGTATTCAACATTTCGTACTTTTACGCTGGCTTCGCCATAAATATCGTCATAGTGACTCATACCCAATGTCACACAGCCACAAAGTAATAAAACTATCGCTAGCATCCACCCTGTACGAACGTTCATTAGCTATCCTCTTCTTCACCTAAATCAAAAGTAGGCATCATCTCTATCGGTGGAGAAATAAAAACGTGTTCATCGTCAACACTGACTACCGCACTGAGTATAGGACCATGATTAAGTAGTAACTGCGCCTGATGTTCACCACCGGGGATATTGTCATAAACAACTTGCTCAGCTTTGAGTTGATAGCTCTGTAAGTTAATGCTGATATTCTCATCTGCGCTGGGGTTTTGACACAAATGCGCCAGCAGTGTTTCATCCAATATCACTTCCAGAGTGAGATCTGGACTTTTAATGTCTCTTTGCTCAATTTGGTCATTGAGTAAAAAAAGTGGCAGATTAAGTGGTGTGTTTTCAGAAAGTTCCATATTGGTCAGTCATATTGCTAATACCTAGATGTTCACATACTAGCATAAGTTATGCTTAACCTTAATTGACTACTGGCTTACCTTATAAAAGGTAAGCCAGCTATCACACAATAAAATACACCTTACCAAGGTAATACCTCACCATTTGAGTGCCAAAACCCACCAGTGTTATCTAAATTAAGCGCCTCGATGCGTTGGCATAACCGCTCGGCGGCCTCTTTAGGAGATATATCGCCTGCAAAGTTAACCATCTGAGTTTGTACAAAGCCAGGATGAAAGAGGCCCACAGACACTCCCCTTCCTTTTAATTCATGCGCTAAACTCACACTCGCCGCATTTAAAGCCGCTTTTGACATACGATAACCTAAGTAGCCGCCTGAACCGTTGTCTGCAATGGAGCCCATACGGCTGGTGATCATTGCAACCTTACTGCTTGAGTGAAGTGAAGATAGTAGTGCATGAACCACACGAAGGGGCGCAATGGCATTAATTTGCATTTGCTGTTCAATCGCCTCAAAGTCCATATCTGTAAGTGTTTCGTTATGAAATACACCTGCATTATTGATTAAAATGTCTATTGGTTGTCCTGATAATTGTCTGGCCAATTCGGCTACCTGTTGAGCGTTACTGACATCAACACCAGAAATAACATCGATATTAAGCGCTTCAAGCTCTGCTGTTGCCTTACGCACTGCTGCAGTAACCCTATACCCTTGCTCACTATATTGTTTACAGAACTCCAACCCTATCCCTCTATTTGCACCTGTAACAAGTATATGTTTTGTCATTTTCTTTCCTTTAGTAAACACAATTTAGTGCTTTTTAGTATACCTATAGTTAATAGAAAAACACATGACCTGCGAAGGCAATAACGTGGTTCTTTGCTAAGCTGATATAAGGTACTTCATCGGAATTTTAACAGTATGTTTCAACACTTACCCTTGGCTCTTGTGATATTTTTATGCACGTCAGTAAATGCCCAAACATATACTATTAATGCCAGTGAGGCACTATCCTATCAGTTAGGAAAAGAGAAAGTTATTTATGCCATGAAAGCTATTTATGCACCGGTGTCTATTACACCACAGCTAGTTTTTTTACCAACCAAACGAGGATTAAAGCAAGTGAATGAAGGGATACTGGACGCCGAAGCAGGCCGAGTGGATAAGGCTGTGACGCAGTACGAGAACTTGCTAAAAATACCCACTCCCATTACTAAAATGCGCTTGTCTATTTATTGCTTAAATAAGCAAGATTGCAAGACTAATTCACAGGCAGGGATCTTGGTTATTCAAGGTGGTATAATGGCTGCAAGGCTATGTAATAAGCTAAACTTAAACTGCAATCGTGTTATGAACGACGTTTCTGCATTTAAAGCGCTACAAAAAGGTCATGCGCCAGCACTTATCACCAATGATAGATTTGCCTTGGGCACTTTGTGCAAATCTGGTTTGAGCCAAATATACACCAAACCTTTAACACAGATTTATTCTATATATCACTATGTGAATAAAAAACATGCTGAATTGATCCCCAAACTAACACAGTCGATCGATTATCTAATTGAAAGCAAAGTACTACCAGGAACATTTAGAAGCCTCTCAGACGCGGCAAAACATTGTAATATAAAAGTTATTACACTTACTAACCAAGCTTTAGAGGGGTGATCTTTGAAGTAGGCATACATCAAAAATTTATGAACGTAATGCCTTTACTCCCCCAACATTGTGACTTTTAATGCACAGCCTTTGGCAGCACCAGTTAAGCTTTGAAAGCTATTTTGTAATAAGTTCTTATCCATTAACTTTTTAATTGATTGGGTCAATTGGGGAACCAAATCAGCATGCTTTTTGTGCACATAATGATAGGCTTTAAGTTCTTTCGTTAAAGGTCTAGCATAAATTTCCTTTATACCAGATGCGCATATAGTACCTACCGCAAATCGGTCATTAGCAATCAGTGTGGGGGCAAAGCTTTTTTGCAGCGCCGAAAATGCTGAAATATCGTTTGCCACAATATTGCACGACAATTGTGCATTTTGGCAAAACTGCTCTGACAGCAGCGTGCCTTGTATAATTAAATGTCCTACCTGTTTATTAAGTACACACTCTTTGGGCTTAATACAAAAAATAAATAAACGAAATTTAGATAATGGGTAAGGTACCTTAATTAAGTTAGTGTAACCTGCCATGGCTTTATCAATACGCCCAGCATCGGCGTCAATTTCTCCATTATTAAGTAACTGAAGGCCTCTTTTAGTTGGTAAATAGACTAAGGTAGGATTAATAGATAACGGGTGATAGATGGCTCGTAACGATTTTAACACTGTGTCTTTGCCCATTTGATATGCCACACTTTCGCTCACATTTACAACATAAGTGCTGGCTTGTATCGTAAAAGAAAAAGTTACGTATATTATGCAAAAAAAAAGAGTTGAACATTACAAACTTCATCTAATTGTAGATGTATACAATTAGCATAGCAGAGAACTCAAGCTGCACTGTAATGCCTACCTATTGGCTGCTTTTAAAGTAAACTAGCAGATACCTTAAAGTAACAAAGAACTGAAACAAAATGCTCCATCTAAGCTCATAAGATCTGAATTGATTACAAAGTTACTGTTGAGCCAGCCACTTTTGCAAAGCAGATTTAGGATACAGCACTTCTTTAAATAATCGATGCCGCTCATGTGTTAACGCAATCTCCTGACTCAATAAGCCTGACTACACTTGATTATGGTGTGTATTAAAACGGGCTATTAAATTAAAACAATGTATATTTTTGTCTTTTACCCATGTTAAATGCATTTGCAAATAATGCCGAACATCGTCTGCGGTCATCAACCCTTGCGAATCTAAGTTCATTAATTCTTTTTTCAATGCTGAACGAATACCCATAGTGCTAGTTCCTATTTAAAAACTACAACAATCAACCCATTCAAATTTGGCGGCAAGATACACGCCAATCACTTTAATAGCATTAAAGTCACCGTAATCTTAGAAAAAGTTTCGTCACCTATCGCATCAAAGAGGTATACTAACGCAAACGGCAACAGTGCGAGCGAATGATGTTAGAACAACCTCCTGAATATATTGAAATAGAGTTAGAAGAAGAGCCGATTGAGCTTTGCAATCTTTTGAAAGTGCTAGATTTAGCTGAAACAGGTGGGCAAGCAAAAGTGCTTATCGCAGAAGGCTATGTGGCTGTAAACCACGAACTATGTACAGTAAAGAGAAAAAAACTTTACGCTGGTGACACTTTGGGATTTGATGGTGAGATCTATCAACTCACGCTTGCTGAAGGTGTTGAGCCCGCAGAGCGCCCAGCGATAATCGAAGAGCCTAAGGTAGTGCAAGATGCACCAAATCAACGCAAAAAACGCAATAGAAGCCGTAAAGATAAAAAAGATAGCTCAACAGGACGCAAACCCATTTCATTTGGATAAAAAGCAACCTGAAACCTTGAATTTTCGTATTCGATCGCAATAAAGTTAAGAATAGGCCAAAAAATATGCCGCAAGTTATGTGGCATATGCCAATCATCGCTTCACAACGCATTTAGCGGAGGTAGCATGCAAGATTCTTACAATACCCTGACACAACTGACCATCAATCAACAACAAATCCACCTGCATTCACTCGAAAAGCTCGGTGCCAAAGCAAAGCGTTTACCCTTTGCACTGAAAATACTGCTAGAAAATTTACTGCGTCATGAGGATGGCAGCGCCGTCACCAAAGAAGATATCGACCAACTACTCAACTGGCAACCGAATGATATACCCAGCAAAGAAATTGCTTTTACCCCTGCACGAGTCGTCATGCAAGACTTTACTGGCGTGCCTGCAATAGTTGATTTGGCAGCCATGCGAGATGCAATGGCGAGATTAGGTGGTGACCCTAAAAAAATAAATCCACTGTCTCCTGCCGAGTTAGTGATTGATCACTCAGTGCAAGTTGATGAATTTGGTCACACCGGTGCATTTGACTTGAATGCAAAACTCGAATATCAACGTAATAAAGAACGCTATGAGTTTTTGCGGTGGGGTCAATCTGCATTTGATAACCTAACTGTTGTGCCACCAGCCACCGGCATAGTACATCAAGTAAATCTAGAATATTTGGCGCGCGTGGTATTTCAAAAAGAAGTTGATGGGGAGTTTTTTGCTTATCCAGATACTTTGGTTGGCACCGATTCACACACCACCATGATCAACGGATTAGGCGTACTTGGGTGGGGTGTAGGCGGTATTGAGGCCGAGGCTGCCATGCTTGGTCAGCCCATTAGCTTGCTGATACCACAAGTGGTAGGCTTTAAACTTGAAGGTGAGCTACCCGAAGGTACGACTGCCACAGATTTAGTCCTCACCATCACACAAATATTACGCGAGCATGGTGTGGTTGGTAAGTTTGTTGAATTTTATGGGAATGGGCTTGCTCAACTCCCCTTAGCAGACAGAGCCACTATTGCCAATATGGCACCTGAATACGGTGCAACTTGTGGTATTTTTCCTATTGATGCTGAAACCATTTCCTATCTGCGTCTAACAAATCGTGATGAAAAGCAGCTTGCCTTGATAGAAGCATATGCTAAGCATCAAGGTATGTGGCGACATGATGATGATGAGCCTGAATATAGCGATACCCTAACCCTTGATTTAAATACCGTGGTACCAAGTATTGCTGGACCAAGCCGACCTCAAGATCGGATAAACTTAGATGAAGCGGGTAACACGATAAATCAACAGCTCAGAGCTTTGCAGGACAAGCGCAGTGAAGACAATACCTCTGGCGATGAAGCGCAAATTGTTGATGAAGGCGGTCCATCAACAGATACGCCAACCGAACCAGAAGTACTTGGCATTGCAAAAGTCCAGTATAAAGAGCAAAACTTTACCCTTAAAGATGGTGCGTGTGTAATTGCAGCCATTACAAGTTGTACGAATACTTCTAACCCAAATGTTATCTTGGCCGCAGCATTAGTTGCTAGAAAAGCCAATGAGCTGGGTATAAAACCAAAGCCATGGGTAAAAACCTCACTGGCACCGGGTTCCAAAGTAGTAACAGATTATCTTAAACAAGCTAACTTACTCTCTGAATTAGAAGCGCTTGGGTTTGATTTGGTAGGTTATGGGTGTACAACTTGCATTGGTAATTCTGGGCCACTGCCAGAGGAGATATCAGATGCCATTAATAAGCACAAACTTATAGTAAGCTCGGTATTATCTGGCAATAGAAATTTCGAGGGACGGATACATCAAGATGTAAAAATGAACTTTTTAGCCTCTCCACCACTCGTTGTGGCTTATGCCTTAGCTGGGCGCACAGATATTGATGTTTATAACGAGCCTCTATGCCAAAATGACGATGCTGAAGATATCTACTTGAAAGATATTTGGCCTAGTATGAGCGAAGTAAAACAGCTGGTTAATGATACCGTCACACAAGCGATGTTCGAGTCAAACTATCACGATATTTACCAAGGTGACAGCCACTGGCAAAACATCAACACCAAAGCCAGTGAGTTATACCCTTGGCAAACAGATTCAACCTACATTCGTCACGCCCCATTTTTTGAAGATATGACCACCGATGTGCCCAAATTACCACATATAACGGATGCAAAGTGTTTAGCAAAACTGGCCGACTCGGTGACAACTGATCATATATCACCAGCAGGTAATATTAAAAAAAGCGCACCTGCTGGCATTTATTTGGAGCAACAAAACATAAAAGAGAGCGACTTTAACTCTTATGGCTCTCGCCGTGGTAACCATGAAGTGATGATGCGAGGCACCTTTGCTAACATTCGCTTGCGAAACCAACTAGCTCCGGGCACTGAAGGAGGGATCACGCGCTTGTTACCTGACAATGAAATCATGAGTATTTATGATGCTGCTATGGCATATCAAAAGCGCAACACACCATTGATTATTCTCGCGGGTAAGGAATATGGTACCGGTTCTTCTAGAGATTGGGCAGCTAAAGGTTCACTGCTACTTGGCGTCAAAGCCGTAATTGCGCAAAGTTATGAGCGTATTCACCGCTCCAATTTAATTGGCATGGGCGTATTGCCGTTGCAATTTAAAGCAGGTGATAGTCACGAATCCTTAAAGCTTACCGCAGAAGAGAACTTTGAAGTCATGGGATTATGTGACAATTGCGACGAAGTTAAAATCATCGCAACCAATAGTCAAAACGATGCGCTAGAATTTCTTGTAGATGTACGTATAGATACGCCCAAAGAGTGGGAATATTACCGCCATGGCGGTATTTTGCAATACGTACTAAGAAACATGCTCAAGGACAAATAATATCCCTGTAACATGGGAGCTGGTATTAATATGCTCCCATATGGCAGTGACTTACAACAGATTTTTTCATACACTAGCATCACTTTTAATATTCAGCTCAATACTATGACTATCTGGTACAAACCAATAACGTTAGAGCTTTGTCGTAAACTCGATGAGGGTATGTACGGCAAAGGCTCATTAATGAAGACCTTGGGCATTGAAATTACAGAAATTGGTGATGACTACTTAGTTGCCACTATGCCAGCAATGCCCTCGCATCATAACCCCATCGGTATGGTTCATGGCGGGGCAAATGTCGCGTTAGCTGAAACTGTTGCCAGCTATGCAGCAAATTTTGTAGTTGATTTTGAACACTTTTACTGTGTTGGCCAAGAAATAAACGCCAATCATTTGAAAGCTTCTCGCAATGGTATGTTAACAGCCATCGCCAAACCATTACATTTAGGAAAACGAACTTCTGTATGGGAAGTAAAAATTACCAATGCCAAAGGTGAGCTATGCTGTGTGTCGCGTATGACCGCCGCTATTGTTGCCCGCGCTAGTCCAAATATTGCGCTATGATTTGTTGGTAACTGCCATTTTTTTTAATTGTTGCCAAGCCCACGTTAAATAGCTGAATAATTTTTTCAGCGTCAGGGTGCTCACGGCTCACACCTATATGCAACGGCCAACTTGATAATGCGGGAGAGTGAGTCATCAGGTTTTGCAACATTGAGTCGTGTTTTAGTTCATGTTTAAACGCTAACATATCAGCAATCGCAAAATCAGCTCTCCCCTTGTGTACCAACTCTAAACAGGCATGCAAACTAAGTACATCTATCACGTTAAGCTGCTCAATGTTAACGAGTAAATTACGATATGCATAGCCTCTAATAGTTGCAACACTCTTATAGCGCAAACTTTTTGTACCACGAAAGTCCACTAATTGATTTTGGCGGCTGACAACAAACAATTCATTATGAAAGTAAGGCTGGCTGAATAAAATAGTTTTTTCACGTTCTTCGGTCCACCAAAGTGCAGCCACAAAATCAACTTTGCGATTTTCAAGTAACAACATCATGCGACTAAATGGGGCTATTTGTATCTCAAGCGCAACGCCTTGGGAAGAAAATGCGGCAAAAAGGATATCGTTCACTAACCCAGAACCATCGCTCTCAATATAAGGTGGCCAAGGGTTGTGCCCTCCAATTACAGTGCTCACTTGAGCATGCGCTACCGATGTCAGCATCATAAAAGCATAAAAGACTATATTAAGTAGCTTAAACATATACAACTATTTCATTTTGATAATATTGATTAGTGTAGCTTACATCTAGGACGTGTTTATCTTTGAGGTATGAATTTTGTTCAAACCAAAAGCTTTCAATACGCGAAATGAGCAATGCAACATATTGGTTTATGTTCGTTGCGAATGAAAAAGTAATAAATGCCTTTGGTTGAACTCACATAGAATCACTATGCGACATCACCTCTGCGGGGCTGTCCCCGCCTTGCCTAAACCGCCAACTCACTGAGGCAAAACAGCAAAGATAAATGCATCTGGTATCAGCAGCAATTTTTTACCCTTTGGTTATTTAATACAACGCTATCTTGATAGTGTTGAATTGCATTTATTCAACCAACACTTGCAGTAGTTAAGTTAAAAGTATGGGATAAAAATGATGCAAACTAACACGTAAATTAAGCTCTTAAAATTTTTTATCTGTTGGGGTCGATCATTTATAATTTTCGATTATATGTTGTTAAATTATGGCGTATTTCACAGCCCTGATGCTGCTAATTTTATGAACTCTGCTGCTTGCCTACTAAAACCTATCCCACCATTTTACTAATAGTACGTAGTGCTATATTCAACGCTTTGTTACCATAGCGGTTATGAAACTTTGGCGACGAAAGTAATAAATGGAACAAATCGAAACGCTGGTGATTGGGGCTGGCGCTGTAGGACTTGCTATTGCAGCCACCCTTAGTGAATATAATGACGTTATTATTATTGAGCAAAATAGTCGTTTTGGTGAACATACAAGTAGTCGTAATAGCGAAGTTGTTCATGCCGGAATTTACTATCCTACTGATAGCTTAAAAACACAATTATGCGTAACGGGTAAAGCGTTACTTTATAAGCACTGTCAGCGCTATCATGTACCAGTACACAAAATTGGTAAGGTACTTATTTCAAGTAACGAACACGAAACTGCAAAGCTGCATACCTTAGTAAAACAAGCTAAAAACAATGGCGTGTCAGATTTACAGTTTTTGAGCCCAATAGAACTTGCCAACCGAGCACCTCAAACAAAAGCGGTTGCGGGAGTATGGTCACCTTCTACGGGCATTGTTGATAGTCACCAGCTGATGCTGTCTTATCTAAATAAACTCTCTGAACATAATGGTCACTATGTTAGCAACACTCAATTCATCAGTGCCCAATTTGATGGTCTGCAGTTTATAGTAACGCTCAACTGTGACGGTGAGTTATTCAATATCAAGTGTAAAACACTGATTAATGCAGCGGGACTATTTGCGCAAGCATGTGCGCAAAAAATAGACGCCTTAGCCCCCAATTACATTCCCGCACTGCATTACTGTAAAGGGCAGTACTTTAGTTATCAAGGTAGACACCCTTTTAAACATCTTATTTACCCAATGCCTGAGCAACATGGTTTAGGTATTCATGCCACGCTAGATTTAGCAGGACAACTAAAGTTTGGCCCTGATACTGAGTTTATTAGTCATCTTGATTACAGCCCAAATATAAAAGCTAAAACGCATTTTGTTAATGCCATCATAAAATACTGGCCGCAGTTAGACAGTGAACGTTTGCAGATAAGTTACAGCGGTATACGTCCTAAATTACAAAAATACGGCAGTCAGGATTTTATAATTCAAGATCATACCACTCACGGCGTAGCAGGGCTCATAAATTTATTTGGTATTGAGTCGCCCGGCCTTACAGCAAGTTTAGCGATTGCCAAACTTGTTACAAACATGCTCAAATTAAAATGATAGACATATTTAGCTTTAATTCATTTGAAGTTAATCTTAAAAAAAAATAACATGTACCAAAATAAATTATAATGTAAGGATACGCCCCTATGAACTACAGGATTACTTTTTTATTCCCTATCGTTTTACTACTTAGTGCTTGTGGTGGTTCGTCTAATGATGAACCTAGCATTGTGCCAAATAACAACCCAGCTGCATTTTCAGTTATTGCACAGCTCAATAGTCAAACTAATGAAGACACAAGCGGGAATATCGATATATCAGCAACTCAGACGCCTAACCAAACAGAGGCTATTACCGTCAAGCTAGTTAGCGCTCCAACACTGGGTACAATCACAGGCAACTATCCCAAACTTATTTATACACCAGATCAAAATAAGTTTGGTAAAGACCATTTTACCTACACACTCAAGCAAGGGGACATCACCAGTGAAGCTGTAGTGGTAAATATCACAATTCATGCCATCAATGATGAGCCCATTATTACTGGGCAACCTGTGTCCAACATTGACTTGAACGATGAGTTTTCTTTTACACCTCAGATTATTGACGTTGATCTAGATACTAGTAATCACCGTTTTAGTATTTATAATAAACCGTTGTGGTCCCAATTTGATGAATCAACAGGAACGCTACATGGTACACCCACCCTCACCGAACATGTGGGTACATTTTCCGATATTATCATCACAGTTATTGATGCAGACCATGAAGTCAAGCTGCCTCCATTTAATATTGAAGTAAAAGGTCAGGCTTGGAGTGAAGTATCTCAATTACCGGGCTTCCAAGGCAGCCATTTAGCAACCACAATGATAAATCAAACGCTCTTTAGCTTAACTCATAACTATACGTGGTCTTCTGCAATGATCTGTCAAAGTGCTCCAGCACAAGCCCCACACCTATCTCAGTGGAATATTGATTCAAATGAGTGGCTTACTCTACAGAGCCCTGCGTTATCACGCTTTTACTTCCATACACAGGCAATGGGTAAAAAAATCTATGTTTTTGGCGGCATAAACTCATGCCCTAGTGACTCTAAAGGCGTCACTACAATGGAAGTATATGATGTTGAGGATAAATCCTGGCAGACATTTGATAGCCCTGAATTTACGCCATTTAATAACGCCATCTCAGCAACTTGTAGCACCGACTCTATGATCTATGCTTTTGTCGCGCACGAGCAGAGCCATACTCTTTATACTCTAGATGCTGAAACAAATACATGGCATAGTAAGGTTTTACCTGATATGAAGCATAAAGTATCAAGCTGTGCAATTGAGGGAGAGCAAGCCTATTTAATCGCTGAAAATGAAACTGCAGCGCAAAAAGAGTTAATTACTTTCGATCTAACCACACAAACTACCTCCACATCTGAGCTTATCCCTCAAAGTGTCGCTTTTAGTTATACTGACGTAACCTTGTCTAACCATTCGCTTTACGTACTCAGTGCCTCACATTTAATGGCCTTTGATTTAGATACTAAACAATGGAAGTCTCACAGTAGCAACCCTTACGCAATGCAGCAACAAGATCAAACTGTTCATTATTTACGTGATTTCAAACTAGAAAATAGTAATGGTAAGTTGTATTCAATTGGGGGAGCATTTACAACTCAGTATGAGCAATCGATTTATGTATTCGACATTTCAATAGATAACTAACGCCAATTGCATCAAATAAATGACCAGATATTGCGATAGATAAATAGCTTAGTAAAACTGGGCAAAAATTTCGGTATGCCATTATTCTACATGAGCCGTTTTTAACACAGTTAATGGCTCATGTAGCTACCTTAAATGATCAATGTCTTAATAAAACTGGCACAACACTCAGACTAATACCTGCAAGGCCCCTAGTTGAGGCCTTGGAGCTAATTACCCCCAATTGCCTGATCTAATCGTTTGGTGCGCTCATCCATTAATTGTTGAATATTTTTAGCATCCATCATCAATTGCTTTACATCAGTTGGATTCAGTGCCGATGGATTCTTTAGTTGACTATCTATATGTGCTTTTTTTGCCACTAATTCGTTTAAAATAGAGGTATCTTCCGCCGCCATAATGGTAATCTTACTCGGATCTAATTTGTGCGCCTGACTATTTCTTTGCAAGTTTGGCTTATCTGAATAAACCCAGTTACCATTAGCATCTTGCCACTTGTAAATAGCGTCCGAATCACTGGATGTATCTGCTGCAGTGCTCGTCTGCTGAACCGCACTATCTAAATTACGTTTTGCTTCATTAAATAAAGTATTAGCCTTTTGCTGTGCTTGTTGAGCCACGTTACCAAAACTTAACCACGGTGTGCCATCTGGTTTTTTGAGTATAAATAACGATCCCAACCCAACTAACATAATCATGACCAATAAATAACTAAAGTATTTCATCTTTGTATTCCACTACAAACTACGCCAATACCAACTCTATTGAGCATACACCGATATAGAACAATAAAAAAGCACAACCTAAGTTGTGCTTTTGGCCTCCCTCCATGGCTGGAGAATGTTTAAATACCATCACCATCAATGTGCAGTCCACATTCACGATTTAAACCAAAGAAGCGGGTTTCTTCTTCACTCATGCCAGGCTCTAACTTACGCGTGGTATGTACATCTCCCATTGAAACATAACCTTGCTCCCAAAGCGGGTGGTAAGGTAAATCATGTTTTGTGAGATATTGATAAACGTCACGGTTGCTCCATTCTATAATAGGATACACTTTTACCGTATCGCGGCTTATTTCTAAAATTTGTTTTTGAGCTCGACTTGAGGCCTGATCACGACGAAGTCCGCTAAACCACGTTCCTGCTTGTAACTCTTTTAAAGCCCGTGTCATTGGTTCTACTTTGTTAAGCATATTATATTGCTTAATGCCATCCTGACCTTGCTCCCATAACTTGCCATATTTGGCTTCTTGCCATGCAGGAGTGTAGTTAGAGCGGTAAACTTTCAAGTTCAGGTTTAACCGTTCTGTTAAGTGATCCACAAATTGATACGTCTCTGGAAACAAATAGCCTGTATCAGTTAATACGACGGGAATATCTGCACGCTCAGAGGTTACCAAATGCAACATAATTGCAGCTTGAATACCAAAACTAGATGATAAAAAAGCCGTGTCGGGTAAGTGTTCTAACGCCCACACAACTCGCTGCTGCGCCGTCATCGGCTTTAGCAGTTCATTGGCTTGAGCAAGCAACGCTGCTTGTTCTTCGCCATCTAACTGTAAGAGTTTTTTATAATCACTCATTCGTCATTCCTAGCTTGGCAAGCGTACTTGCCAAGTCACTTATCATTACGCGTGAAAGTCTGTTTTAGATACTTTAACTTCGGCCACAATACCTTTTCGGATCACAAAGTCACCAAAACACTCATCAGTTTGACGGTCACTGACCCACTGGCCTATCAGTTCATCCAGCGCAGGCAAATACACATCTTCACCCACATTCTCTAAATAGAGTTTAGGAACTCTGGTTCCTTCGCGATTACCACCTAGGTACACGTTGTATTTACCTAAGCCTTTACCCACTAAACCGACTTCAGCCAACATCGCGCGCCCACATCCATTCGGGCAACCAACAACCCGTAAGATAATGTTGTCATCGCTTACATCATGTTTTTCTAACAAGCCTTCAACTTTAGTGACTAAGTCAGGCAAATAACGCTCCGCTTCAGCCATTGCAAGCGGACAAGTTGGCAACGATACACAGGCCATAGAGTTTTTACGCTGTGCGGTATGTGCATCATTAATTAAACCATGGTCACGAGCTATTTGCTCAACCACTGATTTCTGCTCAGCTGGCACGCCAGCAACAATCAGATTTTGGTTCGCCGTCATGCGAAAATCACCTTGGTGAATTTGCGCAATTTTACGACAACCAGTTTTAAGCGGTTTATCTGGATAATCCAAGATGCGACCATTTTCAATGAACAAGGTTAAATGGTGCTTCCCATCAATACCTTCAACCCAACCAATACGGTCACCACGGTGAGTGAACTCATATGGACGACTCTCTTCAAATTGCACGCCCGCACGCTTTTCTACTTCTGCTTTAAAAGCGTCTGCACCAAAGGTATCTAAGGTATATTTGGTTTTAGCATTTTTGCGGTTTACACGGTTACCCCAATCACGCTGCACAGACACGACATGCTCAGCAATTTTTAACGTATGCTCTAAAGAAATAAAGCCAAAGTCATCCGCTTTACGAGGGTAAGTGTTGACATCACCATGGGTCATGGCCAAACCACCACCAACCAGTACGTTAAAACCAACCAACTTTCCGTTATCTGCAATTGCCACAAAGTTTAAGTCGTTTGCGTGCACATCCACTTCGTTATTTGGCGGAATAGTTACGGTCGTTTTAAACTTACGTGGCAAATAGGTTGAGCCTAAAATTGGCTCTTGCGTCGTCTCTGTTTTTTCACCATTTAACCAAATTTCTGCATACGCTTTAGTATGTGGCAATAAATGCTCAGAAATCTTGGTTGCCCACTCATAAGCCTCTTGGTGTAACTGTGACTCTACCGGGTTAGTAGTACAAAGTACGTTACGATTTACATCCCCTGCGGTGGCAATTGAGTCAATACCAACGCTATTCAGCATTTGATGCATTTCTTTAATATTGGGCTTTAATACACCATGAAACTGAAATGTTTGGCGCGTAGTTAACCGAATACTGCCATACATAGACTTTTCTTGGGCAAACTTGTCAATGGCTAGCCATTGCTCAGGCTTGATAATACCGCCAGGCATACGAGCGCGTAGCATAACATTTTGTAATGGTTCAAGTTTTTGCTTGGTACGCTCTGGACGGATATCACGGTCATCTTGTTGATACATACCGTGAAAGCGAATGAGTTGAAAGTTATCTGCAGTAAAGCCACCAGTTAATTGATCTTTTAAATCAGTATTAATGGTACCGCGTAAAAAGTTACTCTGCGTTTTAAGGCGTTCGTTATCAGCAAACTTTGCATTTGGGTCTAGTTTGCTATTTGGTTTGTTATCTTTGCTCATGGCTTATCCTAAAAAATTTACTGTGACGGTCAGTGTTGTGTACTAATCAGCGGTGATTAATACACGTCTTTTTGATAACGATTTTGACTGCGCAGCTCTTTTAAGTACTGCTCAGCTTGTTCGTCATCTTTGCCACCATGGGCTTTAACAATATCAATCAATGCTTGGTGTACATCTTTTGCCATGCGATTGGCATCACCGCAGACATAAAAATGTGCACCCTTTTCTAACCATGCAAATACCGCTTCACCTTTTTCACGAAGACGGTCTTGTACATAAATTTTCTGCGCTTGATCGCGGCTAAATGCAAGATCAACTTGATTCAATAAACCTGACTTCACATACCCCTGAATTTCTAGTTGGTACAAGAAATCTTGAGTGAAGTTTGGGTTACCAAAGAACAACCAATTATCACCTGATGCTTCTCGTACATCACGCTCTTGTAAAAATGCACGAAATGGTGCGATACCGGTGCCAGGACCTACCATGATAATTGGCGTTTCATCACTGGCAGGTAAGCGGAAGTTATCATTATGTTCACTAAATACTTTTACTCTTGCGCCCTCTTCAGCACGATTTGCCAAGTAACCAGAACAACCACCAAAGTGTGTTTCATCGAACGTATCAAACTCAACTAAGCCCACAGTTAAGTGCACTTCGTCTTCAACTTCTGCTTGACTAGAAGCAATAGAGTACAAACGTGCTTGTAGCTTACGACAACAATCAACTAATGTTTGCGCTTCGATATTTGCTGGGTTTTGTAAGATAACATCAAAAATTTGTCTTGCTTCGATGTATACACGCAGTTGCGCTTTATCCGCAACTAAAGTGAGCAATTTTGCGTTATTCGTCGCTTGAGCATATTTTTCTACAAAGCCTGGGTAAGACTGTGTTAGTTCCAGTTTTTCAATCAGTGCGTCTCGCACTGATAAAGTATCATTGCCAACAGTTACCGACGTATCAGGGGAAATCTCCAATGCAGCTAAGACTTGGTCCACCAGCACTTCATCATTTAAAAAGTACACACCTAAAGAGTCACCCGGTGCGTAAGTAATATCAGAACCATCGAGTGAAAGCTCAATATGACGCACATCTTTGCTTGATTCTCTGCCTGTAATTTTTTGTACCACAGATAACTCTGCTGCAAACGGGTTTTGTTTGGTGTATTGACTCTGGGCAACAGATGCTGATAACGGCATGCTAACCACATTGGTTTGGCTTTGTTGTTGCGCTTTTAAATCAGGCTCAAAGACATCTAATGCACCCACTATCCATTGCGTTGCTTGCTCTTCATAGTCAACATCTAAATCAGCACGCTGGTATATCACATCCGCACCAAGTTTAGTTAAACGCTGCTCAAAATCTTTTGCCGTTTGGCAGAAAAATTCATAACTTGTGTCGCCCAAACCTATCACTGCAACCTTTACGCCATCTAGTTTAGGGGCTTTTTTACTTGCTAAAAAGGCATGTAATGCTTCTGCATCTTCTGGTGGCTCACCTTCACCATAAGTTGATACCGCAATAGTTAAAAACTTCTCTTTTTTCAAAGCAGATGTTTTGTAGTCAGCCATATTAACTAGCTTAACACTCAAACCTCGAGATTCAGCTTGTGACTTTAACTGACTTGCGACCGCCTTAGCATTACCCGTTTGAGAACCATACAAAATAGTCAGCGGCGCGGCCTCAACAGCGCCAGCAGGGCCGACAGTACCGGCTAAGGCTGCGGTGTTTGCATTGGCAGCAAGATAGCCGCTTACCCAAGCTTGCTGGATTGGGTTTAGTTCAGCCACTAAACCTTGTAATTTTTGCACTTGCTCTTGCGAAAGCGGGCTTGCCGCAGCACTAAGTTGACCTAACAACATTGAATAATCCCCGTAACCCTAAAACGTCTTTTGCTTAGATTGGTGTGTTACTTGCCACATAAAATGAAGGGCAAGCTTTTCTATGCATGCAGCATACTGATCTCTACACACAAGAAAAAGACAAAGATCTGCTTTTATATTCCATTTGGTTATTAATAAACAAAAACACCAACAAAAACAGATTAAAAGAATTGCTTTAAAAATAGACACTCTAATATTAACATTGCAATAACAAAGGTTCAGTAAGCTCGGCCTTTGTTCACATAAAAGCAAAAATACAACTTAAAATATAAGAGAAACAATATGAAACACGGGAAAATATCCTATAAATATAGACTTGCCTTTACGCTTGGTTTCACTGCGTTAACTCATAACGCCATGGCACAAGTGAGTAATGGAGACTTTGAAAACTGGCAACAGAATCAGCCATCCAACTGGACAACAATAGACTCTGGAATTTCACTAAGCGCAACAAGCGATAGAGTAAAATCTGGTCAGACTGCTGCACAAGTAACAGTAAACACTGGTACACAAAGTAATACTGACCTTTTGCAGCAAGTCACAGTGCAAGCAGGGCAGAGTTACACCTTCAGTACTTGGGTTTATCACACTCAAGGGGGTGTAAGGGCACGTCTAGTGATCGATGGGTATCATGGCTATTCAGACCCATTTACATTAAATCAATGGCAACAAATCAGCCATACTTACACAGCAAGTGCTAACGCCACTATAAATGTTGGATTGCGCTTTTACGATGTATCAAGTTTTAATGGAAGCGAGGTGGTTTACATAGACAACTTCCAACCCACAACTACAGCGCCACCACCACCTAGTACAGGCTGCCAAGCAAATACATTAAATTTATCCCTTACCACTGACAATTATGGCAGTGAGACAAGCTGGACATTAACAAACAGTAGTAGCACACAAGTTGCCAGTGGTAATAGCTATGCAAGCAATCAAACATATACAGAATCATTATGTTTGAGTGACGACAGCTACACTTTTACCATATTCGATAATTATGGCGATGGCATGTGTTGTAACTATGGTAATGGTTCATACAGCTTAACAAGCCCAGATGGTACACTTGCCTCTGGTAGCAGCTTCACCAGCCAACAACAACACACGTTCGCTATTGGTAATGACAACGGCGGTGGCACGCCTACCGACCCTGCTGAGTATTATGCATCGACAGCGGGACTAACGGGTTATGCGCTAAAAAGTCAGTTACACAGCATTATCAGCACTCACCAATCACAAGGTTATTCAGCCATTTGGCAATTTATCGATCAATCCGAGCGTGATAATTATTTTGAGCAAGATAATTCCGTGCTCGATCGCTACTCAGAAAAACCCAATACAACTGATAGTATCAACTACGTTGCTGTAACTAACCAGTGTGGATCTTATCGAGTTGAAGGTGACTGTTACAACCGAGAGCATTCATTCCCTAAAAGCTGGTTTGGTGGCAAAGTAGAACCTATGAACTCTGATATCCATCATATTTTTGCTACTGATGGATTTGTAAACTCCAAGCGGAGTAACTTCCCCTTTGGTGAAGTCGCCAATGCGAGCTACATTTCAAGTAATGGTAGTAAACTTGGGAATGCGTCCAGTAGCCTCAACTATACAGGTACGGTATTTGAACCGATAGATCAATTTAAAGGTGACTTTGCCCGTGCCTATTTTTATATGGCAACGCGCTACGAGAGTGTGATCAGTAGCTGGCAAAATAACACCACATACAGTGATGCTGTTCTTAATGGTACATCTAATCAAGTATTTGAGCCGTGGGTAGTCACCATGCTATTACGCTGGCATCAAGTTGATCCGGTAGATAATATAGAGCGAGCTCGAAACCAAGCTGCTCACGAATACCAAGGAAACCGTAACCCATTTGTTGACCATCCAGAGTTTGTACAACAAATTTGGTAAGCTGATAAAAAAGCCACCCGAGGGTGGCTTTGCTTCTAACTAGTTTAAATAAAAAGGCAACCTAGTCCTTTAGGTCGCTAACCAACTCAATGGGGAATTATCGAGGGTTGATGGTTAAGGGAGATAAACTGATTTTTGCATTACCACTGGCTCCCATATAGCCTGTATACTGCTGACCTTCAAACAATGTATAGAAAACATCAACATAATCATCGTCATTAGTAAACCATGAACTTGGCATAGCTTTAATAAGCTGATTGGTAAGCTGCGGAATAATGGCATAGCCTTGCACATTAGGGTCTGGAATAGTACGCATAACCTGAGTAACAATATCTAAAAACGTTGTCGCTAAAGTTTGGTAATTGGTGTTATCATCTTGCTCCATCAGCAGCATATCAGCAGCTTGCCAACGGTAACGATCCCAATAAATAACAATTTGATTTGGGTTGTAATCACGTCCATCGTGATCTAAATAAGGCATATCAACAATATCTAACACTGGCTCGTCGCGGCTCGGATTTACCCCTGTTACAACACCATACACTTCAGCAGCGCCAGAGATCCAAGGCTCTTCATCATCATTTAAGCGAATGCGTTTAAGTACACTAGTGGAAATAGGGCCCGCGTCACTTTGAGTGTCTATTTGTTGAGGTGAAGATGTTCCCAGTCGTTTATTAAACTCGCTTTGCATGACTGCAAGGCCTTCTTTTACACTTTTACGACCGTCTATTTCAACCACTAATACAGGCTGCTTTGGTAATGTATGTGCATCAAGTAGATGAACATTGCCATTTTTATCATAAGCCTGTACATGCAACCATGTTTTATCATCACCCTTAGGTGCAAAAGCGACCAGCGCCTCTTCACCATGCTGCCAGCGCTCAAGCATAGCTTGATCTGCCAACCTCAATTGATACAAAGAGTCAGAAGAGCTTGGCAAGCCTTTTAATGTGCGAGTGTATTTTGTGGCACTTTGCAGCTGGGTAGACAAATTGCCTGAGACCAATTCTGTTGATAACGGTAGCTGCAAGCGATACATACTCATTCGCGCCTGTACTTTTGCACTGATGTTAGGCAGCTGCTTAGCAAGTTGTCGTGCCAGTTGCTGTTTCATCTGCGCCACTTGATCACCAGCAGGATTGAATACATCTAGCGTTGGAAACGCATGTTGAATCTGTGATACCGAACTTGATGCATAACTTTGTAAGCTCATCGCCACCAATAATGCGGGTAATGCTAATTTTGTAAATTTTTTCACATTCTACTCCTGACAATAATCCGTGTATTTGAGTAAATCAAGATAAAACTTATTGAAAAAATTATCAACCTGTTAATTTAAATTTAACAAAATATTTTATAGGTACGAATAAATGAAAAGCTTTTACGATGTAGTTAAAAGTCTTGTAGGTCTTTATCGCTAGTATTTATATAGGCTTTAGAGGGTTGGTTAGCCAAGCAAAACTAAGCAGACTAACCAAATATACTGACATTGTGATAAATAGAGCTTTCATTCTACTGGGTAAAGTGTGATCTCAATCCCCGCACCTATGGCAGAGATACGCAATAATGTATCTGCATGTAGTGCCTGAGAGTAACATTTAGGTGAATTACCAGAGCTAAAGCCAATATCGAATGTACGCTTAGTACATGATAACCATTGTTTTAAAGCGGCCTTAGAGCACGACTCTATCAATTCACAAAGATGATTAATTGCCTTATCTGGCGTCATTACCTCAGCGTTAGCCTCAATCCGTGCGAGTTGACGGTATTCATCTTTATCATAATGTAAAACAATGGCATTTTGCTGCAAATCACTTACTAAAGCGCTAATGTCATGCTTTGACTCTAATTCTAAGTCGACGTTTAAAAACTGAATTTCTGACATATGAACTGATTTACCCAAACTAATTGATTATAAGATAGCTACTTCAAACGCAAGTGTAACTAAGTAAGCACAGACTGGCTATAGCTAAGTCTAATAACGACCTTTACAATCACTCCGTGTTGCACATTTCACTGGTTAATCACCAACTTTCCAAGCATAAAATTAAACAATATAGGTACTAATTTTATGTATTCATATTGCCTTTGCCACTTTGACTTGCTAGCTTTTAACTAATAGTTTAAAAAAGCGAACAATAATGAAAAACTCCAACACAGTTATAGCGCTACTTGGCTTGATACTTATAAGCTTTGCACTGAGCGGTTGTGGAGGAGGTGGTAATACTTCCACTCCATCATCGGATGAAGTTACCACCCCCGTATCTCCCCCTTCAGAAATCTGGAGTGCAGGCAGCTTTGCACCAGCTAGCAACTACGCAAATTTTTGTGCTAATCCTCGACAGGGTATCGACCCTTTTGAAAACACCGCCTACCCAGACAAGGCGGGAAGCATGATGCTAGAAAAGCTTTGGTTACGTTCGTTTAGCCATGAGACTTATCTTTGGTACGACGAATTACCCGACCCAAACCCAAACACATTCTCCTCAACACTCGCTTACTTTAACTCCTTAAAAACATCAGCTCGTACTCCTTCAGGCAAGGAGAAAGACGAATTTCATTTTTCTCAAAGCTACGAAGAGTTTAAAAAGGAATCTCAATCAGGTGTCGTTGCAAGTTATGGCGTACGTTGGGCGTTTATTAATCGCACTCCACCACGAGTTATACGTGTTGCATATACACAAAATGACTCTCCAGCTCAATTTGCCGGTTTAGAAAGAGGCGATACGATCATCGCAATTGATGGTATAGATATTAACGCCTCAAGTGCGAACGACATCAATACTATTAATGCGGCATTAAGTCCTATTGCAGGTGATACTCATACCTTTTCTTTATTAAAGAAAGGTGCCATAGTCGAGCAAGTTACTTTGACTGCAGGTGATATTGAATCAACGCCAGTACGTACTTTCAATGTCATTAATGTAGATGGCCGCGATGTTGGTTACCTACAATTCAATCAATTCATTTCGATTGGCCAACGGCCACTAATAAATGTGTTTCAGCAGTTTGCCAATCAAAGCATTGACGAGCTTGTGCTTGACTTACGTTACAACGGCGGCGGCCTCGTGAATATGGCATCACAACTAGCATATATGATTGCTGGCCCAACACTTACAGAAGCTGGCCCCAGCAATTCTGGTAAGGTATTTAGCTATACAACTTACAATGATAAACGTGCAGCCGACAATCAAGCCTTGAACTTTGACTACCGCGTCATAGACTGGGAAAGGCAAGTTTATACCGACGAAACTCTGCCAAGTATTAACCTAAATAAGATTTATGTATTGACCACACAAAGTACCTGTTCGGCCAGTGAGCTGGTTATTAATGCTTTACAGGGGATAGATGTAGAGGTGGTAGTGATAGGCTCATCTACTTGTGGTAAACCCTATGGCTTCTTCCCAACTCCCAACTGTGGACAAGTCTATTATACCGTGCAGTTTAGAAGTGAAAATGCCAAAAGGTTTGGCGAATATGCTGATGGTTTTTTGCCTGTACCTGCAAGTACGAATAACACCGAACTTGGTTTATCGAACCGAGTATCGGGTTGCAGTGTTAATGACGATTTTTCACAACCACTTGGTTCCCCATCAGAGGCATTGTTTTCTGCTGCACTGAATTATATTAATACTGGTCAATGCCCACAGCAAAGTGCCGCGAGACCTCAACAACAAAGCACACAGTTTACCTTTGATGGGCCCGCCATAGCCACGCCCCAGCAACTGCCGAAAATTGGCGCTTTAATACTACCAATAAGAGAGTCTAAATAATGAATTCTCGTGCCTTGGTTTTTATGCTGAGTATATATCTACTGGCTGGCTGTAAACACAGCCAGTCAGTAGATACACAACCTGCGCTATTAATAGACACGTCACCAGAGGTAAAAGCTATAATTCAAGCAGCGATTGTTACCCTCAAAGGCGGTGTAGCGCCACAACTGGCAGACAATGTTTTTATCAACAGGAGTACCTTGTTGCTTGAACGCGGTATGAACACCTCTGGACATGACCCAATATTAGGCATGCACGACTTGTCTGTGACTCGATTTGAGCTACAAATGCGCCACGGCCAATGCGTGTTGTATTATCCGAAAAAGGAAGCCTATTTAAACCTTGATGGAGTTGAATGTGTCGCTGTAGAGGCTACTGCACAAAAATAGCAGCGACTTTTTCTACAATAGCTTATGCTGTGGTAAATTATCTATCAACAACTGTGAATACTAAACTTTATATGCACTATCTACCTGCTAGCCCTTTTAAACCACAATTAAGTTACCCTTATTACTGCTGTACTTTTAAGCCTGAACAGTTTGAACAAGATGACTTTGTAATACACAACATTAGCATGCCAATAAAGCTAAAAAATGCGGTGCCAAAACGCAAAGCAGAGTATTTGGCTGGCCGACTCTGTGCTCGATTTGCATTAGAAAAAATGGCTATTACGAGCTTTACAGTGACCAGCGCAGAAGATCGCTCCCCTGTTTGGCCAGCAACTGTGATTGGCAGCATTAGTCATACACAAGGTATTGCGCTTGCAATGACCGCCCCAGCAAAAGATTTAAAAGGGCTGGGTATTGATATTGAAAAGCACATGAAACAAGAACAAGAAAGTAAGCTGAAAGGGCAAATTTTGCACCCTTTGGAAGCAGAAATACACCTAAAACTTAGTGAGCTTATTCCTTGCCCTCTGACCGTCATTTTTTCAGCGAAAGAAAGTATTTTTAAAGCGCTTTACCCAAGCGTAAAGCGTTTTTTTGGTTTTGAAGCTGCTCAACTAATGTATTTTGACTCTAATAAGTTACATTTTATGATCACAGAGCCATTATCGCCCATTATTCCGCAAGGGATGCTCATAGAAGTTTTTTATCAAATAACTGAGGAATTAGTACTAACTGAATGTGCCTTTTCAGGCTAAATGTGTAAGGTATTTAAAGCAAAAAGGTCTGCATTGCACAGACCTTTTAAATTTAACTCAATACATTATTTACGTCTTACTTTAACACGCTCAGTTGAAGTAACCGTTGTCTCTACGCGGCGGTTTTGAGCATGAGCTTCTTTAGTATTTGCGTTATTTTTCAAACGCTCCTCGCCAGTAAAATACGATCGTCATCAATACCACAGGGTGAGAGCTAGTGCATCGCGCTAAGTCTTGATAAAATCACTCAAAAAAGCCAGCTCTAAAACATCAATATTCAAAGTAGACTATTCGACTTATTGGAATATATCGGCTAGCCTTTTTGGCCCTAGTTTTAACCCAGCTTACTTTATATTATAATTAATAAGTAAAAGCATTATAATTGTTAATACTTTCTGCTATAGCCATAAGCTCATCAAACAAACCGCTCTCATAAGCATTTTTGTTGAACCTTATACTATAGGACTTGCTATTAGAAACCCAAGATAAAATAGTTTCAGCTCGTCCTTCAGAGCCTTTTTTAACCACAATAATACCAGGACTTACACTTACATTAATTGCATCTTCATCTATAATAACACCACTATTTTCATCAGAAAAATCCCACTCATCAAATATTATAGTTCCAAATCTATCATTTTTTATAATCCTAGTAAGAGAATCCCAGCCCCTGCCTTTTATAAAATTTCCACCAAGTGACTCTAAAATAAGATTCTCTTTTGTTTCTATAAATAAAGATAAATCAGCTTTTGCAAAAGCACTAATGGAAGAAAAGTTTTTAGGTGAAAAGCTCGATGCACTTGGGTCATTTGACAACGCATTTTTAAGTAGAGCATTTCTCATTTTAGACTTTTTAAAATCTTTATCATGACGAATGTAATCTTGAACAAGCTTATCATAGTCAGGTATTTCTGATGAACTAACCTCTACATAACTTTGCTCAACAATACTATTCTTATCATATAAGTGAGTTAAATCTTTATTCAAATTACTAATAAAGTCTTTTTCCTCTAAAAATGAATAAACCGAAACTCCTGTAGGTTCATTCAATGCTTTTTGCTCTTTAGATTTTAAAAAGGGGTTATTATTATCAACAACAATAGGCTGGGAAGCTGCCCCAAAGCTCAAAATAGCACCTGTAATAACCGCTCCACGTATTAAATCTTTCATGGTTTTTTTCTCCTTTAAAACTCACTCAAATTACAATCAACAGCGTATGAATTTTTATAATGATATCGAAGGTTTTTATTTTTCTCTCGACGATAAAGCTTTACTCCGTAATGAACAGGTGCGGGTTCAAAGTAATACAAAATCGATAAAACGACCCGCTCGGTCGAGCAACCTGTATTTATCACATCACCTTTGCTTGATTTATCTTTAGAGCAAGATTTAGCGAATTACATTAGTTCAGTGCAGACTAACCTATAGTTACGTGACTATTATCAATCTCGTTGGCTATACACTTATTTAGATCTTTATTTCTTAAAGGTAAGTTGTAGCAAAAAAAAGGCCTATTCAATATAGGCCTAAAATTATGTCGCGTGGTCAGATTTATTTACGTTTTACTTTAACACGCTCAGTTGAAGTAACTGTTGCTTCTACACGGCGGTTTTGAGCATGTGCTTCCAAGGTGTTTGCGGTATTTTTCAAACGCTCCTCACCGTAACCAACCGTTGAAATACGCGTACCATCAATACCATCACTCATCATTTGCTTAGCAACCACTTTCGCACGCTTTTCTGAAAGCATTTGATTGTATTGTGCATCACCGACTGCTGAGGCATGCCCCTCGAGAACGACAGTTGCAGATTCGTGTGCTTTCATGAAACTAACTACTTCATTAATATCATCAAAGTACTGCTGCTTAACTTTAGCTGCATCATGTGGAAAGCGCACCAATAATTTAACAGAAGCCTGACGTTCTTCATATTTAGTGCAGCCAGTGCTATCTACAGCATCTGACATTGGTGTGTTTGCACAACGATCATCACCGTCCATTACACCGTCGTTATCACTATCTAAAGCCATAGGTGCTGGAGCAGGAGTTGGCGTTGGAGCAGGTTCAACTTTTTTCACCGGCTTACTTGAACCAAAGAAATAGTTAATACCCAGTTTTGCACCTACATCTGTATAACCTCTGTCTAATCCTTGGTAAACCGCCGCTTCTGCATTCACAAACAAGTTACTGTTAAAATAATGGCGATAACCTGCGCCAATATTTGCAAACGTCAAATTTTCATATGCATCAACAGACTTCAAACCAATCAAGCCGTAGAAAGGGCTATCATCAAAGTGATACAAAGCATCAAGGCCAAAGCGATCACCATCTAACGATCCAGTCCCCGCACCAGATAGGTCAAAGTCCATGTCAGCGTACTCAAAGCGGCCACTCCAATTATTATTAAAGCGATACCCAATCTCAGCACCCCATCCTGTTGAGTCATCAACATCTACGCCTGCCGCATCTCGAATATCATTCCAATCAGCCTTGTAGTAATCACCAAATACACCAAAGTAAACGCCTTCTTTGTGCTCATTTGCATTAACTGTCGAAGCTGCCAAAAGTGCAGCGATTGCTAAACTTATAGATTTAAATTTCATTTTGTCCCGTCCTTTATACATGTGAGCACAGATAGCTCATGAATTTAGCCCTATAATAGTAGGCCATAAATTAACTTTTACTTAACGCACCACATTTGGTTGCTTATTAGCGATGTCCAAACAGCGTTTGATATAACCCTTGCTCGGCCAATAAGCTATTATGATCTCCCGCTTGTGATATACGCCCATCATCCAATACATAAATCAAATCAGCTTGTTTTATTGCACTCAAGCGATGCGCAATAATTAAAGTAGTCCTATTACGTAAAAATACTTTTAAGTTATTATGAATTTTAGCTTCGGTTTCAATATCTAATGCCGAAGTCGCTTCATCTAAAATCACAACTTTGGGGTTAGCCAAGACCATACGAGCAATCGCTAAACGCTGCTTTTGACCTCCGGATAGTCTGATACCATTGCGTCCAACTAATGCGCTGAGCTCTCCGTCAATGCTTTTTACCGTACTTTCGAGCTCTGCAACCCTTAAAGCATGCCAAAGCTGTTCATCACTGTGGTTATGACCTAGTGATAAATTATCACGAATTGTACTATTAAAAAGAATAGGTTGCTGCAAAACAGTGGCAACATTCTCCCTTATTGTTTGATATCCTATTTGTTCAACTGGCGTATTCGCAATTTCAATGTTGCCAGTCTCTTTTTCATAAAGCCCCAGTAACAACTGCACTAATGTGGATTTTCCACCTCCAGACACTGCGACTACTGCAACTTTCTTTCCAGCAGGAATGTCTAGTGATACATCTTGCAATACTGGGAGTTCTGGCTGATAAGCGAAACTAACACGTTTAAAGGAAATTCCAACCTCTGATTGCTCAAATACCGATGATACACTCTTTGGCGCAGGAGTTTCCGTTTCAAAAGTAAAGACTTGATTTAACCGCTGTAGTGCAGCAGACGCACCATAATAGGCATACTGAATACTTAGCAGTTCTTGAACCGGCCCCATCATAAACCACAAATACCCAAAAACAGCGAATATTTGCCCTACAGTGAGGTCTGCAAAAACAACCATAAGCATCGCAATCGCTCGAAACACTTCAAATCCGAGTAAAAAGATCGTGAAACTTAGTCGATTTACTGCATCCGTTTTCCATTGAGACTGCACAGCCCGGTGTTTTAGATCAACCGCCGTTGTGCGAACGTAGTCAAAGTAAGTGGTTTCTCTACGTACAGCTTTTAGTTGGGAAATAGCATCTAACGTTTCAACTAATGCGGATTGAAACGCCTCAAAAGCAGCATTTTCTTCTTTCTTTAAATCTTTAACCCGCTTTCCAAATTGACGCGAAAAATAAATCACAGCCGGATTGAGTAATAAAATAACCAAACCTAAAGTCAAATCAATCCACAATAATACAATAGCAGTGCCTAGAATTGTCAGTAAGCCAATCAAGAACCGGGATAATGTCTGACTAATAAATTGATCTAACGTTTCAACGTCTGTAATACACCGAGAGCTAATCGCTGCAGCCCCCTGAGTTTCATATTCCTTAAGTTGCACACGAGGTAAATGCGTTAACAAACGCTCTCGAATACTCAGGCTAATACCTTTACCTATGATAGTAAACTGCCTAGATTGAATGACCCCAAGTACTAATGCCGCCAAGCGCATACACATAACGCTCAACAAAATAATTACGATATAAACGGCGCTTTGTTGCCACTCTACGGGTATTAAACTATTCAAAAAACCTATCGCTGGTCCAGGCTGTGCCAATAGCACCTCATCAACAAGAAGAGGCATCATTAAAGGAATTGGCACACTTACCAAAGCAGCAAAAAATGCAATGATATGAGCTACAACTAGCGGCTTCTTATGTGCTAAAACTTGCTGTTTAATACCTTGCCACGTTAATGTCTGTGTCATGTTTTACTCATAAAAAATTAAGTTCCACAAAAAGTTTGATAATGCTGCTCATCAGGCGCAGCAGCCAAAAACTTTTGCTCATATTCTTGATACTTATATGGATTGTTTAACAGCGGTAACCACTGACTTAGCAGCTCACTTTTATGTTGTTGATAATAATCTGCGATAACTTGCTCCATTAGCGCGTTTCTTGGAATAACAGCAGGATTAACCGAGCACATCAATGCCGAAACTTCCGCAGCTTGATACTCTTTAATACGCGCTTGCCAGCGCTGCTGCCAAGATAAAAGTGATTGTGGCACCTTAAAGCACGCCAAAGGTTTATCCAACATTGAGTTACTTAAAGCTGCAAAAGTATTGGTGTAATCAAGGTGCTCGCTTTGCAAAATTGTTAGTAATTGCGACAATAGCTCACTATCTGATTCACGCCAATCGAGCAGGCCTAATTTCTTGGACCACATCTGCTGATATTGATTATTAAAGTCATTGGCAAACTCGACCATTACCTCACTGACTTGCTCTATAGCGTGGTTCTGCTCAGCAACAAACAAAGTTAACATCGACTCTGCTAAGCGCGCACAGTTCCAACTTGCCATATTCGGCTGCTTGCCAAACGCATAACGGCCATGTTGATCTATAGAACTGAAGACTTGTTCAAAGTCAAACTTCTCCAACATTGCACAAGGGCCATAATCTATGGTTTCACCGCCTACTAAGGTATTGTCGGTATTCATAACACCATGAATAAAACCAACTCTCATCCAATGTACAACTAATTCAACTTGTTTTTTACACACTGCTCGCAAAAATGCGATGATGCGAGCATCTCCTTGTTCACTAATATTAGGGAAATAACGTGCAATAGCCAATTCCATTAATGTTTTGAGCCCCTCATCATCTTGCTGTAATGCTAGATATTGAAAAGAGCCTACTCGAATATGGCTACTTGCAACTCGACATAGCACAGCACCTGACAATGGTGAGTTTCGATGAACAACCTCACCCGTTGTGACAACAGCCAAACAGTCAGTTGTTGGCACATTAAGTGCTCCAAGCGCCTGACTCATTACAAACTCTCTAACCGCAGGCCCTAAGGCACATAACCCATCTCCTGCGCGTGAAAAAGGCGTACTACCAGAACCTTTAAGTTGCAAGTCGTATGCTTGCCCACTTCTGTCGTTAAAGCTACCAATTAAGTGTGCTCGCCCATCTCCCAAGGTAGGGTTAAAATGTCCAAATTGATGTCCAGAATAAGCCAAAGCCTTAGCTTCAATACCATCCAGTGACAAATGTCCAGAAAGATACAAATTAGCCGATTCTTTGTTAATAGGGATATGGTGTTTTTGGGCAATATTGTCATTCCACAAAAGTAATTTAAATGAATCGGCACATGTAGCTTGTGCGAATTTTGGTGAATTACTCACACAAAAGTGTGTTCCAACTTGATTATATCGATCGAAAAAGCTCATTCTTTTCCCTTTATTTGTAAGTGATTATCACCAACGCTTAAGGCAATTAACTGACTCAGTGCCTGCAATGACCACCCACTTTGTGCTGCAAGCGTATTAAAAAATTGCTGTATCGCCGTTAATGACTTTTTACTATGAAGGCCACCATCAATAATGCTATGTGCTCGCAAATATGCTTCAACATCACGAGATAAAATAAATGTATCTTTACCTAATACTCGTAAAGCAAATGGCCCAGTATTGCCGCCAAGCCTAGCGCCATGCTTTTTTAAATAAAGCCATAAACCAACAATGTCATCACTTGGCCATTGTGCTATAAAATTGGCAAATGATCCGTGTTGTTGCGCAACTTCATATATCATCATGCAGTTTTCAGGAATGGTCATTACTTTTTTATAGTTACGTACAATTCGCTCGTCACTGGCCCTTTGTTCGAGCATATCTGGCGACATCAACAAAAGCTTATTTACATCAAAGTCCCAAAAAACTTCTCTAAAACCATGCCACTTGGCATCAATCACACTCCAATAAAAACCGCTTTGAAAAATTTTACGTGTAAATTCTTCAAGCCAATCAGAATCACTAAGCTCCATTAGTTCTTGCGAAGAGCGCGGCTCACCAATTAAAGAAAGCACATTCTGTTCACACCCCTTTCGCTCTATTGCACATGCCAAGATTGTTTTAAATCCGTCCATAAAAGGTGACCACCTCACTTTCTTAAAAATTATTAATTGACTATATTTAATGATAATGCCTAATATCGAGATCAATCGTGCTACGCCACTTTATATATCTATTTTTATTACTCAACATCAACGTATGCATAGCACAAAGCCACTCAAAGACGCTTTATATTAGCACAGGTCAATGGCCTCCCTATATGGATCAAACTCGCAGAGATCAAGGCTGTGTAGCAAAACTCATCAATGATGCATTTGCAATATCTAATCTAAAAGTAAGGTTTATTTTTATGCCTTGGGATAGAGCTTATCATCAAGGATTAAAGCAAGAGTTTTCGGGAACAGCGTATTGGTACTACAGTGAAAAAAGGGCACTAGATTATATTTATACCAAAACACCAGTAACTAGCGAAATTAGTCGTTTCTACCATTTAGACGATCTGGACTTTAATTACCAAACATATAAAGACCTATCACACCATACATTATTACTAAATCAAGGGCTTACATATCCAAAAAAATTACTTAATGCCATTAAAAAACATGATATAACCGTAGTAAATGCAACTTATACAAGTAAAAATCTTTCACTTTTACTAAAAAAAAGAGCTGATATTACCGTTCTGACCGAGCAAACTAAAACTGAGTTTGCAAAAGCACTTAGCGCAGAACAAAATCAACGTATTGTATTTCAAGAGAAACCTGCTTTTGTTAGTCAGGGGTACTTACTTATTAACCGACATAGCCAAAAATATGCGTCTTTGTTCGATTATGGTGTGAACACCTTATGGAAGGATCAGACGTATTACGATAACTACGTTAAAAACTGTCTTAATATTAAATAGGTGAAAAGGGTTAACGACAACGAACGTAGTGAGTACGTTTCCTTTGCGCAAGGTGAAGTAAGTGTAAAAGGTTAGCGACATGAGCGAAGCGAATACGCTCTTTTTACGCAAGGTGCAATGAGCTATTTTAACAACCGCTGAGGGAATATCAGACTA
>NZ_CAMAPC010000019.1 GCF_945859825.1 Pseudoalteromonas holothuriae
CTGTGCCCAAGGTGTCATCAGCTTCAATGATATCACCCACTTTAAATGGTTTGCGTACCCCCATGACAACACCAGCAATGAGGTTTTCAGTCATATCTTGAAACGCAAAACCAATAGCAAGACCAATGATACCCGCACCGGCCAACAAGGATGCCACGGCACCAGAGAGCCCCATAATGTCCAAAGCGAAGAAAAAACCAATGGCAATGACCACTAAGCGAATAATAGCAGCTAACAGCCCAGCAACTTGGGTGGAGTGAGAGGCTTTTTTGATGAGCTTAAGTGCCCACCGAGAAATAATGCTGGAGAGAAACAAAAACACCACGAAGATAACAATGGCTACTACCAAGTTAGGGAGGTTTTTAATACTCAGCTCGGCCCAGCTGTCCATCTTTTCATAGATGAGTTGCCAAAATTTTTCTAATGAGAGGTTATTCATTGTGCGCTCGCTATTTAATTAATAATGAGGTGTGGTGAGGCATTATTTATGCCAGCCGCTTAGATACACTGCTTTATCGCGTCTGGATGAGTCATGACAGGTTGGGTCTGTAATTTTTGCCTGTAAAAACTACCGTGTTATGAGAAAACTACACATAGGGGGGCGTGGTGATTGGGGTGGTTAATTGTAAGTCATTGAATTTTAACTGTTTTAAATATGGCACACGCCGTGCATTAACTAATTCGTCAAAACAACTTAAAGGAAAATGATTATGAAACGCACTCTACTTACAATGGCATTAGCATCAGCAGTAACTGTAACGTCAGTACACGCAAAAGATAACGCTTGGGAAAAAGAAGCAAGTGATGCGTGGATTGATGGTAAAGCAGAAGCAACATTGCTTTTCAATACCAACCTAGATTCATTTGATATTAATACCGACGTACACAATGGCGTGGTGGTACTTACTGGTAAGGTTGAGCATAACGTTGATAAAAAACTAGCAGAAGAACTAATCACTGGCATTGATGGTGTGAAAGACGTCGATAACCGCATTAGCCTAGTAAAAGATGTGGACCACAAGACACTTGAAAAAGAGCGTGGTATGGATGAATCAAGCTTTACTGACGCTAAGATTGCCACGGTTATTAAAACACGTTTGTTATTTGATACTGACATTAGCGGTACAGATATTGATGTAGACGTTGAAAACGGCAAAGTAACCCTAACGGGTGATGTAGACTCAGATTCTGAAAAACAACTTGCTATCGCGATTGCGAAAAACGCTGATGATGTAAAGCATGTTGATGACAACCTACGCATTGATAAAGAGTCGTAAGTAATACGGCGCTATCAATTTAACTAAACAGTATTGAGCGCGATTAACCGCGCTCACCTTTTCTATCTATTTTTAAAATAAATATTCTCTGCAAAAAATTAAAAGGAGCCATTATGCTTAATCGCTTTTCTGTATCATCTATTTCTTTAGCGCTGATTTTGGGTGCATCAAGTGCCTCAGCATTGGCCGCTGATAGTAATTACTTTGACTTTAATGGCGAGCCAAAAGTGTATACGGGTATTGGTTATGGCCAATATTCATTTCAATGGGATGACAAAGAGAACGACACCAGCTTTGATGATGATGCATCCATGCTTAAAGCCTATGTAGGTACGGCGCTAAATGAATACTTTAGCGTTGAATTAGCCTATCAAAATTTTGATGAAGCCAGTGATATAGACAGCAACGCCGAACTTGACGGTGTGTCATTGGCTGCCCGTTTTTCAGCGCCTCTTAACGAGCGTTTTTCATTATATGCAAAAGGCGGTTGGTTAGAGTGGAATGCAGATATTTATGCCACTATTCCTGATGTAGGGCGTATTGGTCGCGAGCTGGACGGCGGCGACTGGTTCTACGGTGCGGGGATTGCCTTTGGCGTAACGCAGAATGTTAATATGCGTCTTGAATATGAACGTTATGAGCTTGATGACCGTATAGACCCCAATATGGATGTGGCATCCGTCTCTGTTGAATACGTTTTCTAAGTTTCTAGAATGATATTTTAACAACGCAACTTCTCCCCTGTGTATGTTGTTTTTAGCCACCTTGTTTTGCAAGGTGGCTTTTTTGTGTTTGTTTGGTGCGTTCTCAGTCAAGCTTGAAAAGGGGAGTGCTTGGGGAGCCTAGATTTGACAGCGGATGAATGTACGTAGCGAATAAACTAAAAGAGTAGGTTAATTTTACAGAGTAAAACTTTCTCAAGCGCGTAAATCTGATTAACCCTTAAAATAGAATTTTCTCAAGTTGTTGTTTTTATTGTTTTTAATCTTGGTTTGGTTGTTGCATATATCATTGTGAACTTAACTATTAAGGAGAAAATTCATGAGTACGCAGAATAACGCAAGTAGCAGCAAAGCTAATTCAAAAAACCAAGCTAATGGTAAATTAGAGAACATGCACCCTGTGGCTGACCAAGTGGCGGAGTCACTACATCACACAGTCGATTCTTTACACGATAGTGCAGCACGTACCGAAGAGAACTTAAGAGAAAAGAGCGATGCGTCGGCACAGTCACTTAAAGCGCAATCTCGTTTAGTACAAAAAAAATGGAATGAATCTGGGGTAAAAAAATATGCCACTGAAAACCCAGTTAAAACTGCTGGTATGGCCTTTACCGCGGGTATTGTATTAAGCATGTTACTAAGGAAAAAATAGCATGAAAGAGTCTATTAGCCCTCATCACAATGAGCGAGACTCAAACGACTTAGGAGCGCAGCTTACTGCGCTTTCTGAGCAGAGCGCTCAACTTGTTACCAGCTATGGTGATGTAATTACTGATTTTATACGCTTACTTAGAGCAAAAATTAAGGCAAATGCAGCGATGCTCTTAAGCATTTTCACGCTCGTTATTGCAGCGACAGTGTTGACGAGTTTGGTTTGGGTGAGCCTTCATGTCTTATTTGCCTATGCCTTAGTGTCTTTAGGGTTGAGTTGGTTTTTCGCAGCAGGATTAGTGATGACAATTAATATTGTGCTTGTGTATTACCTGCTGATCACTGCAATTCGACTTTTTGATAAAGCGAGTAGCGATTTGCTGGACGATTTTTTAAGCATAAAAAAATAGGTGTATGATGACCAGATTAGCGGATTACATTCATAAAAAAATATACCAAGATGTGGTGCTCAAAGAGTGTAAATATCGCCAGCGTCTAGATGAAAATAAATATATTAAAATGCAAACACTCAATACAGTAAAAAGTTTGGTGAAATCTCCCATTGTACTTACCGGGCTTGCACTTTCAGGTTTATTGGTAGGACAAGGTAGCCGTTTCGCTACCTTAAGAAGGCTGGTGCTGCTAAGACGTATACTTAACCAAGTAAGTTAAGTCTTAATAAGTTGTTGTAAATCTGGCAAAGATACAGGTTTGAGCAGCACCTTATCTACATCATATTTAGCTAATAGCTCGGGTTCGGGATCTGAACCGCTGACAATGGCTATATTTTGTGTTGGGGCTAAGGCTCTAATTTTGCTTGCCGCATCAAAACCTGAACCATCAGGCAAAGTCAGGTCTAATATCACTAAGTCAATATTTGTTGTACATTCAAAGCAGGCCATGCAACTTGCAATATCATGCGCACTTTGTACCTTAGCGCCAAGTGTTTGTAGTAACAAGGTCATCAGCTCTCTTGCATCTTCATCATCTTCAACCAACAAAATGTTATCTATTTGATTACGCTTTTTGGCTGTTTTTTCATTTTGAACGGTATGGGTATGACCTAAATAAAAAGATAGGCAACGGTATAAATCATCGATATCAATTGGCTTAGTCAAGCAATCGTTAAATCCAAGCGCCGTGAGTGTTTCTTTATTACCTTTTAGTGCAGCCGCGGTAAGCGCAACAACCGGAACAGTTATGGCATTTTTCCTGAGCGTGACAATCGCCTCTCGACCATCCATTTTTGGCATATGCAAGTCCATGAGTACCATATCGAATGTATGCGAGTGACTCAATAAATCCACGGCTTCAACGCCATTTTTTGCCGTGCTTACAGTCACACCACTACTACTTAGAATGTTGATGATCAGCGCTCTGATCTCTGGAATATCCTCCACTACCAAAACATGACCCGTTAACAGAGGTTTATTTGTGGGTGTTGATGAGGATACTTGCAGGGTTTGTAAGTCAAGAGGTGCTAACTCTAATCGACGCCCGACATCATCATTGGTATCTATAAAAAACGAAAACTGACTACCTTGTGCTAATTTTGATTCAACGTGAAGACCACCGCCTAGCAACGTAACAAGCGCACCACTAATTGCAAGTCCGAGCCCAGCACCTTCTTCTTGTCGGGTTGTGGTATCTTGTACTTGCTCAAATGGCTTAAAAATACGCTTTAATTTATCGGTGGGAATGCCAACGCCTGTATCACTAATCGTGAAGTGTAACGTACCACTGTTTTGATATTCTAGCGTAACCAAGATATGCCCTGAGTGGGTAAATTTAATCGCGTTGTAGATAATATTAATAAGGACTTGGCGCAACCGTGTATTGTCACTATAAATTTGCTTGGGAATATCGCTAAGGGCACTAATCTTGAAGTCTAGATTCTTTTTATTTGCGGCGACTTTAAATAGACTTTGTAGGTCAGCTAAAAATGGCGCTAAGGGCATCCATTCTTTAGTAAGCGATAGTGCATTAGCTTTTATTTTAGATAAATCTAGCACATCGTTCAACAGGGTTAATAAGTGCTGACTATTGTTATTGATAATAGATAATTCAGGCTTAATATTATCAAGCTCAGCGCGGTTTAACAGCAGGTCGGTGTACCCCATAATGGAAGTCAGCGGGGTGCGTAGTTCATGGCTTAGGTGTGCCAAAAACCGATCTTTAGCGCGGCTATCGGCTTCCACTTTTAGGCGTTCAATACGTTCATTCGCTAATTCTGTTCGCGCCAATGCATAGCGAATAGCGCGAATAAAACGTACGCTATTGATTTCAGATTTTACTAAAAAATCTTCCGCGCCCAGCGCTAGCGCTTGGTTATCTAATACTTCGTCTGCCTGGCCGGTGAGCATAATAAAAGGTGTAGTGCAGAGCATTTTCTTTGCGACTTCGAGTACTGACAAACCGGTGTGAGCACCCAGCTGATAATCTAATAAACATAAGTCAAATTTTGCATGCTCTAATGCATGAATGATATCGTCAAAATTACTTAACCAAGTAATATTAAAATCATAATCAGGCATTTCTTGCAGGTAATCTAGGGCGAGCATATAGTCATCTTCATCGTCCTCAACCAACAGCAAATTGACTAAGCGGTTATCGCCCATGTTGTTTCTCCTTTTTATGGTAACTCGACAATTTCTATCCAGTACTTACCGAGGTTTTTCATAAGTTCAACCAGCCCATCAAAATTAACTGGTTTTGCTATATAAGATGCAGCGCCTAAGTCATATCCTCTAATTTTGTCTTCTTCCTCTTTAGATGTGGTTAATATGACAACGGGAATAGAACGAAGCTGAGAATCTGCTTTAATCTCTCTTAAGGCTTGCCTGCCATCCATTCGGGGCATATTCAAATCTAATAATATTAAGCTGGGTCTAGGAAAATCTTGGACATTGCTAAATTTTCCTTCATTTCTTAGGTACTCAAGCAATTCTACGCCATCATTAACAAAGTTGATGGTATTGAGCACCCGGCTTTGCTCAAGTGCATCTTGTGTGAGCATACGATCATCTTCGTCATCGTCTGCCATCAATATGCTAATGCTTTGTGGTTTTAAGTAGTTCATGCTTATTATCCTTAGTGCTGTGAATATTTGCGTCAATGGGTAGTAACATAGTGAAAACAGCACCTGTTTGGGCGGGGCTGGATGCGCTAATTTCGCCGCCATGGCGTTCAATAATGCGTCTGCATACAGCGAGCCCTATACCTGTACCGGCATAGTCTTTGCGTGAGTGTAAACGTTGAAATGGGGTAAATATTTTTTCTTGGTATTCTGAGTCAAATCCAATGCCATTATCAGTCACGGTTATTTTTATCCACGACTCGTCACCTTGGTTAGTCAAGTGTTCAGGCGCAGTAGTTACTTCACATTTTATGTCAATGACAGGAGGCTCGTTTGCTCGTCGAAACTTAATTGCATTGGAAATTAAGTTTGAGAACAGCTGAGTTAACTGACTGGCATCTGCAGTAATTTGGGGTAATGGGTGTACTGTGACTTTACTGTGACTATCTTCAATAGCCACTTCTAAATCTTCAATCACTTTACTTAAAAGTAGGTTGAGGTCTACCTCAATAAATGGCTTTCCGCGCGTAGTAACACGAGATAGCTCCAACAGGTCGGTGATTAATGTCGACATTCTCATGGCTGCTGAATTCATTCGCGCAAGGTAGTCTTGGCCTTTGTCTCCAAGTTGTTCGCCATAGGTGGTTGTTAATCTGTCACCAAAGGCACGTATTTTTCGCAAAGGCTCTTGTAAATCATGAGAAGCGACAAACGCAAAGTCTTCAAGTTCTCGATTACTGCGATTTAGTTCTTCAGCATACACTTCCAATGCATGGGTACGTGCTTGTACTTTTTGCTCTAAAGTTGCGTTGTATTGCTCTAAGTTTAGTTTTGCTGCTTTTGTACTTTTGAGGTGCTTAATGAGCAATAAGAGGATCGCACCACAAAGTAAAATACTCAGTGCAGTAAACCAGACTACGTTACGTTTGGAATTTGCGCGGGCAATATCTAAGCGCTTCAATAAATCAAGCCGAATTAATGTCTCTTCGTGGATTATGATGCTGTATCTGTTGCGTAAATCAATGTCAGAATTTTCAACGTCTTCTAAAATTCGGTGTGTTGGGATGACATTGGATTGAGCGGCAAGCTCAATGCTGGCTTTGAGTGAATCAAGTTTTATTTGTGCGAGCCGGGTAAACTCAGCTATGCGCTGCTGCTGCAAGTGGCTATGCGATTGCACTTGTTTTGTGCGCTCTAAAGAAAGTTCAAACTGCTCAAGTGCTTTAGTAAATGGTGTTAAATGTTTATTTTTTTCAGAGATTAGAAAGCCACGATGGCTTGACTCCGCATTTAAAAGGTCGATATGTAAACTGTCAATTACCAACATTACTTCACTGGCTTTAGTCAAGTCTTTTTGAATTGTGGCAATATTTGTTATATTTTTTAACCCGATAACAGCGTTAAATATAATTGCAGCAACAATAATAACTGCACTTAGCGATACAAAACTAGAGGTGTTTAATGCTTTGATTAATTTATCCATATATTTAACTTAAAAGCTCATTAGTGAAGCTGCTCAATGAAACTTATTTGAGCAGCTGTTGCATTGTTTCGCTACATTCTTTGGCAGAGACAATTATTTGCTCTGCCACCTTTTTTATATCCTCAGGTGATATTGATTTATCCACCATTATTTTTAATAACTCGGCATTCATAGTGATATGGTTTAGTGGCTTTCTGGCATCATGAATGACAGTTTCAACTGATTGTTTATTTTCCATCATTGTCTCCTTTTTGCGAGAGAGTGTTAGTGTGTTTGCTCATAGGAATTTAATCGGTTGTAAAGTGTTTTGGTGCTAATTCCCAAAATTTTTGCTGCGTTAGTTTTATTACCATCGACGGATGCTAGAGTTTTATAGATCAGTTCTTTTTCTAATTCTTCAATCGTCGTGCCGACAGCTGTATCTGCAGAAAGTCTTGTATTTACAGGTGGTGGTGTAACCGGAGCGTGTGGCGATAGTATTTGTGGTGGTGGATTTGCGTTAGCAGGTGCTTGAGTTGCGCGAGAAAATGGAGAATCAAAAGAGGCAGGAAATACCAGTTTATTTTCTTGTAAGTCTGCCATGATAAATGCGCGGTGAATAGTATGTTTTAATTCGCGAATATTACCAGGCCAGTCATGCGCCATTAGCAAAGCCATATCAAGGTCAGTTAGCGCTAAACTGCTTTTATTTTGCTTGTTCATATCGTTTAAAAAATATTGGGCCAACAGGGCTATATCCTCTTTTCGTTCCCGTAACGGGGGGATCGAAATTGGAAAAACAGCTAACCGAAAATAGATATCTTCTCTGAGTACTTTATTTTGTGCTATCTCTTCTACCGAGCGGTTAGTTGCTGAGATAACTCTACAATTGACATCAATGCTTTTAGTACCGCCAACACGGGTGACCGTTTGTGTTTCTAGCACACGCAGTAAGTTAGGTTGCATTTCAATGGGCATTTCAGTTAATTCATCTAAAAATAAAGTGCCGTCTTGAGCCAGTTCAAATACGCCTTTTTTCTGGGCATTTGCACCTGTAAATGCGCCTTTTTCATGGCCGAATAACTCACTACCAATCAAGTCTTTTGGGATAGCGCCACAGTTAACAGAGACACGTTGGCCTGAAAGTTTACTGGCATTATGAATTGCTTGTGCAACCATTTCTTTACCTACACCGCTTTCGCCCAACAACATAATGTTGGCATCGGTTTGTGCCACACGCTCTATCATGCGATACATATCTTTCATTGTGCTCGACTCGCCAATTAAACAATCAAAGTATAGAGCGTGACTTTGTGTCTTATTTTTATTAGGTAAGTTATTTCCCCCAGCGTTACACAATACTTGCTTTAGGTCGTCAGCATCAATTGGTTTGGTTAAATGTCCAATTTCTGTGCTACATATTTGTGCAATGGCGTTTTTAACTGACGGGTGACCTGTGATCATGGTAACTTGTGTTGATATGCCATTAACGTTGATATGATCCAGCAAGTGCAAACCACTGCCATCAGGTAACATGAAATCAAGTAGCACATGATCAAAATGTTGCGTATCAAGCCACTGTTTTGCTTCTTTTAGTGTTGCAGCACTGAATACCTCGCATTCTAAATATTCTATTATCCGACATGCTATATCTGTAAATTCTAAATCATCATCAACCAACAAAACGCTTTTCACAATTTTATCCTTTTCACTCCCGCTTTTCTTAGTCTACCTTATTTTAACGCTAATTTATAATGGGTTAAGACGCGATAATAGACAAGCTTGCGGGTAGTACGTGAATTTTTAGCTCCGTTGCACTGTCAATTTCTCCGTCTATTGAATACTTAAGGTCTTGGTCGCTGTTAATTTGTATATGCTTTACATGGCAATGTTTTATATTCTTATTTTGCGCATCAGGTGCGCGCACACTGTTATTAAATAGTTCAGCCAAAGTAGTGAGTTGTTCTGTTGTGCTGTCTGTGTGATCAAGCTGGGTGACATCCAACAAACCATCTTGCCAATCAGGGGCACCACAGCCTTGTGCTAATACGGTACTAAATGGCGCTGCGTTAGCAACGACGATACTACTGCATTTAACCTCGTGCTGGGGTTGATTATCTAATGCAAGGTGGATGTTCAGCGCTTTATTGGTGACTAAAGCGCTGAAAAAACCTTTGATATAGGCAAGTTGACCTAACTCGTTTTTTTGTTCGCGACTGGCATTGTCAATCATTTGTTCCTCAAGGCCCAGTGCGACTACTAGCAAGGCAGTTTTTCCATTGCATTGCATAGTGTCCATTTTGACAGTCTTATGCTGGATTATGGCATCGCAAGCTTCGCTTATTGGGTCAATTTTGCTAGAAAACCCCCATAAAACATGTGCGAGTGCATTGGCTGTTCCCATAGGAATAATACCTAGGTGGTGGTGCGTGTTTTTTACTGCACAGGCTACTTGTCCAACGGTTCCGTCTCCACCACAGGCAACTAAAGTATGTGGTTCTTCATGGCTTTCAATTAATGATTCGCTGAGTTTTTTAACATCGGTATCTGCTTTGGTGAAATGAAATAAGAGTGTGTACTTTTTGGTTAATTCACCAATAATGGCGTTATCATGCTGAAACCATTTTCCAGAGCCTGATGCTGGGTTTATGATCAAACTTAGGTTATGCGCTTGATGCGCTTTGAGTTGGTTACTTAGCTTCACCAAACGTTTTAGCTGCTTTTTATTCAAGCGGGCTGTTCCTCTGATCTCTTGAACTTGCTCTATAACCTCTCTAACCGATATGTCAGGCTTTGAAGCAAGCAAATAGGCACAAAGCATGAAAAATGAGCGGCCTCGCCCTAAGGCACAATGTACAACTACTTTGTTATTGAGTTGGTGTTGCGCTTTAATCCAGTTAATAGCGTGTTCAAGTTGCTCTTGAGTTGGCGAAAAATGATCAAGAATCGGAATGTTAAGATAATAGAGGTTTTCCTGTTGAGCAGACCAGTTTAATCCATCAAATTCAGCAGTTACATCTAAAATAGCATTGACGCCCTTAGACTCTAACATATCTACATCACTGGGAAATAAACGACAGGCAAGGAATAAGTCATCGGTAATTTTTTGTATTGCTGGTACTTTGTCATGATGCCTCATAAACGCATTATAAAGCTGTGTGGCGAGTAAGTAGGGTAGTAAAATACATTTTATCCAAACAGGAATAGACCCTGTTGCTGATTTTCTAAATACACTGGGATAATTTGTACTGTAAGCGAATAAGACACATGCAAGAGAAATGCATAGCCATAATGCGGGCAAGAAAAACCAATTGTGGTAGCTCAGGACAACAAAAGCCACTGATAATAAAAATAGCAGCAAGTAGTATTTGATCATCTTCATTACTATCTCTTCCTTTTTATATTTAGCTGAGACTAATTCAAGAAACGTGCCTATATCAATTTGTATATTATTCATACGGTTATGCATTTTAATATGAGTTTCTGCAATTAAGACATGCACGGTTGTAGAATTTACACATACAGTAAAGGTACTTTGTAACTCTTACATAGGCACAGTTTAGTGTGTAACTTTTTGATTGTGCAGGTATAGAAAGCCGTTAATGATAAAAAGTAACTTGTTTAACGCAGAGCAGGTTATAAAGATCAATATTGAAAAAGATATTTTATGATTCGATAGAGTCGAGATATGAATAAAATCACAAGTTGAAAGTTGTTTAGTTTGCTCAGTTGTGCCATGTTTAAAAGGTTTTATGGCCTTTTATGCAATGTAGAGGTTTGATATAAAATAAACTTTTAAGTTTTTATTCTAATTTCTAGATAAGTGTGAAATATTAACCCTTTGATTTGTATTAGGAGTGTGCGTACCGCACTGTTAACCAAATGTTTAAAAAACTTTCTATCAAGCAGAAAATCATATTAGGCTTTTCTAGTTTTGGTGCGCTATTGTTAATATCTAGCGCATTAGCCTACACGGCGCTCAAGCAAATAAATCATGCCAACAGCAAAGTAAAAAATGTCGCGTTACCAATCTTGAAAACAGCTAATGCATTACAGTTACAGCAAAGTGCATTAAGCAAGTTAGTTTCAAAGGCATTTAGTGAAAACAACCCAACAAAAGTCAAAGAAATAGAAAATCGCTTTGTTCAATTACAGCAGGGTTATCAGAGAAAATTATCTGACTTACATGATGTTACAGCAAATAACCCACAATTCTCTACGTTACTAAAAGATATTGTGTCAGTGAGCACAAATATAGATCAGCATGCAAAATCATTATTATCAGCCAAACAAACGGTATTAGCTCAGCGATTAGCAATAAAAAATAGTGTGGGGCAGTTTGAACAAAGTCGCTCCATAGCAAGCGATGCAATGTTGAATTTGGAATTAGTAGAAACAGATAACGCGCGACAGCTAGCGGAAGTTGCAGGTACAGGTATTCGTATTGATGACATGATGTATACTTTGAGTGACAACATCAAGGTCGCAAACCAGTTGGAACTAGATAACTGGCAAGAGCAGCAACAGAGCGTGCAATTTTTACTAGGTAATATTCAAAACAACTTTGAGTTTTTAAAGCGCCAAGCTCAGGGGTTGGAGGTTGAACCGTTACTGAGTGAATTTAGTGAACAACTAGCGGTTATGAGTAAACTTTTAGATAAGCCCGGTCACCTTTATCAGCGTGTGGACAGCAAGCTCTCTGCCATTACCCAAACTCAAACAGCCTATCAACAGGCTGAGTCTGCAACTGAACGAGTACAAAATACACTCAGAGAATTGCAACAGGTATCAGATAACCAGTTGAGTTATTACGAAAACAGTGCGGAACAAAAAATAGAGCAAGCTCAAAATGCGGCATTGTTGATGGCACTTATCTTCATTTTGCTAGCTGTTTTCATTGCTATATCAACCAGCCGAGCTATGTTAGGCCCTTTGGCGGCAGTCAATAAAATGCTGGGCTATTTAGCTGAAGGTGACTTTTCTCGGGCAATGAAAAAGCGTAGTGACGATGAGTTTGGCATGCTGATCGACAATATTAATAGAGTAAAAGACAGCTTAAGAGTGTTATTAGAAGACATTAATTCTAAAGTACATGAGCTAGAGCAAATGTCTGATTCTTCACAGCAGCGAAGTCAGGTTTTGGCGAACAACTCTCAGCAGCAACTAAAGCGTATTGATAGTGCTGCCGGATTGGCATCTGACATAGCACTAAGCGCTCAGCAGGTCAGTGAGGAGTCTGCCACTACGTTAAACAGTATTAAAGAAGCAGAGCAACAAAGCCTGAGTGTGAATAAAATTGCCAACGATAACAGGCAACATATGTTGTCTCTTAACGGTAAAATGGCAAATGCAGTAGAGGTAATGGATAAATTAACTCAGCATAGTCAGAGCATAGGCTCAATTTTAGATACCATAGTATCTATTGCAGAGCAGACAAACCTGTTGGCACTAAACGCGGCGATAGAAGCTGCTAGGGCAGGAGAGCAAGGGCGTGGTTTTGCCGTGGTTGCTGATGAGGTGAGAACTTTAGCTGCACGTACGCAATCTTCGACTAATGAAATTAATACTATGATTGAATCGCTCCAGCAGGATACAAAACTTGCTAATAGTGCGATTGTTGATGGCCAAGGGGGGACTCAGGCTTGTGCACAACGCAGTGAGTCGCTATCTGAGGCTATTGAGCAGATAGAACAGATTTTGATACAAGTTAATGGGTTAAGCAGTCGAGCCAGTGACGCCGCGAATGACCAAGTGTCACATTGCCAGCAAATTGAAAGTGTGATGGCAAACGCTCAACATACCGCCAAAGAAAATGCCAGTGAAATGCAGCATATGGCTCAAGCTAGTGAGTCTTTGAGCCGCTTTGCCAACTCGTTAACTGCATTGGTAGAGCGGTTTAAGCTTTAACACTCACAGAGAGTAAAATATTTTGGCATTCTTTTAAGTTCATAAAGCAAGGGACTGGGTAATCTGGGTGTGCCTCTTTGAGTGCGCTGCTCGCCAATGTGTCAATATCTTCTTGACGTAGCTCTTCAAAATGCACTTGAATGTGCATACTGCCCAGTAGTTGCTCAATATGGCAGAGTAAATCCTCTGCTTGTTGAGCAATCGGGTAATCTAAAGACGTTAAGCGGCAGTGCCGCGCGATTAATGCCAACGTGCTGTCTACTCTGTTGCCATACCAGCGTAATACCGGCAGTAATAATACTGCGTTGGATAAGCCGTGTGCTGTGCCATAGTTTGCACTTAGCTGATGAGAAATAGCGTGTACATATCCTACTGAGGTACGGGTGAAAGCTTGCCCTGCATAAAATGATGCTAATAACAGCTGCTCTCTGGCATATAAATCTGAACCTTTACAATACGCGTTTGGCAAATAGCTAAAAATGAGGTCGCACGCTTGTAAGGCGCGTTGTCGGCTAAATGACAGACAGTTAATACTCAATAGTGCTTCTATTGCATGAGTTAGAGCATCTATCGCTGTTGTTGCGGTTAAGTGTGCAGGTAAACTGGTGCTCAACTGCGGCATCAGTACCGCATGTTGCGGCACCAGCGTAAAGTCTGTAGCGGCATATTTTAGTTGTTTTTGCGGGTCATTAACGACTGCTGCAACGGTGGTTTCAGCGCCAGTACCTGCGGTAGTTGGAATAGCAATATTAGGCGGCAGGCGTTTGCGTACTTTAAATAACCCCTTAAAATCAGTAACTGCTTTATTGGGCTTTGCCACTTTGGCACCAATTAATTTAGCACAATCAATAACCGACCCTCCACCGATGGCGATAATTGCATGGCAGTGATTTTGTTGGTAGTGGAGATAACCCTGTTCAACGTTTTTGATGGTTGGGTTAGGGTTAACGTCATCAAAAATGATAGGTGTGAGATCTTGCTTTGCGATACAGGCTAGTTGCTCAATGATGATTGGCAGTTCAATGAGAGTTTTATCTGTAACAATGAGCACATGACTGCCATTTTTAAGTTGCAGTGCTTTTATGGCGTTTTCGAGCGCCTCCTCACCTCGGTGTAACTTTGGATCAGGCACACCAATTAAGACAACAATGCATTTTAAAATAAAGTGATAACAGCGATAAAGTAGTGCCATGTGAGTGCTCGATTTTTAGTCTGGACCAAAAATGTAGCATAAAGCAGATGATTCATCTAATGTGGATGTGAAGAGTGCGTGTTGGATATAACAAAGCCGCTTAAAAGCGGCTTTGTTGGGACTGGCTATTAAGCTGTAAAGCTTACTGGGCGGCGTTCTTTTCGCTCGCCATCACGACGAGGAGCACGTTTACCTTCACCGCGAGAGTCTTTGCTGAAGCTGCGCTTCTTATCACCACCACGTGGTTCAGAGTTACCCGCGTCAGCTGAATGTGCACTCTTAGTCAACTTCATAGGACGCTTGCAGATGAACACATTCTGAAAATGTGATACGACATCAGCAGGCATGTTCTGTGGTAATTGAACCGTACTGTGTTCATTGAACAAACGGATATCACCAATGAACTTGCTTGAAATATCAGCTTCGTTCGCAATTGCACCTACAATGTTCTTAACTTGAACACCATGGTCACGACCTACTTCGATACGGTAAGTATCCATAGGGCCTTGTGAGCTATTACGTGGGGCACGTTCTGGACGCTCACCACGATTGTCACGGCTTTCACGACCTTTACGTTCACCACGAGCGCCTTCGCGACGGTCATCACGTCCACGGCCTTCACGGCGGTCATCACGTTCACGACGTTCACGCTGTTGGAACTTAATTTCTTCAACTTTAAGCGGAGACTGTTGCTGAGCTAAACAAAGCAATGCACCGGCTAAATCTTCTGAACTTAAGTCAAGCTTTTGCGCTAAGTCTTTAGCAACATCGTTAAAGAAAGTGATGTCTTTGTGCTCAAGCGCGGTTGCAAGTTTAGTTTGTAAACCTGCAATACGTTTCGCTTCTACCGCAGCAGCTGATGGTAATTCAACTTCAGCAATTTCTGACTTAGTGTGACGCATGATATTACGTAGTAAGTAACGTTCATTGTGCTTCACAAACAAGACCGCTTTACCTGAACGTCCTGCACGGCCAGTACGACCAATACGGTGAACGTATGCTTCACTGTCTTGTGGAATATCATAGTTGATAACCAAGCTTAAACGGTCAACGTCTAGACCACGTGCTGCAACATCTGTGGCAATAACGATATCAAGTAGGCCGTTTTTCAAACGCTCAACCGTACGTTCACGAGCTTGCTGATTCATATCACCATTAAGCGGAGCGGCTGAAAAGCCTTGCTGCTCAAGTAATTCAGCTAACTGTACAGTATCATTACGAGTACGAACGAATACAATTGCACCATCGTAATCTTCAGCTTCTAAGAAACGAACAATACCCTTGTTTTTGTGTACACTTGCACGCCAAAACACTTGCTCAACGGTCGATACCGTAGAGTTACGTGCAGAAATATGCACTTGCTCTGGGTTGTCTAAGTATTTAGCACAAATAGACTGAATTTGTTTTGGCATGGTTGCTGAGAATAAACAAGTTTGTTTATTCTTTGGCGTTTTTTCCATGATGCTTTCAACATCATCGATGAAACCCATACGTAACATTTCATCAGCTTCATCTAGCACAAGCGCGCGTAAATTAGACAGATCAATGGTTTTACGATTGATGTGGTCAATTAAGCGACCTGGTGTTGCAACAATAATTTGTGCACCACGGCGCAGAGCACTTAACTGAATGCCATAGCTTTGGCCACCGTAAAGTGCGAGTACTTCAACACCTTTAGTGTACTTAGCGTATTGTTCAAACGCTTCTGCTACCTGGATAGCAAGTTCGCGAGTTGGTGCAAGCACCAAAATTTGTGGCTGCTTAGTAGCCGGGTCAATATTGTTCAATAATGGTAATGCAAATGCTGCTGTTTTACCTGTACCCGTCTGCGCTAGTCCCAGTACGTCCTTTCTTTCTAGCAATAACGGTATACATTGAGCTTGGATCTCAGATGGTGTCTTGTATCCTTGCTCTTCGACTGCTTTTAAAATTGCAGGAGAAAGATCTAAAGATTCAAACGTGACTGGTTCTGACATTAATGCGCCTCAACGAATTTAAAGAGGCGCGCATTGTATAGGAAAAGCGAATCAAATGCTTGTACTAATTAGAACTAATTTATATGTAGTTGAAGTTGTACGTTTTTTAATCGCTCTATTTTGGGGTAATTAACAATGTATTTACTAATCGGTTATTGCTGAAGATATTTTAACCGAGCCAATAGCTCGGTTTTAATTGCATTAATATTCACATTAACGATATAAATCTAAGTGTTCTTTGGCATGAGCCTCAAACTCAGTAAATCCACCAATGTGATCTTGGTCGATGAAAATTTGTGGGACGGTTGGGCAGGGCTTACCTGCAGACTTTTCTAAGTCTTCTTTACTAACACCTTCTTTGATTATGTCTACATAACGAAAGTTAAAGTCATCTCGCTGTGCTGTTAAGCGCTCAGCAACTTCTTTTGCACGTACGCAGTATGGGCAACCTTCACGACCAAAAATAACAGTAAACATATAAAACCCTCATCGTTGATTAACTTTAATGTCTTCAGTTTAGAGGTTTTTTAGCGCAATGAAAGTGACTAAAAGCAATCACTGTCATCGAAAAAAGTGATTAGCTTCTGTAGAGCGTTTTGATCAGGTGGTAACCAAATTTGGTTTTAACAGGGCCATGCACTTCAAAAAGGGGCTTTTTGAATACAACGTCGTCAAATGCTTTGACCATATCGCCTTTGCTAAACTCGCCTAAGTCGCCCCCGCGTTTTTTTGATGGGCACAAAGAGTGTTGTTTGGCGAGTTTATTAAAATCGCCTCCTTTGATGAGCTTCGCTTTGATTGCTAGGCATTCTTTTTCAGTTTTTACCAAAATATGATAGGCACAGGCTTTTGGCATGATGACTCCTAAAATCGAATATAAGGCCAATGAACAAACGTATTAAACTAAATTGGAAGCATTAATGGCTCACTCCCTAGCTTTTTACTCATGCTCAATTTGGTGTAACAGCGAGATCATGCAGGGCTTGGCGGTAAAACACAAGCCCTAGAAGGGGAAATTATGACGCAAGATACAAGTTAAAAAGTAACGCTAAAGCCAATGGAAGGGCGCATTTCAAAATCGTCTTGCTCTTCTTTAATATATAAATCATCAACGGAATTTACTTTCTTGTAGTCAAGATCAATGTAGCTAATGTTGTCTTGTCCGTATGCATTCATAAGCTCAAGAATGAGCTTGCCATCAAGGCCAAATAGCTGTGTTTTTCTTTCAAAGCGAATATCAAGCCGATGATATAAGTCATGCCGTTTAGAAAAGGCGTCACCATAAACAGGTAAAAATCGGTTGGCATGTTCAGGGTTTTCTCGAACACCAACAATAGGTGTATAAGCTTGCCCACTGCGAGCGGTAAAGTTAAAACCGCCTTCCCACAGTTCGTTAATCTCGTAGTGGAGGACAGCATTGAATACTAGAGGTGTATCGGCAAAGTAATCTCGAGTAATGTTTTGTCTGGTATCTGTGCGCTCACTTTTAGCATAACTGAGCGAAACCCAGCCATACCAATTGTCGGTTTTATTTTTGCTCACTAGCAAGTCAACACCATAAGCGCGTCCTTCTACCTGATTAGTATAGAGTAGATGAGCATCTGGGGCGCTAGCATCAATTGCCAGTGGCAAGTCATCCATCGTTTTGTAATACCCTTCCACTGACCATGACCATTCGTGTTCAAGTTGCTGCTCAAAACCGAGTGTGAAGTGTTCTGATGTTTGTGACTTTAATTTTGGATTACCAACTTGTGGGATTATGTAGTCAACATCTTGCATTCGGTTATATTGGCCAAATTTAGCTATTATCGTACTGCTACCTGATAGGTAATAATTTAGCGCTAAACGAGGAGAGATAAAGTCCTCATCAGTATAGTCATTGTGTTGAAGTTGTACACCAAGCTCAGATTGCAGTTTGTTAGTTACTTGCCAAACATGTGTAAGACCGATAAACCCTGAATCGATGCCAATGTGTTGCTTACCACTGATACGCTCGCCTTTTTTAATATCGCAGTCTGGATCAAGTTCAGTACATAAATATTGAAATGTATCGTATGTATACGTTGTTTCATTATCAAAATAGGCAAAATCAGTGATTAATCTATGCAGTGGACTAATACGATAATTTAATTGCGCTTTGTAGCTATACTGTTGTTCTTTTTCTTGCTCGAAATACCCTGTACTGAGCGATGCTTGCTTACCATACTCAAGACGTCCAGAGTGATCGAGCACACCGACCCCAACCTTAAGGTGGTAATCTTTATTGTAATGATCCCATAATAAACTTTGACTATTAAATTCTCGAATGTATGTAGCATCGCCTTGAAACTCTGGTGTTTTTTGGGCTAATTCAGCACGTTCGTTGAACCCTGCAGCTGCTGAATCTTCAGCACCAGTAAAATTAAAAGTGAGTGTGTTATTGTTATTAATGTCCCATAACCACTTTCCTTGGTAATCATGGTCATCAGGAGCATCGTTGATGATAACGCCATTTTTCTCACCATCGTCATCTTCTAGCTCTTCACCCTCTGAGAAAAACAGTGGTAGGGTACTTTTGCGTGCAGAGAAATAGAATGCAGTATTGTCTGTAGCTTGACCTTCAATGAACATACCAGCATTGAACATAGTGAAATCAAGTGTTGTGTTAATTGGTTGGTATTTGGGGTTACGCAGTGTGACGTCAAATACTGCGCCAGTGGCATTGGAGTAGGCTGCCCCATATCCGGCAGAATAAAGTTGAAAATCTTGAATGATGTGCCGGTTGAAAATTGAACTGCCAAAGTCATGAAAAATATACCCCGCTGGCATAAAGTCAACTTCAAAAATATTGTCACTTGGAGATGAGCCTCGAACAGCAGGTTCACTCATCGACCCGCCTGCGGCAACAACGCCTGGTAATGCAAAAACTGCGCGTAATGGATCGCCCATCGCACCGGGCATTTCTATCAGCTTTTCGGTATCTTCAGTAATGGTGCTAGTAATACTGCTGCGTTTATAATGCACCTCTATATGTTCCATTTTATTTGATTTGTCTTGGGCCTGAGCACCAAGTGCAAAACATAGCATGATGGGTGAAAGAGGAAACGTTAGTTTATGAGCAAGAGAGAGCATTTTGATTCCTGAAATCAATAAGAAAATAACAGGGTTTAGTGTATCTTTAGTTAATGTTTAAGTGTTTTAGATTTGGGTAACAAAGTGTCATTTTATGCTACATAAACTTACAGTCTTAAACGTAATCCTAGTTCGCTTGAGTAGCCAACTGCACGTGCGATAATATTACTGTTTTCGTCTAAAACGTAGTAGCTCGGATAAGCACTAATTTGATAATTGGCTGAGATATTATGATTGCCCAGTAAGATAGGTAATGTCAGATCAAGGTCAGAGGCAAATTTTTGTATTTGTTCAACATTGTCATAATCTAATGCGATAGCAATTGCATTAATGTCTTTTTGCTCATATAGCTTATTCAGGTTGGGCATACTCAGTTTGCAAACTTGACACCATGGGGCAAAAAAGTAAACAACGGTTTTTTTGCCTTGTAGTGATGCTAAGCTTACTCGCTCTTGTGAAGACAGTGTGGGCAGTGAAAAATATGGCGCAGGTTGTGTGCCTGAATCTGCCAGCATATCCTTTTCTTGATAGCTACTAACAAGCAAAAAAACAACTAACGCAAAACATAATTGAGCAAATAGCTTTACCACAATGACACCTTTGATGACTAACGGTCATTGCAGTGTACACTGCTTTATTGGCTTACCAAAGTGCGTAAGGTATACATATTGGTAGATATATTGATATGCATACCTTCAGTGAGGTTAGCCTAAATATCTTTTGGCTTTTTGTGGCTTTATTTGTGTTAAATCAGCAAGGACTAAGCCATCAATACAATTATTGAAATCTGGATCGATACTAAAGCTCAAGAAATTAACACCCTCAGGCTCACAAATTTCAGTGTATTGCTTAAAAAGCGTAGGTACTTGGGCCCCTAAGTTTGCAAGTACGTGTTTAAGTTCTGCAAAATCTTCTTTAATATCCTGTCCATCAAATAGTGTTTGGTATTGACTTAGTTGTTGATTCGTAAGCTTAAACTCATTTTTAGGTTCTGCATGGTCTGCCAGTCGGGCAAAATAGTGCTTGTAGTGGTAAACTAACATTGCTTTTGCTTCATCAGGTAAACTGTTTGATAAGCTAACTGCGCCGAATAAGTACCTATGTTCAGGGTAGCGTTTTACAAATGCACCAATACCATACCAAAGATAGTCTAAGCTCTTTCTGCCCCAATATTTTGGCTGAACAAAGCTGCGACCAAGTTCTAGCCCTTGCTCAAAGTATGGTTGCATTTTTTCAGAGTAGTTAAATAGGCTATCGGTATAAAGGCCTTGTTGACCATACTCGCTAAGTACCTGTTTGGCACTTGCAAGGCGGTAGGCACCTACTAACTCTAACTGCTTGGGATCCCACAATACTAAATGCTGGTAGTGCATATCATATTTATCTATATCACGACGTTTGCCACTACCTTCACCCACAGCTCTAAATGCAATTTCTCTGAGTCTGCCAAGTTCTCTAAAAATTACCGAACTACCTTGATATTGGTATAAATAAATTTGCATGCCGTCTTGAGTTTGGCCGAGCACCTCACACACTTCTAGTGCTTTTTTTAGCTCTTTTTTACACTCTGGGACTGCTATGGGAGTTTGTGTTTTAAGTGGCAAAGACTTTTTGCTGTTTAGACGATATAGTTGCTTACGAATGAGACCAACGACTTCTTTATCTTTTAAATTCTCAATGATGTATGACTCGGGTGGAATACTTGCACCAATTTCAAACTCTAGCGACTTTTGTCGTTGTTTGAACATCTCTTTTACTAGGAGCAAACTTGCAAGTGGTTTATAAATCATTGATGTGCCGTAAAACAGCGGACTGTTTTTAGCTTTAATAAACACTGGCAATATCGGGCAGTTAGCTTTTTTAGCCATACGTAAAAAACCAGAGTTCCACTTACAATCTTTTATACCTGTAGGACCAAGTCGTGATACTTCACCTGCAGGGAATATTAACAAGGCACCTTCTTGTTTTAAGTGGTCTTGAATGTTGGCAAGTTCTTTTTTTCGGCTTGTGCCAGAGAGGTTATCAACAGGTAGGAGCAGTGAGTGCATGGGGGTGAGCGACATTAACATGCGATTGGCTATTACTTTTAAATCTGGACGCACTTTAGCAATGACTCGGATCAAAGCGAGAGCATCTAATGAGCCGATAGGGTGATTTGCGACAATAACAACACTTCCTTCGCTGGGGATATGTTCAATCTGCTTAGGTTTATAGCGAGCGTCAAAATCTAGTTCGTCTAGCACTTGTTCGACAAACTCAATACCTTGAAGGTGCGGGTAAGTGTCAGCAAATGCAACAAACTCTTGTTCGTGTAGCAAGTAGCCAAGTCCTTTTTTGACTAGCCCTTTCACTTTTGGAGAGTGTTCTAACTGCGGCAAGTTGGCTTCGATCACTTTATCGACACTGATCATAAAACGGTCCTATTGAATATCATTCATGCTAGATTAAAAATATCTAGTGACACCCATGTTGCAAAATTTTGTCATTTATATGACATTGAATGACTGAGTTATGTGATGACTCACTGGGCTTTTAACTGTGATTTAGTTAGCATAGCTTTATTGAATAATAAATTAGAGTTGTCTATGTCATTACTTGTTTGTGTAATGCAACGAAACAATGAGAAGTTGCTCAGCAGGTTAAAATCTCTTTTACCGAGTGTTGAGATTTACGAATGGCCTAATTGCCCTGACTTAGGCCAAGTTGAATTTGTTTTAGCGTGGAACGCGCCGGATGAACTTTGGGCGCAATTACCTAATTTAAAAGTGGTGCAATCTTTTGGTGCAGGAGTTGATGGTATCGCAATAAACTTACTTGCAAAGCAGGTCGTTGTAACACGTATTGTGGATAACCAATTAGCTGATGACATGGCACAGTTCGTACTTGCGCATATTTTGACCCATAAACTAAGAATAAAGCAATATTTAGCACAGCAGCAGCAAAACATATGGAAACCTAAGCGAGCGCATATTGGAAATCATGTTGGAGTGATGGGCTTAGGTGAATTAGGTAAAACGGTAGCTAATAAGTTGGTCATAAATGACTTTTTGGTCAGTGGTTGGTCAGCAAGCCCTAAGCAACTAAAAAACATAACGACCTATACAGGCCAAGATGGGCTAAATTTATTTTTGGCCGATTTAGATTATTTAGTGTGTTTGCTTCCTTTAACAAAGCACACAGAAGGTATTTTAAATAAAAGCTTATTTGCGCAACTGCCTAGTCATTGTGTTCTAATCAATGTAGCCAGAGGCCAACATGTTAATGATGAAGATTTACTATGGGCATTGGATAATGATGAGTTGGCTGGAGCAAGCTTAGATGTATTTACACAAGAGCCGCTTGATAATTCACATCCATTTTGGCACCACCCTCAAGTCTCAATAACCCCCCACTGTGCGGCGCTGACCAGTGTATCTGTTGTGTGTGAGCAGATAGCAATAAATTACTCAGCTTTGTTAAATAATGAAAGCCTTAAGAATGTCATTGATACGTCAAAAGGATATTAATATAAGCCCCTAGAGCTATAACAGAATAATAAAGGCATATTTTAGATTTGTAGCACAGTCTTGTGAAAATTGACTTTTATACCAATTTTATTAAAACATTGATCATGCTAGCGAGCTAGATACCTTATTAGCTGCGTTAAAAGTGACTCATGTAGAGTAACGACATACCGGAACTTTGCCTTGTGATTAAGTCATTTATCTATCGCAGTATCTGGTCATTTATTTAATGTAATTGGTATTACATTTGTTTTTTAATCTTTCCTTTGTACCTTTTGGGTCACAAAAAGTTCACTTTACATTCATTTTGCTGTATATAAAAACACCTTGTTAGTCCAGAGGATATTCAGTAGATTAGTAAAAAAAATAATAAAAAAGCAGAAGGCTATAAATGAAAAGTAAACAAAGTGGCGTAAAGTTCTCGATTGTACTTTTTTCAGTCATTTTCTTAGGTGTTTCAGCTTGGTTTACTAAGGCTCAAGCATATGAATTACCGGAGCCTCTGGTTACTGAGTATCTAACTATCGCTTAGCGTGGCGTTCTTTGTTTTCTAGTTTCTTTTCTTCGCTTTTTTTGAGTAAAACATAGGTTGCCGCGCTGCCACCGTGACAGCTGAGTGCGCTATGATAAGCCAGTACTTGAGGCATTTCTTGTAGCCACTTATTGGTATAGCTTTTAAGTATTGCAGGAAAAGGCTTACTTTTTAGGCCAAGTCCGTGTCTTACTAGCAGTACTCTAATATTTCGGCTGTAGCAATCCAACACAAAATCAAACAAAGCACTACGAGCCTCGTAAAAGGTTTTTCCATGTAAGTCTAGCGTTGCATCAATCTGGTATTTTCCCAAACGCAAGTTTTTGTATACACCTTCTTGAACACCCGACTTTTTAAATGCAAGCAATTCGAACGGATCAAGTAAATCAACATACTCTGTCGAGAGGAAATTACTATCGAAGTCGAGTTCCAGTTGTGCTGCGCGACGCTTTTCTAATTGAGCTATTGTTGGAGAGTGCTTGAGACGTGTTAGCTCAACATGATTAGTTTGTGCCAGCGGGGTGACATCGCCCATGGATGCCAAAAATAGTTCTTCATCTGTCATAGCCATACTGCACCTGTAAAACAAACTGAGAGTATGGCTAGGATTTTAGCTTAGTCGAACTAGGATGACTACTAACTAAGTTCTATTTGAGCAAAAGTGTATACTTTAAATAAATAAAAAGTATTAATTAGAATGAGACTTAAGTTAGATACCACACTTGTATTGACTAGATCCAAACTGAATGATAAAAACAGCAAGCCACATGCAGCAATGGCAGCTGCGCGTAGAAGCGTAATTTGATTGATGAAAAAGGCACCTAAGCCTAGTACTAGCAATACGATATTAATGAGCCAGTTGAACTCGTTGAGCATGGTCTGTATGGTCTTCCATTGTAGATTAAAGGAGCGCCATTATGGTGATCATTTAATCATGCTTCAAGCGAGTATTTTTATAATTTTCAGATTAGTTTTTTTAATCAATAATTAGCTTCTTCAGCGCAAAAAAGACACCAGATTGTTCTAATATTTTGTACCTTTGGCAGGTATTCGGGTCGTTCAGGTTGGCGCATAAATACAGTGTGTTACGTTCTAGAGCTGGGCGAGGGTGCAAGTGAGAATCAAACAAAACAGGGTTAATACCCGGTAAACCATCCCAATATACACTTTGTGACACTAGGCCTAGCTTTTCATAGGTGATTAGCTTTGGTTTTGGGAAAATAAGTATTAACAGCGCAAAAATGGCAAGCGCTAGCCACTTTCCATTTGATTTTTTATCTGCTGTGGGTTGGTTATCTGCAGTCAGTGCTGCTTTTTCTACCGTAGGGTTACCTTTATCCGGTGTCTTTTTTATTCGTGCCTTATGCTTTCCTTGTACTTTGCCAAGTAATGCTTGTTTTTTCTGTTTTTTTAAATTGTTTGACATGCTTAGGTGTAGCCTTTTAGTTGCAGCACTCTATAATAGTTCTATTATTTAAATAATAGCGTATTTTTATGTCGCAGCCTATGGGAAAGGATTATGGATCAACAAATCTCAATACTAATCGTCGATGATGTTGGCACGGTGCGCAGTTTTTTACACCAAACCTTAATGCACCTAGGAATTGAACATGTAAAGGAAGCATCAACGATCCGTCAGTGTATCAGTGCATGTGAAGAACAGCATTTTGATATTGTGTTTTTAGATATTGAGCTGCCAGATGGGGATGGTAAAGAGATAATCGCTCAGTTAAATGAAATTAACCCTGATCTAAACGTTGTTATGGTTTCAGCACATTCGACGGTAGAAAACGTAAAAGATGCTATTGAGTTAGGAGCAAAAGGTTTTGTTGTTAAGCCCTTTTCTCCGAAAAAAATAGCGGCTATGTTGAAAAAATTCTATCCCGATTTAGAAATTAGCTAGTTAAAATTCAGATATAAAAAAACCGACTTTCGTCGGTTTTTTCAATCAAAAACAAATTATAGAGCTTTGATTTTAGCAGCTATACGGCTCTTATGGCGAGCAGCTTTGTTTTTGTGAATAAGACCTTTAGTTGCGTAACGGTCTAAAATTGGTGTTGCAACAGCAAATGCTTGAGTTGCAGCTTCTTTGTCACCAGCTTCAATTGCAGCGATTACTTTTTTGAAGTAAGTACGCATCATTGAACGACGGCTTGCGTTGTGCTGGCGGCGTTTTTCGCTAGTAATAGCGCGTTTTTTTGCAGACTTGATGTTAGCCAAGGTTTGCTCCTAACAATCTTAAAATAAGCTTAATTTAAAGGCCGAGGAATATGCCCGTTTTAATCGCAAAAGTCAATATAATTTGACAGCTGCGGCCTTTGTTTCTTCGTCATCGGTTGTCTGTTCACACTAAAACATCAACAATTTGTTTGCAGTATTCAGTGATCTCAGACATTTGAATCACATCAAAACCAAAGAAATTCCCCGGCTGTTGCGATTAATGGCGCGTATTGTAACAAACCTTGCATCGTTCACATAGCATTAGGGAAAGAATTTTTATTTTCTTTACTTAAATTACGCAAAATGAACTGCCGATTCGGGTTTATCCTATGGCATAATCGGCGAATTTACAGCACATTTAATTATTTTAGGGGAAAAGGGTGACTAAAGGGTTGTTCAAGTCGGGCATGATTGTGAGTGCGATGACCATGATATCACGTGTAATGGGGCTTGTACGTGATGCGGTGGTTGCAAATTTGCTCGGTGCGGGTCTTGCAGCAGATGTGTTTTTATTCGCAAATCGTATTCCAAACTTTTTACGCCGTTTATTTGCCGAAGGTGCATTTGCACAAGCGTTTGTGCCTGTGTTATCTGAAATAAAAGAAAAACATGGAGATGATGCGGTTCGTATATTTGTTGCTCAGGCAGCGGGTACGTTGGGAACAATTTTACTTTGTATTACGTTATTAGGTGTTGTTGGGTCACCTGTTATTGCTGCTTTATTTGGCGCTGGTTGGTTTATTGATTGGTGGCAAGGCGGTGAAAGTGCCGAAAAGTTTATCTTGGCAAGCGGGCTACTAAAATTTACATTTCCTTATTTATTTTTTATTAGTTTAGTGGCGCTCAGTGGCGCAGTATTAAATGTTTATAACCGTTTTGCGGTTGCTGCTTTTACGCCTGTTCTTTTAAATATATCTATTATTTGCTGTGCTTTATTGCTTCATGATGTTTTTACTGTGAGTGCGTATGCACTGGCAATTGGCGTTTTTGTAGGGGGAGTTGCGCAGCTTGCATTTCAAGTTCCTTTTTTGTACCGGTTAGGCATGCTTAAAAAGCCTAAATTTGCTTGGCATGCCAAAGAAGTGACTAAGGTACGCCGATTAATGCTGCCAGCCATGTTTGGTGTATCTATAAGTCAGATTAATCTGTTGTTAGATACTTTAATTGCTACATCTTTAGGTACTAGTGCAATAGCGTGGCTGTATTATTCAGACAGACTTATTGAGTTTCCGCTAGGCTTATTCGGAATTGGCATTGCTACGGTTATTTTACCCGCTTTATCAAAATTACATGCGGGAGATAAACTTGAAGATTTTCAAAATACACTAGATTGGGGAGTGCGTTTTGTACTTTTCCTCGGCTTTCCTGCCATGTTGGGGCTTGTAGTGATCAGCCCATTAATTATCTCCGTGTTATTTAATCACGGTGCATTTGCTGCGTCTGAAGTGAATCATGTTGAAGCTGTAAGTTATGGTGTTGCTGCATATGCAGTGGGGTTGGTAAGCTTTATGCTGATCAAAGTGTTGGCTCCAGGCTTTTATGCGCGTCAAGATACTAAAACGCCAGTTCGAATTGGTATTGTCACGCTTGTGCTAAATATGGTGTTCAACCTAATGTTAGCCCCTTTTATAGGTTATTTGGGGCTGGCGCTTGCCACTTCTTTGTCAGCGAGTTGCAACGCATATCTATTATATCGCCAACTAAACAAGGAGCGAGTATATCGCGTATCTAGTTTTACCTGGTTATTTGCGCTGAAGAGTATTTTTGCTGCCATTGTTATGTCTATCAGTGTTTACTTTGTGGTTTTACAATATGATTGGCAGTCTTGGGCGTTCATTCAGCAGGTTGGGTTACTCAGTGGTTTATTAGTTCAAGCTGCGATGGTGTATTTTGGCGCGATGCTGTTAATGGGGGTAAGATTGTCAACCATTAAAGAGCTAAAGGGCTACACATCTTGATGTTCGCATTTTTGAGGAACTTGGGTATAATCGCTCACTTTCCAACTATTGCACAAATAAGGCATTAACACTATGCAACTGATCAGGGGTATACATAATATTCGGGCGCATCATTTTGGTTGCGTGTTGACTATTGGTAACTTTGATGGGGTGCATTTAGGGCATGTTGAGGTGCTAAAAGGGCTAAAGCAAGACGCACAAAAATATGGTTTGCCAAGTACGGTTATGTTGTTTGAGCCTCAACCACAAGAATTTTTTACCAAAGCACACGCGCCGGCTAGGTTAACGCGCCTTAGAGATAAACTGTCACTGCTCGCTAAGTTAGGCATAGAGCGTGTGATTTGTGTGAGCTTTAATGCTAAATTTGCAAGTCAAGAAGCCGAAGCGTTTATTAAGCAAGTGCTGGTAGCTAAACTCGGTGTGAAAGCGCTGACTGTAGGTGATGACTTTCGCTTTGGCCGAGCAAGAGCGGGTGATTTTTCGATGCTAAAACGCTTGGGTGAAGTACACAATATGAATGTGAAAAGTACTGCTAGCTTTCGGCGAAACGATCATAGAGTTAGTAGTACTTTGATTAGAGAAGCGCTTGCTGAAGGCTGGCTGGATAAAGCACACCACATGTTGGGTCATACGTATACTATCTCTGGACGAGTGATACATGGTTGGAAAAAAGGCCGAGAGTTAGGCTTTCGCACAGCTAATATAGCCTTAAAAAGGCAGGTTAACCCAGTGCGTGGCGTATTTGCAGTCATAGCAACGGTCGCTGGGAAACGATATGAAGGAGTTGCCAATATAGGCAACAAGCCAACTTTAAATGGCACCAAGGCACTGTTAGAAGTGCATTTATTTAATTTTAATCAAGATGTCTACGGACATTTTATGCAAGTGGAGCTAATTGAAAAGCTTCGCAATGAACAAAAATTCGATACATTGGAACAATTAACAGCGCAAATCGCACTTGATGTTGCAGCTGCCAAACAATGTTTTAATTTTAAGTAGCCGATACGGAAACTAGGATAAATGAGCGACTACAAACATACTTTAAATCTACCGGAAACTGAGTTTCCAATGCGCGGAAACTTGGCGCAACGCGAGCCAAAAATGCTTAAAGCTTGGTACGAGCAAGATCTATATGGTCAAATTCGTAACGCGAAAAAAGGTAAGAAGCCATTTATTTTGCACGATGGCCCTCCATACGCAAATGGTGATATTCACCTTGGTCACTCTGTAAATAAAATCCTAAAAGACATTATTATTAAATCAAAGACTTTGTCTGATTTTGATGCACCTTATGTGCCGGGTTGGGACTGTCATGGCCTGCCTATCGAGTTACAAGTAGAGAAAAAAGTTGGCAAACCTGGACAGAAAGTTTCAGCAGCAGAGTTTCGTGAAAAGTGTCGAGCGTATGCAGCAAAGCAGGTTGAAGGGCAAAAAGCAGACTTTAAACGCCTTGGCGTGTTTGGTGATTGGGATAAACCTTACTTAACAATGAACTTTGATTTTGAAGCCAATGCTATTCGTGTATTGGGCCGCATTATTGATAAAGGTCATTTACATAAAGGTGCAAAGCCTGTGCACTGGTGTACTGATTGTGGTTCAGCCTTGGCTGAAGCCGAAGTTGAATATCAAGATAAACAATCACCAGCGATTGATGTGCGTTTTGATTTTGTTGACCAAATCGCGGTTGTTAATGCATTTGAGCTTGCACAAGGTCATGAAGGTACGGGTACAGTAAGCACTGTTATATGGACTACCACACCTTGGACGCTTCCTGCAAACCGAGCTGTGGCCGTAAATGAGCGACTTGAGTACGCGCTAGTCCAAGTAGAAGACGAAGGCAAAGAGCAGCGTATTATCCTGGGTTCTGAGTTAGTTAAAGATGCTATTGACCGTTTTGGCTTTAAGCACTTTCACGTACTTGGTTACGTAAAAGGTCACGCGCTTGAAAATTTACGTGTCGCGCACCCATTTTTAGAAATTGATGTGCCTGTGATTTTAGGTGAGCACGTAACTACAGATTCGGGTACGGGTATTGTTCACACAGCGCCTGGTCATGGTCCGGAGGATTTTTCGGCAGGTCTTGCATATGGTTTAGAGGTTGCTAATCCAGTTGGGGCTAACGGTGTATTTTTACCAGATACGCCTATTTTTGCGGGACAACACGTGTTTAAAGCGAATGCGAGTATTGTTGACCACTTAGTCGAAAATGGCACTTTGATGCATCATCATGCGCTTTTACATAGTTACCCACATTGTTGGCGACATAAAACGCCTATCATTTTCCGGGCTACACCGCAGTGGTTTGTGAGCATGGACCAAGCTAATTTACGCCAAGATTCATTAAGCGAAATTGCGAATACGCAATGGCTTCCTGAGTGGGGTGAAAATCGTATTGCGAATATGGTAGAAGGGCGCCCTGATTGGTGTATATCTCGTCAGCGCACTTGGGGTGTACCTATTGCATTATTTGTTGATAAAGACACCGGTGCCTTGCACCCTAACACTCAAGAGTTGATTGAACAAGCGGCTAAATTAGTTGAAGAAAAAGGCATTCAAGCTTGGTATGACTTAGACCCTGAAACGTTGCTTGGTGATGATGCTCAGCAGTTTGTTAAAGTACAAGATACATTAGACGTGTGGTTTGACTCCGGCGTAACTCATTCGTGCGTTGTTGATGCTCGTGAAGAGTTAACGGGGCCAGCTGATTTATACCTTGAAGGATCAGATCAACACCGTGGCTGGTTTATGTCATCAATGATGACGTCAGTGGCAATAAATGGCCATGCCCCTTATCGTCAAGTTTTAACACATGGCTTCACTGTTGACGAAAACGGCCGCAAGATGTCTAAATCATTAGGCAATGTGATCTCGCCGCAGAATATAATGAATAAGCTCGGCGCGGATATCTTACGTTTATGGGTTGCATCAACAGATTACACTGCTGAAATGACGGTATCGGATGAAATCTTTAAACGCTCAGCTGATCGTTACCGCCGTATTCGTAACACCAGTCGTTATTTATTAGCCAATTTAAGTGGTTTTAATCCAGCAACAGACTTAGTTGCAGTGCAAGAAATGGTTGAGTTAGATCGTTGGATTGTGGCACGCGCGGCAGAACTGCAAAAAGAAATTGTCAGCGCTTATGACAACTATCAAATGTTAGTTGTAACACAGAAGCTTATGAACTTCTGTACAGGCGAGCTTGGGTCATTCTACCTTGATGTGATTAAAGACCGCCAATATACGGCGAAAAGTGACAGTCATGCGAGACGTTCATGCCAGTCAGCGCTGTATCATATTGCTGAAGCGATGACGCGTTGGATGGCTCCTATCATGAGTTTTACGGCTCAAGAAATTTGGGAAGCACTACCAGGTGAGCGAGGCCAATTCGTCTTTACCGATGTTTGGTATGCAGGTCTTGAAAATGTAACAGAAGGCCAATTGAGCAATGATTATTGGCAAAATCTACTTGCAGTGCGTGATGAAGTAAACCGAGTGCTTGAAAGTGCACGTAAAGAAGAGCTAATAGGTGCAACCTTACAAGCTGAAGTAACACTTTATACGGGTGATGATCTAGCTGATTCGTTAAAGCGTATTGGCGATGAGCTTCGGTTTGTATTATTAACCTCAAAAGCTAAAGTTGAAGTGGTGAATACCAAACCTGAAGGTGCCATTGCAACTGAAATTGATGGTTTGTACATTGCACTAAGCGCGACTCAATCCGCTAAATGTGAGCGTTGTTGGCACTACTGTGACGATGTAGGCTCACATGATGGACATGAAGAGCTATGTGGTCGTTGTGTGAGCAACGTAGAAGGTGAAGGCGAACAGCGTCAATTTGCATAGGAGCAATACGTGACTAACACAACTCAAAAAAGTGGTTTAGTCTGGTTATGGCTGAGTCTACTGCTTTTTGCAGTAGACTACGTAACCAAAGCCGTGGTAGTTGCAAATATGGAACTCTATGAATCAATAGAGTTATTACCATTTTTTAATTTTACTTATATGCATAACTACGGCGCCGCTTTTAGTTTTTTAAGTGAAGCGGGCGGATGGCAGCGTTGGTTTTTAAGTGTTATCGCAATTGCTATCAGTGCACTTTTACTGTATTGGTTGAAAAAATTATCGGCGAGCAGCTGGGTACTATGCGGCGCATACTCGATGGTACTTGCTGGCGCCATCGGTAATCTTGTAGATAGATTAATACATGGTTATGTGATCGACTTTTTACATTTCTACTATAAAAATTGGCACTACCCTGCGTTTAACGTGGCTGATATGGCGATTGTTTGTGGCGCTGGGTTATTGATCTTTGATGCCTTTAAAGGTGATAAAGCGCAGGAGAGAAAAGCATGAGTGAGCAAGTGATTGGCCCAAAATCTGAAGTAGTGTTTCACTTTTCAATTAAGCTTGAAGATGGCTCTGCGGCTGATTCAACCAAAGTACATAACAAACCGGCCAAGTTGTTTATGGGGGATGGTAGCCTTACTGATAACTTTGAAAAGTGTTTGCTCGGTTTAAAAACTGGGCAAAGTAAGTCGTTTGACTTACGGCCAGAAGATGCATTCGGTCAACCAAACCCTGATAATATTTATTATTTAGATCGCAGCAAGTTTGGCGCTGATACTCCTGCTAAAGTGGGGAGTATCATTGCATTTACTCAACCTGATGGTACTGAATTACCTGGATTAGTACGTGAAGTTGCTGGTGATTCAGTAACCGTTGATTTTAACCACCCTCTGGCTGGGCAACCAGTTACCTTTGAAGTTGATATTCTTGAGGTAAAAAACTAATGGATATTTTGCTGGCAAACCCTCGTGGCTTTTGCGCTGGTGTTGACCGTGCTATTAGCATTGTTGAGCGTGCGTTAGATATTTTTGAAAAGCCAATTTATGTGCGTCATGAAGTTGTTCACAATAAATATGTTGTGGATGGTTTGCGCAAACGAGGGGCTGTGTTTGTTGAAGAGTTACATCAGGTACCAGATGAAAGCATCGTTATTTTTAGTGCGCATGGGGTATCTCAACAAGTACGGCAAGAAGCAAAGCGCCGTGAGCTAAAGGTATTTGATGCAACTTGCCCTTTGGTCACTAAAGTGCATATGGAAGTAACTCGTGCCAGTCGTAAAGGCACTGAATGTGTGCTCATTGGTCACCACGGTCACCCAGAGGTTGAGGGGACAATGGGGCAATACAATAACCCAAATGGTGGTATCTACTTAGTTGAAACACCAGATGATGTTGACAATTTACAAGTCAAAGATGCAGCGAATTTATTTTACTGTAGCCAAACCACTTTGTCGGTTGATGATACAGCAGATGTTATTGATGCATTGCGCAACAAGTTTCCACAAATTCACGGGCCTCGTAAAGATGACATTTGTTATGCAACGCAAAACCGTCAAGATGCAGTGCGAGATTTATCAGATAAAGTTGATATTTTATTGGTCGTTGGGGCAAAAAATAGCTCTAACTCCAATCGACTAAGGGAACTTGCTGATAAGATGGGAACCCAAGCTTACCTTATTGATGATGCTGACAGTGTGGACGTTAATTGGTTTACAAACGTTAGGCGTGTTGGCGTAACGGCTGGCGCATCTGCGCCAGAAGTGTTAGTGCAGCAAGTCGTCACAAGATTGAAAGAGCTAGGAGGCAACATGGTTGTTGAAAACCCAGGTGAAGAAGAAAACGTGGTCTTCGCTGTTCCTATTGAACTTAGATAGTCTTTAGCAAACAGCTTTATGGTTAAGTCGAACGATTTAACATCGCAGCTGCTACCTACCATTATTACCTCAAGAGGTGTGCTGGCTATGCTAGTCACCTCGCAGATACTTGCTTGTGTCTTGGCATTTTCACCAATGAGTTATGAAGATGTTTGGGTTCGCTTAGGCATGTTTAGTTTATTCATTCACTGTGTTAGTGCTGTCGGGTTTAGCTTACTATATTTTTTACAAGCTCAATTGAGTCGCTGTAATATGTTCAGCCAAGCAACCGTAATTATTATTATTTTTGAATGTATAACGGCAACACTTAGTATCGCAGTGCCATTTTTAACTCCCATTGAGGGCCTTGAGGTTGATGGGTCATTTGTGTTGAAGAATATGACGATTTGCCTATTTGTATCGTTATTGTTCATTCACTCCATGAGTATTTTTTTAGATAAACTACAAACAGTTGAAGCTTTATCACAAGTAGAGCTAGAAGCATTGAGCGCACGTATTAGGCCCCACTTTTTGTATAACAGCTTAAACACAATAGCAGAACTAACACACATAGATAAAAATCATGCAGAGCAAGCCGTTATAACGCTAGCACAATTATGCAAAGCAACGATGTGTACTCAGCAATTAAGTTCTTTAAATGACGAGCTGCAATTAGCACGTCAATATGTTGAGTTAGAACGATGGCGATTTAGTGAACGCTTGTCAGTCAATTGGAGTATGCCGAGCAGTATTCCAAATGTGCAAATTCCTGTCTTAAGCGTACAGCCTTTGCTGGAAAATGCCGTAATCTATGGGGTAGAAACTAACCCCGAATTGACACAAATAGACATTGAACTTACGCTTTATAAGCGACAGATAGAACTTAAGATCTGTAATAGTTACCACCACACTGATGTTCACTCACATCAAGGTCAGGGAATGGCGCAAAATAATATTCGTGCACGGTTAGCGTTGCACTTTGGTAATAAAGCAACTTTGCAAACGCAGCAAACTCAGGATAAATATACAGCGCTACTTATTATTCCTATAGGTGAAAAGTCATGAAGTACATGGTTGTTGATGATGAACCGTTGGCGCGCCAACGCATTAAAAGGTTGATTGCTCCTTTGCATGATTATGAGTGTATTGCAGAGACAGGAAAACCTCAGGAAGTTTTGATGTTGGCTGAGCAGTTCCAACCGCAGTTGATTTTACTCGATATTAGTATGCCGGGTATGGATGGGTTAGAACTGGCAAAGTACCTAGCAGAACTGACGTTTGCACCCAAGGTTATCTTTATTAGCGCGCATCCAGAATATGCGTTAGATGCCTTTAAGGTTTTTGCCAATGGGTACTTGGTGAAACCAGTGGAGCAAAATGAACTCCATATACTACTTCAGCGTTTGTTTCCCGCAAAAATTAAATATACCATTGGCAATCAAACTCGGTGGGTTGAAGTCGCTGATATACTGGTTGCAAGAGCACAAGATAAATATACTCAGCTATTTTTAAAATCTGGGCAGGCTGTAATAGATATAAGTCTTAAGCAACTGCTCAGTCTCTACTCACTGCATTTCGTACAAGTGCATCGCAAAACGTTAGTAAAAAGTAGTGCAATGCAAGCCTTGATTCACAATAGCAAAGGTTACTTTGTGACGATTGACGGTTACCCCGATGAAATAGCAGTAAGTCGTCGTGCGGCTCAAGCGCTTAAGTTAAAAAACTAGGGGCTTATATGGACTCCCTGCCAATGTCAAAAAGAAAGAGTTAAAATAAATTAGATGCTTGCTTATATACGGGCTCAAATTGAGGGCTACTTTTGGCCTGTGATGTATTCTCACCTTCATGACTTCTGTTGAGCAGCTTATGCAACTTCAGTCCCTAACAGTTTTTTGAAGGTCCCTCTTACTTATTTTAAGGCTCTTATTGACAAGCTTTAAGCCACAAGTAATCGTGCCTCATATTCTTTATGATGTTTTTGCACTGCAAAAGCGGTTCTTATTGTTTTATTCGCTAAAGCAATTACCGCGACTTTCTTGCCTCGGCGAGCGGTTAATGTTTTTAACCAACTCTCTTTTTCACTGCAGTTTTCTCTTTTTCTAGTTGGGAAAATACCCGAACGACTGCTGTAAAAATACACAGCAAAGATAAACAGCCCCTAACCATTTATCGGTTACTTTTACCATTCATAGTAAAACAGCTTGTATATTTTACATGGTTTCATAAGCTAGTTTTATGAAACTTTTTTCGCAATTTAATATGTCTGATGTTACTTTGAAAAACTCTGGGTTTACGCTGCTTGAAGTACTGATTGCATTTATGGTGCTCAGTTTTGGTTTGCTTGGTGCTGTGGCACTGCAAGCTAAAGCAAAACAGGCAAGTTTTGATGCAATGCAGCGTGCTGCGGCAATTGCATTGGCCAATGATATTGTGCAGCGCTTAAGAGTGAATGATACGTTAGCACTCAGCGCTAACTATAAAGTAGTGTTTAACAGCACGACAACCTTGAGTCCGGTTACTCGTTGCTTTAGTACACAATGTAATTCTGCAACGATTGCAGCGATGGATATAGAGCATTGGCGTCAAGCAATACGAGCCAGAGAAAATACGGGGTCACTTGATAATACCACCGTATGTATTAAGCCATCAGTTGTGGGTGGTACTCGCAATCGTGGATATAACGTTGAGGTTGTGGTGGCGTGGCAAGGTAAGCAAGCAATGAAAGCAAGTGAAAAAAATCAGTCTATTAGCTGTGGAATTAAAAATGATAACCGGCGATTAGTGGTGCTCAATAGTTACATTTTATTGAGGGCTTAGCACATGAAAAATCAAGGCTTTTCTATAGTTGAATTACTGATTGCTTTGTTTATTGGCGTGTTAATTTTAGGGGGCGTTAGTGCAACTTATATCAGTATGAAAGTGACTACACGCGATACGATGACGATTGGTGAAATGCAAGAAACTGGTCGGCTAACATTGGATATATTAAAACGAGATATTGAGCAGGTTGGCTTTTGGGGCACTTTTTATGAAGAAGGTTTTAGCGACGAGAATGTTACCTTAGTTGATGGTATTAAGACACCAAAAGGCGATTGCTTTGGTGGTATTAACAATGGCAGTTTTCCAAGTACTGATCCGACAAATTTTCGGTCAATCTTTTCAGCTCAAGCTTCGAGCAGTAACGCACTAAACTGTATTTTAAATGCAAAACAAAATACTGATGTAGTGCAGTTAAAATTTTTAGAAGGTAGCCCTCTTACCAGCAGTGGTGCTATGAATGATAATCGTTATTACTTTATTGCCGATCAAGAGCAGGCCATATTTACCTCAGGCGTTCAAAGAACAGCGTTGCCCACCGTTAACTCTACACTTTGGCCATATAGCCACCATGTATATTATATCAGTGAGCAATCTGTAACACTCAGGGGCCAACAGCTAACTATTCCAGTTTTATCCCGAAAACGCTTAACGGTAAAAGGAGGTATGTTTAGTGAAACGGTAATGGAAGGAGTTGAGGATATTCGCTTTGTCTTTGGCTTAGATACAAATGCCGATAACAGGGTTGATAGTTACCGCAGTACAATAGATATGGTTGCTTCAGACTGGGAGCGGCTAAACGGTATTTTAACAGTACAAATTTTTGTATTAGTAAGGGCATTGGAACCTGATGCTGACTTGAATCTTAAAAATCAAATTTACACGTTGGGCTCTGACCCTGATAAGCGAGTACATACTTTTAGCGATAACTTTCGTCGTACTGTATTTTCTACCACAGTAAGGCTTAATAACATGGGAACAATCATATGGCGTTTATAAAAAAACAACAAGGTATCGTATTGATCAGTGCCATGATTATGATTGTTGCGGTCAGTGCCATCGCCGTCGCTTTGATGAGTACTAGTAGTTTAGATTTGAAAATAACCAATGCGGCACAAGAGAGACAAGAAGCTGAAAGTATTCTTATGGGGGAGGTGCAACGGGCGATTGCGATGCAAACTGCATTAGAAGGAAATAGCTTATTTACGCGTAGCCGCCAGCAATTAGCACAAGGAAATAACACGTTCAACGGGCTCAATGGGGTAACAAATGCGGTAATTAGCTTAAACAAAGGCCCGATGGAAATTCAATGTCCTCGCTCTTATAGCTATACCTCAGGTGTAATTTGCAATATGACACAATTAGAAACTTCGATTACCTATGGTACTAAAACTCAGCATACGGTTACAGTAGTAACGGGTATAGGTCAAGAAATGTTGAGCATTAAGGAGGGGCGTTGATATGGTTAAAGTGTTAGTTATTTTATTATTTATAGCGTGTCAAGTTGCCGCTGAAGACATCGAATTATATATCAAACGAAATGCTGATATTACGCAAAATCCCAGAGTGTTAGTTGTATTTGATACATCAGGGAGTATGGCTTTTTCAAGCACAACAGGCAATAGCTGTGATTATAATTACAGTACAGGGCGTTACATTTTATGTGATGATAACCGCTTAGGTGTGGCTAAAGAGGCAATAACTACGTTGGTAGATAGCAACACCGATATTGATTTTGGCTTGATGCGTTTTAATGGTAGTAATGGTGGCTATATATTAGCTGGATTAGGTGCCAGTTCCAACACAATGAAAAATCAGCTTAACTCTTTAGAAGCAAATGGAGCAACGCCGCTTAGTGAGACTTTATGGGAAGCTTATTTATATCTAACCGGTGGCAGTCGTTATTATACAAGATATTGGACTACCTCAGGGCGAGACACTAATGTCGAGCGTGGTTATCAATATATCTCACCGTTCGAAGCAATCGCCAGCGACCCAAGAATATGTAATAGCTCTGCGAATGTGATTGTTATGACTGATGGTGATCCCTCTAATGATAACCAAAGCGACTTTAACATTACAAGTGAGTACTTTAGCACCTTTTCAAAGACCGCAAGCAGAGTGCGTAATAATTATATGCCTGCTTTGGCTGAGCTTATTCACAAGAAAAGTGATTTATATACGCAACAAGGTAACGTGGTTGATAGGGGTCGTGTTTACACCATTGGTTTTGGTCTTGGAATGAGTGATGTAGGCACTGAAATATTACAAAAAACGGCTGACCTAGGAGGGGGGATTTATACTCAGGCTAATACCCCTAATGAATTGTCAGAGGCACTAAAAAACCAGATAGACAACATTCGCCAACTTAACGATAGCTTCTCCTCGCCATCAGTATCAACCAGTAGTTCAGATCAAACTAGAAGCGGTAATTCGTTGTACTATACAATGTTTTACCCTGAAAGCCACACACGCTGGCAGGGTAACTTGAAAAAGCTAGAGTTTTCAAATAATAAAGTAGTTGATATGCAAGGCGCCAACGCGCTTGATGGGCAAGGGTTAATTAAATCAGGGGCAACCACCTTTTGGTCAGAAGCCAACTCTCAGGATGGAAATAGTGTCAAACGTGGTGGTGTTAATTATCAGTTAAGCCAACAAGTAGATAGAGTAATTTATTCTGACTTTGGTCAAGGTGAACTGAAGCCCTTTACAATGCGTGAAGGAAGAACTCGCTATGGAAACAGAAGAAAATTCGCGCAAAAGTTAGGTGTGAATGGGAATCAAGCACGAACAACTGTGAATTGGGTGTATGGTATTGATGTGGACGATGAGGATGGTGATGGCAATACAACTGAGCGTCGTGATACCATTTTTGGCGATCCACTGCATTCTAAGCCTGTTTCAATGGATTATGGTAATGGTGACGTGCGCGTGATCGTTGGCACGAATGCAGGTTTTTTGCATATGTTTAAAGATAATGGAGATACGGTAAGGGAGAGCTGGGCTTTTATTCCTGAAGATTTATTTGATGTAATACAACCAACACGTATTAGCAGGCCTGATACTAAGTTGTATGGTATGGATGGCCCGTTGACTATATATTTTCATGATACTCAGAAAAACGGTGTTGTAGATGGTGAAGATAAAGTGTGGCTATTTGCTGGAATGCGTCGAGGCGGGCACCGTTACTATGCGTTTGATATTACCTCGCCAGATAGACCCAAACTAATGTGGGATGGAGCGCTTGTTGGGGGGAGTGATGATTTTGCCGAGTTAGGGCAAACTTGGTCTAAACCAGAGGTTACCTTTATTGAAAGCCAAGGAGAAACACCGGTATTAATTTTTGGCGCAGGTTATGACACAAATAAAGACAATCACTCTAAGTCTGATGACAACAAGGGTCGCGGTGTTTTTATTATTAATGCACAATCTGGAGATTTAGTGTGGTCGCTAACGCCTGCTAATGGGTTTACAGGCCAGCATAGTGTCGCGAGCGATTTAACAATGTTAGACTCCAACTATGATGGCTATACTGATAGGCTATATTTTGCGGATACAGGTGGCGGGGTATGGCGTGTTGATATGCCAGGAGACAGTCCTACAGCATGGACACATTTTCAATTGGCGGAGTTAGCGCAAAATGGTACAAGCGGTGATAGGCGCTTTTTTTATAAACCCGCTTTAGCACGAACATTTTTTAGTAAAGTAACAGTTACATCGACTCCTGATGGGGATATTACCACACGTAAAGATACCCCTTATGAGGCAATTATTCTAGGTTCAGGTAATCGTTCAAGGCCAACTTCCACTGGGGTGAATGATTACTTATTCATGATAAGAGATGAAAATACCGTCACACAATCTTTTAAAAATAATGTACCCGAGACGATTAAAATGGGTGACTTAATGGATATAACGAGCGATCCATTTGCGTCTACTTTAAATGACCTCAATGGCTTTACTAATGTAGAGGCAACATTAGGTGGTTTTAATGGTTGGAAATATGCATTAAGTGGTAATGAGAAGTCATTAGCTGGTGCTACAGTGGCAGGCGGAATTGCTTATTTTTCGTCGTTTACACCACCAGCGAATGTGAGTCGTTGTGATGTGTCGACAGGTACCGGTAATTTATATGCGTTGCACTTACATTATGGTACACAGGTTTATGAGCAGCTAAAGTATGAAACGACACACAGTGTACCAGACACCCCCAAAGTCTATTTTAGTTGTGAAAATGGCTCTAATGCTGGCGGGTGTGAAACCGTTGTTAGAATGGTTGGCCCAGCCATTAAATCAGATGTAGCAAGTAGCCCAGCAGATGGGCCATCAACAGGCACTCCTTGGAAAGCAGCAAAGATAGTTGAAAGCCCTCAGCCTGTCATGGTTGATGGGGTACCAACCTTGGTTGAGCCACAAATTGATTTCGGTCTAACGACTCGACAAATGTTTATCTACAAAAAAGAGAAAAATGATGAAAAATAACCGCAGCTTTAGCAACGGGTTTACTTTGTTAGAGGCACTGATTGTATTAGTGATTGTAGGTATTATTGCATCCTTTGCTTATCCTAGTTATCAGCAGTTTTTAATCAAGGCGGCGCGCTCAGATGCGATGGTTGTGTTACTCGACGCTGCAAATAGACAAGAGCAATACTTTGTGGATAATCGAATTTATACTAACAAACTATCAGACATAGGTGTGCCCAATACAACTGATAAGGGCTACTATTCAATCACAGTGACTGTTGATGATAATAAGTTTGAATTTAAGGCAACACCAATTTCCGGTCCAGTTTTAGGTGACACGCAATGCTCAGCTTTGATGATAAACGAGCTAGGACAAAAACTCAGTGATGGCAGTTCGTCGAGTGAGCATTGCTGGCAACAGTAGGGTGGTAACGCTTGGCCTACAAGGGGCACTTTTTAGTGTCTCTTATACGCGCCCTACCGGAATTGCTAACACTCATTTCTAAGCCATCAGAAACGCCTTGATGTATTGGTAAACAATACACAAATGTACCATTGGTAAACCCTTTTATAGAAGCATCACTATTAAATATAATCGCCCGCCTAGGGTATTCGATAGTATCTTGAGGCGCAATGGCGGATAGTTCATGAAGCCGAATATCATCACCATCTAACACCCTAAGCTCTCCTCTATCGACAAACACGGTAAGTTTTTTATGCCAAGCATTGTCAATACATTGTTGATTTTCAAGATGACAAAGTGTTGTTTTATTGCCTGATGAAGCCGCTTGAGTTTTAGCTAAATGCAGTGCGCGCTTGAGTTTTTTCAGGGCAAACTCAGGGCGATGTGCAGAAATTACTTCGCCGTAGCTTGTCAGCGCAAGACTTAGTAAAACGATTATTATTGTTAGGGTAACGAGTATTTCAAGTAGAGTAAGCCCCACATGTTTATAAAACATATGACCATCCATCCTTGGATTTCAAACTATATTGTGAGCTAAAAGTTAGCGTATTACCCGCTAAATGCAAATAATCAGTATCATGGTGGTATGTTAATTAACCTCAGGTTCGGATAAGGGTTTTGGAATAGAAAATATTTTGTAAACAAACATTACGTATAATCCAATGAGGAAAATAGCTTTATTGGGCAAATTCGCTTATCTAGAGCAGAAGTTAATTACAGCTAGAGTTAGTTTTTCCATTGAACAGAGCATTGCCAGATAAAGTCACTGTGAGCATTTGATTCGCCGTATTTTCGGAACTACTTGGGCAATAAATGAACTTTCCAATATTGCTCGTAATTTGGCCGCTGCTATCAAAACGTATAAAAGAACTGGTAAAGCCTAGTGAGTCTGAGTCATGAATCGGGTCTATCACTCTTAAAATTGACTCAGTGCTACTGTCAAAGCTACCATTATTATTTTTGTCGACGAAAACAACTTTGGCTGAACTGGACCAGTTGTTAAGGCAAGATAGAGAGTCGCCGCTAGATAGCTGGCTTTCATCAACAGGGCAAAGTATGACTATTTCATCACTGGCGGTCGCTTTCGCCCTCGCAAAGGTAATATTGCGTTTCAAATCAAGTAAATATGATTCGGCGCGATTATTGCTGATTAGGTTATTGTTACCATAAAAAGCAACTGAGGCAAGTATTGCTAAAATTGCGATAGTAATGAGCAGTTCAATAAGTGTGAAACCTTTGGCTTTATACACAGTAGAATCCATATGTCTCAACGAGTTCAACATTAATTTTATTCATTATGGTGCTTTTTGACTCTAAAGCAATGACTTTGTTTGCTAACATTTTTAGGATTGATTAAAATCGACGCACCAGTATAGGAAAATACACAGCCATGAAAAAAATAGAAGCGATAATTAAGCCATTCAAGTTAGACGACGTGAGAGAAGCACTATCAGACGTAGGCATAACCGGTATGACGGTATGTGAAGTAAAAGGCTTTGGTCGCCAAAAAGGCCATACTGAATTGTATCGCGGTGCCGAGTACATGGTAGATTTCTTACCTAAAGTGAAACTGGATATAGTGCTTGGCGATGAAGACGTTGATAGAGCAATTGATGTAATCTTAAAAACAGCACAAACAGGAAAAATCGGCGACGGTAAGATTTTTGTTACAGAAGTAGAGCGTGTGGTACGTATTCGTACAGGCGAAGAAGATGAAGACGCAATTTAATGACCACACACCAAATTAATGTATTTTTAATGTGAAATGTTAAACATACTGTGAGCTGTGTTATCAACCTTGGCTAATGAGGGCGATTCACGCACTCTACTTTATGAACAGTATTTATCTACTGTTTATGATTACTGCAAAAGAATTAAAAAAGACAGGTAAGTTCTGTGCGTACACATTAGTACGCACAGGATTTATTGAAGTTTCTAGCGCTTATTAACTTTTCTAGTTTGACGCGCGTTATCACTAAGCTCTGTCAGGCCAAGCTTCTTGTAGCTCTTTTCCATCATCTCTAAAGCGTCATTCAAATAACTGCTTTGTGAATAATGTTCAACAACGTATTTGCCACGATTTGCAGCTGCAAGATAGGCTTCACGTTCAAAATAATACTGCGCCACTTTAAGCTCATAGCGCGCCATTTTATTTAATAACCACACAAGACGCTTCTTGGCTTCAGGCACATACTGACTGTCAGGGTAGCTTTGAACCAGTGTTGATAAGTCTTGGAATGCTACACGAGTACGGTTCGCATCACGGTCGGCTCTGTCAATTCCAAAATAATCTTGGAAAGCATTTTCATCTGCCTTGATATTTACTAAACCACGCATGTAGTACATGTAGTCTAAGTTTTTATGGTTTGGGTTTAAGCGAATAAAACGGTCAATGTGCGCGAGCGCTTGTTCTGTATTACCCGTTTGATAGTGAGCAAATACTAAGTCCATTTGCACCTGTCGAGAAAACGGTCCAAAAGGGTAACGTGAGTTGATTGCACTGAGCAATTCAATGGCTCTTGCATACAGACCTGAATCTAATGTTTCTTTAGCATCTTCATAAAGAGCTTGAGCAGATTTATTGGGTACGCGTTCTATTTCATCTTGTTCTGGTGCAGAAGAGCAGGCTGCTAAGCCTAAAAATGAGGCGCTAAGTATGATGGCAAAGGCGCGCTTCCCTAAGTTATTTATCATTTTATTTTACTACCTTTGTTGTCTTCGGCTAGGCCAAGTGGGTAAAACCGAGTAAACTATGCATTTATGCGATTCTAACCCAGTCGAGCACAGCTTGCACTGGTAAATTAGGTAAAGTTACGAATGTCAGAGCAAATTTCTCTTCAAGCTGAAGTCCCCACTGAGTTAGGTGGTAAACGTCTAGACCAAATTTTGGCGCAATTGTTCCCCGATTTTTCTCGTTCGAGAATAAAAACTTGGATTTTAGATGATAAAGTCACGGTAGATGGAGCTGTGTTCAACACCCCTCGTGAGAAGTTACTCGGTGGTGAAGTGGTTGCTATTGAAACCCAAATAGAGGCACCGCGTGAATATGAGGCACAAGATATTGCCTTAGATATCATATATGAAGATGATGATATTTTGGTGATCAATAAGCCCATGGGGCTGGTTGTTCATCCAGGTGCAGGTAACCCCGATGGTACGGTCCTTAATGCCTTACTTCATCACCACCCTGAGATTATTAATGTTCCACGAGCCGGTATTGTTCATCGTTTGGATAAAGATACAACAGGGCTTATGGTGGTTGCTAAAACCATTCAAGCACAAACGCATTTGGTGAAAAACCTACAAGCGCGAGAAAACTTTACTCGAGAGTATGAAGCGATTTGTAATGGCACAATGACGGCTGGCGGCATGGTTGAAAAGCCAATTGGCCGACACGCTACAAAGCGCACCCATATGGCGATTCATGAAATGGGTAAACCGGCAATTACACATTACCGTGTTGCAGAAAAATTTCGTGCGCATACACGTTTGCGTCTACGTTTAGAAACAGGCCGAACTCACCAAATTCGTGTACATATGGCGTATTTAAATCATCCATTGATAGGTGACCAGTTATATGGTGGTCGTCCTCGTCCCCCACGCAATGCAACACCAGAGTTGTTTGCTCAGTTACGAGATTTTAAGCGCCAAGCGTTACACGCTATTAAGTTAAGTATTGCACACCCAATTAGTGGCGAGATGATGACATGGGAAGCACCAGTGCCAGAAGATATGCAAGTACTTACGCAAGCTTTGCGTGAAGATACGAAAGAAAACCCTAATTTAGCTTTGTAAGAAATTAGTCAATGTTACTGCCAAATTGGCCTATGCAGCATGTTGTGGGAGGGTTATCGACAACCCGAGCTTATGGTTGCTCTAATGGGCCTTTTACAGGGTTGAACTTGGCTTATCATGTTGGGGATAGCGCTGTTGATGTGGATGCGAATCATCACCAGTTGCTCAACTATCTGCCATGCCCAGCACATTGGTTAACTCAGGTTCATGGTGCAGAGGTCGTTGAGGTAAATTGTGAGCAACCCATGTATCCTTGGCCGAAGGCCGATGCTTTGTACACACGTTTGCGCCAACAGCCTTTGGCGATTATGACGGCTGATTGTTTGCCGATATTAGTGTGTGATCAACAAGGTCTGGAAGTAGCTGCAATCCATGCAGGTTGGAAACCATTAGTTAAAGGAATTATTGGCAATACACTGGGCATATTCCAGTCATCGCCTAAGCAACTTGTTGCTTGGCTTGGCCCTGCTATTGGTGCGCAACAGTTTGAAGTTGGTGGTGAAGTTAAATCGCAATTTTGTGATTTTCATAAAGCGCATACTAATGATTTTATTGAGCAAGGTAATGGTAAGTATCTTGGTGATATTTATGCCATAGCGCGGCGTCAGTTAAACTTGTTAGGCGTTGGGCAAGTTTTTGGAGGAGAATATTGCACCGTAAGTCAAAGGGAGTTGTTTTTTTCTTATCGCCGAGATGGTCAAACAGGGCGAATGGCCAGCTTGATCTGGCGCAATTAATCTTATTTTCCTTTCACTTATTACTTGAACAATCTGGCAACAATACCCATTAATTAACTAGTTATCGTTTTTATATAGGTAGATACCCATGCGTTTAGATAGATTTACCAGCAAATTTCAGGCTGCGCTTTCTGATGCGCAATCATTGTCTCTAGGGCGGGACCATCAATTTATCGAACCAGTTCATTTAATGTATGCACTATTACAGCAAAATGGTTCGAGTGTGCGTGCCTTGCTTGCTCAAGCAGGTGTGAGCGCAGATGAATTAAACAGTAAGTTATCTCAAGCAATTGAGAAAATATTCAAAGTTGAGGGTACAGGCGGGGATGTTCAGCTTTCAAACAATCTCGTTTCTTTGATCAATTTGTGTGACAAATACGCGCAAAAAAGAAAAGATCAGTACATTTCCAGTGAGCTTTTTGTATTCGCGGCATGTGAAGACAAAGGGCCTTTAGGTGATATTTTCACCTCACTTAATATCACTCAACCCAAGATAGAGACTGCAATTAAAGCAATTCGTGGTGGCCAAAAAGTAGATAGCCCTAATGCAGAAGAAACAAGGCAATCGCTGGAAAAGTTCACCATTGACCTAACAGAGCGTGCTGAGCAAGGTAAACTTGATCCTGTTATTGGTCGTGATGATGAAATTCGTCGTACCATTCAGGTTTTGCAACGTCGTACAAAAAACAATCCTGTGCTAATTGGTGAACCTGGTGTTGGTAAAACGGCCATCGTTGAAGGGTTAGCGCAGCGCATTATCAATGGCGAAGTACCAGAGGGCTTAAAAGGTAAACGTGTTTTATCTTTAGATTTAGGCGCACTCGTTGCTGGTGCCAAATACCGTGGTGAATTTGAAGAGCGGCTAAAGTCGGTACTTAATGAACTGGCTAAAGAAGAAGGCCAAGTTATTCTGTTCATAGATGAAATTCATACTATGGTAGGAGCTGGTAAAACGGATGGTGCAATGGATGCGGGTAATATGTTAAAACCAGCCTTAGCGCGTGGTGAGTTACATTGTGTTGGCGCAACTACGCTGGACGAATATCGTCAGTACATAGAAAAAGACGCTGCACTTGAACGGCGTTTTCAAAAAGTATTTGTAAGTGAACCCAGCGTTGAAGATACCATTGCTATCTTACGTGGTTTAAAAGAGCGCTATGAGTTACATCACTCAGTAGATATTACCGACCCAGCTATTGTTGCTGCTGCAAATTTATCTCACCGTTATATCAGTGACCGTCAATTACCAGATAAAGCCATTGACTTAATTGATGAAGCTGGTAGCTCAATTCGCTTGCAAATAGACTCCAAGCCCGAACAACTCGATAAACTTGAGCGACGTATCATTCAGCTTAAACTTGAAGATAACGCGTTAGTTAAAGAAAAGGATGAAGCAAGTCAAAAGCGTCGCAGTGAAATGCAATCGTTAATAGGAGATCTTGAGGGTGAATATAAAGAGCTAGATGAAGTGTGGAATGCAGAAAAGGCATCATTGCAGGGCACGCAAGTTATTAAAGCCGAACTTGAACAAGCCCGTTTAGACTTGGAAGTAGCTAGGCGTGCAAGTGACTTACAACGCATGTCAGAGTTACAATATGGCCGCATTCCCGAGTTAGAGAGAAAGCTTGATCTTGCTTCACAAGCAGAGATGCAAGAAATGAGCTTGTTGAAAAACCAAGTAGGAGAAGATGAAATAGCCGAGATTCTTTCTCGTTGGACAGGGATACCAGTGGCTAAGATGCTGCAAGGGGAGCGTGAAAAGCTATTACAAATGGAAGATGAGCTGCACAAAAAGGTGATTGGCCAAGATGAGGCTGTTACTGCAATTGCCAATGCTATTCGCCGTTCACGCGCTGGCCTTGCCGATCCAAACCGCCCAATTGGCTCATTTTTGTTCTTAGGCCCAACGGGTGTGGGTAAAACAGAACTTACTAAAGCTCTTGCGCATTTTATGTTTGATACCGAAGATGCCATGGTTCGTATTGATATGTCGGAGTTTATGGAAAAACATTCAGTCGCAAGACTGGTGGGCGCACCTCCGGGTTATGTTGGCTATGAAGAAGGTGGCTATTTAACTGAAGCTGTACGTCGCAGGCCTTATTCTGTCATATTACTCGATGAAATTGAGAAGGCACACCCTGATGTATTTAACATATTGCTTCAGGTACTAGATGATGGACGTTTAACTGATGGCCAAGGGCGCACTGTAGATTTTAAAAATGCCGTGATTATCATGACTTCAAATTTAGGCTCTGACATTATTCAAGAGCAGGCGGGAAGTAATGATTATGCTGCCTTGAAAGAGTTAGTCATGGGGGTGTTAGCGAGTCAATTTAGACCAGAGTTTATTAATCGAATTGATGAGACGGTGGTATTCCATCCGCTTGTAGGTGAGCATATAAAGCAAATCGCCAGTATTCAATTAGAGAAGCTAGAGTCGCGTTTACGTGATAAAGGGTATGAATTTATTCTAACGCCTGCAGCACTTGAAAAAATTGCAGCGAGTGGTTTTGACCCCGTGTTTGGTGCTAGGCCTTTAAAGCGTGCAGTTCAGCAATACATCGAAAACCCCTTAGCACAGCGTTTGCTCTCAGGTGACTTCATCAGTGGTGATAAAGTAACAGTTGATGTACAAGGCGATGACATTGTTTTTGTAAAATAATGCCCAGAAGTAAGCTTGGCAAGTCCTTGTTGAGCTTACGGCCTTGGCTGATTAGCAGATGTGCAGCTACTAAGCCATTTTCCAATGGTAAAATCTGAGTATTTATTTAATGCAATTTAGGGCGTTTTAATTTTTACTGTATCTTTTCAGCAGTTATTCAGGTGTTTCCCCAAGGCAGAGCATAGTTATTTTATGTAAGTCTAGTGATAACGTAGAAAAATACTTATATGGGTACTGCTCAAAGGCTTACGCTGCGTTGTCATGGGCTACTAACATAGAACACTATGCAACAGAGTCGATTCCTTGCATTGAAAGCCTTTGATTAGAACAAAATTCATACCTCAAAAATAACAACCCCTAGTATAAAACACGCTTAGAAATATCATCATGACGAATCATTAACAAAAATGCGATTATTGTTATTGGAGCAAGGTGTGCTAAAACTAAACAATGAGTTCGCTTGCATTGCTGTTTATGTTTACGAGTGAGTATATTTCTTTTTGATCAATTTTATAACGAGGCATTAAATGCAAGATGTAAGCTTTTTAGTTGTTGACGACTGCCAGCTAGTTCGTAACTTAGTAAGAAATACCATAGAAAACCGATTAGGATCTGAGCGTGTGTATACCGCAGTCAATGGTAAAGAAGCGCTTGAGTTATTAAATGCACGAAAAATTGATGTGATTATTGCAGATTGGCAAATGCCAGAAATGGATGGTGATGAGTTACTGCGTAAGGTACGAAAGTCAGATAAGTTAAAAGCTATCCCTTTTATTATGATGAGTTCTTTAGGTGATAAAGAGCATGTCCTATCTGCTATTCAAAATGGGGTGTCGCAATATGTAATGAAGCCCTTCACTGCAGAGAAATTAGAAGATGCGATTCAAAAGTCTTGGAACTCGGCTAATCGCCGAGGTGCAACTAGATTGTCAAGCCTGCCTGAACACAAAGTAAGAGTTCAAACGAGCAATCGTAAGCTTGCAGGTACAGTTAAAAATATTAGTCATACAGGCATGCTTATTGAGTTGACTTATAGCCGAGAGCTTCACCTATTTAATAACTACTCCTTTGAGCTTGATGTCTTTGATTTAAATGATGAAGGTAACGTATTAATTGAGCCTATTTACGGTATACCGGTACGACTGATGGCACTTGAGTCAAATACTGGAAATACGAAAGTTTGCCAAATGGGTATTCGCTTTAGCAGCGGTATGCTTCACGAGACGGTTAAAAGCAAGCTGAACTATTTGTTACAGTCTATAGGTGAAAGTGGCACTGAACTCATTCAAGATAACTAACCTTATATTGAGCAAATTCGCTTATCAAGTTAGGTAAATTAATAAGCAAAGTGATGTAAATTTACTCGCTTTGCTTATTATCTTTTGGTTGCAGCTAAGCTTTAAATGTAAGCAGCAGCCCAGATATTTTGTTGGCACTTTCAACTAATTTTGCTGCATCTTCTGCCACACGGTAACTTAATTGTAAATTGTCGTTACCATGCTCTCTTATGTTGCCAATATTGTTGTTTATCTCAACACTGACGACTTGTTGTTGCTCTGCTGCAGCTGAAATTTCTTGTGCTGATTGAGCAATGTCACTTATTTGTGAGAAAATAGTTTCTAGTGCTTGTTGGCTCTGTTGACTTGCTTGTGCACAAGAGTCGGCTCTGTCTTTGGTGTTTTGCATGACTTTGGACCAACTAAATAGCGTGTCTTGAATCTCTTTAATTGAGGCATAAATATGGCTGGTGGCATTTTGTGTTCTAGATGAAAGAGCCCGCACTTCATCGGCAACTACGGCAAAACCTCTGCCATGCTCACCCGCTCTAGCAGCTTCGATAGCTGCATTGAGCGCTAATAAATTAGTTTGCTCAGCAATGCCTTCAATTTCGGTCATCACTTTGCCTATTTTCTCAGCTTCACTGGCTAGTGATGTTGCTGTTTGTGCTGCTTCATCAACTTGGCCTGCCAAAGTAGTTACCATATGTGCGTTATCAGCCATAGAAGATTTGATGTCTTGGCAATGCTGTTGAGTTGCATCAACTTTGTTTGCGGTTTCTCCAGTGTTATGAGATATCTCCCCAATAGTGCTGCTCATTTGCGACATGGCTGCAGCAATGGAGCTTAAGCGCTGGCTTTGCGCTTGTATGCCTTGTTCGGTTTGGCTGGACTTATCATCAAGGCCTGTTGCAATATCTTTAAAGGTGAATGTGGAATCTTTCATGCGACCTAAAACGGTACGTAATTTAGCTTGCAGCATACCTTGATTATACTTTGCAACACTAAAAGCACTATGACCATCATAAATATAGCGAGAAACGGAATCAAATTGTGCTTGCTGCTCTTTTAAAGCGCCAGGTGTTGTTATTAATTCTTCGTAATTGATAGCAAGTAATGCAATAAATGTTGCAAATAGCAGCAATGCGCTAGTTACTCCCAAAAACCAACCTGTTAAAACAATACTAAGCGCTGTAATTGCAAAGCTGAGGCTGCGACGTAAGGTGTATTGTTCACTCCAATGCCAAATACTTTTACCTTGGTTGATTGCACTATATAATGTGTGTGCTCTTTGTTTTAGCGCATTGCTAGGACGTACTCTAACAGACTGATAGCCAATGAGTTGGCCACGTTCAAAAATTGGCGTAATAAAGGCATCTACCCAATAATAGCGACCATCTTTACAACGGTTTTTGACGACACCTCGCCAAGAATGTCCCTCTTTTAGCTTATCCCATAACTCTTTAAATGCGGCTTTTGGCATGTCAGGGTGGCGAACTATATTATGGTTTTTACCAACGAGTTCTTCTTGAGAAAATCCAGAAACTGCACAAAAAGCATCATTTGCGTATGTTGTAACACCGCGTAAATCTGTAGTAGAGACAAGCTGATGGTTATCATCAAATGTGACCTCTTCATTAATTATATTGTGCCCGCGACGCATAGTTTTCTCCATTAGCTAACAAGTCCGTTAAGGCTTTACGAGTATGTACTTATCATTTGAGAACACCTTTTTGGTGTTGTGATAGCACTTAGCTTTTATCTTAAGATGATGAAAGCTCGTAAGCATGCCGTTAAGATTTACTTTAATTTTTTAGATTATAGCGAGTTATCAAGTCGTACAACAGGGTGTATTTAAATGGTATAGCCATAGTTAGTCTGCACAGTAGAGTAGGCAAAAATACATCAGGGCTAAGTAATTACGCTATAAGAGAAAGTAAATTCAGCTATAGCAGGTCTATGTTTGAGCGGTTACACTGCGCGGCAAACATTAATTTTTTTGCCAATGGAACAGGTAAACCACTTTTTTATTTACGCACTAACTAGCAATGTGAGGCATTCAAAAGAGATAGCACTCAGTTTAAAGCTTAATGCCTTTCATTAAAGTTGCAGACAGTTGAGGTGATATAACTCATTGCTAATTGAACTGAAAATTGTCAAGTACTCAATATGCAGGCTTTCAGTAAAGCCCAATTTGTTGTTTTTGTTAAGTGTAAACGAATCAGAGCAGTAGAAATAGGATTGAGTCAAACAATGATGAACTCAATAAATTGTATCATACGTATATAAGTGGCAAACTGAGTATACATGTGGATTAACAATTTGCGCTCTATGATGTTGGCTAAGCATATAGCGATATACAAAGTGCCCAGCATCTAGGAAAAGTCATTATTGTAACTTGAGTATTGCAAGTTGTGCCCCCATAACGTTTGGCATTGCCTAACTGGCCGAGGATATTTTTTTGATTACTACAGATTTACAGACCACATTAGCGGCATTGTCAGTGCCACAGCATAAGTATGCAATTAAAGGTATTAAGCGAGGAATAGAGCGAGAAGCCCTACGCATCAATAAAAATGGAACTATTGCTAAAACACCCCACCCAGAAGAGACTGGTCACCCTCTGACACATAGTAGTATCACCACCGACTTTTCTGAGTCTTTATTAGAGTTTATTACACCAGCCAGTGATGACCCTGAACAAACATTATCGCAATTAAGAGATTTGCAAAAATTTACCGTGTCTAAAATGGGTGATGAATTGCTTTGGCCAGTTAGCATGCCTTGCTTTATTAATGATGAAAATGATATTGCTTTAGCGCAGTTCGGTGACTCAAACGTTGGTAAAATGAAAACTTTATATCGGCAGGGGCTAAAGAACCGTTATGGTAGTATGATGCAGGCAATTGCGGGTGTGCATTTTAATATCTCTTATCCAGAGTCTCTATGGCAGAGCTTGGCGCAATTACAGAGCAACACGCAACCATTACAGCATTTTATTTCAGATAAATATCTGGGGTTAATTCGTAATTTTAAGCGAGAGCTTTGGCTTATTAGTTATTTATTCGGTTCTTCACCGGCGTTATGCTCATCGTTTTTGCAAGGTAAAGAGAGTCATCTGCCCTTTAAGAAACTAGGCAAGGGTACTTTATATTTAGAATACGGCACGGCTTTGCGTTTAGGCGATTTGGGTTATACCAATAGCGCACAATCATCACTAAAGGTGACATACAACTCATTGGATGATTATATTGGTGGATTACGAGAGGCGATTCGTTGTCATTCTGACTTATATGGTCAATTAGATGATTACACCAGTGCAGCTCCAAAGCAGTTGAATAAAAATATTTTACAAATAGAAAACGAATTTTATTCACCTATTAGGCCAAAACGTAATGCACTTAGCGGTGAACCACCAACGCATGCCTTAGAGCGCGGTGGTATTGAATATATAGAAATTCGCGCGTTGGATGTCAATCCATTTGTTGATACTGGAATAAGCCTAGAGCAAATTAATTTCCTTGATGTATTTTTGACTTATTGCTTATTAAAGCCGTCGCCCATGATGCATTGGGATGAGCAAAAGGTCAGTCAAGACAACTTAACCACAGTTGTCAATCAAGGTCGAGACCCTCAAGTAAAGTTACAGCAACATGATGAGCAAGTATTGCTTAGCCAGTGGGCTGCGGATATTTTTGCCGAGTTAGCAGGTGTTGCAAGCTGGATGGACGAAGCACAGCAAAGTAATAAGTATTCAGACACTATACAAGCATTAAGCTCTTGGGTTACACAGCCAGAGAAAACATTTTCTGGTCGCTTAGTTGCACAGCTCAAGTCGCAGCAGCAAGACTGCGGTATAATGGCACTTCATTTAGCTGAGAATTACAAAGCATCGTATTTGAATATTAATTATCAGCAATATAGTGAACAAGCACTCAATGGGGTTGCTGAACAGTCACAACAAGCGGCTAAGTCTATAAAGCAAAGTGATGAGAAAGACTTCGTTGCTTTTCTTGATGATTACTTTGCTAAAGCGTAGGCAAAAAAAAGCGCAGTTTAATAAACTGCGCAAATAAATTTCAGGGATGAAACAATGCTAAACTGCTGCATTCATAAGTTAGGACTGGCATTATTTAGAAAAGTTCAATGGGTTTTAAAAAAAATGCAAAAATTTATAACTTTATTGTCAGTACTGTTTTTTGTAACTGGTTGCGCCACCGCACCACCAAAGCAACCTCATGATATATGTAAAATATTTAAAGAAAAAGAAGATTGGTACTATGATGCGCGTGACGCTCAGGATAAGTGGGGGTCACCCAAGCATGTGCTGATGGCAATGATGTATCAAGAAAGTTCCTTCAAGCACGATGCCGCGCCTCCAATGGAATATTTTTTATGGGTGATCCCTATTGGTCGAGTTAGTTCAGCTTATGGCTATTCCCAAGCTAAAACTCCTACATGGAGTGACTATAAACGAGAAACAGGTAACTCAGGTGCCGACAGGGATGATTTTGAAGATGCCATCGATTTTATGGGCTGGTTTGTTTATAAAACCCATAAGGTAAATGGAATATCAAAGTGGGATGCGTATGCGCAATATTTGAATTACCACGAAGGGTGGGGTGGCTACAAACGAGGCACTTACCGTAAGAAAAAATGGCTAATGTCAGTTGCAAATAAAGTGAAACACAGAGCCAGTCGTTATGGTGCACAGTTAAAGCGCTGCGAAGATGACTTAGACAAAAACTGGTTTGAGCGACTATTTGGCTAATGAATAAGTTTGGAGATAGCGCGAGCTATCTCCGTACTTTCTAACTTGGCTCTTTCAATGCCCATCGTAGCATTTGCTTTAAATTTGGTTCTTTACCATACATAACCATACCTAGTTTAAATAAACGTCCAGCACTGACTCTAGTAAAATAGCAGCCAATTAAGGTACTGACTATGGCAATCAGAGTTTGCCAAATAGGAACGTCAATGAGTGCCATCTTCATAGGCATAACAGCAAATGCAGTTAGTGGAAAGTAGCTTAGTACCTCAACGAATGTACCACTTGGGCTATCAATTATAAAAAAACCAATGATCATAGGAAGTAGCGGTAATATCATAAAAGCCGTTTTTCCACTATGGTTTGGGTCATCGATGGCAGATGCAATAGCAGCCATAAATGCGGTTGCCATATATATTCCCAGTAACGCAAATAATCCTAGCCACGGCAACAAGTCAAAGTTAATCATAGATAAATCTAATGGCTGCCCTTTTAAGATAACTTGCATAAAAGCCATGACTAAAATAAAGCTGATTAACGTGCTTATCATCGCTTTTAAACTATGCAGCATTTGGCCGAATATTTTTCCGTCAATCCAAGTTTGTGCGCTCATACAAGCATATAGCTGCTCAGTCACTCGTTGCTGCTTTTCACCGGTGATCGATACAAAAATTTGCCCAAATGACATAAAAATGCCGATGATCATCAATACCAAAACGCCTATGGCTGTGGAGGATGACTGTTGCTCTTGACTCTTAATTTTTGTGTCTAGGTAGCTGTTTACCAAAGTAATAGGTTGTTGCAGTAACTCAATTTGTTGCGCCGTAATGTTTAAACGCTCAGCAAGTACTTTGGAGTAATGGGTACTTAGTACCATTTCAAATTCTTTTTGCCATGCCATTTTACCTACCGTGATCAGCTTAAATTGTTGTTGCTGATCTAATGTATTCATAGGTAGCAAAATACCATCTAGCTGCTTATTTTCTAGCATAGGGATTAGTACCTCGACGGCTTCGGAGCGTTTTTCAATTATAAAGGGGGCTGGCAGTTGGCTGGCCGAGAAATTACTCGGCACGGCTATAACATATTTGTCTGGAGAAAATAGTGCGCCACTTTGCGAAAAGTAAATAAATAGCCCCACACATAGCATGATTACTTTGCTTAACAGCTCTTGCTTCCACTTAAAAAATTGCATGAACTCCCATTTTGCTACTAACAGAATTTGCTTGAATTTATGCTCCATGTTGACGTTGCTCCTGAGTAGGGTGCTGTGCGATGGCTTTGAGGTAAAGCTGGTGTAAATCCATAGTTTTACTTTCAATATGTTGCAATGTGCCCAATTGTGTGAGTTCTATGAGTTTAGTGTTTAAGTGCTTAGCATCGCTTAGTTCTATACGTATAGTATTGTTGTTTAACAAGGTGAGCCGTGAGCTATCAGCGTCTAACGTATTTAAGTTGATATCGGTCTCGTAACGTAAAACTAGCTCTGCACTTACCCCTATTTGCTGTTTAATCTCTGCCAATGAGCCCAGCAGTACTGTTTGGCCTTGGTTCATTAATAGCATTCGATCAGCTAGCTTTTCGACCATGGCCATTTGATGTGCGCTTAAAATAACTGTTATACCGCGTTGTTTTAGTTTTGCTAAAAAGGTAACCACTTTTTCCTGGTTTATTGGATCAAGGCCTGAGAAAGGCTCATCCAGTAATACTAATTTTGGTTCATGCAGAACAGCGCTGATAAGCTGTACTTTTTGCTGATTACCTTTTGATAGTGACTTTAACGGGTCATGCTGTCTTTCAATAAGCTCAAATTCATTTAGCCAAAAGTCAATGCGCTGCTTGGCAATTTGTTTATCAACACCACGCAATCTTGCAAAATACATTAAATTTTGTGTTAGGGTTTTTTCTGAGTATAACCCTCTGTCTTCTGGTAAGTATCCTAGTGCATGATGGGGAATTGCGGAATATGATCTCGCATCAAGATTTACCGTAATCGTGCCAGAGTCAGGGTGAGTAAAGCCAATCAGCATACGAACTAAAGATGATTTACCTGCACCATTGGGTCCAAGTAACGCGAAGATTTCACCCTCTTTTACACTAAAGCTCAAGTTATCAACCGCAGTCACTTGCTGGTAATGTTTAAACACATTGCAAACATTGAGAATTGGTTTTTCTTGCATACATATACCTGCTGAATATTCTTTGTAATTAAGAGTACCGCATTTTTGTATTAAACGAGCCATGTTAATACACTAAATTGTAAAGAGATTTTTCAAAGAAGCGTCACTTGCAGCGAAACAAGAATGCGCTAATGTGTTACTACGCTAAACAAGTGTATTTAAACTTATAGAAGCGATCACATTCATAAGTAACACAGCATACATCTATCAAACTCCGTTACTCACTACCTACCTTGCTGACAATGTATGTATTTTGCGTTTAGTTGCGTGGTAATGCCATGAAAGGACTAGATATTTAAGTACAGATACATGAGTATTGTAAATTGATGTGAATTTTTTGTTTTATTTAGTGTGCGATTACAAGGACCCATTATGAGTAAGCATTATGACCTAACCCTAGAGCAACCTGTGTCAGTTTGGAACAAAGAGTTGTCTTTACCTATTCGAGAATTATTTAAAAACTTAGGCAAAGCGGCTATATCTGGCGTTTTTGCCGATAGCAAAGGAATGTATGAAAATCTAGTGGAGGCGGGTAGTGTGATGGGGTTTGCTGACAAGCCAGCGCATGCCGCATGGGTTTTGGTATTTAAAAGCTTGCAAAATACTTTGTATATGTTGGTGCCTGACTATCAGGAGCTATTTGCAAGTAAGCTTAAGGATAAAGAGCTTGAGCAGCTCAGTCACAATATTGAAGAGCAAATCAGTCAGATTCCGCTTGGTCTTACTGTAGACTTTTTTACGCATCCAGAGCGATTACCCCTGTTTGAACATATCAAACCTGCCATTTTATATTGGCTAGAAAGCTTAGGTATGCGCACGCAAGATGCCGCGGGCTTTTTTGTCCGTTTGCAGCAAAGTTTTGCGTTAGCTCTACATAAAGAATGGAATGAAAACCGAGCAGGCTACCTTTGCATTGCGCAGCAGCTAGATAACCCATTTGCACAAGCAAGTAAAATAGAACAACGCTGGCAGTTGTATAACGCGTGGCTTCAAGAGCAAGTTAATCAACGTATGTTTGCCGAGGCATTTAGCTTGAGCCAGGTGTATGTAAAGCTCAATGCTTTTTACAAAGTTAACGCGGGCGATGATGAAGAGTTTGCTGAATATGGTAGAGCAAATAAATATCAAAAGCAGGTTGTTGACCTACACAACGAAATACAGCAGTGGGTAATTAATTTTGATAAAACATGCCCTGTTAGGGTGATAAGTGGAGGGCCTGGCTCGGGTAAATCGTCATTTGCTAAAATGTTTGCGGCACACATGGTAAAGCTGCGCTCTGATATTAAAGTGGTGTTTATACCCTTGCATTATTTTGACCCCAGCGATGACTTAATTCATTCTGTTGAACGCTATGTAGAGCTAGACACTTATTTACCCGTAAACCCGTTAAATAAAGAGTATAAAACACAGCGTGTGTTGCTTATTTTTGATGGGTTAGACGAGTTGGCAATGCAAGGTAAGTTAGCCGCAGAAACGGCCAATCATTTTGTTGAGGAGGTGCTCAATAAAGTCGCACGTTTTAATGATGCAGGCTACCAATGGCAGGCATTGATCACCGGCAGAGATATGGCAATACAGTCGGTTACAAGCAAGCTCAGAGGTTTGCAACAACAGCTGCATGTATTACCGTATTTTGTTGAGCAACGTGATGAAGGCGTTAGAGACAAAAAAGAGTATATTGATCCCAATAAGTTGTTAGAGCAAGACTTAAGAGATGTGTGGTGGCAAAACTATGGCCGAGCTAAGGGAATTGATTATCAGGGGCTGCCAGAATCGCTGGCCATCGAACAATTACAGCCTATAACACAAGAGCCATTACTGAACTACCTAGTAGCGCTGAGCTTTGAGCGTGGCGAAATCAATTTTAATGACACCATTACCCTTAACCAAATTTATCAAGACTTGCTAGATGCCGTATATGAGAGGCAGTGGGATGAGCATGGTAGCCATAAACAAGCGCGTGATATAGAAAAGCGGCACTTTATTCGAGTATTAGAAGAAATTGCATTAGCAGTTTGGCATGGAAATGGTCGTGTGGCCAGCATAGCCAAAATACAACAACAATGTGAAGCGAGCCGAGTAACTCAGTATCTTGATGTGTTTCAAGAAAGTACAAAGTCGGGTATTTCCCGTTTATTAACCGCGTTTTACTTTCGCCAAAGTGAGCAATTAGATGGGCAAGATAAAACTTTTGAGTTCACCCACAAAAGCTTTGGTGAATATTTAATAGCACGGCGGATTACCCGAGAAGTTAAACTTATTACTGATGAGATGAAGAGAAACATCGAAGACCCTGATACGGGATATGATCAAATCAGCGCCCTAGAACGTTGGGCAAAATTATGTGGCCCAACGCCCTTAGACAAATATGTATTCGGCTTTTTAGTGGATGAGATTAGTTTGCAAGATGACGATCGCGTTAGATCATGGCAGAGTTGCTTTGCCAACTTGTTTTCGCATACGCTACGTAAAAGTATGCCAGTTGAAAAACTAGGGCTTGGCAAGTTTTTAGATATGGCAAAATATGCTCGTAATGCGGAAGTGGCTTTATTGGCTGTGCATCATGGGTGTGCCTTGTTAACTCGTGTAGTAACTAATTTTAATTTTGAAGATGATACTTGTTTTTTATTATGGTTTAACAGAACGATTGGGTATGGTGATAAAGATGATATTGTCCCTGTTCAGTGTTTATCTTATATTCATTTCTCACATACAATATTACGGTTAAGTGACTTTGCTATTGGCAATTTTTTCGGGTCTGATATTAGTAGTGCTGATTTCTACAAATCTGAGCTTGACCATGCAGTTTTGGTTAATGTAGATGCATCTACTAGTGGTTTTTCTGAAGCAAGTTTATGCTTTGCTAATTGCTCCCATTCAAATTTCCAGCGTGCTGACCTCGAAAGTGCAAACTTTTTAGAGAGTCACTTTGTTAGCTCAGATTTATCTTTTGCGGACTTATCATTCGCGCTGGTAGTTCGCTCTAACTTTAGCAACGCCAAACTAGTCTCTGCGAATTTTTTGGAAGCTTCACTTAAGGACGCGAAGCTGATTAATGTTGATGCGAAACATGCAAGCTTCAATCAGGCTGATCTGGGTCAGGCCGATTTAACCAATGCAAATTTAACAGGTGCAGATTTAACAGGCGCTAACCTTAAAGGTGCAATCTTAAAAAACACCATCTTAGTTGATGTTGATTTAAGTGAGGTGGACCTTGAGGGCGTTGATTTATCTGAAGCTATTTTGGAATTGCCAGAGTAATAGTATTGGTTGTACTTTTAATGATATGTATATGTAATATTTACCAAACTGAATTATTTGCTGATGATTACCGTATAAAGTGGCCATGAGCTAATTTATATACATTAACAGGTTTAACCGAGCGTCATATGGCAAAACTGAACAAAGCAGCAATTTATCAACGCCTTAATAAGGTAGAAAAGGAAAAGGCATGTGAAGCAATTGATAATTTAGCCTGCAAAGAAGTGCCGGGGAATTTCGTTATACTGCTTGTGAGCCAAATCTTGAGCAAGTTTGCCGATGCGCTGTTAAACCCAAAAGTAACACTGCCATGGCTTATGCAAGGGCTTGGCGTACCTAGTGCATTTATTGCTTGGCTAGTGCCTATTCGTGAGTCTGGTTCTTTGCTTCCTCAGCTTGCTATTGCTGGTTATATCAAAACACTTGGTTTGAGAAAGTGGGTGTGGGTTATTGGTGCACTGATACAAGCCCTGTGTATTGTTTGTATGATTTTGATTGCATTGACATTAACGGGCTTGCAGGCAGGGTGGGCGTTGCTCGCAGTCTTAAGTTTATTTAGTTTGGCTCGTGGGTTTAACTCTATTGCTGGCAAAGATGTGTTAGGTAAAGTGATCCCCAAAACACAGCGTGGCAATATTGGTGGATTAGCTGCAAGCATGGCCGGGCTTGCAACCTTGTTATTTGCGCTAATCCTTGGTTTTATTCCAAAAAGTCAGCAACATCTTGCGGTGCTAATTGCGTTAACATTAGGTGCGGCAATGTGGCTACTTGCTGCTATATATTATAGTAAAATTGTGGAATACAAAGGTGCAATTAAAAAGGGGGAAAATGGTTTAAAGCTTACTTTATCTAAGCTTAAGTTGTTGTATCAAGATAAAGCGTTTGCACATTTTGTGATGACTCGAGGGTTTTTATTATGCTCGGCACTGAGTGCCCCATTTTATATTGTATTAGCCAGTCAAAACCAACTCAATTTACCTTTGTTAGCGACTTTTATGGCCGTATCAGGTGCCGCGAGTTTATTGTCAGCACCCTTGTGGGGCCGCCTTAGTGACCTTTCGAGTAAATATGTACTTATTCTAAGCGCTTGCTTAGCCACTCTAAATGGTTTGGTTGTATATCTTGTCGCGCAATACTCTCAAACGGTACTACAAAGCATTTGGTTTTTGCCTATGATGTATTTTTTACTGAGTGTTGCGCACCAAGGAGTTAGGCTTGGTCGAAAAACATATTTGGTAAATTTAGCGCAAGGGAATCAACGCACAGATTATGTATCGGTGAGCAACACGGTGATTGGCGTATTGTTATTACTACTTGGTAGTATTGGCTTTTTAGATAACTGGCTATCTGTGTCTGCACTTATTCTGATATACAGTTTGCTCGGGTTTGTTGGCGCCATCAGTGCAAAATTTTTGGTAAAACTTACGTAGTAATTTTGTAAATGGGCTTTCCTAGTTTGCTATAAAAAGGTACATTAACTTCAGTATTTTCAAATATTACCGAAGAGGCAGAAGGATGTTGAAAAAGATAATTGCTGTACTGTTATTGGTCATTGTTACCCCGTTTATTATTGCTTTGTTTATTGCTGATAGTTATCACGTTGAGCGACAAGTCGTAATCAAACAACCTGTTGAATCCGTGTTTTCTTATATAAAACACCTTAAAAACCAAGCAGATTACAGTACTTGGGAGCAAATGGACCCGAGTATGGAAAAAACCTATAAAGGGGAAGATGGCACGGTCGGCTTTGTTTCAGCTTGGCATAGTGAAAACCCAGAAGTAGGAACTGGTGAACAGGAAATTGTGCGAATTGATGAAAATAAGCGTATAGATTTTGAACTTCGGTTTATCGAACCATTTCAATCTACAGATCCTGCTTACATGACGACGGAAAAAGTGCCAGAGGGGACTAAGGTGACGTGGGGGCTCCACGGAAATATGGAGTATCCGATTAATTTGATGCTATTGGTAATGGATTTTGAAGCTGTACTAGGTGATGACTTGCAAACAGGGTTAGATAATCTTAAGGAGATTTTAGAGACTCCTATTTTAGAGTGACCTTGATATTTTTGAGCTAGATAGATATAAAAAAACCGCTCTAATAAGCGGTTTTTTTATATCTAGTTGTTAAGCGCGGTATAAATTAAACGACACCACGTGGTAAACGGCAATCATGGTCTTTGCTGGCAAGCTCAACAATCCATAGCTCTTCAGCGGTGTAGCCTTGAGTATTTTCTTTAATTACTTTAAAAGGAGCTGTTTTACTCTTAGCCTTGGTAGGAGCTGCATTGTTTGTTTTTGCTTTTTTAGCTGGTGCTGCTTCGCTAGGTGTCGCTGAACCAGAAGTTAGCTCTTCTGTTAATGCAGCTACGTCTGCTAGGCGTAGGTTTTTGCCGCCATCAATACTGTACCAACCAGGTTTGGTGGTAATTTCAGGCTTCTTGCCATGGGCAGTTTCGTAAGCAGCTTCAAAAGCGCTCAACACTTCAGTTTTATCTAGTTTACTCATCGTAGATCCTAGTCGGTATATACGCGGATACGCGGGATTTAAGGATAAAGAGTATTTATACCCATATTTAAGCAATTTTTCAATTTTTTAAGGGTTTTGCTTCCAATTTGTCATCACAAACGCCAAAATCTGGTAATTATTAAGCAAAAATATTGGTTATTTCATGAAGCGTTCAGATTTTACACAGATGTTGAGTGAGTTGTTAAAGCCCGATGCGATTAGAGATTTTGCGCCTAATGGATTACAAGTAGAAGGCGCTGAACAAGTTCAAAAAATCATTACCGGAGTAACGGCCAGTCAAGCACTGATAGATGCGGCAATTGCCTTACAGGCGGATACGATTTTGGTACATCACGGTTACTTTTGGAAAGGCGAGTCGCAAGTTATTACTGGCATGAAAAAACGCAGAATCGCTTCACTGTTGAAAAACGATATTAACCTTTATGGGTATCATTTACCGTTAGATATACATCCAGAGTTGGGTAATAATGCACAACTTGCAAAGTTGCTTGACGTTGAGTTGCTAGGAGGCCTTGAAGATGGTTCGAACAGTGTACCTGTATATGGTCGCTTGAATAGCCCAATGCCAGCTGAAAAATTTGCTGAGAAAATTGCTACAGCATTAAATAGAAAGCCATTAGATAATATAGTACGTAACAAACCAATCGAAACCATCGCTTGGTGTACGGGTGGTGGACAAGGTTATATCGACTTAGCTGCAAGTAAAGGTATTGATGCATATTTAACAGGTGAAGCATCTGAGCAAACTATCCACAGCTCAAATGAACAAGCGATAGATTTTTTTGCAGCAGGACACCATGCTACTGAGCGCTATGGAGTTAAAGCGCTGGGAGAGTATTTAGAGCAGCAGTACGGGTTAGATGTTACTTTCATCGATATTGACAATCCAGTGTGAGTAGCCAGAAAAACGAGGCGCGCTAAAGCGCCTCAGGGTTTATACCGCGACGTATCTTAATCCAGACTTTGCCAAGTACCTCATAATAATGCACCGTTATGGCTTTTAGGACGGTAATTTGGGCAATAAATTGTTTATATGGCGGTTGGCTTGAAAAACTATAAAATTGAGTCGGTGCAGGTATGGGTTCTACTCCCTGCGCTGCAAATAAATCGCTCGCACGAGCTAGGTGGCTTGCTGATGTTACTAAAGCGACCTTTCTATCAACTAGGTAAGGTGCTAATTGCTTAGCTTCATCTTTTGTATCTAGCGCATTAGGGTTGGAGCGAATACGTGATGAACTGATGCCTAAATCAATGGCTGTTAATTTCATTAAGTGAGCACTTGTTTGGCCTGAGACAATAAGTTGCGCATTTTTATAGTGGTGTGCTAAGCGTACCCCTTCGGTTAGCCTAGAGAGCGAACATCCGCCAAGTTGAGCATTGGCACTTAGGCGATTATTTGCATAGGCATCACAGCCTAATACCACAATTTTCTCGATATGAGAGTGCTTTTTGAGCTCAAACGCGCTGATTTTAGACTCTATCGGTGAAATAATTTTTCCGGCAATAAACGGTGTACTTATACACCAAGCAAATAAAACACTAAACCAAGCTATAAAGTACGACTTTTTATTGGTTTTACTCATAAACAATAAACATAAAGCAAGCACAATAAGCAGCAATGGTAATGGCATGAGTAGGCTACCGAGTACTTTTTTGACAACAAACATAAAAAACCCAATCGATTAGATTGGGTTTAGTTTAGTTAATTTGATATAAAAATAATAGCTTAACGATTATTGTTCTGCTTACAGGTATTTAAAAAGTGCCGGTACACCGGGTTGTCTTTCATGGTTTTTTTCATTGCTAAATACATGGGGCGATTGAGTCCTAGTGCGCCTAAGGGAATAGACTTAATAAGTCCTTGGCTTTCATAAGGGGTGACTAACCAATCTGGCAAAGCGGCAACACCCATACCCGCACTTACGAGCTGAAAAATTAATAAACCTTGATCAACCGTTTTAAGTGTGCCATCAAAGCGAGCGTTTTGAATAAAGTGCTTGAATATGTCTTGTCGTTCTTTCGGAATAGGGTATGAAATTATGGTCTCATCTTTTAAATCAAGCGCTGTTACATAGGCTTTTTTGGCAAGTTCATGATCGGGCGAGACAATGAGTTTTAATTTAAAATCAAAAAGGTGTGCATATTCAAGTTTGTCTTGTTCTCGCATATCTGACGTCAGGACAAGGTCTAAATCATCCTCTAATAAGTCAGGAATAGCGTCATAGCTAAAACCACGCTCATAATCGACCTTAATATCGGGCCAAAAGTTATTGAATTCTTTTATTGTTGGCAATAACCAATGGAAGCATGCATGACATTCTACGCTAAGTCGTAACTGCGAAATAGGTTGGTTTAAGCTTTCTTTTAAGCGACATTTAGTCGCTTCCACGCGAGGTAAAATTTCACTAGCAAGTTCAAGCAACAGCATACCTTGAGGGGTAAACCGAACAGGCTGAGTTTTGCGTTCAAATAACTGGCAATCTAATTTGTTTTCTAAATCTTTAATTTGATGTGATAAAGCTGATTGCGTCAAGAACAACTCACGGGCTGTATTAACGAGTGAACCGGTGTCTTTAAGGGTCGAGATGGTTTTCAGGTGCTTTATGTCGATCATCTTTAATAAATCTCATTATCAGTGTGAGTTAAACTCAGATTGCTTTGCCGAAACCCTAGTTATTACCTAATAGTAACGCCTAGGTGTCTACAAAACTAGCAATCGATGATTAGTTTTTAACAAAATCACTATAACACTATTGTTGACAGCGTTGTCATTCTTTATTTAACTTTTTTACAAAAAAGACAAATTAATTTTATTCATCTTGTCCTTAAGCAATGTCTGATATTTACTTGAGTTATCTCAATGTCTAAAGCAAATAAGTTACATGCTTATATTGATAGGGCCATCTCTGTATGAGTAAGCAAAAACTGCATAGCTTCATCTGCTGGCAGTGGTTTTGAGACCATAAAACCTTGTCCGAATTGACATCCTTTACGTTTTAATAGCGCCCATTGCTTTGGGTTTTCTATACCTTCAGCAACCACATTTAAATCTAATGAGCGAGCTAAAGATAAAATAGCGTCTATCAGTGGGTTCTCTTTGTGAGTTAGCTGATCTACAAAGCTTTTATCTAGCTTTAACACATGAATGGGAAGTTGGTGCAAATAACCTAAAGCGGAATAGCCAGTACCAAAATCATCTAAGTATAGCTTTACACCTAAAGGTGCTAGTCCTGTAATGATTTGAGTTGCTAACTTTAGGTTCTCTATTAATCCAGATTCTGTGATCTCTAAACACAATGAACCATTGGGTAACTGATGGTCGATATAAAGTTGCTGCATATAGGTAACGAAATCGAGACTGGCAAAGTGTCGTGATGATACGTTCACTGTGACACGTGTCATCGGGTAGCCAGCTTGTCGCCATAGCTTTAATTGTTGCGCGGCTGAGCGTAACAGATGTAAATCTAAATCAATAATTTGACCAGTCTGCTCCGCAATGGGTATAAAATCATTGGGAGGAACTAACCCATTTTTGGGATGGTGCCAACGGACTAAAGCTTCAAAACTGACTACATGTGGGTCGTTGAGCGAAAAAATGGGCTGAAAAAATAACTCAAATTCACTATTTCGAATGCCATGTTGTAAGTCATTTTCAATGTCTGCCCGGCGTTTAAGCTTTTTACGCATGGCATTATTAAAGTAGCATACTTGCCCACGACCACGAGATTTCGCCTCGTACATAGCAGCGTCAGCTTGTTGCAGCAATGTAATTGCATTGTCGGTGGCATTGCCAGTATAAGCAACGCCTATACTGGTAGACGCTTGTAACTTATGGCCATCAATGAGTAAAGGCTTGGCAATTGCTTCATTCACTCGCTCTAATGCAAGCGCTACCTGCTCTTTATCTTTGACATTCTCAATGAAAATCGCAAATTCATCCCCACCTAGGCGCGCGAAAGTATCTGTGCGGCGAATACACTCTTTAATGATATTTACAATAGCAACTAAAAATCGATCACCCACATCATGTCCGAGTGCATCATTAATACTTTTAAACCGATCAAAATCTAAATAAAGTAAGCAATGCAAATTATCATTCTTAGCTCTTTCTAAAGATAAAATAGCATGTTTAACACGCTCTAATAATAAGTAACGGTTTGCGAGCCCCGTGAGTTCATCGTGTAGTGCTCTATGCTCTAGTGCTTGGCGTGATAATTGTCGATCAATTGCCATACTTACTTGGCGGCTAATATAAGTCAAAATTGATAAGTGATGATGATGAAACGCTTTGTCTAGGGTATAGCTTTGAATCACGATCACCCCTTGATACTGTTCATTAACAGCAAAAGGAACGCCTAGCCAAGACTTTGGTGATTGACCGACCATTTTAAAGTGGCCCATATCAATGTGGTGCTCAAACTCTCTACTGTTGCATAATAATGGCTTGCCTGATGTCAGGGTATAATAAGAGGCCGTGTGCTTTATTTGTGATTTAGAGACACGTTGATGGGCATTACACTTGGTCTTGTTTTCAATCAGGTAGTCTATTTCTAATATATCGCTATATCTATCGTAAAGACCAATGAAAAAATTTTCTGCAGGTAATTGGCTATTGATGATTTGGTATAGTTCATCATAGAAAGCTTCTAAGTCTAAAGAGCGGTAAGTGATATTGGCAATTTTTAATAGGCATTGTTCTAACTGTTGTGCTTGATTTAATTGTTCAATAGTTGTTTTGAGATTATTAAGAGTTTTAACTTGATTGATTTTTGCGCTCAACAAATGTGCAACAGTTGAGAGGATTTGCAAGTGGCCTTGACTAAAGTAGTCGCGTTTTGGATGTTCACAATCGATTACTCCAATAAGCGTGTCTTCGTATATTAGAGGCACGCAAATCTCAGATAAAGCCGGGCGGTTATCAGCAATGTACATAGGTTCAACAGAGACATCTCCAGATACGAATGCTTTACCAGTACGCGCTACGTGGCCAGTAATTCCTTGCTCAATTGGAATTTTAGTTTGTGCGACTTTATAATCGCTGCTTTGCTGTGCGACGCCCATGCTCGCAACTTCTTCTAAAAACTCGTTCTGGTCATCAGCAAGATAAATTACACAATCTACAAACCCTAAGCGGCTCACTACCTGAGATGTAACATAATCAAATAGCTCATCTAATTGGGTGATTTGCAACAGCGATGAAGAAAACTGATTAATGATGCTGAGCTGCTCAGTTTTTGATTCTAATTTGTTTTTTGAAAGCATGTACATCGCTCATCGATACAATTACCAACAATTTAACTTACTTGAAAGGTAAACGACATATTATTGCGAAAAAATATTTTTTATCAGAAAAAACCCAACGAGTGTATTTCGCTGCTTTGATTAGCGTAAAAACTTTACTCTGCGCTTTGAACTGCCTATGATCGGACAAATTCAGCCGTGGAAAAGAGCAATGACAAGTAAAGTAGATTCCCTCACTATCACTAGACCTGATGACTGGCACGTACACTTACGTGACGGTGTGCAACTTAAAGATACAGTAAGAGATATAAGCCGTTATATGGGGCGTGCTATTATTATGCCGAACTTGGTGCCTCCAGCTACTTGTACAGATACTGCACTGGCGTATCGAGCGCGTATTTTAGCGGCGCAACCTCAAGGCAACTTTCAGCCATTAATGGTGCTTTATTTAACAGACAAAACAACGCCTGAAGAAATAAAAAAAGCTAAAGCAAGTGGGCACATCGTTGCGGCAAAGTTATACCCTGCAGGTGCAACAACGAACTCTGATTCCGGTGTTACAGACATCGAAAAGGTTTTTCCTGCTTTGGCAGCAATGCAAGAAGTAGGCATGCTGCTTTTAATACATGGAGAGGTAACGGACTCATCTATTGATATTTTTGATAGAGAGAAGGTTTTTATAGATACTAAGCTGGCTAAAATTGTTGACTCATTCCCAACACTTAAAATTGTCCTTGAACATATTACAACCAAAGATGCGGTTGAATTTGTACAAAAAGCGTCAGACAATGTTGCTGCAACCATTACCGCACATCACTTGCTTTATAATCGCAATCACATGTTAGCGGGAGGGATAAGACCGCATTATTATTGCTTGCCTATCTTAAAGCGTAATATTCACCAGCAAGCTTTGATAGAGGCTGCTACAAGCGGCAATAAAAAGTTTTTCTTGGGCACAGACTCTGCGCCACACGCCAAAGACAAAAAAGAAGCGGCTTGTGGTTGTGCAGGAGCTTATACTGCACATGCTGCATTAGAGCTTTATGCTGAAGCTTTTGAAGAAGCAGGTGCGTTAAATAAACTAGAAGGATTTGCAAGCCACTTCGGGCCTGATTTTTATGATTTACCTAGAAACACCGATACTGTTACGTTGAAACGTGAAAGCTGGACGACACCACAAAGTTTTCCTTTAGGTGATGATCAGGTTGTGCCAATTAAAGCAGGTGCACAGGTAGATTGGAAAGTTATTGCTTAAATGAAAATAATTTATACAGTATATAAAAAACGCACGCTTTAGTGCGTTTTTTATGCCTTATTTTATTATGAATTTTGAGTAAGATTTGTACCGTTTGTTATTTTATATGTTAGGCTTAAAGGGCTTTGAGTTTTTGCTGTTCTATGGATGTAAGAGTTGCGGTAAGGAAGCTTCATTGGTTAACTAATAGTAATATTAGCTAGTTAATGAGCGTTATGTATTTTTTGCTGTATTTATTATTCCGACAAATTGCGGCGTAAGCTCAAGGAGGAAGCCGTTTAGGCAAGTGTTAAATTGATCTGACTTACAGGAATAATAGGTATGTCTAATTCTAAAACAGGTAAAGTAAAGTTTTTTAATGAATCTAAAGGCTTTGGCTTTATTGAACAAGATAATGGCCCTGATGTATTTGTACATTTTAGTGCTATTTCGGGTGAAGGTTTTCGCACTTTAACTGATGGGCAAGCGGTATCGTTTGACATCAAACAAGGCAAAAAAGGCCCCGAAGCAGAAAATGTAGTGGCTATATAAAACTTCATTTTACCTGAGGAGTAACGCATAGTTGCTCCTATTTTATTTCCTTTCACCTCCTTCTTCTTTAAATTAACTTATATTATTTGCTTTATTATATTTATATGTAAAAATATAGTAATCAGAATATAATTGTAATTTATATCTGGTTTAGACATACCTATGTTAGGTATTTTTCAAAAATAATTTAAGAGTAATATCAATGCGTGAAATTAAATCTTTTATAAAATCTGCAAATTTTAGTGAGTTAGAGAAAGCAGCCGAATTAATTAATGAGGCAATTGAATCTCAACGTGAACAGCAGCAAGTAAAAGAGGAAGTATTAGCACTGATCAAGGAAAAAGGTTTAACTCTTGACGATCTTGTGTCAGGCGCACCTGTTGATAAACGCGCAAAAGTAAAACCTAAATACAGAATTGAAAAGGATGGCCAAGTATTTGAATGGACAGGCCGTGGTAAAACACCAAAAGCATTTTCTGGTGTAAATTTAGACGACTATACAGTTTAATTGTTTAAATTAGCATAATATTTCTTGAAAGGCTCTAATTGAGCCTTTTATCTTCTCTACCTTATTTATTATGTGTATAATAAATTATCGTATCTCAGATGTCAGAGGTGCATATCTATACACTCAGGCCTTATCAACAAGAAGCGGTTAATAACACCATAGCTCACTTCAAACGCAGCAGCGACCCTGCGGTAATTGTGTTACCCACTGGTGCAGGTAAAAGCTTGGTTATTGCTGAGTTAGCTCGCATTGCCCGGCATAAAATACTGGTGTTGGCTCACGTTAAAGAGTTAGTTGAGCAAAATGCACAAAAGTATATAAGCTTTGGTTTATCAGCGAGTATATTTTCAGCAGGTTTGAAACAAAAATCCTTATCTGAGCAAGTAACCTTTGCAAGTGTGCAGTCAGTTTCAAGAAGCTTAGAGCAATTAAATGAATTTTATTCGTTGGTGATTATAGATGAATGCCATAGAGTAAATGATGATTCCCAAAGCCAATATCAAAAGGTAATTACGGCATTAAAGGCGTACAATGCAAAGTTAAAAGTGCTTGGCCTTAGTGCGACACCTTATAGATTAGGAATGGGGTGGATATATCATTATCATTATCATGGTTTTGTAAGGGGAACAAAAAGTAGTCCATTTAAACTCTGTATTTATGAGCTACCTTTACGGTATATGATTAAGAATAAATACTTAACACCTCCTAAAGAAATAGACCCCGCAATTTCACATTATGACTTTTCTGCTTTAAAAACTGATCAGTTTGGTATTTATTCACAAAATGATATGAATACATTGCTTGAATCGCAAACGCGTGCAACTTATAGCATTGTTTGTCATATTATTGAGCAAAGTAAACACCGCCAAGGGGTGATGATTTTTGCTGCTACAGTAAAACATGCAAAAGAAGTATTAAGTTATTTACCGACCGAAAATGCTGAGTTAATTATTGGTGATACTAAAAATATACAAAGAGATAATATTATTAAATGCTTTAAAGATAAAAAGTTAAAGTTTTTAGTAAATGTATCTGTATTAACGACAGGGTTTGATGCACCTCATGTAGATTTAATTGCCATATTAAGGCCCACTGAGTCTATTAGCTTGTATCAACAAATTGTTGGGCGAGGTTTACGGTTATCGGATCAAAAGACAGATTGCCTGATACTAGACTATGCAGGCAATAACTTTAACTTGTTTCATCCAGAAGTGGGGACAAAAAAGCCAAATACTGACTCAGAGCCTGTTCAAGTGCTGTGCCCCGGTTGCGGATTTGCCAATGTTTTTTGGGGTAAAACTAATGAGCAAGGTCAGGTAGTTGAGCACTTTGGTCGTCGGTGCCAAGGTTTATTAGATGACGAAACTGAGCAGCAACAATGTGACTATCGCTTTCGCTTCAAAGAATGTGACGCGTGTGGCAGTGAAAATGATATTGCTGCGCGGCAATGTTGGCAGTGTCACAGTGTTTTGGCTGATCCAGACGATAAACTGCGTGCTGCCTTAAACCTTAAAAATGCCTTGGTAATACGTTGCAGCGGGTTGAGTATAACTGAGTTGCAAGCGCATAGAGTTAAAGTGACTTACTTTGATGAGGATGGCGCAAGCTGTGATGAAATATATGATTTTGCAAATAGTAAAAGCAGATATGTGTTTAATCTAGACTATGGCAAACGTATAAAAGGCCACAACGCACAGATGAATTGGCAAAATGCTAAGCAAGTATATGAGATGCAAAATTTGTTAGTAGCTCCCGATTTTGTTATTGCAAAACAGCATAAAAAATACGGCTGGCAGGTAAGTGAAAAAATATTTGATTATCAGGGGCAATATCGAGTGGCCGATAAGTCATAGGGCCTGATTTAGGGCTCTATGACTTACCTAACTTATTCTGGCATCATAATACCCCAGCCATCACCGTAGCCTTCGTGTGAATTGGCGATGCTTTCAAGATACTGTTCTGTTTGAGAAAGCAGTTGGTGGTCGGGTACCATTTTAATTGACGAAATCACCTCCCAAACACTGGTATCTTTACATTGCTGCAAGTTAGTTTGTGGTGCGAGTTCGTCCTCTGAGATTGCCTCGATAAAAGATTCGGCTTGTGGCTTTTGCTCAAATAAAATGAAAAAGTCGACAGTATGAAATTGTGTTAGGTCAATACCCGCTTCTGCCATTTCTTTAAGAAGCAGGCCATTATCATCGTCTGGGAATTGCATATATAGGTCCAAGTAAATCAGTTGCCGTTATTGTCTGTTATTAGTGGTTAAATAAAAAGAGGTAACATGCAAATTTGTCGCTAATTGCGTACGTAATGTTCATAGGGCGTTATGTTTGCTTGTGATATTATTAGGCTCTTAAACTAACCTTGAGAATGAGTAGTAAGTGTTTAGAGTTGTTTTATTAATGCTTTGGCTGGCCTTTGTGAGTTTTAGTCATACTGTGAGCGCACAATCGCAATCGCAAAAAATTGAAATATTAGGTGTGGATGGTGAATTAAAAAGTAATGTTGAAGGCTTTACTCGTCGCTATCAAACGCAAACATTGAATCATCAGCAATTGCACAACTCTGTGTCACAAGCTCTGCAAGCTCTAGGTTACTACCATAGCCAAATTTCGTTAGAGGCAGAGCGTAACAATGAAACGCTTGTCATTAATATAAAGCCCGGTGAACCACTTAGCTGGAATGAAATAAATGTGCAAGTTGATGGTGATGCAAAGAAAGACACCGTTTTTTCAGTATTGCTAACTAAGCTACCTATTCAAGTTGACCAAACAGTCAGGCATGATTTTTATCAGCAGGCTAAATCAAACATTGAGAGCTTATTATTAGAGCGCGGCTATTTTGATTTTAAATGGCTTAGAAAGGAGATGTTAATCGACAAGCGCGCCCGATTGGCAAAGGTGTTTTGGCATTTAGACTCAGGTAACCGTTATCGTTTTGGTACGCTTAACATCAGTAAACAAACACAGGCTACACAGTACATTCAGTCTTTAGCAACGTTTGATCCCAAGTCAATGTTTGACAGTGCACTGTTGTCTGATTATACCCTAGCGTTAAATGCAACCCCTTATTTTCGCTCTGCAAAAGTTTACCCTTTACTAAATCGCAGGCAGAACGGATCACTGCCTATACGCGTTGAGGTAGTGGATAAACCAGCTAACAGCTTTGAAGTTGGAGGGGGTTACAGCACTGATTTAGGTGCGAAAGGGCGATTAAAGTGGACTAAGCCTTGGATCACAAATGATGGGCATTTTTTAGAGGGTAATTTGTCGGTTTCACAACGTCGTCAGGATATAACGGGCAGTTACACAGTGCCGGTATTAGACCCAAACAATGATGTATGGCGAATATTGGGCGGTTATCAGGTAAATGATGATCTTCAAGAAGGCATTGAGAGTAAAATTTGGAATATTCAACTACAGCGTCAGTGGTTAATTAGTGACAGCTGGGTGCGGACTGCTTTTATTAAACGAGAGCATGAAACAACTGAGCAAGAAGATAAAACCTTTAAAACGGAAATGCTTCTCCCTGGGATTAGTTATGCAAAAAAGCAAACTAAAGGGGGGACCACACCTTACTGGGCTAATGAGCAGCTTATTTCGTTAGAGGTTGCTAGTGACTCATTGGTGTCATCAACTTCACTGGTAAAAGCGCGCTGGAATAACGCTTGGCTTCGCAGCTATGAACAAAAGCATTTTGCCATTAGCCGTATTAATTTAGGTGCTATCGTGGTGGATGATATTAATGCAGTGCCATTTAATATGCGATTTTTTGCTGGTGGAGATCAAAGTATTAGAGGATTTGCATATCGTTCTGTTGGTCCAAAAGAGGATAATAAAGACATTGGTGGTAAATATTTAGCAACTGGGTCATTAGAGTATAACTATCAATTTTTGCCAAGTTGGCGGGCGGCTCTTTTTATTGATGCAGGCACCGCGACCAATGATTTTTCAGAGAAATGGTCTGTAGGGGCTGGTTTTGGCTTTCGCTACATTACCCCAATTGGCCCAATTCGTATTGACCATGCTTGGGGTGTTAGTAAAAAAAGTAAAAGCACACGTTTGAGTATTGTTATAGGGCCAGAAATTTAATGTTGTTTAGCGCACGTTTGAAAAAGGGACTCAGTGGTATCGCTGCAATTGCAGTGGTGGTTTTTTGTATTATTGCAACTGCACCAGGGCATCAATTGCTTGTTTATCTGGCAAATAAAACGGTTTCAGGGCTTGAACTCAAGCTCGCAGAGGGACGGTTATTGTCTGGTACGCAAATAGACATGACTTATAAAAATGAGCAAGTCTCTATTTCTGCCCAGCAGCTTCGGGTCTCGTTAGAGTGGTTTAGTTGTGCCACATTATGCATAGATGTTTCTGGTGAATCTATACAAGTGAAAGCAGGTACACTCGCTGAGGAGTCTCAGCAACCAGTACAAGAATCAAAGCGAATTAATGCACCTGTTCACCTAGGTATAAGAAATCTATCGGTCAGGCATTTTGAAGCGGACTTCAATGGACAGCATGTATCGTTTTCGCAGTTACATAGCCAGCTTCAATGGCAAGATGAGCAATTACTTATTAACAAATTCACACTTGATAGTGTGCATGTCACTTTGCCTGATGAACAAACAGAACAGACAAAAGCACTCCCTGAAAAAATCCCCGCGCTCGTATTTAAAGCCCCTTTTATTCCAATGAATGTGACCGCTCAAAAATTGAGAATTCAGCATTTTGAATTGCGACAAGCAAGTCAAACGACCAAACTTGATAATATTGCTATTGAAGCATCATTAGATACTGAGCAATTGCAATGGCAAACGCTTAATGCCGATATGCAAGACTTTAAATTGCGCTCGCAAGGTGCAGTATTTTGGTCAGAAAGTTTGCAGCTCAACAGTAGCACTGTGCTCAAAAGAGGGGATGATCAGTTGCTCCTAGATACCAATGGGTCACTATCCAAATTAGCTATCAAACTAAATAGTATGGGGCAATACCCAAGCGATGTTGAGGGGAACATTAACCTTGCTCAAGACAATTGGCCTTTTGATGTACAGCTTTTGGTCCACGATTGGCAGTTTTCTGGATTGTTACCAGCGCCTTTTGAGCGTTTAAAGCTGGAACAAGGCAAGTTTGATATTGAGGGAGATTTTAATGACTACGTTGCAAAATTAAGTATTAATGGAAATAGCTCTCCAGAGTCACCTTTTTCATCAAGTGCTAAGCTGCATGGTTCACTGGCAGAGGTAACTATTGATGATGCTCAATTGCAGTGGCGCGAAGCAGTGGCTGCTTTCTCGACGCAATTTAGTTGGCAACAAGGTATCAATGGTGAGGTCATTGCTGAGGTTACTCAAATTCCATTGACTCTTTTTTTGCCACAATACCCAGATACCAAACTAAACACACAACTTGCGATGAGCTTTGCTATTAATGATGGACAATGGCAAACGGACATCAAAACATTAGAACTTGATGGGGTATTACTTAACAAACCCCTAACTGCGGCCACTAAATTGCAGTTGAATCAAGATTTTCAAGGCAATCTTGAACAGTTTTCTTTTGCATATGGACAAAGCAAAGTCACATTATCTGGGCTACTAGGACAACAATTGCAATTATCAGGAAATGTAAATCTAGCACATAGTGCAGATCTACTTTTACCTGCTGATATTGAAATGTCTTCAGATATTGTTGTATCAGGTAATCATAAAACGCCAAGTATTGAACTTCATGCTGACTTACAACATGTAAGATATCAGCAGGTGCAGCTGATAGATGCACAGTTGGACTTCTTTTTAGATGGTGCGAGTCGCTGGGAAACAGATGCTAAGTTACAAGCTAGCCGAATTGAAGTAGAGCAACAAGCGATTCAAAATGCGACTGTGTCAGTGCAAGGTGATTTGTTACAGCATACACTTGAAATAAAGACGCAAGGTGATGCACTTGTTGATGTGAAGTTGCGCGGTAGTTTGCAAAATGAACAATGGCAAGCTGTGTTAACTGATGCCAAGGTTGATTATCAACAGTATCTATTTGAGTTGTTAGAGCCTGCGCAAATCTATTTATCGCAACAGGAGGCTAAATTTGATAAGCAATGTTGGGTGTTACTAAATAGTGAGGCTTGTTTTTCTGGCCAACAAAACATCATCACCGGTCATGGCCATGGCGATGTTAAAATCAGCCAATTATTACTTAGTGACATCAATCCGTGGCTTGGAGATATTACTAAGCTTGATGGTTCAGCGTTCGGCGGTGTGTCATTTGATTGGCAATCTGGCAAGCTCACTAAAGCCGATGGGAAATTGCAATTTCAACACACCCAAGTTATTACAACAGAGGGCGATGTAATGCACACACTGCCTATCGAGACGCTCAATACCCAGTTAGTGAGTAGCGAGGAGCTTGCGACATTAGATTGGCAAATAGAGTCTTCTTTATTAGGGCGATTACAGGGAGAAATGCAATTGCCTTTAATCGGTAAAGCTAAACCAAAGGCGATTGTTGAAATTGTTCATATGTCGCTTTCTCCTTTGTCCCCAGTGCTGAGTAAAAGTTTGCATCAGCCATTTAACCTTGCAGGTGATATTAGTGGCAAGGTTAACTTAACGGGTGACTTACGTAGCCCACATGTAGCGGGGCAGGTCAACATTAAAGAGATAGCGCTGGCAAGTCCCGTCTCTCCCATTACTTTGATGTCATCTAGTGTAGATATTACGTTTGATGCAAAGCAAGCAAATATACATGGCAACATGCAAGCTGAACAAGGGGGGACTTTATCGCTTGATGGGCAGCTCTCTTGGGCAAATAAATTGGCTGGCAAAATTAAAGCGCAAGGGGATAATTTTTTAATTGCGCCTGAAGCAAATGTGGAAGTGTCTATTTCTCCGGATATTCTGTTTGAATATAGTGAGAATAAAGCTTCAGTGACTGGAAAGTTGTTTATTCCATTTGGTCGAATTGAGGTAAAAGAGATCCCCGTGGGGGTAGTGCAAGTTTCTGAAGACCAAATTATTGTTGATGCACAAAGTAAGCGCTTAAGCCGCTCTCCAATTGATTATAAAGTTGATATAGATGTGCAAGTAGGAGATGACTTTAGGGTTAAGGCGCTTGGTTTAGATAGCTATATAGCAGGTCGTATAGATGTGGTGAAAATGCCTGCGAGTCCATTGTTAGCAAGTGGAGAGTTGTCATTAAATGAAGGACGGTACCGTGCCTTTGGTCAAGACTTGCTGATAAAAACAGGCTTAATAGGGTTCAATGGCGCGTTGGATAAGCCGTATTTAAATGTACGTGCTATTCGCAACCCGGAGGTGACTGCAAATGATGTAGAGGCTGGTATCGAGCTATCGGGGAGTATCTCAAAGCCAAGTTTTTCAGTCTATTCACAACCCGCGATGGACCAATCCCAAGCGCTTGCTTATTTGCTTAACGGAGAACCGCTGGGGGAAGGCGAGAGTTCAAACAACACGATTTTAACGCAGTTACTATTATCACAAGGCTTGAATCGAAGTGAGGGGCTGGTGGCAAAAACGGGAGAAAAGCTGGGCTTTAGTGATGTGTCTCTTGGTGCAAGAGGCAGTGGTGATTCGACCAAAGTTGAAGTTTCAGGTTATTTGACGCCCAGTGTACAGGTGAGTTATCGCGTTGGCGTATTTGACTCTTTGAGTGAAGTGGCAGTGCGCTATCGAGTATTCTCTAAACTCTACATTGAAGCGACAAGCGGTTTGTATGACAGTGTTGATTTATTATATAAATTTGATTGGGATAACTAGTTAACAATTTAAAATAATAAGGGAAGGTGATGAAGCTAGGTTTATTGGGGTCGTTTTGTATATTTTTTCAAATAGCGAATACTGCTGACGCACAAACGCCAAAAGCGCCACATGAAATTGTTTCGCAAGCACCTGCATCTGCGTGGCGGCTCGTGAATAATGACGATGTACTGAAAATTCAATTACCAACGGGGCCGGTGTATATTGAGTTGAATCCAATACTTGCCCCAAACCATGTTGCGAATATTAAACTACTCGCTCGTGAGCAATTTTATGACGGCTTGAGTATGTACCGCTTCGTCGAAGGGTTTGTGGCTCAAGGGGGAGATGCGAGCAATAGTAAAGTAACGAAGCACGCAAAAAAGCAACTTTCTGCCGAACTTATCTTAAATAGTAAAAAGCCTTTTTTGTCAGTTACTGCACTTAACATGGTCGATGGGTATGCACAGCGAACAGGTTTTTTTAGTGGTTTTGCGGTTGCACAGAACCTTCAAGCTACGCAAACATGGCAAACACACTGTACAGGTGCATTTGCCATGGCCCGTGAGGATGCGCTTAATTCTGGCGGAACTGAGTTTTATATCACGCTGTCTGCGCAACGATATCTAGATAAAAACACCACGGTATTTGGTCAAGTGTTGAGCGGTATGGAGCATGTACAAAAGTTAGACCGTAGCCCTACACATGGGCAGGTGTTTAATCATATTGAATCAGTTAGGGTACTTTCGGATATTGCCAGTAAAGATAAACAAAGATTTAAGGTCTTTAATACCAGTCATGATGATTTTAAGACGCTCATTGAAGCTAGAAAAAACCGTCCAGAGGCTTGGTTTGTCGCCAAGCCTAACTATTTAGATGTTTGTGCAATTAAGGTGCCCGTGAGTACTTTTACTGTCGATTAGTGCGAATTTGATAGGCGGTGTGGTTTTGATAGCTTGAACGATATGGGTTTATATCTAAACCGCCACGCCTTGTATACCGCGCATACACCTCAAGCTTTTCAAAATCAAATGTATTCATCAGTTCGCAATAGATGCGCTCAACACATTGTTCATGGAATTCATTGTGACTACGAAATGAGATAAGATAACGCAGTAGTGAGTCACGACATATTTGTTTGCCTGTGTATGAAATAATGATACTGGCCCAATCGGGTTGTGAGGTAATTAAACAATTCGACTTTAATAAATGACTATGTAGCGTTTCGCTTACGTTGCATTGCCCTGTACTTTGCAAAATATCTGCTTGGGGGCTGTATATATCCACTTCAATATCTAACTCATCAATACATTCGCCTGGTAGCGCAGTAAATGGCAGGCAAGCATAATCATCAGCTTTATAAAGTGTGACTTGCACTTGTGTGTTTGCCGTGGAAGATAAGTCTTTTTGGAGTATCTGTTGTACTGCTTCTACACTTGCAAATTTGCTTTGGTTAAAGCTATTTAAGTACAATTTAAATGATTTAGACTCAATAATATGTGAGCTTTGGCACGGGAATACAAAACTGGCAACGGCGACTTGAGGCTTGCCTTTTTGGTTAAGCCAAGAAAGTTCATAGCCAGTCCATGTATCTTCGCCCATAAAGGGTAAGTCAGATTCGTCGACAGCGATTTGGTCGCGATTGAGCTTACGGGCAATAGGGTGTAACAAGGTTGCATCGTAGTGTGATGCATATTCGGTTGCTTTGCCTAAAAGTGATGCTTTTAGCTCAGGAGCATTTGTGTAATCTGTCATGTTTCACCATTTGTGGTTACAATGACGATATTATAACGGATCACAAGAAAGTTGGCAGTATGGCGACACAGCAGATTTTATCAAAATTACACCAAGACTTTGCGATGAAGTATCAGCAGCAACATCAATCACTCCCATGTATGTATTATGACCCAAAATGGTCTAGCCCTTGCGAAGTTGGTGAGCCGATAGACGGCGAACGAATTCAATGGCAAGCGATTGCTCAACCAGCAGAGAATAATTTGCAGCAACTGGCAAAAGCGCTTGAGTGTGAGTTCCCCATAGCGTTAGATGATTATTACAGTAGCTTTTTTGCGGGTAATATTGTTGGTGAGATTGATGGACATAAAATTGAGCTATTACAAGCTTGGAATCAAGACGATTTTGAGCGGTTACAGCAAAACATTACTGGCCATGTTTTAATGAAGCGAAAGCTTAAACAGCAAGATACAATATTTATTGGTTTGACAGAACAAGATGATTTGTTGCTCACTGTAACGCTAAATACCGGTGAGGTGTGCCTAGAATATGTAGGCAAACCACCACATCATGTATTAGCTACTAGTCTTGATGACTTTTTGCAGCAGGTTGTTTGTTAGTCAAATCATTGAAAGTCCCACGACATATTTGACACCAGCTCGCAGTTATCACAGCGAAAGTCAAAAATACCAAACCAAGGTTCATCTAATGCCCAATCACTGTTGCAACTTGGGCACTTTCTTTGTTTTTCAGACTCTAAAGACTCTCCGCCAACACGGTATAAATAATAATAAACGGGCTTTTGGGTTAAAAACCTAATGCGTTTTGATAAGTCCATACCACGGCGAAATAAGTCGCTATTAGTACTAGATATTTCATCAAGGGTAGCAAATTCACAACGGGTCGCACCATTAATTTGAATTTGGTCACAGGCCTGCCAGTCCTCTTGCCATTTTATTAGGGCTTTGTAATCACCATTGGCGATGGCTGGAATTTTGTAAAGTGGCACAGGCAAAAAATCGTCACCACAGTAAAGTGGGCTGCAAGTATGTACGTAAGTAGTGTATAGAATGTAGCTGGAGGGCGCGGTACACTGATCGGCACCATTAGCGTGAATATCTTGCCCAATCACCTTGACCTTTGGGGCCAGTAACCCTGCTTTTTGCAGGCCATCTATGGCATGTTTAACAAATGGGCTGTGGTTGAGTGGGTGTAGAGCATCCTCTAATGGGCACATAACTCGAGTGATAAAGTAACCGTCTTTTAATACGGTTGGAAACTCGTCACCGATAATTTGGCCATTAAAGCGTAGTGCATTAACTACACGGTTAATCGCGACTTCAGCCATATCTAGCGTTGTATCTTGGTAACAGTCAAAAGTTAAGTCAACAACAAACATATTAACCTTTCTCTAGTAGGGTCAGCAGCTTATCAAGTTTATGCTCAATGCGGTCAAGCTGACTTTGCTGTTGCTGAGCGTCTTGTTTGGGTTGTGACGATAATGGGAATGTGATGATATCTGGGTTGTTTTTATAAGCAGTGAGACCTGCAATAATGAGTGGCATAGGTACGGGGTCACTCAAGCGTGCTTTGGTTAAGGCAACACTTGGAACTTTTCCATCACTGACTAATTCCGCAATGGCTTTTTGTACTGCAGGATGCATGCGCTTTACTCCAAAAAATAAAGCGCATCATAACATAGCTTAAAATGTTAGCGTAGCATGGTATCCAGTTCATCAATGAGCTCACACCAGTCAGCGTCTTCTTGCAATGATTCTTCGATAAAATGTCGCTGACCTTCATTCCAAAATGGTGCATCTGCGAGCAAAGTATCGTCTGCAATACGGTGTTTGTTAACAAACATCGTAATTTGTTCAGGTGAGTTGTCTAAACCCAGTTGTGCAAATAAATTGGCAAGGTTGTGCTTGCTGGTATCCATAAATCACTCCGTTAGTTGCCTAAAAAACACTCTGTAACTATAGTAGAGAGTGCAACTAACAACAATCAGTTCGCCCTAATAACAACAACATAAGGGGGTATTATGCGAGTTCTAGAACAGCAAAACCTATCAGTTAAGTATTTATCCGCAGAAGATATGTCAGTAACCGCGAGCTTACTGTATCAAGCTTACCATGATGATGATGTGCTTCGCAGTGTATTATCCGCAAAAGATAATAGTAGTTATGAAGCTAAGTTGCGGGCATTCATTCGTGAAGAGCTCTCAAGTTTCGGGCAAGGCCAGCAGCCTATGGTTGGCTTATTTGAGGGGGATAACCTGTATGCCGTTGCTTGCGTAATTGAGTCGCAAACACAATTACAAGCTTCGAGATATTGGCATTGGCGCTTACGATTAATGCTAAGTGCTGGATACTTGCAAACTCAGCAGCTCATTGAAAAAGAGAATACCATTCGTGAGGCCTTACAAGAGTATGGTCATTACTATTTTTTAGCCTTTATTGCTGTTGACCCTCACATTCAAGGGCAAGGGCTTGGACATTACCTACTCACAGGGTTAGATGATTTAATAGCAAGCAATTGCGATGTTACAGGCATGGCAGTATTTGTAACACAAGCTAAAGATAAAGCATTTTTTCTTGGCCATAAATATCAAGTTATAAAAGCACTTTCATTTGAAAAAGTAAGTGGTGAGTTACTTTTTAAACGCCGGCAATGAGACAGAATGGAAAAACAGCTGTGAGACTTTTCCTACATAAATGTGCGCTAAGGTGTTTTATGTTGTCGTTATTGGTAATCATTATCAAGTTAACTACTTGTAAAGTATAGCAATGTTTATTTTTACAATATTGTTTCATTCAATAAATTACATTTATTTGCTTTTTGAAAGCCAATAACCGCGTAAACTTATTTGTGTCAGGAAGACAAAGCGATAGAGTTCGTTAGAAGGATGATATGCAGAAGGACTAAACTGCATAAGCAAGGAGCGTAAAAGGAGCAAGGAATGACTTTGGAACTCACAGGGTGTGGGCACATATTAGGAAGATATGTACAAGGAAGATAGGATAAGCACAGGGTGTGCAGTTTAGGGAGCACTCAAGGTTGAGTGAAGTGGAAGCTTGGAAAGCAAATGGATAGTCACAGGGTGTGACATAAGGATGACAGCAAGGAAGGTGCCCGGGTATGGCTTGGATGTATACCCGTTCAGGGGACGAAGAAAAAGGTGGCTTCACGCATAGGGTATGGAAAACCCATCATGGATGTAGTCAGAACTAGGCGCGACTTATGTTGCGCCTTAGTTTTTTCTAACGGTTTTAAACTGCTAGAAAAACATTTTAATTTCATATGTCGACACTTCTAGTATTTATGCAAAGACTTCTTCTAACAACGTTAAATGACCCGATTGTGCGTCAACTGAACACTGTAAACCTAACGGTAAAATCATTTGAGGATCAGTATGGCCAAAATCTAAATTGGCAACAATAACGAGGTGTTGATTATTAAACTCTTCTTTGACAACACTTAATATAACGTTTTCCAATTCCACTTGTTCGGTATCGCTATAGTCGCGTGGGCGGCCAATCAACAAAGCATTGATCTTTTCAAATACCCCCATCACACCATAATTGCGCAGCCAGAAGCGGACATAGTCGACAGAAGGTTTTTCTTGTGAGGTCTCCAAAAAAAGTATCTTAGTGTGCCAAAAGCTTGGTGCAGGCCAATATTCAGTTCCTTTGAGCATTTCTAATACTTCAATACAGCCACCAAATAATTGACCAATAACGCTTTTGGTGCCTTGTAGTACTTGTGGGCCGCGGCTTTTGATAAGTGGGTTACGCATTCCCGTATTTTCTAAATGCGCCCACTCGGGGTAACCATGGCTGTAGCTGTCAAATACCGGTAGTGCTCGAGACGCTGGGTTGGTTGTTAAAAAATTAAGTATGTAACTTTGGTATTGTGTATCAAAATTATGAAGCTGTGCAAACCCTGCCATCACCGACGGACCGTTGAACGTAACTAACCCGACTTGATTGAGCGTAGTTGTTAGGCTGGTGCTATCTGAGTAGCCCATAAAGAGTTTTGGATGTTGTGAAATGGCCTGCAAATCAAGGTACTTTAAAATTCTGGCACTATCACTCCCACCTATGGTGGCGATGATAGCGTCGATTTGGGGGTCTAAAAATGCTTTGTTAATATCGTTTGCCCGAAGCTTGGGATTGAGAAATAACTTATTTTCATCCATTGTAGCTGTTGGATACTCAACAATGTTAAACCCAAGCTCTGCGAGGTTATGTAACCCTTGCTGATAAATATGAGGAAAGACTGATGGGCCACCCCATGACGGTGATACGATGGCTACAGTACTGCCAGCTTTGAGGCATTTAGATTTTTTCATTTACTGATGTCCTTCCATGAAGAAAAGATCAGCATAATTAATTATTAAGTATGTCTCAATAGATATTCTAGCGGCTTTTTAAGTTATACGGTATGGGGGAATATCAGCTTTGACGAGTCGATTATTTTCAAGGTATAACGTGCCATAGTAAACACTTTCACCATCTGAACTAAATTCAAAAGTAAATTGGCTTTTTATACCTGGTTTGCCATTTCGCAGTATACCTAAACGACGTTGCTTGCAGGCAATACTCAACATTTGAACTTGTAGCTTTTCAGCCTGATGCTGAGCATGCTCTTTAGCTGCTTCTGCGGCTTGCCTACTAGTCCAAAATAGTGCGATAACTGCCCCAAATATGATTAAAAGCCAAAGTGTTGCCATCTATGAAAATAACCTACCGATTGCGCGTGATAAATTGTCACTGCGATTGTCTGCTCTTAGAATACTTAAAACATGTGGGCGCAGCTGTGGAATTGCAACTAAATCTGCAAAAATACTTGCAAATAAACCATCAATCTGATGATTGTTTGCTGCGCAATCTAAAAATTTAAAGAGTCGCTCTCGGTCTATAAACACCTCCCAACAGCGTCCTGCTAAGGTTAGTAAAAGATCAGCCTCATGGCGATATTCACAGCCAAGCAGAGTGTCAACACTTTGAGCTACAAGGCCTTGTGCTTTGCTACCTGAAATTGCTCGCAAGTTGCAGATAAGCGTATCAAGTTGTTGTTGTTCTATGGAGGTATTTATTGCTCTTTGTAGCTGCTCAGAAAAAGCCGTATCAATTTCAACGTGTTCCAGCATTGCGCTTAAAGGTTGCTTCACTTCCAATGGTAAAGACGGCCAAATTGTTTGTAAATTGATATTGTTTTGACCATGTTCTAAACGGTATGCAAAATCAGCTAGTCCTTGTATAGCTAAACTTTGCCAAGCATTACTTGGTAGCTTGCCTGCGAAATATAATTCGCTGTATTCGTAGTATTGAGAAGCCGGTCGATTTAATTCTTTTTTTAGTAACGCATTAAACGCGGCAAGTTTATTTGCGTTAGGAGTAAAAACATAGGGGTTATTATCAAGTTTTCCATCAGCATGCTCGCCTGTTAACTCTGTTCCAAGGGCTTCTAAAACCATGCTGGCAAAGTGATCTCTGCTGGCAACAATTAATTTGCTTTGTTCATCTAGTGGAAACTTTAAAAACCAGACATAAGGGTCAACTGTTGCTTGATTATCCCAAAATTGAATCGCGATTAATGCATGGCTACCCAATGGATAAGGATAAGGGGTTTGAGTTGCTTCAATTTGCGCAAATTGCTGTTTATCTATTTTGGTTATCCTACGGCCTATATCATACACTCGCCACTGGGTGCCTGCTGTACTCAAAAGTTCGCCTAAAGTAGAAATTTGCGTTGTCATGATTTACTCACCAGATTGTTTTAGAGGGGGATTATACCTGTAATTATGCCTGCTGATAAGCAAGCTATGGGTAAAGGCTGTGAGTTTAGGTATAATTGCAATAAATTTGATCATAAGAGTTTTAGTAATGCCGAGTACATTACATCAACATGTTTGCTTGTTATTGCAAGAACTGGAGCGGGCGCTTGGACGTGCACAACTTTGGCAGGCTGAGCCGGTAAATTCACAGTTGCTACGCTCCGCGGCGCCTTTTTGTTGCGACACACTGCGTTTTGAGCAATGGTTGCAGTTTGTGTTTATCCCAAAGATGTCTCGATTAGCTGAGCAAGAAGACCCATTGCCAAATAATATTGCATTGGCCCCGATGGCAGAAATGACTTTATGCTCACACTCTAATTACGACAACGTACACGATGTTTTAGTGCGTCTAGATAACAGCTTAACTAAAGGTGAAAAATGCTAGAGATTGTTTATCAAGACGAAAACTATGTCGCTATTAATAAGCCATCAGGGTTATTAGTACATCGCTCGTTTTTAGACAAGAGGGAAACGCAATTTGCAATGCAAATGTTACGAGATCAGCTTGGGCAACATGTATTTCCAGTGCATCGTTTAGACAGGCCTACATCAGGAGTACTATTGTTTGCGCTTAGCTCGCAAGCTGCGCGAGATATCAATCAAGTGTTTATAGATGGAAAAATTGAAAAACGTTATTTGGCTTTAGTTAGAGGGTTTGCACCAGAATCAGTATTTGTGGATAAACCACTTAAAGAAGAACTTGATAAAATAGCCGATAAATTTGCTGATCAAAACAAAGCACCGCAAGAGGCGCAAACACAGTTTAACTGCCTGTACCAAGCCAGTTTACCGATTGAGTTTGGCAAATATCCAAGTATTCGTTATTCATTGATTGAGTGCTTTCCAAAAACGGGACGAAAACATCAAATTCGCCGGCATTTAAATCATTTGTCCTATCCGATTATTGGTGATGTTAATCACGGTGATAACAAACATAACCATTTCTTTTACGAGTATTTTGGTGCGCAAAGGTTGATGTTGTTTGCAACTTCACTTAAGTTTGTTCATCCTTATACTCAACAAAACATTACAATCAGAGCTAACCTAGCGGCATCTATATTGTCGATTTTCGAGCAATTAGGTTGGCCTACGACTCAGAAGGATTATGCTTAATGGCATCGGTATCTATATTTGTAGGTAGTATGTATGGCAATGCGGATAACTTGGCAATCGAGGTAAGAAATAAACTCACAAGCTTAGGGCATGACGCGGTTATTTGTGAGCAAGATACATTTGAGCAACTGCAAAGTGCGAAAAATATATTATTTATAACCTCGACGACGGGATCGGGAGATTTGCCAGATAATATATTGCCGTTGTTTTTACAAATGCAAAGTCAATTTCCCATGCTTACAGATAAAAAGGTTGGCGTAATAGCTCTTGGAGACAGCAGCTATGGAGAAACGTTTTGTGGAGCAGGGCGACAAATAGATGCGTTGGCTCAGGAGCTGAATGCTACTTTACCAATTGAACGTTTAGATATAGATGCTGGTGAGCACTTTGAAGCTTGGGAGCCAACCGCTCCTTGGTTAATGCGCTGGGTTGCTCATTTGTAAAAAAGCGCCATTAAGGCGCTTTTTTTATGAACTTTTAACATCTACTTTTAATTTTAGTTTTTGTCCGGGATGTAAGTATTTTTGCCCTTCAAGTTCATTCCACTTTACTATCTCTTTAATAGTCAGATTGAATTTTGATGCAATTCTGGCCAGTGAATCTCCACGTTTAACCTTATAAGTAATAGTGCGGTTACTGGTATTATTTACCATTTTCGCACGTTGTGTTTGCTTATAAACGTTCAGCTTTTGTCCCAAACGTAAAATAGAATTGGGTTTAAGTTTGTTCCAGTTGGCTAATTGCTTAATAGTGACATCGTACTCTCGACTGATATCCCACAATGTGTCTCCATTTGTCACGACATGAACCTTTTTAGTTCTAGTAGCATGAGTGATTGAGTTACGAACATTAGTTGGTAAGTGCTCGCTTTTAAATTCACCCTCGCTTAATGGAACAAGCAAGTTTTGGCCTATACGAATGATGTGTGAGTCTAACTTATTTAACGATTGAATTGCATTGGTGCTGGTGGAAAACTTAGCTGCAATGACGGAGAGTGTATCGCCTTTTTTAACGGCATAATGTTGCCAGCGCAAGCGCTCTTTTATTGGCGTAGCTGCAAGCTTTTCTTTAAATACTGTTATTTTATCGACTGGTAGCAGCAATGAGTGTGGGCCATTAGGATCACTTGCCCAGCGATTAAATGCTGGATTGAGCCGGTAAAGCTCAGTTAAAGAAATACCAGCCATGTCAGCTGCAAATGCTAAGTCAATTTGTGAACCAATATCTACAGGCTCTACAACTTGCGCATTGATAATTTTTTTCCAACTTACGTTAAACTCATCTTGGCGCTTTAATAGGTCTGATAGAGCTAATAGTTTAGGTACATATGCGGTTGTTTCTCTTGGTAAGTCAAGTGACCAAAAGTCTGTCGGTAAATGCTTTTTGCGGTTTTTCCTTATTGCTTTTAATAAACGCCCTTCGCCAGAATTATAGGCGGCTATTGCATTAAGCCAGTCACCCTCTAAGGTTTTATGCAGATAGCTTAAATAATCAAGTGCTGCGCGGGTTGATTGTACAATATCCCTGCGTCCGTCATACCACCAATTTTGCTTTAGATTAAATCGCTCTCCCGTTTTTGGCATAAACTGCCAAATGCCAGATGCACTACGGTGAGAGTAACCAAATGGGTCGAAAGCACTCTCTACGATAGGTAATAACGCAATTTCAATTGGCATTTGACGCTTTTCTACTTCTTCAACAATAAAGTATAAATAGGGTTCAGCACGTTTAGAAATACGGTCTAAGTAAGCTTGGTGACGCTGATAGTAATTTCGCTCTGAAACAACGGGCCTATTTTGAGGCACATTTATTGAGAGTTGGTAGCGAATACGTTCCCATACGTCGTCAAAGACGGGGGGAGGTTCATCTGCTTCAATTGGTTCATGAATTGCGTTAAGCAAGGTATCACTGATCTGAGCAGGACTTGCATGATTGAGTCGTGATACTACTGGCTCTGTTGGCTTAGTGACATCTGGAATGGTTTGACAGCCGGTACTTAATAGGGCTATCAAGAGCAGGGAAATGGACAATTTATTCATAGATAATTTTTCTGTTACTCGCGCAAAAACCGGACAATACTACCTGTTAAGTGGCTATATTAAAAGTGATTCATGTTCCCTGGAGACTAAAACTTATCTTTCCAAACTCTCAGTGCTGCAAAAACTTGCCAAGGTTCAGATAGATTGCTTTTGATATGTTTAGGAATATACTCACTGATATGACTCAGGTTAGCGCGTAAAAAAGGATTAACAGCACGCTCTTTACCAAACGTGCTAGGCAGGGTAGGTAAGTTGTTACTTCTTCTAGAAGCTGCCCATTGCTTGTACTCACTAATATCTTGATTGTCAGGCTCAACGGCAGAGGCAAAAGCCAAATTTGCCATGGTGTACTCATGGGTACAATACATTAAGGTTTCATCTTTTAAAGGCGTAAATTTTTTGAGAGATTGCCACATTTGTTCTGCGTTACCTTCCATTAAACGGCCACACCCAGCACTAAATAGCGTATCGCCTGTAAAGCACAACTTGTGGTTTAAGTAGCAAATATGATCAAGTGTATGGCCCGGTGTTTCAATAACAGCTAATTCAATGTTGAATACCGTTATTGTATCACCTTCATATAATGGGTCAGTGATCCCATTATATGGAGAGTTTGCGGGGCCAAACACTCTCAGTTGAGGCGTAATCTCCTTTAGTGACGCTATGCCGGTTGTATGATCCCAGTGATGGTGAGTGACTAAAATTCCTTGTAAACTTGCTTGGTTATCATTTAAAAACTTAACAACTGGTTCAGCTTGGCCGGGGTCAACTACCCATACTTGCTTTTGAGTTGTATCATGAATTGCCCAAATATAATTATCATCAAATGCTTTTATTGGCTTGACTTGCACCATAGTTAATTGCTCTATAAAGTGAGTAATAGCATTAGTATAACGAGCAAACTAGATGAAACCAGCCTTAAGTTTTCAACAAGGTCCAAAGCCGCTTGAATGGAAGGACTTTCCTCATGGCGAATATTTGCGTATCGGTATTGAAAAACGAGTAGGACAGTGGTTACCAAGAATGTTTGGCTATCATATGTTAAAACTAGGAAGCCTCAGCGGGCAAATAGATACCTCTAACAGTGCAATTAAGCACCAAGTTTGTGTATCTCCTTATGCACTTGGCCATGTTGGTGTAGTGGCTGAAATTGATGAATTGCCTTTTTCTGAGCACAGTGTCGATGCGTGCATATTGAGCCAATGTCTTGAGTATCATTCCGACCCCCATCATATTTTGCGAGAGGCACATCGTACTTTGATCCCCGGTGGGTATATTGTTATTAGCGGCTTTAATCCATTTAGTTTGTGCGGTTTGGCAAACTTACTACCATTTAGTAAAGAAAAACTACCTTGGTCAGGGCGTTTTTTTACGCCATCACGAGTGAAAGATTGGTTAGATTTATTAGGCTTTGAGATTCTTGCTGATGAACGGTTTATTCATGCCTCACTTGCACGAGGGAGTCGACTATCACGATTTGCTCCTTGGCGACGATTTTGTCGACAATATTTAAAGCCAATGGGTAGCTGCTATATTTTAGTTGCGCGTAAGCGCGTTGCGCCACTGACTCCGATTAAGCCTAAGTGGCATGCCAGACCTAAATGGGCACCTGCTGTAAAAAGTGCGCGTTTAACACAAACACGCTCATCGGGTGATAAATAGCGCGTTATACTTGATAGCCTTCATCTACCTCTAAAGAGTCGGATGAGGCTGCTTCACGGGCTAGGTCATCAACTAGTTCATTGTATTTATTACCACTGTGACCTTTTACCCATTTCCACTGTATGGTGTGTCGCTGACACGCGATGTCTAGCCTTTGCCAAAGATCAACGTTTTTGACGGGGGCTTTTGATGCGGTTTTCCAATTGCGCTTCTTCCAATTTGCTAACCAAGACTCAATGCCTTGTTTTACATACTGGCTATCGGTATATAGTACGATATCACAAGCTCTGTTCAGTGCTTCTAAAGCAATGATTGCTGCAAGCATCTCCATACGGTTGTTTGTGGTCAGTTGATAGCCTTTAGATAATGTTTTTTCATGACTTTGATAGCGCATGTAAACGCCATAACCGCCGGGGCCTGGATTTCCAAGGCATGACCCATCAGTATAAATCTCTACGGTTTTTTGCACGAATAGCCCTGTTTTTATGTAGAATGTAATTATTAATGGCTAACGATAGCAAAGTTGGGCGACAGACGATATGTTAAAAAGACAAATAGTCCTAGATACGGAAACAACGGGCATCGATCCCAAGGCCGGACATAGGATAATAGAAGTAGGCTGTGTTGAGCTAATTAATCGGCGACTGACAGGCAATAACTTTCATGTATACATCAACCCTCAAAGGGAAATAGAAGAGGAAGCCATTGATGTTCACGGTATTACAAATGAATTTTTGCACGGTAAACCGTTATTTCATGATATAGCTCAAGAGTTTTTTGATTACATAAAAGGCGCAGAATTGGTTATACATAATGCTCCGTTTGATGTCGGGTTTATGGATCATGAATTTGCTAAGTTGAATAAAGGCTTTCCGGCAACTCATGATTATTGTGAAGTACTCGATACGTTAGTCATGGCGCGTAACTTGCACCCGGGTCAAAAGAATAATCTTGATGCATTGTGTCGGCGTTACGATATAGATAACTCTAAACGAACGTTACACGGTGCATTGCTGGATTCTGAAATTTTAGCTGACGTATATCTTGGCATGACGGGCGGCCAAGTTAAGCTAAACTTATCAACGGGTAATGATACAAATGAACAAGATGATGGCAAAATTCGTCGATTGGCGGCAAATCGCCCGAGCTTGAAAGTCGTTAAAGCAACACCTGAAGAACTGCAAGCACATCAGGAGCGATTGCAAGTAGTTAACAAAGATGGTGAGACTTTGTGGCAACAATAAAGAGGTAAAGATATGAAACGATTTTGTCTTTGGCTAAGCATTATGATGGTGTCAACGTTTGTTGTTGGGGCTCCCTCAGTCACAGTGCTAGAGCGTGATGGCGTTTCTAATGAGGTACCGTTACTTGATAATCGTTTTCGGATTGACCACAAGGTTGATAAAATTTCTTTGCTATTCTTTCGCAGACCAGGCTCACCTGCAGTTGTTTTAGTTCAACCCGATGGAAGTAAAATATATGCAACCCATGCGTTGCGAGACGAGACCTTGCAATGGTATGACGAGGTAAGCTTTGACCTTATTGTGATAAGTAACCCGACTCCTGGGCCTTGGCAAGTAATCGGCAATATTCGCCCTGATAGCCGTGTTATGGTTGTAGGAGACATTGAGTTAAACGTTGAACCATTACCACCGCTGGTTTTTAGGGGGGAGACGCTCAAAGTAACAGGGAAAGTAACCAATGATGGTAAGCCGATTAAAATTGGGTACTTTCGTGATGTAGTGTCACTCGTGGTGGATTTTGTCAGTACGAATAATGATAACTACGATAATTTCGGCGCTGGTACACAAAGCGTGACCGAGTTTAAAGATGATGGAAGGGACTTTGATGAGCGTCCAATGGATGGAGTATTTACAGGGGAATTCAAGCTAACGTTTCCTGCAGGGGAGTGGCGACCTGAGTTTCACGTCGAAACGCCTCTAGTTAAGCGCAAAGTTGTTGCTCAGCCTATTTTACTATCTGAACCGCCATTTGATTATGAGTTGACTCTTTCTGACAATGTTGAGTTTGATCATGAGCTGATGATTAAAATTGATAATCAAACTGTCGAGCCAGAGTCTGTTATTTTTCAAGGAAAGATTTTTTACCCAAATGGTGAAGAACAGCCATTTGCAACAGAGACACACAATCGCTTATATAGAGTTTTACCAATAAAGAATTATGATTGGGGACGTTATAGCGTTGAATTATCAGCATTTGGCGAAAATATTAATGGCCGTGAATTTATGGCGACTTTACCGATGTATAAGTTTGAAATTGAGCGGCCTATTGAAAAAGTTCCTGAGTTGGCGCAACCGACTCCTGTCGTATTATTGCCAGAGCCTGACCCAGAACCTGAAGTAAACACAACCTTAGTTGTGAGCATTATTGTGGTTGGAAATATATTCATTTTGCTAATAGGTTGGTTAGCAATCAGAGTACTGCTGCAAAATAAACCAATTAAACTGAAATTGAAGCTTCCGTCATTTAAATTTAAGAAAAATGAGCCTGAAGAAGGCGTAGAAAATAAAGACGAGAAAATAAAGTCTGATAAAAATGGCTCAAAAAATGATAAATCAGGTGATATTTTGAACCTTTCGATGACAGATGACTAAAAAAGCGAGTATTTTTCAAAAAAACTGTTGACTCTCATGGGGTCGATTCGTATTATTCACGCCGCTGTCAGGGAGCAGTCTGGTAGCAAGAGTAATTCGGAGTGGTAGTTCAGTTGGTTAGAATACCGGCCTGTCACGCCGGGGGTCGCGGGTTCGAGTCCCGTCCACTCCGCCAATTATTCAAAAATGTAAGTAGTGCTGGAGTGGTAGTTCAGTTGGTTAGAATACCGGCCTGTCACGCCGGGGGTCGCGGGTTCGAGTCCCGTCCACTCCGCCAAATCTTACATAGTCGAAAGGCAGTTTTCCTTTGTGGAGTGGTAGTTCAGTTGGTTAGAAT
>NZ_CAMAPC010000020.1 GCF_945859825.1 Pseudoalteromonas holothuriae
GTCGAGTTTGTTGCAGTCGAGTTTGTTGCAGTCGAGTTTGTTGCTCCTCGGATAAAACTAAATAGAGATTCATGTTGGAAGCTTAAGTTCACGTTTAAGTTCACTTAAAGCAAAACCCAATAATTAGCTAGAGTGGTTATGATAAAAATTAAATAATTTATGTGGTAAAGGTTATGCTGGGCTATTTCAACATTACTATAAATGGCTTATCGCTGAATGTTGATAAGCCACTTTAACGCTATCTTAGTTAGAAATTAGATACTGTATTTAAGTGCTCGTTTTGACTGATAATATCACTTAAATAGATAGAGTTACTTGTTTTTGCTAACTTTAACGCAGTGTTAGATGCATGTAGCGCTTTTACTAATTGTTTGTTTAGCTTGTATGCTGTTGCTAGGCTATCCCACAATATTTCTGATTTACCAAACTCTTTTACACCTTGCTCGAGTATTTCAATGCCCCATTGATGTTTACCTTCATATACTGCTTTTAGGCCGTAAACATTATATTGGTGTGCTGACAAGGTAAAATGATACCCATACTCTGGTATTTTTTTCAGGTAAAAATCATGCAGCTTATGGAGTGGCATTACGTCAATTTCAGGCACCGCATTCCAGTTATTAAATATTTTCTTAAGTGCACGCGCATTACCGATGAGTGGTGTACTGTCATGCGTTTCTTCAGGAAAATGCTCTGAAAACCAATGTAATTTAGATAAAGGCTGCTCATTCAGTGCATTAATCATCGCAGTATATGACTCGAACATTTCCCCTGATTCACTGGCGATACTTAAAAACCAACGCTTAGGCGAGCTGAGGTGATTATCACTCAATGCTTTATAATTATTCACTAATATCGATTTTTCCCACCATAGGCTAGGGCTTATTGATATGTGTAAACCAAATTTACTATTATTATCAAGTACTAAATTACTAGTAAACAACCCTCCGAGCGAATGCCCTGTGACTGCATAATAAGGTGCTACACGGTATTTATTACTTATATATGGGATGAGTTCTTTTTGTAAATAACCTTTGAACAAATCAGCTTTACCTGAACGACCAACAAACTTTTCATGCGCTGTTGGTGTAAAATAGGTCATCCTTTTTTGCGTACTAACCGACACCACTATCATCTCGGGTATAATGGCATAAGTACTTAAAAACTGGGTGCTTGCTGCAATATGAGAAAACTGCGTTGAGCCATCAAGCACCAATAGCAAAGGGTATTGATATGAATCTGAGTGGGAATATGTATCTGGTAAAGAAACTTGTACTGTTGGGTTTTCGTCTATAATTTTTGATTTTACGATAAACCGCTCTGAATTTGCTTGGCATACCATTGTAAATAGAAGTACCAGTAAAAATATGGTTACTTTCATTATTGACCTTTATATAGAATAATTATCTGATACTGCTCTATTGATACTGTTCAACAGGAACGAGTAGCGCTTGTGTTACTTCTATGCTTTCCCACACTTTATTGGTAACGTACGGGTCTTTCATTAACCAATAATCAAGCGCTGATCTTGTAGTAAATTCTACATGCACTGATGAGCCAATCATTTTTCCTGAACCATCTAGTATTGCGCCGCCACTTATAAAGTTGCCATTTTTAATTAATGCTCTAATGCCTGCTAAATGCTGCTCTCTTGCTGCCAAACGACGGTTTATAGCTTCTTCATCTACGTAATCATATGCTGTGATAATATATTGCATTCCTTTCCTTTTATAAATACATTTCAACTTAATCAAACATTGCGAAACAGTTGCTTAGTTCCTCTTTAAAAAATTTACTATACAATAAACAAAGACTTAATTACATATTAAAAGAAACAATTAACTGATTTCAATATGTAAAAGGGGTTTACATATTCCATAGACTAAGTAAAAAATATCGTATTTGAGTGGAGCTAAAATAAAGGCCCATTTACTTCATTAAGGGCCTTTATTTATTGTGGACAGTTAAAATTTTCCTGCAGGTGGCCAATTTGGGTTTTCGATCTCATCTTCACCTACTGCTGTACCTGCTTCTTGAGCAATTGACAGCGGAACATTTTCTTTTGGTATACACACTTCCACCAAGAAGTTAGTATCAGGTTTGCATCTGATTTCTTCCATCACAGCCAGCAGTTCACTCATATGGTTGACCGTTCGACCAGTACCACCAAATGCATCAGTGAGTTTTGCTATTTTCCAACTTGGCAACTCATTGTAGGCATAAACGCTATCAAGCAATTCATCTTTATAGTCAACAGGTGGGTGCCTAAATGGATTAGGGTTTACCAAGTATTGCTCGATGCCGTAAATGCCATTGGCAATAACAAACACCACCGTATTTTGACCATAAGCGTGCTGATCTGCAACAGCTTGACAAGTTTCATGAAAAGCACCGTCACCCACAACAACGATAGCGCGCTTGTCTGGCATTGCGCACTTTACACCGGTTCCCGCAGGAACTGAAAAGCCGATTGATAACCAAGCGGCTTGAGCTATGAAACCATTACGAGAAGGAATTTTAACGCCTTGTGCGCCTATCAAAGGGAAGCCTGCATCAACAACCATCACATCATCTTCACTGATCCATTGGCTCATCGCATGAAAAAAGTTATCGTATCCTAGCGTACTATCGGTATTTGGACATGTCCGTGCCGCTTTCAATAATTGCTTAGTTAAGCGTAAACCAGCAAATTTTGCTGATTCTACTTTCGCCAGTTCAGTAAATTTATCAATTAAAGCATCTAAATATTTATCTAGCTGAACTGATGGGTAAAATTCAGCGCCAACAAATACACCATCATGTGCAGCTAACACGGTTTTGCTGCTACGAATGTCTTCATTACCGGTATCTTTACCGGTGGTCCACGCTCCGATACCAATAAGCGCACCATCTTCACCCACAAGCTCGGTGATTTCTTCATTTTTGAGTGTGACACACCCCTCAAACCATGGGTGTGTTTCTTCAATAACCGATTTACTTAAAGCCGTTGTTACAAAGTGAATATGTTGATTGGGCAGTGTGTGCGAATGATTGAGTATATCCAGTAATGCTAAAAACTTATCCTGTAAACCAAACCGCTGCAACTCAATACCCGCCCAAAAAATACTGTTAGGCTTGCTTAGCATTAGCTCTACGGTTGCTTGTGCTGCATTACTCGCTTCGCTTACTGTGATTGTGGCATCAATGCCGGATTGAAGTGTACCTTGTGGCTTTTGGCACGGCGTACGCCATACATCTTCTGCAACTTCAAAGTAAATAGGGCGCTTGAGAGTCAACATTGCCGTTATTGCAGAATCTATTTGATAGGGCGCTTGTTGCGCGTTTGTGATTCGCTCTGCCGCCACCGTGATAGGTTTAAACATATGTATATCTACAAAATCATACCCTGTAGTATGTGAATACAATAGCCCTGCCTGCTTTGAGATTTGGTCTTCTTTGTTTGTTGGTGCACCATTTATCAAAATAACAGGGACTTGCTCAACAAATGACCCTGCAATGGTATTGAGTAAACTAAACGCACCAACACTATAGGTAACATAAAGCGCACTTACCCCCTTTAATCGTGCATAAGAATCAGCCGCATAGCCTGCGCACAATTCGTTTGCATTACCAGAGATTTTGATTGGTGAGTTATCATCAGATAAAATTACATCCAATAGCGCAGCAGTATAGTTACCCGCAACACCAAACATTTGCTGCACACCTATCTCTTCTAAACGTTGCTTTAAGTAATCAGCAACACAATATTGGTCAATTACATTATTCATGTTTTTTCTCGAAATTTTGCAATAAAAAGGAGGTGTTTAGCCTCCAGTATGTGTTTACTTAAGCTTTATCGAAATAAGTTAAATTTACACCTAAAATACTATTCCTATCGAAGGTTTCATCGATAGGTGCATCACTTATGCTCAAAGTTGGGTCTATATATTCATTAATTAACTTTGAAGCATTTTGTTCATAAGCTTCAGTAATCGCAGCAGATGACGGTATACCATTTTGTTCTTGATAAAGTTTGTCTAGTGCCTGTAAACCAAAGCCTTTTTCTAATACAAGATCAGTTGAGCGTAGCGCTCCTTCTACCCAACCTTGGTAATCAGAAAATGCTTCACCGCAAGTAAACAAATTAGGCAAAGGCTCAGTGAGCTCTTGCATTACCTGCTTGTCATCAGCACCTACCGCCCACTGGTGAACACCATAACCAAACTGCTGACTCATTGGTAAATCAAAGTCAACGCTTCCTTCCCAAATACGCGCACTCGTTAGCACCGGTTGCGGTACGTAGCGTGTATCAAAAATATCTTTAAAAAACGCAGTTGCTTGTTCAACAACGCCTACAGATGCAGGATACATATCAGAGGGCACATCACATACATACTGATCTTGATGTGGATTGTGATAGAGCTCACCTTTATTTTGTAAAGCACTCCAGAAATTAATATTTAGATAGTCACAATATATAGTTAACGCAGCAGGGCGGTCATACTTTTGTGCATTAATTACATCAAGCTTGGCTTGAGTTTTTTTATCAGCACTGGTTTTGCGCTCCTCATACATAAGTGCAGCAACCAATGGTTCGTTAACCGCATAGAAGGGGTAGACGGAGCCAGTTGGAAGATCGGCAAAATTAGGACCAAACTCAACCGATGGACGACCTGTAATACCTGTTGCCCACCATGGTGTATCGTAGTAAAGGTTAATCTTAAGGAGAGGCTGATTAGTTGCAGTTTGTAGTGTATTCCAAATTTTTTGAGACTCATCTTTTGGTAAACTATTAAATGCATTTGAGCCAATGAACAATCGCTCAAGCGCCTGTCTTGGTAAACCCAAAATCACCTTTTCGGCTCGAATAGTCCCTGAAGTCACTGAGCCATTTACATCTGTGCGAGTATATTTTAGTGAATACTCTTTACATTTAGCATCGTAGTCTATCGCTTCTATTTCAGTCTGAAGGTGAATACGCTCTTCGCCAATTTTCTCAACTAAAGCGTTCGGTAAGGTACTAAACCCATCCTTAAAAGTACGAAATTTAGCATCTGCAGGAAAGTCTTCTAACAGTTGGTATGCCACCCCAGCATTCATTTTCGACAAGAAAGTGCCATTGAAGCCAAGTGCGCGATAAAGCATGGTAATGCATTCTTGAGAATAACCCATGTCAGAAAATAGATCCCATAATGACCACTCATTTAAACCTTTATCGTTCCATTTGCACTCTAAACGAAAGTTTTGCCAAAACTGAGGGCCTTTAACCTTTGGGCGATCATTAAATTGAGGATTTGCTTGTAAAATACGATTAAAGACAACGTTAACAATTTCTGTTGGGTTCATCCCTTGTTCTGGCTGATCCAAATTATATAGCTCAGACCAAATCGCAAAATCATCTTTTGCTGCATCATTAACTGAAAAACTCTCTCCACGGAAATATAAGCGATTATTACCACCGCTATTCATAGGAAACGGCACAATTTCATCCTGCAAATCGAGCTCAAGAAATAACGCCATCAAATCGTCCATACTATCGAACAAAAAGCGCATACCGCCTTGCTCTTCTTTGACGGTTATTATGTCAGGTTGGTCTGGACCTTTTTTTTGATTATGGAAATTAATTAAATCCGAGTCTAAGCGCCCACCGGTTCTATTCGAGCGCTCTAATATAGCTAAATCGCTGATGTTCTTTTCATTATTAAGTCGCCAAGCGCTATAAAGGCCCGACATACCGGCGCCAACAATCGCAACTTCAACACGTTCTGGAATGGTTTTACATTTTATTTCACTGCCAAGTTTACAATGGGTCATGATAGTTCCTTGATTTAATTTCTACTTAACTATAGCGTCGTAAACAACCGATAAACGCAGCCGCCATTACTGTAGTCAATGCACAATTCAATCTTGCTCGTTAAAGTTAAAAGTAAGGTAATTACCGCTTATTCAATCCATTAAATAAAAATGCCGTTGTGCCGCTCCTTGTAGACTTAAATAAATGTAGCACCTATGTAAATAAATGTATGTTACAGCGCATTACATGCCAAAATTTTTTACCCTTAAACTCTAACTGGGTGAAGGCAATTAACTTTTATATGAAGATACAAAACTAGCTAGATCGTCATGTTTTGGGAGTGAGTACTATATGCTCTATAGTAAATGCAACAGATGAATTTAAGCTAGTTCAGTTTACACTGGCAGGTGGGCAAGGTAACGCTGATATTTATGTTCAACAAGATAGTTTACCTAATCTACAAACTTATGACTGTATCAGTTCAAATCAAGGCAATGACGAAATATGTAGCTTGGCCGCGCGAACAGCACCATTTTATATTCGTGTATATGCCAACTCCGGATTAGTAACACGACTTTACAGGTAGACCATATTAAAGAAGATGATAGTGAGGTTGAAACGTACTTTGGTGAAATATCAACGCCTGATGAAGTTGACATTCAACCTAACGGCCAGTGGTTTGAATATTAAGGAGGTACACTAATTGCTCGGCTAGCTGGCAACAACCAAGCAGACTTAGAGCTGAGTTTGGAGCAATAGGACAATACTTTACAACAGTGGAAAGTGGTCGCGGTATCTACACAACCTCAATCTAACGAGCGCATAGAATTTCAAGCACCTTATGGTTATTACCGATTTAAAGTTTATAGTTGGGATAGTCAAACAACGGGACAATATCAATTTACTTTAGATAGGTGATCAAAACGCACGCTCTTCAAATAAGGGTGTGCTACTAGATAACAACTATATAAATAAATGCATGTTAGAACGCATTACATGGCAAAACTCTCTAAGCAAGAGAACTAGTTTAATAAAAAGTTTGATTATTAAAATTTTATATCAACTCGATATACATTTGGTAAATTGCCACCCAAACAGCCACTAATACCAAATCCAATCTTTTTGTTTGCCGCAGCGGCTAGCAGCTCTTGTCCATTTGCTCATGTAAGATTAGCTTTTACAGCATATTTTCTTTTATCTGTACAATTCTGACTGTTAGTCTGCGCAGGATAAAATACAAAGGTAGTAGTGGTAAGTGATATTACACACCTTAATTTAACATAATATAAATTATGAGCCATTAAATATTACTTATGATGTTTCATAGACGATACAATTTACAAACCCCAAAATGTCCAATACTAAACAATATCGGACTTAAAAGAGGCTTGACCGTATATCAGCTCATCCTATACTTAAAAGTATTCTATATCCTATGTGGGATCACTTTTGTTTTATAAATATAAAGTTGCTTTATTTTCCTTGCTAACTTTTATCAGTGCATCTTGTTTGTCTGTATCAAGCGAAGACGTTGACTATGAACTCACACGAGCGCAATACTTCGTACGATCGAACCCCAAGCAGTCACAGGCAATACTCAACCAGATAAAAAATATTAATTCATTGTCTGATGAACAGAAAGTTGCTTTCTACACCTTAAAAATGCGCACTTCACTCATACTAAACAAGTTAGAAGCTGTTGAACCTCACCTTGACTCTCTGTTTGCTTTGGATGACAAAAGTGCTTTTGCCGATAAGTTAGTCACAATATTAAGTGGCAGCGGAATTTGGCTAAGAAAATCTAATTATTTTGATGCAGCCCAGCAGGTATTTTCATGTGCACTCAAACATACTGAAAAATCGGGTCAACGAATTTCAATACTTATTAGTAGTGCTATTGTAGCCCGCCATCAGCAAAACTATGCCATTGCTATATCTTTATATAATCAAGCTGCTGCTATAGCCAAAAAGTTGGATAACTTACGTGCAATTGCAACGATTGAAAATAATTTAGGGGCAATTGCAATGGATCAAGGCGATATTAAGCAAGCTGAGCTGCACTTTCGCCAAGCACTATCGGGTTTTCAGCGAACAAATAATCATTCAGGACACATTAATTCAGGTATTAATTTGTTATTCACTTTTATTATTCAAAATCAAGATATTAACTACCAACGTTTATATCCACATATATCAAAACTATCAGATGAATACCCAGACAACTCCAAAAAAGCCTATCTTTTTTGGGTTGATTCCACATATACACATAGTCAGGGGTATAAGTTACCCACGACTGTCAAAGATAACTTGTATTCGTCCTTTGATAAACTTGCAGGCCCACAATTACAAGCCTTGATCAGAACGTATTTAGCCACACGACTAGATATTCAACTACCACCCGTTACCTTTGCAAAAGCCAGACTTTTTGAAAATAAAAGCTGGTACACCAAGGTGTTAAATTGTAACTGGTAAATAGTTTATGGCTTGCTTAAAAGGTCAGTTAAAACAATATTATTGTTTTTATCTCGGCTATTGCGAATTATTTCATCATGATTAAATTTAACGCCCGACTTCAATAACCTATCATAAAGCACAACATTAACGGTAGCCGCCAAATTCATACATCCTTGAGTTGGAACATATATTACATCTTGACAGAGCTTAAGCGTGCCTTTATCGAGTGAGCCGTCTTCAGGACCAAATAGGTAAAATGCACTCTTGGGGTGAGTATACTCAGTAAGCGGTTTAGCTCCTTCGATTAGTTCAATAGCAACTGGTGTCGCGCCCAAGGGTAACATATCAGCAAGTGATGGTGTGCCAATTAACGGAATGTTTTGATACACCTTTTTGGTATCTGTTGTAAATTTACGTGCATTATCAAAGCGTTTACCCGTATAAAAAACCGAGTTTACCCCATAGCAACCAGCTGCACGCATTACTGCGCCCACATTACTTGGGCTTTTAGGATTAGTTAAGCCAATACAGGCAAAGCCATTATCAAACATCTTATTTCACTCTTTTCTTAATGCACCGCGAATCTACAGTAATATCAGCAAAACGTCTATAGGGCTGCGTTTGTTTATCTTGCTATGCTAAAATTGCAATAAATGTAACGCAATAAAATGTGATAATGAACACCGATACTTTTTGGCAAATAATAGCGTCAGTAAAAAATAGTAATAATGTTAACTTGGCGCTTAGAACCGCCCTATCAACACTCGACAAAAATGACATCGCACAATTTGATGTTCTCTACACGCAAGAACTGCGTAAACTATGGCACTGGGATAATTGGGCTTTTGCATATGTAATGTGTGGCTGTAATAGCGAGTATGATTTTCTAGATTTTTGTAACTGGTTAATTCTTCAAGGTAAAGAAAACTTAGCAAAGTTTTTAGCTAACCCTGACTGCTTGGCAGAGTACGAACATATACCAGTTAAAAATGACCTACCAGCGCCCTACTGCGATGAACTCGACTTGATTGCTGGTTTGTTGCATGAAGATATTACAGGCGAAGAGCTGCCCTATCACAATGTTGTTAACTTTGCGCCACAAGGCAAAAAATTTAAAAACAAACCAAAACTACTTATGGAACAATTTCCAAAGCTATACGCTAAGTTTTGGCAGCAAAAATAAAAATGGCGCCAATTTGGCGCCAATTTGGCGCCAACTGTTTAGCTTAAAAATGCCTAGTATTTTGTGAGCCTGAATTACAAGTGAGAGCTTAGCTTGACAATATTATCCGCAGCATACGGCGAAGTGGCTCAGCTGCGCCCCACAATAATTGGTCTCCAACAGTAAACGCGCTTATGTATTCTGGACCCATTGCTAACTTACGTATGCGGCCAACAGGTATATCAAGTGTACCTGTAACATTAACAGGCGTTAACTCTTTAGCCGTTTGTTCACGATTATTTGGTATGACTTTAACCCAGTCATTATGAGAGGCTAAAATCCGCTCAATCTCATTAACTGGCAAGTCAGCTTTTAATTTTATGGTCATTGCTTGTGAGTGGCAACGCATCGCACCAATACGCACACATAAACCATCGATAGGAATAGGCGACTTTGATGAACCAAGGATCTTGTTTGCTTCTACTTGTGCCTTCCACTCTTCTTTTGATTGACCAGACTCCATTGGCACATCAATCCAAGGAATTAAACTACCAGCAAGTGGAACACCAAACTGGTCGGTTGGTAAATCATCAGATTTAATTTTGTTTGCAACAATTTTATCAATTTCTAAAATAGCTGAGCTTGGGTCATTTAACTGGCTTGCGACAGAGCCATGGATCTCACCCATTTGCGTAATAAGCTCACGCATGTTGCGCGCACCGGCCCCTGACGCCGCTTGATATGTCATCGGGCTTACCCATTCAATCAAATCTTTCTCAAATAAACCGCCTAGTGCAAGTAGCATAAGAGAAACTGTACAGTTACCCCCCACGAATGTTTTAACACCCTGCTCCAAGCCTTGTGTGATCACATCGTTATTGACGGGGTCAAGCACAATAATACTATCAGATGACATACGCAGTGCTGATGCTGCATCAATCCAATAGCCACTCCAGTCCGAGTCACGCAATTTAGGGTAAACAGAGTTGGTATAATCACCACCTTGGCATGAAATAATCACATCCATTTCTGACAAAGCGGTCGTATCATTGGCATCTAATAACGGTTTTGCAGCGCCTACAAATTCAGGGCCAAGCTGCCCGGCTTGTGATGTAGTAAAAAAAGTCGCATCAATAAATGCAAAATCATTTTCTTCCATCATTCTGTGCATGAGCACCGAGCCTACCATACCACGCCAACCAACGAGTCCTACTTTTTTCATATTATTACCTTTATTTTAAATTAATAGACATTGCGTGAGTCTAGACGTCCAAAATAACAAATATGGTTGAGTTCGACTAGCCAAAACTTCATATTATTTCCCTTAAAATAGATGCATATATGGTATGAGCCATTAGTTCAATACATATTAATACTGTACTTTGAAATTTGATATTCTAGATAAATAGGGAGGAGAAATAAAATAGAAGGAGGCTAAAAAGGTATCAAAAACTTTAACTTAGCAATCAAGGTAAAATAAAATAACTAATTTTATCAACACATTGAAAATAATTTTAAAATAAAAAACCCCGCAAGCGGGGTTTGGATACAACATGTAAAGGTTGTCCTAATCTGATGTTCACGACACCAATTCAGAACTCGGTTCTAGGTTTGTTTATAATTTTTAATTATAACCTTTTGGATTGAAAGCACTTTAAAGTATAAAGATGACAAATTTATTAAAGTGCTGACATTTATACGTAAATTATTTGGTTCAGTGTTAATTCATATAACCGATTGTGATTATTCTACGTCACATGTCATATTTTCGCAATCAAATCTAATGACTTTTTATGAGATAAAAAAGCCAAGGCAATTGCCTTGGCTTATATTTTAAACAGTTTTAACTGTATACTAGTGCTTAAAACTCGTAGCTATAGCTCACACTTAAAGAAGTTCCAACTTCTTTTTGTCTTACAATTAAATCTGATTGCGTCACTTCTTGCTCTTCATCAAGTAGGTTTTTAACCTTAAACTTAACTTTAGAGTTAAAGTCTGGATACCAAGTATATACTAAATCAAGTGAATGGAATGGCTGTTCAAACGCATCATCTCGCCCACCAATACCTGATGCTAAAATACGCTCACCAAATACATTATATACAACTGAACCACTGTGTTGTCCATCAGCTGAGTCAAAACCCATTTGTAAGTTAACAACATATTTTGAGTGACCTGTCATACGCTTAGTAGGGTTAGTTAAGTTACCCGCAAAAGCTGGATCAATTGATACTTCAGAATCACTGAGCGTTATGTTACCCGAGGTAAAAGTACCACTTACCAATGATGATAAATCGAATAACCATTCTGTTTCAATGCCGTATACTTCACCTTCTATGCCGTTAACAAAAGATGCGCTGTAATCTTCATCACCTACACGAAGTACAGTTTCAATTGGGTTAGCAATGTCTTTGTAAAAAGCACCAACGGAGAAGTTGTCACCATTATCCATATAGTATTCAAAACGTGCATCATAGTTTTTCAAATCACTACTTTTGAGGCCTGGTGTACCAAATGTTTTGATATCGGTTAGAGGGTCAAAGTAAGCAACAGCGACTAATTCACGTAAATCTGGTCGAACTACCGTTTCACCGTAGCTAAAGCGAACTTGATAGTTATTTTCAGCTAAGTAAGTCAAAGCTAACGAGCTGAAAACATCATCAAGATTTACCGTGCCCTCTTTGATTGTCTCTTCTGAGTAATAAATACCCTGAGTAATTTTATCAAAGATTAAGCTAGATGTACCGATAGTAACTTGTTTGAAATCTTCATAACGCAAGCCGCCACTTACACGCCAAGTGTTATTGAAAAATGCATCAAACTCAAAATAGCCAGCATCAATTTTTTGCGCAGCAATGTAGTCATCTGCACTTGGTGCTGTTGGCTCATTAAACGACAAGAAAAAGTCGTTATCATTAACAAAAGTATCGGTTAGATAGCTTGTCATGCCTAAGATATTGTTTTCATCACTATTTACAGGTATTGAAATGCCAGTTTCGTTATTAATAGCAAAACTAGAAGTATTGTAAACACGTGCTCTATCTAAGAAGTCATAACCCGCTTTTAACGTTACTTCAACACTATCAAATGACAATGGCAGTGTCACATTACCACCGTATGACTTTACGTTATCAACCATATCGGTATAAGAATAAACAGCACGGTTGTCATCACCTGTTACTATTGAATTCTCATAAATACCATTTTCAAACGTATCAATAAATTTATAGTCGATATTAGTAGGAATACGCGTCTCAGCTTTAGACTCTGTATATTGCCAATCTGCGCCAATTCCCCAATAATCTAGCAAGGTATGTTGGCCTATAAACTGGTCAACATCTAAAGTACGTTCTTCATAATTAAAACGATGTGAACGTTGAGCTTGACCCGTACCCGCAATTGTTCTTACGGTACTACCATTAGGGCTTTGAAGTACAGACAGGTTTACTTCGTCTTCATTATCTTCTAAGTAAATTTTAGAGTAACTCACACTGTGCTGATCTAACTTATAACCTAAGTTAAATACTCCGCTTAAACGTTCATTTTCTGTGGTTACTTTTGAGTCTTTTACAGTAATGTAGCAATTATTTCTAGCGTCTTCTGTGGTCGCTAAAGACGTTGTACAGCCTTCTGACGGATCATCGTCAGTAACCGCTGTTTTACGCTCAGAGAATGACCAGTCACTATCATAAGAGCCTGCAAGCATAAAGCCAACAGTACCACCAAAGTATTCTTCATCAAAGCTGTTACCAATGTTTGCTTTGATATCATAGTTAGGATCTAACGACTCTTTAGTTACTTTTAAGTCTCTAGGTAATGATAAAACAAGCGCTTTGTTTATTGCCCCAGCTTGTTCAGCTCGGTTTTGAGTTTCAGTGCTTTTAATTCCGTCTCTGTCTACAATGCCGCTTAAACTAAAGTCGCCTTTATATCTCAACACGGCACTATGTAACGCATCTGGCTGGCCTGCATTGGGTCTAGAGTATGTGTACCCTTCATCCGAGCTAGAGTTCATACCTACACCAACCTCTATACCAGCAGAAAACTCTGAAGGTACAGATTTGGTACGAATGTCGATGTTACCACCACCAAACGCCGCAGGCATTGAAGGAGAGTATGCTTTTTGTACCGCTAAGCTTTGAATAATACTTGAAGGGAAGATATCCAAAGGGACTACGTTACGTGTTAAATCAGGGCTAGGTACTGACGCGCCATTTAATCGCGCACTTGAATAACGCTCACCTAAACCACGTACATACACAAATTTGCCATCTACAAGCGTTAGGCCTGTCACACGACGCAAAGCTGATGCAGCATCGCTGTCACCTGTTCGAGCTAGTTGCTCTGCGCCCATAATATCGGCAACAAATGCTTGGTTCTTACGCTCTTCAATCACTGCTGCCGCACTGCCTTGTAGGCGCGTGCCAACTGCAACAACTTCTTCGATTGCTTCGTCTTCTGCTGCTATGCTCGGCAATGAAATGCCTACCATGATTGCAGAACTAACTGCCAAAGCAATTTTTTTTAATTTCATTTGAGTATTCATTTGTAATCCTGCCAAAAATCATAAAAAAGGCGCATTAGCTGCGCCCACTTTGTGATAAACACTTAAAATCTTAATAGATTATTAGTTTGCAATGGCAGCAAGTGATTTTTGTACCCATTTATACCATTCGCTACTAGTATCTGTATCTGACACTGCACCGATGTGATCAACTTGCTCAAAGAAGCTTGCATCTAAACCACTTAGGTCATTCGCTTGGATGGTAACATCTGTAGAGGCTGTGTTAGTTGCAAAGCCATTGGCAGCCAATACACCTTCACCGCTATTCAAAACTAAGCTAGAACCGCTGTTTGCAAACCATTCTGCTTTAGAACCACCGCTCACAAAATTCTCACCCACTTTAAAGTTATTAACACATGCAAGAACTGAATTGTTGAACATCAACTTGCCTGCAACCGCTTTTTCTTCTGCACTTTCTTTTTTGAACTCTATGCAATCAGTACCATTATCACCTTGCGCTTTAACAAATAAAGCGTTGTAGTACATACCTTCAATTGCATCATCAAATTTAGCAGCTTGAGATGAACTGTTATCACGAATTGATTTACCATCAGTTGTTACTACGGTCACATTTGCAATAATTGGGTTTGATGCAGGTACTTCTGAGTATTCATCACCCTTACCTTTTTGACCATCAGTTTCAAAACCGTTGTTACCCATGAAGCCTTCTGAACCTGCTGGGATTGTTTTTTCTTCACCTTCGTCAAAATAAGTAACTGCTTTCTTTGTTGTTACTGTACCGTGTTTCACGAAGATAAACTGTGCATTACCTTGCCAACCTGCATCAATATCGATTGCATCATCTTGTGTATCTGTTACTACGATATGTTTGATGTTTGCAGCACCACCGAAGAACTCGATACCGTCATCAAAACCTTGGTGAACATGAAGGTAATCGAACGTAGAACCTGAACCAACACCATTAAGTGTTAGTGAGTTCAAGTCATCACCGTCACCGCCTTCACGCGGACCTGAACCTGCATACCAAATATTAGCAAACTTGATGTTACCACTGCTGTCTGCGTTATTTTTACCACCAAAGTGACTTATGATACCTTCTGCTTCTGCGTTACAAGTGTTAGCTGCACGCTCTGCATTTGTACACTGGTTGGTTAAACCAAAGCCATTGATGATGATGCCACCCCAGTCTGCAAATTGAGCACCAGTCTCTGCAATATCAAACTCAGAATAAACGTTTGCTGATGTGAATGTAATTGGTGCTTGTGCAGTACCAATAGCATTTATTTTAGCACCACGGCCAATACGAACAATTGCTTCACCAGATTTAAAAGCAAGGGTTGCACCTGCTTCTATGTTTAAAGTTGGGCCATTTGCTTCAACGGTACAGCCTGAAGTTGTTTTACAGTCTTTACCCATTTGGATTGCGCCATCAAAAACATGTGCGCCGTTATCAGCAAGCGCTGCAAAGGTAATATCTTCTTCAATTTCTAATGTCTTACCAGCAAAGTCAGTACCATATACACAATGAGGAGCTTCAAATGCGCCTTGAACCTCGTTACCTGCAACAGTACGTGCAGTACACGGATTAACTGTCACTGGCGGTTCAACAGGAGTTGTTGGGTCAGTAGGTGTTGTAGGGTTAGTCGTTGTGTTATTTGAGTTAGTAACACTACTATCGTTTACTGTAGGTGTTACTTTAATGTCACCACCACAACCGGCTAGTACTAATGCAGAAGCTACAAGGCTTACTTTGAATAACCCAGAAAGTTTCATTTTTATCTCCAAAATATATAATAATTATAAGTGCATAAAAAGCTTGGACATAAAGTAACTTGACTGTATTACAAATGGGTTACACTTTATAGAAACAAAAATGACAATTTAGTTTTTAGAAATAAAAAAACCGCCCGAAGGCGGCTTTGGTGTTGCGATTATAAATTTATAAAAGAGCTTGTTTTAACGTTTCCACGTGGAGCTTTTCTTTCTTGACGTACTTAATCCATTGTTTTGCTAAGTTAGCTGACTTCTTATGCTTTTCTGCTTGCTCAAACGCTAGTATAGATGCATCAAAATTTTGTAGGTTATATTGAGCCATACCAAGTGCAACATACGCATTTGATTCAAAAGTTAGCTCACCTTTATCTAATGCAGAACGCGCTGCATCTGCCGCTTCATCAAACTTCTCTAAATTGATATAAAGCTCGGCAAGTCGCTGATCATAATTACCATGCTCAACCAGCTCACTGGCATTCGCAAAGTAAGAAATTGCCCGATTATCTTCTTTGGCTTGCACTAAGGACTCGGCAATAAACGCTTGGTTTTTTGCATTATTTTCTATAACACCTTGCTCTAAACCACGTTCCATAATTTTGGCCGCTTTATAAGATAAGCCGTTATACATATAAACTTGTGCAAGTTGTTTAAGCTCTGAGCGTGACTTAACAAAGCCTTGTTGATCTGCCGCTTCAAATATAGCTAATTGCTTTTTCTCATCACCAATCTCACCATACATACCAGCAAGTTGAACCCAATAATTCGGCTTATTAAATAACTTCACCATTTTTTCTAATGTTTCAGTTACTTCTTTTGGTTTATTCAGTGAATAATACAGTGCGCGCTGTAAAACCAACCAGTTCTCTTTTGGTATTTTACCATCAGATTCGGCCAGATTAATCGCAGTGTTAATATATTTTAACGCTTGTGAATAATCTTTTATCTGATAATTTGCTTGTGCGCGTAATACATAGTAACTATCTGGAATAACTTTGGTGTTTATTGCATCCCAGCTATCTAGATATTCATTTACTTTATCGTATTGGGAGTTCGCCATTGCCAACTGCGCTAAACTAAATGTAGTAGATAAACGTAACGATTCCGGAATACCTTCTTCAGCTACCACTTTTTCAAATGAAGCAATGGCTTTATCAAGCTGATTCTCATTGTAATAGATAAAGCCATAGAAATTATGCATCATGGCAATTTCATATGAGTTCATACTTGATGAACGCTCGTTAATACTATCTAACGCTTCCAAACCTGCTTGAACATCGCCATCATCAGCAAGTTTTTGTGCGCGAGCCAGCTGGCTATATACTTTTTCTCTAAGCGCTGGAACGCGCTTCGTTTTAGTTTCAGCCTGTGCCGTATTTATATCTACAAATGGCGCAAGCGACACCAATGATGGCGCTGCAGATCCCGCTATGAATAACGCACTGTAAATGGCTAATTGTTTAATATTTTTCATAATCGCACCTTAACAACCTCATTACCCGTTTATTTGGAATGAAATCTTATTTTGTACACCTGCAACTTCTACTGCCTCACCATTGACCACTCGAGGCTTGTATTTAAATTTCAACGCTGCATCTAACGCTGCACGGTCAAAAATAGACTCTGGTTGAGCCGTTACTACTTTTGGATCTTTTACCGTGCCTTGCTTTGTTACTACAAACTCAACGATCACGTAGCCTTCAATACCGCGAGATAACGCACGACGTGGATAAACTGGGGCTACCTTTACAATCGGTAAATATTCACCATCGCTTGATTCAAGTGCAAGGCCACCGGCCAAATCAACGTCAGCTTCAACATTGGCGCTAAAATCAAAATCAGCCCCTGCAGCATCCAAATCGTTGCTTTGCATTTGCGGCGCATCCATCGGTGGAGGTGGCTCTTTTGGTGTTGGTGGTTTTTGCGGCTTACGTTCTTTCTTTTGTACCGTTTCTTCTTTTTTCAAACGGACAAAATCCAGCACGTTTCCTTTAACAGGATCTGTCATTGCTCCCTCTCCGCCTTGGATAAGCGCTTGCATACCCAAGAACAAAAAGAAGGTAACAACACCTGCAATCACCAGTGCTATTAAATAACGCATATTGCTACCTATGATTCCTGTGCGGCAATTGACACATCAAACGCACCAGCAGCACGAGACGCATCCATTACTTTAATTAACATTTCCGTAGTCGCTTTTTTATCAGCTTGAATGACCACACTACCTTGTGGATTTTCAGCTTTTAAACGCTCAATATTAGCTTGAACAGCGCGCACATCTACTTGGCGTTTGTTGATCCAGATCTCACCTTTATCTGAAATCGCTACCAATATATTGGCACGTTGTTTTTTCACGGCTGTTGCAGCTTCTGGGCGGTTCACATCTATCCCAGCTTCTTTGACAAATGATGCCGTTACGATGAAGAAAATAAGCATGATAAATACCACGTCCAACATTGGGGTCATGTTAATTTCTTCGGCTTCTTCTTCTTGAAACACTTTTGCTAAAGGGGCTCTCATAATTCTTTCCTCTGGTTAATCGACTTAGTGGTCAAGTAACAATTTGTCTTCTAACAACTCAACTTCACGCTTTGCTTTACGTTGCAAGTAAGTTGATGCAAATACGCCTGATAATGCGCCTACCATTCCAGCCATCGTTGGAATAGTGGCCTTTGACACACCCGATGCCATCGAACGTGCGCTACCAGTCCCTGTGATTGCCATAACATCAAAAACTTCAATCATGCCTGTTACTGTACCTAGCAGACCAAGCAATGGACACAAAGCAACCATGACATTGATATAAGGTAAGTTTGCATTTAATCGGATACCTGCTCGCGATATCTGCGCTTGACGAATTTGCTCAGCATTCCAGCTGTTTCGTTCTTCTCTTGCTTTCCAAGCTGTTAAAAGCTCATTTTTGTATGTGCGGTATTTACCAAACACAAACATAAAGCGTTCTAAAATAAGCAACCACATGGCGAAGATGATTAGTCCGATGACCAGGAGAACCTGGCCACCCGTATCTAAAAACTCTCGTAGCGCATTGATTGCTTCAATCAATAGGACCACGATTACGCTCCTTTTTCGCTTCGCTCAGCAATGATGCCCGCACTTTGCTCTTGTAAAATCAGCAGCAAGTTACGTGAACGTGTATTAAGTATTGTGTATAAGAACACGGTAGGAATTGCGACCACTAAGCCTAGAACAGTCGTTACAAGTGCTTGAGATATACCACCAGCCATAAGTTTAGGGTCGCCAGTACCAAACAAGGTAATTGCTTGGAAAGTGTTAATCATACCGGTAACTGTGCCTAGTAAACCTAATAACGGTGCAACGACAGAGATAATTTTAATCAGTGTAAGGTTTCGGGTAATTTTTGGCATTTCTCTTAAAATAGCTTCACTTAATTTAAGCTCTAATGTGTCATAAGCTACATTAGGGTATTGATCTTTAACCTTCATTACTCGGCCAAGCGGATTGTCATCACGTGCCGTGCTGTCTTTAAGCTGGCGATTGATTTTTGTACCCATAATCATAAGAGAAATAAAACGCTCTAGCGCGATAAGCAAAGCTAATACACCAACGCCTAGAATGACATAACCTACTGCACCACCTTGGTGAACTTGCTCTTCAGTATTAGGTGCTTGAACTAATAAGCCTAAAATTGAACCGCCGGTTGGGTCAAGGGCAAAATCAACCACACCACTATTGGCATTTTGTAAATCTGCAGCTGTTTCAGTAAAGCGAGACACAGGCTGACGCGTAAGCTCTGATAATGTACTTGTCACAGGGTTATAAGTTAAGTATTTACCGTCTGAGATTAAGTTAAATGCACCCACTCGAACAACTTCTTTATTCGCTTTTTGGCCACCAGCAACAATTACTTCGCTATTAAAACGCGTTACCTTACCTTGCTCGGTCATTTCGCGTTGAAGCTCATACCACACTTTTTCGATGTCTTCGATTGACGCTAGACGAGATGTTGAGCCCATCTTTTTCGCCATTTCATCCATGAAGTCACTGCGACCAGGGATTTGCGCAGATACCACTGACGTTTGAAATTTTGTACTTGAATCACCAGCAACTTGCTGTAATACACCAAATAGTTCTTTAAGTGAGCCCATACGTTTGGACAACGTATCAGTTAGGTTTTGAAGTTTAATTTCATTTTCTTCAAACTGAGTTTCAAAACGCTCAGAACGAGATAGTTCTGAATTACGCTTTTGCGTTAACTCATTTAACTTTGCAACCTGTTGGTCTTGCTTAGCCATAAAATCAGCTTCACGAGTACTGTTTTGCTGATTCTGTGAAGCTTGACCTTGCTCTAATGTTTTTAATAATGAGTCTAAGTCTAACGCTTGCTCAGCCATTGCTGATACAGATAGCGTTAATGTTGCAGCCAAGATGGCTTTTTGACTAAATTGCTTAATAAATTTCATCTTGAACCTCTTACTCTGACGCGTGAACTGGAAGCGTTAACATATCTGGGGCTAGTTGCTTGCGAGCAATTCGAAGACCCTTATTGATCTGACTGATACTGGTATCATCTAGTGCAACAAACTGCTTGGTATCTTGGTCCCAACTACCCGCTAAAGAACCATCTTTAGTCACGTATAGAAGCTCCATACGACCAATACGTAAAAAATCCACCTCACGCTCTTGGCCATCAATATCAATTAATGCGGTATATGCTTCAATAGTGCGCCCGTAATCAACTTCTACTTGATAAGCTTCTAGCACACGACGGAACTTTTCACTTGATGTTACATCTGCACGTTCCATCATTGTTTTTAAAGTCGTTAGACGTTCACTACGCTCTTTTGGTAAAAATGGAATATCTAATGACACAAACTGCTCTAAACCCGTGATCATTCTTAGCATTAAAGGCGTGATCTGGCGTTCGATAACTGATACTTGATCCATTGATGCATTGATTGCATTCATTTCATCAAGTTGATTTTTAATTTGCTTGTCTAATTGCGCGTTATAAACGGCTAAACCATCTATCTCTTTATTGAGCGTTTTAAACTTCTGTAAGCGAGACTGCATTGAGTCTGCTATTGAATCGATTTTTGTTTGAGATTTTTGTGCAGATTCATTAATTGCACTACTTTTGTCGATGACTTTATTTAAGTCAGTGGCTTGGACGCTGGTCGCAGTTGCAAGCAAACCTGCTAACAACAGGGGGTTAACGCACTTCATCGCATACACCTTAAGTTTCGCTAGTAATTAAATTGGGTGCAGTTTAAGGGGATTTAATGACAAACGTGTTGCGTAAAAAATACAAAAAGATGACAGCTGTAATAAAAGGTACTTCAATTCCTTTGAACCCGCTTTATTCGCGGGTTTGCAACAATGTAGTTATTTTGAAAACAAAAAGCCAGCACCTATAAATGGCTGGCTTTGTGGTTGTTTATAGAACAAAAAGGTTAAACTTTAAACTTCATCACCATTTTTTCTAACTCATCAAACTGAGCTTGCAGTTGTTTGCATTCACCTAGAGTCGCATTTAAGTTTTCTGACCCTTGAACGGACAAGTCGCTAATATGATGTATATCACTATCTAATGATTGAATAACAGTGTTTTGTTCTTGCGTTGCGCTTGCAACAGCATGGTTAACGCCATCTATCGAATCAATGGCATTACTTACCTCATGCATTTTCTCACCCGCTTGTGTGGCTTGTGATGCGCTTTTCGCAGAGTCTTCAAGTGATGATTTCATTACTGCAACGGCAGATGACGAACCTTGCTGCAATTCAATAATCGTATTTTCAATTTCTTGCGTTGACTCTTGGGTACGTTGAGCAAGCTGTCTTACTTCATCAGCAACAACTGCAAACCCTCTGCCAGCTTCACCAGCTCGAGCAGCTTCAATGGCTGCATTGAGCGCTAATAGATTTGTTTGCTCACTGACGCCTTTGATAACCTCAAGCACTTGCCCGATACTTGCTGAGTGCTTATCCAAGCTATCAACTGTTGATTGTGCTTGCACCATTTTATCGCTCAAAGAAGCAATTTCTGCAATATTAGCATTTAAAGCAGCTTGGCTATCTGCACTCAACTTATTAACCTCACTCGCAAGCTCAGACGCATGGCCCGCATTATTTGAAATTTCTACGGCACTTGAAGATAACTCATTAATTGCCGTTGCAACATTATCAGTACGCTTAGTCTGATCGCTATACATACTTAAGGTAGACTGAGTTTGAGCGATTAAGCTTTCTACTGAGTGCTCTAGTGAAATTGTTGTATCTCTTACTTGTGCAATTGAGTCGTGAATTTTCTCGATAAACAAATTGAAATAATTTGACAGTTCACCAAACTCATCCTCATTCTCAACATGCAAGCGGCGTGTTAAGTCACCTTCACCTTGGGCTATATCTTTTATCGCTTCATTGAGCTGCTCTACAGGTTTCATTAAATATGCGAGTAAGAATTTCAACATAAGTATGATCACAATCACACCCAAAAACATATATATCGCAGCCATATTTCTAAAGGAAGACACCGAAGAATAAGCAATCTCTTTATTGATCACCACACCTAAGTACCAATCAACATTTTTAATTCCTGCCATTTTTACAAATGAGATCAGACGTTCGCTCCCATCTATTTCCTCTTCTATAAACTCACTTTGAAGTGGTAAGTGTTTACCAAATAAATCTGACATGGGTTTATCGTTAAGTTTGGTATTAGGGTGAGACAAAATACGACCTTCTGCATCGAGTAAAAAGCCATAACCGTAACCCAAGAAATCAATTTCATTAATAATATCGGTGATGATAGCCATATCAATATCACCACCAGCAACACCCAAAAACTCACTGCCATTGGTCACTGGCACAACGGCAGAAATAGTCAGCTCATTGGTCGTAACATCAATATACGGATTGGTGAATGCCGTGCCGTTTTTCTCTTTTGCTAGTTGATACCAAGGCCTTGTGGTTGCATCATAATCCGGTGGCAACACAATATTTGGGTCATCTAAAATAAAGTCGCCTTCACGCATACCAATATAAACATTTTTAAAATCTCCTGCCGCATCAGCGGTCGATAAACGTCTTAATATTTGTTCACGTGAATCTGATGAACGATGCCCCAGAGCGACAGAGCTAACAATATCTAGCCTATCATTAAGCCAATTTGCGATATTCTGAGAGACAGATTCGGAAATTTCCTGTAGTACAAGGGTAAGCTGTTGCTGGGTTTGGCTACGCATCACAATAAAATTATTGACGGTAAATAACCCTAAGACCATCACTAACACCAACGATGCTGCAATGGTAACTTTAGTTGTGAACTTAAACGATTTAAACATTATGAGCCTATTATTATAAATTTTACGCGCGAACCCGTTGCCACTGTGTTGCAAACAACGTCTGATCAAATCAGGCTTTATTCATATGTAACAAAATTAAACTGGTTTGTCTTATCGTATCGGTCAGTATCTGAGATTTTTTAGCAAAATTAATTAAATCATGTACATTTGCTTTAAAAATAGACGATTCTTCGCTGCTAATGCGATAACTAACCACAGTATAGGCTGAAAAAACAAAATTTATCCAACCCAGTTTTTCGTATCAACCGCAGTGTATTATGCATGCCTTGGTGAACAATAAAAGCTGCACTTTATCGATGTAACTTTCTATGACCTATTAATAACAATAAAATGGAACGTTCCATCTATTTAATCACATAGACACGATGAATACGTATTCATCGTGTCTAAAAAGTTGGTATAAGCGATAAAAAAGGCAAGCGGGTGCTTGCCTTATAATATTTATAACTCAAAAGTGACGTTATTTGACTTTGGTTTGCCACATATTTGCCCACTTGGTCACATGCAAACCATACCAAGCGATGTAGACATAACACACTAATGGAACAATAAAGCTAATTTGAATATTCAACGAATCAGCAAATACACCTTGCATGAGTGGCACTATTGCCCCACCAACAATTGCTAAGCAAAGCCAACCAGATCCTTTACTTGTCAATGAGCCAAGCCCTTCAATTGCAACTGAGAAAATGGTTGGAAACATGATAGAATTAAATAAGCCAATCGCTAATACGGCCCACATAGCAAGATTACCATCAGTAGACATAGTCATGGTCAAAAGTGCAATGATGCACACTGCATTAAATGTTACCGCTCTAGAAGGTGCAACTTTTTGTAATACAACAGAGCCTATAAATCGTCCTATCATTGCACCGCCCCAATAATAACTAATTAACTTAGCTGCTGCGTGCTCTTCAAGTCCTGCGATATTAGGCTGTGCAAAATAGTTCACCAAAAAACTACCGATCGCAACTTCAGCACCCACATAACAAAATATTGCACCGACACCCATAACCAAATGCGGTGCTTCAAACAAGCTATGCGACTTGGCTTTACAATCGTCTTCTTGAGTATGAGATTCAATCGTTGGTAATTTCAAAAATGCGAACACGATAGCTATAGTTAGTAAAGCAGCAGCAAGCATTAAATAGGGTATTTTCACTGACTCTGCACCAGCTTGTGCTGCCATAGCGCCTGCTGAGCCAAAAAACAGTAAACCTCCAACATAAGGGCCTACTGTTGTACCTAACGAGTTTAGTGCCTGAGCCAAGTTCAGCCGACTTGATGCTGTTTTAACTGGGCCCAGTGCTGCTACATAAGGATTTGCAGACACTTGTAACACCGTGATACCAGAGGCCAATACAAATAGTGCACCTAAAAATAGCCAGTATTCATGTACTACCACAGCTGGATAAAACAACATGCACCCTATCGAGGCAACAACTAAACCAATTAACACGCCATTTTTATAGCCTAATTTTTTAACCAATGCACCAGCGGGCAAAGAAACAATAAAGTAGGCACTGAAGAAGCAAAACTGGATCATCATTGCTTCAGTATAATTTAAATCAAATACGCCTTTAAGTCTGGGTATCAGTACATCATTCAAGACTGTAATAAAGCCCCAAAGAAAAAATAAGGTGGTCATTGCACTGAGCGGTAACAAGTAGTTTTTGTTTTCGTTATTACCTTGCACAGCAAAACTCTGTTGCGTGTTTATATCACTCACATGTAAAACTCCAATTGTAGGGATATCTAGATTCTACACGTTGGAAGAATAAAATCACCGCCACAACCTAGGAACGTTCCAAATTTTTTTCAATATAGATATTCAACATTATCAGTTACTTAGTTGGTGATATAAATTAAAGCTGTTGTGAGGAAGTGTTCATGAAAAATAACCTCCACTCACATGTAGAGGTTAGGCGTTGGTGATTTTATTGACTGCCAATATGCAGTCAAAATAAATTAAAACCTAGAAATTATGGCTTGCTTTCACACGAGTTGAAGTACGGCGCATCACTAATATTGTAACAAGTATCAAAACCAGAACCGCCATACAAATTATCGTTAGTCCATGAGCCGTCAGTTCTGCCACCACTTAAAATATCATCCCCGGCACCACCAAATAAAGTATCTGAGCCTTCACCACCTATCAGCGTGTCATTTCCGTTGCTACCATAAACAGTATCCCAGCCTTTATCTGCAAACACTTTGTCATTACCTGCATAGGCATAGATAGTGTCATTGCCCGTGCTGCCATGTAGATAGTCATCTCCATTAGTGCCATAGATGGTTTGAGCTTGAGCTGAGTGTGCAAATACCGCCGAAATAATGGCTATACCAGCGAACGTAGATAGTTTATTTAACTTCATTCTTTTCTTTCCTTATTTAAATGAATTTATTAATATATAGTACTGATTTTATTTGAAAGTTAACTTTCAAATTCTGTGTGGCATGAGCTGCTTCAAACAACCCAAATTAATCCACTAAATTATTCAACTGAGCTTTTTTCAGTCTTAAATTTTTCTGCTCAAGCGGTGTCAATGAGTAAGAGCCCAATGCGCTTAAAGCATGTGAACGTACAGCTTTTGGCTCATTTTGATTATTGACGACTTGCCATAAAACCGAACGATTTTTTTGAGACTTAAAACTACTTTCTGCTATTGACATAATCGCTCTAGCTCTTGTATTTACATCGTTATCGAGTAATGCAACTTGCCTTACAATATCCATGTCTTGATCATTTGTAGCCCATAGGGCTACTTGATAGACCCCGTGGCGTCGCACATCATGGTTTGGCGATTTAACGACATTAGACAATGTGCTTTGCACCCGGGCATAATCCTCAGCTGAACTTGGAGCAGGTTTCAGCGCCATCAATGAAAACTGCTGCATGTCAGCACTGTACTCACTATTTGAGTCTATATGTGCTAAAAGTCTATCGCGCGTTTCACCGTCAACTTTAGTCATATTTGCAACCAGCATCATTCCCGCTGTTCTAGAGTCTTCATTGTTAGAAATATCTAAGGCAAGATCTAATGCAGCCTGCTGAGCTAGTGGATGTTCTGTTGCTGATAACACTGCACTCATTTCTCTACCAAGCAAACTATTTGGTGAAACAAGAAATTCTTCTATTACTGTAGAGATGAGATCTGGGTTTTCTTGAAGTGCTATTTGAATTTTTGTTCGTAAGTGTCGATATGCATTGCTCGGTCCAACAATGGCATGATTCAATGTACTAGGGTTAGCAGCTATATCATCTTTTAACTGTGCTAAGGAGCTACTTAAACGTTCTGTCGCACTAATCGGTTCAATACGCTCTGGCTGCTCTGTTTTTTTAGGCTCAGGCAACGCACGAGATATGCTAGTAATCGCTTTTTTACTATCATCTTCTTGAGCAGATGCAGCAAAATCAGATGTTGCTAATCGACTATCGTGTATATGACCTAAAGGCTGTGAATTTTTCTCAATTGAAGTGTTCAGTTTAATTAGTACATAAAACAATATTGATATAATAATAAAAGCAAGAATAAATTTAGACTTACTTGGTAAACGTCCTTTATATTTAATCACAATAGTATCCTTTATTGGTACAGAGCTGAAATTTAAAGAACGTTAGTTGCATTTGAATGACAGAAAAATGAAATATGTTTTACCAATGATAGATAGCTCGATTTTGACAGAGAATTTCAGCTAGATAATCTCGCTATTTATATACTTAAAAAGCGTGACACAGCTTTATTTGCTCAATAAGCGCATTGGCAAGTGGTGAAGCTACATAATTTTTTGATGTGATCAATACGACTGGTATTTGATAACTATAGTGCTTTGGTAAAATGGCCTTGAATACGCCTTTATCAATCCAATAATTTGCATAATGATCGGGTAAGTAACCAATAAACTGACCAGATAATATTAAATGAGCAATACCTTCATCATGATAAGCGGTTGCACTGTTTTGATAATTTAAGCCATCATTACGAGCCTCCTTATCTCTCATATAATTGCTGGTCACAACTTCAGCTTGTTTCAATAATTTGTTTACTTGTGCGGGTTTGCAATCAAACAATGGGTGACCCGTGCCACAATATAAATAATTGTTTTCATTGTGTAGGGGGAAATAGTCTAGTCCCCGTATATGATGACGGCTTACACCAAGGCCTACTAACGAGCGCCCATTTACAACAGATGTTTCAACTTCACGTGCCTCGCACACATTAATATCAAACTGAATGTTATCGCTTTTTTGCTTTAATGCTGCTATTGCTCGTGCTACGCCACAACGCGGATCACTTACCATTGTATCGATTACCGAGATTGTAACCCGACCTGAAAGTTCATTCTTGGAGCTTGCCACGGTTGTGGCAAAGGCTTCACACTGCTGTAATAATTCTAATGAAGCTTGATAGGTAATACGCCCCGGCTCGGTTATCTCAAAGCCACTGCGACCACGTTTACATAGTTTAATCCCTAAACGCACCTCTAAATCAGATAAGTGAGAACTGATAGTAGAGCGACCAATATTTAAGCGCGCTTCTGCTGCAGATAAGCCACCGCATTCAACAATCGCAACGAATATTCTGAGTAAGCGCAAATCAACGTCATGAACCTGCATTGCATACCTTCTTTAATGTTTGGTATTTTCGGAATGAATTACGATTATTATGCATTTATAAAACATCCACAGCAAGTTAACATCCACTCATTAGTAGTGCATCTGTGCATAACAAGATGATATTCAGGAGAATAATATGACTTTTAGATATGGTGTTGATCGACTAGATCTCGACTTAGTTAATGGTATAGCCAATGGCAATATTAAAGCAGAACTATGCCAAATCGCTTTAGATAAAATTAGTAAGAGCCGCCAAAATGTAGACAAAATGGCAGCTTCAGACAAAGCAATATATGGTATTAATACAGGCTTCGGTCCACTTTGTGATACACAGATCTCCCCTGAAGAAACACATTTACTGCAAAAAAACTTACTGATCACGCATGCTGTAGGTGTTGGCGAAGCGATTGCTAAACCAATTTCCAAGCTGATGTTAATTACCAAAGTACATGCACTAAGTCAGGGTTACTCAGGGATACGACTTGAAGTTGTAGAGCGCATGTTAGCGTTTATTAAATTAGACCTTATTCCAGTGGTTCCAGAGCAAGGCTCTGTGGGTGCATCTGGTGACTTAGCACCGTTATCGCATTTATTTTTACCGTTATTAGGTGAAGGTGAGTTTTGGCAAGGCGATAGTACTGTGCCTGCTGCGCAAGCGCTTAAAGAACATGGATTAGAACCGTTAGAGCTACACGCAAAAGAAGGCCTTGCACTAATCAACGGTACGCAGTTTATTTTATCGCATGCCATCACTGCACTAACAAAAATGCGCTATTTGCTCGACTTAGCTGATTTAGCTGGGGCCATGAGCATTGAAGGTATGCAAGGAAGCCAATCACCATTTAGGCAAGAGCTACATAAGATTCGAGCATTTGCAGGCAATATTGAAGTGGCAGCACGCATGCGAAACTTCTTTAAAGACTCTCAGAACATGTCAGATCACCAAGAGTGTGATCGTGTGCAAGACCCTTATTCGCTGCGTTGTATTCCTCAGGTACACGGCGCATCACGCAATGCTTATAATCACCTTAAAGAGTTAGCTGAAATTGAAATGAATTCAGTGACTGATAACCCAATTGTGATAAGCGATGAAGAAGCAATTTCTGGCGGAAGTTTTCATGGTCAACCTTTGGCAATGGTATTAGACTACGCGTCAATTGCCGCAGCTGAATTAGGTAATATCTCTGATAGACGCTGTTACTTATTACTTGAAGGCTTGCACGGCTTACCGCGCTTATTAACAACTTCTGGTGGTTTAAATTCAGGTATGATGATCCCGCAGTACACCACAGCAGCGCTGGTTACAGAAAATAAATCTCTGTGTTTCCCACCCTCAGCTGATAGCGTACCAACATCAATGGGCCAAGAAGATCACGTATCTATGGGTAGCATCTCAGGTCGTAAGCTTAATCAAATATTAGGCAACTTAGAAAAAATCTTTGCGATTGAGTTAATGTACTCGGCGCAAGCTATCGAGTTTAGACGTCCAAACAAATGCTCTGATTTACTTGAAGAGAACTTTGCTGTGATCAGAGCACAAGTCGCTAAGCTCGAAGAAGATAGACTATTAAAACCAGATATCGACGCTATGATAGAATTAGTTAAATCACAAGCATTTACAGTGAACTAAGGGAGAATCGCGATGACTTTTCAAGAACAAATTAAGCAAGGGATCCCAAGCGTATTACCAGAGCCAAAACTATACCCGGCTGACGCTAACCGTGCCCCTAAACGTAAAGACATTTTATCAGCAGAAGAAAAGCAGTTAGCTATTCGTAATGCACTGCGTTATTTTCCAAAAGAGTGGCACCAAGAGCTGGCAGCTGAATTTGCACAAGAGCTAAAAGACTTTGGTCGTATTTACATGTACCGCTTTAAACCAAATTATACGCTTAAGGCTCGCTCAATCACCGAATACCCTGCCAAATGTGAGCAAGCAGCAGCAATCATGTTAATGGTCGACAACAACTTAGATCCGGCTGTCGCACAGCACCCTGAAGAGCTTATTACTTACGGTGGCAATGGGGCTGTATTTCAAAACTGGGCACAGTATCTACTGGCAATGAAATATCTAAGCGAGATGGAAGAAGACCAAACGCTACATATGTATTCTGGTCACCCTATGGGCTTATTCCCATCTTCAAAAGATGCACCGCGTGTGGTTGTGACTAACGGCATGATGATCCCAAATTACTCACAACCGGATGACTGGGAAAAATTCAATGCACTAGGTGTAACACAGTACGGTCAAATGACAGCAGGCTCATTTATGTACATTGGCCCACAAGGCATTGTTCATGGCACCACAATTACAGTGATGAATGCATTTCGTAAAGTGTTAAATAAAGGCGAAAGTCCAAAAGGCAAGATCTTCTTAACCGCTGGCCTTGGTGGTATGAGTGGCGCGCAGCCTAAAGCTGGTAATATTGCGAACTGTATTACTATCTGTGCCGAGGTCAACCCAAAAGCGGCAACCAAACGCCATCAACAAGGATGGGTTGATGAGTTAATAGATAATATGGATGCCTTAATTACCCGTGTAAAACAAGCAAAAGAAAACGAAGAAGTCGTTTCAATCGCTTACATTGGTAACATTGTTGAGGTTTGGGAAGCTTTATATGAGCATGATATTTTTGTACATTTAGGCTCCGACCAAACATCACTGCACAACCCTTGGTCTGGTGGTTATTATCCGGTTGGTATTAGTTATGAAGAATCAAACCGCTTAATTCGCGAAGAGCCAGATGTATTTAAAGTAAAGGTACAAGAAACACTAAAACGTCACGCAAGTGCAGTTAACAAGCACACGGCTAAAGGCACTTACTTCTTTGACTACGGTAATGCATTTTTACTTGAAGCATCACGTGCAGGTAGTGATGTAATGGCTGACAACGGTATTGACTTTAAATACCCATCTTATGTGCAAGATATTCTTGGTCCTATGTGTTTTGACTATGGCTTTGGTCCATTTCGCTGGGTATGTGCCTCAGGCAAGCCTGAGGACTTAGACAAAACCGACGCGATTGCCGCAAAGGTGCTCGAAAAGATCATGCTTGAGTCGCCTGAAGAAATTCAGCAACAAATGCAAGATAACATCACTTGGATAAAAGACGCGAAGCAAAACAAGCTGGTAGTTGGTTCTCAAGCACGTATTTTATATGCCGATGCCCAAGGGCGTATGGAAATCGCTAAAGCCTTCAACGATGCAATTAATCGTGGTGAAATAGGCCCTGTGGTACTTGGTCGTGACCACCATGATGTGAGTGGCACTGACTCACCGTTTCGCGAAACATCAAACATCTATGATGGTAGCCGCTTTACCGCTGACATGGCTATTCACAACGTCATTGGTGATGGCTTTCGTGGTGCTACGTGGGTATCTATCCACAATGGTGGCGGTGTTGGTTGGGGTGAAGTGATCAACGGTGGCTTTGGTATGTTGCTTGACGGCTCTGATGATGCTGAGCGTCGCCTTAAATCAATGCTGTTGTTTGATGTAAACAACGGTATCGCGCGACGAAGTTGGGCACGTAATGAAGAAGCGAACTTTGCCATTAAACGCGAAATGGCACGTACACCCAAGCTCAAGGTCACATTATCCAATAACGTAGATGACGATATTTTAGATAAGTTATCGTTTTAACACATTCAAGCGGAGCGACTGTAGATCAATCGTTCCGCTTATCAATAACGTTAATAAATACTCAGCTGACAGATAAAAAGCTTAATAGATTGGTTCTAGCTTGATGCTTTCGTAAAGCCTACCAAGAAAGTCAACGATTGAATAAGCTACGTGTTTTAAACACATTGCGTATTTTTCAGGCAAATAGTGGTATTTGATTGAACCTTAACAAATCTACTCATTAATTAATCACAGTCAAAGGTCGGCCACTGAGCTACATAATCTTCAAACTCATTTTCCATATCAACGGTATTATCTTTAGTCACTCGACCTTTTGCACTAATGCCCGCAGTATGCATTTTTTCTTTGCTTCCATTGTTTAGTAATGGGTGCCAGCTGGCTAAACCTCGCCCTTCATATAAACGGCGATAACTACAACTTTGCGGCATAAAGAATATATCTTTGAGGTTTTCTTTAGTTAACTTAACGCAAGATGGAACAAGTGATTGACGTTCATTATAGCGAGTACAGCCGCAGGTCTGCTCGTCAATGTACTGACAAACCAAGCTAGTATAGATAAGTGACTCTCCTTCACGCAAGAAGTCAGTACTGGCAAAATTTTCGTCTTCTTCAAGATCACTATCTATAAAGCTATGTAAACAACACTTACCACATCCATCGCAGATGGCTTCCCACTCTTGTTGATTCATTTGTTCTAGGCTTTTAGTTTGCCAAAACTGCGAGTTACTCATATTAGATACTTCATCATTGCTGCCAAGGTGCGAAGTCTACTGAAATATAGGATGATACGCAAAGATCACACTGGTTCGTAGGCAAAGCTTTTGGGTAGCGTAAATTCAATACACACCCCGCCTAACAAACTATTATGAGAGGTGATCTCTCCTTGGTGTGCTTGAATAATCTTCTTACACACTGCAAGACCCATCCCTTTCCCCCCAAGTAAACTACTTCGAGAAGGTTCTTGTCTGAATAATGGTTCAAACAATAACTGATGCGCTTCATAAGTAAGTGGGTTACCAGAGTCTTCAATTCGCACAATTAAATGCTCATCTTTATCAATAAAACTCAAAATAACTTCTACGTTTGCTCCACCAAATTTCGCTGCATTAATTACAACCTCTTCAACTACTTTAGCAATCGCATTTTTATCAATATTAATGGTTTCAATGCCACTTAGTTGACAATTTAGGGTTAAACGCTGTTTTTGTAAGTTTAATTTTTGCAAACATGAATGATTAACTTCATTAATAAAAGGACCGATAGCAGTAGAGCGAATATTTAAGCCAAAATGTAAATCTCTTGAGTCGCTCACTAGCATTAAGATATTTATAAAATCATTTAGCTCATCAATTTTATCATGCAATTTACTGTAGGATTCATGTACGTTTTCAACAATATTATGTTGCAGTGATTCAACTTGAATTTTCATTACCGTTAAAGGTGTGCGTAATTCGTGCGAAAGGTCTGTAAATAAGCGCTGTTCTTGCTTCTTTACTTGTTCAGATTTTTGCTGCGAGTTTCGCTGCTCGTTAAGCACCGATTGATTAAGTGCATCTACCTGATTTTGTAAATGATAAACAAGCTGGCGTTGCACTGATTTATGCTGAACAGCCATTGCTACAGTAAATAAACATACCTCTATTAAGTAACCAATTTTAATGTATGTAGAAATATCAAAGGCTGCGAATATATTTCCAAAACTTGCACCTAATATAGTGAGTACATTGACAAAAAGCACATGATTCAACAAGCTGGCCGAAAATATTTTGATGCCTGGAGCTCGCTGCTGCCAACACCAATAGCAAGTGTAAATAAAAATAACAATCATCAATGAACTAGCAAGTAGATTATAGAATACAGATTGTAAGTACAGCGCCAATGGTACAAGCACGATGTAAATCGTCAGACACCCTAAGTAAATGTTATCAAGCTGAGGGTGATGATGCTTTAGCTGCAAAAAGCTTCGCACAAATAGCAAATGAAATATGGGTACTAACACCATTAACATGATTGAAAATGTAGTAGCAAATTCACCCAGCTCAGGCCATAAATATTGGTAAGTAAACCCAGCCATATCAATAACAATAAGTAAAAACATGAATGACCAGATAGCATAATATACATTAGTTAGATTGCGATTAAAGTACAAATTCACAAGAACAATCAATAAAATAGCGATGACCACACCAGCGATAACTGCATTATTTAATAAGCTTAATTGCACGGTATTGTTAAAGTGCTCGGGCGGATGGATTTGGATTTTGGCAGGGGCATTTGCAAAAGTTTGATATTTTATAAATAAAGTTTTTCGTTCATTGGGCAGTATATTGATAGGGACATACATTTGAGGGTAATGCAGTGGCCGCTTAGAAAAAGAGCTTTGCTCGTTGAGCAATATGATATTTTGTGACTCATCTAACCAATACATCTCTAATATGGGTAAACGGGCAAAACCAAATGATACATACCAATTAGTAATATCTGTGTTGTTAATCAATTCGATTTTTGACCATTTCCAATAAGGCTTTATATGAGGCTTTTGTATCGAGTAAGGCTTAAGTAATTGCGGCAAATCTTGTAATTGGGATAAAGATGTAATTTGTTTATCGTAGTCGTGAAAAAATAAACCAAATTGCTTTAGATCATAGGCGTTTTGTCCGTCAGAAAGTTCCAACGAGCCGGCATGAACAAAAAAACAACTTGTCCAAGAGGTTATTAACAGCAAAAGAGGAAGTAATTTCATTTATCTACATGAGCGACCTAATATGCGCTCACATTAAACAATGAAAATGGAGAAATTGTGGAGAAACAATAAAATTTACTAACTTCCAAACCCAAAGCTAGTAATAAAGTACCAATTTAGCAATTAAGTTACTCGACAATAGCGCCTTCATGGATTTTCACAAGCAGTTTTATCAATAATTGCCGAATTGAGTCACCTTGAGAAGTCTACACCAATTTGTCACCTTTGCCATACATAATAAAGAAGATTACAATTATTTCATCACATCTATTCTTTTTGTATATACGCTATAACTCGCAGGCGCAACAATAGAGAAGGAACAAACACTGGGAGAATTATTTTAAAAACAAAAATAATCTAAAGATATCAATCACAAAGGCATTAATAATAATATACGCCATACTCATTACTTAATCAAAAAGAACTGGCACAGGTACATAGATACACGCCATGTTGTAAAAAGCGAACCAAATCCCGACTCATTGAAATATTTCTGTAACAAAGGCATGTTTAAATCCGACCTGAATTTAAAGACACCATCAAATTGTAATAATTTGATGCGCAACCAATGAGAAAACATATGCGTAATACCGCAAATTCAGGCTTTTATAAGTTTTTAAACTGGGCAGCTATCGCCCTGTTGGTTTATTCTGTTTTAGTTGCTGTTGGCACCGTGAGTGGCGGTTTTAAACTCGCCTCTGGTGGTAGTGAAGGCGCCAAAGAAATTTTCGCATTCGCAACCAACCCATTCATAGCATTACTTTTAGGCGCATTAGCAACGGCCCTAGTTCAATCATCTTCGACCGTTACATCGGTTATCGTTGGCCTAGTTGCAGGTGGCTTACCTATTAGCATTGCAATCCCAATGATAATGGGTGCCAATATTGGTACCACCATAACAAACACCTTAGTCTCTATTGGACATATCCGCTCAAAAGAAGAGTTTCAAAGAGCATTTGCTGCATCGACTGTTCATGATTTTTTTAACCTGCTTGCCGTCGCTATTTTCTTACCACTTGAAATCATGTTTGGTTTTTTACAAAAGTTGGCTGAATATCTGTCTCACATGTTTGTTGGTGATGCTGACCTTTCATTGAAAAGCTATAACTTTGTTAAACCATTAGTGAAGCCTGCCGTAGGTACGATTAAGGACGCATTAGGGTTCTTAGATGGGAAAATGTTAGGTGTTGCGATGGTGATCGCAGGTATTGGCCTGATTTTATTTGCTGTTACCGCACTTGGAAAGTTACTGAAAAAAGCACTCGTAGGCAAAGCCAAAGATATTTTACACAGTGCTCTTGGTCGTGGCCCTATCGCAGGTATCGGTTCTGGTGCTGCAGTTACTATCATGGTGCAGTCTTCGTCTACAACAACGAGTTTAATGATTCCGCTTGCTGGCAGTGGCGTGTTCACAACGCGTCAAATTTACCCATTCACGCTAGGGGCTAATATTGGTACTACTATCACTGCATTACTTGCGGCAACATCAATTACAGGCCCAGCAGCAGAAGTAGCGCTTACCATTGCCTTAGTTCATGTTATGTTTAACGTATTTGCTGTGACATTGATTTATGGTATCCCGGTACTTAGAGAGTTGCCTCTGCGCCTTGCTGAGAAACTAGCGCAGATTGGTGCCAATAATAAACCTGCGGCACTTGGCTATGTACTTGGTTCATTCTTTGTACTACCAGGTATCATTATGATGGCCGTTAGATAAAACAAATATACTTAAAAAACGCCGCTATTTAGCGGCGTTTTTTTGTGTGTCGTAGAGGCTTTTCTCACACAAACACCTTGGACCCAAAGCAAATACATACTACCGTGACCTGCCAAAAATAGTACCTATAAATCATCTATAAGGTATAAAGAATGATAACGTACATTACTTATCGGATTGCCGCTCTCAGTACTTCTATATTTGTATGCGGGCTCGCAAATGCAACACAACTCGAAGAACAGTTCCCTATAACCGAATACCAGCAGTTAAGCGATGGCACTGCCGTCTCGATGCCATTTCATGTTGAAGGTAATTTAACCACCCCTTTTTTATCCATTATTAAAACAAAACAGGCGAAAAAATTTATTACCCACAGCGAGTTTGAGCCAATCGAAATTAGCTGTGATGGAGTTGGCACAAATCAAAGCATTGGCGTACTTTACTTTCAAGATATAACGAAAAGCCCTGTCGGCGCTTATGCTGAAACGGTTAACACCATTGGTGTAAAACGTAAGACAGCCCCTTCATTGTCTTTACCCTGCTTACCTAAAAATGCAACTAAATTAGAACAAATGCAATACCTCCTTGCATCACAACAAATTATGGCGCAAGCGAATGCAAAGAATGTACAACAAGGTCTTCCGTCAGATTACGCGATGTACAACCAAGACCTAAAACTAAACAATCCACTTGCAATAAAGGCTGGAAAAGAGATTTGGGGATACCCGAAGTCTAGTGCCGAAATTAACTACTGGGTTGGTAAATACTATGTTGACTTACAAGTAGGTAACTTACCTGACTACACACCTATTGTTGAGCTAAGTTATTTACGCAAAGTTGGTTCTCAAACCCCTTTGTATAGTGTTGGAGACAATGTACTGCCACAGACGCTACTACCTAATAACGAAAAGCAAGCGCAACTAAAAGGCGTATTAAGTTCAAGTTCAGTGTGGGTGCAGCCATTCATAGGTTACTTTTGGGCAGGTCCATCAAACAGTGCAACTTCAAAAGCGCTGCGTAAAACAGAGTTCTACCCCGTTGCTATCGTTGAATATACAAATGTCACAGGTGCAGCTCTAGCGCTTTACGATAAATAAACAGCATTTAACAATCGCAATATCTGGTCATTTATTTAATGTAATTGATATGAGTGCGTGTTGATCTTTGAGGTATGATTTTTTCAAATCAAAGGCTTTCATTACAAAAATGAGCTATGTTACATAATAATCTATGTTAATAGCCCATGAAAGTGCCGTGTAAGCCTCTGGTTGGCAACTTTGGGCTGTCCATTGGGGGTATTTTCCATGATATCACCTGACTTACATATAATAACTATGAATGCAGGTTCAACCTTAGGAAAATACCCGAATGACTGCTGTGAAAATACACAGCAAAGTTCAACAGTCCTTAGTTAACTACACATCACAGTTAAACTATTTAATATCAATCAATTAGCAAACGGATGCGCAATTCCAGCCCACGCTTTAAATAGTTTTTGCTGTGAGGCGTTTGGTAATGCGATTGCACGTACTTTTTTTCGCTTATCAAAATCACTATCCAACACCACATAGGTGCTCATGAGTTTGTCGCGGCGAATGAAGTCTACTTTTACTTTATCACCCCCTTTGAAGTAAGCTAGAGAGTCATTTAAATTGTCTCTTACATGATGATCATTGAATGCTACAATCTTGTCAGCAATAGTTAAACCTGCTTGCCAAGCCGAACTATTTCGAGCAACATGCTCAATAGTGAGTACCTGACCTTCGTTTTTTGTAATTAGGTCTAAACTAGCAATTGGCTTTGCATTTGCAGGGCGTGAAAATTCAAGACCAACATGCTCAAGAAGTATATCGATATCTAATGCTAGTGGTGAATTAATATGCTGCTCCCACCATTGGCTGTAATCACGACCTGATATGTTTCTTAGTATGTTTTTGACATCATTACTTGTAAAAGACTTTGGCAGTTGAAACTGTTTATAAAGTTGGCTATGTACATCTTTATAGCTGACTTCGCCGTTACTGTGTGCGAGCAAATCAATATCTAATGCTAAAGACACCATAGCACCTTCTTGATAGATATTAGTGCTGTAGTTTTTACCATGATCACCACCTTTGTTAATCCATTTATCAAAGCTTGATTCAGCTACAGATTGCACCTGTCTGCCTGGCGTTGCCAAATGCTTATTGAGAGTATGGGTTAAGTTGGAAAAAAACTCTTGATAATTGGTGATCCCCACACTGAGCAATAAATAGTCTTCTAAATAGCTTGTTGACCCCTCTGATAGCCAAAGCAGATCACTGTAATTCGGGTTTGTGTAATCATAGGGTACTAACCCTGCAGGACGATAAGCTTTTACATTCCAAGTATGGATAAACTCGTGAGCTGCGGTAGAGATGAAGCTAACATAATCTTCTCGTTTTGCAAATGTGTCTCGATGTCTTTGTATAATTGTTGAGTTTATATGCTCTGTTGCACCGCGTGCGCCACTGGTTGAATGCACCATAAATACATAACGCTGGTAAGGGTAGTCATGCCAAATCAGTGAACCTGTTTTAACTAGTCTCTTTAAGTCCAATAACATTTGGTCGACACTGTAATTCCCCTGCCCCCAAATCACTAATTCATAATCACGTTCATCGACTTTAAACTTGTGTAGTTCATTAATGCCTGTTTCAATTGGTGAGTCTACTAACGTATCGTAATCTTTCGCCTTAAAACTGTGCTCATCATGTGCAAAGTCCATACCCGAGACAGAACGCCATTGAGCGGGCACGTCGAGGTCAACAGTCACAGGCTCTTGGCGGAATGACTCAGAAAACATAAAAAAACCTGACGCGTCAATAAATGCGTGACTATCATCAATATGACGAGCTCGTTTGCCTAATTCATTTGCGTAAACTTGATAACCCACTTGCACCTGTGTTGGGTTATCTAAATGTACCCGCCAGGTACTTTTATCAATTTTTTCCCAGTTTAGCGCGTCACCATTATGATCTGTCGCATCAAAGTAGCGAATACCATTTGCTAAATTTAACACTTCATAGCGTCCGGTGCGCCAATCTGGTAGTTTAATGTCTAGATGAGCTTGAGCTGACTTTGGAAATATCACAGAGACATTACCCAAGTGATGCTCGCTCTGCTCAATAACAAGTTTATATTCAACTTCTGCCAGCGCACTTAACGATAGCAAGCTAAGCGGTAAGAGTAAGTTTTTGACGTTCATTATATGACCACGATTAAAAAAATTGCAAAGAGCATAACAAAACCCAAAGCCTTGTCTAAAAAACTCGGTGAATGGGCTGGGCGTTTTTTAAAAGTAGCTGATACAAAATTCATGAACAAAAATAGATAATTGATGTAAACTTAGGTTAAAACATTGTGATGATGGAAGTAGTTAATATTGGTAACTAAAAACTCAGCGCTGCTAGAAAAAAAGCTAGACCAAACTATCAAAGCTCGTAAAGCACTTGAAACAGCGCGTAAACATCAAGTAGATGTATTGTCTAACTTTGCAGTAAAGCTATCTTTAAGCTGTAAGGGCCAAGATGTGGCGCTGGATAACCAGCTGGCTAAATTTCGCAGCGCTTTACAAAAAGGTATGGATTTTGAAGCTTTTGAACCCTTAATAGAAAGCATGAGTGAAACACTCAAGCATCAAGAAGCAACAAATTCTGCCAATAGCCGAGCATTGCAACAGAGTATTACTCAAGCAGGAAAGCAACTACAAAAAATAAAAGGCTTACCTGACGATGGACGAAGAAAACTGCGCTTTTTGCTAGACAACGAACTCAGTAATATCAATGCAGCTAATGATTATATTCCAGTAATAGAAAAACTCTCTGACATCTACCAAAAAGCGTTACAGTTAAAAGTTTTAAAAACTCAATCCGCAAGTGATGATGATACAAGTGCACTCCAAGCGCCAGAAATTGCTAATGAGTTGATGAATTTAGCCAATGAACTAACTTTTGACGAAGATGTGTCGCAAGAAGTTAAGGTAATAAAAGACGACATTAACTTAAGTGATGGCGTTGACTCACTGCTAAATTCTGCTTTAAATATTATAAAAGTGATTGTTAAAAGTATCAGCCGAGAGAGACAATCTGCACAAGGTTTTTTAGTTTCTTTAAACCAAACTCTAGAAGAGCTAAACAGTTCAATTGTAGCAACAACCAAACACTCACAAAGTGTTAATAAGAAAATCACCAATTTAAACAAACAGATAGAATCAAAAATTCAAAGCCTCAATTCACGCACGCAAAAGGCGACATCAATTAGTGAGCTTAAGAGTTTGGTTGATGATGAGCTAAAGTTACTTAGTCAGGATTTGATCGAACGTGAACGAATAGAAAGCCTTGATAAACAAGCGCTATATGAAAATTTTAATAAAATTAACGACCGCATAAATATATTAGAAACAAAAGTTAATACATATAAAAAGCGCTTATCTGAACAGCGTTTTAAAAGTTTATTAGATGGATTAACAAAATTACCTAATCGCTCTGCATTTGATGATAGATTTAATCAAGAGTTTCATCTGTTTGGAGTGAATAAAGGTGATATGACATTAGTCGTTATTGATGTCGATCACTTTAAGTCAATTAATGATAAATATGGTCATAGTGCAGGTGATAAAACACTGCAAGTAATTGCCAGAGCATTGAAAAAGTCTATCAGGAAAACTGATTTTATAGCCCGTTATGGTGGCGAAGAGTTTGTAGTACTGATGCCTGGAATGAATGTTCAACATGCTAAACCTGCATTAGAAAAATTACGTAATGCAATTAAGTCGATCCCTTTTAAGTTTAAAGAGACGCAAGTACAAATCACCATATCTTTAGGCGCAACACAGTTTAAAGAAGGTGATACACCGCTTTCAGCATTTGATAGAGCTGATAGCGCTCTTTACGAGGCAAAAAATAGTGGTAGAGACCGGCTATGCCTTCGTGAATAACAAGGAGAATGCCTATGCAAGTACAGTTAAACCCGACTGGTGTACTAAACCTACTATCTCAACTTGAGGTAGATTTACTTGAACAATCGTCAAATAGTGAGCGGTATAGACTATTTAGAAATTGTGCTTTGGCTGTATTGAATGTTGGCAGTCACACCGACTCCAGTTCTGAAATTTATAATAAGTACCACGATTTTGATATAAAGTTGATTGCTCGTGAACGCGGAATTAAGATTGAACTGACAAACCCACCTAAAACAGCGTTTGTAGATAAAGAAATTATTCTTGGTATTCATGAGCATATTTTTTCAGTTATTAGAGATATATTATTTATTTGCCAACGTCATCAAGAGCAGATCAACACCCCTCGGGAGATAACCCACATGGTCTTTGATATGCTACGTAACGCAGGTGCTTTGGAAGTTAATTGCGACCCAAATATTGTTACGTGTTGGGGCGGCCATTCAATAAATGAAGTTGAATATAGATATACCAAAGAGGTTGGCTATCAACTTGGTTTACGTGGCTTAAATATTTGCACCGGCTGTGGGCCTGGCGCGATGAAGGGGCCAATGAAGGGCGCAACAATTGGTCATGCAAAACAACGAATTAACAGTAATCGTTATTTGGGACTGACCGAACCAAGTATAATCGCTGCTGAGCCACCCAATCCTATTGTAAATGAACTGGTGATATTGCCAGATATAGAAAAACGCCTTGAAGCGTTTGTTCGTACCGCACATGGCATTATCATTTTTCCAGGGGGAGCAGGAACAGCCGAAGAGCTACTCTATTTGTTAGGTATTTTGTTGCACCCGGATAATCAAAAGCAGTGTCTACCTGTTATTTTGACAGGCCCAAAGGAATCTGCGCAGTACTTTGAAGAGATCTGTATGTTTGTAAAAAGTACGCTTGGAGAGGCTGCATTAGGTAAATTTGAAGTAATTGTTGATGACCCAGCTTTGGTTGCTCAAAAATTGAAAATCGGTATGAAAGAGGTAAGAGAGTATCGCAAAGCGCAAGGTGACGCATATTATTTTAATTGGACATTAAAAATCGATAATGAATTTCAAATGCCTTTTGCTCCAACTCATGAAAACATGGCAGCATTAGACTTACACCTGTCTCAACCTACTCAACAGCTAGCAGCCAATCTACGTCGTGCATTTTCTGGTATTGTTGCCGGTAATGTTAAAGATGAAGGTATTCAAGCGATTAAACAACATGGTCCATACACTCTCAGTGGTGACACGTCTTTGATGAAAGATATGGATAAACTGTTGCGCGCGTTTGTTGAACAAGGCCGAATGAAACTGCCAGGCAGTAAATATGTGCCTTGCTACCAAATAAAAGCATGAAAGCAAAAATAGTATTAATAGATGCGCTGAATTTGATTCGGCGCATCTATGCTGTTGATGAGCAGCAAAATCACCGAAGCGCGCAGCAAACTCTAATATCTTGTAAAAGCCGAGTTAGTCACGCAACAAAGAAGTTATTGTCTTTAACTGATGCAAGCCATGCAATTGCTGTTTTTGATGGTCAAAAAAGCTGGCGCTATCATTTTTATGCTAAGTACAAACATAGCCGTAAACCTATGCCCGAGCAGTTGGCAAATAATCTGGAGTTTATTTCACAGGCTTTTGTTGAACAAGGGATCACCGTATATAAACCTGAGCAAGATGAAGCGGATGACGTGATTGCGACATTAGCCTGCAAGGCCAGTGACGCCGCAGTTCAGTCTGTTATCGTGTCAACTGATAAAGGATTTTACCCTTTATTGAGTAATAACATTACTATTTATGATTACTTCAAACGAGATTGGCTGACTGATAATTACATCATTGAACGATTTGGTGTGAATAAACACCAACTCATAGACTTTTGGGCGCTTGCTGGTGATAAAACCAATGATATCCCTGGAGTGGCTGGAATTGGACAAAAATCGGCATGCCAACTTATAAACGGCTATCGCGATATCGCAGTTGCAATTGATGACCCCAATTGCAAACCAGCCATCAAAAAGAAACTCACTATTGGCATGGATGATTATGTTATTAGTAAGCAGTTGGTTACTTTGCGAAAAGATATACACCTTGGGTTTAACATGAAACAGTTACGGCTTAATCAACATGATATGGTTTAGTCGCATCTTCATTTGTCTCAGTCTATGCTCTGTTATACTCTCACACGGTGTTCAGGTGAGTTTTTTATGATCAAAAAAGTATTACAGTATATTATTTTAGGCCTAGCTGTTTATGCGGCAATCGTGATGTTAGTCATTAATTTTTATAAAGACGACCCGCAAGCTATGATTTGGCAAGACCGAGAAGCATTTAATAATCGATATATCAATAAACTAAAGCCAGAACAGAGCGTGCAAATCGACCAAGTATTAGAAACGCTTGGTAGTCCAGACCTTACTTACGTAAAGAAACAACCAAGTAAAATGTTGCAGATTGTTTATTACCGAACTCAGTTAGTTAAACCAGATGGGATCACGACACAAGATGAGTGCACAGGCTTGTTGTTTGAAAACGGCAAACTTATTTTATGGGGGCCAGCAGCAAACGTGGCTTATGAAAAGGCATTGTAGCTATGTCAGACTTCAAGCCTAACCCAACACACCTAAAACGTTTATTTGAACATACTCACCAAGCGCTGAGATTATATTACAACAAACAAAAGTGGTCAGCGATTTACCCGACGCTGACTCAATTAGCTGAACGTTTTGTTTTATGTTATCAAACACAGCCTAATGCAATGCATGCACACTTACAGTTTTACGCGGCTGATTATGGTTACACAACAAATTTAACAGTTAACCAATGCATATTAGTTTGCGCATTCTGCTATGCGAATGGATATAACGAGGCGTTTACTGAAGAGCTTGTGATTGCAGCCTTGAGTGACTATTTGTGTTGCTCTAATGAAACCAATAAAATTGCTCGCTCTGCGGTGTTAAGTAAACAAGAGAGCAAGTTAGTCCAGTTACGTCATCAATTTGTTCTTAAAATGCTAGATAGCGCCAATGTACCGCAAGGGCAAATGCAGCGCATCTTATCTCGACTCGACAAATATAGTACGGCAATCACAGGCCAAAAAGCACTCCCTTTGTATGATAATACAAGTATCTTGGTCACATTGGCAAAGCGAATTGCCAAAGCAATTACACCTAGACCGAATGTCAAAACTTTTACCATTGTACAAGCAATCAAGTCACTATACCTTGGCACTCATAATGAATTTGCACAACTATCATTGTCAGCCCTCGCTAAGCAAATTGTTTTGTACCCTGGTGGTTCCTTGGTTAAATATAAAGGGCAAAGCGCGTTAATTTTATCTGCTACTCATAATGGCCATTTATTGGTGTTGTTAGATAATAACCGCGCAGTCGGTATGATTAAAACAAACAAGCGTTTTACGCCACTTTATCAACCTATTTCCACATCTGATAAAACTTTGCTCTATTCAATATGGTTTAATGAGCAAATGCCAGAACCAATCATGTCCGAGCACCAACGAGTAGATATTTGGCAAGCTATTTCTGATTTAGGTAAACATCAATTTTTAGAATTTAAGGCAATAGAAAAAGCGATTACGCCATTTTCACAGATTAAACTAGCACTGCAAGTAGCAGCGAGGCAATATAATCGTCAGGGCCAAAAAGCAACGACAGTTCGTCATTGTTTAACAATGGTTGGTTTAGATATCGCAGGGCTACTTTGCCAACGGGTGCTATTGGAGACATTAATTTCTGAACTTCATCACCCTTTTGCCAATGATGTGTGGCACAAATATAATCATATTAATAAAGTAATTATGGTTCTATTAAGCCATGCCCAAGGCGAACAGTTTGAAAGGTTATTAAGCCCCTTTACAGCAGCAATTTACTTTATTCTTTATCAGCATAGTACTGCAGTAATGCGACGTGTTATACCTTGTACAGAAGAAGTCGCAGACAAAGGTATATCGATTGCACATTTATTTGGTTTTGGACGATTGAGTGAAGCTAAATTAACATCATACATTGAAAGTTACTTTAAGTACTCTGATACGCATCAAGCTTTTCTAGAAACTGAAGCTAAGGATAAGCAAACTTTAAGTGAAGATGCTCGACATATAATAGCAATTAAGTTGCTGGCTATTTATACATTAGGTGAATCGCAAACTATTAGTGCATGGCAAAAACAGCTATTAGAAGATGTACTTAAAAAGATGCAATGGCAGTCTCTTGCAAGTTTCTGTGATGCTTTTATTGCTCATAGCCCAAGCTGTAGTATTGATTAGCCGTAAACATAATCTGGATGGCTAACTTCGCTTGCCATTTACATAATAAATAGAGTTAATACTAAGCATAAGCGATATTTATGGCTTATTTTAATTCCTTGCTGGTATAAGTAGGCATAAATTGTTATAAAACGCGCTTAAATTTTCAAGCGAACACACACCTTCCCTTTTTGTTTACTAAACTTCTCAGTAGTGCCCATTGGGTATGGTGTAACAAATACTTTTGATAAAGGAAAAACCAGAATGGCAAAGCAAACCATTACCGTAATTAAAGGCGACGGCATAGGTCCTAGCATCATTGACTCTGCAATTGAAATTTTAAATGCAGCAGGGTGTGATTTCGACTATGAGTTCGTAGATGCAGGTCTTGCAGCACTAGAAAAAACTGGTGAGCTACTTCCTAAAGATACTCTAGAAGTGATTGAAAAAAACAAGATTACTTTAAAAGGTCCTTTAACAACTCCGGTAGGTGAAGGTTTTACTTCTATTAATGTAACATTGCGCAAACAGTTTGGGCTTTACGCAAACGTTCGCCCTGTAAAGTCATTTGAAGGCACTAAAGCGCGCTATGATGACATTGATATCATCACTGTACGTGAAAACACACAGGGTATGTACTCTGGTTTAGGTCAGGTTGTTTCGGATGACGGCAATGAAGCCGAAGCTATGTCAAAAATTACACGCGAAGGTGCTGAAAAAATCGTAACTTTTGCGTATGAATTAGCAACCCGTGAAGGCCGTAAGAAGGTTACCGCAGTTCATAAAGCAAATATTTTGAAATCAACCTCAGGTTTGTTCTTGAAAGTAGCGCGTGAAGTGGGCGAGCGTTATCCAGACATTGAATCTGCCGAGATGATTGTAGATGCAACCTGTATGAAATTAGTAATGACCCCAGAAGAGTTTGATGTAATTGTTACTACAAACCTTTTCGGTGACATTCTATCTGATCTGTGTGCAGGTCTTGTTGGTGGTTTAGGTATGGCTCCAGGTGCAAACATTGGTGAGAACGCAGCTATTTTTGAAGCGGTTCACGGTAGTGCTCCTGATATTGCGGGTAAGAACCTTGCTAACCCAACTTCTGTGATCTTGGCATCAATTCAAATGCTTGAGTACCTAGAAATGGGTGAAACAGCAGAACGTATTAGAAGTGCAGTGGCTGATGTTATCAAAACTGGTGATCGTACTACGCGTGACTTAGGTGGTAATCATGGTACAACTGATTTCACACAGGCCGTGATTGAACGTTTGTAAATCGTAATGTAGGGCGTGATAATCTTTACTGTATGTTTTTGTAGCAGTCTTAGGGTGTTTCCCCAAGGCTGAACCTGCGTCGCATAGCTATTCTATGTAAGTTAGGTTATAACGTAGAAAATACCTAAATGGCGCATAGCCAAAAGGGTCCATACCTCAAAGATAAACACGCCCTAGCAATTGTTAGTCCTCTATACAGAATCAATAGTGTGCCTAATTTATGATAGAGTCACTTAAATTTGCATATTTAATTCTTCAACTTACAGTATCTATTTATTAACTCGAAAAAACTCCTAAATATTTTTAAAATTTGCGTTTTTTATGCACATACCACTAACTCCTCTTGACATAAGTCTTAAAACGACATTTAATGAAGCTCGTATATAAAAAAAAGTTAACAGTAAACCAAAAATGAAACGTATTTTATCTAATCTACATGTGCAAGTCCTGGTCTTATCTTTGAGTCCAGCGGGGCCGTGTTGAGCAAATTTACGCTTTAACCCCGCAACTTGCGGGGTTTTTTTTTGGAAAAAATAACCTACAGGTAAAGACAATACTGAGGAATGAGGATGAATAAAGAGCAATTCAATGGCTCAGAGCTTGTTGTAAAAGCACTTGCAGCTTTAAAGGTGGAATACATATTTGGCTACCCAGGAGGGTCAGTTTTAGATTTATATGACGCCCTTTTTCAACAGAGCGATATTGAGCATATTTTAGTTCGCCATGAACAAGCGGCAACTCACATGGCTGATGGCTATGCCCGTGCTACGGGTAATGTCGGTGTTGTACTTGCAACATCGGGTCCTGGTGCTACAAACTGTGTAACAGGTATAGCGACGGCTTATATGGACTCTATTCCTATGGTCGTGCTATCAGGTCAAGTACCGTCAAACCTTATTGGCGATGATGCATTTCAAGAAACGGATATTGTTGGCTGTTCAAGGCCCATAGTAAAACATAGTTTTAATTGTCGGGATGCACAGCAAATTCCAACAGTACTCGCTAAAGCATTTTACCTCGCCAGTACAGGTCGACCAGGGCCTGTGGTGGTTGAGCTACCAAAAGATATTTTAAACCCGCAGCTCAAATTTAACTACGCTATGCCTGATACTATGGATATGCGTACGTATAACCCAAGTACCAAAGGCCATCCAAAACAAATTAAAAAAGCCGTTGAAGCAATTTTAGGCGCTCAGCGTTTGGTTATTTACTCAGGCGGTGGCATTGTTTTATCAGATACATCAGCGCAACTTACTGAGTTAGTTGAAACATTAAATGCCCCTATTACAAACACTTTAATGGGTTTGGGAGGCATTAGCGGAACACACCCTAATTTTATAGGTATGTTGGGGATGCATGGCAGCTTAGAAGCCAACAAAGCGATGTCTAAGGCCGATGTTATCTTGGCATTGGGAGCTCGTTTTGATGACCGAGTTACTAATAACGTTAGAAAATTTTGTCCAGATGCGACAATCGTGCATGTTGATGTTGACCCTACTTCTATTTCAAAAACTATTAAGGCCCATATTCCAGTAGTTGGATGCTTATCGACGGTACTAAGCCAATTACAGGTAGCTATAGATAACAGTAGCAGTCGTATCGATAGAAGTGCACAAGAAGCATGGTGGCAGCAAATTACCCAATGGCGAGAACAGCAATGCTTATCATACGATATGGGCACTGATGTTATTAAGCCTCAAACAGTCATTGAAAAAGTGTATGAAGTTACCAATGGTGATGCCTATGTTAGCTCTGATGTTGGACAACACCAAATGTTTGCCGCGCAATACTACCCGTTTAAAAACCCAAGACAATGGATAAACTCTGGGGGTTTAGGCACGATGGGGTTTGGTTTACCAGCTGCGATGGGCGTAAAGTTGGCATACCCTGATCATCATGTTGTATGTGTAACAGGTGATGGTTCTATTCAAATGAATATTCAAGAATTGTCTACCTGTTTACAGTATGGCTTGGCGGTAAAAATTGTTTCGCTGAACAATCGATCTTTAGGGATGGTAAGGCAGTGGCAAGATATGATGTATGACGGCAGACATGCCAGTTCATACATGGAATCTTTACCTGACTTTGTTGCTCTGGCAGAGAGTTACGGACACATTGGTATAAGAGTCGATCATCCAGATCAATTAGACGCAGCATTAGAAAAAGCGTTTTCAATCACCGACAGGTTAGTCTTTTTAGACATTCTTGTAGATGAAAATGAACATGTGTATCCAATGCAAATTAAACTGGGCGCAATTGACGAGATGTGGCTTAAAAAGGGAGTAAAAGCATAATGCGCAGAATTTTAAGTATTTTATTAGAAAATGAACCTGGTTCTTTGTCACGTATAGTAGGACTATTCTCACAGCGAGCTTATAACATAGATAGCTTGACTGTTGGTACGACTGCAGATAACACGTTATCGCGTATTACTATTACTACGCATGGTGATGACCGAGTAGTTGAGCAAATTACAAAGCAAGTGAACAAGTTGGTCGATGTACTTAAAATCATTGATTTGACGGAAGTACCACACATAGAAAGAGAACTACTATTAGTTAAAGTGTTTGCAAAAGACGAAGCCACACGAGCTGCTGTTACGCGTATCGCAGACGTATATCAAGGCTCGATTATCGATATGGGTAAGCAGAGCTATACATTGCAGCTATTGAGCAATGCTGAGCGATTAGAGTCGTTTTTAGACATGCTAAGGCATGAAAGTGACATTATTGAACTTGTTCGATCTGGCGCGGTAGGCATTGGTCGAGGAGATAAAGCATTAAAAGGCTAGTATAGATAGTGTTTTGATAAAGATAAAGTTAGTATAAAACAAAGGGACCATATCAGTCCCTTTGTTATTTAAACTATATAATCGGATTAAGGATTAACTTGATCTTTTAAACCTTTACCAGCTTTAAAGCTTGGGATATTCGCCGCTGCGATTTGGATTTCAGCACCTGTTTGTGGGTTACGGCCAGTACGTGCCGCACGCTCTTTAACTGAGAATGTACCAAAACCAACCAGTGCAACAGAATCACCGTCTTTCAAAGACGTGGTTACAGCACCAGTAAATGCTTCAAGGGCGCGAGCTGCTGCCGCTTTAGAAATTTCAGCATCTGCTGCCATCTTTTCAACTAGTTGAGCTTTATTCATTATTAGATTCCTATTCATTTTATATTTTGCCTAAGCAAAACCTATGTTTATGCATTTTGGTTAGATGTGCAACCATTTCCTGAAATATTTAGCCAAAAATTAATAAAAGCTAGGAATGGCGCGCTTTCATGACGCTTTTGCGTAACACTAACCAAGCATCTACAAACTAGCAAGCGTTTGTGCTTTTCGCAATACCTTAACAGTGATAAATTATCTTTTGATTAATAACCAATCATAAATTCTGATAATAAATAAAGTACAAATCAGCCACAGCATACTAAAGGCAAGATAAAACGTCTCAATTGGCATTATAATGTCAAAAATACCGAAGTTAGCGGCAGTTATATAGCTTATCGGAGCGAATAGAGCAAAAACCACTGAGCCTAAGTATTTTGGCAAAGCAAACAGGCGTTTTAAAGAGCTATCAAACGTTAATATAAACGCAATCCATAAAATAATAAGCCAACTCGGCACTGTACCATGAGGATGGACTATCAGGCTGCTATAACTTGCAAAAACTTCAAGCCCTATACCTATTGGCAAACAAGCTGCGAGTAGCAGTAATTGCTTCAAATACTTTTCATGAGAAAAAAATAAAGCTATGCAAATTAATAACATAGCCCACACAGCTTGGGCTTGGAAAAAAAATGCTAATAACCAGCAAAGCTGAAACAGCGCAAAATTAATAACTAAGCGTATTGTTGCAGCGTGACGATACATAACGAGGCTTCCTTGCTACTAAGTGGATGGTGCTTGTAGCGCGTTGTTTAAAGGCACCTTCGCAGTAGCATAAGTAAAATTCCCAAAGGCGATAAAAACGTTGATCAAATTTGTTATGATCCAACTGCGGCCAAGCCTGTTTGAAACGCATATACCAATCATTAAGCGTTCTTGCATAATGCAACCCAATATCACTGATATTGTGAACTACCATTGAAGTGTTTGCACATATTTGCTTATTCAGCTCTGTGATGGACGGCAAACAACCCCCAGGAAAAATATACTGTTGAATAAAATCTGATTGTTTCAGGTAATGAGCATAGCGTTGACAAGCAATCGTAATGGCTTGGATCAGCATTGCACCATCGTCTTTTAATAGCGAATCGCATTTTTTAAAAAAGCTTGGTAAATAGTCATGTCCGACGGCTTCAATCATTTCAATCGATACTAGTTTGTCATAACGTCCTTCTAAATCTCTGTAATCTTTTTTAAGCAACGTTACTTTGTCTTCAAGGTCTAGTGTTCTAATTTTATTAGAAACATATTCATACTGTTCATCAGATATAGTCGTTGTTGTGACATGGCATCCAAAGTTTTGCGCCGCGTATATTGCAAAAGCGCCCCACCCTGTACCAATTTCTATTACCGTATCATTTGGTTGTAGGTCAATTTGATGACAGATGGTTTTTAATTTGTGCTGTTGAGCTTGTTCTAGAGTACTATCTGCAGTGGGGTAGACAGCGCTCGAATATAGCATTTCGTCACTTAAAAACGAGCTATACAGATCATTACCAATGTCATAGTGGGCAACAATATTCTTTTTTGAGCCGTGCTTTGAGTTTTTATTTTTAACGTGCTTTAACTTGTTAACAAACCCCGTGACAAAAGCAAACTTACGCTCAAATGCGTCTAGTTGAGCTTGATTTTGAGCAAAAATTTCAATTAATGCAGTAAGGTTGGAACAACGCCAATAGCCTTCTATGTAGGCCTCTCCTGCACCTGTACTCCCCCCTAATGCAAATAACTTGAACATTGCACTATCAACAATAGTAATGGTACATGACAACTCGCTGCCACGCTGTCCGAATTCATGCCTTTGCTGTGCCATGAGTACAGTTAAGTGGCCCGTTTCAATACTATCAAATGCAGAAAAGACCAATTTACTAAAAAGTTTTTCTGACCAAGATAAAGGTAACTGACTCTCAATTGAAGATGTATTTTCCATATTAATGCCCCGAGTGCCCAATAAAAGGCACTTTTTTTACGAATAACTTTAATGCTTGCCAATAAATACTTTTAAAAATAGTCAAAGTCATGGCAGGAAATCGTTTTAACAAAGAAGATACATTACCTTTTGTCAGCGCCTCTTTTTTTAGTCTTAAAGTTGCATCAAACAAAAGTGTCTCTTCGGATTTATTTTCTATGTGTATCAATGCTATACGACCAGCCATTTTAACTGTCCAGTGGTAATGCATGTTTAAATCCATAAATGGAGATACGGAAAAGCTTTTCTTAAAGTTCACTTTTTGATGCAATTTAACCAAATAACAGTGTCGTTCGTTCCAAGGCGTATTACTTACTTCAGCAATCATATGCTGAAATTGCCCATTATCATCAGCAAAAAAATAAAAGTTAACAGGGCTAAAATAAACCCCTAGGCAGCGCATCTGACAGAGCATCATTACTTTACTGATGTTTCCACTCCAACCTAACTCAAGACTAGCTGCTATGGCACGGTCATGCAAATTACCTTTATAATTAGTAAGATAGTCTTGCTGTTTGAAGCTAAGTAACTTAAACCCTTTGGTACCAAATAACGGGTGAATACCATTTAACTGATTTATTTCGTCTAAATCTATCCATGCCATGTAAAGCGGGTATTTAAACTTGTGCTCTGTTGGTAAATAACGTTTATGTCGAATATCACCTATATAAAGTGCGCTGTTGAGTGGTTGACTCAAAACTCTATTCCTAACTGTTTTGCTACATCTACTGCACTGCGAACGCCGTCTTCATGAAAACCATTGAACCAATAAGCACCGCAAAAATAACTATGATGCTTACCATCTAAAAGTGGCTTGCGCTTCTGTGCAGCAATACTATTGCGGTTAAATACCGGGTGATGGTAGGTAAAACGGCGTAAAATTTGGCTTTCGTCTATGCCTTCGTCATGATTTAAAGTAACGCAAAAAGGTTTAGGGCTACGTAGGCTTTGTAATATATTCATTTGATAGGTTACAACGGCTGCTTTGTCGGTATTTTTATCTAATAAATAGTTCCAACTAGCCCAAGCCGCAGGTCTTTTAGGAAGTATGCTTTGGTCTGTATGCAAGATGACTGAATTGGCAGTATAAGCAATTGCACCTAGTACGGATAGTTCATCCTCACTAGGGCTGTCCAAGAGCGCGAGCGCTTGGTCGGAGTGACATGCAAACACGACCTTATCAAAATCTAAGTTTTCGCCACTGCGCATAACAACTTTCACACTTTTATCATCGCGAACGACCTTGCTAATGTCAGCATTGAGCTTAATATTGTCCTTAAACTTCTCAATCAATGGGCTGATGTACTCACGTGAACCGCCTGGTATCACATACCATTGCGGACGGTTAGTGATATCTAGTAAGCCATGGTTGTAGAAAAACTTGATAAAAAACTCGACTTCAAACTGAGCCATTTCTTTAATGCTCGTTGACCAAATTGCCGCCCCCATAGGTAAAATGTAATGCAATTTAAAAAAGTCATTAAAGTGATGTTGCGAAAGTAACTCTCCAAGCGTTTTACAGTGTGAGAAGTCTTGGCTGTCATACATTGCTTTACACATCTTGTTAAATCTAACAATATCATAAAGTAACCGCCAAAATTTGGGGCGCAATAGATTGCGTTTTTGAGCAAATAATGTGGTTAGCGTATGTCCATTATACTCAAATCCAGTTTGAGCGTTTTTAACGCTAAAACTCATTTGAGTGGGTTGTCGATTAATACCAAGCTTGGCTAAGAGTTTCTCGAATTTAGGATATGTTCTATCGTTAAAAACAATAAAACCAGTGTCTAGCGCATATTGTTGCCCATCCAGTTCAACATCTACAGTGGCGGTGTGGCCACCAATATAATCATTTTTCTCAAACACCGTCACCTGATATTTATCGCTTAATAAATAGGCGGCTGTCATACCGGAAATACCAGAACCTATGATTGCTATTCTTTTCAACGTTTAATTCCTTTAGATAAAAATTGCCAGACGCCAAAAGGCAACAGCTGTATAAATTTAAGAATGAAGGTAAAGCGTTTGGGAAAGTGTATATCTTTATTGCGTTTTGCAATCCCTTGGCTGATAGCAATGGTTGCTTGTTCAACAGTTACAGCAAGCGGCATTGGGAAATCGTTTTTGTCGGTCAATGGGGTTTTTACAAAGCCTGGATGAACAACACTTACATCAATGTCTGCTAAATCTATAGCCAATGACTTTGCTAAGTAGGTGGCTGCCGCTTTTGAAGTTCCATAAGCTTGTGCTCGCGGTAAAGGCAAAAATGCAGCACTTGAACTGACAATGACTAACTGACCGCCAGAAGATACTTTTGGCAATAAAACCTCTAAACAATATGCCAACGCAAGTAAGTTGACATCTATCACACGTTTAAACAACGCACTGTCAAAATGTTTGGCATCATCAATGTATTCGCAGTTGCCCGCATTAAGCACTAAAATATCTAACTTTTCAATATGCTCACATGCAGCGCTGATTGAACCAATGTCAGTCACGTCGAGTTTGACAGGGTTAATGTTGTTGAATGTTGCAAGCTCATTAAGGGCATCTTCATTTCGACCACAAGCATAAACCGTATGCGCTTTAGCATAGTACTCAGCAAGCCCTCGGCCTATTCCTGAAGTTGCACCAGTTATGAGGATATTTTTCATTATTTCACCGCTCGTCTATTGATAAAACGAATTAAATGGCCAAGTATCGGAATATTTCTGTACAACATTGCAGCAGCATCAAAGTGATCTTGTTGATAAATTATTTTATCATCGCAAAATTTGAGGTGGCTGTGGCCATTCACTTGAATATCTTTCCCACGGTTCAGTTTCTTATGATTAAAGTGCATTTCCCAATAAACGAAACCTTGATCTTCAATATCGTATGTTTCAATAATGTTAAATTCAATAGCGCTAACATTGGCGTACATATTTGCAAAATAAGATTCAAGTGCACATAAGCCCTTCACATCATGTAGGGGGTCAACAAAATGAATATCTCGGTGATATACCTGTTGCAAAAGCGCCAAATTATTTGCGTTAAGTTGATTATACATATCTATAAAACGAGCAGTTACGTGATGCATTTATTAAACCTTGAATGCTGCTAAAGCCCGTTCTCTTGCCTCTTTATGGTCAACAATCGGTGACACGTAATGAGTACTTTGAGTCGAAGCTAAATAGTCATGAGGAAAGTGCAAGTATTTAATTGGTACACTCTCCAACTCAGGTACATACTTACGGATAAAATCTCCTTGCGGATCAAACTTTTTACTTTGAGTGATAGGATTAAATATCCGAAAATAGGGTTGTGCATCACAGCCTGTACTTGCAGCCCATTGCCAACCGCCATTGTTACTTGCAAAATCTCCATCTATGAGTTTTTGCATAAAATACTTTTCACCCCAGCGCCAATCAATTAATAAATGTTTAGTTAAAAAGCTTGCAACCACCATCCGTAAGCGATTGTGCATCCACCCTGTTTGGTTTAACTGACGCATTGCTGCGTCAACAAGCGGATAGCCCGTTTTCCCTTCACACCATGCCTGAAACTGCTGCTTATCATATCGCCAAGCAACTGCATTATATTTAGCATTGAAATTATGGTGCTTACATAAATCAGCAAACTCGATGATTAAATGACGGTAAAACTCGCGCCAAATAAGTTCATTTACCCAACAAAATTCAGGCCGCTCTGTTGTATGTAATATATCAGGGTAATTAAGCTGAAGTTGAGCAAGTAGTTGCTTTACAGACAATATTCCTAGAGCTAAATACGGGCTCAACCCTGAAGTACCTTTTATGCTTGGAATATCTCTTACTGATTTGTAATCTTGACATTTACTCTCTACAAAATGAGCCGCAACAGATGCAATCGCATCATCATCTACAGGCCACTTCTGTGAGCTACCATCACTGTGTAAGCAATCAGGAACATGCCAGCTTGGTGCTTGATTTAATGCTGGTTTAGGCCAACTTGGTATAAAAACATGGCTTTGCTCATACTGCTTTAACCATGCCTTTTTAAATGGCGTAAAAACTTTAAACATTTCACCACTTTTAGTTCTAACACTCTTAGGCGGGGCCATTAAATCGCCATGGAATAGTTCTAATTGTATACCTACATCAATACAGTGTTGATCGCGCTGTCGTTCATTAAGTTCATATTCTGCGTTGGCATACACAAGCTGCGTATTTTGTTGATCACAAAAATGTTTAAGCGCTTTAGGAATAGCTGAAAAGTCATCGACTTCAAGTATATTTAAATGAATGCCATATGCACACAACGCTTGCCCTAGCCACGCCACTCGACGTTTTAATAAATCTATTTGTATATCGGCACAATTATGTTGTTGCCACTGTTTTTGGCACACAAAAAAAAGTGCCTCTGTGGCACCATTTTCAATTGCTTCGATAAGCGCTTCATTTGCAAAATAGCGTAAGTCTCGTCGAAACCAAAATATAGGATTCATCAGATGCTAAACCTTAATCTTAAATCATTTGGATAAGGGTCAAAATATACCTGCTGCGCTAAATACTCATTTGGATGAACCGTTAAGTGATGCTTGAGTAATGTTAGCGGAACACAAAGCGGCACAACACCTTGGCGATAGTCATCAATGGCGCCACAAAGCTCCTGCTTTTCAATCTTAGAAATATTATTTTTAAAATAGCCTTGTAGGTGCGTCAGGGTATTGGTTTGATTCTTGCGCGATGCGGGACTAGATAAAGCCTTCATAAGCCCCGCGATATATTCATGTTTTACCTGTTCAATTGGCATGTCAGAGGATTGAGCAAGAAAACGGCCTAACGCCCTGTAAGACTCATAATTATGCGACATCACTAAATATTTGTGTTTGGCATGAAATTGCGTTAACTCATGCAAACCTATCTGAGTCAAAATCAAGTTTTGCCAGTTTTTAAATACGTATACACGCATAACAAAGTTCTCGCGTAAATGCGGGTCGTTTAAACGTCCATTTTCTTCGCAAGGTAGTAACGGATTGTGCGCCATAATTTGCTGTGCAAAAAAGCCAACCCCCTCTGAAGTATTACCCGTTCCAGCTTCATTATAAATTTTCACCCGCTCCATGCCGCAACTCGGGCTTTTTGCGCAAAATACGAACCCTGACAGATGTTTTGCTTGCTCAGTTGCTACTTTCTTACCATATTCATTGAGTTTAGGGCCCACGTCACCAGAGCCATCTGGGCGACATACTTTGATGGTATCTCCTACCTTAATCTGCCTAATAGTAGGCCTTGGTATAGGTAAACCTACAGCAACTTCTGGACAAAATTTTACGTACTCTACATGGTTTGCAAAGTCATCCATACAAAAGTTCGAGCGCTTATGTCCGGTGTCAAAACGTACTTTGTCACCCGCTAAGCAAGCGCTAATGCCTATTTTTATTTCAGATAGCTTATCCATAATCTGATCACACCTAGTAAATGAGGTTGCCAATTGGGTTAAGCAATTTGCTCAGCCCTTTATTAAAGTGTAGGGCGCTATTGACAACAGTAAAGCATAAACAGCCTTCCATTGTTACAGGTTGGTGATGATGTTTACCATCTAACCAAATAAAATCGCCCGGCACATAGGAGCCATTTTCGTCTGAAAATTCGCCATCAAGTAAAAGTGTTAGTTCAAAACCTGTATGAGTATGGTGAGGGATCTCGCCACTTGCGTCGATTTGTAGCAAACTTGCCCTAAGTTCCCCATCATCTATGTTCAAGCGTGCACGCGCAAGCTTTCCTAATTGAACAAATTTGCTTCTACTTGAGCTTGCAATTGCACGCGGTAAAACAACACGTTTATTTTGGTAACTTAGAGGCTCATTGTGAAACGGTTTTGCTTGATATATATCTTCATTTTGCGTTATCTGCGCAAACATATCAGAAAAGTCGTCTAAATCTGACGTACCTTCATTCTCTCCAAAAGCGGAACTTGCTTGGTTGAGCTCAAGTGCTGCCACTTTATCTTTGCAACAGCTACAAAAATCTAGATGTGCAGAAACTGCCATGCATAGTGTTGCAGGTAATTCACCTTTGCTGTACTGAGATAGTAGCTGCTCTGATGGATGGTGCTTAATCATTACTGTCTCCCATTTCTGCTCTTAACTTTTGTAACGCCAGTCTTAACCTAGACTTAACAGTGCCTACAGGAATATCTAATTGTTCGGCAAGTTGTTCTTGTGACATTTGTTGAAAATACACTCCCTTAACAACATCTTGCTGTGCAGGAGGAAGCTTGCCAATATGCTCTTGAATCTTTTGATCTTCAAGGTGGTCCGAGAACCCGTCTTCAGAGGATTGCTCTTCTTGCAATAAAGGCCAAATATCTTCGCTTAAATGCTCTTCTTTATTACTTTTTATTTTTCTTAACGCGTCAAATGATGCGTTACGCATTACTGTATATACCCAAGTTGTTGCAGCACCTCTTTCAGGGTGATATAGATGAGCTTTTCGCCAAACGGTGGTTAAAGTGTCTTGAACCAGTTCCATCGCTAAAGCTTCGTTTCCAAATTGTTTGATACCAAAGCGCTTTATTTTTGGTGCAAAATATTCAAATAGCATTGCAAAAGCACGTTTGTCTCTTAACTGTGCAACCTTGCATAGCGCTTCAGATAAAGCTTGGGTTGGCGCTTGTTCCATACTTTTATTTGTTCTCGCGACTACATGAGGATCGCATCGGGATACTTGGTCGACCATAACTTAATATCTTCTTAGACTATCGATAAAAAGATATACGTCTACGCGTATCTAATGGATCACTGTGACTTGTATAAAACAGTATGGAGGAAATTAACGACTTGTTCAAAGTTTACAGATGACTGAAGCTTATGTTTTTCCGAATTTTTTATGGGTAATAACTCTAACCAACGACTTGCAACCCAGACCGGATCTTCAAAATGCTTTTCTTGATATAAAGCATCAATTTGCGGATGTTGATAAAACACATGAGATAACATTTCACCCATCTCACTGGTAAAATGAGATACGGTGTCATCGGAATGTTTCCAAAGCGGCCCACTAAATTCAGAAATGGTAGCGTATGTAAGACTTTGATTATTTTGAAATGGCAATTTAATATGAACTCGGTGCTGCGCGTGTACATCGACCAGCAATTGACCATTTTGATCTTGTGAAAAATCGACTATTCGCACATAAATACCTTCGTTGGTAATGTCTAATTGTTCATCCTCACTGGGTTTGCAGATAACAAACCCATGGTCACGCTTGAGCGCCTCTCCTACCATACTCAGATATCTAGGCTCAAATATTCTTAGTTTGGTATATCCGCCCGGAAGAAGAAAAACGGGTAACGGAAATATAGCTCGAATCATAACTACCTACGGTTAAAAAATATATGTAGTTAGTTACGTATAGCTATAAATTAACGATCAACGTTATGCTAGCCACTGATAAGTTTTTAAGCTGACTTTATTGTTTTTAAATATAACCCCCTCTGCTGTTAACAACTTACGTTGTTGCTGGTATTTTTCGCTTTCTATTGAAAAAGAAATTTTACCTTGGCTATTTATTACACGATGCCATGGCAGCGTACTTTTAGCTGGCAGGTTTTTTAGCAACCTTCCAACTGCTCTTGATTGATTTGGGGCGCCTGCAAGCCTTGCCAATTGACCATACGCCGCGACCTTTCCCATGGGTATAGAACCGATTAAGGTGTATATACGCTCTTTAAAAGCAGTATCAATAGGGTTTTTATTGTTTTGCATATTGCGCACCTATTTTTTGAAATTTTTGCCAAATAGCACGTGCAACAGGCCCGTGATGTCGAACTTGTTTTCTAAAGGCATGTATTTTGGCCGTAAACGTACATTGTCGGTCTAATACCTCTATTTGTTCTAGTAATCCAGCATCAAGTTCTGCTTGACAATGGCTGAGGCTAATCATTGCAAAACCGGTACCTGTTAGTAAAAATGATTTTATAGACGCAATATCATCTAGTTTTATCATGTTAGCGCCCTTTGCATAGGCAAGACGTTCACTATCGAAATTAAATCCACTTTCAAACATGGCAAGACTGGGGTAGCTAGCAAGTTGTTCGTAACAGAGCTTCGTGGGAAGCAACCCTTTTTTAGCAACCAAGCCAAGATGAATATCACCAATTGCAATAGACTCTAAATCACCCGTTGCATGAAACAAATCAAACCATGGCCCAATTCCCAAATCAGCATCTGCATTATTAACTTGCTCCAGAGCGACAAAACGTTTACCGCTAGTTATTGCCATTTCAGTGTGCTTAAACTGTTTAAATATATCACTGATCACGTCATTGTACTGAGCTTGATAACACAGAGGCTCGTAGCAAATATTAAACTGAGCTTCATTGCCTGCAGAAAACTCTTTGGCAAGAATGTGCAAGTCATCTCGAAAAACGAGCAGTTTTGCTGATTCATCACAAAATCTTCGTCCTTCTTGAGTCAGCGTTACACGATAATTATCTCGATTTACAATTTTAAAACCTAACTGTTCTTCAAGCCTTTTCAGTGCTTGAGTAACAGCGGGCTGCGTTCTATGTAATCGCAATGCGGCCTCACTTAGACTATGGGTCTTGGCAACAGCATGTAGAATCTCTAAATCAGCAATCTTCATAATAAAAATTTATATAGAATCTAATATTATATAATTTTTATTTTATATTGATTTTATATATTCTGCAGCATAAGTTTTTACCTACAACGTAGATGGAGTTTTTACATGCAAAGAATAGCCGCAATAGTGACCGTGCTGATATTGTTAACTGGCTGCCAAGAAAGTAAACAACCTCAAAATGAACGAGAAATTGTTCGGCCTGTAAAACTTGTCACTGTAGCCAATAGTGAGTTTAGTGATATTAGAAACTTTCCTGCTGAAGTGGTTGCTAATCAAGGATCTTATCTGGCTTTTAGAGTCAATGGAGAACTCATGGCGTTTCCAGTGTTAGCAGGACAAGAAGTTGTTAAAGGGCAACTTCTTGCCAAACTTGACCCTGAAGATTTCCTTTTACAGCTAGAGCAGCGCAAAGCACAATATGAGCTTGCCTCATCTCAATTAGCACGCGTCAATTCTCTATACCAGAAATCGATAGCAAGTAAATCAGAGTATGATCAGGCGTTGGCAAACAAACAAGTTGCAGAGTCTGCACTTAAAATTGCGCAAACAAATTTACAAAATAGTGAATTACGAGCACCTTTTAGTGGCACTATTGCGAAAGTATTTGTGAAAAACTTTGAAAATGTTGTGGCAAAGCAAAATATCCTCCGTTTAGAAACCCGAGACATGATGGATGTGGTAATTCAAGTACCTGAAAAACTAGTCGCTCGGGTCGACAAAGAGTTAGATTACCATCCAAGTGTGGTGTTTGATGGGTATCCTGATAAGTCATATGAGCTAACTATAAAAGAGTGGGATACACAAGCAGATCCAGCTACATTAAGCTATAAAGTGGTATTTACTCTACCGATCCCTGAAGATTTTAATTTGTTCGCAGGCATGACAGGCCATGTGTATATTGACCGCAGTAAAATAACACACTCTCCAGCAAAAAAACTGCTTGTGCCGATATCAGCCGTATTTTCCCACACCACTGAGTCCACCTCTGATAGCGCTAATGTTTGGGTATTTGATGAAAGTAGTCAAACAGTTTCCAAGCAAGCAGTCAGTGTGGGTAAAATGCAGCAACAAAGCATTGAAATTTTATCTGGTCTTACGGGGGGTGAAATTATTGTCGGTGCTGGCGTTCACCATTTAGAAGAAGGTCTAAAAGTGAGGCCTTGGACTAAGGAGCGAGGGCTTTAATTATGAGTCTAGCTAAGTGGTCAATTGAAAATAAAGTAATTAGTTGGATGTTCGCGCTACTGTTACTTATGGCGGGCATTGTATCTTACTTTGGCTTAGGTCAGCTAGAAGACCCTGAATTTACTTTAAAAAAAGCGATGGTTGTGACGCTTTACCCGGGAGCTTCTCCACAGCAAGTTGAAGAAGAAGTTACTTTTGTGATTGAAAACGCAATTCAACAACTTCCTTACGTAGATTATGTGACATCTATTTCTTCTGCAGGTAAATCGCAGATTACGGTAGAAATGAAAAGCAACTATCGCAAAAAAGACTTAAAGCAGATTTGGGATGAACTACGTCGTAAAATTAACGACCTTAAACCGAGCTTGCCACCTGGAGTATATACGCCCAAAGTAATAGACGATTTTGCGGATGTGTATGGTGTTATGTATGCCGTAACTGGCGATGGTTATTCATATGACGAATTAAAGGATTATGTTGATTACTTAAAGCGTGAGTTAGTACTGGTTGATGGTGTGAGCAAAGTCACAGTAGCTGGTGAACAACAAGCACAAGTAATCGTTGAAATTTCAACACAAAAGCTGTCACAGCTTGGTATTGCACCCTCTTATATTTTTGGCTTATTACAGTCACAAAATAGTGTATCAAATGCCGGTAAGATCCGTGTTGCTGATGAATCTATTCGTTTGCACCCAACGGGGGAATTTCAAGATGTCACTGAACTTGAACATTTATTGATATCTAAAGCAGGTGAAAAAGAATTAATTTATCTTGGAGATGTTGCCAAAGTAAGCCGAGAGTATGCTGAAATTCCAAGCCATATTACCCGTTATAACCAACAGCGTTCATTGCTAGTTGGGGTCTCGTTTAGTTCAGGCGTCAATGTGGTCGATATCGGTAACGCTATAAATAAACATCTAAATTCATTAGAGTACCAACGCCCTCACGGTATAGAAATTAACAACGTTTATCATCAGCCTAATGAAGTAGAAAAGTCAGTAAATGGCTTTATAGTTAGTTTGCTCGAAGCCGTTGCAATCGTCATTGTAGTATTACTGCTATTTATGGGCGTTAAAAGTGGTTTATTAATAGGTGCCGTATTATTACTGACTGTTTTAGGCACATTTATTTTTATGAAGATATTTGCAATTGATTTGCAGCGCATTTCTTTGGGGGCTTTGATCATTGCGCTCGGTATGCTGGTGGATAACGCCATTGTGGTGACAGAGGGCATACTGATAAATCTAAAGCGCGGACAAAGCAAGCTGCAAGCTGCGGTGAACATTGTTGAACAAACTAAGTGGCCGTTATTAGGTGCGACAGTGATTGGTATCACGGCCTTTGCGCCAATTGGCTTAAGTAGTGATGCCAGTGGGGAATTTGCAGGCTCGCTGTTTTGGGTTTTATTAATTTCTTTATTATTAAGCTGGGTAACAGCAATCACACTCACACCATTTTTTGCTGATAAGCTGTTTAAGGCTTCTAACCAGTCATCCTCAGATAGTACTGAAGATCCATACAAAGGCATTATTTTTAATGTTTATAAAGCAATGCTGTCTTTTTCATTAAAACATCGGGCTATGACAATTATACTTATGCTTGCTCTTTTGGCAGCGTCTGTGATTGGCTTTAAGTCAGTTAAACAATCGTTTTTCCCAGCATCAAATACTCCAATGTTTTACGTTGACTATTGGCACTACCAAGGAGCAGATATACGAAGTACGGCCGACAACCTCGCAACTATTGAGTCTTTTTTACTACAAGATACTTTAGTTGAAGAAGTGACAACTACGATAGGCCAAGGTGCACCACGCTTTATGTTGACCTACGCACCAGAAAAGCAATACGCAGCATACGGTCAAATTATTGTTCGCGTGAGCAATCGAGAGGCCGTAACAACGATGATTGCCAAACTGCGAGAGTTTGAACGTGAAAATGTACTTGCAGGTGCACTTAAGATAAAACGCATGGAAATTGGCCCATCGACAGATGCAAAAATAGAAGCTCGATTCTCAGGCCCTGACCCCGTTGTGCTTCGTCAACTTGCTGCGCAAGCAAAATCTATTTTGGCCGAAGATGCGGGTGCATTTAACATTAAAGACAATTGGCGACAACGCACTAAAGTATTGCGTCCTGAGTTTAATGAACAAAAAGCACGTCGTTTGGGCATCAGTAAGACCGATATTGATGAATTACTGTTAACTAGCGTATCGGGTAACAAAATTGGCTTGTACAGAGATGGCACACAGCTTTTACCCATTGTTGCCCGTTCACCCGAAGAAGAGCGTAAAAATGTCGAAAACTTGAGTGACTTGCAAATATTTAGCCCTGTTTTGGGGGTTTACGTACCAATCACACAAGTTGTAGATGAGTTTAACGTCATGTGGGAAGACCCGCTGATCATGCGTCGTGACCGCAAACGCACAATAACCGTGATGGCCGATCATGACGTGATTGGTGATGAAACACCTGCCAAGTTATTTGCAAGGGTACGCAGTGATATTGAGCACATTGAATTACCTCATGGATACGAAATGCAATGGGGAGGAGAATTTGAGTCTTCATCTAAAGCACAAAAAGCAATATTTGGTTCGTTACCAATTGGTTATTTAGCTATGTTTATGATTACAGTGTTACTTTTTAATTCACTGAAACAACCATTAGTTATTTGGTCAACAGTACCACTGGCAATTATTGGTGTAACTGCGGGTTTAGTTGCTCTGAATGCCCCATTTAGTTTTATGGCTCTACTGGGCCTATTAAGTTTATCAGGAATGCTAATTAAAAATGGCATTGTACTTATTGACCAGATCAATCTTGAGTTAGCACAAGGTAAATCGCCTTATGATGCAGTATTTGATTCAGGAGTAAGTCGTGTTAGACCTGTTTCAATGGCGGCCATTACTACCATATTGGGCATGATCCCTTTGCTATTTGATGTATTTTTTAAGTCGATGGCAGTAACAATTATGTTTGGTTTAGGGTTTGCTACAGTATTAACGTTGATTGTGGTACCCGTTATGTACTGTTTAGTATTTAGAATTAAACAGCCTAGCTGATTGTGAATATGAAAATAGCCACTTACTGAGGTAGGTGGCTATTTATGTCCTCAGTAAATTTAAAAGTGTACTTCTACTCCCAAAAAGTACTGTCTTGGCACGCCTGGAGTTACCGCTATTCTTGTCCAGTCAGAGGTTTCTTGTCCTACAATTGGTTGCTCATAGTGTTTATCCATCGTATTACTAACATCAAAATACACACTCACATGACGATTAAATTTATAACGAGCGCCAAGCTCAATTAACCAGTAATCTGCCATTTCAAATTGTTGCCCATTATTATCTATCGCTGGTCGGCGATAATTATCTGGGTGTAACGGGGCTTTGCCAAAGTAATGTGCCTGAGCATAAATAGTTAACTTATCATCAAGCCACTGGCTATCAAACCCAAGTTTAATTTGATGTTGTGGCGCATGAATAAGGTCATACTGCTGCCCAGCATTACCGGTATCTTGGGTACTACCATTTACCAACGTGTATGAAATATACGGCATAATTTGATTGTTTATTACGGTCTTGGCTTCAAGCGTTAGACCAGTGATTTCTGTGTTGCCTGCATTTATTGTATGCGTCGTGATAAAAGTGTAATTACCCAGCTCATCTGTGAGGTTTTGTATTGACTTAACTTGTCTTTGCCGTATCAAATTTTCAACTTTAGTGTGATAAATTGAACCCTCTAGTGCAAAGTATTTAAAGGTTTTACCCATATTTATTTCATAGCTTGTTGTTTCCTCCGGTTTTAGATTCAAGTTTGGCACTTGTTGAGATGTTCTGGGAACAATGAAAGTATCAAAAGTAAAAAATGCTGCGGGTGCCAGATAACTCGTACTGTAAATCCCCTTTACGAACCACTTTTGTGGCTTATTTTCATAGTTAATCACAAACCTAGGGTTAAAAGTATTGCCATAACGACTTTGGTCGTCAAAACGCCCACCAGCTGTTATTGAAAAAGCACTTGAATAGTCATATTGTGTTTGAATAAAAAGGCCTAAATTGTGCTCACTTAAATCATGAAAGTTCACCGGATCTACTTGAGATGTTGCTTGGCTATAGATACCAGGGAAATCAAGATTGCCAGATTTTGGCAACATATCTACATGGGTATAAGAAATACCCGCCACAGTATGTAGTTGATTGTCAAAAGCGCTGAAGAATAATCGTTCTTCTAACTTTAACCGTTTACCATAGTTTAGCTTATAAGTTTTTGTGCCAACTCCCCTAGGCTCCAGCGCAGCGCTGTATTGTAAAAAGGGAAAGGCATTGGGCCTATTCCAGTGAGAATCGGGATTAAGTTTATTTCGAGTATGCTCCAATGATGACTCTAAAGTAACATCGTTTGAAAAAGTATGTTTATGGGTTAGGTAAAACCCCTTTTGAACAAAATGATATTGCCCTGAGCTGTTATTTGACTCATAAATGATAGGTGACCAGCCAGTTTGCGTTTGGGTTTTAAAGCTTTGGTAATATGTCTGAAATGCCCAATCGTCAATGGCAAATCTAGCGCGAGCCGTAAAAGCGTGCTCACCTGGGTTATAATATGGTGCTCTTTGTTGTTTTGGAAAGTCCAACAGCGGTGCGTCTACGCCTGAAGCTAAAGGATACTGGCTATAAAACTCATCAAAACTTGAAAAGTCTACGCCATCAGTGTTGAACCAATCAAAGATAAACTCGCTGGTTAGGCCTTTGTAACTGCCTTGATATGCCACAGTAGCACGTTGCTCTTTATAGCGACCGCTTGCTATATTAGTTGAAAAGGCATGCTCTTCAAATGTATCCGCAGAAATAAGATTGATACTCATACTGATAGTGTCACTGCCATAAATTGCTGATGTAGAGCCATAAACGACTTCAACTTTTTCAATATTCTCTAATGGGTAAAGATAAGGAGTAATATGTAAAGGTTGCGCATCAGGGTGGTTTAGGCGCTGGCCATTCCACATTAACACTAACTTGTTGTTCCCTGTAATACCTCTAACAATTAATTGAGAAGAGCCAGAGTCCACCGACGATGAATATAAAGACAATCGAACACCGGGCAAGTCTTTGAGTAAATCGGCCAAATAACGATAGTTTCTTTTTTGAATAATATCTTGGGTAATAAGCGTGACTTTTGAGGGGGCTTGCGCCCTACTTTGATTACGTAATGATGCTGTATTCACCTGAAAGTTGGCTAAGTCTTCCAAAGATAAATCAAACAAATCATCTTGTGCGTACACACAGTGTATATGCGCAAAAAGCATTACACATAGGATGAGCCAGATTACTTTAGACGTCACACTGGACCTCTGAATGACTGCAATTCTCTTGAAATGGTAATATTGGACATACAAGAGAATAAAATTTTACTTAATCGTAAAGTTAGTCATTAACATAGCTTTGGTCAAATGCATACTCTGTTTGCTGTTAATTCACTTAATCGTATTTTAATTTGGGCTATATAAATTTGCATTTTTCAAACTCTCAAAATCATTAAACCGCACATTATTTTGTTTAAGTACAGGCAAAATACGTTTTGCGATCAGCTGCCTAATATAAAATGGTTGGTTAGGAACAAAATGATGAATTGTATGCGTAACACCAAAATTAAAGCAAAATAGTTGAAAAGGAAAAAGCAGCCAATGGTTAAGTACCTGTGTTTGCTGCAGTACATTATTTACCCCACCATAATAGTGCATGGATGAGGTGATTAAGTTAAGGCAAAACGAGCGTAACAAGTTAGGGAGTATTAATATAACCATCACTGTATCGACCCATTGTATCGCATTGTTCAGTAATGCTGAGTATTCAAACCTTCCATTACTTATAAAATCAAAACAGTGAAAAATAATGGCAAAGTAGAGTATTAAAAAGTTGCAAGTAGCAATAGGAAACCCGGCATTAAAAATGCAAAAAAAACTAAACCCATTTATTTCCCGTTGATAGCGTCTACGCTGAAGTATCAAACCTAATAGCCCATCAGATATGACCAGCACCCTAAGCAGAGGGTTTTTAATGCCATTACCTACTAAACGCTCTTCAATGTCTTGTTCAGTACCAGACACTTTATGGTGATGCAAATGTATTCGCTTACGATACCAAGGGCTTATCGTATTTGGTCTCATTAGCCAAACAATTAGCATCATCATATTATGGACCAAAGGGTTCGACTTGAAATACTGCCTGTGGATCAAGTCGTGTTCAAGCTCATGAGAGATAGATGCAAAAAAAGCAGCTGAAAAAATGGCAACCCACCCGTTAATCTCACCAATAATATATAGCAATCCTACGCTTAGCATACCGAACAATGAGAAGAGTAAGATAACTATACTAATGTGGTTCTGGTATTTTAAAATGCCATATTTGTTTCTAACGTGCTGTTCTTGTTCCGTTATTGCAGTAATAATATTTTTGATATTCTGGCGTGTTTGCTGTGGGTGCATGGTAAGTATTTTAAGTTTTTTGAGTTAAGAGCTGCAGTTGCCGGCAGCTCAGTATGTTTATCTATTCTATAAAGATTCTAAAATAGTTTCGGCTTTACTTGCTTCAAACTCTTTTGGTGCTTCTACATTAAGCTTAGATACTACGCCGTTATCTATGATCATCGCATAGCGTTGTGAACGTACACCGCCAAATGATTGCGTATCCATCTCAAGTCCAAGTGCACGCGTAAAACTTGCATCACCATCGGCTAACATGGCTATGTGTGAAGCATTTTGTGACTCGCCCCAAGCTTTCATAACAAATGCATCATTTACAGAAACACAGACTATCAGATCTACACCCTTGTCTTTAATTTTGTCGGCAAGTGTAACAAAACCGGGTAAATGAGACTCAGAGCAAGTTGGTGTAAATGCACCTGGCACAGCAAATAAAACAACCTTTTTATTTGCAAATAGCTCCTCGACTTGGTGATTTACCATTCCATCAGCCGTTAATTCACTTAGCGTTGCTTGTGGTAATGCTTGTCCTTGTTCGATCATAATTATATCCTCGTTTGTGTTTAAAATAACAGTGTAATACTAACCCGTGCATTTAAACACAGATAAACTACAAGGTTATTGATGTAACAAATATTTATTGCTATTAAAAGTGTAAAAATACCGTTCTGCTTGAATTGATTACACCTACCTTAGTTTTATTGCTCACGCTTTAGCTCAAAAAGTGATTTTGAAGACTCAATGCATAGAAAAACACTTAAATTGACACATAGGTTGTGAAGCAAACGACTTAACCCTCTTTGTGCAGTTTAATAGAGTAATCATCTATGCCAGTATTCAAATACATAGTCACAAGTAGTTGTTGACAGTAATTATATTCGTTGTTAATTTTTTGCCATAATTTATTTGTTATCATACATAGCATCTAAAAAAATGAATAGACCTGTGCTCTATGGTATGTCTTTGAAGATTGTAATTTCTTAACAAGGAAAAACGTGTGAACTCAACAACAGTCGCTATTTTAGATGTTAACAACGAGGGCTCCTTGGCTGGATCAGAAAATAAATCAGCCAGGGTTCTGCATTCGATCTTAAAGGCAGAGCCCGATTTAAAGATAATAATCGTGACCGGGAAAAAGCTACGACAAAGCAGGCTTGAAGGCGTTGATGTTTTGATTATTCCAGGCGGTGGAGTAATGTTGCATCAACAATGGGTTCTTGGCGTTCGTGGCAGAAAAATTGTGCGCGATTTCGTTCGCCAAGGAGGTGGCTACTTTGGTATTTGCTCTGGTGCATTTCTCGCGACAAATGCTCGATTTGGATGGCTCGCATTAGTTGATGTGAAACTACACGACATGAAACACCAAAATCGTGGTGGCGGTTTGATTAATGTAAAGCTAAATGCTGACCATGTAGAGGCAATCCTTTCTTCTGAGTGGACACTCAAAGACACGCTCCCGATGCTCTACTGGCAAGGGCCTCTCATGCTTGCTCCTCCTTACGGACAACCTACGCAAGCCAAGCGTAAAAAAGGCTTTGGCACCATAAACGAAGTCGCCTCTTTTGCATCTGTAATAGAACCTGAAGACTCAGAAAACGAAAGTATTCGCTTTCCAGAATACTTTAGCGATGAACATATGAGCGGTCACACTGCGTGTATTCATACAACCTATGGAAAGGGCCGCGTTTTCTTATCTAGCCCACACCTTGAGCTTCCAGAAGAAAACCAAGGCATGATCCCAGAGATCATACGCTGGACCGCACAAGCTGAGACCCTATCTGATTCGACCTGAATGTAATACAAACCACATTGCTACTGAGCAAGCATATATTTTCATAACACAGAAAAAGCATGCAACTAATTAGCCTTCTATCTGGTTGGTAAAAATCGATAGAAGGCTAATTGTAGTGACATAATCAATATTAAAGTCAAAAGTCACAATTCGTTAAATTAATGCCTCTATACACTTTATAAAAATCAGTTATTACAATCTTCATTGTTGGGTTTTTTGCAATAGCAATTCGGGTATCTTACCAAGGCAGAGCCTGCGTCGCATAGTTATTCTAAGTAAGTCAGGTGATGACGTAAAAAGAATGCTCAAATGTTGCAGCCCAAATAATTCAAATTCAAAATAGCACTTGATCTAAATCAATTCCCTCTATATATTAAAGTTTCAATAATTACTGAAACTTTAGAACTATGAGCTTATCTCCAAAAATAGAAAACTTTGTGCTTCATTGCGGTGAAATGGGTAGTCGCTGGGGTTTTAATAGAACTATTGGCCAAATGGTTGCCTTATTAGTGATCCACGAGCAACCACTTACTGCTAACGAAATTGCTGAATCATTAAAAATTAGTCGTGGTAATGTCAGTATGGGGATCAAAGAGTTACAATCATGGCAACTTGTTAAAGTCACTCATATACCCGGTGATCGTAAAGAATATTACGCACCAAATGGCAGTATTTGGGACTTAGCAAATCGTGTTTTTGAAGAGCGCAGAAAACGTGAGGTTGACCCAACACTTACTTTATTACGCGACCAAATTCTTGAGGGAGGGAACTCACCAGAAGAAGAGTATGCAAATAATCAAATCCAAACCATTCACGATTTACTCGAGACCATCACTAAATGGTCCGCAGAACTACAACGTTTATCTCCTGAACAATTACAAACGCTAATGAAATTAGGCTCATCTGTGAGTAAAGTAATTGATTTAAAAGATAAGTTACTTAAGAAGTCTTAATCGCCGAGGTGCGTCATGCTTGATACCTTGCTGTTGTCGCGAATTCAATTTGCCACCAACATTAGTTTTCACATTCTATTTCCGACCATAACCATTGCTTTGGCATGGTTCTTAGTTTTTTTTAAAGTTAAATATGATAGAACACAGCACCCAGTTTGGCTGCGAGCATACCGATTTTGGGTTAAAATATTCGCCCTCACCTTTGCATTAGGCGTTGTCAGTGGTATCACCATGTCGTTTCAGTTCGGAACGAATTGGCCAGGTTTTATGGAAAAAGTCGGCAATATTGCCGGTCCACTTCTTGGTTATGAAGTGCTCACAGCATTTTTTATGGAAGCAACTTTCTTAGGGGTCATGTTATTTGGTATGAAGCGTGTTCCACCTAAAATCCATACACTTGCAACCATTGTAGTCGCCATCGGCACGAGTTTATCGGCATTTTGGATACTGTCGCTGAACTCTTGGATGCAAACACCAACAGGCTTTGAACTAAGAGATGGCGTGGTATTTCCTACAGACTGGTTTGCAGTGATCTTTAACCCCTCTTTCCCCTACCGATTAACACATATGTTATTAGCCAGTGGATTAACAGCTGCCTTTTTAATTGCAGGTGTCAGCAGTTATCGATTGTTAAAAGGTGATAATAAACAAGCCCCACAACTCACTTTAAAAGTGTCTTTAACGGTTGCTGCTTTATTAGCACCTATGCAAATTTTTGTAGGTGACTTGCATGGTCTAAACACATTTGAACATCAGCCACAAAAAATCGCGGCAATGGAAGGCCTTTGGGAAACACAAAAAGGCGCGCCTTTAATACTGTTTGCCATTCCTAACGAACAAACCAAATCTAACGATTATGAAATCGAGATACCCAATATGGCGAGTTTGATTTTAACACACAAAGCAGATGGCCAAATCAAAGGATTAAATGAATTTGAGGATGCAAGGCCACCTGTAAAGCCAGTATTTTTTGGATTTAGAATTATGGTTGGCATGGGTTTTTTAATGATTACTGTGGCCGTTTATTTTCGTTTTACCCTTTGGCGCAAAAAATCACTTGCATCGTGGCAGTTAAAAGTATTAGTTGCTATGAGTTTTTCTGGTTGGATAGCAACCTTAGCAGGGTGGTATGTTACTGAAATTGGTCGCCAACCTTTCTTAGTATCGGGCGTGTTACGTATAGAAGATGCCGTCACCCAAGTGGCCAGTGAGAATGTGCTTATATCATTAATTGCTTATTTAACCATCTATGTATTATTACTCATTGCCTACATCAGAACGCTTTTCTATACAGCTGATAAATCGGTAGAAGTTGAAGAGTATCAAAAGCCGTCAATTGAGGAGAACATTTATGCTTGATGCACACACTTTATCCTTTGTTTACGCCTCATTGATGGCGCTTGCCATTTTGCTTTACGCTATTTTAGATGGCTATGATTTGGGAGTGGGTATTTTATTACCTACTAACAATGAAGAACATGCAGATACGATGATAGCGTCTATAGGCCCGTTCTGGGATGCCAATGAAACTTGGCTAGTACTCGCCGTAGGTCTTGCACTCATTGCTTTTCCTTTGGCTCATAGCATGATTTTACAAGCGCTGTATTTGCCAATTACAGTTATGCTAATTGGGTTAATCATCCGAGGTGTGGCGTTTGATTTTAGAGCTAAAGCAAAAACTAAACGTAAGTCTATGTGGAATAAACTATTTAAGATAGGCTCGTTCATAAGTGCATTTATGCAAGGTTATATGTTAGGCCTGTATGTTATGTCTTTTGAGCACAGTGCATTAGCAACAACATTTGCTATGCTAAGTGGTATTGGTGTTGTTGCAGCCTATGCACTCATTGGGGCAGCTTGGTTGGTGTTAAAAACCCAAGGACAATTACAACTTTCAGCAATAAGGTGGTGCCAAATAGCGGGCCGCATGGCATTTTTTGGTGTAATTGGTGTTTCTACTATCAACCCAGTTATCAACCATAGTGTTTATGAGCGTTGGTTTGAATCGAGTATATTTTTACTCATTTTACCCATTCCCATTATTTGTCTTACATTGTTTGTGTTACTTGACCGCGTTTTAATAAAACTCAAAGAGCAGCCTAATGTGGGTGCTTGGCTACCATTTTTAATTTCGTGTGTCATTTTTATGCTGTGTTTCTTTGGTCTGCTATACAGTTTTTATCCTTATGTTGTACCAGGAAAACTGACAATTTTTGAGGCCTTAGCGGCACCTGAATCACTTAACTTTTTACTATATGGGGTGATTGTGGTGGTGCCAACAATATTAGCATACACCGCGTTTTCGTATCGCGTGTTTTGGGGAAAAGTGCGCCCACTTTCATATTATTGATATTACAGAACAGTCAAACGAATTAGCTACAGTTCATTACACACTTGTCGGCATTTATGCCAAACCAAAAGGCAGCATGTTGGAATGCTGCCTTTTTATTTAATCGAGCTTATCATCAGCTTTAAATCTTTGGATAGCCTATCCTATCAGATAAGTAACCCACACTGGTTGCAAAGTAATACGAGCGGTTCCAATGCATCAGCGCTTTGTAGTTATCATAAGCCAAGTACATTCGGCCGTTTATATCATCAGGCATAACCAACGCCGCAGTAACACTCACCTTAGGCAAATCACTGCCATCGGCGCGACGAAGGCCAAGTGCTTGCCAATCTTGTAAAGAACGCTCTGAGTCTTGCCAGTATGCCAACCACTGTTTTCGCGTTTTAGTGCCGCGTTTAAGTACATATTTATGATCAAAGCCTTCTGGCAGCTGAATTTGACGCCCCCAGGTTAAGTCATCATTCCATCCAGCTTGCTTTAAGTAATTAGCAATAGATGCAAACGCATCTTCGGTGGTGGTCCAAATATCTTTACGGCCATCGTTATTGTAATCTACTGCGTAAGCATTAAACGATGTTGGCATAAACTGGGTTTGACCCATTGCACCGGCCCAAGAGCCTTTAAAATCATCTAGCGTAATATGCCCGGATTTCAAAATATCAAGTGCGGCCCAAAGCTGTCGCTTATAAAGTGCTTCACGGCGACCATCAAACGCAAGTGTTATCAATGCACTAATCACCGGATAACCGCCTTGAATGCGGCCAAAGTTGCTTTCCAGCCCCCATAAAGCAACAATAAAACGTGCTTGCACACCATACTCTTTAGCTATTTTATCTAAAATTGTTTTGTGTTCTTTATATAGTTTGCGTGCTTGGTTAATTTTCCACTGCGGTACGCGTTTAGGCAGGTATGTTTCTAACGTTTCAACCACCTCGGGTTGATTTTTGTCATTAGTAATTACTTTTTTCTTAAATTTTGCCGTTGCAAAAGCACTGTCTATTAGTGCTTGTTCATATCCTTTGCTTTGAGCTTCAGCTTTTAAATCAGCAACATAATCTTCAAACTTTGCTTGCGTGTTAGCCCAAACAGAACTAGATATGCATAAAGCACTTACTAGTACAGTCAATTTTTTAATCACTAGACGCTCCATTTTGTTGTTTAAATTGATCTAATAAGTTTTCTTCTGGAGGGGGGAGTTGTAAGTAGAATCCATCACTGCTTAATTTATCCTGAACCTGAGCAACATCAGCAATACCCAATTTCTTTCGTTTTGATAAATCAAACATCATTACGTATTTCGGGCGGCCAAACATCGCCATTAATGGCTCTGGAATTTTAGAAAAATCATCTCTTTTTTCTACATAAAGGTAGGTATCAGCTTTTTTTGAGCTTTTATATACAGCAGTGAGCATTATAACCCTATAAATTCTTGCTTATGTCTAATGCGCACTATACCATGACACTCATTGTATTTGAAAAGTTTTGCGACTTACAAACGTTTAAAATACGGGGCCAAAACAACAATGATGCCCATGTAAACCTTATTTATCTTTTTGTTGAAAGACGTAATTTTAGGTTTGCTTTAGTATTAAGTCTGCATTTTATAGAGCGCTTATGTCAGAACAAACATTTGAGTTAAAAGGAAACCTTTTTACCTTGTCTGTGTTGCACTTGTTTTCAGTTGACATCATACAACTCAGAAAAGATCTAGATGAAAAGATTTCTCAAGCACCTAAGTTTTTTATCGGTGCTCCGATTGTTATTAACCTAGCAAAATTACAAGACAGCAACGTTGACTTTGCCGTCTTAAAGCAAACACTCGTAGATCTTCAATTAAACCCTGTCGGTGTGTGCAATGGAACTGAATCACAAAATGGCGACGCAAAAAAAGCTAAGCTATCAGTATTAAATTACAGTAAAGATAGCGCAAAGCCTGCGCCTTCCTCATCAACGAATGCCGAAGTGGTTGAAGTAGAAAAAGAAGTTTATTTGCCACCACAAATTGTTCAGGCTACAGTCAGGTCTGGTCAACAAATCTATGCCAAGAACAGAGACTTAATTGTATTAGGCGCAGTGAGCCACGGCGCTGAAGTGATTGCCGATGGGAATATTCATATTTATGGTACTTTGAGAGGCCGTGCAATTGCCGGAGCTCAAGGGTACGAAGAGGCTGCTATTTATTGCCAGCGTCTTGAAGCCGAATTGGTTTCTATTAATGGTAGCTACTGGATCAGTGACTCTTTACAAGGGGAGTTATGGGGACAGGCTGCTCAAGTCAAACAAAAAAATGATTCTTTAGAAATAACAGCTTTGGTCAAAGGATAAATCACATGGCAAAAATTATTGTCGTAACTTCAGGTAAAGGCGGTGTAGGCAAAACTACGTCTAGCGCAGCTATTGGTACAGGCCTTGCTCTAAAAGGCTACAAAACAGCCATCATCGATTTTGATATTGGCCTTCGTAACTTAGATTTGATCATGGGTTGTGAGCGCCGCGTAGTCTATGATTTTGTAAACGTCATTAATGGTGAAGCAAACTTAAACCAAGCGCTTATCAAAGACAAACGCGTAGATAAACTGTTTATACTCCCTGCTTCGCAAACTCGCGACAAAGATGCTTTGACGCGTGACGGTGTAGAGCGGGTATTAAACGAAATGAAAGAAAGCTTTGACTACATTATTTGCGACTCACCTGCAGGTATAGAAGCAGGCGCAATGATGGCATTATACTTTGCCGATGAGGCAATTGTTGCAACCAATCCAGAAGTATCTTCGGTACGCGACTCAGACAGAATTTTAGGTATCTTACAGAGCAAATCAAAGCGTGCAGAACAAGGTCTTGAGCCAGTAAAAGAGCATTTGTTGTTAACCCGATATAATCCAGAGCGAGTTGCCAATGGCGAAATGCTTTCGGTAGAAGACGTTCAAGATATATTAGCTATCGACCTACTTGGCGTTATTCCAGAGTCTAAAGCCGTGCTCAATGCATCTAACTCAGGGCAACCTGTGGTGTTAGACAGCGAATCTGATGCAGGCCAAGCATATAACGATGCAATCAATCGTTTGCTCGGTGAGATTGTTGATTTCCGTTTTCTTAATGTAGAGAAAAAGGGGTTACTAAAACGGATTTTTGGAGGTTAATGTGTCGTTACTTGACTATTTCCGCTCAGAGAAAAAAAGCAGTGCATCGCTTGCCAAAGAGCGTTTACAAATTATTGTTGCGCATGAGCGTTCAAAGCGTGGTACACCTGATTATTTACCGCAATTAAAGCAAGATATTCTTAATGTTATCCGCAAATATGTAAAAGTTGATTCTGATGCGGTTAACGTGCAATTTGAACAAAATGAAGACGATTTAGCTGTACTAGAGTTAAATGTCACGTTACCTGACGATGACAAAGAGTCTAAATAACTAAATGCAAAAAAGTCTACCTGTTGATTGTACTAAGTAAATTAACAGGTAGGTATTTTGCAGCCTGTTAACATACCCTACCTTTCCTTAATTAACATAACAAACTCACATCTGTGTTTATTATCATCATTAAAAATTTCATCAAATAGCTAAAACGGTTTGCCCTAACCGGCTGTACTGGTCAAGTCCAACCGGACACTTTCTTTTTATTAAAAACTAAACTAGACAGCCATTATTAAATCTAAACTAAACTAAACTAAAC
>NZ_CAMAPC010000021.1 GCF_945859825.1 Pseudoalteromonas holothuriae
CAGTTAAATAAATTGACTGATGATGATCAGTTAAGCTAATTTAAAAACGGCTCTACAAAATGATAAATCAAGTGATCAAAGCTGATGAGAATCGGTGATCAAAGTCATGAGAATGCGCACCTTGCGCAAAGGAAACGCACTCACTGTGTTCGCCATCGTTAACCCTTTGCACGATAAGTCCCTCTGCGATTGTTAAAATAACTCATTGCACCTTGCGCAAATGGAATGTAAGCGCTGCGCGCTTTGTCATTAGACATTTGCACTATATGCACCTTGCGCAAATGGAATATAAACGCTGCGCGTTTTGTCATTAGACATTTGCACTATATTCTCTTTGCTCGTGTCTTAACCTTTTACACTTAGAAGTATGCTTAACGCATTCGTGAATTTTTTATAACTAACTTGCATACAAAAAAGTGGTTTTGGTCATGTCGTTAGTTACCATTATGTGCAATATTGAGTATTTATCGTTACTATTGGGGCAGGTAAATAAAATAAGGGTTCTTGTGTCGTTTTACTTAATCTATTTATTGGTAATATTCTCTTTATTCGGTACGTCAGCGAGTTATTTTCTGCGCTTTTTATATTTTTATTTAGTAAAGAGACGTATAGAGATCCAGTATATATGGTATGCGGGGGGGTGTGCCCTATCGGTTGTAGTTATTTCGGTAATAGGGCAATGGTTTTTAACTAAATAGGCTATGGTCTATAGGTTTGGCACTGCTGCTTTATACATAGAGGTGTAACAGGAATGACTGGTTTGCACATTTTTTGCGCAGATGGTTTTTTGTTATTAAGGCGTTCTTGGGTTGTTATTTTTGTAGCTATATCGTCCAATGCTTGCTTATCACTATGTTTCGTTGAGTAAATTACGTATTGGCTAGGGCCTTCACAAGCAGGTCGCTCACCCAGCGCTAGTACTTTGCATTGATAGCTGGCATCACACTGTTTATTAGCAATAAGACTATTTAGAGTCTCAGCATGAGATGTTGCGAGTGTACTTTGCTGTGGTGTCCATGTTGTTTGACAGCCATTAAGTAATAATCCGCATAAAATGATAGATATAAGGCGCAGTTGCTGGGTCATGGTTGCTCTTTAGAACGTTTCTTGAGACGAATTTTCTAATTTAACACATTTACTTGCAACGCACTGTGCTGCTGGGCGTGTTAAATGCTGGCAAATACTAACCATATTGTTCTTGGCATTATAAGTGCTTTCGTATTGTGTGATTTTAGTTGTCACTTGCTTAACCGTTTCTGTCGCTGCTGACTTGCTTGAATATACCAAGTAGCTGCTTGGTCCACCACATGCGCGACTGCCAACTGCTTCCACTTGACACTGTGTACTGTTATCACAGCTTAAATCTTGGGTAAGTGTTTTCAGCTGGTCGTGCAATTTCTGAATGTCCAGCTGTGATACTTCACTGATAATTGATTTAGGTAGCTTTTCTGCTGGGGCAACCGGGTTACTCTGCTTTTTGTTTTCTTGTTTATTGATAACCGTAGTTTGATGAGAGTCTGTTTTACTGTTGTTTTTGGGACTTTCTTCACTACCGTTAGTAACTTGGTTACAGCTTATCAAAAGTATGGACATTGATAGTAGTAGTGTGTGTGTTAATTTGAACATATTTACTCCTTTCTTTTCGATTATTTTGCCCGTTAACTATACATGTTACAAGTGTTAACCTACATAACTTAAAAACAGTCATATTATGACAGGCCGCCTCGAGTGAGCTTTTCTGGGTCTAACAAAGTTTTTAATTCTTCTTCACTTAATTGTGTGTGCTCCTTTGCAACCTCTATAATTGGCCTGCCTTGTTGATACGCAAGTTTAGCAATTTTCGCCGCCTCTTCATAACCAATAATTGGGTTTAGTGCAGTGACCAAAATAGGGTTTTTGGCTAATGCTTTTTTGAGATTTTGCTCATTAATTTTGAAATTGGAAATGGCTTTATCAGCAAGTAAGTGGCTAATATTAGAGAGGATTTCAATGCTTTGTAATATATTATATGCAATGATAGGTAGCATCACGTTGAGTTCAAAGTTACCCGATTGACCTGCGATGGTAATTGTTGCGTCATTGCCGATAACTTGTGCACTCACCATAGCTGCAGCTTCTGGAACAACGGGGTTAACTTTACCAGGCATGATGGACGATCCTGGTTGTAATGCTTGCAGTTCTATTTCACCAAGACCAGCTAAGGGGCCTGAGTTCATCCACCTTAAGTCATTCGCTATTTTCATAATTGCGACTGCGAGTGTTTTTAATGTGCCTGATAAGTTAACTATACTGTCTTGACTGCCAATACTAAAAAAGAAGTTGCTTGACGGGCTAAATTCAATTCCCACACTATTACTTAACTCTTTGCTAAAAAGTTTAGCAAAATTAGGGTCGGCATTAATGCCTGTACCTACAGCTGTTCCCCCTTGAGCAAGCTTGCATACGCTTTTTAACTGTAATTGAATATTATGATATGCATGGTCTATTTGAGCCTGCCAACTACCAAGAGTTTGAGAAAATGTTATAGGCATTGCATCCATCAAATGTGTTCTCCCCGTTTTTACATGCTTACCTACAGCGTCACTTTTATCACTAATTGATTGAGATAAATGCTTAAGCGCAGGAAGTAGTTGATAAGTGATTTGCATTGCGCAACTGGCGTGTATTGCTGTTGGTATAACGTCATTGGAGCTTTGCCCCATATTGACATCATCATTAGCATGTATTGTTAAGTTACTTATTTGGCTTGCTAATGAGGCAATTACTTCATTGGTATTCATATTGGTACTAGTACCAGATCCTGTTTGAAAAACGTCTACAGGAAATTGATCTAGATGATTTCCATCAATAATCAGATGTGAGGCTTTTATGATTGCGTCTGCTTTATCAGCAGGTAAATGACCTAAGCTGCTGTTTGTTTGCGCTGCTGCCTGCTTGATATATGCCAGTGCATGAATAAATGAAGTTGGCAGTGTAAGGTTACTTATGGGGAAGTTGTTTATTGCACGTTGTGTTTGTGCTTTGTATAACGCATCTTTAGGTACTTCAAGTGTGCCCATACTGTCTTTTTCTAGACGTGTTTGTGACATTATTGCTCCTAGTTATTTTCTCAAAGTGCATGCTAAGGTAGCACAGTTGTATTGGGGTATTAATGAATTACGTCGCTAATTTTTGAGTTGACAGGCGCTTTTTTATGATGAAAAAAAGGTGTGTTTAATTGGTAAGTAATTTAATTTTCGCTAACTATGTAATGATAACGCATTACATAGTTAGCCACTAAGTAGGATAAAAACTTAGTGAAAAGTACACACTTGATTAGTTGTAACCAAGGACAAAAACTTGTGCCGTCTTCGGCGCATCTTCTTGCTCATTAGGAGTGAGAATATCTTGTACTTCTTTACGGTAATCATCGCTTTGTACGAATAAGTTATCATCATGGGCTTCAATAAGACCACTTTCACGAATAGGCATGTGAGTGATGGTAGAAATAAACATTATTAGGTCCTCGTGTGGCTATATGTCACTATAAATATAGCAGATGTCATGCCATCATAAAAAAGCTACACAAAAACAATGAACTAATATTTTTGTGTAGCTCTTTCTCGGTATGTTTTTAATGAGTTGCGTCAATATTGGGCAATAATGAGCAAAATAAGTGCAAGGAATTTAATGTGAGTAAACCCTTTTCTCAAGCATGCGAAAATAATAAGGCCCCTATACTGTCGAGGTTAAAGCCTTATCTACTGGATTATGACCATGTGTTAGAAGTTGGGTCAGGCACTGGACAGCATGCCGTTTACTTTGCGCAGCAGTTGTCGCATTTAATATGGCAAACGAGCGACAGAGCTCAAAATCATGCAGGTATTCAAAAGTGGTTGGATGATAGCCAAGTGAATAATGTAATAGCACCATTGCCACTTGACTTGAACGAGGGTTGGCCCATAGAGCAAGTACCAGTAATTTATACTGCAAATACCATGCATATAGTGAGTGTAGAATTAGTTAAAATGTTCTTTAAAGGGGTGGCAAAACACTTAGCTGTAGAGGGGCTTTTGTGTATTTATGGGCCATTTAATTATGAGGGTGAATTTACGAGTGATAGTAATGCACACTTTGATGCGCATTTAAAAATGAATGACCCACAAAGCGGTATTAGAGATTTTGAGTGGATTTGCTCACTGGCACAACATGTAGGACTCCGCTTACTTGAAGACTTTACAATGCCCGCAAATAATCGTTTATTGTTGTTTAAACGGTAATACAGATAAGCATTGTGCTTTGTATTGCTTTATGTGCATATGTTCGCGTTGCAAAAAATCTGCAATGGCATCGCGGAACATTGAGTTTGAAATATGATGAATAGAGTGAGTTGTGACAGGCTTAAAACCTCTCATTAGTTTATGTTCACCCTGTGCCCCTGCATCAAACTTTTCTATTTCAAACTCAATTGCATGTTCAATTCCTTGATAATAGCAAAGTTCAAAATGTAGTGATTGGTAATCCTCTAAAGCTCCCCAGTAACGGCCATACAAGGTGTGTTTATCGCATAAATAAAGACTGGCTGCGACCAATTGTTGGGCATTGAATGCACAACAAAGGTGAACCGCTTTTGGTAGTGCTAAAAGTAGCTGCTGAAAAAATGCTAGATTAAGATATCCTTGGTGACCTGAACGTTTGAGGTAGGTTGCTTGATAGCATTGGTAGAAACTGACTAGTGTATCGGTATCAATTTCATCAGCGGTTAACCATTTTATTGTTAGTGCATTACTTTGCGCTTGTTGACGTTCTTTCTTTATCATTTTGCGCCGTCTTGAGGTGAGTGTATTTAAAAAGTCGTTAAAGTTTAGATAGCTATTGTTATGCCAATGAAATTGCACCCCTTGGCGCGAGAGAAAGTCATCATTAGCGGGGAGGTGTTCTGTAAAAAAGTTGATATGTGCGCCAGACCAATTATTGATATTACAGCTATGCTTGAGCGTTTGAAAAATATACTCAGCTAACGGTTCAGTAAGCGCTTTACATAGTATGCGGTTGCCCGTAATAGGTGAAAAAGGCACTCCACAGAGCCATTTAGGATAATAGTCCAGCCCGTATCGCTGGTATGCGTCAGCCCAAGCCCAATCAAAAACATATTCACCATACGAGTGGCTTTTAAGATACCCGGGTAAAATTGCTACGAGAACTTTCTCAGTATAAATCAGTAAATGCTGGGGCTGCCATCCGGTTTCACTATTTACACAGCCACTTTCTTCCAGTGTATGCATCCATGGGTAACTACAAAATAAGTTATCTCCTGCAAGCTCTTGCCAAGTTTGCAAAGAAATAGCGTTGATAGATGAGATAAATTTATGGCTGAACATAGTTTGACATTGTGCTATTTAAAAAAGTGCTAAGTTGGCGTGTAAAGTCATCATAAGCAGGGTTAAATGTTAGTCTCTGCAAGGGAGCCGTATGGCGGGTGTTTTGTTCAGTGCGCTCGCCAAGCAAAGGTGCCGGGTGTTGTTTGCATGCTAAATACTTTGGAATGTCAGATAAATATCCGCTGCAGCTACGATATAAACCTTGCCATCCATAATAAGGATGCGAAGCTGGTTGCAAGATACCAATATGTGACATGTCTATGACTTTGTCACATGTGTGATGTGTGCACTGTGGTGTGATCAACGTATAGTCTTTTGGTAATTTGGCTGTTGCATTGTTGGCGTTGCCATAATAGTACAGTATATGTGTTTGAGGCTGTTTGCTGACAGAGTTAAAGCGACTTAGCATTGCTAAGTTAGCTATGCTATCAATCGTAGTATCTACCTCACTAAAAGCAGAAAATAGTGGCAAATGTGCAGGTAGTGAGTGCAACTTTAGTTCAGCCATAGCGTCATTAGCTAAAGCTGCCGCTTGCCATGGAAATGATTCATATTTGGCAAAGTCTAAGTCGGCATCCTTATCAACCCAATTGAAGAACGGTATTTTGGCGATCCATTTTGCTAACCAGCCGTGTTTATTGTGAGGTTCACTGGCAGGAGAGATTAACGCAAGCCCTTTTAAGTTGCTTGGTGCGTGTTGTGCAACGTGTGCAATGGCTAAAGCAGCGCCTGTGGAATAGCCAAGTATAGCGAATTGTTCAAAGTCTTTTGCCGTTCGTGTGATGGCGTATTCAACGGTGTCTTGCCAATCTTTTAGTGTGACATACTGTAAATCACTGGGTGCCGTTGCATGACCTGGTAGCAGCAGTGTACGTACGCTATATCCTTGTTGAAATAAGTCCTTAGCTAAGTAATGGAAAGTAAAAGGTGAATCTGTTAGGCCGTGAATAAGTAAAATGGCACGTTTTTGGTTATTTTGTTTTAGCTCAAACGGTGCAATAAGGTCAGAAACGGTGAGCTGTTCGGCATTATACCCAAGTTCTTTAGCCACTGGTGTGAGGATAGGGCAAGGCTGCCGTGCTCGGATATTACGATTTGCTATGAGCGACTTGGTTTGCGCTAGGTAATCGCGAAATGGAACATCGGCGTTGTTAGGTATGATGATTGGGTCTTGCTCGTGCGCGAAACGATATAACCCTTGTTGTTGTGTGTGTGGTATTTGTTGCCAATTTTGTACCACATCTAAACAAGTTTGTGTCATAACCTTATCTGACGAGGTCAGAATGCTAGCGCTGGCACACCAGCATATTAAAAGCAGAACAAATAATACTTTCATCGAGTTAACAGTAATTGGCTAAACATATTGCTAGCTTATCCCGCTCTAATGGTTTTGCAAGGTGTCTATTAAAACCAATGGCTAAAGCATGGGCTTTATCTTCAGGCATCACATCTGCAGTGAGCGCAATAATAGGGAGTTCGTCAGCATTTTTAAACTGACGTATTGCAGCTGTGGCTTGGTATCCATCCATAATCGGCATTTGGCAATCCATTAGAATAATATCGAAGTGGTGATGTTTAACAGCTTCGATGGCTTCTTGACCATTGGCGACAACGGTATGTTGAATATCAAATGATGATAACATCGCTTTGATCACTAATTGGTTCACTGGGTTATCTTCAGCCACTAAGACTTGCAGGCAATGTATTTTCGACGTATCAACGTGTTCTAACTGTGTACTTTGAGCACTTGAATTTAACAGTTTAATGGTTAAAGTGAATGTACTTCCTTGGCCAACTTGGCTTTTGAGACTAAGAGTCCCTTGCATAAGCTCTGAGAGCTCTTTTGCAATGGCTAAGCCCAATCCTGTACCGCCATATTTACGTGATGTTGAATTGTCAGCTTGGCTAAAGGCGTTGAATATAGCAAGCTGTTTATCTGCCTCTATTCCGATACCTGTGTCTGTCACATGAATAATCAAGGCCACTTGCTTTGTGCCATATTCAACTTCAACGTCAAGCATCACACTGCCTCGTTGAGTAAATTTAATCGCATTACTGCATAAATTGATCAACACCTGCTCTAGGCGCATTTCATCACCGATGACCCAAGTTGGGCCGGGCAAGTTGTGGATGATTTGCCATGCAATACCTTTTTGCTGGGCATTAGATGAAAACATCGTGTCTATTCGCGAAAATAGTGCTTGTAGGTCAAATGGATGAGCGTCTATTTGCAAATGGTTTGATTCAATTTTAGCAATATCAAGAATATCATTGACTAAATTGAGTAGTGTCTTTGAAGCTGAACCTATTTTCTCTATGTAGTCGCGAAGCTCCCAGCTATTTTGCGTAGCACTGGCCAATGAAGCAAAACCAATAACAGCATTCAGTGGTGTGCGTATTTCGTGGCTCATGTTGGCTAGAAAACGGCTTTTAGCCTGATTGGCGCGATCCGATTGCGACTTTGCTTGAGCGAGTGAGCGGGTACGTTGTTCAACAAGCGCATTTAAGGCGTGATGTTGGTAATTAAACAGTAGCAATATATAAACAATTAAAGCGGTAATACTGAGCTGTAATATTAGTAGCATGAGCGTTAGTTTGTGGTTCTGGCGTGAGGTGTACTCGTCTTTGGCGGAAAGTTCCATACGCCATTTTTTCCCTGCAAAAAATAAAGTGATGATTTTTTTATTGTGCTCATCTATGAGTTGATCTGAGCTAAAATTTTTATAAAACACATCATTGTTACTAATATCATAAAAGGCAATATTGAATAACTGTGCTTGAGCTTGTCTAAGTGCCTCGCCAAGCAGGGTCTCAACTTGCACAACGGCTGTGGCATAGCCTTTTATTTCATATTTGTCTGAGGAAGAACTAGGTTTAAAGACTGGTGAAAATAGCAAATATGCAGGTGAAGGACGGCTATCTTGTACTAAGTAAATAATATCACTGGCTTGTGGCTCGGTGGTTTTATCCGCTTTAATAATTGCTTGCTTACGATTGTTTTTAGAGAAAACATTAAAGCCTAATGCTCCTAAATTGCCATTCAGTGGTGTAATATATTTAACTACGACTAATGGATCGGATTGAATAAGAGGCTCTCCTTTAATATCAATATCGTCTCCATAGAGTTCTGCAAGTTGCTTGTTCAATTGAGCCCGTTGACTCAGATCAATGCGCTCATTCCACGACAATGCGCGTAAAAAGGTGTACTGAGTTTTGAGTGACTTTGCGATTTGTTCAAACTCTAGTCTCGAAAACTGTTCTCGAGCTTGCAGTTGATGCGCTAGAGCTTGTATTGCTAACATACTTTGATTTACATAGCGGTAAATTATATTTTCAATAATTTGTACTTCACGCTGAGCGTTGATGTGAGCGCTTTTAAGGTTATTTTGGTTATATAAAAATGTTGTTAGTGCAACCGACAAGCAAAGCACCGAGCACGCAGCAAAGGTGCTGGCTACATTGTGTAATTTTTTAGTTTTCGTAAGCCAAGGTTGTAACGCTATAAGCAGAACTGGTGTTGCTATCAATACACCCAAAGAGTCACCAAGCCACCAAGCAAGCATATTGTTCCAGTGGTTAGCAAAACTATATTCAGGGTGGTAAAAACTTAATGCAAATACCCCAACATTGGCAGATATCAAGTTAATCGCAATACCAATTAAGCCAATAAAATAACCAATATGTAAACGGCTTTGTAGGTGTAACGGGTGGCCAAGCCATGCTCGTAGTAAGTATCCTCCTACTAGCGCTTGTAAAACGGCGCCAAAAGCAATCACGCATACTTCAATGGCATTTGGTAAAGACAGAGCAACTACACTCCAGCCATGAGCGGTAGTCCAATTAAATGCTGCTGATGCTAGCGCTAAGCCGGGCACAAAGCGCCAACCCCAAATAAACACGCCGACCAATGCGGCACCTGCTGGTAGCCAAATGGGTAAAACTTGATCTTGAAAAGCAAATACGGTTAGTAATTTGCCAAATATAAAGTAACTCGATGCGAGCAATAAGTAACAGAGCTGAGATTGCCATTTTTGCTTAAAATTCATAATCCACTTACTCAGTTAATCTATGTGGTTGCAAGCAATTATCATAGTCTAGATTGTATACGAAATGTGAGTGTATTGTTTCTAGCATGGGCAAAGAGCTTTTTTAACTTATATTTAAGTCGATGATCTAATGTGAATTATTTGAATTAAGAAGTAAAGAGTTGGTGGCTATATTTTAGTGATGGGCGAAAAAATAGCTATAAAAAAACCGCTCATAAGAGCGGTTTCTCAAAAGAAATGGCGGAGAAGGAGGGATTCGAACCCTCGATAGGGCTACAAACCCTATACTCCCTTAGCAGGGGAGCGCCTTCAGCCACTCGGCCACCTCTCCGGCGCAAAACTGTAAAATATGGCGGAGAGATAGGGATTTGAACCCTAGAAGGGCTATAAACCCTTGCCGGTTTTCAAGACCGGTGCTTTCGACCACTCAGCCATCTCTCCATGGGCCAAGATAATACTTAGCGAAATTGCTGCTGTAAACTGTTTTTCTACTGATCGGCTAAAATTTAAACTAAAATCATTGAATTTATTAGTTAAGGGCTAAAAGTGAAGTAAATTTAAACAGTTGGAAGGGGCCATTGAATTAAAAAGGCAAAGCGCTGCAGGTTGGGAGGTGCAGCACTTTTAGTAAGGTTTTACTTATAAAGCGTTACATGACTTAACGCGAGCAATTTACCAAGTCGGTTTAAAAACGACATCCAGTCAAAAGATTTTTTTGCTGGTACGGTATGTGTGGTGTTGACTTGCGTGTTGCTGCACGCAGCAGCTGAATTAAGCATGTTGACTCCTGCTTTATAATGTTGACTGAAAACAAGGCTATTTTGCGCGCTAATTGGATAAAAATAAAACGATATTTTTTGTCTCTTTCGGATAAGATTATCTAATGTATTTTTAATTTGCGAGATGGTTTTTTACATGCTTAATGTGGTTTTATTCACTTATTTAAAGTTGTAATTTATTTTTTGTTATTATTTTTCAGTGTGTTGATGGTTTTTTTCTTGGTCTCTTTGTTTTTTGTTGAATAGTTATTCAGGTTAATTAATTTTATTTTTAAAGGGTTTCTATGCTGGTGGTGGTCAAGCCTAGTCGTGCAAAAAGCACGTCGGCACATATTGCGTGGTTAAAAACGCAAATAGCATGTAAAAAAATATCATGTGATTGGTTTTACACAAGCGGTCATTATGAACTGGATGTCGAAAAGCTGCGAACTTTGATGTGTCGGCATGACTTGCTTGTGGCGATCGGGGGTGATGGTACAATTAACATAGCTGTGAATGCCATTGTAGGTTTAGATTGTCAGCTTGCTATTTTGCCTGCAGGCACAGGCAATGACTTTACTCGACAGTTTAAACGCACCACAAAGCAGTGGCGACAGAGCCTATTTCTAGATAGAACAAGGTCAATTGATGTAGGGCAGGTAAATCAGCGTTACTTCATAAACGTGATGGGGCTGGGTTATAGTGCTTATGTTGTTAAAAAAATTGAGCGCAATGAGACGAGGCATCGCTTTCGTTATTTATGGGCTGGTTTAAGCGCATTATTGTCTTATGAGGGTATAATCGTGCAATCTGCGATTGATAAAACACCACAAGCTTTGATGATGTTATTGTTTGCTAATGGGCAATACTTTGCTGCGGGAGTGTGTTGCTCTTCGAATGCGAGCCCTGATGATGGTTTATTGAGATGCATACAGTTTTCACCAAAAACACGTTGGGAAAGAGTTAAAGTTTTCTTATCGATGTTGTTTGCAAGGCATAAAAAGCAGCCAAGTGTATACAGCCGTAATTTGACACGTTTTGATATCATCACACCAGGCTTAGATATTGAAGCTGATGGAGAGATTATAGGAAAAACGCCTGCACAAGTGAGTATTCTCCATAGTGCTATTTCTTTAAGAGTATGAAAATGCCACGAATGTGGCATTTTAGTTTGACGCTGGTTAGCTATTTACTGGGGAAGGGACTAGCCAGGTTCGAAGCTTGTCAAAAGGAGTTAACACGATGGCATTACCTAACAGCACCAATAAGAACCCGATGAAAGTATTATTTTGCCATACGAACCCTTCAAAATATGTACTCAACATAACAGCAACTAACGGAAATAGTACAATGATATAACTCGCTCGCTCAGGTCCTATCCGTTTAAGTAATGAAAAATAGCTGGCAAAAGCGATTACAGTGCCAAAAATAGCTAGATATACCAAAGAAGCCCAGTATTGCCAGTTTGCAGTAATCCACACTGACAGCCCTGTTAGTTGAATATATATAAATAACAGTAATGCGCTGTATAACATGCCCCACGCATTACCCTGTAATACACCTATCTGGCGATTAGAGTTACGGACACTGATCATATTGCCAAATGAGGCAATCAAAGTACCGAGTAAGGCGAGTATTAATCCGCTGATCACTACATTTTCTAAATCAAAGTGGGCTAAATCTTGCCAAAACAGTGAAACAATCCCCATTAAACCCAGTGCGGCACCAAAGTAGATGCGTTTGGCGATTGGTTTGCCAAAAAACAAACGAGTATTGATGATATTGAATACTAATAGCAGCGAAAATGCGATTGAGGCCATAGCTGAGTTGAGGCTATTTTGCGCCCAGTATAAAAAGAGGTAATTTGCGCCAAAATTACAGATTGCTAATAAAATAAAAAAACCATGCTCTTTTAGGCTGTAGCGCATTGGCAACTTTTTAATTAAAACATAAATCCACATACAAATTGCCGCAAGTGCAAATCGTAAGTATAACGACACAACCTCATTCACATCACCAAGCTGAAATTCAATGGCTAACCATGTTGAACCCCATATCATTACCGTTATTATATAAAGTAATATGTCTTTCATTGTTTTGCCTGTAGAGTTTGTAAGTATAAACTTACAATTATTTTAAGGTTGGAATAGTTGCTATTTTAGAGTTATATTTTGTATATGCCATATACAGAATATAAAAAAATCAACCTATACAGATGGAGGGGGAGTGAGCGTTGTGATATCAAAACAGCAAAACGCATATTTATACCAGCAGGTAGTACAATTGGTATCAGATATGGCTGAACAAGGCGTGATTCGAGCGGGTGAAAAATTACCCTCTTTGCGAATGATGGCTCAAAAACTTGATGTCAGTATTCCAACTGTAAAGCAAGCTTACCAAGCGCTAGAAGCGCAGGGTAAAGTCACCGCTCGAGAAAAGTCTGGATACTTTTTACAAGCTGTACAGTTATCACATGCTATGCCAAAGCGTGTACGCTTATCGGCACAACCGATGGCAGTTAATAAACAGTATTTAATTGAGCAGGTATATCATGCGATTCATCAACCGAATGTTATACCGTTTGGTATTGCAAATCCTGTTGCAGTGGCCAGCACTGATAAGGTGCTTGCCAAGCTCATGCGCAGTGCTATGAATAAAGCAGGGCAAAGCATGGTTAACTATGGCGCAATGGATGGCTTGGCCGAGTTGAAACGGCAAATAGTCAAAAGATATCTTGATATTGGCCTTGTTGTTAGCCCTGAAGAGATTGTGATTACCAATGGCGCGCAAGAGGCATTAGCAATCGCCTTGCAATGCACGACGTCAGTTGGGGATGTTGTGGCCATTGAGTCACCATGTTATTTTGGAATTGTGGAGCTAATTGAGAGTTTGGGGCTTAAAGTTGTAGAGATCCCCTTGTGTCCTGAGGGTGGTTTATGGCTTGCGGACTTAGAGCGTGTTTTGAGCAAGCATGATATAAAAGCGTGCGTCTTTTCAACCAGTATAAATAATCCGCTTGGTTCATTTATGGGTGACCAAAAGCGAGCAACATTAGTACGACTGTTAGAAAGCCAGCAAGTGACATTAATTGAAGATGATGTGTATGGCGATTTACATTTTACAGAACATAGAGGAAAGCCCGCCCAGTGCTTTTCTCAAACCGGTAATGTAATCACTTGTTCATCATTTTCTAAAACAGCCGCCCCGAGCTACCGAATTGGGTGGTTGATTACACCAAAGCTAATAGGCCGAGCCAAGCGCTTAAAAAGAGCCTTGAGTTGCTCATCATCGTTAATGAACCAGTGGGTGTTAGCTGATTATTTGGCTGGTGGTGAATATGACCGCCATTTGAAGCTAATGCGCAAGCGCTTATTAGTGGCGAAAGATTATATGGTTATGGCATTGCGCAGATACTTCCCTCCATTTGTACGGGTAAGTGAACCAAGAGGTGGGTGTGTTTTATGGCTTGATTTAGGGCCGCAATACGATGGTACAAAACTATTTCAATTGGCTTTAGCTCAAGGAATAAGCATAGCACCAGGTATGCTATTTAGTGCCAGCAATAAGTTTAGCAGTTGTATTCGCTTGAGCTATGGTGTGCAGTGGAATGAACACACAGAGCAAGCAATCGCGACTCTTGGAAAGCTGGTGGAGCAAGCAAAAAAATAGTCGGCAGATGCCGACTATTTCAGGGAGATAGAATTAGTTTTTGTAGGTAAATAGTTGATAATCAGCGAACTGAGGGATCTGCTGTTGTAGTTGATTTTCAGTTTGAGCGATCACTTCAAACTGACCGCACAATGCATTTGCTTGTTGCTCAATATTTTTAGCTTGTATTTTCACTTTGTCTTCAATTTGTTGGCCCATGTTTTTCATGCGTTCTTCAAAGGCTGCCATATCGCCGCCAGAGCTGACCATTTTTGAGCCAACAGCCATGAGAATACTGCCAATTGATTCCATCATAGCGCCCTCTACTGCAGACTCAATACGAGTTTCAAATTGCTGTTCAAAGTTATGACCAAACTCATTAAAAGTTTGCTCTCCCATAACAAATGCACCTTGTTGATAAAAAGTCTCATTCACCTCAGTTTCTATTTCGCCAAGCAAAGTGTTTAATGAACTAAATTCTTTAAGCTCAAATGCTGCTGCGACTTCTTCCAGAGCAACACCCGCTATTTTTATCCCATCAAGTGCGATGTTTGCCACTTGTGGTAATTTTACCCTGAGTTCATCTGCATAGTTCACAACTGCCTGTTGTTGTTGGGGGCTTAATGAAATGGGCGTGCTATCTAAAAAAACTAAACCAGTGTCAGTGATGCGTAACTTACGATTGTTCTCACTATTAGTAATGAATAGTTCATCAGGTGTGATGCGAACATCATTTTTAAAGTTCACCGCACATTCATCTGAGCTAAATTGGAAATGAGAGCCATCTATTTGCGAGTGTGCAAAAGAAGCGGAACTGAATGTAATTGTTGCTGCCAAGATTAATTTTTTCATGTGATAAAGCCTTGCTGATGAATGATATGTATATAACTATTCAAAACTAATGCCAAAAAAATAAATATATAAATATTAGTGCTTTACGGATTTTCTCTGTTGTTGCATGCGGAAGTTACATTATGTTTTTGACCATTATTTAGCTTCTTTGACCAAAATAAAAACAATGATAAAAATTATTTATTAAAACGATAAAAAACTCTCACTTTTCAGATTCGCATTTTCCAGCTAAATAATCATTTAGGTGAAGAATTAATGCTAGTGATTGGCGCTTCACCAAGTAACTAATATTAACACTTATTTGGAGTGGGTTGTGGGTAAGACATTTTCTTATGATGCGCTTGATGATGATTTTGTAGATGACGAGTATGAGAACCTCGGTCGTAATCAGCATGATAAGCAAAAGCGAAAGGTGAAGAGAAAGCTTGATGATTATCTTGAGCAAAAACGTTTGCGCAAAAATTTAGGTGAAGATGATTTTGATTATCTTGACTAATTAAAAAGGAGGCAGCAGCCTCCTTTTTAATTCGGTAATTTTAAGTGTGCTTAAGGGCATTTTCAATTGCAGTAGTTAGTTTACTTGGTTTTGTGGTTGGCGCAAAGCGCTGCAATGGTGTACCGTCACGACCAACCAAGAACTTGGTAAAGTTCCACTTAACACGATTGCCAAATAGTCCTGGTAAGGCACTTTTGAGAAAGTGGAAAATTGGATGAGTGTGTTCGCCATTGACCTCAATTTTTTCCATTATAGTAAAGTCAACTCCGTAGTTAATTAAGCATCCTTGTTGGATTTGTTGAGCGTCTCCAGGCTCTTGTCCGCCAAACTGGTTACATGGAAAGCCGATAATAACTAAATCTTGATCCTTATATTGTTCATGTAATTCTTGTAGCCCTTGATACTGGGGTGTTAAACCACATTGACTCGCAGTATTTACTATTAATACTACTTTGCCTCTAAGTACTTCAAAGTCAAACGCTTGACCTTGTAAAGTGTTAGCAGCAAGCTGATATAACTGTGACATAATTGTCTCCTTTAATACGTTGCTTTAAAAAGAACGTATTACTTTTTTGCAAAGCCATTGAGTAAAAACTCAATAAGTAAACGTACGCGGTAAGGCATGAGATCTTTTCGCGGGTAAACTAACCAAGTTGCCCCATCATTTACTTGGAAAGGTTCTAGTATATACGTGAGTTGCCCTTGTTCAACATAAGGTTGCACGATGTCTTTAGCCAAATGCGCAACGCCTAACCCCGCTAAGCAAGCATTAATTAATGCAAAAGAGTTGTTACTTCTCCAATTGCCGGAGACTTTTACTTCCTCTTGCTGTTGGCAAATGACAAATCGCCAGCGGCCGTGGGTTGCAGACAAGCAATTATGTTGGTGTAGTTCGTATGGGTGGTGAATATCTCCATGCTGACTTTGATAATCTTTGCTGACGACCCAGGTCATAGGGCGGGTACACAGTTTACGAGCCACTAAGTTGGAGTCTTGAAGTTGGCCAAAACGTATGGCTAAGTCAAAGCCTTCTTCTACTAAATCCACATTACGGTTGTTAAAATCAAGATCAACAGTAACTTCTGGGTATAGCTTCAAAAAGTCAGCTATACGAGGCGCTACTTGGTTTGCAACAAAATCACCGGCCGCCGCTATTTTTATTAATCCTTTAGGCGTATTTTGTACACCTTGTGCTTGATTGGTCGCATCAATTAACTCTTGCTGTATAACCTTCAGCTTGGCTGCGTATTGGCGGCCAGCATCTGTTAAGTTTTGGGTGCGAGTTGTGCGCTGTATTAACACTGTGCCAAGGCGTTGCTCTAATTGTAGCACTTGCCGACTTACGTAAGATGTGGACACTTCAAGCTTTTCTGCTGCCTTGCTAAAGCTGCCTTGCTCTACTACTGCTAAGAATACTTCGAGGCCTTGCCAAATCATCATCACTTTACCCGCTTTTCATACAATAATAATATTATAAATACTTTATTTTTGCTGTGTAGCAAAAGTGATTTGTATTTCAGATATGTTTGTTATGGCTAACTTTGACTAGACTGGACATAAATAATTACGAGTTTACCAATTTAATTGAAGTATTGATCATTTTAGTGAGCTAATGACTTATTTACTACGTTAAAAATGACTCATGTAGAATAACGATATACCGGAGTTTTTGCTTTGTTACTAAGTCATTTATCTATCGCAATATCTGATCATTTATTTAGGGCATGTTAATCTTTGCTATGTGTTTTTGCAGCAGTCATTGGGGTGTTTTCTCAAGGCAGAACTTGCGTTGTCATAGGCTATTTACCTAGATTACTATGCAAAATAGCTCTTTCCTAGTATTGAAAGCCTTTGATTTGCAAAAATTTATATCTCAAAGATCAACACGCCCTAATGTAATTGGTATTAAACATAAGTTTTAAATTGAAATAAATAACCACGGAGCACAGTATGCTAAATTTCAGCTTTGCAAATTCAACGCAAATACATTTTGGTGAGCAACAAATATCAACTTTAAGTTCAAATATACCTACTGATGCAAAAGTGCTGGTGGTATACGGTGGCGGTAGCATTAAAAAAAATGGCGTTTATGATCAAGTCTGTGAGGCCTTAAGTGCCCACTCATGGGGAGAGTTCTCGGGTATTGAGCCAAACCCAAGTTATCAAACCTGTATGCAGGCTGTTGAGCTTGTTAAGAGGGATAATTATGACTTTATATTGGCTGTAGGCGGCGGCTCAGTCATTGATGGGTGCAAATTTATTGCCGCAGCAGCATGTTTTGAAGGTGAGCCTTGGGATATTCTTGCCAAAGGCGCAGAGGTTAACTCTGCTCTACCGCTGGGGGTGGTGTTGACGTTGCCAGCAACAGGTTCAGAGTCAAATAGTTTTAGTGTTGTATCTAACAAAGAAACGAATGATAAACTGCCATTTGCAACCCCTTTAGTTCAGCCTAAATTTGCCGTACTTGATCCAAATGTTATGACTACGCTTCCAAAGCGTCAATTAACAAATGGAGTAGTTGATGCATTCGTACATACGATGGAGCAATACCTTACTTACCCTGTGGATGCCAAAGTACAAGATCGATTTGCAGAGGGGCTACTTTTGACACTAATGGAAGAAGGGCCAAAAGTACTGGCAGATGATGCATCCTATGAAGTGCGCGCAAATGTGATGTGGTCTGCAACAATGGCATTAAATGGCTTGATTGGCGCCGGAGTACCTCAAGATTGGGGGACGCATATGATTGGTCATGAGGTAACCGCTGTATATGGCCTTGATCATGCGCAAACATTAGCAATTGTGTTACCACGTATGATGGCAGAGCAAAAAGAAGCTAAACGAGAAAAGATACTTCAGTATGCGCAGCGGGTACTTAAATTAGATGTTTCTAAACCTGAAATAGCTATTGAGCAAGCGATTGAAAAAACAGAGTTGTTCTTCCATAGTGTGCAAATGCCTACCCGTTTTCGAGATTACCAATTAGGTGAAGAAGTTGCTGATGCAATTGTTACACAGCTAGAGCGCCATGGCATGACAGCGCTAGGAGAGCACCAAGCTGTGACACTTGAAAAAAGTCATCGTATCCTTTTACAAAGTGTCTAACATACCTCATTGGGGTTTGCCGTAAACGGGTAAACTCCTTCTTACTATTTTAAACATCCGAAGCCACAATCAAAACCATACGACTAAATACATAATTTTGGTCAATCATAGCCTTTTATCTGTCTTTCAAATGAACATTTGATATTGTAGGGGCATCTGTTATTGATTTAGAGGGTAGAAATGACAAAAGTGTGGGATGGGTTTATTCGAGGCTTTCATTGGCTACTAGTAATTGCTATTGCAGCGCTATATATCAGTGGAGAAGAGGGCTGGTTGGACGTTCATTTTGTTGTGGGTTTTACGTTATTAGCTTTGATGCTGACGCGCCTTATTTGGGGTGTAATTGGTAGTGATACGGCTAAGTTGACAGCATTATTACACTCGCCTAAGGCCGCACTATCTGCAATACGTAAAAGTGAATCAACGGTTGGACATAACCCTGCAGGCAGTTACATGGTGTTAGTATTTTTTGTGCTGATCATAGTGCAATTACTCACTGGCTTAATGAGCACAGATGATATTCTTATTGAAGGGCCATTAGTTGCTTACGTACCATACTCTTGGAGTGAGCTTGCTTCAGAGTTTCACCATGATAACTTTGATATACTGCTTATTGCTATTGCATTGCATATCGTGGCAATCACTGTCTATCGAATGAAAGGCAAAAATTTAGCTAAAACGCTTATTACAGGCAAAGATCAAGATGCGACTCATGCGCCAGTTATGCGCTCGGGCAAATGGGCGTATTTAATTTTTATTGGACTGACGGTGCTCATACTGAGCACATGGGGTATTCAGCCATTGACGGCATTATTTGGCTAAATGTAGTAAAGACCTAAATACAATAATTGTTTAGGTCTTTACTTAAATAGTATCAATCTTTGAAAGATTTATGGCAGTCTTTACAGCCTTTTGCCCAGTTTTTAAATGCTGGACCAATCACGGCCTTATCTGCGGTACGTGCTGCTACTGCAAGCTCTTGAGCATATTGAGAAAAAGCTTGCGCTTTTTTATCGAATGTTGCCTTGTCTGACCATATTGCAGGCAATGCGTCAGTATTGCCTTTATCTGAGCCAGCAATGAACGCTTCCCAAGGGATTGTAGATAATTGTGCTGCATTATTTGCGCGTTGCTCAAAACGTTTTGCGTCAAAGGGGATTTTTCCTTTTAACATGTCACCCATATCACCAATTTGATAACGAATAAGTTGAAATGCGGCTTTGCGGTATTCTATTGCGTCTTCACTTGATTCAAACAAACTGTTTGCGGCGATGTTTGTACTAAAACCTATAGTGGCCAACGCCATTATCAGTACCTTTTTCATTTACTTACTCCATTAAATGCTATTTTAAAAATTCAGTGTTACGGAAAAAGCCTGCATAGGCAAGTGCTATGAGATAGGGGCGTCTAAAATTACAATCTCACCCAGAGTAGGCTTCTTGATTCATGAAATTATGACATTATTTATAGGCGTTTACTTTTCTTTACATTTTTTTGTGCTTAGTAAACAGTGGTTTAGGGTTGTTTATTGTTTTTTTGTGAATTAGGCTCTTATTTTGTGTCTCAGGTGTGTTGCTTGTACCTACACATTTACATTATATTAAATGTCCGTTCGCTTTAAAAATAACAGCAACACATAATAAACAATAAGTCCTAGGGGAAAAAATGTCTAATATGATTAAGAAGACTGCGATTGCCGCTGCGGTAGGTGGTGTTATCCTATCAGCTAGTGTTTCTGCACAAACAGCGCAGTTAGTTAACCAGTACGCAAGCATAAAAACTGACAAAATTGATGTTAGTAACATTCAAAAGCAAAAACCGACTTCATATATGGTTGTTTTAAAAGCAACCTCTTCAGCTGATTTATTTGCACAGGGCACATATCAAGCTGGTGATGCACGAGCTACAATTGCACAAATTGAACGTATTCAGAACGCTGTAAGCCTAGAACTTAGTAATTTAGAACTTAATGCTAAAGTAATTGGTAGTACTAAAGTGTTGGCACCTACGTTAATCATCGAAGCGTCAGCAAAAACAATTGCAAAATTACAAAATGATCCGCGCGTATCTAAGATTTTACCAATGTTTGATTCTGAGTTGCACATTGCAGAGTCTTCAGATTATGTAAAAGCGACTCCAGTTAGAACTGCTGGTCTAGCAACAGGTATGGGCCAAAAAGTAGCTGTATTAGATACGGGTATAGATTATACCCATGCTATTTTTGATGGCGCAGGCACAGTTGAAGCGTATGAAGCTGCGCAAATTGACCCAACAAGTGTTTCATGGCCTCAGGGTCAAGTGAAAGGCGGTTACGATTATATGCGCGACGATGCGGATCCAATTGAAAATGATCCTTCAATCGGTCCTGCAGAAGGTGACCCTACAGGTCATGGAACGTCAGTTTCTCACTCGGTAACAGGTATCGCGCCTGATGTTGAATTATATGTTTACTCAGTATGTGGTGGTGGTTGTCCAGGTGCGGCTCAAGCAGCAGCATTAGAAGCAGCCATGGACCCTAACGGTGACGGTGATATCAGTGATCGTGTCGATGTTATCAATATGTCGCTTGGTGGAGAGTACGGTGATACTTCTACGGCTAGCGGCACTCAATACTTAATCCAACGTGCTGTGGACTTAGGTGTTAACATGGTTATCTCAGCGGGTAACGATGGCGATAATCCTTTCCGTATTGGCGGGCCAAGTACTACGCCGAATGCACTATCTGTCGGTGCGATGACGCACCCAGCGCTTCCTGAGCCTATCGCTTCTGGTAGCGTTGCAGGTACTGATACTGTTATTCAAGGTGCAAGTTTCGGTCCTCAAGGTGCTTTTGAAATGAACAGTGATACAGCACCACTTGTTTACCCTAAGGCAAATCAAAATGGCTGTGAAGCATTTGCAGACGATGTAGACTTTACTGGTAAAGCAGTATTGATCGACCGTGGCGCATGTTCATTTGTAAGTAAAGTTCTTAATGCACAAGCTAAAGGTGCGGTGTTTGTTTTAATTGCTAACAACAACAATGATGGCTCACCAGCTCCAATGGGTGGTGGTTCTAATGATGTAACAATCCGCTCAGTAGGTATTAACTTTGAGGCAGGCGCTGCATTAAAAGAGCAACTAGCTTCTGGTGCCGCGACATATAGTGTTGCAGTTGAAATGAAAAATCTTGCAGGTGCGGTTGCTGACTTCTCCTCACGTGGCCCTTCAATGGATGGTCTATTGAAGCCTGAAATCACAGCTCCTGGTACCAATATCATGGTGGCTGCAACAGGTACTCAAGATGGTGTTGCTGGAGCGACTGGTACTTCATTCTCAGGTCCTATGACAGCAGGAGCGGTTGCGCTAGTTAGAGAAGCATTACCAGAACGTAATGCTTATGAAATTAAAGCGACATTAATGAACACGGCTAACCTAAACGTGACAAATGAAGCATTGACGGTTAACCCTGATAGTGAATTAGCGCCTATTAGTATGATTGGTGCCGGTTTAGTAGATGTTGAAAAAGCAGTCAATTCACCGGTAGCAGCCTGGGTTCATCAAGCACAATACGACACAAACCAAGCAGCATTATCGTTTGGTTTAGTTAAAGTCAGTGGTACAGCCGAGTACACTAAAACGGTTACACTGAAAAACTTCTCTGCTCAAGAGAAAACATATAACCTTCGCACAGAAGCTCGCTATGCAAATGACACAGAAACTGGTGCAATTAGCTGGACTATTCCTGAGTCAGTAACTGTACCTGCTGGTCAAACTGTTGAGTTTGATGTAACACTTGCTGTTGACTCTACTAAGCTACCAGAGTGGAAACTTGGTAACCCACAAGACGCGGATGATTTAGCTGCATTTAGCCCTGCTCTTACGCTAGCTGAGTTTGATGGTGCATTGGTATTCGATGACCCATCTACAGAGGGTGATCATGATCTACACTTGGTATATCACGTACTACCTAAAGCGGAGCACGGTATTAAGCTTGGTTATGAGTTAGTAAATGGCAAGGTAATGGTAACTGTTGAAAACAATGGTGCTGAAGAGTTCATGCCAATGACTGAGCAACTGGTTGCACAACGTGATGCGATGTCAAAAGAAGAGAAAGCATCAAACCTAGTGGCTACAACTTTCAATGTATATGAAAACGAAAATTGTGACTCAGGTCTATGGTTTACTTCTTCATTAGTTTTACGTGATAGTCAATCACATCAGCGTCAAGTTGGTGGTTACGAAACGCGTTTGGATATTGACAGTGATGGTGTACATGACTTCATGCTTGCTCAATATAGTGATGTAGGTCGTTCTGCGGCAATTCCTGGTCGTACGCGTACAGCAATTGCGCCTTTAGTAGATGGTGTTCCAAACTGGGGTGAAGCTTATGTGACAGCAATGGTTCATGAAGGTGGTTCTAATACCGTGACCTTTACTGGTTGTTCACAAATGATTGGTTTGACATCTGACAATCTGGGTCAGGATATTGCTTTTGAATCTCGTGTAGGTTTTGGCTATGACTTAGCTATGTACGGAGATTTCGATGATGAGTTGTCTGGTTCAGCTAAGTTCTCGACGTCAAGTGCTAAGCTAGTAACTGCTTCAGGTGAAGCTGTGACAAAACTAGCAGCAGGTGAAAAAGCGTATGTCAGCGCTGATGCACCATTTGCGTTAACCGATGGTGACTTATCTGGTGTGGTAGCGCCAATGACAGACGCGGTGCTAAATAACCCTATGCCATTTAACGCACCAGTACTTAATGGTGTTGAAGTAAGTGTTGCGGAAAATACAGAGACAGGTACTGTAATTGCTACACTTGCGGCGGAAGAGGTTGAAAATTCACTAGATATTGCTGAGTTTTACCTTCAATCTTCAACACATGCAGGCTTGTCAGTGAATGCTGCAGGTGAAATTGTTGTAGCAAATGGTGAACTGCTTGACTTTGAAGCGGGTAACAATGAAGCAAAATTAATTGTTACTGCCATTGACTTGATGGGTAATACCTCAAGCCCAGCAGAAGTAATGGTTAACATTACTAATCTCGTTGATACAGATGCTGAACAGCCGCCAGTTGTTGATGTAACACCAGCGCCTAAAAAGAGCTCTTCAGGTTCATTAGCATGGTTAGTGCTTCTTGCAGCTCCATTTGCAGCACTACGTCGTCGCAAGCAAAAGTAAGCTTTAATACTTAAACTAAAAACGCCAGTCATTTGACTGGCGTTTTTGTTTGTAAATTTAAATACTACCAATTCAGCTCATCAATAATGTTAGGTTGTTCGCCAATCAGTGTTTTGACCACATTATTGCTCTTATCTAATAAAATCAGTCTTGGAATACCAGCATTAGCATATTGGCTATATATTTCTCTGCTTGGGTCTGCAACTAGCGCAAATGGCAAATTATATTCTTGATTAAATTCCTCTAAGGTTTCGCGTTGCTCATTGCGACCAATAGCAATAATCTGTATGGTTGGGTCGTTAATAAGTGGTGAGGCTTGTAACTCTTTTAGTGTTCTTTGTGAGTCGCTGCACCAAGTGGCAAATAGAATGATGAGTTTACGTGTATCGCCAAGCTCTACAATATCATTATTTATGGTTGAGAATGAACTGTGCTTAAACTGCTCACCAGGGGTGATATAAGTTTCATAGCCCTTCGGATGTTGAGTGTTAGCTTGAACCAATGAACAACCTGAAACATGTAGTAAAATGGCTGATGCAAATATGAGCTGATTAATCTTTTTTATCATTGTTATCTTCCTTTTAAATGGCCAAAATCGGCGTACAGAATAACCCATTTTGATGTAGGGGCTATAAAAATTATGTGGCTGTATAGTAGCTTGTTTATATCTGCATTGAGTTCTGCAACATTATTACCAGGCTCTTCAGAGATTTTGCTCTCGAGCCTAGCGCTCGAAAATCAAGTTAATTTGATATCGCTTTGGCTCGTCGCAACAATGGGTAATGTGTTAGGGAGTTGTATTAACTATTGGCTTGGCATGAATTTAATGCGCTTTAAACATCGGCGTTGGTTTCCTGTATCAATCGAGCAAATTAATAAGGCACAGTTGCATTACAAACGTTATGGTAGTTATAGCCTCTTATTAGCCTGGTTACCGATTATCGGCGATCCACTTACGGTATTTGCAGGTGTATTTGCAATGAAAAAACGCTTATTTCTACTATTAATAACAATTGGAAAAGGCGTGAGATACGCCATGGTGATAGCGGTTGCAGTGAAAGTTGAGCAGCTAATTTAGCTGCTCATTGAGACCAATCTAACGTCAGAGACACAGAATCAGCAAAGCGTAATGCGTGTGGTTTATCTACTCTGACTTTGGCGTAAGTCACTGAACAGTGGTTGTGACATTCAGTTAGAATATCCGAGACCAATTTTTCTAGTAATAGAAAGTGACCATCTTCGACAAGCTTTATCACAGCCTTAGTGACTGTTTTGTAATTCAGTGCATGCTCTATTTCATCATGACTCACACAGGCAGTATCCGCAGGATAGTGGATTTCGATATTAACCACGACATCTTGTTTTTTTTCACGTTCTTCAGGATTAAAACCAATAAAGGTACGCAAGCGCAGGTTGGTAATATTAATAATGGCATTTTGCATAGGCTATCCTTAGTTCTTAACCAATTGCATGAACTCATTACGTGTTTTAGGATCTTCTCTGAAATTACCTAACATAACGGATGTACGCATTTTTGAGTTTTGTTTTTCTACGCCACGCATCATCATGCACATATGCTTGGCTTCGACAATCACGCCTACGCCTTTAGCGCCAGTTACTTGCTCGACTGCTTTGGCAATTTGATGTGTTAACTGTTCTTGAATTTGAAAGCGACGCGCATACATATCAACGATACGAGCAAATTTAGATAAGCCGAGCACTTTTCCATTCGGAATGTAAGCAATATGACAACGACCAACAAATGGTAGTAAGTGGTGCTCACACATTGAGTACAGCTCAATATCTTGAATTAATACCATGTCGTCTGCATCTGAAGTAAATACCGCATTATTGGTAATTTTCTCAAGTGTTTCATGGTAACCTTTGGTTAAGTATTCCATGGCTTTTGCGGCACGTTTAGGTGTGTCTAGTAAGCCTTCTCGGCTTCCATCTTCCCCAACTGCGGCAATGATTTGTTTGTAACTATCTTTTAAGTTGTCGTGCATAATATTCTCTGTTTACTTTAAGTGACGTCCGCCATCAACAGGGATAGTACGCCCTGTAATGTAATTGCTTCTAAGGAGTAGCTCTATACTGTTAATGATCTCTTCACAGCCAGGTTCAATACCCATTAAAGATTTGCTCAGCGTTTTAGCTTTATACTGTTCATCATCGTGTTCATTAAAAATGATTAGGCTAGGTGCAATGGCGTTTACTTTAATCTTGGGGGCAAACTTAGTTGCAAAGGAACGGGTTAAATTGTCTAGTGCCGCTTTACTTGCTGCGTATGCAATGTGTTTTGGGCTCCCAGTTTCGACTACATAATCAGTCAAATGAATAATATCTGACGTAGAACTAGAAGCTTGTAACAAATTAGCAAGTGCTAGGTTCAGCTGATAAGGTATTTTTGCATGAATTCGCATCATGTTATCGAATAGAGTATCAAAGTTTGGGTTGTTTGCTTCACAGTCCCAACTGGAGGCGTTATGTATAACTGCTCTGAGTGCCGAGTAATGAGTGTGTAATTTAGCCTGAAGTCTGGTAACCGAATCTGGCTCATTAAAGTCGATTTGCATGCAATGCACACCTAATTGCTCTAATTCATCTATTACACTGTGTCGGGTACGGAAGGTCATAACTACAGGTTGGTTATTAGCAACAAAGTGCTGTACTATCGCCAATCCAATACGCTGCCCAGCGCCAGTGATCAATATTGGTGCAGTCATTAAAAACGCTTATCCTCTGAAAAGTATCAATAAGTTAACTATAACGTAATTTTTACGTCATGTTATGGTTTATCGATCATATCAATGAAGACTAATCATTAGAAAATATTGAGGTTTATCTTTTAGATGGCGGGCACAACGCCATATTAAGTGTTGCGATGTGCCCAATATCAATAACAAAAAAAGAATTAGAGCATGAACTTAAAGTAAGTCATAAACCGTAGGAATAGGTTGACGCTTGTGCTGAGTGCGTTGATATATAGCTATCAGTTTATCGGCCACTTCTGGGGTTACCTGTCGACCTTCTAAGAAATCATCAATTTGATCATAACTCAAACCTAGTGCTTCTTCATCTGTGAGCCCTGGCCTGTCGCACTCAAGATCAGCGGTAGGTGCTTTAATTACCAGATCTGTAGGGGCATTTAAGTGTGCGGCTAAAGCGCGTACTTGACGCTTGGATAAGCCAAATAAAGGGGCGAGATCACATGCGCCGTCACCAAACTTAGTGTAAAAACCTGTAATGTTTTCTGCGCTATGATCTGTGCCTACAACCAAGCCATTAGTTAATCCGGCTACTTCATACTGGGCTACCATACGCTGGCGAGCTTTGACGTTACCTTTAACAAAATCAACCGCTGTTGATTCTGGCATAGATAATCGTGCGGATAATATTGCTTGTGTTGCTTGCTCATGCATAGCATCTACTGCAGGCTTGATGTTTACTGTGATACGTTGTGAAGGCTTAATAAAGTCAAGTGCAAGTTGGGCTTCATCTTCATCTGCCTGAACACCATACGGTAAGCGCATTGCAATAAATTGGTAACGGTTTGTATCTTGTTCTTCATTGAGTGCTTGGACGGCTAGTTGACACAATCTGCCGCATGTCGATGAGTCAACGCCACCGCTTATGCCTAGCACGAGTGTTTGACAGTGTGCCGACATAAGGCGCTGTTTGATAAAGTTGACTCTACGAGTAATCTCAAAGGCTACATCAATCTGTGGTTGTACTTGCATTTCTGCCAGTATCGCTTGGCGCATTTTATGCTCCTCATTGCCAATACTATTTGGGGTTATTATGTTTTGAATAGCAGCTAATTTAAAGCCCTAAATGTTGTTTGATGTTTGCGAGATCTTTTTTCAACTGCTCTATTTCATTCAGCAGTGCATCTAACTCACTACTGTCTAACTTCTGCGGCGACATTTGTGAAGTGCTAACTTGCTGGACTATATCTTGAAACAGATGCACATAACGGCTTTCTCGCTTGCCAGGCTCTCGAGCTAGCTTTTTTACCAAGCTTTGAGCTTGTAAATCTTCAAGCGCGGACTCCACTTCGCTTACTTGACTAAAAGCGGCTAGTCTAGCGCAACGTGTTCTAAGCTCACCGGGTGTTTGTGCGCCTCTTAGTAGCAATACACATATGATGGCTCTTTGCTGCTCGCTAAACTGCAATTGACTAAATTCGGTATTGCAAAATCGATGACCATATTTATTAACGCGGCCAGACAATCCTTCATCGACAATTACAATGTGTTTTGTATTTAATGTTGCTAACGTGTCTAGAATATCTGATTCCGTCACAGTCATGACGGGGTCGCGATTCGACTTTTGATTGCATGCGTTTGTTAGTGCATTGAGAGACAATGGGTAGTGTTCAGGTGTGGTGGTTTGTTTTTCTAGCAGGCAGCCAACGATGCGTTGCTCAACTTCATTTAATTCCATATGCAGACTCACAATAGTTTTTTATCACTGTACGCTATTGGCGACGCTTTGTTTAGTTTCATTGTTCCATTGTCTTAATTTTGCCTCTAGTTCATCCACTTTGACCGGCTTAGATATATAATCATCCATACCTGCAGCCAAACACTTTTGTTTGTCTCCTTGCATAGCGTTTGCGGTAAGTGCAATGATTGGTGTGTGCTTATGTTGCTTTCCAACCCCCCCACTTCGTATTAAGTTTGTGGTTTGATATCCATCGAGTTCAGGCATTAAACAATCCATAAGAATAATATCATATGCAGTAGCCGTACTTTTTAAGTGTTCAGCGGCTTGTTGACCATCATCTTTGCTTATTGCTGTTATCCCAAACCTAGATAACAGTTTAAGGGCAACGGTTTGATTGATTTTATTATCTTCTACAAGTAATACGTTTAAGTGACTAATATCTAAAGTAGTTTCATTTTGTTTAGAGTCAGGAAGTTCAATTTGACACAGTTTCAGCATATCAGCAGGTGTTAAAGGTCGCAGTAATGATAAGTCGGGTTTTAAAGGTGGATACTCTTGATTACTTGTCAATTCATTACCTAGTACCGCTAAGCTACTAGTAGATTGCTTGATTAAAGCTTGCAATCGTTTAAGTGCCTGTGGCGTTGCATCGGAAATTTGCGCACACGATATAATGAAGTCAGGATTGGTGACTTGGTGGCTTTCTATATACTCTAATGCTTTTACTATAGAGTCTGTATGAACGACGTTAATACCCCATGCATCAAACAAGTTATGTTGCTGAGCCTCTTTATTGAGCATGGTGTCTATAATCATTAATGCCCCACAGTTACACTCTATAGGTTGGATTGATTGTGGTTCATGAAGTTCAATATAAAAACTAAACGTACTGCCAACATCAATTTTGCTGTAGGCATTCAAAGAGCCCCCTAGCAGTTCACATAATTGACGAGCAATGGTGAGTCCAAGCCCTGTGCCACCAAACTTACGTGTGGTTGAGGGGTCTGCTTGTGTAAAGGAGTCAAATATTTTACCGAGTTGAGACTTACTAATACCGACACCTGTGTCTTCTATATTACACCATAATCGCGTGTGTTTAGCCTGTTGTTCGGTATAACAAGTTAGAGTAACCGTACCATGTTTGGTAAATTTTATGGCATTGCTGAGTAGATTATTGAGTACTTGTTTAAGTCGGTTAGGATCTGTTTTAGCCCATTGAACTTGTAATTTATGTGTATCCAAGATCAGGCGAGTATGCTGTTCTAGTGCACGAGGCGCAAAGTTGCTAATACTGTCGCTTATCACCTGTACAAGATCGCAGTCAATCGTTTCAACATGCAGCTTGCCTGCTTCAATTTTTGAAAAGTCTAATATGTCATTAATAATGGTTAATAAAGAGTCTGCAGAATTTTGAGCTAGTTGCAGATGGTGCTTTTGCGAAGGAGATAAGTTGGAGTTTGTGACAATCTCTAACATACCTAATACGCCATTAAGGGGGGTGCGAATTTCATGGCTCATACTAGCAAGAAACTCAGCTTTTATTTTTGCCGATTGTTGTGCAAGTTCTTTTTCCATAACGGCTTGCTGACGAGCTTGTTGTTGCTCTTGGCTAGCGAATAAACTGCCTAAAGTGGCGGCGACCGCTTTGATGAGCTTTTCATCTGTAATATCCCACTCTAAGTGAGGGTGCTGATATTCGGCACATAACAGGCCGATGGCATGTCCTTTATAAGAAATACTACAACCAAGTATTGCGTTCACTTCGTATGGGCTGAGATAGTTATCTTTAAGTTCTTGGGTGCATGGATGTGTATGCGCGAAATTAGCCGATATTAACTCTTGTTTATAAACAGCAGAGAAAAGTTCAGGTAACTGTTTTTTCCGCCATGGTGGAAAGTGCTGTAGGTTCTCATCTCGAGTATTACTAAAACCTGAGGGTATAAGCTGCGAACCATCGGAGTTTAGCAGCCAAATACTTGCACGCTGTGCTTTAAGGCCCTCGCAAATAACTTGTATCGCAACATTTTGCGCTGGGTCTAAATTTAAATTTAAAACGGCTTCATGGCTACTTAACCTTGCTAGTAACTCGTTGTTTTTAGCAACTTTATTTCGTTCTATTTCTAAGCATTTACGGGTATGAATATTTTGTACTGAGCCATATAGCTGACTAGTATACTTACCATGTCGAATCGCTCTGCCTTTAACTAATAGCCAGCGCTCTTTTCCTGTTTCTGTTTTTATCAACATTTCTTGTTCAAAGTCAATGCCTTGCTTAATTGCATTATCAAATGTTTCTTGTATTAATCGGCGATGATGGCCTGCTACAAAAAACTCAGTTGTGGCTATCCAAGATGGTTGATAGTGATTAGGTACTTCAAAGATTTGCTTAGTCACCTCTGACCATGAAATGTTTCTGCTTTTAAGGTTAATCGTCCATGCTCCCACCTCTGCGAGCGCTCCCATACTACTTAAGGAGTGGGCATTATCTTGTAGCTGTTTTAATAAGCGGTTAAAGAATACAAAAGCACCGATAAAGAGCAGAATAATCGTGATTAATGCTAGTCGAAATGGCCAGATTGTGGCGCTTTGAGGTTGCCAACCCTCAGTTGGGTATACATACAACTGCCATTTTCCTGATGCAACAGAGATACTTAAAGACAGTGGTTGCTCTAATAAAATATTGCTGTCACCATAAAAAAACTCACCTTGCTTGCCTAGGCCATCCTTACCTTGAATCGCAACATAATAATGGTTTTTCAGGTCTTCCATTCTAGCCATTGAGAATAGCTTCTCAGTATCAATGACCACAGATAAGAGTCCCCAAAAATTGTTATTTCTATCTAAAACGGGCACGCGGGCTATTAATGCTTGCCCTCCTTGCAATAAATCTAGTGGCCCTGCTAACACGATTTCTCCAGAGTCTTTAGCTTGTATGGCCTCAGTACTTTGTGTGGGATGGGTTAAATAGTTAAGACCTAACGCTTGTTCATTACCAGAGAGAGGATAGATGTATTGCAATACCATATCAGGTGCAGCGCCTATATTTCTTAATACGCCGCTGGATTGAAATAAAGGTTCGGCAATACGTTCAAATGAGTTTTGTGTTAATTTTTTATCTTGAGCGATGGCAACAGCCAAGCCTCTGAGTAGCTGAATATTGGTCGCAAGAATACCTTCAATTTGTGTGCGATAAACATTCACAGTTTCATATGCTCTGCTTTTTTCTTCTTGAACGAGGCGGTTGTAATTAACCGTATCAACGTACCAGCCAAAAACGACAATCCCACCTAACAGCAACCAAAAGCTGATTTTGATGGAGCGTGTCTTCCTTGGTGCATTGGACAGATTTTCAAACATTACTTTTTGAGCGTTGTTGAGCATTTTTTAACTATAGACTACAGTGCGTTTTATCAAAAGGTATGTTCTACAATAAAAAAATAGCCTTTTTAAAGAGTATTTATATTAAAAGATGTACCTCTTAAATTCGCACTCTAATGCAATATATAGGTTGTAATGGCGAACCATCAGCTAACTGTCATAAAGAGTTGCTTAAATTAAAGGCTAAAAATTCTGCGAGGAAAAGGATATGTTCAAGTTACTGAAGTGGCTAATTACAGTTGTTATTATCGGTTTTTTAGTACTTACTGCCGCCCTATATGGCTTACTCTCTCTAAGCTTACCAAAGCTAGATGGCAAACACGCTAGTGACGCAGTTGCTGCTGATGTAAGTATTGCTCGGGATGCGTTGGGGCAAGTGGTGATTGATGCTAAAACGAGAGCTGATGCGGCTTATGCCTTAGGGTTTGCACATGGCCAAGATCGCTTGTTTCAAATGGATCTGCTGCGGCGCAGTGCTGCAGGTGAGCTCAGCGAGTTATTTGGTAAGGCGGCACTTAACCTTGATAGGCGTATGCGCTTTCATCAATTTAGAGCGCGTAGCGAAAGTATTGTAGAGCAACTTCCTGAGCACCATAAGTATGCTTTGCAGGCATACAGTAAAGGCGTTAATGAAGCGCGTTCTCAAATAAGTTTTGACAGTTTTGAATATCAACTAACGGGTGCGCCAATCGTACCTTGGCAACCCGCAGACAGTATACTTGTGATTTTTGCTATGTACTTGGACTTGCAAGCGGGTAATTTTCAACGTGATCAAGTGCTTATTCAATTAGATAGCTTATTTGGTGCACCAATGCGTTTGTTTTTAACGCAGCCCAGTCAGTATCAAGCTGCTTTAGATGGCTCTAAGTTACCACAAATAGATATGATACCACCCAACCTAGAAGGCATGGTTAAGCAAGTGCGAGCACAAGCTATTTCCTCGCAACCTCAATATGGTAGTAATAACTGGGCCGTAACCGGTGAATTAACACACAGTAATAAGGCCATGCTTTCGGATGATATGCATTTAGGGTTGAATGTTCCTGCAATATGGTATCGAGCACAGCTAAATTACCAGCACAATGATCAGCCGTATCAAGTGACAGGGGTATCTTTGCCAGGTGCACCAGCTATTGTTGTGGGGAGTAATAATCAAGTTGCTTGGGGGTTTACTAACGGTTACTTAGATACTGCAGATTGGATTGAACTTAATGAGCAAACCCGCACTTGGCAAGTGACTGAGCACATTGCTTTACCAGATGGGCAATCAGAACAATACAAATTATTGATGAGTGACTATGGCCCTGTCAAAAGCTTTAATGGGATGCAATATGCCTTAAGTTGGGTGGCGCATCAACCCTATGCTGTGAACTTAAACTTACTGGAATTTGAGCGCGCGTCTTCTGTCGATGACGCGATGAGGCTAGCACCAGAGGTAGGTATACCAGTACAAAACTTGATGATAGTCGATGCATTAGGTCATGCTGGGTGGCAACCGATAGGGGCAATTCCGAGTCGTACTACCCCCTCTGATATTGCCGTAAAAGAAGCAGATTACTCGCCATTATGGCAAAAAAATGAGTTGCGTCGGCCTCGAGTTGCTAACCCGGAACAACACCGTCTTTGGACCGCTAATGCTAGGGTTGTGTCGACTTCTGAACATTTGCGCTTTGGTGATGGAGGTTACGCATTAGGTGCAAGGGCGCAGCAAATTAGAGATAGATTATATGCTAAGCAGCAATTTACAGAGCAAGACTTTAATCAGTTGCAACAAGATAATGAAGCGCGCTTTTTGACGCCTTGGCATTCGCATTTAACACAGCTTCTCAGTCAGGCACCACAAAGTCAATATAGCAATGAATTAGCGTTTTTAGAAAGTTGGCAAGGCTGTGCATGCCCTGAATCTGTTGGTTACACCTTAGTAAAGCATTTTCGAGCAGCATTAATAGATGAGGTGTTTGCGCCGGTTGAAGCTATGATGCTGCAACATGATACATCGTTGAGCCATATTAAAAGATATTTTGAGCCTGCACTTTGGCAATTATTAAAGCATAAACCACCCAGTTGGCTAAATGGACATGAAAGCTGGCAAGCATTGCAGCTTCATGCATTTGAACAAGCAACATTAGAGCTGACTAATAAACATGGTTCTGACATAGCTGCTTGGCAGTGGGGGAAAGTTAATGCCTTAAAGGTACGCCACCCATTTAGTCAGCAAATACCCATTTTAAGTGGTTTTTTAGATATGCCCACTATGCCCGCATTTGGTGATACTTTTATGCCAGCGGTACAAAAGCCAAGCTTTGGTGCATCACAGCGCTTTGTTGCACAACCAGGGGCACTCGAAAATGCAATTATGACCATCGCTGGTGGACAAAGTGGGCACCCTCTATCTTCGTTTTATCGAACGGGTTTTAAAGCCTATGCACAAGGGGAGGCAACGCCTCTATTGCCCATGACGACAATACATAAACTGGTTATCACAGCAAAAAAATAACAGCATTTAATGAGAGTTAGGGGCTGATGTGATGGTATTTCGGCCCTTATGCTTGCTTTTATATAATGCAATATCGGCTTGCTTTAACACAGTCTCAAAGTCACATTTTGCTTGCCATTGTGCGACACCAAAGCTCATGGTGATTTGCAACGCTGCATTAGTAAATGTCATAGCTTCAATGGCTTGGCGAATAATTTCTAAGTGTTTTTGGGCCTTTAGCATTGAATAACCAGGTAAGACGAGTAAAAACTCTTCGCCGCCCCAGCGTACTGCAATATCGGCGTTATTTAAGTGCTGGGTTAAGCATTGTGCTACACGCTCAATGATTTCGTCACCTTGTTCATGACCATACTGATCATTCACACGCTTAAAATGGTCAATATCTGCCATTACCACACAAATAGGCTGTTGGTTGTTCATGCAACTTCTATAGGCTTGTTGAATTAAATTATGTGCGTAACGCCGGTTGAACAGGTGAGTTAAGGAGTCATGGGCGGCTAGCATTTCTAATTCATCTTGCTGGCCAATGGTAATTTCTCTGATTAAGCCAATGGTATATATCATTGGAATACCGCAAACAACCACATTGAGAAAATGTAAATAGGGTGCAAACTGATCATAATTAATGTGCTGGGTAGGCTGTTCAAAGACTAAATAAGTGCAAGCAAACATGATGATTATCATTGTGCACCATAATACCGCTTGCTTTAATTTTAGCTGCGTATCCAGCAGCAGCAAGCATGAAGCAGCCCACAAATAAAACTGAAACCCATAGTCTATACCTATAATTGCACAGACTAAAATAGAGTGAATTGTGACTTCTAAGCTAAAAATGCGTAAAGCCAGTGACTGCTGTGCTCGCTCCAACAGTTTAATACCGAACCACCAAGTGGCAACACTCATTATGTTAACAATAGCCAGTAGCTCTACACCGACATATAAAAAGGTAATAATTAAACATGCATGTAATCCCATGCAGTACCACGCAACCTGTTTAAGTAATTGGTTTTTTAATTGCTCTACTTCATTGGGCTGTTTATGTGGATGATCCAAATACGGCTCCTTACGTTCATAGTTGGTTACCAGCTTTATCATTTGGTGCAAAATATAATGTAACGCTAAGTATAGATGGTTCTATTACGTTTTATTTTAAGTCAGTATTAATATTATGTTTGTTGATGACTTATTAATACAAGATATTGATAAAACTGGTACTCGTATAAAGCGAGTGATAATGTAACCTTTTCAAAGGCCTATACTTTTGATAATGAGGCACAGAAGAAACGAACTAAACTAGGAGGGAGTATGTCGATAGAAAAAGCGCGTATTACGCTATGTAATATCAACAAAGCAGATTATCCACAAATTAAAACCTTAATGGATGAGGCATACCCTGATTTAGGTGGCGCATGGCCAACCCATACAATATTTAGGTTGATAGACCAATTCCCAGAAGGTCAAATAGGTATTTTAGACGAAGGCCGTTTAGTTGGTTTAGCGTTGAGTGTACAAGTAGATTATCAGCGTTTTTCTAATCCACATACCTACGATGAAATTGTGGATGCACACAACCGAGTGTTTAGTGACGGTAATGGCGATGCGTTGTATGGGTTAGATGTGGTGATTGCAAAAAGCCATCGGGGCATGCGTTTGGGCCGACGCTTGTATGATGCTCGAAAAGAGCTATGCCGACAGTATAATCTGCGCGCTATTTTAGCGGGTGGACGTATTCCTCGCTATACCAATCATTGTGATGAAATGACCCCCATGGAATATATTGACAAGGTTGATCACAAAGAGATTTATGACCCTATTTTAAGCTTTCAGTTGGCGAATGACTTTCAAGTAAAGCGACTATTAAAGCAGTACTTACCAGAGGATGAAAATTCAGAGGGCTATGCTACGCTGCTTGAGTGGAATAATATTTTGTTCCAGCCAACAGATACTGTTATTGACACTAAAAAAACCATTGTGCGAGTTGGTGCTGTGCAGTGGCAAATGCGTGAAGTCTCCTCAGTTGAAGAACTTATGCGCCAAGTAGAGTATTTTGTTGATACAGTCTCTGAGTATCAAAGCGATTTTATTATCTTTCCAGAGTTTTTTAATGCGCCGCTGATGGGCCTACAAGAACATCGAAATCAAACCGAAGCAATCCGCTTTCTAGCTGATTATACTGACCAATTTAGAGAAGCTATGTCGACCATGGCGATTGAGTATAATGCGAACATTATAACGGGGTCGATGCCGTTGATGGAAGATGAAAAAATTTATAATGTCAGTTATTTATGTCATCGAAGCGGAAAGGTTGATGAACAGCGTAAAATTCATATCACACCGCATGAAGCTTATGATTGGGTAATCGAAGGTGGCGATGAAATTGGCGTGTTTGAAACCGATGCCGGGCGAGTAGGTATTCAAATATGTTATGACGTGGAGTTTCCTGAGTTGAGTCGAATTATGGCCCAGCGCGGTTTAGATATTTTATTTGTACCATTTTGGACGGACACTAAAAATAGCTATTTACGAGTACGTCATTGTGCTCAGGCCAGAGCGGTTGAAAATGAGTGTTATGTAGTTATTGCAGGCAGCGTGGGTAACTTACCTCAAGTTGATTCATTAGATGTGCAATATGCGCAGTCAGCAGTACTTACGCCATCAGACTTTGCGTTTCCACATGATGCAGCACTTAATGAAGCAACACCCAATACCGAAATGCTGTTATTCAGTGACTTAGACCTTGATAAATTGAAGTTACTGCATAGTGAAGGCACTGTGCGCAACCTCAAAGACCGACGAACTGATTTATATCAAGTGACACTAAAGAAAAAAGTTAACTAAGCATCACTAAAGCAGCGGCAATACCAATTAGGGCTAAACCCAAATTGTCGCTTGCTTTTACAGGTTGTTTTAACCAAAAAATAGCAATGAGCATGGTAAAGAACACTTCTATTTGACCCAGCGTTTTAACATAGGCGACATGTTGTAAGCTCATGGCGCTAAACCAACCCACAGACCCTATAAAGCTTGTTAAGCTAGTGGCACATGTGAGATTGCGCTTTTGCCATAGAGCTTGCCAAGTGTGGGCTTCTTTAAGGGTAATATACAGGCTTAAAATGATAGTTTGGGTACACAGAACAAGCAACAGCACCCATGCTGCACTGTGTAAAAATGGTAACCCGGTTACTAAACTGGCTTCTCTGACTGAAAGTGAGGTCAGGGCAAATGCACTGCCACAAGTCAGACCAAGCAAAACTGTTTTAGCTTGTATTTGCTTTAAGTTAAAACCACTGAGTAACAATACTGCGATGGCGCCAATGGCAACACCTAGCCAGCCAATCAAGGATAGTGTTGAGCCAAACAGCAGCATGCCTAATATTGCTGCCATCAGCGCTTCGCTTTTTGCTAAACCCGCACCAACCGCGTAATTATTTTGTTTAAACAACAGTACCATGAGTCCGGTAGCAATAATTTGCATAACACTGGCGCTTGCGATGTAGCCAATAAGTGAGTTACTAAAGGTGAGAAGGGGCGCGTTTTGAAACTGATATAGACACAGTAAATACATCAAAGCCAAAGGCACAGCCAGTAAAAATCGAGCTAGTGTGACTCCCGCGATACTCACGGTTTGACTCAATTGGCTTTGCAGCGCATTGCGCCATGCTTGAGAAAATGCTGCTAAAATAGTAAAAGCAATCCAAGCCATTGTCTATCCAAATTATTTTCTTTGAGTGTAACAACGTCTGGTATTTGCTGCTATTGCATTTTACTCATTCATTGAGTGTGAGCTTATACACTGCGACAATCTGTCGCAGTGTATTTGTACTGAATTGATCGTATTATTTTGTTGGATGCTACACGACTTAGCCGCCTGAGAATTTTGGGCGGCTTTTTTATTTGTGGCATGATAGAGTGAACATTGAAAAACTAAATCACTCAAGGACTTGGCATGACGACTATTCTAATCTGCGCGTTAATCGCGGTTATTCTTCCTTACCTTGCAAAAGCCCCACTGGCAATTGCCATGAATAAACTTGGGGGTTACGACAATCAACACCCTAGAGCGCAGCAAACACAGTTAACAGGCTTTGGCGCTAGAGCGCTGGCAGCGCACCAAAACTGTTTTGAATCATTAGCGGTTTTTGCGGTTGCTGTGGCCGTGGTATTAGGCACCAATACAATAGGTGCAACTGTGCAGTATTTGGCGATAACACATATTGTTGCGCGCATACTCTACTGTTTATTCTACTATTTGAACTTACATGTATTGCGTTCACTCGTTTGGGCGGTGGGCACAGGCTGTGCCATTGCGATGATAGTGGTGAGCTTGTAAAAAGAATAAGCCAGCATGCAGCGCTGGCTTTGGTTTTTTAATGTGAGACACTGATCCGCTCATGGTTTACTTTTTTCTTGTCAGCTTTCGATTGTGGGCTTAATGCATAATCTAGCTGGACTATATGGCGTTCGCTGGTATGAGTGGCGCCACTATACTGCCACTGTCTTAATGCGTTGATGGCACTTTTCTCAAATACCGCGTTTGGCTGAGCATCGATTACTTCAATGTTGTTGGTATGGCCACGCTCATCAATGGTAAATTGTAATGTGACATACCCTGATATGCCCGCATTGGCAGCTTCAATTGGATAAAGCGGCTCAATACGCATAATGGGATGGGGTTCATTAACCTGTTTGTTCGCTTGAATTTCATTGGGCTTTGACAGTGCCATCGCGCTTAGTGAACAGCAAGCTAAAGCAATAACTAAGCATTTAGCGCCCAGTGATGTATTTTTTAAATTTTGTAAGTGTGTCAGTCTTTGTTTCATCGTGCTCTTATCTCCATAGAACGAGTATGCTAAGGCGCTATTGCGATTGTTTTTTGCGCAATGTACGAGCGCTTTTGCATACATAAGTTGTTGATGTGTTGTTTTTTGTTGTAATACAGTTTCATCACATGCCAGCTCTTGTGTACGGCGAAAGCTTTGATAGCCAAGCCATAGCAGTGGATTAAACCAGCAACTGATACAAAGTAGCAGTAAGGCCATATTCGCTAAATTATCGTAGCGCTGGATATGCGTGTGTTCGTGTTCAAGCAACAGTTTGAGCGTGTCTGGCGCAAATTGCTTTTGGTAGTCTTTTGGTAAAACGATACAAGGCTGCCACAAGCCCACTGCCATTGGCGTGCTCAGCTTAGCGCTCACAAAGATAGGCGACTTATAATTCAGATCACCAGTAGGCTCTAGGTTGAGTGTTTTGACAAACTTGTAATGCTGCCAAAACACAAACATCAGTAATGAGATAGTCACTATTAAATACAACAAGGTTGCATTTAGCTGCCAAAACCCAGAAACCTGACTGGTTTGTGGCGTTACTTTAAAATAACTGATGGCCTGACTGGTGATTGGCTTTAATTCATTCGGTAAGCAAAGCGCAATAACACTCAATGGCACCATCCACCATAACGCGTAAACTAGCCGAGCGCTTAGCCAAGTCGTTGCATATTTTTGTAATAGCATTAAGGTGACCATGATTGCGCTGATAACAATTTGAGTATTGAAGTTAAGTAGCCACTCAGCGTAGAGATATAGCATATTACTTTCCTTGTTTTTGTTCCCACTGCTCGATGATCTGTTTTAACTCATCAATATCTTGCTGAGATAATTGCTCTGTTTTAGCAAAGCCACTGACCAGTGGGGCAATTCGGCCTCTAAAAAAGCGCTCTAAAAAACTGACGCTTTGCTTTAGTGTGTATGCCTCACGGCCAATAGCGGGGGTATAAATATATTCTCGGCCTTGCTTTTCAAAGCTCACGGCTTGTTTTTTAACTAAACGACCAACCAGTGTTTTAATGGTTTTTTCATGCCATTGGGTATCGTCACTTAAGCGCGCGATAATATCGCTGGCTTTGGCTGGGTGGCCCTGCCAAAGCGCTTCCATTACTGCAAATTCAGCTTTAGAAAGTTCAATCATATTTATTGCCTACAAGTGTAATCTTAATATTTAGATTACACCTGTAATCAAAACTGTCAAGGGTGTTTTTTAATCTAATTTCAACGCAGCGGGGGTAATGAGGTGATAGTGGCTTTCTAACAGTGTGTTGGGCAGGTTAAAGCTGGCAATACGCACGCGATGCAAGTCAACCACCCGATAGCCACAGTATTTCGCCATTTTACGAATTTGTCGGTTTAGCCCTTGTTTAAGCACAATCTTAAATTGCGTGTCACTGAGTAGGCTCACTTTACAAGGTAAAGTGAGTTGCCCATCAACAACAATACCCGAGGCCATTTTTTGGCAAAACTTGTCATCTAAGGAGCCATCAACCGTTACCCAGTATTCTTTTTCTACGTGATGATCTGGGTGAATAAGGCGCTGGCATAATTCACCATCGTTTGTAAGGAGTAACAAACCTCTAGAGTCTTTATCTAAGCGGCCAATGGGGTATGTTCGGGTGCCTGTTGGCAAATGGTGAATAAGGCTACTCGGGTCATTCTGATTGAGCTTGCAGTCTACGCCAATCGGTTTGTGATAGGCATACAGCACTTTTTTGGCTGGTCCTAGAACGGGCTTTCCCATGACCATAATGCAGTCTTGCTCGTTCACATGATCAATGTGATTGGCGGGGCGGCCATTGACCGTTACATCGCCAGAGTCAATGAGTCGTGATGCTTGGCGGCGAGAACAAATGCCAGCATGGCCAAGGTATTTGGCAAGGCGGGTAGGTTGGGTCATGTAATAAATGCTTTATCTAACGTAATGTTAAGTAGCATAATACATGCAAAGTTTATTGTAGTGATCAACAATCAATACACCTTAATAATTATGCGTTAAGATAATGATTCAAAATTAGGAACAAGGACGTTCGTTTGCAATGAAAAAAGCCATATTTACTCTCGCCATTGGCGATAATCCAATGTATCAAGCTGCAATTTTGAGCTTTAAGTATTACGCCGAAAAAGTGGGGCGGATTTGGTCGTTTCAGAGCAGTTACATTTCCCAATCAATATTTGTGACGCTAAATATGATGCAAACCCCGCTTGGGCTGAAAAACTCAGAATTGGTGAGTTACTCAAAGAGTACGACAGAGTACTGTACTTAGACGCTGATATTCTGGTTGCACCTAATGCTCAAAATATTTTTGAGCAATACCCTGATCCTGAAACCATATATATGCTTAATGAAGGCGCGGTGTGCGATCGTCAGCTAGAACGTCAACTAATTGAAGAGAAGCTAGGTCGCATCAGCTGGCCTGCAAGCAATGGCTGCTTCACTTATTATAACGTGGGCGTAATTTTAGCCTCTAAGCCATGTCAGTTATTTGATTATGCAGATCTCGACGGGTTGCAATCGGTATGTAATCACATTCGTTTTTATGAGCAAACACTCTTTAATTATCATATTTTTAAAAACAATTTGCAGCATAAAGAATTGGCAAGCAATTTTAATCGTATGGATATGTTTGGTCAAGAAGACTACTTTGAAGCAGACTTTATTCATTATGCAGGCAAAGGGTATGCTAAAAATAACCGCCGCCGTGATGTACAGTTCCTCAGAGACTTTGCTAAATTATACAGCGGTATTGTGCCCAACAAAGAGATTGCACAATTACAGACAAATGCGTGGGAACGCTTTTTAGATACTATCTATAAAAAATATCCATTTCCAAATTGGCTTATTAAGCTGTGCAGTGAGCGTTTTGTACCGCGCTAGCGTAAATAAGTGTGCTTGCTTACTAAGTTGCTAAGCAAGCACATCAGATTACGTTGCTACATTACGTAAAATTTTCCCTATCGCAACTTTAAAATCACGCTGATGTGTTATGCCCAAGTTATTCAATCGTGAGTCGGCCAAAGCACAGTTATGAGGTCGAGCGGCGCTTTGGCTTGGCTGATCAATCGGCTCTAGCAGTGTGCTTGAGTAACCTAAAATATTCGCCATAATATACGCCATCTGATATTTACTCATGGCTTGGGTATCAGAAATATGGAATATCCCCCCCAAGTTTGCTGGGTGTTTCAGTAAGTCCCTTAGCGTGAAGGCAATATCTTCGACATGCGTTGGGTAACGCACCGCCCAATTATCGTGTTGGGTTTTTTCTGTGGCACTGATTTGGGTGGCTATTACCGACACCGCTGACTCTGCGAGTTCTGCCACGTCACCATACAACACAGGGACGCGAATAATACTATGTTGCTTTGATTGTGTTATTACCGCTTGCTCGGCTTGCTGTTTAGTGCGCCCATATAAGTTTAAAGGCGCTGTTTGAGCAGATTCAAGATACGGCGGTGCTTTACCATCAAATACATAGTCGGTGCTGATAAATATAAAATGAATACCTCGCTGCGCGCATTGTTTAGCAAGAAACTCGCTTGCGGCAACATTAAGCGCAATGGTTTGCTCGGGAGCCGCTTCGCACACATCTGGTTTGCGTTCAGCCGCGGCATGAACGAGAGCGTCTGGTTTATGATGCTCTAAAAAATCGATAACAGCGTGTTGATTGCCTAAATCGAGTGAGTGCAGTGGCGCTTTGGCTCGACTAAAGCCGGTGCCAATCACTTCAAAATCATTGATGAGGGTGTTATACAGTGTGCGACCTAGCAATCCAGTAGCACCTGTGATCATAATCTTTTGCATAGCGGCTGCTCCATAATAGCTGCAAAATGGGTAAAGAACAGCCGTTAGCTTAACAACATTAAGCTATTGAAAAAACATAATTATGTGTTGGCTGGTTGTGAGGGGGTGGCCATTATTATTATTTTTTATGCCAGCCAAACTTTGTACGTTAAAGCCACAATGAATACCGCCGTTACGCGGCGGTATTAAACCGCCATATTATGCGTTATAGGATATTTAACTGTTTGATATTGCTTATTTCTATATCAGCGAGACCTTGGTACTGATATTGGCAGTCTTGGTTATTTAGCCAAACGCTATGGCATTTTGCATTATTCGCGCCCTGAACATCGGTATCCAGATTATCGCCAATATGAAGTATGTTTGAGTGCTTGACGTTTAATTGCCTAGCGGCGTTATCGAACAGGTCGGGGTAAGGTTTAGCACGACCATCTTTTCCTGCCTGTAGCACCAGTGAAAATACCCCTGCGAGGTTAAACTCATCGACTTCTACATTACCGTTGGTTATCGCTATTAAGGTATAGCGCTGTTTTAAATCAGTGAGCAGTGTTAAAACACTCGGGCATACTGTAATTTGGCTTCGAGCTTGAGCAAAGGCTGCATAGGCTTGCTGGGCATGCTTGGTAGCTTGAGTGTGATTAAAACCACATGCCAATAAACCAATATAAAGTGCCTGTTGCCGCCATGCCGTGACATCATGGGCAAGTTCAGGGGTTTGTTGTACTGCTTGGTTACGACAGCGAGACCAAAAAGCAGCATCTTGATGAGGCCATTTTGGGATTTGTAATAGATAATCGGCCTGTGCTTGCAGTGCTGCGCGAATAATAGGATGGTTGTTATATAAGGTATCGTCTAAATCAAAGCTGAGTACTTTAATTTTGCTAATAGCACGGTTAAATCGCATGGTTATTGGCCCGTTGTTATGTTGCTGTTTAATCTTTAGTTTGGCGCTTTTTCGCCCTAGGGTGTGCTTTATCATACACTTTAGCAAGGTGTTGAAAGTCAACATGGGTATACACTTGTGTTGCAGATAAGCTGGTATGGCCGAGCATTTCTTGTATAGCACGTAAGTCTGCGCTTGATTCAAGCATATGGCTGGCAAATGAATGGCGTAATTTATGTGGATGAATAGGCGTACTAATGCCTTGTTTAAGTCCCCATTCTTTCATTCTTTCGCGCACATGGCGAATAGAGATACGTTGCTTTCGCCGACTTAAAAATACCGCCACTTCACCTTCACTAGCAAATTGTGGTCTTACTTGTAACCAAGCTTCAAGTGCGCTCAGTGCTTTTGAGCCAACAGGAATAACCCGCTCTTTGTTGCCTTTGCCCAGTACGCGCACTTCACCTTCTCGCACATCGCCGATATTGACATTAACTAGTTCACTCACTCGAAGTCCACTTGAGTACATTAACTCCATCATGGCTTTATCTCTTATTGCCAGCGCATCATCAGCATTAATTGATAGCAATTGTGCCATCTGATCTACATCGAGGTTTTTCGGTAAGGGCTTATCAAATTTTGGGCCTTTTATGCCTTCGCCAGGGTTGGTGATTGGCGTTGCTTGTTCGTGCTTGGTTTTTAAAAATTTATATAAACTGCGAATACAACTGAGTTTAAGGTTTATACTGCGTGGATTATATTGTTGAGCACGTAGTTTCATACTAAAACGGCGGATCATGTCGCTACTGACCGTTAACCAGCTTGTTGTTTGCGTAGAAAAATAATCTGCTGCTTGTCGTAATTGCAGGCGGTATTGGCTGAGGGTATGCGCAGAGTATTGCTTTTCGTAGCGCAGGTGATCCATAAAGCTATCGATAGGTTGTAGCCATAGATTATCGAGTCTATCCGCTTCTGGCATTATCTGCTTTAAGCCAATGAACTTAGGCGAACATGTAAAGTCGTTACAAACTCTTTCATGAACAAATTATCGTTGTTTGGTGAAAAGTGTTCGGGGTTATCACTGGCAAAGGCAAGTAACGCGCTTGGTTTATTTATATCGCCAATGAGATAGAGCGCCACGGATTGAACATTGTTGTCATTTGGCCAAAGTGTACGCAGCTCATTTTTTGATAAACGACCCAAATAACTGGCATTTTTTTTAAGGCGAGCACTAACCAGTTCACTGAACTGTTCATGATATGGGAGTAATTGGCAGCTCATAATATTTGCAGGCCGACACAGTGTATCGGTGAGTTGCTTTGCAAGTTCATCAAAGCTTGTACAGTGCCAAAGTTGACGTTGACATTCACTCAATAGCTTAAATATTTGTTCGTTTTCTAGTGCGCTTTGCGCAATTTCATTGAGCTGCTTTTTTAATTCGTTATTTTGTTTTCTAAGCAAACGCTGTTGTTGCAATGCTAAATTAGGTAAGCCTTGGCTTTTGTCATGCAAGTTCATCTGGAGTAAAACATAAGGGTGTTTGAGTAAAAAGTCAGGGTAATGACTTAAATAATCACATACTAATTGTTCATTTAGGTCATTTATTTTACTCATGATATACCTTTTGTGTTGTTACAAAGAGATTTGTCCATCGAACACATGCTCAGCCGGGCCTGTCATTTTTACACTGTGTCCTTCACCTTGCCAGCGTACCTGTAAGGTGCCGCCCGGCAAATCGACACGAACGGTATTGGCTAATTTTTTTTGAGCAATACCAATGGCTACAGCAGCGCACGCGCCACTGCCGCAAGCTAGGGTTTCTTGCGCACCGCGCTCCCATACTCTGAGTTTTATATGCGCTTCATTGATGATTTGCATAAAACCTACATTAGCACGTTCAGGAAAGCGTTCGTGGTTTTCAAGTAAAGGTCCTAATGTTTCTACCTCGGCATCAGCAATATCGTCTACCTCAATTACACAATGGGGGTTACCCATTGAGACCACACCACAAAAAACGGTGTGTTCATCAGCGCGCATAATGTAGGTTAGTTCAGGTTTACTGGCTTTAAATGGAATACTACTGGGTGCAAAATGTGGGCTACCCATATTGACCGTTATTTGGCCGTCTTTTTCTGAATATAGCGTAATATTGCCAGATTTGGTGGAAACACAAACTTTATGGCGATTGGTTAGGCCTTTCATGCGTACGAATCTGGCAAAACAGCGTGCGCCGTTACCGCATTGCTCAACTTCGGTGCCATCGGCATTAAAAATACGGTAATGAAAGTCGAGCTCAGGTGAATAAGGTGCTTCAACCATTAGTAGTTGATCAAAACCCACACCAAAGTTTCTATCAGCTAGCTTTTTGATTTGATCTCGAGACAAAAATACATTTTGGGTGATGTTGTCAACCACCATAAAGTCATTGCCCAAGCCATGCATTTTAGAAAAATTTACAAACATAATGTTCTAATACAACTCCTAATGCGTTTACTTTGCCATGCTAAGGGCGCCGCGTCATTAATAAATTAAGGTAGCAGGTGTTCACCTTGCCATAATGACGACAGGGATTCTCTTTGTCTTATTACATAGCAAGTGTCACCATCTACCATCAGTTCAGCAACACGTGGGCGAGAATTATAATTTGAACTCATCGTAAAGCCATAAGCCCCAGCGCTGCGCTGCGCGAGTAAGTCACCTTCTTGGATGGCTAATAGGCGATTTTTACCAAGAAAATCACCTGTTTCACATACTGGCCCTACGACATCATAAGCATGTATTGGGGTATCGTCATCTCGCGGATTAACAGCGATAATACTTTGCCATGCTTGATATAATGAAGGTCTGAGCATATCGTTCATGCCCGCATCAACAATGGCAAAGTGTTTATCTTGAGAGCGTTTTAAGTATTCGACCTTGGTGACCAAAATGCCTGCATTAGCCGCAATTGCACGACCCGGCTCAAATACCAGCTCTAAGTGCGGGTATTGCGTGAGGCGTGCTTTTACTTGCGCGGCATAAGCGCTTGGATGTGGCGGCTTTTCGCTATCATAGGGTACGCCTAAGCCACCGCCAATGTCTAAGTGTTGTAATTCAATTCCAGCACTTTTGAGCTGTTCAATCAGTGCGATTACTTTGTCTAATGCCGCTAAAAATGGGTCTACCTCAGTTAACTGCGAGCCAATATGAAAATCAACACCAACCACATCAATACTTGGCAGCGCATAAGCAAGTTGGTAAACCTCAAAGGCTTGTTTTATATCAATACCAAATTTATTTTCTTTTAATCCAGTGGAAATATAGGGGTGGGTTTTGGCATCAATGTCGGGGTTTACACGAATAGAAACGCGGGCAGGCACTCCCATATCAGTTGCCACTTCACTAATGCGCTTTAGTTCAGGGGTTGACTCAACATTAAAGCATTTAATGTTGTGCTGAAGCGCAAACGCAATTTCATCCGCTGTTTTTGCAACGCCTGAAAATACCACTTTATCGGTATCTCCACCGGCCTCTATTACTCTTGCCAGTTCACCTTTAGAGACAATATCAAAACCAGCACCTAAGCGAGCCAACACGTTAAGTACGGCAATGTTTGAGTTAGCTTTTACGGCATAACAAACGAGGTGGGGGTGGCCTTTTGCTGCATCGGTAAATGCATGATAGTGTCGTTCTAAGGTTTTTCGTGAGTAGATATAACAAGGTGTGCCATGTTGTTTTACAATATCTGCGACACGCATTTGCTCTGCAAATAGCTGTTTATCTTGGTATTGAAAAAAATCCATCTAACCTTCCTGCTGCTTGATTTGGGTCTGGGTATCTTGTGTTGGCTCAGCGTTTGGCTTGGGTTGAACTTTATTGGTTTGCTTTGTACTTTGTTTGTCGGGCAAATAAAGAGGCCCGCTTTGTCCGCAGCCAGCTAACATAAGCGTAGTGAAAATTACGAAAAAGAATAAGCTAGATTGAGAGAGTGTCGCTTTCATTAGATTAATGGTGTCTGTGCCTTTATAATCGCAGAGTAACAGAATTCGCAAAAAAAGCAGCTATTGTGGGCAAGTATTTTCTTCCTTATATAGCTAAAACTTTGTACAAATGAGGGATACCGAATGACTGATTCCGAGTACCACGAACTGGCTGAAGCCTTGATGTTCACCATAGAAGAGCAAATTGACGATTGTGATGCTGACTTAGATTATGAGTCTGCAGCAGGTATTTTAGAAATAATTTTTGCTGATAAAAGTAAAATAGTGATCAATAAGCAAGCGCCTTTGCAACAGGTATGGGTGGCAACTAAGTTTAATGGTCATCATTTTGAACTTCATGGCGACAAATGGATTGATAACCGCTCAGGCGCAGAGTTTTGGCAGTTTATGTGTGATGCGGCGACCCGCCAAGCAGGCTCAACTATTGTATGGCAGCATAGCTAATGTTGCCATTTGTAGAGTACGCTGCAAAAGGCGAGCACACAGCCAGCATTATTTGGCTACATGGCCTTGGCGATTCAGGTGAAGGTTTTTTACCAATTGCCCAAGAGCTAAAATTGCCTGATGATTTGGGTGTGCGGTTTATTTTTCCTCATGCACCAGAGCAAGCAGTGACGATTAATGGCGGTATGGTTATGCGTGCGTGGTATGACATAAAATCATTAGATTTAGATAATCGTGCAGATGAAAGTGGTGTAAAAGCATCAGCTAAAGCGGTTGAAGCGCTGATTCAAGCTGAGTTGGATAAGGGGATTGCCGGCGAAAGAATTATTTTAGCTGGTTTTTCACAAGGGGGGGTTATTGCTCTGCATCTAGCGCCGCGCTTAGCATTTAAAGTGGGTGGTGTTATGGCATTATCAACCTATATGTGTGCACCACAAAAACTGGTTGATGAAGCAGTGCAACCCGATTTAAATATTTTTATGGCACATGGCAGTCACGATCCGGTGGTGAGCATGTCTGCTGGGCAGCTGGCTCGAGATACCTTGCAGCATCAAGGTTATCAGGTAAGCTGGCAAGATTACCCGATGGAACATCAAGTATGTTATGAAGAACTCGTCGCAATACGTGAATGGCTAATGGCGACACTGTCTTAATTAGGAGCTGCAACAATGACACAAAGGATCGTTATTAAAACGGCGGTAAATAGAGTCCCACAAACAAACGCTAAAGTAAGTTATCAATGGCATTGGCGGCGAATATTTATGGCTTCTAGTGTGGTGTTATTGTTTGCAGTTGCTGTAATGTACGGGCTGATGAATTCGGTTAATGCTGATGAAATACAACCTGAACAGACTAGCGTTAAGCCTAAGCTGCTTTCTCAAGTTCCAGTGCAAGTCAACTCTACTGCAATAAGTGACATAGTTGTACCGCTTGAGTCTGAGCAACAGACTGAGGTGTCACAGCAATTAGAACAACAATTTGTTGCGAAAACAACTCAGCCATTAATGTCGACTAATTTTGATGGGATAGACCAGTCATATTTGGAGTCAAGTGATGGATCAGAGAGAGCTATTGATGCTTCTACTGACGCTGACCAAGATGTGTTTGATGAGCAAAAAACAGAGAATGTCTTTGCAGAACATGCAACTATCACTAACGTGGCCTTAGGCGCACAGATTGATAGTAATTTGGTATCACGTGCCGTGTTGACAACAGGTGTGCTCAACAGAGAGCCCATTGATGTACTTAAAGATAATTTAGAGCGCGGAAAGTTTGCAGAAAAATTATTTTTCTTTACGGAAATTAATAATATGCAGGACCAAACCGTACAGCACTTGTGGTTTCATCAAGACCAGCTTATGGCTGAAATTCCACTGTCTATTAGTGCAATTCGTTTTCGTACATTCTCGAGTAAAAATATTATGCCAAGCCAAACAGGGCCATGGCGAGTGGAAGTAGTGACTGAGCAAGGGCAGCTTCTGGCACAAAAATCTTTTCGAATTATTTCATCGGCCGACTAATTGGCTAACAAAGGTTAATCATGACACAACAACATACTTTGCGTATCGCAACCAGAAAAAGTGCACTGGCATTATGGCAAGCTGAATTTGTAAAAGCGCAGTTGATGCATTTTCATCCAGAACTGAATGTAGAGTTGGTTCCTATGTCTACACAAGGCGATATTATTTTAGACACGCCGCTGGCAAAAATTGGCGGTAAAGGACTATTTGTTAAAGAGCTTGAGCAAGCCATGTTGGATGGTCGTGCGGATATTGCTGTGCACTCTATGAAAGACGTACCGGTTGAGTTTCCGCAAGGGCTTGAGCTATATACCATCTGTGAACGAGAAGACCCACGAGATGCATTTGTGTCTAATACTTATAAAGATATTGAATCGTTGCCACAGGGGGCTGTGGTGGGTACATCTAGCTTACGTCGCCAATGCCAAATTAAAGCGCTACGCCCAGATTTAGATATTCGCGACTTACGAGGCAATGTTAATACACGCTTGGCAAAGCTCGATAATGGTGACTATGATGCCATTATTCTAGCCGCCGCAGGCTTGATAAGATTAGAAATGCCAGAGCGTATTGCCAGTTTCATTGCGCCAGAGCAATCATTACCCGCCAATGGACAAGGTGCTGTGGGTATTGAATGTCGTAGTGATGATGCATTGACTAAACGCTTACTTACACCGCTTGAGCATACCGAAACACGTATACGCGTGCTTGCAGAGCGTGCGATGAATCGCCGTTTAGAAGGTGGTTGTCAGGTGCCAATTGGTGCTTTTGCGCAGGTTAATGGTGAGCAAGTCTTTTTACGCGGTTTGGTTGGGGCATTAGATGGTAGTGAAATATTACGAGCGCAAGTGACAGGTTCAAGTGAGCAGGCAGAGCAATTGGGTGTTGAACTTGCTGAAGAGCTGCTTAAGCAAGGGGCTGATAAAATTCTTGCCGAAGTTTATAAAAACGCCTAATGATGCGAATTGCTATTACTCGCCCTGAGGGTAAAGGACTGCAGCTTTCACAATTGCTGAATCAGCAAGATATTTACAATGTACACACTCCGGTGTTGCGTATTGTACCTTGTGAGCTCAGTCCCAATGAGTTAGCACCATTGCAAGAGGCTGACATCATTGTGTTTATTTCACAAGATGCGGTTAGGCAGTTGGCATTGCGAGTAAATACTTTACCACAAAGTGCGCAATTATTTGCTGTGGGCGAGCAAACAGCACTGGCTATTCACACACATTTTTCTCGCCATGCTATCACGCCAAAACAACAAGATTCAGAAGGGCTATTAGCGCTAGCTCAATTGCAACAGCTAGAGACAAAGCAAGTCGTGTTGGTAAAAGGGCAAGGTGGACGCGCACTATTAGCCAAAACAATGAAGCAGCGTGGAGCCATTTTAAATATGTGCGCTGTATACAAACGCGTTGCGCAACAAAGCACCTCCGATGTCTGGTTAGACCACTGGCGAAGTGAGCAGATTGACGGTATAGTCATAACCAGCAATGCAGCGATAGATGCAATATTTGATTGTCAGCATACTGAAAATTTAACGTGGTTGAAAACACGCCTCTTTTTTTTGGTAAGCCAGCGCAGTGCCAGCTATTTAGAAGACTCCTACGGGGTGGAATCGCAACACATTCATGTTGCCAGTGGGCCAGGTGATCTGGCGATATTTACCAGTATAGTGCCAAACCAACATCAGCAAGGTAGCCATATGAGCGAGCAAGACACGCAATCTGAACCTGTACAGCAACACGTTGAGCCACCAGCAACTCAACCAATTTTTAAACAAAAAGTCAGCAAATTAGCAGTGTTAGCTTTGCTGGTTGCCATGGTTGGCGGCGCTGCTACAACAGGGTTGATTATTCATGGCCAACAGATAAGTGATAAAACTTATGCTGCATTGGCTCAGCTTCGTGCTGATAATACACAGCTGAGTGAGCAATTAAAGCAAACTCAAGCGCAGTTGATTGGTTTAAAACAACAACAATTGCAAGTGAATAAAAATATTGAGCAACAACTGGCCTTACAAACGCAAACGGTTGATGCACAGTTGCAAGCGGCTCTATCACAAGCAAAACAGCAGATTAGCCCAGCATTAAACAGCGAAGTACACTACTTACAGCGTATGGCGCAGTTTAAAGCCAATGCAGAGCAAGACTACCAAGGTGCCATCGCGGTGTTACAACGTTTGTATCAAGTCGTACAAAACGAAGTGGATAATACAGCATTATTAAGCGCAATAGCGACAGACATTGCCACTTTACAAGCGCAGCCTAAACCTGCTTTTGAAGCGCTTTACATGCAACTACATGGGATGTTGCAGCAAGTTGATGATTTAGCTTTGAAAATGTTGCAATTGCCTGAGCTTAAGCCGCAAATTGATAATCAGCTATCCGGCGATGTGGGTGACTTTAAAAGTAATTTTAAGAAAACTTGGCAAGCTCTAGTGGATGATTTCATACAAGTGAGAACGCGAGAAATCGCTGTGATAGACCCGCTTTTAGATGCAGAGCAACAACAGCTGTTGAGAGCGCAACTGCGAAGCCACCTTTCACAAGCTCAAACCGCACTTATGGATAAACAAGCCAGTATTTTTTTTAGCGCATTAGAATCGGCTGAAGCAACCTTAGTACAGTTTTATAATCCACAAGACAGTGCTGTGCAATCAATGCAAACGAGTTTAGTAGCGCTACTGCAAGCACCACTGAAGTTCAGTTCGCAAATTAATTTACAATCGGCGACGGCAGTTAAGGAGTGGCTACAATGATTAAAGCACTCATGGTGATAGCCATCGTTGCTTTAGCTATGGCTGCGGGGCATTTGCTGATTGATGAAAAAGGCTATGTACTCATTGCCTTTAATGATACAACGATAGAGGGCACTATCGTTGCCTTTGTTATTATGCTGCTGATAACCGTGTTTGGCTCATGGCTGATACTTAAAGTACTAACATTTAGTTGGAGATTGTATCGTTCAACGACCGGGCACTTTAGTAATAAAAAGCACGCTAAGTCTGAGCAGGCGCTCACCGATGCTATTTGGGGAGTACTCAATGATGATGCGCATATGGTGCAAAGTGCTTTTGCGAAGGTGAATGCACCGACTCAGTGGCAAGATCACCAACATGGGTTGCTTGCTAAAGCTGCATTGCAATCTGGCGAACAAGCGCAAGCTTTACAACATTTGCAAGCTATGTCAGATGATGCACAAGCACAAGTGCCTAAATTATGGTTAAATGCCAACCAATCTGAGCAAGCTTTGGCATTGCTATCTCAGCCAATGCAACAGAAAAAGCCGAACGCTGCGGCGGTGAGTAATTACTTAGAAGGTTTATTGCATGAGCAGCAGTTAGCACAAGTAGTGAGTACTTTATCGAGTAAGCATAAGCAGCTGGATTTGAGTGAGCCCCAATGGCATGGCTTTTTTAAGCGCTTTTTCGACACAGCAAAGCAAGAAGCGACAAGTTTTTTTGCGCAATTACCTAAAGCTGTTCAAGCACACGCTCAGCTAGCTTATCTTCAGAGCGTCGCCAGTCAGGGCAAGTTATCTAATGTGCATGAGGTGCTGATCAAGTTACTTAAAAAGGGCCAATATAAGCAGTTAGCTCAGGTGTTATCCCATGCCAAAGGAGCGGATGTAAAATTGACGCAAGCAATTCAAACAAGTTTAAAAAAACAGCCAGAACACAGTGAATTGTTATTTTGCTTAGCTTGTATGGCGAATGCAGAAGGAGACTTTGAATTAGCTGCAAAAATATTTGCTAGTTTACCAGAGCAAGACTGGCAAAGTTACTGGATAGACCCTGCACTGCACAGTTTTGAGCAAACAGGGCAATTTAAGCGGGCCTATCAACTGGCCCGTCATCAATGGTAAATTATTTTTAAGCCAGCGAAATGCTGGCTTTTTTGTACTTGCATAAATAGCAAGCAGTGTTATACCAATCGACATAAATATTTAATCAATTTTTAGAATTAAATTTCACGCTAACTGCGTTAGGAATTTATCATTTAGAACAACTAAATAGCAAAATTTCTGCCTTGTTATCGAGCAAATTTTTTAGCTAAAAATAGACTCCTTTTTTAAGACGATTGGTATGAAAAATGGACATGTGTCCTTGATCTTTATCTATGGGTGCGTATGATCCCAAAAATTTTATCTGCAGCCGAGTGACCTATGATCAATAAAACTTTACCTTTGCTTGATTTACACCGCCACCTTGATGGAAATGTACGTGCTAGTACAATTTTAGAGCTTGGCCAGAAATTTAACTTACCCCTGCCAGCACATGATTTAGAAGGGCTACGTGAGCATGTGCAAGTCATAGATAATGCGCCCGATCTTATGTCGTTTTTGGCGAAGTTAGACTGGGGTGTCAAAGTACTGGGTGATTATGAAGCATGCCGGCGTATTGCTATGGAGAATGTGGCAGATGCACAGGCTCAAAATCTTGACTATACCGAGCTGCGTTTTAGCCCTTATTACATGGCACAAAGTCATAATTTACACCCACAAGGCGTGACGGAAGCGGTGATTGATGGCGTAAAAGCAGCCACTCAAGGCCAACATATTAAAGTAAATCTAATCGGCATAATGTCCAGAACCTATGGCGTAGAAAAGTGTCAGTATGAACTCGATGCACTCTTGGCATGTAAGAATGATTTGGTCGCTGTTGACCTTGCAGGTGATGAAATAGGTTATCCAGGGGAGCTGTTTGTTGAGCATTTTAAACAAGTGCACAATGCATACTTAGGGGCAACCATTCATGCAGGTGAAGCGCGTGGTGCTCAAAGTATTTGGCAAGCTATCAAAGAGCTGGGTGCAACCCGTATCGGTCATGGTGTTAAAGCCATTGAAGACCCTAAACTTATGGATTACTTACGCGATAGTTGTATTGGTATTGAATCATGCTTAACCAGTAATATTTTAACCAGTACAGTGAGCAGCTTAGAAACGCATCCGCTAAAGCAGTTTTTAACTCATAATATATTGGCATGTATAAATACTGACGACCCAGCTGTACAAGGTATTGAATTAGAATATGAATATCAAGTGGCAGCGCCCAAAGCAGGTTTAACGCAAGCGGATATTGAAAAAGCACAGCGTAATGCTCTAGAAATAGCTTATCTAAGTGACTGCGACAAGCAAGCGTTAATCGCACATTATTAGAGAAGTTAGGAACATATAAAAAACGCGCCAATTGGCGCGTTTTTTATATCGATGAGATTGTACCAATGTTATTAAATTATTGATTATTTAGCGGACTAAATGACTCATGCAGAATAACTATGTACTGAAATTTTGCCATGCTACTCGGTCATTTATCTATCAGTATTAGCTGATAATTTATTTAATAAACGCAAACGCGTCTGCATACATGTGCTCGCGCTCAGCACCGTGATTGATAAAGTCGTCACGTACAATGCCAATCATGTCAAAGCGACCAGCCATATAAATACAGTAAGGTTCAAGTGAAACAATGTCTTTCATTACGGCCTTATGAACATAGCCGGTATGACCACTCCAAGAGTCTGACGCATTTTCAACCACAGGAATAAACTGAAAGTTTTTACGGCTGGCAGCCCAAGCTTCCATTTCTTGCTTTGCATACAATGCCGATGCCTCTTTCACTCCCCAGTAAAATAGTACTGGTTGGTCAAAATTGATTTCAGCGAGGTGATCAGCCATTGATTTTACATAAGAGAAACCAGTACCTCCTGCAAGTAATACAATGGGGCGCTGCTTATCAATGCGTAGCTGAGATACACCTAAGCCAACTTCGAGTGTCACTGAGGCAGTGTTTGTATGTGCATCTCGTAAATGTTCTAGAGATTGCATGGCATATGAATCAGCGCCAGAGGCACCAATGTGTAACTCTAACTCATTGTGTAAAGAAGGACGGCTGGCGATAGAAAAAGCTCGCTTATCTTTTTCACCTAACACTAATTGTAAATAGTGGCCAGCTTCAAATGTCACAGCCACATCAGGCTTAAGTGTCACTTTGTGAACAAATTCTGTAAGTGGACTAATCGCGGTCACTTGCGCTTTTACTAATTGCATATTTTACCTTTCGCACGGCGGTTAATTTAATCACTGTATAAAGTATCGGCACTTTATCACAGCCTTTAAGGTTATCCTATTGCTTGACTTTAATGCCTAGGCTGTCCCAAATCTCGTCTACACGTTGTTTTGTGGTGTCATCCATTACAATAGGCTCTCCCCATTCTCGGTCGGTTTCTCCAGCCCATTTATTGGTTGCATCTAAACCCATTTTTGAACCTAGCCCTGAAACGGGTGAGGCGAAATCTAGATAATCTATTGGCGTATTATCAATTAGTGTTGTGTCTCGGGTTGGGTCCATTCTGGTGGTGATGGCCCAAATCACATCATTCCAATCTCGGGCATTGACATCATCATCACATACTATCACAAACTTGGTATACATAAATTGCCTAAGGAAAGACCAAACGCCCATCATTACACGTTTTGCATGACCTGGATATTGCTTCTTCATAGTCACTATCGCCATACGGTATGAGCACCCTTCAGGCGGTAAATAAAAATCTACAATTTCGGGGAACTGCTTTTGTAAAATTGGTACAAACACTTCGTTTAGTGCAACCCCTAAAATTGCAGGCTCGTCAGGTGGGCGGCCTGTGTAGGTGCTGTGATAAATAGGGTCTTTACGGTGGGTAAGGTGAGTGACTGTCATAACAGGAAAGTCATCCACTTCATTGTAGTACCCCGTGTGATCACCATATGGTCCCTCAGGTGCTACTTCACCGGGCATGATATACCCTTCAAGTACTATTTCTGCGTTAGCTGGTACTTGTAAATCGTTGGATAGAGACTTTACAACTTCAGTTTTAGCACCGCGCAACAGTCCTGCAAATGCATATTCGCTAAGGGTGTCAGGCACGGGGGTCACTGCGCCGAGAATAGTGGCAGGGTCAGCGCCTAATGCCACTGATACCGGGTACGGTTCACCAGGGTGTTCTTTACACCATTCTTGAAAGTCCAACGCACCACCGCGGTGAGATAACCAACGCATGATGATTTTATTTTTACCTAACAATTGTTGGCGATAGATGCCTAAGTTTTGACGTTTTTTGTAAGGTCCACGGGTAACGGTTAAACCCCAAGTAATCAGAGGGGCTGCATCACCTGGCCAGCAATGTTGAATAGGCAACTTCGTTAAATCGACATCTTCACCGCTAAGTACAACTTGCTGACAGGGCGCTTTGCGCACTTCTTTGGCTGGCATATTTAGCACTTGCTTATATGCCGGTAACTGACCAAGGGCTTCGCGAATACCTTTAGGGGGTTCTGGTTCTTTTAAAAAAGCCAGTAGTTTGCCAACTTCTCGTAAAGCGCTCACATCATCTTGGCCCATCCCCATGGCGACGCGCTTTGGTGTACCAAATAAATTGGCTAAAACGGGAATATCAAACCCAACTGGATTTTCAAATAGCAGAGCCGGGCCGCCAGCTCTGAGTGTGCGGTCGGCTATTTCGGTCATTTCTAGCTTGGTTGAAATAGGCTGAGAAATACGTACTAATTCGCCTTGCGCTTCTAAGCGCGAGATAAAATCTCGCAAGTCTTTATATTTCATTTGATTACTAGACATCTGAATTTGTCATAAGTATAACAAGATGACTTTGAAATGGCAGTAACCTGCGCTTTATTTGATGTTGTGCAATACTTGAAGCTGCCATATGTTTTAAAAGGGTGTGCTTTGCTCTATAGTCGGCCTCGAGCCTTAATTTTTGTGGTGGCTAGATTGAAAATTATAAAAACAATCACGTTGTATTTAGCTTTGTATTGTAGCAGTGTGGCTGCACTGTCTTCGCATGACCCCGTTTTTTTGCAACATAGTGCGGTGATGATGGTCATTCACCCTCAGTCGGGTCAGATTATTGCGGCAAACAATTCTGCTGCAAAGTTTTATGGTTACCCGCCTGACGAACTTACGCGCATGCGTATTCAAGATATTAATCAACTTAATGCAGAGCAAGTGGCACAAGAGCGAACGCAAGCATTGGCTGAGGGTCGCAATTATTTTATTTTTCGCCATGAATTAGCTGATGGCTCACTAAGAACCGTGAGTGTATATTCAACCCCATTTGTTGATGAGAATGGACGGTCACAGTTGTTATCTGTGATCCATGACATAAGCACCCAGCGGGAGTTGCAAGATTCACTCTGGTATTATCAAAATAACTTAGAAGAGCAAGTACAGGCTCAAACGCAAGAAATTCAGCAAATAAATAATATGCGTATGCTGTTATTAGCTTCGACCATCGTTATTTTGTTGGTCTCAATAGCGGTGTTGAGTGTTTTATTTTTACGCTTACGTACAGCCAAACTACGCTCAGAGGCACAAGGTGCAAGATTAGAAGCCATTTTTAATGGTATTGATGACCTGTTAATTTTTACAGATGAGCATGGCACAATTTTATCCACCAATAAGCGAGTTGCGGATAGGTTTGGCTCTCAAACGCAATGGCTCAATCAATCAATCGCAAAGATGTTAAAAAACAACCCTTGTACGAATGAAAGTTCATGTCATCAAATTCCATATGAGTTGCAGGTTCAAAATCAAATTAGCACCTTCAGTGTAACTAAAAATCCAGTATTAGATATTAATAGGCAGCTACTAGGTTATATATATGTGTTGCAGGACATTAGTGAGCTTTTAGCTCAAGAAAAAGAGCAGCGCTTAGCTCGAACAGTATTTGAGACCACCAGTGAAGGGGTTATGGTGTCAGATAAGAACAACCGTATTCAAATGGTTAATCGTGCCTTTAGTGAAATCACTGGATTTAGCGGTGATGAAGTCATGGGGCAGTCACCTGCTATGTTTAACTCTGGGCATCATGGTCATGCTTATTTTAGTCGGCTGTATCAAACATTAAATGAGCGTGGGCACTGGGAAGGGGAAATTTGGAATCGTCGTAAAAGCGGTGATGTATTTCCTAGCTGGTTACAAGTGTCAGCGGTATTTGACCAACAGGGTGATATTGAGATGTATGTCGCTTTATTTAACGATATAACCTCTCGTAAACATCATGAACAAATGATGTGGCAACAGGCAAACTTTGATACTTTGACTGGTTTAGCGAATCGCCCTCATTACCATGAAAAGTTTGATTTGGCGCTAGAAGTGGCCAAAGATCAACAAACGCGTTTAGCCATCTGTTTTATTGACTTAGACCGCTTTAAGGCAATCAATGACACTTTGGGGCATCATATTGGCGATCTACTACTGATTGAAGCCGCGCAACGTATTCAAGATTGCACGCGTAGTAGCGATACGGTGGCGCGCCTTGGAGGTGATGAATTTGCCATATTACTCACGGATATTAAGAGTATTCGAGATGTCGAGATGATTGCTAATAAGATTTTACATCAATTAAGTAGTCCGTTTGTACTTGAAGGTCATGATGCTTTTGTATCTGGCAGTATTGGCATTACGTTTTATCCTGACGATGGAGATGATCGTAAAGTATTACTGCGTAATGCGGATAGCGCGATGTATAAAGCCAAGGAGCATGGTCGCAATTGCTTTCAGTTTTATACCAGTGCAATGCATGAAAATGCCAAAGCACGCAGTTTACTTGAAGGAGCATTGCACAAAGCTCTGCCGAACAAAGAGCTGTCTGTTGTTTATCAGCCTATTCAAGATATGCAAGAGGAGCGAATAGGGTGTGAGGCGTTATTACGCTGGCGTAGTGAAATTCTGGGTGATGTATCACCGATGGAGTTTATTCCTATCAGTGAAGAGCTTGGCCTTATTTTGGCTATGGGGGAATGGGTGTTATACCAAGCTTGTGCGCAGGCGAAAAGTTGGTATGAACAAAGTAGTAAACCATTTTTTGTGACTGTTAATGTCTCAAGCACCCAGTTCAAACGCCAAGATGTGGCTGTGTTAGTGGCTCAAGTGCTGCGAGATACAGGCTTACCAGCGAAGAGTCTAACGCTTGAAATTACTGAGAATGTACTCGCCGATAACTCAGATCATATCTTAAGGCAGCTGCGCTCATTAAGAGGTATGGGAGTTGAACTGGCCATTGATGATTTTGGAACTGGTTATTCATCATTGAGTTATCTAAAACGCTTTCCGCTGTCAAAATTAAAAATTGATAAAGAGTTTATTCAAGACTTACCAAGCGATGCTGAAGACAGGGCGTTGGTAAAGGCAATTATTTCTATGGCGGCAAACTTAAACTTGAAGGTTGTTGCTGAAGGGGTTGAAACAATAGAGCAACTTGGATTACTAAAGCAATTAAACTGTGATTTTACACAAGGCTATTATCACAGTCGACCACTGAGCGCTGAAGATTTTACGGTCTATTTAGCGCGTTTCAATGAGTCACGTTAGTATGTAATTCACTTGTGGCTGAACGCTGCGATATGAATAGCCTATTTAAAAACGGTCGCCAGTAAGCGACCGTTTATTAAGTTTATTTACCTTTACCTGTGAGCTTCGTTTTTGCATTTGCAGCCATTATGGCAAATACAGCGTAAGCTGCAGTATTTTGCTTAAGTTTACGAGGGTCAACTTTATCTAAAGTATCATCAGCAGTATGGTGATAGTCAAAGTAATCGGTACCATTTTGATGCAATGCAAAAATAGGCGCATTGGTTACTTGGTTAAGTGGGATGAGATCAGGGCCGCCGTGCGCGTTATTAGCATTGACGTATTCAATATTTAGTGGCGCAAGTTGCTGAGCGATAGCTTTGACTACAGGCAGTGCATTAGCGGCAACATTTGACTCAAAGGCATAGACTACATCAGCACCAAAGTCAGACTCGGCAGCCGCAACGATATTATCTAATTGTTCTGCATGGCGTTTAAAGTAAGCTTTTGCGCCCCAAAGGCCAAGCTCTTCTGCGGCGAATAACACGACTCGAATACTGCGCTTTGGCTGTGCGATTTCACTAATATGTTTAGCTGCAGCCATCGTTAGGGCAACGCCAGCACCATCATCTAAAGCGCCAGTGCCTAAATCCCATGAATCTAAGTGGCCGCCAATCAAGACATATTGCTCAGGGAATTGAGATCCCGTAATTTCACCAATCACATTATAGCTAGTACCCTCACCAAGGTCCTCAGTTTGGATATTCATATTGACCGCAACTTCGTGGCCGCCATTGATTAGCCTCTCTAATTGATCAGCATCTGGATTTGAAATTGCAGTATTAGGTATTTTACTAATACCAGCTTGATAACCACTTGCTCCGGTATGAGCAAAACGGTGATGGCCTGTACTAACAGAGCGCATCATGTAACCGATAGCCCCTTTTTTAGCAGCTTCCACGGCACCACTACGACGAGCACGTACGGCAGGACCGTAGCCATTACCATCTATATGGCGTTTCATACGGTAATTAACAAAAGCAATTTTATCTTCAAGGCTATTTTTTGGTGCAGCGATAAGTTCATCAAAGGTGTTAAACATCACCACAGGAGCGGTAATGCCTTGAGCCGGTGTACCAACGCTATTACCCAATGCAGTTAAGCGCAAAGGTTGCTTACTTGGAGTAACAATACTGCCCGCTTCGTGATGTCTGCGCCAGTGAGGAAAGGTGGCCGGTTCGGTCCAAACTTTGTCAAAACCAAGCGTTTTAAATTGCTGCTGCGCCCACTTAACCGCTTTTTTATCATTCTCACTGCCGGGCATGCGTGGTCCAACTTCAGTTGTTAAAGATTCTAATAGCTGCCAACTTAGGTTGCTTTTTAGTGCTTGTTCTCTAACGTTTTTTACTTGTTCTAACTGTTCAGGTGTAAATTCTTGTGCTTGGGCTATGCCGAACAGTGGCATGAGGGCACATAATGTGGTTAGCAGTTTTTTCATTGTATTCTTTGGCTCGCGAGTATAGAAAATAGTCTACTATTGTCGCACTTTTACAAATCCCAGCCAAACAAATAGGATTAAATACCGAACGGCTGTGATATTCGTGCAGATAGATTTCTGCTAGAATTGCGCATAATTTAATGCATTGAGAAAGACACATGAATACAGCGGCATTTAATACTTTACCGTTAGCACCTGAGTTTTTAGACACTTTGGCTGATTTAGGGTTTAAAAGCATGACACCTATACAGGCACAAAGCTTACCAGTGGTTTTATCAGGTAAAGATGTAATAGCACAAGCAAAAACTGGCTCAGGCAAAACGGTTGCGTTTAGCTTAGGTGTTTTATCACGTTTAAATGTAGCGCGTTTTCGCATACAAGGTTTGGTGCTTTGCCCAACGCGAGAGCTGGCAGAGCAAGTTGCAGCAGAAATGCGTAAGCTTGCGCGTGGTATTCACAATATCAAAATTTTAACCTTATGTGGTGGGGTGCCGATTGGACCACAAATAGGATCGTTAGAACATGGTGCTCACATTATTGTAGGTACACCGGGGCGCATAGAAGATCATCTATTTAAGGGTACTCTAAATTTAACTGAAGCAACTAGCTTGGTACTTGATGAAGCCGACCAAATGTTAGATATGGGCTTTGCCGATGCGCTGGATAATATTGTTTCGTATTTACCAAAGCGAAGGCAGACTTTGCTATTTAGTGCAACTTACCAAAAGCGTATTGAAGCCATTGCTGAGCGTGTTATGCATGACCCTCAAATGGTTAAAGTAGAAGAGCAAGAGGTCAATACTAGTATTAAGCAGTTGTTCTTCAAGTTGGATAACAACAAGCTGCGTTTTAACACTCTACGCCTGTTGCTTTTACAGCATAAGCCGCAAAGTTGTGTGGTGTTTTGTAATACCAAAGTGGAAACACAAAAAGTGTGTGACGATTTACAAGATGCTGGTTTTAACACGGTGACATTGCATGGCGATTTAGAGCAGCGAGAACGAGAACAAACATTAGTGCGCTTTGCCAATAAAAGTGCATCTATTCTCGTGGCGACTGATGTTGCAGCACGTGGTCTAGACATTGATGATATGGACATGGTGATTAATTATCATTTAGCGCACGATGCACAAACCCATGTTCACCGTGTTGGTCGCACCGGCCGTGGTGGTAAGAAAGGCTTAGCTTGTTCTATTTATGGAGAAAGTGAAACGTTTAAAGTGGCTCAGATAGGAGATGTATATGAGCGTGATTTTGAACCATCTCCTGCGCCTTCATTAAATTTACTCGATAAACCCCCTTTTAAGCCTGACATGATCACCTTACAAGTCGATGGTGGTAAAAAACAAAAGGTACGCCCTGGTGATATTGTGGGAAGCTTAACCGGTGAGCAAGGCATTGCATTTGCACAAATAGGTAAAATTAACGTATTGGACAATACCGCGTATGTTGCCGTTGCTCGGGATGCTGCAAAACCTGCATTTCGCAAGCTCAGTGAGGGTAAACTGAAAGGTCGAAAGTTTAGAGTTCGTCGCGTTAATTAAGTGTTTTCAGGTGCGCTTTAAGTAATTCATATTCATATTTGAGTTGTTTAAAGCGCTCGCCATTACCATCAGTTTTATCAGGGTGATGGGTTAGCGCATGCTGTCGCCAGCTTTTCTTCAATTGAAACGCTTTATAAGGGTAACTTAATTGCCATTGCTGGCAAATCGATTGTATTTGATCTTCGGTAGTAAGTATTGTGGGCTTTACTCGTGCGAACTTTTGCCAAAAACTATCCAATAACTCGATCACGTCTTGCTCACTTGTTTCATAATTTGTCCAATCTAGATAGTATGATCGTAATTCGTCATGGGCTTGTGGTGTACTTTTTCCCAACTCGGTGAGCTGAATATGCATACTACTCACGCTTAAGTAAAATCCTTCGTGAATTAATTCTTGTTGTAGTTGATATAGCGCATTCATAATTAAAAAGTTTCTTTTAAACAAATCTTTATGAGGGTCTTTGTCTAATTGAGATAGATTTTTGCTGATATTTAAAGTTGTACTTATTGTGTGTACTTTGTGTGCATGTTGGTCTGAGACCACCATGAAAATAGCATCGATAAGGGGGTTGAGCATTGTTCCACCATTTGAGTTAGTGTATCTTCAGCATAGCATTATTTTTGTTTAACGTGGTGGGTACAAGGATGGTAAAGGGGTTGTTTCATCGGATGATGATATATGTTTTATTGATATTACATATAGGCATAGCTGAAGCTATACAAGAGTCATCGTTAGCCACACAAATCACCCAATTGGGAGAGATTGATAATTGGCAAGATATTTCCATTCAAGGGCAGCAGTTACTGTCCCACCCAGATTTAACTGAGAAATTACGTTTTGAGTTACATAAATCATTGGCCAGAGAGGCATTTAAACGTGATGATTTTAAAACTGCAGAGGTATATTTAAAGAGAATCGAAACGGAATATGCATCAAGGATAGTGAGCGATGGGTACTATTTTTCTGTTAAGTTATTAGCGATCAGTGCTTATCGTCAAGGTCGCTATTTTGATGCTGTTGAGCTGTATTCAAAAGCATTGGATATAGCCGCTGAGCGTGATAATCCCTTAGAGCTGGCTAATATGCACAATAACTTGGGGCTAGTCTATGTAGATACCAACGAGCTTGACTTGGCAGTTGCTCATTACGGTGAAGCTCAGAAGCTCTATCAGCAACATGGTGATCTACAATACCAAGCAGACATTAACTTAAACTTATCAATGGTCTATATCCGTCAATATCGCTTTGATATTGCACAAGAGATGCTTGATACAGTCATAAAGCAATTTACCGAATTAAATGATGAATATGGAATTGCGCTTGCGCATTCTTATTTGGCAGAAATATTTATTAAAAAAGGTTTAATGAACTCAGCTAGGCACTATTTACAATCAGCTATTGATTATTACGAATCTGAAAATGATATGGACCATTTAATGATTCAATATGCGAATTTGGCAGATGTAAGTATTGCTCAGGGGAAATTCGATAAGGCTGAAAAGGAAGCAAATTTTGCCTTATATTATGCTGAGAAAATTAATAGTATAACAGGCAGGATGAAAGGCCTTTTTCCGCTAGCAAAAATATTCTTTGTACAAGGAAAGTTAGCGCAGGCAAGGGAAATGATTAATGAATCACTTAGCTTAGCCACACAATTAGGTGCGCGATCGATAGAAAAAGATGAATTAGCCACGTTGGCTTTGATCCAAGCGAGTTTAGGTGAGCATGAAGCTGCATGGGTTAATTTTACGCGCTATCAAACCAAGCAATATGAGTTCTTAAATAAAAATGTACTTGAAAAAATGGTTGAGTATCAAAATCGTATTGAAGATTATGATCTGAACCGGGAGATCACTGAGCTAAAACAGAAGCAGGCTTTTCAGGCGCTGCAAATTGATAAGCGAGAACAGGTTATTTGGCTCAGTGCTATGGTTGTATTATCACTCTTTATTGCGGTTGTGAGCCTTTATTTTAAGCAAGCTGAAAAAAATGCCAAGGTGCAATTACGTGAAAAGGTTGCAGAGCGCACTGCAGAATTACAAAGAGTTGCTGATGAACTGCGCCAAGCGAATCAAGTTAAAAATCAATTCTTAGCTAATATTAGCCATGAGATTAGAACACCGTTAACCTCTATCATCGGTCAAGCAGAGGTGATGCTCAATGAGCACCAGAGTAACCTTGAACTTAAAGTCCCCCTAAGTGTTATCCAGCGCCAAGGTGAGCATTTAAAAAGTTTGGTGAGTGATGTGCTTGATTTGAGCCGTATTGAAGCGCAACGACTTGAGCTTGAATACACAGAATTCTCAGTGCGAAGTTTACTAGATGATATCAGCGGTATGTTTAACAACGCCTGCATAGTTAAGGATCTTGAGTTTAATGTTAAAGGTGACTTTGATGATTCTATAATAGTAAACCTCGATTATATGCGCGTTAAGCAAATTTTAATCAACTTGTTGGGCAATGCTGTGAAGTTTACTGAGCATGGCCAGATTGGTGTGCATGTAAGCTGCCAACCGTCAGGGCTCATTTTTAAAGTGTTCGATACGGGAATTGGCATGAGTCATGAACAGTTAGGACGAGTGTTTGAAAGTTTCCAACAAGGTGATAATAGCATTACGCGTCGTTTTGGTGGTTCAGGATTAGGGTTGTGCTTGTCTCAACAGCTTACCGATATGATGGGTGGCAGCATTAGTGTTAATAGTGAATTACACAAGGGCAGTGAATTTATTGTGTTTATTCCTTGCTCGCCGATTCATAGTGAGTTGCCTAGTATCCAAGAGCAAAAGCAAGAGGCTAACTGGGATTATGGTAGCGTATTAGTTGCAGAGGATCATGATGACAATAGGGCTTTGTTTAAGCGTGTTATTGAGCAGCTTGGATTAGAGGTGTTGGTGGCCAAAAATGGTGAGGAGGCTGTTGAAATGTGCTTGAGAGAGTATCCTGATATTGTATTTATGGATATACAAATGCCAAAAATGGATGGCGTGGAAGCTCTTAATTTGTTACATCAATCAGGCTTTGATCAGCCAGTTTATGCATTAACGGCTAACGTGATGGAGCATGAGATAAGGTCATATTTAAAAGTTGGCTTTACAGGTCATCTTGGTAAACCTTTAGACCGTAAAATGCTGGTGAAGGTTTTGCAGCGACATTTATCAAGCACATCAGTGTCTTCGCCTAGTCAAGTCGACATGAGTGATTTAGTTGCAAGCTTTGTGGCAACTTTACCCAGTGAACGAACCTCTATTATAGACTTTTGGCAATCGCAACAATGGTACAATTTGCAAAGAGCGTGTCACCGCTTGTCAGGCGCTGCCAGCACTTTCAACTTTGTCACACTCGGGAATATTGCACGCCAGCTAGAGAGTTTGTTAAAAAGTGAGCAGTATAAGCAGGCTGAGAGTTTGTATTTAATTTTATGTGACGAGTTGTATCATATCAGCGAATCAGAAGAGCTCAGCGCCGGATAAATGATTCTGTGAAACAAAAAAGCCTGTAAAAACAGGCTTTTTATCAGAGTAACATTTCTTATTTACGACGCATTAAGTCAAAAAACTCATCGTTAGTTTTACTCATTGATAATTTATCTATCAAAAATTCCATGGCATCGATTTCTGACATATCATGCACAATTTTGCGCAAGATCCACATCTTTTGCAATTCATCCGTTTTTGTCAACAGCTCTTCACGGCGCGTTCCAGAGCGGTTAAAGTCAATAGCAGGGAACACACGCTTTTCAGCAATCTTACGATTAAGGTGTAGTTCCATATTACCGGTACCTTTAAACTCTTCATAGATAACTTCATCCATCTTAGAGCCAGTATCAATAAGGGCTGTGGCGATAATGGTTAAGCTACCGCCTTCTTCTACGTTACGAGCAGCACCGAAGAAGCGCTTAGGTTTATGCAATGCATTGGCATCCACACCACCTGTTAGTACTTTACCCGACGATGGGATCACCGTGTTATAAGCACGTGCTAAACGAGTAATAGAGTCAAGCAAGATGACAACATCTTTTTTATGCTCTACTAAACGTTTGGCTTTTTCTATAACCATTTCCGCTACTTGTACGTGGCGGTTGGCAGGTTCATCAAATGTTGATGCAATGACTTCACCTTTCACTAGGCGTTGCATCTCTGTTACTTCTTCAGGGCGCTCGTCAATTAACAATACCATAAGTGTTGCATCTGGATTGTTGTAAGTGATTGACTGGGCTATATTCTGTAGCAGCATCGTCTTACCCGCTTTAGGCGGTGCAACGATGAGGGCACGTTGCCCTCTACCAATCGGTGATGCTAAATCAAGTACACGGGCAGTAATATCTTCAGTACTACCATTACCGCGTTCCATTACAAAGCGCTCGTTAGCATGAATAGGCGTTAGGTTTTCAAATAAAATCTTAGTACGAGAGTTTTCAGGCTTATCGAAATTAACCTCGTTGACTTTGAGCAACGCAAAATAACGTTCACCATCTTTAGGTGGTCGAATAAGGCCACTGATGGTATCACCTGTGCGCATGCTAAAGCGTCGAATCTGGCTAGGTGATACATAAATATCATCTGGACCAGCTAAGTAAGAAGCTTCTGAAGAGCGTAAAAAGCCAAAGCCATCTTGTAAAATTTCTAAAACACCGCCGCCGTAAATGTTTTCACCACTTTTGGCGTGGGCTTTTAAAATGGCAAAAATAATGTCTTGTTTTCTAAGACGGGCTACGTTTTCGAGTCCCATGGACTCGGCTAGTTTTACAAGTTCGTTAATTGACTTGTCTTTAAGTTCGCGTAAATGCATATTGGTGGGTTCTTTATTTCACTTGTCATTCTCGATAAACGAGAGAGGTTGATTTGATAAATCTAAAGGTTAGTAGGGATATAAATTAGCAGCTAGGCTGCTGGGCGTCCAGTCTTTATACAAATTTTATGTAAAAAATCTAAAATTAACTGGAAATTCTTACATTACATACCCGTTTTTATAAACGGGTATGTAATTTTCAACGTCTTAAACGTTGCTTTCTAAAAACTCAACAAGTTGAGTTTTAGACAATGCGCCAACTTTGGTTGCTGCAACTGCACCATCTTTAAAAAGTAACAATGTCGGTATACCGCGAATACCAAATTTAGGGGGGGTACCAGCATTTTGGTCAATGTTTAATTTACCAATCGTTACTTTGTCTGCTAGTTCTTCAGCTACTTCGCTTAAGATAGGAGCTATCATTTTACAAGGACCACACCACTCGGCCCAAAAATCTACTAATACTGGCTTATCTGATTTAAGTACATCTGCTTCAAAGCTGTCATCGGTAAGTTGAATAATTTTGTCGCTCATTGCGCTCTCCATTAGAATTTGGCGAATTATTTAGTGCGTATTTAAACACTCTTGTTTCTTATTGCAAGTTTAAACGTTATGCTTTATTGCTATGACTAAGACACATTTGACCAATAAAAAATTTTCTGACTTTGCTTTAGCACCGGAAGTGGTCGCCGGTTTAACTGAGAATGGCTTTGAATATTGTACGCCAATCCAAGCAAAGTGTTTACCTTTTGTAGTTGAAGGGCGCGATATTGCGGGCCAAGCACAAACGGGGACAGGTAAAACATTGGCTTTTTTAACAGCCACTTGCCACCGTTTACTACAAACAGAAGGTGTTTCCAGAAAGCACCCAAGAGCACTGATCATGGCCCCTACTCGGGAGCTAGCGATTCAGATACATAAAGATGCACAAGTTATTGCGCCACAGTGTAATTTAAAACTAGGTTTAATATATGGTGGCGAAGAGTATGAAAAACAACGGTCGCAACTAGAAAATGGTGTAGATATTTTAATTGGCACAACTGGACGGCTAATCGACTTTTACAAACAAGGCGCTTACAGCCTGAATGAAATTGAAGTTGTGGTGTTAGATGAAGCAGATCGCATGTTTGATCTTGGCTTTATTAAAGACATTCGTTATTTATTTAACCGCATGCCTGATACATCAGAGCGCTTAAATTTACTATTTTCTGCAACATTATCTTATCGCGTGCAAGAGCTGGCTTTTGAGCATATGACAAACCCAGAACATGTTCAGATTGAACCAGATGTAAAAACAGGAAAACGAATTCAAGAAGAGTTATTTCACCCATCACATGATGATAAAGTTCCATTGCTACTGACTTTGATTGAAGAAGAATGGCCTGAAAAAGCGATTGTATTTGCTAATACTAAGCAAAGTTGTGAAAACGTATATGCTTGGCTTAAAGCTGATGGGCATCGAGTAGGGCTATTAACGGGTGATGTTAATCAGAAAAAACGTCAAAGTATTTTGGCGCAGTTTAGCAAAGGTGAAGTAGACTTCTTGGTCGCAACTGATGTTGCCGCCCGTGGATTACATATCCCTGAAGTAAGCCATGTATTTAACTTTGACTTACCTGATGACTGTGAAGATTATGTACACAGAATCGGTCGTACGGCCCGAGCGGGGGCTTCTGGTCATGCTATTAGTTTTGCATGTGAGCAGTATGCTTATAACTTACATGAAATCGAATCATATATTGAGCACTCTATCCCATTGTCACATTATGACAAGTCAGCATTGCTAGATGATTTGAACAAGCCTAATATTCAAAGAAAAAGGAACTACTCATCTGGACCACGAAACCGTAGTAACGGACGTCGCCAAGGTAGTTACCAAAAGCAACGCTCTAATTAATCATTAGAGCGATCACATTGGTACTTGTTTCTAGAGGTTTAAAGTAGTGACGCAAAAAATTCCTCACAGTGACGTATTTGCGGTTATTGATTTAGGTTCAAATAGCTTTCATATGCTAATTGCACGACATGTTGCCGGTGGTGTGCATACCATCGGACGAGTTAAGCGCAAAGTGCGTTTGGCAGCTGGTTTGGATAGGAATAATGTGTTGTCTGACGAGGCGATGCAAAGGGGGTGGGAATGTTTGGCGTTGTTTGCTGAGCGATTGCAAGATATCCCCAAACAAAATATTAGTATTGTCGCCACAGCGACATTACGACTAGCTAAAAATGCAGACGAGTTTAAATCGCGTGCTGAACAAATTTTGCAAAACAAAGTCAATGTTATCAGTGGTGAATTAGAAGCAAAGACAATCTATAAGGGTGTTGCCCATACATCTGCATGCCTAGGACGTCAGTTGGTTATAGATATTGGCGGCGCAAGTACAGAGGTTGTGATTGGTAAAGGGTTTCATGCATTGTTATATAAAAGCCTAAATATGGGTTGTGTAACATATCTAGAATGCTTTTTTTGTGACGGCTTATTAAGTAAAAAAAATTTTACTGAGGCGATCTCTGCTGCTACTTCAGTGATTAAACCAATTCAAAAAGATTATATTGATATGGGCTGGGAGCTTGCAATTGGAGCTTCTGGTACTGTGCAGGCTATTCAAGAGATCCTTGCGGCTTGCGGTCACAGTGACATGCTGACTTTACAAAAGTTAGAAGAGATCCAAATTCAGGCAATGGCTTGTCAAAGTATAAAGCAGCTTGATTTGCCTGGGTTAGGTGAAGAGCGTCGGTTGGTATTTGTTTCTGGCCTGGCAATTTTAATTGCTCTTTTTAAGTCATTAAAAATTAGTCAAATGGGACTCGCTGGTGGTGCGCTTAGAGAAGGTGTGCTTTATAGTATGATCCCAGAATTACATAATTCTGATATTTGTAAACGAACGCTCGATAGTTTTATGGATCGTTACCATGTCGATAAACAACAAGCTTCGTATGTGACTGAGTTAAGCTTATCTTTGGCTAAACAATTATGTGATGATTGGCAATTAGATATAGATATTGCTAAAAAAATCTTAAGTGCAGTGGCAAGCGTACATGAAATTGGCTTAATCGTAGATTATAAGCTTTATCATCAACACAGCGCTTATATTTTGAGCCATACATGTATGCCAGGTTACTCAAAAATTGAAAAACAGCTTATTGTAGCTTTAACGGCATCCCATCGAACTGATATTAATATTAAACAGTTCAATAATTTATCTGCAAAGGAAACTCTAGCAAAGCGCCTGAGTCGTATTATCCGCATTGCTGTTATTTTATCAATGCGTCGACAAGATGATATAGTGCCACCGGTGCGAATCGTATCTGATGAAAGCGATTTCCTCACAATTAGCTTTGAAGCTGATTGGTTAATTAACCATCCTTTAATGGAAAGTGAACTTGAACAAGAAGCTCAATATCAAAGAAGGGTTGGTTGGGATATACAAATAAAGCGTGATTAAGCGCTTTATTTGTATATAAAACTATCAAAAACAGCCTTTTCGTTCAAAAATAGTGCGAACAACCTGTTTTTGTCACTTTTCTTAAAAAAAGCGCTTGCGCTTTTTATTCATCGCCCTATAATGCGACCCCACTGACACGGAGCGCTACGCACAATAAG
>NZ_CAMAPC010000022.1:0-52054 GCF_945859825.1 Pseudoalteromonas holothuriae
GCCATTGGAAACTTTATTAGATGGAAAATTGATCTGGGCTGAGAAAAATTTAGCTCAAATCTAGACTGACAGTCACCGATTAAAAAACGGGTAACTGTCAGATCAAGTCTGAGCTAGTACAAATTAGCATAACGTCAAGCTCAACACTTTCATGTTTTAGTGCAGTGCAGCGACACATCATAGCGAAGCTGCACGGTATATAAGCACTCTTAGTACTGCACTTTGGGTGGGAAGTTTTGCAAAATATCACCAACCGTTTTATTGATTGAGGCTGTTCTTTGCTCTGGCGTTTGCTTAGAACGTAGTCGGCCTTCTTTGGCACCGCGCCAAATTAATTGTTGTGATGCATTATCAATCACGTCAATAACCAAAGTGCCCACGTCGTATTCTTTGGCTGTAGTTTGGCTTTGCATTCCCCAGCCCCAATAATTCCAACGCACGCCATAGTGTGTGTTGAGAGTGCTAGATTCTATTTTACTCTCTACAGATGCATGATAGTTAACTAACACGTCGGCTGTGTCGGCTTCAACCATACGCATACCCTGTGTGGATAAGCTTTGCTTGATTGCCGTTCTTACCCGCTTTTCCATTAAATCATTGATCTGGTAGTCTGTTTTGCTTGCTTTTAGGGCTGCATTGGGTGCCCATGCAAAGGTTTTATAATTTGCAAACTCTATTGATTGGTCGTAATCCCAATCTGGCGAGCTTGAGCACGCACTCAATAATAATATTGCGGATGAAATAAGTAACTTTTTAAACATAATCAACACTCCTTTGGTCACCTTGCTAAGCATACAAGCTGACCTATAAACAATTTAAACTATCAGATCAGACCGTTGCATTACTGCTATGTTCCACTTCAATCCAGTCTTTTTCGTCTACCCAGTTTTGGCTACCATTTTTAACGCTGCGAATTGGCACAATATAATCACAGCTAATTTGTGGCTTAACAGAAGCAAAAATAGGCACGAAACCAAAACTTAATGCAGTTTCGATAATGGCTTTTTGGTTCTGGGGATCAATATCAGCCGCTTCATCAATATAAATAGGAATACGATATAGCGCCTGCTCTTGATCAGAAAGTAAATAACGAATGAATAACATACCACATAACAATTTTATTGTAATACGTGTTCCATTTGACCCAGCTGAATCAATTTTATCAAATTGTTCCGTTTCTCCAGCGCGATTGACTACTTCAAAGCGAATATCGAACAGGTCTGTAAGTGTTAAACCTGCTTTGTCACTTGCTAATTTAATCAAATGGTCTTTGGCTTGGTTTAATGCCTTTTGATCAGTCGGTTGTACTGATAGTAAGTCAAAATTATCTCCTTTTTCATAACTATCTGAGGTGCTAATAATGGTATCTATACTGTCAACTAACATTTTACGAGCAATAATATTAATCTTAAATGATTGCAAGTTTGAAATGCGATGCTGGCTTATACCACGATTAAAGCTATTCATTTCACGACGAAGACGGTCTAAGTCTTCACGTAATCCTTTGATAGTTGCAGCAACTTCGGTTAATGCCACACGTGCGTGGCGTTCAACCGCGTCTCGTTCATTATCTAGGTTATGATATGCACTGATCAATTTTGCATATTTTTCATTTTCATCGCTTTCGTTATCGAATTTGGTAATACCGGCGTTATAAATATGCAGATAAGTGTTTCTAACATTAACAGCTAAGTTTTTCAGCTCGTTACACTGCTTATTAAATTGGTGTATCACTTCCGCTAAGTTATCAAAATCCAATTTAACATCTACAGGGTAGGGTACTTGCTTACCCGTAAAAATGTCTAATGTGTGATCTATGCGCTCAGATTTAACCTGACGTAATCTATCGTTTTGACGCGTTAATAAGTCTTGCTTACTTTTGATAATAGAACGTCTATCTGAAATTGAGCCTGCATTACGTTGCACATCTTGTAAATACTCATCAACTTGCTCGCGTTCGGCATTAAGCTGTTCACGAAGCAACTCTTGTGCATCTATAGATTGTTGCATAGTTTGATACTGTTCAAAGCGTTTTAATGCGCCTTCAAGGCCCATTAGCTCTTCATAAAGTGCATCACGCTCTTGTTGTTTTTGCGCAACATTAGCAGCCACGTCACGTTGTTGTTTAAATTCCAGTAATGACTGTTGCAGTGCATCTAGCTGCGCTTTTAGTTGCTCTTTATTATCACCACTTTGCATTTGCACCGGGCTGAGCTTTTTAAGTTTAATGGTTGCCCCTGGTAAAGTCAGTTCACCGCCTTTAACATTGGCTGATAGCTGTGCTAAAAACGCGCCAAATTCATCATCATCGGTAATCGTAACTTCACCAAGGTTGGTGGTAGCAAACGATAGTAAATCGGGATTTAGAATACGTGATATCTCTTCAACTTCTTTAAGCGACAAGTCTTCTCGCATGCGAGTAAATAAGTTAAATTCAAGGTTTTTAAGCTGTAGTTTTAAACTCTTGATTTGCTTTTGTGTTTCGTTAATTCGATAGTCCAAAGTATGCAAGCTTTGGCCCTGCGCACTATTAATAGAAAACGATAATTGCTCATATTCTTTTTTTAGTAGCTGCAAATTTGTTTTCAATGTTGCGTGGTTAGTCAGTTCAAACTCGGTTTTAAGGGCATAATAATCGTTAAACCATTGCTCTATTTGTGTTTGCTTTCGCTCAATATCTCGTGATTGTTGTAAGTACAGCTGTTGTTTTTGCTCAAAATCATGTTTTTCTTGTTCAATGTCTTCTAACTGAACACTGAGTTCAGACATATGTTCTTGCTGGTATTGATCATACTCAACTAGGGCAACATCAATCTTAGGCGAGTAGGCGGCAAGTTTACCTTTAATGGTAACTTCACTTTCAAGCATCGTTTCAAGTGCTGCGATAGGTTCTTGCATTGATTCTAGTGCACTTAGTTCGCGACGAGCACGATTAACTTTATCAAATGCCCTTCGCCACACTTCATAAAAATCCACACGCGAGTTTGACATATGGCGCTCAAATACTCGCAGCATAAAACGTTTTACGTCACTTGCTCCAAGTTTGTGTAGATTTAAAATACGGCGGAATATTTCTTTATAGATAGCCGCATCTTGCACATTGTTAAGCGGGATCATTTTAAGGTTTACATCGGAGTCAAACTGAGTTGTTCCACCGGTGAGTAGGGCGTTTAATTCTTGTGCTTTGAGTTCTTTTGGCTTTTTACCTTGGGCTTCTAAGTGTTTAAATAACTTAGTGTATTTGATGATGCTCTTACCCTCGGTAAAATCATCAAGGTTTAATTGACCATTGAAGCAAAAAAACTGATGTGCAAAGCCGGCTATTTTTCCAAGTCCAGCAACGCCAATTACCACATCACCATGGGGTAGGTTCGCCTCAAGCAAAATATATGACTGATCTGTAGAGAAATAAAACTTTCTAGTGTCTTCTAAGTCATGCCCATCCCATTCAGTTAAGCGCAAGTCATTTATTAATGGGAACTGTAGGGCATTAATAACAGAACTTTTGCCGGTATTATTTGGGGCGCAAATCGAGGCGCTTTTATTCAGAGGTATGACGCATTTTGCGTAGCCTGCCGTATTCAATAATGCTAATTTACTTAGCCCGTATAACTTACTCATACTTCTTCCTCGAGTCCGTCAAAACTGCCTTCGTTTACTTCCATTAATGCGTCGATATAACGATAAACGGGTGCTAGGTGCACAAAACCTTGTTCAACTTCTTTTGCGAGCCCTAAACGGACCATACGAAGGTAAACATCTTTTCGTAAATCGGATCCTGAGAAAATTTCCAACTGATCGAATAGGTGCTTATTTAATTGAACTAACGTTTGCATCAGCTCCAAATCTGCCACTTCGTCAAATAAGGCACGCAGAGGGTCCTTACCTTGGTTTGCATAATGCTCAATCAAAATGAATACGGTCAAAGCAATGGCTCTGGAGATTTTACCCATGTTTGGTGTACTTTCATCGCTTGCAAGATAGTAAAAGCCTCTACTGTCGTGCTGTAAGTCGTGACCAAGGGCATTAAATAAGGCCTGATAAGCATCAATATGTTGGTCCAGTTGTTGCCAAAGTGTGGTGTCTTGCTCACTGATGTGATGTCCGCTCACCAATTTTTTATTGATGGCTTGTAATTCACTTAGTTCTGATAAGTTAATTTGTGTCATGATTTTATTCTTGTACTGTACTTGCATTAAACGGGTAAAGCGCAAAGGTATTGCCATTAATGCTAACTTTGGTGCGTTCAGTGTCTTGATGTAATTCAAATTGTTGGTCGCTGATTAACTTTTGGTATAAAAACAGCATTTCATCTGCGTCTAAGCTCGGGTATTGCTCATTCAAAAAGTCCAGTAATGCCTGACGTTTAGCGCCGCTATTGGCAAATTTTTTGGTAAATGATAAACGCACATCGTTATAATCAGGAATGTTTGGGCTTTGATAGGCTGGCACGTCAGTGCTGTCAGGTAACTCGTAGTCTGCATGTTCAAATTGAGCAAGGCTTGCCATGTATGCAACCATATGACGTTGTTGGCCAAGTGAAAAACGCTGAATGTCAGATACAAATTCAGGTTGTACGGAGGTAAGCATACGATCAACACCATTTTTACGAATTAAACCAAGCACTTTGGCAGCTTGTCGAGTGATTAATGTATTACGACGTAATTCTTCACGCAGAGGCATCAGCATATCAGCACTTTTTCGCAAACTCTCACGTCCTACTAGGTGCATATCTAAAATTCGAGTACGAAGTTGTTCAAGCATTCGCTTATCGCGGGCACCGCGGCCAAACAGCTCGATGTTTTCAATCTGGTTGCTGATTTGTTGTTCTATCATAATAAAACAGGCATGAAATGGACCTCGAATATCCACCATTTCAAGCATTGGTTCGATATACTCATCAAACGCTTCAATAACCGCTTTATAACGCTTTTGCAATGATAGATTACTGTTGTCAGACTTTGCTTGTTCAACGAGATTGAAAATAGCACTTTCATTATGTTCAAACAATTTGACTATTTTACGAACACGTTCATCCATGATGCGGCTAAAGCGTCGAAGCTCGCTGAAATCACCCTCATCACCCGCTTGGTGTAAACGTAAACCTAGTCGCTCTAAGTCTTTTACTAACACAGTAATTTCTTCTGCTAAACCTAAGTTTTCTTCTTGTAATAAAAAGCTGGCAAAATCGGCGATTGCACGATTAATCTCTAATTGTGATGACTTAGCCAGTGGAATGATAATTTCTTGATTTAAAAGACGGTTAGTCTCTTTAAAAATTCGTTCGCTCGTCCACTGAGGATTTTTATGTTTTATGATGCTTTGAACATCTTTTGCGCTGAAATCGGTCATTTTAAACCGTTTAAAAAGCAGCTCTAATACGCTCCAATGTTCATGAAGTGTATTTAATACTTTTTTTGCTGGGATCATAACTTTCCAGTTTGTATCAATTTTGTGACATATAGGGCAAATTAATTACTTGTAGCCATAGCGTATACACGCTGCAAATGCTATTCTTCGCGCCGATTTACCACGTTACCTTCAAATTTTATTAATTTTACTTAACAGGTTGTTTACGCAATATGGTTACGCCCATTATCCTTACCCTGATAGCGATTGCGTTCTTGCTTATCGTTATAGAGGATATCATCCATGTAAACAAGGCCAAAACTACCCTTTTTTTTGGTACTTTATGTTGGATTATCGCTTTTATCTTCCCAATTAATGGGCAAAGCCCAGAAACTGTACAACATCAATTAGATCATAACATTCTTGAAATCGCCACTCTATGGTTATTCTTAATGGCAGCAATGACATTTGTCGCTTATTTGAATTCTAAAGGCTTTATTCAAAATATTGTTCACCGGGTAATGCCAGCCCAGATAAGTGAGCGTAAGTTAATGTTTTTGGTCGGTATATCAGCATTTATATTTTCGTCTATTTCAGACAATATTACCGCAACATTGATTTCCCTTGCTGTGGTTATGTCATTGAAGTTAGACCCCAAAAAATTAATAAAGTACGCAACACTTATTATTTTTAGCGTAAACAGTGGGGGGGTGTCGTTAATAACCGGTGATGTAACCACGTTAATGATATTTTTAGCTGACAAAGTGACGATCCCTGATTTGTTATTGCTCATCGCGCCTGCGTTAGTGAGCGTAATTGCACTTGCTGCAATGCTGTCGGTGGGTATGAATAGCACTTTGGAGTTTAATAAAGATACAACTAGGCGAATTGAAAAAACCGACATTACCATTGCAGTTATTTTTATGTCGACGATTTTTGCCACTTTATTTTTAAGTGTGCAATATAAAGTTCCGCCATTACTTACTTTTTTGTTTGGCTTGTCTTTGATGTTTTTAGTTGCACAGTTTTTGATGCGAAAAAAAGATGTCAATAAAAAGATTATTGATTACATTCGTGAAATTGAATACGACACCTTATTGTTCTTTGTTGGTGTGCTGCTCTTGGTTGGTGCGCTCAAAGAAGTAGGTGTTTTAGCCATGTTTACAGATCTGTACGTTTATATGAGTCCAGAATATGCTAACTATTTGATGGGACTGCTATCGGCAGCTGTCGATAATGTGCCGCTTACCGCTGCGCTGTTAAAAGCAGATATAACCATGACGGCTCAGCAGTGGCTGATGTTCACCTATGCAACTGGTGTTGGTGGCTCAATGTTGGTGATTGGATCTGCGGCAGGGATCATTGCCATGAGTAAAGTAAAGGCATTGACCTTTATGAGCTATTTGCGGATGTCATTGTATTTACTCATCGCTTATACCATTGGCTATGCGGGGGCATATGTGTCAGGTCAGTATATTTAGCCATTTTAAAGGTGTTTCTCGAATAAAAACTTGACACCCAGACGTCTAAAAGATATTTTTTGTCGGCCCACTTAATAAGTGGGCTTTTATTTTGCCAAGATTCAGGTTTGTTGCGGCAAAATATACAGAAGAGGTGCGATGCTTAGGTATTTAGTGGTAGGTGACGAGAGCCGATGACTGCTAATGAGGGAAGTATTCGCCGAGAAAAGCCATAGCACGTCACTGTGGGTTTTCGGTTTGCGAGGCTGAATCCTCGGAACTGTCACCGTTAATGGTGGAGAGCTTCTGGCAAAGGTCATATCATATTATTCCAGCACCTTTATTGCCAAGTTCTCCTGTTTTTATTGATCACGATGTGTGATCACAAGGAGATATCATGAGTTCGCAGTACACAGTCGCAAAGTTTGGTGGCACCAGTGTAGCCAATTATCCCGCCATGCTTCGCTGTGCGCAAATTATTCACAACGACAATCAAGTTCGGTTAGTTACTGTAAGTGCCAGCGCAGGCGTGACTAATCATTTGGTTACTCTCACTCAACAAAAAGCTAATGAATCACAAAGACTTGCGCTAGTTGAAGCCGTTGTTGCCATTCAAGATGCCATTTTACAGCAACTAACTTTAGATACTGATTTAGCAAAGGGCTTTGAACAAACCCTAGATGAATTTAAATCTTTGGCTTTGTTACCTGCTTTAAGCACTCAGCAATGCGATGAAATGTTGAGCTTTGGTGAGCGGCTTTCGTCTTTTTTGTTTACTCAAGTACTACGTAATTTAGGGGTTAATGCAGATCGCTTTGATGCTCGTAAAGTACTCAAAACCGATAATCGTTTTGGCAAAGCCACTCCTGATATTGTTGCCACAGCAGAAGCTGCACAATCACACCTTATCCCATTATTAGAAAGAAAAGTGATTGTTACACAGGGTTTTATTGGTAGTGATCCGTATGGACAAACGACTACGTTAGGCCGTGGTGGTTCAGATTATAGTGCGGCATTATTGGCTGAGGCAATTAAAGCACAATCTATCCATATTTGGACCGATGTTGTGGGTATTTTTAGCACTGATCCAAGACTATGTAGTAAAGCAACACCGATAGCCCGTTTAAGTTTTGATGAAGCGGCTGAAATGGCGACTTTTGGTGCTAAAGTACTTCATCCTGCCACCATATTGCCCGCAAGCCGTAGTGGGATTGCGGTGTTCGTTGGTTCAAGCCGAGACCCTCAAGCGGGTGGTACTTGGATTGAACGTGAAAAGTCGAACCTGCAGGGTATTCGTGCGGTAACACAGCGTAAAAACCAAATACTGCTAACATTGAAAAGCCCCGAAATGTTATTAGCCAGTGGTTTTTTAGCGCGCATATTTACTATTCTAAGCGAATATAACATCTCTGTTGATTTGGTCACTACGTCAGAAATTAGTGTGGCTATTACCTTAGACAATGCACAAAACTCATCACGCCCAGAGTTAGATCAAGCCTGTCTTGAACAGTTAAGTAAATTTTGCCATGTAACCGTTGAGAATAATTTAACCTTGGTTGCATTAATCGGTTCACAAATCCAGCTTAAACAACATCAGATGAATCTCATGCAGGTATTGAGTGATTTTAATATTCGTTTAATTTGCCATGGCGCAAGCAAACATAACTTGTGCTTTTTAGTTGAGCAATCCCATTCCGACCATGTTGTGCAATCAATCCACGCTCAATTATTAGAATCTGCGTAATAGGTATATCAATGAAAAAGGGCACTTTAAATAGTGCCAAATCTTGATTTGTATTGATATCGTTGAATTCTAATAAGTAAATTGATTAGTCTACGAAACAGAGCGTGGACCTATTTCATTCGCATTTTTTAACAACTTAAGTATAATCGGCCGACCAAAACAATAACTAAATTTGCGTAAATATGGCTCAATTACGAGATGGTTTTCAAAGCCGAATTGGCTTTGTACTCGCCGCGGCAGGTGCTGCAGTTGGATTAGGAAATATTTGGGGGTTTCCCACACAAGCGGCGAATCACGGTGGTGGTGCGTTTTTACTTGTTTACTTTATTGTTATATTTTTGTTAGCACTGCCTGCACTTTATACTGAACTTTATCTTGGCCACCAAGCACAATCAAACCCGGTTACAGCGCTTCGTCAAGCATGGCAGGAAAAAGCACCTAAAATAGGTGCTGGTGCAGGGTATATGGGGCTGTGTGGTGCCATAGTCATGTTAAGCTTTTATTCAATTGTGGCAGGTTGGATGTTGGCATTCTCGCTTGAGCCACTTGCACATGTATTTGGGTTTGAAAAGTTGAGTCAATTTTTAAAAGGAGACTCAACACTTAGAAACTTTATTTTTACGCCATTAATGTTGCTGCTTACTGCGAGTATTATTCTCAAAGGCGTTAAATCAGGTATTGAGGCATGGTCGCGGCGACTAATGCCTGTTTTGTTATTATTACTTATTGCTTTAATCGCCTATATTGCTACCTTGGAAGGCGCTGCTAAAGGCTTTAGTGCTTACCTTATTCCAGACTTTTCTAAAATTACCGACCCAGATTTAATTATTGCTGCAATGGGTCAGGCATTTTTCTCATTATCGTTAGGTGTGGGTTGCATGATGATCTACGGCTCATATTTGAAGCCAAACGAAAACCTACCAAAGTTAACATTAAGCGTTGCAGCTCTAGATACGGGGGTTGCATTTTTAGCAGGCTTATTAATTATACCCGCAGTATTTGTTGCTCAACATAATGGTGTACAAGTGTTTCAAGACGGTAAATTGATAGGTGAGGGTCGCCTAATTTTTGCTGTATTACCTGAGCTTTTTTCAAGTATGGGAGCAATTGGTTTATGGGTTGGTATGACCTTTTTTGTTTTGATGTCCATTGCGTCACTAACCTCAACCATTTCATCAACTGAAATCCCTGTCTCTTTTCTTGTTGAAAATCATGGCCTCGATAGACGAAGTGCAACTTGGTGGGTAACAGGCGTGATTATGGTTGTAGCAAGTTTAATTATTCTGAATTTTGAATGGTTATTTGGCTTAGTCATAAGCGTATTTACGCAATACCAACTACCGTTAATGGGTTTATTTTACTTTATTACAGTAGGCTGGATGTGGAAACGTGGTAATCAGCTACGTTTAGAATGTAAAGGCTTTCATTACTGGTTTGCACAATATGTTCGATTTGTGTGCCCAGTGTTGATGACAGCTGTGTTTTTAAATGTAGCAATAAAGTAGCTTAGTATATATTTGGAAAAGGCGTTTAAAACGCCTTTTTTGTTTCAAGCATACGGTATATTGTTACCAACGATTGATATAGTTTAGCTTAATTGTTTTTTCGTCGAACACGGTTCTTTTTTCATGCCAGCCATCTTCAAGACTGTAGCCTTTATTTATACTCAACTGATAAAGTTCGTCTGGCGCACTTTGATAACGTAATCGACTGAATATGGATAGATTGTCCGCGCGAGTATTATGTTGTAGCAAAGTATTCCATGACCACTCGCTATTAAATGCAACATTTGCCTTAAAGCGTGTGCTATACATATTTTCTTTAATTTCGCTTTGTGAATAGTAATGGTGACGTCTGCTCAGCTGTAACAGTACATGTTTGTTAGGCTTATAATTAACTTCAGCCAATACCTGCTTCCTATCGCTGTTATAAAATTCACCCGTTGTGATGCTAAGGTTACCAAATACTGTTTGATCCGTTGGTGTCTCCAAATAGGCTATCCATTGCCCAAAACGATAATTATCAGCATCAAAACCTATTGTTTTACCTAACGCATAGTGCTGTTTAAGTCGTTCTTTTCTAACCTCATATTGAAAATGAAAAGCAGTTGCATCTTTCATCTCTATACGCATTGGGCGAACTACATATCTTTTGCTCAACCAATTGTTATTTACATCACTTCGTTGGTAGTAAAAATAATTAATTTGATAGTAATTAATATATTCACTCAATGAGCTGGTTTTAGGTCGTTCACGATAGTGTGATACGAGTTCATAATAGTTAATACCATTACGATTGACAAAGCCTAGTGCTGGGTTAAAGTCTTCACCTAAATATCTGTACTTGGTACGTATATACACTTTATCGTTAGGTAAAGTAAGTTGAAGGCCATATGCTTTGGTATCTTGCTGTGAATACTGCTTCTGTGTTTCTTGATACCAAGCGTGTGTTCTTATTTGTTGATCATTAAAAATATTGCTTTCAAATCTATAATCTACACCATACAACTTGGTGTTTTTGCGCCCATCAGCGCTACCATTGGTAATGATTGCGCCTACTTGATGTTTATCTCCTAATTGGTGTTTTACACGGGCAACGCTCAGTTGGGTCGTTTCGCTAATTTCGCCATCTTTTTCTTGGTTTACACTTAAAATACCAAAACTTGTATTCCCTAACTGGCCTGTTAATTTCCCACCCCAATCAATGTCTAACACACCATTTTTAGTGCCCTGACCAATCTTACGCGAATAAAATGGCATCCCGTTATAATCATTGTTGTTAAAATCACCAAAACTAAATACTTGGCTGTCTTGTAAGAAAAAATCACGTTTTTCGGCAAAAAACTGACTAAATCTGGTCATATTTATATTTACTTCGTCTACATCAGTACCAGAAAAGTCAGTATTTACCGTCAGCACGCCGGTTAAGTTAGGCGTAAATTTATAAAATGCATCAATCGAAGGAGTCCATTTTGACTCTGTTTGAGTATCTTTAAAGCTCAGCCCTGTCTTTAGTTCAATGCCGACGCCTTGGGATAAGCCTTTTAAGTTACTGATTTTGGCAACCTGTGGGGCTGTCCAGCCCGCATTTTGTGGATCGTTAATATTCCAATAAACTTGCTTGTATGGCTTTGATAATTTGTGCCGTAACTGTAGTCCCCAGTCATTCTTATTCGGGTCAAACGATATTGATTGCATCGGTATAGCCATTTCAACGCTCCAACCATTTTGGGTGCGTTGTGTTTTGGCATACCAAATAGTGTTCCACTGACCTATGTAATGCGTACCATCGATTAGACCATCTTCTTTAACACCTGAAGGCGTAACGTGAAATAAGTAGGCATCACGCTTATCAAAATTAGTGTCTAAAGTAATACCAAAGTAATCTTCATCCCACATACGGTCACCTTGGGTAAGCACTCTGTCAGTAATTGTGTTTTGAGGTTGAGTAATTTCAGCGGCAACGTAAAAAAATGCATCATCATATGCTATTTTGGCTTTAATCGGGTAGATGGGCTTAGTACCAAAATTAGGTCTGAACTCAACAAATTGCTCAATTACCCTCGAACCATGCCATTCTTTGTTTTCTATATAACCATCAATAACAGGTGGGGTATTTAATTTTGATAAACTAATATTCTCTCTTTTAAAGTCAGTGGTTGCGTGCGCGGTTAAACATAACAACATCGCAGCTAGGTAAAAACATGTTAAGTAATGCATACTATTTCCTGATAAAAATACTTCATAAAATCATCTCAGGAACACTGTAAAAAGACGTGAAAAAGTAAGGAAATCAAATGACAAAAAAGTGATTAATTATTTTAAATTTAAGTAAGCTGTTGATAATAAAACTTTTAAATTATTTATTTGTAAGCGTTCGTAATATAGTTCAAGCAGTAAATAGTCAATGACTTATAAGGTGAACTAATTTTTTGGCTGTTACGTAGTGACGAGGTAATGTTTTTTAGGATTTGATCAAATGTCTCGCGCACTTTATTGGTTTACTCACGACTTACGCCTAGCAGATAACGAAGGGGTTATTTCATTGTTATCATCCAATAATTCAGTGGCATTTATTTATGTTATTGACCCTGATTGGTTTAGGCCACTCAATTATAGTCAAACATCAATGGGCGTGCACCGATGGCTTTTTTTACGGCAGTCAATTGAAGACCTGCATAATCAACTAATTGCAAAAGGTCAAAGCCTGCAAGTTGTGGTTGGCAACTCGGCAAATCAAATCTCAAAATTAGTTCGTGATCACAATGTCACGGCGCTTTACACTGCACAACAGTTTGGTCTTTATGAGCGGCATTCGTTAGAGAGAGTTAAAGCAATTTGCCCAAGCTTACAAGTGTATTCTTGTTGCACCAATACGTTGTTTACAAAGGATCAGATTGATGAGCACTCAATACCAATGCAATCTTTTTCAGCATTTAGAAAACATGTAGAAAGCAACGATTACAGCGTTAAAGAAGACCAAATACAAGAGAGTTCTCTTTGGGAAGCAAAACGCGCTTTATTACCTTTACAGGCGAAGAATCAGTTTAATAAAGTGCTCGATGACATAGAGCAAACAATGTTCAGGCCTCATGCCATTAATACTTTAAATAAATGGACAAATGAATTTGTTGGCGGAGAACAACATGCCTGTGAACATTTAAGCTATTATTTTAGCTCATCCGCACCGTTGACTTATAAAAAAACTAGAAACCAGTTAGAAGGAAAATGTTCATCCACAGGGTTTAGTCCTTATCTTGCAATAGGAAACCTCTCGCCAAGGCAAGTGTGGCATGCATTACGGCGCTATGAAAAACAAAACTTAGAGAATGAATCAACTTACTGGGTTGGTTTTGAACTATTGTGGCGAGAGTATTTTCAATGGTTATTGAATGATAACCCAAAAGCATTTTTTATGTTTAAAGGTTTGGCTAACAAAAAACCACTTACAAGTTTCTATACTCAACGATTTGCACAATGGTGTAATGGTAGAACAAATTATCCCTTAGTTAATGCATGTATGAACCAGCTTAATGCAACTGGCTATATTTCAAACAGGGGCAGGCAAATTGTAGCCAGTTGCCTAGTTAATGAACTTAGCGTTGATTGGCGATATGGTGCGGCTTACTTCCAAAAGCAGTTAATAGATTATGACGTTGCATCAAATTGGGGGAATTGGCAGTACATAGCTGGGGTAGGTGTAGACCCTCGAGGTGGACGGCATTTTAATATTGAGAAACAAACTCAACTGCATGATGAAAAAAACGCCTTTATAAATAAATGGCAAGGTAACCTTGAAGGCGAACAGACCTATGATTTAACTGATGCATCAGATTGGCCAGTTAAATGAGTAAATTAAATTTACCTGAAAAGACTTGCCAAGTCTGCTTGCGTCCTTTTAGCTGGCGTAAAAAATGGCAAAAGGATTGGGCTAACGTTAAATACTGTTCAAAACGATGCGCAAGTGACAGACGCACGTTAAGGAATAAACTATGAACAACACCTATCGATGCCTCAGACTTATTTTAGGTGATCAGCTCAACGCTCATCACAGTTGGTATAAACACAAGCATGATGATGTACTTTATGTAATTGCTGAGTTACATCAAGAAACCTCGTATACAACGCATCACATTCAAAAAATATGCGCTTTTTTTAGTGCAATGGAGCACTTTGCTCAGGCTTTAACAAAGGCCGGGCACAACGTAGCGTATTTATCTTTAGACGATACACGCGCCTTAAAAACGATACCAGAATTAATAAAATCGTTGATTTTAAAGTATAAAATCAATATTTTTGAATATCAGCTACCTGATGAATATAGGCTAAGGTCGCAGTTGTCATCGTTTACGAACTCTCTGTCAATTGAGGTTAACTACTTTGAAACTGAACATTTTTACTTAGATGAGGCACAGCTCACAGAGAGTTTCAAACAGGGTAAAAGTCATAAAATGGAAGCCTTCTATCGTAGGATGCGAAAAAAATTTAATATCTTGATGGATGGTGAAAAGCCATTAGGTGGTGACTGGAACTATGATAAACAAAACAGGAATAAGCTCAAGTCAGCAGACTTTGCCAAAGTGCCAGAACCATTACTATTCAAACATGATGTTAATAACATAATCGCACGTTTAAAGCGCCATGATGTTAAAACGATTGGCCGAATTAATGACAATTTAAATTGGCCAGTAACTCGTATACAAGCCAAAACACTGTTAGATTTTTTCTGTCAGTATTGTTTAGCAGGTTTTGGGCAGTTTCAAGATGCGATGACATGCAAACTCGATAATGCATTGCAATCTAGCCAATGGAGTTTGTTTCACAGTCGTTTGTCGTTTGCACTTAATAGTAAAATGCTTAGCCCAGAGTTTGTTATTAGTACTGTAGTGGCATATTACCATAAGCACCAGCAGCAAATTTCGCTACCTCAGATAGAGGGGTTTGTGAGACAGATTTTAGGTTGGCGAGAGTTTGTTAGAGGGATTTATTGGGCTAATATGCCGCAATATGCTCAGCTTAATCACTTAAAAGCAGAGCATGCTTTACCTAGTTGGTTTTGGAATGGTTCAACCCATATGAACTGTTTAAAACATGCCATACAGCAATCTCTAGATTATGCATACGCACACCATATTCAAAGGCTGATGATCACGGGCAACTTTTGTTTACTTGCAGGTATTGACCCTGATGTAGTGGATGATTGGTATTTAGGAGTTTATATCGATGCAATAGAGTGGGTAGAAATGCCCAATACCAGAGGTATGAGTCAATTTGCTGATGGTGGGATAGTTGGCTCAAAAGCTTATGCTGCAAGCGGCAATTATGTGAAAAAAATGAGTGACTACTGTAGTGGTTGTCAATATGACGTAACGCAAGCTACAGGCAAAAATGCATGCCCGTTAAACTCCTTATATTGGCGTTTTATGAATAAGCATGAAGAAGCCTTTGCTACAAATCCCCGTAACTCAATGGTTTATGCAAATTGGCGCAGAAAAAGCGAACTGCAACGCAAAGAAATTATTGAACAAGCAGAGCAATATCTCATAGATATTGAGTTACTTTAGCAACTAACTTTTTAAATAACATCAGTGTATCCTTTTTAAGAAAATAGTTGAGAAGGCAGCAACTTGAAAGCACTAATTTAGACGGGTTCAATTATGTGTTATGGTTAATTTTGCATTTTATACAGTGCCTTTCTTTTAAACACTTCATGTTCAGCGATCGTGATTAATTTTGCTAACTCACCGCTTTTTTTCATTTCTTTAAGCTTATTATCTACTCTTTTTATCAGGTTAATATGCTCTTTACGAATGTAATGATACAAGGGCAATTTATCTAAGTGCTGTGTTTGTGGGGTTATGTCTGTTATGCCAAGCTTTTTAAGTACCACAAGCCCATCCATTTTATTTGTGAGTGCGATATCAGCAAGCCCAGCTTGAATTAGCTTAAACATTTGACTGGTATTGTCAGTGTCAGTTATATCTTTTAAGCCTTTTGTAATATTGTCCGTATGCTTAACACCTCTTACCTTAACAACTTGATAACGTGCTAAATCTGCAGGGGTTTTTATATTCACTCCACTGCCTTTTTTGCTAAATACCATCGTTTCAAGATAATAATATGAGGTAGGGACCCGTATAGTTGAAGGTGTTTCTTCACCATAACTATATATACGCATTATTTCGCCATCATTTAACCCTACTGCCGTCTCGTGCTGAGCACGCTTTCCAGGTAATGGTGTGATAGTTATATTGATACCTAAGCGTTTATAAACTTCAGTAATAACAATACGACCTACTTCTTGTTCAATTAAGAAATTTATTGATGCAAAGTGGTAGCTTTGCCCGTAAAGGGGTAAAGATAGCAAGCAAAATAGTAAATAAAGATACTTCATAATTCTCTAATTTATAAATGGGCTTAACACAGCAGTACTTGCTTTGATTATAGCTTAATTGTTTATGGCAGACTAAAAGCCGATATTTAAAGTCATGATAAGAATATCAGTGAAATCACAATACTGGTACTTGAAGCTCAAGGTGCAATAAATAACTGTGCAATAAGTGCTCTCATTCAACAGATTTTGTATCATGCTAATATCATTTTGCATCTAAGGGTTTACAGTGCTACACAGCCTCTGCTTTGTCCGAATTGTCAACTCGCTGCTGCAAAACAAACAGCAAAGATAAGAACGGCCTAGTGCAAAGGGATATGAATAGCGTTTTTCTGCCAGTACTATTCACATTTTTATACATATTTACAATTGCATAAATTTGTAGGCTGATTAGTATGTTACAGCGCAAGCCAAAAAAGAATAAAACAATGCCTGTATTACAATTTGGTGATTTTCAATTTGATATTGCTTTATCACGCCTTACTCACGCCCATGCACAAGTAAGCCTTGATCCTAGGCAAATAGCCTTACTGACCTACTTTTTACAAAACCCACAGAGAATTATAAATAGAGATGAACTACAAACTCACATTTGGCAAGGGGTTATTGTTACTGATAATGCGATAAATAAGCTTATTGCTAATTTGCGCAAAGCACTGCGTGATGATGCAAAAGAACCTAAATATGTGCAAACAGTTCCAAAGTTAGGTTATCGCTTTGTTTGTGATGTCACTCCTATTGAGGTAGAAAGGGCTAAGCCTAACAACCAGTCACAACAAACAGTTAATTCTCCTCAGTTTTCAAGTGTTTGGGTTGTAGGTACGACCGTATTAATAATTTGCACTTTTATCTTCTGGCTCATTCAATCGAGCTCTAGTGACCCTAGTTTTGGTGATACAAACACACTAACTCGCTTTCATGGTTTGAAACATACCCCCGTTTTTATTGAAAATGAGAATAATTTTTTGTTTATCAATGATACTCACAGAAATAAGACTGTTTGGCTTAGCGATAGTAATACAGCATTGCCCCAGCAAATAAATCAAAGTGGCCGTTTTATAGATGACTTGATAAGTCATTATAATGGTAAATTATTGTATAAAGGGTATGAGCAAGAGTGTGGCTGGTTTATTACAAACTTTAATATAAAAAGCAGCCAAATTGGTAAGCATGTCGAGCAATTCACATTATGCGGTAATTTAGCAGTACACAGCTCAAAATTTAATGAGCGAAACGAAACTTTGTATGTGCTCGCACATCCAAAAAAGCAAGAGCACCTTAACCAATTATACCATGCGCAGCTCGGGCAGCCACTGGCACTTTTATCCGTTGATTTAGGCGAGAATTGGCGAATTGTCGCTATGGACCTAAGCCAGCTAGATAATAGAGTTCTGTTTACGGCACATTCACTTGATGGTAAAAGTGGCGCGTTTAGTTATGATCCAACTTTAAATGAGGTTAAAAAGCTCACCGAATTTGAAACTCTCGTTGAGCATATTGTGTGGGATCATAATGCTCAGGGAGTTGTCTTTATTACACAGGCACCAAATAGCCGTTTAATGCACTTAGACCTACAAAGTAATAATACGCAATTATTGGCCAACGTTAATGAGCGACTGTGTTGTAATATTGTACGCCATCCTAATTTGATTGATTATGTTTTTACAAGTAGTGACATAAACACAGATATAAAATGGCTATCAGCAAATTATTCGCTAGATAATAGCAGTGTCATTGATAGAGAGCCGGTTTTTGCAAATACCAAAGAGGGGCATTATTTTTTGTCTAACCGCTCTGGTAGTTCACAAATTTATTATCAAGCGCCTAATAAACATGCCCGACTGGTTACTGAACTCGCTAAGAACGTGAGAGTAGACTCTATGGCATTGTCAAACGACGATACTTTTTTACTGTTACGAGACAAACATCGCTTATGGCTTGTATCAACAAAAGATGAAGTATCAATAAATAATACATTTATTGATGGTTACGCTTATGCAGAGCATTGGCTAAGTAACACGTTATTCTCAGTTACAGTCAAGCAACATAAGGTAAAGCATGTTTTTATATTCAACACACAAATGCAAAAAATTGCCCAATTACAAGATGACTTTACCCAAATATTAACTGACCCCTTAGACCCAGCAACATATTACTTTGTTGGTAGTGAGGGAAAGCTTTATCGTGCATCCCCAGAGCAAATATTCTCGCCTACGACTGCACAGCAACTTAGTGCTATTGGAGATCTACCAGAGTTTTCAAGGCTATTAATCGAAGACCGCATTCTTTATGTTGTCAGCCGCTATGGAGATACGCTCTCAACCTATAAAATTGGCGATACACTGCAATTTCTAAGTAAGCAACCAATTAATGTATACCTCGGTTTTGATGTAAAAAATGGCCAAGTCATATATTCAGGTAAAACACACTATCGCAGTGAAGTTTATAGAACTGTTGCCTACTAACTCAACCAAGGAATTATAGATGACAAATAAAGTATTAGTATTAGGTGCAAGTGGGGCAACAGGGAAGCACGTTGTTACTTGTTTGCTCAAACATGATCTCAAGGTTGTTACGATTGTGAGAGAGTCGAGCACATTAGCGCCAATTTATGAACACAATGATAATTATGACGAAGTAAGAGCACAAATAGATACATTAGATATTGAGGTATTAGCAAAGCTTATATCACAATGTAATACCGTAATTTGCTGTCTTGGCCATAACTTAAGCATCCAAGGTATTTATGGTAAACCTAGAAAACTGGTGGTTAATGCTTTGATGAAGGTTACATCGGCTATCTCTAAGCTAGAAAAAAAAGCGAAAACAAAAGTTATTCTAATGAATACAACGGGAGTTAGAAATAGAGATATTGATGAAGCTCCTCCGCTATCTCAAAATCTCGTTATAGGTTTATTACGATGTACACTTCCTCCCCAAGTTGATAATGAGTTAGCTGCTGATCATTTGCGCGTTAACATCGGCCAAAATCATCCATACATTGAGTGGGTATCAGTACGCCCTGATGCTCTGATAGATGAACAAGCCGTTTCTCAATACGATATCACAGCTTCACCAACGAGAAATGCTATTTTTGATGCAGCTCAAACTAGCCGCATTAATGTAGCCAAATTTATGTGTGAGTTAACGCTTGATGAAAGGCTTTGGCGAAAATGGGAAGGACAAATGCCGGTCATTTACAATCGTGAGCTTTGATTTTAAAGCTGGTGCTGGTGTTAAAAATTAACAGCCGGACTTAGTTAACCTTTGTTGTGGAAAGCTTTTGATATCAGGCTTTGTAACCTTGCTACGATGACTTGCTATTGTGTAAATGCATATCAAGTTAATTATTTAATGTGTAATAGAGTGTAATATCTACAAAGGTTTATTATTACTAAAAATGCTTTAAACTTAGCGTACATGTAGTAATGAATTTTGGTTGTTATAAGTGCTAAAACCAACCCGTTTGTTTAGCTTTTTAATCGTCTTTTTAATATTTTGGGGTAACCCCGTAAGTGCTCAAAATGATTGGCAAATTATAGATGAATCGCTCAATCAAAAGCTAAATTCTGATCCTAATATAGCGTTAGAACAAGCCCAACAGATACTAGATACAAACCAGTACACATTTGAAACAAACCATGAAGCTTGGTTTTCACTTAATGAAATAATTGCTCACGCACAGGTTAACCTTGGGTACTTTGATAGTGCTTTAGTGATAGCCACTCAACTCTATGAACAACACAATGCTCAGACATACCCGATTTATAGAGTAAGGGCACTGTTGTTATTGGCTATGCTGTCAGAGCGACGTAGCGAAGTTAAGAATGTACAAGCTAAATCTTTGGAAGGGCTAAAATTACTTAAAAATGTCAAGACACCACACCCAATACTAAAAGCCGACCTTTATGCTTTACTGGGTACCAGTTATCGCTCACAAGCTGATTATGGTAATGCACTGAAATATGCAAAACTAGCCGCAGAGCTAAGCAAAAGCAACTTACCCAAACTTGCTCGCGCGCACAATCAGATTGGTGTGATCTACGACTATAGCGGTAACTTTGAGTTATCACTTAAACATCATGAACTATCTCTAAACATACGCAGACAAAATAATAATCAACAAGGGATATCAGATTCACTCTATAACATAGGTGAAATTTACCGTGATATGCAGCAGTTTAAGCAAGCACTTCAACATTTTAAACAAGCATTAAAAGTTGACCAATCTTTAGGTAATCCTTACCACATTGCAAATAGCCATGGCAAACTAGGACAAGTTTATTTGGCTATGGGTAAAATACAACTGGCTAAAGAACATATTAAGCAGGGAATAGAGATTACTAAAAGTATGAAGGCACCAGGTGATACTGGTTGGCAACTAAGTAATATGGCACAAGTTTATATTGCTCAGGGCAGGTTTGATGAAGCTCAAACAATAGCGATGGAGGCCTTAGAGCTTGCTTTGCAAGCCGATGCTAAACGCACAGAGCAAACAATACGCATGACGTTGTTAGATATATCAATAAAGCAAGGCAATCTAAAACTGGCTCGTGAGCATATTGAATTATTGCTTTCTATGCCAAATACAGGTTTACAGTACCAACAAAAGTTGTATCAAGTTAGTGCAAAGCTATATGAAGAGGAAGGCAATGCTGTAGATGCGTACCAGTCGCTAAAACAGTTTGTTGATGTACAAAAAAAGCGTAATGTCGATTTGCAAAAGCAGCAAACAGCGCGTTTAAGGCAAAATGTTGAAGTTATTCGACAAGAGCAAGAACTAAATTTATTGCTAAAAGAAAAAGATTTACAACAAGCACAACTTAATAATCTTAAGCTGCAAAGAGGCATTGTAATGTTAATAATGTTGTTGCTAGCGGGTGCTGTTTTGATGATTTACTGTAAGCAGGTTACTAAGCAAAAAATGACTGATTTAACTGCAAGCATGTTGGCAACAAACTTAGAAGAGAAAAATCAATTATTGGCGGATGTATCTCATGAATTGAGGACACCACTTGCAGCATTAAAGTTATCTGTTGAACTACTGGAACATAATATAGAGCCAGATGTAAATAAGGCATATGCAAGAGTACATGGAAAAATATCGCAACTAGATAACCTAATTGGTGATATATATCGTTCGGCACAGTTTGATAACAATGTTATGCAGTTAAATAAAGAACGGTGTAATTTAGGGGCGTTAATTCAAGATATAGTCAGTGATTTTGAACCGCAATTTCAGGAAAAACCCCAATCGTTAACTGTAAGTAAGTTACCAAGTAATTTAATGTGCACTGTAGATCCAGAGCGCTTTAAACAGATAATTATCAACTTATTAAATAATAGCCTTGCTTACACTTATGAAAATGGTGAAACGCATATCTCAATTGATGTAATTGACCATGGCAGCACAAAAAAAGTACAACTGATTGTTGCAGACTCTGAACCTGGTTTAAATGATATTGAGCTAAGTAAAATATTTGAACGCTTGTACCGTGTTGAATCATCAAGAAATAGAGACTTAGGTGGCTCAGGTTTAGGGTTAGCGATATGTCGCCAAATTGTACTCGCCCATGGTGGCGAAATTGTTGCTGAACAAAGTGCGCTTGGCGGTGTTGCTTTCAAAGTGCAATTAACTATAAATAACGTATAAACAAGGTACTTTTTAACTAGGCTTTGTGTATGGTTTTCTCTGCTTTTATTTTAAAATCAAGGCTATAAAGTAACCAAAATCTATATTTGATGCTGTTTTCGCCATGCTGCTGGCGTAATGGCATAGGCTTTTTTAAACTGACGAATAAAATGTGTTGTATCACTCCAACCTAGCTCTTCTACAATTTCACCTATTGACATTTTAGTGTGCAATAAAATGGTGCATGCTTGAGTTAAGCGGTACTTTGTGATCCAATCCCCTATTGAATAACCAGTTTGCTGTTTAACTAATGTGGCAAGATAGGCAGGGCTAGTGTGAACGGCAAGTGCAACATCCTTTAGAGAAATAGGCTGTGTATAGTTCAGTTGAATATGATTCAATGCATTAACTACCTTGCTCGATTTAAAAGTGCTGTTTATCTTTGTTGCACTCGCGTTTAGTGCTTCATTCAAAATCAAATTAAGAAAGCTTCTAAACACGTCTAAATCATTCGAGTGTTGTACATCAATATAATCTTGTAGCTGTAAAAAAAGCTGGCTGATCCATTGCCTGCGGTTTTCATTCAATTCGACCACGGGAAGAGCACCTAGGCGTATGTTTTTAAAAGGCTTCATCAGTTGATCTTCGTCACTAAGCCCGAAGCAATTTGGACAAAAACTTAACCACCAGACATCTAAATTTTGTACATTAGTTAACTTGTGTGGCATGCCCGCTGGCAATAACGTGAGCATATTAGCACCAACTTTGACCGACTCGCCATGATCAAGATGCAATGTACCGTTTAAAATGAATGTAATAACGTAATGTGTTTGCGAGCCGTGATCGTCATGATCTATTTGAGTGATTAGCTCATGGCCTACACTGAGAGCGTGTTTTAACATTTCCAGAAACTTAAGATCAAACAATTAGCAGATTATAGCGAATAGCCAGCTATATTTTCTAGCATAAATATTGATGATAATAGCTGTCAACGATAAATCAGCCGATTCGGCGCAGGCCAACACATAGGGTTTTTATGGACATATCACTTGCTATCATCGCGTTATCTTTACATATTTTGATTTGGGAAAAATTGCCTGACTGGGGGAGTTGGTTCAATTGGTTAATTGAGCAGGCCCCAAGGCCTTTGCAATATCTCTATGAAGCATGGCAATGCCCATATTGCTTCGGGTTTTGGGCAGCATTATTGTTGCATTGGTTAACTGGGGTATACACCTTAAGTTCGCTTGAAAATATGGTCAATTATCTTGGCAATGTAGCACAACCTTTAGCTTGGTTTTTTGATGCATTAGCAACAGCACTGTTTGTTATGCTTGGCAGTTTAGGGTTTAAGGCTATTTCAGGTCCAGCGATTAAGGGCTATCAGATGACAATGGAATTTAAAAATTAACGAGTGCTAAAGAGTAGGAGTTAACATGATACCAACTTTATTTGAATCAAATAGGCTCACATTTAGAAGTGCTGAAACGTACTTCAATAACATGCCAAAGCAAATTATTAGCTACGTAGGTTTGTTACTGACTGACAATGTACTCAAGACTCTGCCTCAAAACTGGCAGGCAGCATCTCAAACTGGAAGCGAAGAAAAATGGCTTGTTGAACAATTAAATGCAAGCTTACTGATCACCATTGAGTGTAAAAAATCATTAGACATAATTGGATTCATTTTTATTCATCCTGACAATAAGAATGCCCAAATTGGTTACTTGCTGGGTGAACCGTATTGGCATAAAGGCTATGGAAGTGAAGCATTAGAAGCGCTTGTTCAGTACTATCAAAAATCAGGAGTAATTAAGGTTTTGCATGCTGGGGTTAGCGCAGAGCATTTTGCTTCTATTAAGCTACTTGAAAAAGTGGGTTTCACTCGGGTTGAAGCAGATTGTAACAACTCAAATAATGTCATGTACATGTTAACGATTTCCAAATAAGGATTGTAATAGCTGCTAATATGAATTTAAAAAAGTAGTGGGGAAGGTAGGTTTTAGCTTCTCCACTACTTTTAAATAAAAATTACTCGTAAGTTGCCCTAAACTGCGTACCAGTTCCTTGTCCAGTTACCATAAAATAATGCCAACCAGAGTTTGGACTATTTATTGTAATTAGTTCTTCACTGCTATTAGCTGTTGTTGCTGAATTTTCAAAATTACTGGCACTAGGCCAACCTTGACTATTTTGATAAATGCTTGCGTCACTATTACCACCTGTTGTGTTGATGGTGAGTTTTGACTGCCCAGATGGAACTGAAATTGCTACATATACAGTATTACTACCTAGACAAATTGCTTGAGCATTAGTTAAGTTCCCTCTCGTTTGAGGTGCTTTAGTTTCACATATATTTGTTGCCGGTGGTGTTATGATTGGGTCAGTGTAACTTGCAGTTAATGTTACATTATCCGAGTCGGTCCAGCCTTTAACTGAGACATAATAAGTACCTCCAGTATTAGCTAGGCTGCTGCTGTCACACGTCTCGCTTACATTACCGCCTTTATATGGTCGGCAATCCCAGTTACTTGTGGTATCTGCATCGTCAAATTTGACATAAAGGTCAGGGTCACCAGTACCAGCACCCATGTGTACATTTATATTTGTTGCATCTTGTGGTACATCAAATGTAAATGTTTTAGTTTCGCCTTTGACTACATCAATATTTGATTTAGTAACACCATTTTGTAGTTTGTTACTGGGCACTGTCGTACCATCGGTAATTGATATTGTATAATCTTCTACTTCACCCCAACCAAAGCTTCCACACGAGGGTACCTTGGCATCAGTAAGCTCATATGATTGCATAACTCGCATTACAGTTGTAGTTGGAGATGTGCCTTGCGGGATAGTAATTGAACCAATAACTTCATCAAGTGTTGTTGCACTTGTTTGCAGTAACAGTTCTGTCGCATCATCAAAGCTATTATTGTTGTTTAAATCTACATAAACCGCCCAATTGGCCAAGTAAGGACCACCAGAGTTGTGTGTTAAACCAATCTCTGTTGTTTTACCGGCTTCTAGTGTAAATCCGCTATCAAAGAAATGTGTAAATTGACTTTTATCAGACGCATTATTGATTGCATCAAGCCTTACATTACTGGTCCATTGTGTTGTTGATTTGCCATAAGCTGCACAGTATGCATCACCACTTACAGTGACATCCTGTTGCTTAACATAACTTACACCATCTTGTAGTGTCGCGGTTAATCGAGCAGTGTAAGTTCCAGTATATGCATAAGTATGAGTCGGGTCTGATTGAGTGCCGGTATGATCTCCATTGACTGCACCATCACCAAAGTCATATGCAATTGACGCAACAGCGCTGGTATCGGTATTGTCGTCAAAACTTACAGTTAAGTTATTTGCCGTGACGTTAGCATTAAACTCAGCAGGATTATGCGCTTTAATATCGACCGTAAAATCTTCGACCTCACCCCATCTAATACGTCCGCATGGCGAAGACAATTTCTCATAGCTTTGTAGAACACGCATACGCGTTTTCCCTTCCAAAGCAGTATCTGATAGCGTGAAAGAGCGCTCAATTGCACGGCTGGTATTTGCACCTGTCCAGTACCACACATTCTCTGTCTCTTCGAAAGTTCCATTTTGGTTGCTATCAATGTAAATTCGCCATTCTGCATCATATGAAGACTCAGAGCCTGTTGCACCTTGGCGTACTGAGATAATATTTTCGCCTCTTACTGCGCCCATAACTGTACTTGTGTGATCAGAGTAGGGCGTAGAACCGGATGTTACACCCGTGCCATTTAGGGTAACGTTAGCATTAAATTGATACTTGGGTTGGTTACCATAAGCTTTGCAGTAGTCTTGTCCAGCAGGCGCGGTTACTTCAATTACTTTTGAATGTGTCACTGTTTGACCATTTTTCAACGTAATGGTAAGTGTGACAGTGTAGCTACCTGAGAACAAGTAGGTGTGATTTGGGCTAAATTCAGTACTTGTACTCGAACGACTGTATGTACCATCGCCAAAATCCCACTCAACAGAGGCAACATCTGAGTTTGTAATACCTGAAAAGCCCACCGTTAAGTCATTAACCGTGGTGTTGGCTGAGAATTCTGCAGGATTTGCTTCTTTAACAATATTTATTTTATAGTCTTCCACCTCACCCCATGTAAAATCTCCGCACGCTGCTAATTGTGCTTCGCCGTCACGAAGTTGATATGATTGAAGTACGCGCATTCTTGTTGTACCTGCAAGGGCGGTTTCAGGAATGGTAATATTGCCAAGCACCGGCTCATGTGATTGTATCGTTCTTGGTAATGCATAGTGAAGTAATTCATCATTGCTAAATACATTATCTTGGTTTAAGTCTATATAAACTGCCCAGTAGGCTGCATAAGGACCAAATTTATTGCCACGTGTGCCTTGTTGTAACTCAATACCCGTCGCAGAGCCAGCATAAGCTGTGAACGCTTCTTTTGTGGTTTGATCTGTATATTGCCTACGCCAAGTGTCGTGCTTTAGACTATTAACCTTAACACTCTGTGTATGCTGAAATAATGCATTAGTTGCTTTAGCCGCACAATAACCAGTACCAGGAAGCGCAGTGACTGTTATTTCAGTACTGACGGAATTAATCAACCCATGATTATCTGTGGCGGTATATCGAACCGTGTATGTGCCCGGAAATTGATATGTGTGGGAGACATTATCACCTTCAGCGTATGGTTCATTGCTGTAAACACCATCTCCGAAATCCCATAATGTTGAAGCAATCATACCATCTTGATCAGTTGCTTGACCGGCAAATGTTACGGTTAAGTTATTTGTGGTGGTATTAGCTTGTGTAATTGTCGCTGTAGGCGCGATATGTGCAGAAGTACGTAATGCTGCCATGGTTGCTGCTCGTTCATTATGAACGCGTGCATTGTTATTAGTTGCAACGGTACCGCCAGCTTCATCTTTATAGATTTGGTCTGGATTAGACCATGCATTTAAGCGCTCTCCACAATCTGAGATAGCCATCATAGTTCGCCACGTTTTTGCATCATTGCAATAGCCATGGCCGTAAGCGAATGGAGTAGTCGTCGAGTCGTTATCATGCCTTGCGCCATATAAATGCCCCAGTTCATGCGCAAAGGTATTCTTAAACGTTCCCCAACTACTTAACGTAAATAACGCACTTTTTTCATCGGTACCAATTTCGCCCGCCCAACCAGCCCAAGGAGATGATTTATCTTTATCAGCTAGAAACACCATAACATCCGCTTGATGCTCATCTCTTAAGCTTTTTAGCTCTTGACCATAGCCGTTAGGTGCCAAAGGATTTGGGTTCTTTAACCAATCACTTGAGTTTTCATTTAACAGGGTTGAATTATCTTCTGCCATGTCACCGGTTGATTTATAACCCGTTTGGTATGAATGAATGATGCTAACTGATGCATTTATGCCACTTGCTGCATAGCTGTCATTCGTGTCTTTTTCCATCAGCGCTAGGTACGCATCAACATCGCCAATTTCTTGTGCTAGCTTTTCAGTATACGCGACAATGACAGTCACTTGAGGTGTGTTAGTTGCACTTGATAATGTCTTCGACAGAGCATTGCTCAGGCCTTCTACAGTCAATACGTTGTGCTGAGTATTTGTTTGTGGGTGATTGGAGTCATCAACTGGCAGCTTGTCATCTTTGAATTTACTTAACTTATAAATACTTGAATCAGTTTGTGACGGCGTAAGCAAATAACCAACATCATTTATTGTAATTTTTGCGCTATAACGGCCATTGATGTTAATCATAGAAAGCTTGGCAGCGTTGTCATACGACTTACCATCAATTAATGTTTTGTTAGCTTGTGGACGAGTAACGCGTGTAAGTTCAATTTGAATATATTTTCCATCTATCATCAAACTAATTAAATCGCCTACTTTAAGTGTACTGACAGCAATAGTATTTAACTCAACCGACTGCACTAATGCATTATGTGCAACTTGGTTTGTTTCTTTGTTTGATATGTTTTTATTATGTCGTTTTTTAGAGCTTTCATTTTCAAATGCAATGGCGTGATTAAACAAAGTCACTTCTTGTGCTATGGAAGAAAATGAAGCAGTGACTGCCAGAACTGCGGCAATTTTTTTTAATTTATAGTGTTTCACTGCGATACCTTAGAATTTTTATGCTCAAATAATCGATTTGAGCGGGTGTTGTTAGCGACATTTCAATTTAAGAAAAGTCAAATGAACAGCAAGATATAATGTATACAATATATCTTACTGTTCATTCAGTATACATATTGATGAATTGATTGCTACAGTTTTGTGTTTTTTTTAGATGGTAATGTGAAAAATAAGTAATTGTTCTTGCCGAAATAATTACTTTAGTCATTTTGTATTAGTGATGTGTATCGTGAAGAAGGTGCTTTGATTGGAATTTATGTTTTTTACATAAAAAAGCAACCCAATCATGGATTGCTTTTTATACAAAAATTATTTTTTAGAAGCTTAAGTCAACACCAATGTAACCTGTGCGCCCTAAGATAGTCCAACCGTTAATTTGGCCTCGTGATGTCGTCCAGTGATCACCACCATTATTGTCGGTGATGTTATTTAGACCCAGATAAACGGTAGCTGTATCAGAAACTTGATAATCTGCGCGCAGATTATGCACTCGTGAGTGTGACGGTGTATCCGAATCTCTATAATCCGGTTTTGAGTCATCATTCCAGCGGCCACCTTGTCTAAACTTAAAAGTCCAGCTTAATGTTAAGTCTTCCAATTTGTATTTAGTAACCAAGCTTGACATCCATTTAGGGTCACCCAGTTGGCCAGATTCATTATTAGTCTCAACTGTATCGTCAAGGATATTAACCGTTGAGGTTGAGCGTTCAAAAATACGACTGGCTTTTAAGTCAAATGATAATGCATCCCATGTGTAGTAAAGCTCCATGTCTACACCTCTGGCACGTGCAGAGTCGTAGTTTAAGCTTAAAGGTTTAACATATTCAACATCACCATTTGCTTGTCGTTTAATCAAATCACAAAACATGTTATCGACACTATTTGCTTTAAGGTCAACACAGTTAGACATAACACTTGAGCCATTAAAACCTGAAATCATATCTTCAATTTCAATATCATAATAATCTATTGACGTTGTTAGCCCTTCAAGAAAATTATCAGTTGGTGTATAAACTAAACCTACAGTTAATGTGTCTGCTTTTTCTTCTTTTAAATCAGCATTCCCAGAGTTTCTAACTTCAGCACGCTGTGTTTTTATATTTGATGTCCACCCTTTAGAGATGCCCAGTAACGCACAGTTGCCTATACGACGTCCATCAGAGGGACCACCATTAATATTTGAGTCATCACAAGGGTCACTAACGTCACTAAAGCCTATGCTTTGTGCAGCGTATAGTTCTTCTAGTTGTGGAGCACGCACGGCCTGAGAAAAGATTGAGCGCATACGAACATCATCATTTAAGGCCCAATTTAGAGCTAATTTTGAGCTTTCAAAGCGACTGTCGTTACTTGAATAGTCAGCAATACGGTATGCAGCTTCGATATCTACTTGCTGTGCAAAAGGTAAATCACTCAATACTGGTACAAGTACCTCAAAATATACTTCTTTGATATTGCGGCTTGCATCTAGTGGACTTTTTTCTGAGCTTAGCTTACCAGATGACCATAATTCTGATGGGTCAAAGTCAATACCTTCATAACGGATGTCAACACCGGTACTTACTTGTATCATACCCGCATCAAGCTCATAAACATCTCCTGCAAGGTTGACAGTAAGCGCATGATTAACGGTATCTGTAATGGCTTCAAAACCATCTACTACATAATCTAACAAAGCATCAGACTGGCGTTCAAAAGGAGAGAAAGTAGGGCAATTGCCTTGTGCTTCACATTCACCAACAACTTGTAATTTACTGGTGAGTCTGTCATGGCGCAGTTGGCTTACACTATTTAACTTAAATGATGAACGGCCAGTTGTAAAATTAACATCCCAAAACCAATCATCATTGTATACGCCCGATAAGGTTAAGTTTGATGAAATAAAATCTCGCTGAGTATTACTTTTTCGACCGCCATGTTCATAAAATGTATGATGGAATCCAATCCAATCCTCATCATCGAAATTATCAGTTATAGAAGCTGGTGTATCAAACAGCTCTTTAACTTCAGATACTTGCATCCAAGCTCGTTTAAATGGTGGGTCGATAATATTATTTGATTTAGTGCGCGCCAAAGTGATGTCATATGATAAATCAAAATCCTCAAATTGATAGTTTAATGAACCAAACAAGTTAATACGTTCAAAAGGGTCTTCAATATGCCCCCATTCAGTGCCATCATATCCATTCTCTTCTTCTACCAGCCAACCATCGTACATGTCTCTAAAGCGTGCTTTTAGCGCAATATCTTGGCTAGATTCATCAAAATCATACCAGTCATAACCCCCATCTTCTGCGTTGTAAACTGAAAAAATTGTTTGAGGTACACCCCAAGGAATAGGTGATAGGCCTGTTTTCCAAATTTTATCAGGTTGACCTTCACTTTTGTTTGGGTTGGTTACAGAGCGTTGATAATTATAAGACTTTGCTCTGTGGGACTGCTTCAATGCATTTTCTGATAAGTAATCAAATGCAACTGTTAAATTGCCATCATCTTCATTAAAATTAAAACCATGGGTTACCGATAGACTACGCGTACTGTGACCACCTTCTTTAGTACCGCCTAGATGTACATTTACTTTAGTCCCTTCAAAGTCTTTTTTGAGGATAAAGTTAACAACGCCTGCAATTGCATCCGAACCATAAATCGCGGACGCCCCACCGGTCATAATTTCTACGCGCTCAACTAAAGACGAAGGAATTGTACCTATATCTGTATACATGGCTTGGCTATCTGAAGTAACTGAGGGAGTGCGCTTACCATTTACCAGTACAAGTGTTCTTGCTTCACCTAAATTACGTAAATTAATGACATTTAGGCCTGCGTTACCAAAACTATAATTGCCTTCAGCTGAGTCAAAACCGTCAGCAAATTGTGGTAGGCCAGTTAGAATATCATTAACGTTTTGAGCACCCGTAATTTTAATATCTTCAGCCGAGATCACCACCGTGGGCGAGGGCGCTTCAAAGTTTAAGCGTTTAATACGTGAACCAGTTACTTCTATTCGTTCTGGTTTATTTGCTCCACTTTCATCCTCAGCAAAGGCGATATTGCTTGATGCAGCAACGGCAATAGCAATTATGCTTTTAGTTAATGTGGTGTTTAAATTCCTGTGATGACGCATTGTGATACCCCTTAGTGTCATTGTTTTTGTTATGTTGTTAAAACGTCTAACGCAGTCGGATTGAGCAATTGGGCTTACAATATTTCCACGCAGATATATTGTATACAATATATCCATTGCAAAATATTGCAAGTACTTTTATTGGGGAAAAGTCAGTAATAGAAACATTTTTAGCTAGACCAAGCTTTATGGCATTATTTTCAGGCAAGCAACTAAAGGGTTGGATTGGATTACGAATGAGAGTTGTTGAAGAGGTTACTTATGATTACTTACGTACTATTGGGATACATTATCTTGCTGTATTTAAAGGTAGAATGTTGAGTAAATGATCAGCAAGCTACAAAGTTTATGAATAAATAACTTAACTGAATATCTTATAAGTATAAAAATTGATAAATTTGCAAAAATCATTGCGCTACCGTTGATTGTATACAGTATATAATATACCTTTATCACTCACTGCATGTACTTATGTTCAAGTATTTGAAGTGAATTGCTTTGTCCTTGCAAAGTAGTAGTTATTATTTTCCCTGAAATTAAAGCCCGGCATCGCTGGGCTTTTTCATATATAGAAACTAGCGCTGAAATTGATAAACACTACCAAGAGATAATAACTTGGTTAATTCATCAAGGGCAGTGTAACTTTCATTCATTAACTGTGGGTCGGCTAAGTCTTTATCTGTCAACTTATCTCTATAATGCTTATTAACCCAATTTGTTAAAGTATCGAATTTATCTGCATTCATCATCACGTCAGGGTTAATAGCATTTAACTCATTGTCATTCAGTGCTACGCGAAGGCGCAAACATGCTGGACCTCCACCATTTTGCATGCTTTGCTTCAAATCAAAATATTTTACTTCTTTAACAGGGTTATTGGCACTGAGCATATAATCAATATACTTATTCACTCTCGCGTTATTTTTACACTCTTGCGGTGCCACCAGCATCATTGAAGCATCAGGCAGTGTCACTAGTTGGCTATTGAATAAGTAACTTCGAACTGCATCATCAACACTTACCATATCTGTTGGTACTTGAATAATATGCATCTCTTTTTCACCTACGTAAGCGTGCTTAACTACCTCTAATGCATTTGTTTGATTTAAAAATGCCTGCTCATGACACAACAATACATTTTCATTGCCAACTGCTATCACGTCATTGTGAAAAACACCTTGGTCGATAACATCAGGATTTTGTTGTAAGAATAACGCTTGACCTTCATTGAGATCATGTAATCTAGCAATAGCTTGGCTCGCCTCAAGCGATTGCCGGGCTGGGAACTTACTCGGGCTCACAATACGACTGTCTAAGCTACTTGTTCCATAAACAAACAGCTCTAGTCCTTTTGACGCATGATCATCACACAATCTAGTATGATTTGCTGCGCCTTCGTCACCAAAGAATGGCTGTTCAGGTAAGTGTGTATGATGTACAAAGTAATCATCATTTTTAAACATCGCTTTGAGTAAACTCGTTGTAGTGTGTGGTTCTAACGAGCGATGAAACTTATTATTAAGGTTTGCACTTGTAAAGTGCACCTTCGAATCTTTCGTATCCAAAGAAGGGGAAACGGTTGCAGCATTGGCCGTCCACATCGCTGAAGCTGAATAAACCGCTCTTAATAGCACCACAGATTCCTTTGCTACTTTATTAATTACTTGCGTGTCATTACCAGTAAACCCTAAACGCCTAAGTGCATTAATGTCTGGGCGGGCATGAGGGGCAAAAATCCCTTGTTTTAACCCCATTTCATGCATGGCTTTCATTTTTGCTAAGCCTTGCAATGCTGCTTGTTTTGGGTTTGATATAGCATCAGCATTATTGACAGATGCTACATTACCATATGATAGTCCAGCGTAATTATGAGTTGGGCCAACGAGGCCATCAAAATTCACTTCATAACTGGCCGTTTTATTATTCATGTTATGTTCCTGTGCTGTTGATGTGTTAGTTAGTATGACAACTGTATGAATATTGGCAATCAGCATTCGATTTCAGTAATTAAATATTGAATATACGAAATTATGAATATATGATTTACCGTATATTCATTAAAAGAGATCACAATGGATTTATTGACTTTTTATAAAGCACTAGCTGATAACACGCGTTTGCAGTGTTTATTGCTTGTAGAGCAAGAAAGTGAGCTGTGTGTATGCGAATTTATGGCTGCCCTTAAGTTAAGCCAACCTAAAATATCAAGACATCTCGCACAACTGCGCAAAGTCGGTATTTTAACAGACCGAAAGCATAAGCAATGGGTTTACTATCGCATTAATGAACAATTACCTCATTGGGTAAAAGATATCATTACGCAAACATATCACCATAACCGCGCATTTTTGCGAACCGCAACTGAACAACTCAATAGCATGGGTGAGCGCCCTGAGCGTGTCGCAAACTTCTGCAACAATCAATAAGGAAAAAACATGACAATTAAAGTAGGTATTAACGGCTTTGGTCGAATGGGCCGTTTAACGATGCGGGCACTTTATGCAAGCGAGGGTATTGAAATTATACACATTAATGATCCCGCTGGTGATGCAGCTACCTTGGCGCATTTGATGAACTTTGATTCTGTGCATGGGCGTTGGCAATTTGAAGTAGGTGCAACCGAGCAGCATATGATCATAGACGAGCATAAAATTGCTGTCACTCATAATAAAGAAATAGCGCAAACCGATTGGTCACACTGTGACTTAGTCATTGAAGCATCAGGTAAAATGAAAACCAAAGCAGCCTTACAAGCCTATTTAGAGCAAGGCGTAGAGCAAATAGTAGTGACAGCGCCTGTAAAAGAAGAGGGCGTACTAAATGTGGTATTTGGTGTAAATCATACAGACTACGATAAAAGTACACATAATATTGTTACTGCGGCATCATGTACTACTAACTGCTTGGCCCCGGTTGTTAAAGTGTTACAAGATAAAATTGGTATAAAACATGGTTCAATGACCACAATTCATGATATTACCAACACACAAACAATTTTAGATGCCCCACATAAAGACCTACGGCGCGCACGCGCTTGTGGTATGAGTTTAATTCCAACCACCACGGGTTCAGCTACTGCAATTACGCATATTTTCCCAGAGCTTAAAGGCAAATTAAATGGTCACGCTATTCGTGTGCCACTGGCGAACGCTTCAATTACAGATTGTGTGTTTGAGGTGACAAGGCCCACGACCAAAGAGGAGGTTAATGCTTGGATGGCTGAGGCTGCAAACGGTGAACTTAAAGGTATTCTAGGCCATGAAACGAGACCGTTAGTATCGATAGATTACCGCACTGACCCTCGCAGTAGTGTTGTGGATGCGCTATCAACTATGGTCGTAAATGACACTCAATTAAAAATGTATCTGTGGTATGACAACGAGTGGGGCTATGCAAACCGAACCGCAGACTTAGTCCGTTTTGTTGTTGCAAAGCGCTTTGCGTAATCACTATGATACTAAGTAACCTTTCAAGCGACATTAAACAATACCTCGTGATAACAGGTAATTACTGGGCTTTTACGTTAACTGATGGCGCACTACGTATGTTAATTGTGCTGTATTTTCATCAATTAGGGTATAGCCCAATCAACATTGCTATGCTGTTTTTGTTTTATGAGTTATTTGGGGTGATAACTAATTTGCTTGGCGGCTGGTTAGGTGCGCGTCTAGGTTTAAATAAAACTATGAACTTAGGGCTATCGTTACAAATAGTGGCACTAGTAATGCTGGCCATTAACCCGGATTGGCTGAGTGTCGCGTTTGTAATGGCAGCACAAGCACTTTCAGGTATTGCTAAAGACCTTAATAAAATGAGCGCTAAAAGCGCCATTAAACTATTGGTCCCAGAAAATGCAGATAATACCTTGTATAAATGGGTAGCAAGGCTTACTGGCTCTAAAAATGCCCTAAAAGGCGTAGGCTTTTTTATGGGGGGCGCACTACTTAGTTTACTTGGTTTTCAAGGAGCGTTATGGGCGATGACCTCACTGTTGGTGGTTGCTTGGATAACCAGCTTGGTATTGCTCAAACAAGACCTTGGAAAGAAGAAGTTTAAGCCAAAGTTTAGCGAGCTATTTTCTAAAAGTAAGCAAGTAAACGTTTTATCTGCTGCTCGGTTGTGTTTGTTTGCCTCTCGTGATGTATGGTTTGTGATTGCATTGCCTGTTTTTCTATCAAGTACTTTTGGTTGGGATCACACATTAGTAGGTAGCTTCATGGCTATTTGGGTTATTTTTTATGGCATAGTACAAGCCAATACTCCCAAAATAACACAGAATAAAACCAAACAAGTAACTCCAAGCAAACAGCTAACAAGTTGGGCTTTGTTGTTAACAACTATTCCTGCATTAATAGCCATAGCGATTAGCCAAAACTTCGCGAGCATGTGGGTTATTGTTATTGGTTTGCTCTGTTTTGGTGGTGTATTTGCTATTAATTCATCACTGCACAGCTACCTCATCGTCAAATTTGCTGATAGCGATGGAGTATCGTTAGATGTTGGCTTTTATTATATGGCCAACGCGATGGGGCGCTTACTTGGAACTGTACTATCAGGTGTGGTATATCAGAGCTTTGGGCTAATAGCTTGCTTGTGGATATCTAGTTTTTTATTAGCATTGACCGTTTTAATTAGTCGCCATCTTAATAGCAACTAACGTTTATAATTTATATAGACACATTATAGAAGCTGGTTTTATACCGGCTTTTTTTAATACCTGTCATATTGTTTGACGATATAAGGAGATATGTTCAATTTTAAAGTCCCCCAGCGTAAATGATCATTTAAAGTACTGAGTTAACTAAAAAACAACTTTTTAACGTTTTGTTGCTAACAATTGAGTATTAATTCTAATTCCTCCATATTCCTTGCACTTTTTCCTTCTAATCTTTGCTGCGGTTACTCGTACTAGGTATGCACAGTGGTATACCAAGTTAAGGACCAACTTAATATTGAAAAGGATAATAATTTCAAATGAAACACGTTAAAAAATTAACTCAACTGCCTAGGTTGTTGGTTGCTACAATGATGATATCTACAGTGTCAATCACAGCTACTGCGGCAATAAATACTGATGATGACAAAGTAACACGTCTTGATTTACAAGGGCAAATAGATAACTTTGCGCCATTTTCAAAAACTTTATGGGCAGGCGCGCACAACGCCTATGCATCTTATAGTTGGAGTAAAGGCACCTATACTGATGTAAACCAACATTATTCTCCCAAAAGTTTGCTAAGACGCGGTATTCGCGTAATGGAATTTGATATCTACCCCGAAGGCACTTTTGATTCAACGCCAATGCTATGCCATAACTCATTAGAAAATAAAGCACTATGTTCAAGCTTTCATGCCAAGTTGTCTGAAGGGTTAGACGATATAAAGGATTTTCTTCGCGATAATCCCGATGAAGTCATTCTATTAAAAATAGAAGCATATAAGCATAATGATCATAAAAATTGGCATAACAAAATAGGGGAGCGGTTGCAAAAAGACGTCGGAGACTACCTCTTAGTTCCTGAAGATTGGGGTTACGCAGATAAAAGTTGTGCATCATTACCAGTTTCCCACTTATCAAAACGCGATATTCTCGCTGCGGGCAAGCAACTTGTTGCGGTTGTGCAAACACCGAGAGATCATAGCAACTTATGTTCGTACCATCGCTCTGGTAAATACTCTAAATTTTGGAATACCGTATTTATTGGCGTAGACGCGTTTGATGGCAATGGTAATTTAAAGAGTAATCAACCATTTTGCCAAAACGGTAGCGATGAATGTGTGAACAACGATCAAACCGCTCATTACAATGCAAATAATATGACGGTTGTTATTGATGACGCTACACAACTGGCAACTGATGGACCAAGTGCGAGTAAAACTGGTGATAAAGTACTCAATAACTGGGCTAAGAAAGGTGCGCAAATTCTTGAGTTAGCTTTAGTAGAAGCCAACAATACGGGTTCAGCTAGTGGTTATGGTGCGAATGAAGTACAAATTGAAGATTATATATGGTCATGGAAAACCAATCACCCGAATGGGGCTGGCAATTGCGCAAGTTTAGAAAGTAATGAAGTCATTATCGATAAAGCCTGTACAAACTTGCAATATCATACCTGTGTCGACGACGATAGAAATTGGCAACTTTCAGCAAGTAAAGGTGAATGGAGTTCTGGGTTTTCAAGTTGCAATAGTTTAGGTGGTAGTTATAAATTTGGTATGCCATTTAATGCATATGAGCAGGTACAGCTCCTTAACGATATTCAGTCCACCAACGAGAATATCTGGTTAAACTATTATAATGCGTTTAATGATTTTTGGTATGCAAACGCATCAGAATACATTGACTGGCAGTTTGTTGAGCAGTCCGCAGTGGGTTCAACAAACAAAGGTGACTCGTTTGACGACATAAGTTTATTAAAGCGCAAAGCATTAGTAGGTGGCACATTCAATTTAAGTTATGTAAAAATACGCTCTGGTAGCAGAATAAACGGATTTAAAGCATGTTACGAAACAACACAAAGTGTAAGCCATACTAAAGTAGGCACCTCAGAACGGTGTGTTACGTATGGTGGTAGTGGTGGTAATTGGGGTAATGCTTTAACTTTTGACTCAAGCAAAAGCGAGTACTTAAAAAATATTACTATTTGTAAAGATGATGCCAAACACGGTTATGATACTGTTTACTATATAAAGTTTACCTCTAACAATGGCAATCATATTTCAGGTGGCACAAACCAAGGTACGTGCACAACCTATCGCTCTACTTCATCACAGCAAATATTTGCGTTTCACGGCAATGAAGGCAGTGAGTTAAATGCATTAGGAGTGTACAAAATTGGCAATACATTTGTTGATGAAGGCCTCTATGCTACAGGCTGGCTAGATAAAGATGACCCAAATAATGGTGACAATGAATTATTCAACGCACATAAAACAGCAGGGAATATCTCCACAAGCTGTGAATCTAGTGACATTGCTGGCATCATTGCGAGAGTGGTTGATACTAAATTAGACTCAAGCCTTAGCGGGCAGAAATTAGTAAACAACAGTACAGGCTTTGCATGCTGGAATTCAAGCAATGGTGGCAGCAGTAGTAATACCACCTGTGAAGATTACGAAGTAAAATACTTCTTCACGAAAGCCGGTTGCTTACCATAAACACAACATTAAACAATAAAGCGCCATTTCACACGATGAAGTGGCGCTTTCTAATTATTTACTAATTTACTTTAAAGCTTGAATTCGTTGCTCAAGCGGTGGATGAGAAGAGAAAAAGTCAGCCACACTTTTTCCTGACGCTATACCAAATGCCATCATAGAACCTTCAAGTTGTGACTCTTGGTTTTGTTTTAATCGCTCAAGCGCTGCACGCATTTTATGCGCACCCACTAAATCGGCAGCGCCTTTATCAGCAGCAAACTCTCGCTTTCTGCTAAAGTAGGCAACCACAATCGACGCTAAGATACCGAATAGAATTTGAAAAATCATGTCAAATACAAAGTAAGCCCAGCTGCTACCTTCTTCGTCATCACCTCTAAAGAAGTTGTCAACAATACCCGCCAACACTTTGGCGATAAATATCACAAAGGTATTCACCACGCCCTGAATTAATGTCAGCGTTACCATATCGCCATTTGCTACGTGTGAGACTTCGTGGGCGAGCACTGCTTCTGCCTCATCTTGGCTCATTTTTTGTAATAGACCAGAGCTCACAGCAACTAAGCTGTTGTTCTTACTTGGACCGGTAGCAAATGCGTTGATTTCAGGGCTGTCGTAAATAGCCACTTCAGGCATTTTTATGTTGGCTTGCTTTGCTTGACGAGCAACTGTTTGTAATAGCCAGTGCTGTGTTTCATTGCGAGCTTGCTCAATTACCATGGCACCCGTTGATTTTTTTGCAACCCACTTAGACATAAACAGTGATATAAATGAGCCACCAAAACCAAACACCAAAGCAATGAGCATAATGCCGCTATAGCTTCTGCTAGAAATACCTAACACAGACATTAAGATAGATAAAACTACCCCTAACACCAGCATTACAGCTAAGTTAGTTAGTAGAAATAACACAACGCGTTTCATAATCACCTCAGTGAAATAGCAATAGTAAAAACTGCAAAAAATATAATGCAGAGTCAGATTCTTAATACGTAAAATGGGGGAACTTGTGTCACTAATCAATAGCGCAATATGCAATAAAAGAAGGAAATCTGGCTTTTTTAACACTTAATTTTTTGTCAAGAGCCAAACATGGAGTTTGGCTCAGATTATTTCTTATGAACGCAGCGAAAATACCGATTCTTTAAGCTGTGCGTTCAATACGTCATCTTTTAAGACACCTTGCTCACTGTCAAATACATCGTAGAAACTTGGTACAGACAAGCTTGCTTTAACGTCCATTGCAAAAAATGGCGCAGAGCCTACTGCGCTACTTAAAACGCTTTTTGCGCCACCAGGACCTGGAGACGTAGCCAATAATAACATTGGTTTGTTTTGGTATACTTTTTGGTTGATGCGAGAAGTCCAATCAAAAATATTTTTATAAGCCGCTGTGTATGACCCATTATGCTCTGCAAATGAAACGATGACTGCGTCTGCTTCACCAATCTTTTTATAGAATGTTTGTGCATGTGTTGGAATACCCTGATCATTTTCTCTATCTGAGCTGTATATCGGCATTTCGTAATCATTCAAATCTAGAACTTCTACATGTGCGTCTTCAACTAAAGAGGCGGCATAAGTTGCCAGTTGCTTATTAATGGATTGACGACTACTGCTTGCTGCAAATGCTAAAACTTTCATAATTCTCTCCTAATTTTTTGGGAATTGATGGCAAGTTATTTTGCTACTTAAAAAAACCAACTCGCTGTATTTATTTGTTGCATAGCAGTATAGATTAAGATTCAATATTAATTAATAGGTGAAAAGTAAAGATACTGTTTCCATATGACTAATAATAAAATTTTTGATGGCGTGCTTATTTTTACCCAAGTGATTAAAAGCGGTGGCTTTGCAGCTGCTGCTCAAGCTTTAGGGTTTTCAAACTCTCATGTGAGCAAAGAGGTGAACAAGCTAGAGGCCCGTTTAGGCGTTAGGCTGTTAAACCGTACGACAAGATCCATTGCGCTGACCCCAGAAGGGGAGTTGTATTACAGTTATTGCTTACAACTTGTAAACGATGCAAGTGATGCATTTGCGCTACTAACTCACAATGATAATGAACCAAAAGGTGAATTGAAGCTGAGTTGTCCACTAGGTATAAGTCAAAGCTATATTCAGCCAGTGATTGAGCAATATTTAAAACGTTATCCAAACGTAAAACTCAATTTAGACTTTAGTGACAAGCGAATTGACGTAATTGGCGATGGGTATGATTTAGTTGTGCGAGCAGCTCCAGTACTTGAAGAGTCTAGTTTAATATGTAAACGACTTTTTTCTTGTTCTACTCATATTGTTGCCTCGACTGATTATATTGAACGCCATGGACGTCCACATCACCCTAAGGAGTTGGTCAATCATGATTGTATCTGTTATTCAAACTTAAAAGCACCAGAACGCTGGGAGTTTATTGATGTGAAAGGCAAGCAATTTATTGTTAATGTAAGGGAAAAGATCAAATCGAACAACGGTAATATGCAAGCTAGCATGGCACAATCTGGATTGGGTATATGTCGCTTGCCTGAATTTTACATTACTGATGCTTTAAGTACAGGTGAGTTACATGTGTTGTTTGAGCAGTTTCCACAGCCTCAGGTTCATGTTTACGCAATTTATCCCAGCAAAAAACACTTATCACCTAAAGTAAGGTGTTTTATTGACTTATTAAGTGAGCAACTAATTGACGACGAACTAAATTCGCTAAATTAGATAAGTTCATATAGTTTTAATTGAGGTATTCAAAAAATAATTAGTACCAGAGTAGGAAGTATAATGGATAGCCCTTTTTTACAGAACATCATCTTCTTTTTTGCGGCAATAGACCCAGTAGGTACTATCCCAATTTTTCTAGCTGTATCAGCTCACCTTCGTCAACGAGAAAAGGTTTTTATGGCAATTCAAGCCACGCTTATATCGGCAGTTGTATTAGTCTTTTTTGTAATTGGCGGTGAGCTTATTCTTACGGCTTCTGCAATTCCTTTGTCGGCATTTCAAATTGCAGGGGGCAGCATCTTATTCATTTTTGCTTTAACAATGGTATTTGGCGATGCAAAACCTGAATCTGAACTAAAATCGCTGCAAGGGCATTCTCATTCATCGGTATTTCCGTTAGCTATTCCATCAATCGCAAGCCCCGGAGCAATGCTTGCTGCAGTTATTTTAACAGAAAAAGACCGCTTTAATATTCAAGAACAGTTAGTGACTACATTAAGCATGCTTGTGGTGTTAGCTATGACTTTAGCGCTCATGCTTATTTCATTATTTTTTTCTAAGAAAATTGGTCCACAAGGCGCAGCAGTGATCAGCCGCGTTATGGGGATCATCGTCGCATCACTGGCAGTAACACACATATTGACTGGTATAAAAGCTTTTTTTAATTTGGCATAAACGTTCAAATTCATACGTGTAAATGCTTAATGTTTATTTATGCCATAAATCTAGCTTAATCATAAAACTTATCAAAGCGGTATTTCTTCTATCTGAGCCCTGTTTAGGCTATAGTAAAATATAACATATAAAGTTTATTGAGCTTCTACACGAATGTTTTTTATACTTTTTACTAAACTTAAGTAGGGTAACAAACAACACATGAAAGAAGATAAAAAGCTTAGCTCACTTGTGCATGAAGAGCTACCTCAAGAGCATGATGACCCATTTATTAGCACATTGCATGTTATCATTCGCATCGCGATTAAAGCATTGGCTTTACTAATGGTGTTAATCATATTGTGGGGGGTTGCTGATGTTATATTCGTAATCTATCAAAAGCTGATGGCTCCACCAATGTTTTTGCTAAGTGTTGGCGACTTATTCCAAGTGTTTGGGGCATTCATGGTCGTTTTGATAGCTGTTGAAATATTTATTAACATCAGGCTGTACTTGGGTACCTCTATTTTGCCATTACAACTGGTGATTGCAACAGCCTTAATGGCGATTGCAAGAAAGGTGATCATACTTGATTTTGATACAACATCACCTGAATATGTATTTGGCATAGCCGGAGTTGTGTTTGCGCTTGGTTTATCCTACTGGCTTGTTGCTAAGAAATAGCCTGATGTTTTTACATAATTCTATGTAATCTATGTTTTTGTCGCTCGTTAATAAGAAATCGGCTATCATATGCAGTAATTCCCCCTCTAACTACTGCTTTTGTCCGATAACAAATGCAGCTATTACATTGAGAAAATCATGAAAAAGACTTTTGCCTTAACACATCCAAAGCTTAAGCCTGCACGTTTAGTCGATGCAATAAAACACGAAGTTAAAAAATACCTTCGTCGTGAACGCAACAAAACTTTACCTGTTGGCGCTGACTATTGGGACTTTGATTGTCGTTTTGGCGCAACAGAATCACAAGCAGACGTGATAGCAACGAAAGAAATTAATAAATGTATTGATGAAGCTGTAAAAGCAGAACTTGACTCATTTTATTTAGAAATTTTAGCTAAGCCCGGCGTTCGAACGTCATCGATTGACGAAGACTTAGAGTAGCATTTACTCTTATGTTCAAGCAGGGGTACATTTGAGTGTACTCCTGCAAATTTGATTTTTAAGTGATATTTTTATGCCGCTTAAATAATAAAGTAAACGATAAAGCAAGCCCTCCAATAGCCCCTATTAAATGCGCTTCTATCGCAACCCGAGAGTTAATCAGTTCACCCACCTCAACACTTGGCCCTTGTATTTGCTCCCATACAAGTTTTACCCAAATACCAATGAATAGAAGTACCCCAGAGCGCACACCTACTTGAATATCCTTAAGCGCACCCCAAACAATCACACCATGCAATAAGCCACTTAAGCCCGTATAAATTATGATATCTGGACACATTAGCCAAATTCCAATACCGGTCCATAAAGCTAAAAACAAAATATGCGCAATATATTCTTTTACACTGCGATGTTCGCCATGCAATAACCAAATAAATATCACGCCTAAAGCATTTAGTGCTAGGTGGGTCCAGTTACTATGCATAAATTGACCTGTGAAAACTCGCCACCATTGCTGTTGCACAACACTGCGATCAAATTCAAGCCAAGGGTTTGCATTTATTAGCAATAATAAGCTGCATAGTGAGATTAGTATCAACGGCGGAGCTAAATATTGTTTTTGTAGAGGTAAATCAATCATATTATCTATACATTATTTTTTTGCATATTGTGCCTCTTTGCTTTTATCATGCCAATGATTTGAACAGATAAAAGTGAATATTATGAAATATGCCTATCCACTGATGGGAGTTTTACTATTCAGCGGCTGTACTTTGAACCAAAGTGCAGTTGAAACGTCGCAAAAGCGCGAAACCAGAGAGCCAGAAGCCGCAACAGGATTACAACAAAAGCAACAAGTTGTTAGTGAAAAGTTTATGGTAGCGGCTGCAAATCCTTATGCGTCAAAAGCAGGACAAAATATGCTAGCACAAGGCGGCAGCGCAATTGATGCGGCAATAGCGACTCAATTAGTGTTAACTTTGGTTGAACCACAGTCTTCGGGAATAGGCGGGGGAGCTTTTATCTTATTTTTTGATAAGAAGTTGAATCAGTTGGTCACCTTTGATGGTAGAGAGGTCGCACCAAGTGATGCAGATCATACGCTGTTTTTAAATGAGCAGGGTAAACCTGTACGCTGGATAGACGCGGTAGTAGGCGGACGTTCGGTAGGCGTACCGGGCATTTTGCATGCATTTAAACAAGCGCATGATAAATACGGTAAACTACCTTGGCAAGAGCTGTTTCAACCGGCAATCAAGTTAGCGAGTGAAGGATTTATTGTGTCAAAACGACTTAATATGCTTCTTCATAAGCGCTTTAATCCAGGGCTTGAGAAATTATCCCCTGCAAAAGAGTACTTCTACCCAGGTGGAGTACCCTTGAAAGTTGGTACAATTAAGAAAAACCCTGATTTAGCCCGACTGTATACGCAAGTAGCACAACATGGCATTAACGCGTTTTATCAAGGTGAAAATGCAAAAGCAATAGCTGAAGCAGTTCAAAACTCTTCAATAGCACCTGGCAAACTAACTCAATCAGATTTAGCAAATTATAAGAGTAAACAACGTGATGCAATTTGTATTGACTATCATAAGAATAAAGTTTGCTCGATGGCACCGCCAAGTAGTGGTGGTATTGCGGTATTACAAATTTTAAAACTATTGGAAGGAAAAAATCTGAGTCAGTACAGGGCAAACGACCCAAAAAGTTTGCATTTATTTACACAAGCCTCACGTTTGGCTTTTGCGGATAGAAATCATTATGTAGCTGACCCAGATTTTGTGGCTATACCCACAACAGAGCTACTGCAAAGCGACTACTTAGCAAAACGCGCTACGCTTATTACCGACAAAGATAATCACAATGTACCAGTAGGTAACCCAACAAAAGGTGGATTAGCCTATGCAATGGACGATGGATATGAACTGCCCTCTACCTCTCATGTATCGATTGTAGATAGCGATGGTAATGCTGTATCCATGACCAGCTCGATTGAGATGGCATTTGGTTCAACGGTTATGGTAAATGGCTACCTTTTAAATAACCAGCTTACAGACTTCTCCTTGAGTCCAAAAAAAGAGGGCCTTTGGGTAGCTAATAGAGTTGAGCCAAACAAACGCCCGCGAAGCTCTATGGCACCGGTCATGGTATTTAACCAAGATGGAAGCCTGCGTTTGGTGGTAGGTTCACCAGGAGGTAGCCGTATTATAAATTATGTTGCACAAACTATTATTGGCGTTCTAGATTGGCAATTAACACCTCAAGAGGCTATTAATTTACCCAACATTACCAATAGAAATCATTATACAACTTTAGAAAAAGGTACTGATCTTGAGAGCTTTGTTCCGTTCTTCAAACAAAAAGGCCATAAAGTACAAGTAAGAGACTTGAACTCCGGAATACATGCAATTGAGATTAAAAATGGCAAGTTATTAGGTGGCGCTGATCCTCGAAGAGAAGGGATTGTGTTAAGCGAAAACCAACAATAACCATAGGTTTGTAAACTAGATTAAGTTATAATGTACGGCCCAGTTTACGCACTTTTAAGTGTATTACTGGGCTTTGCATTGGTCTGATGTGCGCGAATTTCATTGAAATTTAACCACATTAGGCAATAATGAACTCTCAGCCTATAAAAATGTGTCAAAACTTGTAAATATGACTAAACAAACTGATCCAAACTATTTGTACATCCCTTATTCTGGTCCAAATCTTTTAGAAACGCCTTTACTAAACAAAGGCAGTGCCTTTAGCCAACTAGAACGTGAAAGTTTTAATTTAGCTGGTTTGCTTCCACCTCGTTATGAAACTATTGAAGAGCAAGTTGAACGTTGTTATCAGCAATACTCTAGTTTTAACGACAATTTAAACAAGCATATTTATCTTCGCGCTATTCAGGATAATAACGAAACGCTTTATTATCGTTTAGTGCGCGATCATTTAGAAGAAATGATGCCTATTATTTACACTCCGACAGTGGGTGATGCTTGCGAAAAGTTTTCAGATATTTACCGCAGCTCACGTGGCTTATTTATTTCTTATGAAGAACGTCACCAAATAGATGATATTCTTCGCAACGCAACCAAAGGCAAAGTAAAAGTTATCGTAGTAACTGATGGCGAGCGTATTTTAGGTTTAGGTGACCAAGGTATTGGTGGCATGGGCATTCCAATAGGCAAGCTTTCTTTGTACACTGCATGCGGTGGAATCAGCCCTGCTTATACTCTGCCAGTAATGCTTGATGTGGGAACCAATAACGAGAAACTGCTAGCAGATCCTATGTATATGGGAGCTCGACACAAGCGAATTAGCCAAACAGAATATGACGAATTCTTAGAGCTATTCATAAACGCAGTTAAACGTCGTTGGCCTACAGTGTTATTACAATTTGAAGATTTTGCTCAACCTAACGCGATGCCATTACTAAAACGTTATCGCAATGAAATATGTAGCTTTAATGATGATATTCAAGGCACTGCTTCAGTCACGGTAGGCTCCTTATTGGCAGCGTGTCGCGTTAAAGGTGATAAGCTATCTCAGCAGAAAGTTGTATTTGTAGGTGCAGGTTCTGCAGGTTGTGGGATTGCAGAGCAGATTATCAGCCAAATGATTGCCGAAGGTATCTCTGATGAGCAAGCGCGTAATCAAGTTTACATGGTTGATCGTTTTGGCTTATTAACTGAAGGCATGGAAAACCTACGTGATTTCCAAGCTGCATTAGTACACAGTAAAGATGCGCTTAGTGACTGGTCATACAGTGGTGACTTCGCGTCGTTACTTGATGTGATGCACTGCGCTAAGCCGGATATTTTGATTGGCGTGTCAGGTCAACCAGGATTATTCACAGAGCAAGTTATTCGTGCCATGCATAATGGGTGTGAACGGCCAATAATTTTTCCATTAAGCAATCCATCTCGACAAGTTGAAGCGCATCCGAAGGATGTAATTGAATGGACTGATGGACATGCGATTGTAGCTACAGGAAGCCCGTTTGCACCCGTTGAATTTAACGGCTCTACATTCCCAATTCCACAATGCAACAACAGCTATATTTTCCCTGGCATTGGCCTTGGCGTAATCGCATCAAAAGCAACTAGCATTACAGATGCAATGCTTATGGTCTCAAGTGAAACATTAGCTGAGTCATCACCTTGGGCCAATACTGGCAAAGGAAGTTTGTTACCTGCACTTGTAGAGATTGAACCATTAAGCAAGCGCATTGCTTTTGCAGTAGCTAAAAAGGCAATGGAGGAGGGGGTTGCACTAGAAATGTCAGATGATGCAATATGGGCTGCCATTGAGAGAAACTACTGGTTACCAGAGTATCGCAACTACAAACGTTGTAGTATTTAAATAAACATTGAAGCCAGCAAAAATGAAAGCTGGCTTTTTTATATCTATACTTAAATTTGACCAAGGAGGCAAAGCATAATTTAAGCACTCGGAGTAAATATGAAGTATCTGATACTTATTGTCTATGTGTTTACAGTAAAGTGTCATGCATTGGTTATTGACTTAGCCTCTGATTATGACACATCAATAAGCTATGGGCCCACTGATGTAGCAATGACATTGCTTATCAAAGTACAAAATAAGTTAGATGGAAAGCTTATTTTTAATCATATTGCTGCTAGTAGAATAAGAGAGTGGAGAGAGCTTGATAGTCACCCATCAACTTGCCTTTACAATAAAGCTAAAACACCTCAAAGAGAACGCCAAGCCATATACGGCAAGTACCCTTTGATGGCATTCCCTGCTAATAGATTAATCATAAACGGTGGACTATCACTTCCTCAAACTATTTCTATTGAAGACGTTATTTCAAAATATGGCTTGCAACTGGGCATCGCAAAAGGTCGCTCCTATGGAGAAGGGGTTGATAATATACTCGCACAAAAAAAACATCATATATTCTCAAACGAAGGGGCTAATAGCTCTATTAGACTAAGAAAAATGCTTTTACAAGGCAAGGTAGATGCAATTATTGAGTATGCGCCGGTATTTCAAAATGAGTATCCAAGCGAATCACAAAGTGGCGAGATAACGTTTCACAAAATTGCAGGTGCAAAAGAAGTTACTTTTGGTTACATAGTATGTGCCGACTCAGAAATAGGACACCAAGCAATTAAATTATTTGACGATGCGATGCGTGACCCTAAACTACAATCTGATATTGTAAAATCACATGAAGGATTATTCTTTGAACAAGAAAGCGCCATCATCAGGCAGGCTTTATTAGATGAATTTCTTGTTCAGGAGTGATTAATAAAAATATGGTTCAATAGAATCATCAGTTAACAAAGGAATTCACTATGCGTGTTATAAGCTTATTAATAGCTTCATTATTTTGTGCAAGTTCAATCGCTTCATCATTACCTGATGATCCTCATCTTTATGTACAAGGGTTAGCTAAAATACAAGTACAACCTGACAGGGCAACTATCAGAGTTGCTATCAGTGAAAAAAACAAACAGTTAATAACAGCAAAAAATAACGTTGATGGTGTAATGGCCAAAGCAATAAAACTTGCTAAGCGATTTGACATAAAAAGTGATGATATTCACGCTGAACAGCTTAATGTTTATAGGCAAACTAGATATAACCGTAATACTAATGAAGAGGTTTTTGAAGGGTTTAAAGTAACACGTAGCTTAACTCTGACATTAAAAAAAATACAAAGTTACCCCGAATTACTTCAAGAACTTGTTGATGCAGGCATAACAGAATTTAACAATACCGAATTTAGTGTGAGTAACCATGACGAATTAACTAATAAGCTAAAGCTAAAAGCAATAAAAGATGCAAAGTCTGCAGCCAAAGAGTTAGCTGCTGAATTTGAGGTACAAATCGATAAACTATATTCAGTGTCTTTTTCACCGCTCAGCGTACCAACGGTGCCTTATTTAAGGCAGGCGTCAGCAATGACAATGATGGACTCAGAGTCTGGTAACTATAAAGAAGCGTACAACACAGGTGCCATTACGATTGATGCCCAAGTTTACGCTGTTTATCTCATTAAGTAATCACCATTTTAACTGGGCACCAGTTTGGTGCCTATCGTCATTGTTCGTCTTTTAGTATACTTGTTGCTTTAGCCTTGATAGGTATTTGGGTTTACAGTGTATTATGAGTAGTAAAATATTTATTGTTGGATTACCAAGAACTGGCACAACGAGTGTTTGCATTGCGTGTTTAAATTTTGGCTTCAAAACTGCTCATACAGCCTATACCAAGCAGGCATTTCAAAATGCTCAGGTAATCGCCGACACACCAGTATTTAATGATTATCAACTCCTCTCTAGCGCTTTTCCAAAGAGTCGGTTTATTTATCTAGAGCGAGATTTAGATCTTTGGTTACCCTCAATATCTCAGCTTTTATCACGTATGGAGATAAACTTATTACGTCATGATGGCGGGTTTAATGACACTATAAAACGCTGTTTTTTGAATACGTTTAATAACTTAACACCTAGCTTGGCAAGCGATTTTGATTATCTACAAAGCTGCTATATGAAACACAAACAAGACGCTGAGGCATTTTTTGCAAAACAAGGGGCTGATAATTTAACTCTCAACGTAGCCTCAAGTAATGCTTTAGAACAATTAAGTTGTTTTTTAAACACCACAATTACAGACCCTATTCAAATGCCTTTTACCAACAAAGGCGGCAAAGTAACTGCTTGGAATAACATTCGCCACTCATTAAAAGTTGAATCAACAAGAAACGGAAAAGTTGATAAAGACGCTTTGCTGCTAAATCAATTGGCAAAATCATAGGGCCAAAAGTGCACAGACTTTGCCTGTGTACTTGAATACGATAGAATGCAGGTAATCGTAAGCGACCTGAGTACTCCACCATGTTTGAACTTAAATACCACACTCCATTTGAATGGACGCATAAAGTACTTGAAGACTTTGGCACATTTTTACAAGATCATGCCGCAGCCGAAAAGAAGGCGTCAGGTATGGCAATGTCTATGTTAAGTCATTATCCAGATAGAATTAAGTTAGTTAAAGCCATGGCTGACTTGGCAATAGAAGAAATGATTCATTTCAAGCAAGTGCTTAAGCTTCTCACTGAACGTGACATTATTTTAGGGAATGACCAAAAAGATCCATACGTTAAAAAAATTCGAGCACTATTTAGAAATGGAAAAGACGAATTTTTAATTGACCGTTTATTAGTTGCTGCAGTAATAGAGGCACGTGGCCATGAACGTTTCTCTTTGGTAGCCGAAGCATTGCCACAGGGAAAAGAAAAGGACTTTTATGTTGCCATTGCAAAGTCAGAAGAAAAACATAAAAACTTATTTGTTGAGCTTGCTTATGAGTATTTCGATAAATCAACTATCGACGCACGTTTAGAGGAAATATTAATTGCAGAAGCACAGATCTGCAGTGAAATTCCGTTTACCGCAGCACTACATTAATATTATAAGTTAGTTTGAATGCTCAGTTTGGTATGTGACTGAATAGATACTCGCCAAACTGGTTAAAAAATAACAAACCACAGAAATAACTGAAAAAATAAGTTGACTCATTCTTAAAAATCTATATAGTTAGTCACAGCTTAAAAGTAAGACCTTTATACACTCCATTTCGAAGCGTTATTATAAGTACCTCGTCCTGTAGTTTTTAAATATCATTTATTTTTTGTGCTATTCCGTCTGACTCTGATGATAGTCAGCATTTTAATTTTTTAATTTACAGGATAGATATTATGTCTAACACAGTTACTGGTACCGTTAAGTGGTTTAATGAATCTAAAGGTTTTGGTTTTATCGCTCAAGAAAATGGCGCAGACGTATTTGCTCATTTCAGCGCAATCAAAGGCGATGGCTTCAAAACTCTTGCTGAAGGTCAACGCGTTGAATTCACTCTTGCTACTGGCCAAAAAGGTCCTCAAGCAGAGAACATCGTTCCACTTTAATTTTAAATAATTAAGTGAAACAAAAAAGGCAGCTATAGGCTGCCTTTTTTAATATTCAAATTTCAGAACGATATTCTTATATAACCCCCTCTCAGTTCCATAAAGCTTAAATAACCATTACATTACTTATTACCATTAACTTAGGCTTTTTCATAAAGTGTTCAAGTTTATAAATTCATCTTGTAGCTAATGGACTAGCAAGCAAATTCCTGTAAATGCTAATTACTACAAGTTGTATTAAATAAATGACCAAAAATTGCTATAGATCAGAGGTTTAGTAACCAGAGAAATGTCTGCTATGTCGTTATTCTGCAAGAGTTATTTTAACGCAGTTAATGAGTCGTTTAGCCAGCTAGAATGCTCCATGTTTTAATAATCTAAATATCATTTAAGAAACTGAACTTAATGCCTGTTACAAGATCCGAATTTTTGCCCAAAAAAATTTGGAAAAGGTACGGACATGATTAAATTCTAATTCGTTGAGCGTTTTATCAGCAACCCTAAATTGAATGTATAGTCAATTTTTGCTTTGTAATTGGAGAACGAAAAGAATTCAAATTCTCCGTCGTTTCAGGCTGAGCAGTTGTGACTTATGTGGGTTGTGATGATTCATCAGCACTTTGGGCAGTGTCATTCGGGTATTTTTCTACATTATCACCTGACTTACATAGAATAACTAGCGATGCAAGTTCTGTCTTGAGGAAACACCTGAATGACTGCGGTAAAAACATACAGCAAAGATCAACACGCCTAATTATTTATAAAACTTATTTTAAACCAATATGATAGACATTTAATTTTTGCGTTGATTAAAAATACAAACTCTAGATTTAAGAAATAAAAGCTATTGACTTAAAAAAATAAGTCTGTATAGTTTGTCACAGCTTAAAAGTAAGACCTTTATACACTCCATTTCGAAGCGTTATTATAAGTACCTCGTCCTGTAGTTTTTAAATATCATTTATTTTTTGTGCTATTTCGTCTGACTCTGATGATAGTCAGCATTTTTAATTTTTAATTTACAGGATAGATATTATGTCTAACACAGTTACTGGTACCGTTAAGTGGTTTAATGAATCTAAAGGTTTTGGTTTTATCGCTCAAGAAAATGGCGCAGACGTATTTGCTCATT
>NZ_CAMAPC010000022.1:52154-66743 GCF_945859825.1 Pseudoalteromonas holothuriae
TCAGCGCAATCAAAGGCGATGGCTTCAAAACTCTTGCTGAAGGTCAACGCGTTGAATTCACTCTAGCTACTGGCCAGAAAGGTCCTCAAGCAGAGAACATCGTTGCACTTTAATTTTAAATAATTAAGTGAAACAAAAAAGGCAGCTTAAGCTGCCTTTTTTAATGTCTAAAATTTATCTTACAACTTAAACTTCGAAGTAGAATCTAAAAGGTTGTCAGACAACTTATGTAAGTTCTGAGCAACGTCACCAACCTGCTCCAATGATTTCATAGTCTGTTCAAATGAACTGTGCATATTCGATACATTATCTACAACCATAGCAGCTACAGAGGTTTGCTCTTCAGTTGCGGTTGCAATTTGTGAATTCATGCCATTAATAGCCAAAATTTGTTCAGAAATTAACTGAATAGAGTTACCCGTAGCTTCAGCCGCTTCAGCATTGTTGGTAGCCATATCCCTTGCGGTATTCATAGCATTAACTGAATCTGATGCAGCCACGGTAAGAATGTTGATAAGTTCACGTATTTCATTAGTCGACTTAGCTGTTCTTGATGCAAGCTCACGAACTTCATCAGCAACAACAGCAAAACCTCGACCTTGTTCGCCGGCTCTTGCGGCTTCTATTGCGGCATTTAAAGCAAGAAGGTTCGTTTGTTCAGCAATCGAAGTAATTACATTCAAAATTTGCGTTACATTTTGTGTATCATCGGCAAGTTTGTTAATTGTAACTGCAGCTTTATTTATCTCTTCACTTAAATCTTGAGATTGAGCAACTGAAACATTAATTTGTTTGAGGCTTTCATCTACCGCATTTTCTGCAAGTTCAGCAGCTTGGAATGCAGATGCTGCAGATTGTGAAATATCTCCCACACTCTGTTTCATTTCTTCCATAGAGTTTCTTACAACTTCAGCATCACTTGATTGCTGTTGTGTTGCACGTTCAGCAGACTCCATACCTTGTACTAAACGAGTTGAGTTCTCCATCAATGGTTCAACGACCGCAATTACATCTTCAACAGTGCCACGTAGTAAATTTACAAACGCATTAAAGTTTTTCGATACTTGGCCAATTTCATCGTTTGATGACACCGTAAGTTGTGAACTTAGAGAACCTTTTCCTTCAGCAAGTAAATATAAGTTGCTTGCAGCTTCACCCGCTGATGAGCTAATACCCCTAGCTATCATAACTGCTAACAAAATAACTAACGCTAAAGATATTACTGCGACAATAAACATCATTGTCAATGCATCATCTGCATTTGATTTAGTATTATTGATCAGCTCTGAAAAGCGTTCGTTTGCACGCTTTTTATCATCATTAAGTGTATCTAATACTTCTTCAAACAAATCACTTTTTTGCTTTGCTATTTGTGGTAACTTTGCAAAATCAGCAGTGCCATCGATCATACTAGATGCAATTTGTTTCGCAATTTTACCATATGCTTGTAAATCTCTTACAGTAGTTGCAGTAGGGAAGTTGCTATTTAGTGTGGGGACTTGCTTTAAATTTTCAACTAACTTCTTTTGAATTGACGACGCTTTACTGATCAACTCCGCATCACCAAATGTCACCGACTGGGTATATGTCTCATCCAGAGTTTTCATCGCTGTGACATTTTCTGATGTTAAAATTAATAATTTATAGGTTTGGTTTTCTAGTTCATCTAATGAGCGTTGGTTCTCCAATAAAGACTTATAATTAATCATTACCAATACAATAAATGCTGCAACAGCAACTATGGTTATCGCATGGATTTTTTTTGAAATACTCATATTTTTAAAATGCAATAAATTCGACATATAACACCTTGTAACATAACAATGTGACAACCTAAGTTGTGTTGTTCCTTGCTTACCACCGCTTAAAGGGTGTAGCTATCGCTAAATGGCACTTTTCCCTAAATGTAAGCTTAGCTATATTCTAATTTTTATCAATAAAACTTTCTTTTTCGGAGGTTTAACTATACTTAGCCTGCCAATAACTCATAAATTAGGCGGAGCTATCTATGAAACTAAAAACGACTCTCTTGGTTGCTGCTCTCACAACGATGACAGCTCATGCAGAGATAAATATTTCAGGGTTTGCAAGTATAAATGGCGGTAAAGTACTCAGTGGTACTGGGGCACCCCAGTATGGTATAGAGCCTTCATTTCTTGCTGACTATCCAATTGTAAGTACATATACGGAGGATTTTTCCTTTTCACCTGAATCACTTATCGGGCTACAGGTCAGTGGCGACCTTGGTGATGGGCTAAGTGTTACAGGACAGATTGTTGCACGTGGTGCTAACGACTACGATGCAGAATTTGAATGGGCTTATATCTCTTATGACATCAATGATAATTGGACATTGCAAGCAGGTAAAAAGCGTTTGCCTCTGTTTTACTACTCAGATTTTTATGATGTTGGATATGCATATGTATGGATGCGGCCGCCGGCTGATAACTACACATGGCAAATATTTAACTATGAAGGTGTAAATTTACTATATAACGGTTCGATAGGAGATTGGGGACTGTCCACAAATATTTACACTGGTAAAGAAGATGACGAAGAAAATAAGCTGTTATCTGATTTCTTCTTTCGCTCACCTACAAGGGAGATTTGGGAAGATATTATCGGTGGTGTCGTTAATTTAAGTCATGATTGGTTAGAGATCCGCTTAACTCACATGCGTTATACAAACAAACGTTTTGTTAATGGTGAGCCAACGATGTGGAATGGCCAAGATTCTAGAGATGGGAAATTCTACGGCTTAGCCGTTAACGCTGACTTTGGGAATGTATTTATATTAACTGAGTTAAACAAGTTAAAGCTAGACAGCGACTTTGACACATATATGGTTAGTATTGGCTACCGCTTTGATGAAATCACCCCTTACATCATGTATTCAAACTATGAGCAAGATGGCGAGGGTGATACAGAGAAACATGATACTACGGCAGTGGGTGTTCGTTGGAACTTTCATCCTTCGGCTGCATTTAAAATTCAATATGACCGCGTTAAAGATGATTCGTTTGACTTTGCCGTTGCAGGTGATAGTAAAGCACTCACATTTGGCGTAGACGTAGTATTTTAGGAGCTTAAGCGATGAAAAATTTAATTTACATAGCATTTATGCTGCTTTGCGCTCAGTCATATGCGGGTGTAGCAGTGATTGTTCACCCAAGCAATGCAAGTTCATTTGATGACTCAACCATTAAACGTATTTTTACTGGTAAAGAAAAGTCGTTTAGTAACGGTAATAAAGCCATTCCAATTGGACAAGAGGCTGGCAGTGCTGCCACTGAAGAGTTTAATAGTAAAGTATTAAACAAATCATCAGCTCAGTTAAAAGCGTACTGGTCTAAACTAATTTTCACTGGTAAAGGCACACCACCAAAAGAAGCGTCAAATGACGCTGAAGTGTTACAAACAGTATCAGGTAACCCAGATACGATTGGTTTTGTATCATCGAGTGCAGTTACAGGTGACGTTAAGGTTGTGAAAGAGTTTTAATATTAATTTAGTGTATAAATAACTCGCCAATATTGGCGAGTTATTTCTTTTGAAGGTTTTCACAGTACTGACTCACAAGTTAGTGTCGCAAATCATTTTAATTTAATTCAAGCAAACTCTATGAATGTAGATTAGACTGACGTAGTGCAGAATATAAACAGGCGGCCTTGTATGCCTCTCTTTTTCTTTAACTAATCAGGATGAATTAGTTGCTAACCTTTTATTGCCAATGTGGAAATGTACTACACTTTCCAAACTCTCAATGTGTAAAATGTGATTCAATACTTGGTTTTTTACCAAACGCACAGAAGCTATGCGCATTTACAAAAACAGATGAAGACAGCTGGTTATCAGCATTTGATGGAAAGTACTATCGGCCTTGTAAAAACTATGTTGAACATCAAGTTTGCAACTGGATGATTGAATTACATGACAGCAATCAGTTGTGTTTATCATGTCGGCTTACTGAAACTATCCCAAATCTAAATGATTCAAACAATATTAAATTATGGTTTTCGCTGGAGCAAGCAAAACGACGGCTTTTATACACGGTTATTAAACTCAAACTACCGATAAAAAGTCGATCTGAAGATATAAATAACGGACTTGGCTTTGCATTTTTACAAGACCAAGTAGAAGATAGTTTTGGCAATGAACTAACAATAAAAGAATATGTTGTTACAGGTCATAGTAATGGTTTAATCACCATAAACCTAAACGAAGCAGATGCCGCTACTCGAGCAGAAATGCGTGAAAAAATGAATGAAAACTATAGGACATTAATAGGGCATTTTAGGCACGAGTCAGGGCATTACTATTGGGATAGGTTAATTGATAGAACCGCTCATATCACTGAGTTTAGAAACTTATTTGGTGATGAGCGTCTCAGTTATCAAAATGAAATGCAAAATTATTATCAAAATGGACCAGTGCAAAATTGGCAGGACCAATATATAAGCGCCTATGCTTCGATGCACCCTTGGGAAGATTGGGCAGAAACTTGGGCTCATTATCTTCACATGGTTGATACACTTGAAACAGCAAACAACTTTGGTGTAGGCATTGCTGATAATACTATTTATAACCCGCTTGAATATGAAATTCAGCAAAGTGAGTCAGATATTGAATCTGGATTTACTCGCTTATTTAATGATTGGTGCACATTAACAAGGGTATTAAACGCACTTAACCGAAGTATGGGAATGGATGATGCATATCCATTTGTAATTTCGGTTTCGGCGTTAAATAAGCTTCGCTTTATTCACAATATCGTTAATCACTTCAATAACACCTCTAGCGATTAATATGGCTAGCATGATTGTGCTTTTAATTAAGGAAATTCGATGAGTATAAAGTGGGGCAGTTATAAAGTTGCACAGTTCCATGATGAACTTTTGCAAAAAGCTAATACACCGAGATACTGCGCACAAGCACTGTGCGAATACTTGCGCTCGTTCTCTGATAAAGAGCTAATACAGTTAAAAGTGGCATCTGATACTGCCATTCATGTGATGGGCATTACATTTCGTGTTTATCATCAAGAAGAGGGGTCAATTGACCGCGCATGGCCTTTTGATTTAATACCTCGATTGATTGATAAAAAGGAATGGCAGTATGTTGAGCTTGGTTTAAAACAGCGTGTCAAAGCGCTTAACATGTTTATTAATGACCTTTATAACGAACAAAATATTATAAAAGATGGTGTTTTTCCCGTTCACTTATTAGAAAACTCAAAAAATTTTCTTGAAGAATGTAAGGGCGTAAAACCTAAACATGGAATTTGGGCACATATCTGTGGGTCTGATTTAGTAAGAGATCAACATGGCCAATTTTACGTTCTTGAAGATAATCTACGAGTGCCTTCAGGGGTATCATACATGCTTGAAAATAGACATGTAATGAAAAGGGTCCTTCCTGAAATGTTTGAACAGTACAACATACTGCCTGTGGATGATTATCCATCTCAGTTGTACGATATGTTAGTACAAATGTCGCCAAGGGAAGTAAATGACCCCGAAATAGTGGTTTTAACCCCTGGTATTTATAATTCCGCATATTTTGAACACTCCTATCTTGCACAGCAAATGGGCGCCGAGCTTGTACAAGGCTCTGATTTGGTAGTAGAAAATGATGATTGCGTTTACATGAGAACCATTAATGGCTTAGCACGTGTTGATGTGATTTATCGACGCATTGATGATTTATTTATAGACCCCGAGGTTTTTAGTCCTGATTCTATGCTTGGCGTGCCTGGTATTATGCGCGCTTGGAAAGCTGGAAATGTCGCATTAGCAAATGCACCAGGTTCTGGTGTGGCTGATGATAAAGTTGTTTATGCGTATGTCCCACAAATTATAGAATACTACTTAAATGAGACTGCTCTCATCCCCAATGTGCCAACCTACAAGTGTCTTGATGAAAAAGAGCGAGAGTATGTACTTGAACACATTGCTGAAATGGTTGTTAAACCTGCAAATGAGTCTGGCGGCTATGGTATGTTAATCGGACCTCATAGTAGTGAAGTTGAACATGATAAATTTCGACAACGTATCAAAGATGACCCTAGGAACTATGTTGCCCAGCCTATGCTTATTTTATCAACAGCGCCAACGATGATTGGCACCAAAGTACAACCTAGGCACTTAGATTTAAGGCCTTTTATTCTCTCTGGGCGAGATATAAATGTAACACCCGGAGGGCTTACGCGGGTTGCCCTAGTTGAAGGGTCAACTGTTGTTAACTCTTCGCAAGGTGGTGGCAGTAAAGACACCTGGATTGTTGATATGGAGCACAAATAACATGCTTTCAAGGGTTGCAAACAGCATATATTGGATGATCCGATATTTAGAAAGAGCAGAAAATACAGCACGTGTTATTAATGTTAATTCGCACTTATTATTAGACCTGCCAGATAGTGTTGAGCTAGGGTGGGAGCCAATAATAGATATTTTGTCTTCTAGAGATCTATTTTATGAAAAATACCAACAAGCAAATGAAGAAAACGTTATACAGTTCATGCTTGTTGACCAAAAAAATATGGGGTCTATTGTAAGCTCACTGATCTTTGCTAGAGAAAATGCACGAACAGTCAAAGAGATTATCCCACGAGAAGCGTGGGAGCAAATAAACAACCTCTATCTTGATGTTGTAACAAACCAAGCTGAAGGTTTTTCACGGCGTACGAGATATTCATTTTTAGCGCGAATTATACTCGCAAATCAAACAATAGTAGGGCTTTTAGCTGGGACAATGAGTCATGACGAAGCCTATGACTTTATGAAAATAGGTAGAAACCTTGAACGAGCTGATATGTCCACACGCTTAATAGATGTTCGTTCAGCCTCATTATTGGAAAACGTTGACGAAGAACTCACCAGCTTTAAGAACATTCAATGGATGAGTGTACTAAAATCTATGACGGCTTATCAGATGTATAGGCGACAAGTCAGAATGCGCGTCACACGTGAAGATGTGTTAAATTTTTTATTGTTAGATAAACGATTTCCTCGATCATTATTACATACGTTTGATCAAATAGAGCATGCTGTGAGCTTATTACCAAACAACACTGTGTGCTTAGAGGAAATAGGAAATGCAAAGACATATTTAATAAGCATTAACCCCTCAACATTATTGCAAGATAAGCTACATGACTTCATCGATGTTGTGCAATTAAATCTATCTGAAATTGACAACAAAGTTGCTCAAACATATTTTTAAATGTATTTGCGAAAAAGAATTTAGCTCAAATCTAAGCTGGTAAAACACCGTTAAAAAACGGGTAACTATCAGAACAGCTCTAAGCTAGTTCAAAATATGAGGTACATACCATGCGAATTGGTTTAACTGATTCGTACTATGGCCTTATGTTTATCCTATCTTAGCGACGCGGCTTTTACTTTCACGCAGTTGTACCAAGGCCTTCTTCAACACATTAATACCTCTAGCTAAAGTGAGGTCTATTTTGTCTTATAAACAGTATAAAGTTCCATGTTTACATGGGTTAAGCCAAAAATAATTTTTATGTAAGTAGCCTATATCACATGATATTAAAAATATATTGTGCAAGTTTTTAATGGCGATCAATTTATGCATTCGTATGGCTCAAAATCAACGAATATAAGAGTCGGTTAATGTTGCAGCACTAAATATAGGAGCGCCACTTAGCATAATGTAATAGACGCCACCTGTTATGTAAGCAAAGCTATAGGTTCTCGGTTACCGACTATCCAAGGGCGACAGTGGTAGTCGGTTTTGCTTGCCGGACTACCAAATTTCACATGCATATCATAGTTTAGCGGTGCCACCTATTGTGATGAAGGTGATATTTTTTTGCATCAGCGGTTATGGTTGCAGCTGTTGGTCGTGATTGCCAACACTTACAGGTACAGCAATGTTATCTTGCAATTCGTTATCACCGAGAATAGGCTGCTGAATGTATCGCGCCAGCAAGGTGGTATCTTGGAACCCGTGCTCAGAATTAACAGCAATGTAATGCCAACCTTTTTTAATGTTATCGACCGAAATTGTTTCGGTATTGCCTGAACCTTTTGATTCATGGGTATATTGCCAACCATTATCTGGACGGCCATATTCATAGTAAAGATCGGCATTACCACTGCCATGGCGCAGGGTTATTTGTAGAGATACATTTTTCAAGCCATCAGGTACATATAGCGGATACTCTTTGATTTTTCGGGTAGGATCTGGTGATACGCAAAGTGCTTGTCCGGCTTCACTACGTGTGGCAACCGTTGCAGGCTGGTCGATACAAGCATTCATTCCAACGTTATCGTTACCTTGCATATCATCAATATTAATAGGTTCAATAGGCGATGGTGGTCGCGTGGTATCAGTATTACATCCACTTGAGTCAACATGTTGTAACCAATTGGCAAATGACGTATCAAATGACTTTTGCGATACCCATTGATCCACAAGTTCTGTGCGGTAGCGTTGATACTCACCTGCTTTAAACAGCGTTAGCATGTCAAAAAACGCTTCATTTTGCTGCTCATACATGTACCGTGTTGCAAGGTAGCCCCAATCATAAATGCGAGTTTGTCCAACGCCGTACTCATTAGCAAAAATGGTGCTGAGTGAGTAAGTCCCTTTTCTTGCTTCATCTATTGCATTGTCATTGCACGTTTTCAAAGAGCTATACTCCGCAATACCTTCGCCAAACCATACGGTGCGACCTGCACCGTCACTGTCATGAAAATCACCTTTAGAGATATATCGTCCCTCTAAGTAGTGAACAAATTCATGGCGCAAGTTCCAAATATCAAAAGTAGGGCGCTCTGATACATGTTCATAGGCATAAAAGGTGGCTTGATCGCCCGCTTTTTCTGGGTCGCCTTCACGGTAAGTGCCGCCATTACTGGTGCTTACGTTAAACAACACACCACCATACGTAACCCACTCTTTTTTGTCGTTGAAGATCACCATTTTGAGTGAGTCGTTGTCGTCTGGTGTTACAGGTGTGCGGTCAGTACGCAACAATTGGTGAAAATGGTCATCATGTGTTTTTAAAGAGTTACAGGTCCACGCTAATTGTGCATCGTCCATATCCTGAGCCCGGATAAACAAATTGCCTGCAGGACATACCAAACGATTGTTTAATACTTGCTCGATAATTTCTGTTCGCTTATTGCACACAGCATAAGTATCACATTGGCGGTTGTAGTTGATTGATTCTAGTACGGCTAAATAAAGGGTCCGTTCTTTATCTGTTTTTAATGGCCCATAGGAGGTGAGTACTTTTGATATTTCGCGGCTAAGCTTGTTTTCAATTACACCAAAGTGAGTGTCGTCTTTACCTCTATAAAAGTTAACGAGTTGGTAGCCCAGATTAAACAGGTGATAATCGTTGGCTGATTTAGACAACCAATCAAGGTTGTTATCAATAAACCCGGTAATAGCTTCAATTAAAGCGTTGTTATGCTGCTGAGCGTTTTTGAGCAGTCATTTAATACTTGCCAAAACAAAGGGGTTGCTGAACGACCCCAGTCATTAATTTTTTCATAAGATTCATCGTAGCGAGCTAACAAACCCAGTGTCATAGGGACTAAAAACTGGCCTATTTGGGCATTTTTAATGATACCTGTGGCACTTCGAACTAATTTTGCATGGTTTGGCGTTTTATCAAAAAAGTGACTGTTAGCATATAAGGTATTAATGGCTTGCGTCATCGCTTGCTGCGTGACTGGGTTTATAAAACGTCGATGATCGTAATAAGCATATGCTTTTAACCAGTAAAATAGGTTGCTCAGATATGCAGCATTTGTTTGCCCATCATAACTATGGAGTTGAGTTTTCAACTCATTTATTACGGTATTAAAATTAGCATTAGTATATGCTCCGAGCGTTAGTGTTTCGGGTTTATCATTAAATAAGTTATTAATACATTCACGACCATAATCTTTAATCGCATTTAAAAACACCGACCCACTGAGCTGGCTAAAAGCTTCAGTTGGACAAGTCGTCTCAGCACCTTCTTCAGAGCTCAAGAACATCATTTTCTGGCTGTGAAGCTTGGATTGCGTAAGGTATTCAGTTTGTTTATTGTGGTACATAGCATCAGGCGTGTACTCAGAGTGGGCATTGATATGAGCAACATCAGTGGCTTGATGTGTGGTCGTGGTATCTCTATCATTTTGGGCCCAAACAGAAATTGAACTCAAAGCGACCATTAAAGGAGTCATCTTAAATATTTTGTACATGTTGTTTTCCTTAATTGAGAGAGTGAATATAGGGCACTTTTAATTATTTTGGTCGTGCCCAATATAAGAGATTAAAGAGGGCGACAACCTGCAACGTCGTAGTCAACAACTATCGTGGCACCGGTCGCATTCCCAGATATTTTTAGGTAGCCCCAATAACGAGATTGTTCGTTGATTTCATAGAACAGACATTGCTGGTTTCCTTGGGGGAACGATACGGCATCATGGTCACTATTATCAGTTTTTGGCCAGTGACCATCACCGAAATAAACTCTAGCGTCAGACGGTGCGTTGATTAGCGTGATAGCGACTGTTTTAGGTCCACGGTCCATTCCCGCGAAAGAGTGTCCACGAGTACTGTTAATGCAACGAGGTTCACTGAGGGTTAGTCTTCGCTCATAAACACCATCGAAGTCAACGCAAGCATTATTTAATGGGGGGTGGTCCACATTAACTACTACTGTTGTACTGGCGGTCATGTTGTCATTATCCGTAACTGTTAAAGTCACTTGGTAAATACCAGCCTGACTGTAGCTGTGACTCGGGTTGGCAAAGTCGCTTTGCATACCATCACCAAAGTCCCATTGATATTCAATGATCTGTCCATATTGATCGTCTGAACCTGAGCTGTTAAAGGTAACTTGTTGGCCAATTTGCAGCTGCGAAGCAGAAGCTTCAACATGAGCAATAGGTGGTTGCGGTGCAGGTGGTATATTTGAGCAGCTAGCAAAACTACACAGCCCTTCAAGCGCTAAAACATCGGCGCTATCAACAACACCGTCACCATTAATATCAAAGCTGCTGTCTATGGGTTGATTTGTAGCGATTGCTTCGCTTACAGCATTAATATCATCACTATCGACATTGCCATCTTGGTCATAATCACCGATAGGTAATACGCGAAATAGAACCTGAACACTGGCGCTAGCGTTGTTGTCGTCTGTTACTGTAAGGCTTACTGGATAACTACCCGCACGCTCAAATTGGTGCGTGACTACTTCACCCGAGTAGGTTAAGCCGTGATTTAAGTCCCATTTATACGCAATGAGTGTTCCGTCCTGATCGCTAGAGCGGCTTGCATCAAGCTGCACTGCAACGCCTGTTCTAACAGTTTGGTTGCCACCGGCATCAGCAATTGGTAATCGATTTGGTGCTGAGTGGTCTGCATTGCGATGAATATCATAATATGCTCTAAGGCGCAGTGACTCGTAATCTTTAAACGGGTCAATCATGACATTATATACGCCGCCTTGTTCAAACTGACACAGTTCAGTTTGATTAGGCGCTTCCCATGGTCGACAGTCATACTGAGATTTAGAGACTGGTTGATTACGGCTAACATGAATGTCTGGGTCGCCGCTATAGTATTCAACAAGCTCAAATGTTACTAAAGACGCAGCATCAGGAACTGCAAACTCATAGCTATAACTATGTCCATTAGCTTTGGCTGTGAGGTTTAATTCATCAGCTAGATAAACGCGTTCACAGTCAGTGCACAGCGGCGCATCATTTGGAGATAAGTCGGTGATCACGGCGCTGGCTTTTGCTGTAGAGATGCTGCCAGTATTGTCTGTTACACTCAGGCTAACATTGTAGGTTCCTGGGTTTGAGTAGCTATGAGTGGCTTGAGGCTCTGTACTTTGTGTGCCATCACCAAAGTCCCACAGATAAGAGATAATTTTTCCATCAGGGTCGTTTGAACCAGTGCTGGTAAACTCAAGTGCATGGTCTGTAGCTTCATAGCGGGTTTTACCATTAATATTGGCAAAAGGAGATTGGTTTTGTGCGCTGGCAATTTCATAATAAACGTGTATTGATGCGTTACTGTATGTTTCAAATGGTTCAATGAATAGGTCAAAATCACCACCGCCTTGGAACTCACAGTATTCAGAGATCCCTTTCCAAGTGAAAGGGCGGCAGTCAAAATCCGTTTTTGATACGGCGCGATTTCTAGCAACGTAGAGATCGAGATCACCGTTCCTTTTAATTGAACCATCAGCCATTTTTGGACCTTGATAGCCACCGGGCACGACCACGACAACCCGAGTGGCTTCTTCAGGTACGCTAAATTGAAAGTCAAAGGTTTTGCCTACACGAGTGCTCCAAGAGCTGTTCGTTTTGTTGGCCCATAAGTTATCAACTTTAAACAAAGAATAGCGCTGTTCACCATCTTTTAGGTAGGGGTCATCGCCTTGCAGTATTTTTAATTTTGAATTACTAAAAGACGTAAAGGCATGCACTGAGGCAAAATAAGGAACTGTTACGTCAGGTATATCAACTGCCGCAAGCTCTCGATCTCCTGAAGCATTAAAAGATACCAGATCGGCTATCCATTGCTCAGAATCACTGGCTGGAGGTGTGGGGGCCTGAGCTTTTGATACGTACATATCAGGGTCTTCTGTGTGCCCGTTGAGGTAGAACAAAATATTTTGCGCATCGTAAGGTAGGTTTACCTCAAAGGTTTCAACAGTACCTTTGTTGGCAAAAGGAATATCATAACTGGCGAGTAACTTACCACTTGGCTCTATATTGAGCCCTGATGCACCATCCCATGGGTGTTCGCTATCACTAACATACAGTGAAAGACCCGTTGCAATTAAATTATCATTCGACCAAAGTGTATTACGAGCTGGGTTATGCAGTGCTGCCGTCATCCGCTTTACTTGCTCTTGTGTGAACATGGCATAGTTATCGGAATAATGCATAAAGTTTTCGGTGTTAGTTGAGTGTCCTAAGCAATTAGGTGCATTATTTTGCATATCGCTGGGCATAGACATCTGAGGGGTGTCGCAGCTTCTATCACCCGTTGAAGCACAAAAAGCTTCATTGGTGATTGAACATTGCTTGGTTTCAAAGGTGTGGATCAAATTAAGCCAATGGCCAAACTCATGAGTGAGTACTGAGCGAAAGTTTTCACTGGTATTGTTACCAACATAGTGACCATTGTAAACAACGCGAGCGGTGTTTTGTTCTGTCATCGCCAGCTCAGGATACCAAGCAACACCTGACTTAGTGAGTTTGCCGTCATCATATAAATCATGCATCAGATAAACATTCATATAACTGAAGTTATCCCACGCATCGGTATTAATTTTAGCTAGGGTTTCATCATCATAATTACCATATCCTTTTTGCTCACGTGCGTGGCGAACGATCCCCGTGGTAGGGTTACCTTGAGGATCTTTTCCTGCGAGCACAAACTCAATATTTAGATTTTCTCTGATAGCTTGAAATTGTGGGGAGATCTCAGGCGAGTCGATAGCTAAGCCTTGAAAGTCATTGTTGAGCTTAGTCAGTGCGTCTTGAATTTTGTCATCGGTTAGGCATTTTTTTGTTTCGTCCTCACAGTTGTACTGCTCGCCATATACATGAAAGACCACGGGAATATAGTAACGTTCAGGAACTGCAACACTATTTTGTAGTAACTCTTGCGACAATGAAGCACTTTGCATAGCCGCAGAAAACAAAGAACTTGAATGTGTTACATCTAGATGCTGTTTTGCTGCGTTTTTTTGTAAGGCAGACCAATCTTGGCCATTGTCTTCAATACCACAATCAGGTGTCAGTTTATTTTGATTCTGCTCACTGTAGCTTAACTTAATATTATTAGTCTGTTCTATTTGAGGTTTTGTGCTGGCGTGCGCCGTCCATTGTGCCATACAGGCACTGAGCGTGCAGATACCAGCCAGAATTTTTAGTTTCATCTTGTTGTACCCTTTTTTAAAGTAAGTCTTATTCATTAATCACAATTACAAGTGCGTTCGGTAGATCTCCTAGAAGAAAACACAAAGCTCTTTTCTAACATCGCAACAATAGTAAGTAAAAAGTTAATTTTTTTGCTAGCAAGAATACAGCGATTAATAGGACTATTTCGGCGTAAATCACGAAATTGCATAAACTCATGCTAACTATAAATTAATAAGTATTTAAAAATCTTAAAGATAAATTTTCCTGTGTAATTCAGTGAATGGTTTCATAGCTTGCACTGTCAATGTTAACCATTGGATTTGAATTATTAACACTGTATACATAATAATGAATACCATCATTTCCTTCTCATCCATGTATAAATTAGTGGGGTATCTATGAAAAAAGTAAGTTTTGTAAAAAAAGGCACTCTAAGTTTAGCCGTATGTATAATCTCTATATTTGGCACAACAACTGTTTTTTCTTCAAAAGCCATTGGATACACGTAGATTTACGTGAAGCTGGTGAGCAATGTAGTGTTAATCGAGTAGCTAAGATTGCATATTCTCCCCAGCTTTGATCATCCAATGGCATTAACTTTGATCGCTTATTCTCATTAAGCTTTGATCACGACAATCACTCGATAATGATCACTTTTGTGTTCTTAATGATTTTGCCG
>NZ_CAMAPC010000023.1 GCF_945859825.1 Pseudoalteromonas holothuriae
CTCCTGCGGTAAACCCTGTGTTTACGCTAAACTTAATACTGTTGCTCTTTGAGTCAATTTTACTCTCAAGCTTTGATACTTAAGTTATCGGGCTTACCAGAAAATCCTTTAGCTATTTTTTTGTTTTTTTATAACCTATTGTTTTAAAATTGTTTTTATTTTTTTAATTAACAGTTATGAAGCATCAATATTTTTGGGGAAATTTTGTTCTTAGAATTTAACTTAATACTAATCAATATATTATGTAAGATTTATTGTTTTTATACCAATTGCATTAAATAAGACTAGAATGAGCAATATTTTAGTAAAATTATTTTACTACTTGTTCACTGCAATTAAAAGGCGCCTAAATTTAGAAGCCTGAAGTACTTGCAATGAACATGAACTAACGAATGTAATCTAATAGCGTTAAGCTCGACAACCTGCCAAATGTTGCCTGAGAAGCCTGCAATGCTGTCTCGTGCTTAGTTAAATTCGAGATTGCCTCTGCCATATCAATCTCAACCAGGCCTGCTTTGGCCGATTTATTATTTATATCAAGTGCTTGATTTGCAGATAAGATACTTTCAACAGTGTTAGATCTGCCACCTAACCCCGATTGAGTCTGAGAAACAACATTTTTCGCGTTGGTTAAGCCAACCATAGCATCAGCAAGTGCTTGCTGATAATCAACACTACCAAGTGTTGAATCTGTCAGCGCCGTACTCAGATTATCCAATGTATTTAACACATTTTGAGTTGTGGGTTTTTCCAAATCAAAACTAAATGAAGTTGGCGCTGCGCCAGCAAAAGTCATATCCATACCTGCAGCACTTAAGCTATTACCACTAAACGTACCGCTTTGGATGGTTGCGCCACCCTGAACCACATCAAATGTTGTTGCTGATGTAACATTTATAGTGATTGTATTGGCAGTTGCAGGGGCTGCTGGATCAGCGTTATAGTTCGCTTTGTGAAAATTATCAAACGAGCCTTGTTCATTAACATAGACTGTAGCCGTTGCAGGTGCTACTGAGGTGCTATCTATATTCAATCGCTTGCTAACCTTTTCAAACACATCAAAACCATTATCACTAGAGCGTATTTCTACTCCCTCCGCCACTTTAATTTTATGCTGCCCTTGGTCACCCCTGTATGTATATTCATTGGTAACTTGGTCAAATTCATAAGTTTGAGTATTGTCTTGATATCCAGAGAAAATATACCGACCGTCTTCAGATTTTGCATTCATCCAATCAAGCACAGCAGTTTTAATGGTATTGACCTCTTCAGCGATACCCGCCCGGTCTGAGGCCGTTAATGCACCGTTACCTGCTTGTATTGCTAGTTGCTGCGCCTTTAACAACGATTCATTAATATTATCTAGCACCGTTTCTTGCGTTTCAAGACGACTATTCAACATACTGGTATTTTTCGTGTATTGCTCATTAGTCTGAATTCTATCTCCATATAGCAGCGCTCTTGCCATAGCAGATGGGTCATCACTGGCACTTAACACACGCTTTTGTGTACTAACCTGCTGCTGCGATTTATTCACCTCTTGTTGATTGTTCAAGATTGAGTTTAAACTATTTTTATACATCAAATTATTTGATAAACGCATAATTACCTCGCAGCACTAAGTAGTGTATCGAAAACAGATCGCGCTGTTGAAATGATTTGAGCTGATGCCGAGTAAGATTGTTGAAAACGTAGTAAATTAGCCGCTTCTTCATCTAAATTTACGCCCGACATTGACTCAAACCACGCTTCTGACTGATTCGCTAACGCTTCAAAAGCAGCACCATTGGTTTTGGCTTGATTGGCCACAACACCAATATCAGTCACTAGCCCAGCGTATGCTTCATTGAAAGTCGCTAAATTATCAGCCACTGCCGTGGTTATCACATCTTTTCGTACTAACTCACTCGATTGTAATTGAGATAAAGCAGAACCATTACGGTTATCATCAAAACCACCCGTGTTAACTTCTAGAGTAAATGTATCACCCGTAGCAGGCTGTCCTTCAATATCAAAGTTAAACCCATATCCATTAAATGGTGCCCCAGCTTGCGTCAACATATTCTTACTAGGTGGGGTAATCGTGAAAGTACTAGTACCACTGCCATCTGTAATTTGATATTCATTTGCTGTTGCGGTCTTGGTAATGGTGATCGCACCATTTGTCAGTACCGGTGGATTACCTGGCGTGGAAGTCGCATTAAAACCAGTGCCAATACTCGTTACCTGCCCTGCTGATATAGTACCACTACCCACATTACTAGCACCTGCGTTTGTGCGTATAGGCGATGCTAAAGCCAAGTGATTTGGCCTGTCTGTCTCTAGCGAAATAGAACTGGCCGTTGTAGAATTAAGTTTAACTAAAAAGCTATCATTAACTGCAGCACCCGCAGCAACGGATATGTCCAAACCAAATAAATCAGCGCCCGCTGGAACCGTTGTCGTTGAATTGACAACACCACCGGTCACATTGGCTGTTGTAGGAGTACCAATCACATTACCTTTAGCATCTATGGCTGCCACTTCAACACTTGTCGCTGTTAAAAAAGTAACTCGAAAATCAGTTGCAGGAACATTTTCGCCCAACCCTGCCTCTACAGTTGCGGTCACTGAGCCTGCACCAGTATTATCTTGATAAGCATAACCTTGTACGGTTGGGATTTTAAAAATGTCTTGCCCCATATTTCCATCAAGGTCCATGCCTAAGCGATTCTGCTGATTAAATGCATCAGCCAAAGCAAGGCCTATTTGCCCAATTTGGTTTTGAGCAGGGTACAAAATCTCATCTCTAAACGCCAGTAAGCCGCCAATTTTTCCTTTTAGGTTAGCAATATCGACATCTAATGCGACTGCATTGCCATTTGCTACATCCAACTTGAGTTCTTTAACTTCTGGGTCAGGGTCACCATTAAGAGCTAGTGTATTAAACGTACCATTTTCCATAACTAGCGATTGACCAGATCCTAAGAAAACCATCTTTTCACCATTAGGACCATCTATTGTTTCGATATCAACTAACTCAGCAAGATCTTTAATTGCTTCATCTCGCTCATTAAAAACTGAATTGGCAACATTAGAACCCTCTTGTCCTCGGCTCGCTGTAATTTTACTATTTAGGTTGCTGATATTTTCAATCAAATTATTTGCTTCACTGGTGTATACATTCAGTTGCTCATTCACAATCCCTTGTTGATCAAAAACAATACCCGATAAGCGATGCATTTGGTCAACTAAGTTCTGTGAATCAGTCATAAATAAAGAGCGTGTTACAGACGATGAAGGTTGGTTAGCAGCTTCTTGTAAATTATTAAACAAAGAATTGATGCTGGTACTTAGGCTATTCGACTCTTGTGAAAACAAGGTATCAACACGAGATGATTCGGTTACAAATTGCTCATAATAAGACTTACTCGATATATCTCTATTAAGTTGTTTTTGAGCAAAATCATTAAGTAACCTAACTGTTTCGCCACGACCAACTTGATTGCCAATCATTGTTGTATGCTCAGTACGCTCTCTAATATACCCTTTGGTATTCATATTAGAGATGTTTTTACTGGTTGTTTGCAGTAACTCGTTACTGGCACGAATGCCGTGACTGCCTATATTCATAAGATCATAGGTCATATCAATTTACTCCTTGGCGGATCAAAGAAGAGAGCATTTGTTTAAACTCTCCACGCTGTAACACACTTTTAATCTTTTGAGCATAATTTGGGTCCGTGGCATAACCTGCCTCTTGCAAAGCATCAAGGTATTGGGCCGGCTCTTTTACTTTTTTGAGCGCTTGTTCATACCTTGGGTTATTTTGTAAAAAATCGACATAATCACTAATGCTTTCTTTAATAGAATCATATGCTCTAAAATGTGCTTGCTTTTGCACTGGCAGCCCTTGCTCAAATTCCAGTGTCAGCTTTTTGGCGCTCTCACCATACCAAGACTTATCAGATTTGATATTAAACAAATTAAAACTACTAGAGCCATCCGGCTTCGCAATCACATGCTTACCCCAACCCGTTTCTAATGCAGCTTGAGCTACCATTACAGCGGGATTCAGCCCTATCTTTTGTGCTGCTTCTTTTGCATGACTCCAAAGGGCCCCAACAAATGACTCAGGGTCTTTAAAATCATCCTGGTTATCTGATTTATCGGCTGACTTTTGTGCCACATGAGACGTCGCTTCACCATTGGCGATTTTATCGCTTTGTAAGTTTGCATTAGTACGTAAAACAGAAGCTGGCGTATAGCCCTCACCATTGGGAGCTAATTGTTGAACAATTAGATCTGCAAGGCCTAAACTCCCTTTTCCTGCAAGCTCAACAGATAACTGCTGATCGTGCATTTCTTCAAAGAACTTGACGCTACTGGAATTAAATGGACTTTCTTTATCTTCCATCGCCTCATTCGCTTTGCGCATACTCTTTAAAAGCATTTGCGTAAAAATCGACTCAAATTGCTGCGCTGCCTTTTTAAGAGCTTCATTAGATGCTTGAGAGTCAGTGCCGCTTTTTAAGGCATCTTGACGTAGGGTATTAAGATCACCTAAATCAAAAAAGTTTTGTTTGTCTAACGGATTAGTATTCATCTGCTCAACGACACATGTTGAAAATCATGTTTAAATAAATGCAAGAAGTAAGCCAAAAAAAAGCCCCGATATTTCGAGGCTAACTGATTGATTAAAAATAAAACTTTAGATGACGACTAATTGACCATTGATAGCGCCAGCTTCTTTAAGCGCTTCAAGAATAGCCATTAAATCACCAGGTGCTGCGCCAACTTGGTTAATAGCACGAACAAGATCATCTAAGCTAACACCTGGGTCAAACACAAATGCCCGTGAATCATCGGTGTCAACATCAATAATACTCTGTTGTGTTACCACCGTTTCACCTTGCGCTAATGCCTGCGGCTGAGCAACGTTTTGCTGCTCTGCAATCGTCACAGTTAAACCACCATGAGTGATTGCTGCAGGCTGCAGCTTCACATTTTTACCAATAACAATTGTGCCAGTGCGTGAATTAACAATAATTTTGGCATTCGTATCTGCGGGCTTAAACTCTAAGTTTTCAAGTGTTGATAAGTAGGCCACACGCTGGGATGGGTCTCTTGGCGCAATAACCCTAACTGACGCTGCATCTAAAGGCTTTGCACTATTGGGGCCCACTAAAGCGTTAATTGTATCTGCTAAACGCTTTGCCGTTGTAAAATCAGGGCTATTTAAATTAAAGGTAATATGGTCACCTTGCGTGAATGGGCTTTTGACAGCGCGTTCTACCATTGCCCCATTTGGCACACGTCCAACTGTGGGCGTATTAATGACCACACGACTTCCATCTAACCCTTCAGCACCTAATCCACCCACAATTAAACTGCCCTGAGCAATCGCATACACGTTGCCATCTACTCCCTTCATAAAGGTCTGTAATAATGTTCCACCACGTAAACTGCCTGCACTTCCGATAGAGGAAACAGTTACATCAATTTTTTGACCCGGTTTTACAAAGGGTGGTAAGTCTGCATGAACAGCAACAGCTGCCACATTCTTTATCTTTGGTTTTAGACTCGATGGCATGGTGATACCAAAACTACTTAGCATAGCTTTAAAACTTTGCTCAGTGAATCGACTTTGCTCCCCCGTACCTGGCAGACCAACAACCAAACCGTAACCCACTAATTGATTTGAACGCACACCTTCAACCATACTAACGTCTTTTACTCGTTCGGCACGTACGCACTGTGAGAACAAACTACCTAGTACAACACATACTATAAGAAACATTTTCATCGTCTTTACCTTTTAAAATGGCAGTAATGTACTCATAAAGAAACGAGCCAACCACCCTGCGCTTTGTGTTTCTTGATGCTGGCCTTTGCCCGAATATTGGATTCTCGCGTTAGCAATTCTGTTCGACTGCACTGTATTGTCAGCATTTACATCCGCTGCCCTAACCAAACCTTCTAGCCTAATAAACTCTTCACCCGTATTAAGCGTTAACCACTTTTCGCCTCTAATCACTAAGTTACCATTAGGTAGAACTCTCATCACATTGACTGAAATGTTACCAACTAGGCTATTTGACTGATTTGCTTGACTATCTCCTTTAAATGAAGACTCTGATTCCAAACCAAACTGAAGGCTCTCTTTACCTATATTAATAGCAGAGCCACCCAATCCAGTAACTGGGCTAAGAGAAGCATCGGTTTCTTTGTCTGTTTGATTATTAGCAGCCTTTGATGCCTGTGTAGACTCTCTCAGTACGACAGTAATAATATCGCCTGTACGCAGTGCCTTCTTATCAGAGTATAAATCATTAGAAAGGTGCTGACTGAATAGCGAACCTGTTGCCACAATAGGATCGGCTTGTTGTTCTGGATACATTGGCGCATAGTATGGGTCATCTCTTTGCACATCAGCGTTTTGTGTTGACACGCATCCTGAAAGTAAAACGGTTACCAAAATTGCTAAGCTAAAATCACGCATACTGCCCCCTAAAAATTATAACTGTTGATTGATGTAACTTAGCATTTCATCTACTGCTGAAATAACCTTTGAGTTCATTTCATAAACTCGCTGAGTTTCAATCAAATTAACTAACTCTTCCGTTACATTTACATTCGATGTCTCTAATGCGCCCTGCACGATTGACCCTAAACCGTCAACACTCGGATTACCTTGTACCGGTGCACCACTTACAGCAGTTTCGGTATACAAGTTTTGCCCGATTGGTTCTAAACCTGATGGGTTAATAAAGTCGCTAATGACCAACTGCCCTATAACCACATTCTCTGCCTGACCCGCGATTGCCACAGACACTTCACCATCTTGTGACACCGTCACTGATTGTGCATCATCAGGGATATTCATTTGCGGCTGAATAGGAAAGCCTGCACCAGGAGTAACAACTCGCCCTTCTTCGTCTGTGGTAAACTGACCATTACGCGAATAAGCGGTTGTGCCATCTGGCATTTGAATTTCAAAAAAACCAGGCCCTTGTATCATCCAATCTAATGAGTTCTCAGTACTAAGCATATTACCTTGTGAGAAGTTCTTTTGGTTTGCTACCACTTTAGAGCCCGCACCTAGCATTAAACCAGAGGGCAGCTCGGTATCTTGAGAGGAGCGGCCGCCAGGTTGATTAATATTTTGATAAAGTAAGTCTTCAAATATAGCACGGCTTTTTTTGTATCCAACGGTGCTCGCATTCGCTAAATTGTTGGAAATAACGGCTATGTCAGTTTGCTGGGCGTCTAAGCCTGTTTTACTGATCCACAATGCTGGGTTCATAATATCTACCTCACTTGGTTAGACGATACGCAGTAGAGACACGTGACGCTCGTCTATCTCTTCCGCTGTTTTCATTAGTTTCATTTGCATTTCAAACTGGCGTTGATGGTTGATTAAATCAACCATCTCATGCACGGGATTTACGTTAGAACGCTCTAACGTGCCGCTCATGACTCGTGCAGTTGGCGAAATATCGCAAAACCCACACAAACCATTCACCAGTGTTTCTTCTTTTGGCCTGAACAAACCGTCATTGCCTTTTTCTAATTGGCTATTGTCTGCTTCAATAATTTTTAAGCGATCTACCACTTCCATAAAATTAGCGGGTGCGCCTTGAGGACGAATTTGAATTGAGCCATCATCACTAAATATCACTTTATCAACAGGTACTGGCAAGATAATTGGCCCACCTTCGCCAACAACTTGACGTCCATGACTGGTGATCAATGCCCCGTCTGCACGAATATTAAAATTACCTACTTTGGTGTATGCTTCATTTCCACTTTCATCCATTACGCTGATCCACGTTTTTTGTGCAACGGATATATCTAAATCTCTACCTGTTTCTACAACAGAACCTGCTGTCATATTAGTACCAGGGCGTTCTTGCATCGCAAAAACACGTGTTGGTAAACCTTCACCGAAAGCTTGCATAGAACGCGCTTGCGCAAAGTCGGCTTTGAAACCAGTCGTATTGGCATTGGCAAGATTATTGGCTTTTATCGCCACACCTCGCAAATTCTGCTTAGCACCGGACATCGCCACATATAGCATTTTATCCATCGTTCTGGCCTAAATAATTTTTCATATAATGAATAAAGCAATTTTAATGCCAGAAAAACACAACTAATATAATGAAGAACTGCCAAAGATATGACGGAAGTATAGAAAAGATATGACCACAAAAAAGCCGCAAAAAATTGCGGCTTTTTTATCAAACCGAACCTATCGGATCTGTAAGATGTTTTGCTGAATGGTTGAGTTAACCTCAAGTGCTCGAGAGTTAGCTTGAAAGTTACGCTGTGCACTAATCAAATCAACCAACTCATTGGTTAAGTTGACATTTGATTGCTCTAACGCAGATGAGTTAATTGTACCTAAAGTTCCAGAAGCTGGCTCTCCTGCAATTGGCTCACCAGAGGTTAGACTCTTTTTCCAAGACGTATTTCCTACTTGCTGTAGGCCTTGCGAATTGGAAAAACGAACCATAGCAACTTGGCCTAAGAAAGTAGAATCGCCATTACTGTATGACGCCACAATTTTACCATCAGCGCCAATATCAATGCCTGCTAATCTGCCAACCGTTGCGCCATCTTGTTCCAATGCTTTTACTTCAAAACGACTTGCGTATTGCGTTGGTAGCTTATTTGTGGTGTTAGCCTCATCACGCCAATTAACGATTACATCATTAGGAAAAGTCGCGCCATTACCTAGTAACTCAGATAACCCTGGATTACCACCAGCCACCAAGCCTGGTATTGTCAATGCATTAAAAGTCGTGGCCGGTGCCACTGCATTATAAAGGGGTGGTGCTGCAAGCGGGTCAGCGACTGTTGCGCTAGGTAAACCACTTGAGTCAAAACGAAACATGGAGATAGGTGTACTTAAAACCGCAGGTGTAGCCGCTGGCTCTACCTCATCACCTAGGTGGTTAAATTGTTTACCATCCATGGTGGCATAAACACTCCAGTCATTGTCGGCTGTTTTTCTAAAAAATAGCTGCATAACATGCGGCTCACCTAATGAGTCGTACAATGTAGTAGAGGTTGAAGAATTATACGACGCTGACTGATTCGGATCAAAAGCCAGTGTTGGGACCGATGCTCGTGAATCTAGATTAAATGATGTATAGACATTATTAGTGGCGCGCGGTGACCCTGATGCATCAGGAATTTGCAGTGCCGTTGAGGTACTTAAGCTCACTGATGTAGTATCACCAGTACTTGCATCAACTGGAAAACCTTGTAAAAAATTACCTTTGGAGTCAACAATAAAGTTATCTTTATTTAACTTGAAAGCCCCTGCTCGTGTGTAAGCATAATCTTGCGAGCTTAAATCTTCACTCGTGGCAAAATACCCTTCACCCGTAATAGCCAAATCTAAAGAGTTTTGTGTAAACTTTAAAGAGCCTTGGTGAAACTGTTGTGCAACCATCGTTGTTTGTGCGCCATCACCATTTTTAGTGGCACCCGCACTGAATACAGATGCGGCATATACGTCAGAAAACTCAGCCCTAGACTCTTTAAAGCCTGTGGTATTTACATTAGCGATATTATTTGCAGTCGTATCCAAATCTTTTTGGGCCGCTGCTAAACCGGTTAGTGCTATATTGAAACTCATGTTCTCACCTCTTTTTACTTAAGGTTAAATCTGTTACTTAAATATTTATGCTATCTCGGCGACATCAGTGAGTCTCACTGCACCCGCTTTAGTATTAATAATGATGCCATTGGCGCCATTTATATTAACACTGTCAATATTTTTAAATGTTGCCATGGGTAAACTAGAAAACTGCCCATTAACACTGCCCTCAGCTTTTATTGAATATTCACCTTCAGGCATTGTCGTGCCGTCGGAGTTCTTACCATCCCATTCAAAGCGAACAGCACCTGCAGGCTTACTACCTAAGTCAATTTGTCTAACAAGCTGATTTGTATCGTCATAGATGCTAATCGTTAACTTCTCTACAGGTGACTGTGCAATGACTGAACCTTTAGATAACCCATCAGACCCAAACTCAATTGTGTCAGACTCTAGTAACGCCTTTTTACCAACTAAAGTTGAAGCTTGCAGCGCTGAATTAGAGGTCATTGACGCAGATAGTTGCTCAAACTTACTATTGAGGTTTGAAATACCTTCAGCCATAGTAAAGTTAGTCATTTGCGCAATCATTTGATCGTTATCAGCAGGCTTACTTGGGTCTTGAAAAGACAGCTGTTGAGTTAACAATGAAAAGAAGTCCTCCTGAGTTAACTCATCACTTTTCTCTTCTGGTTTATTTTGCTCAGACCAACGAAGAGAGTCCATATATGTTGAAGGTGATGCCGCATTAATATCATTACTCATCAGCTATACTCCCGTTAGCGCTGACCAAGCAGTAAGGTTTTGCTAAGCATTTGCTTAGCAGCATCAGCTACTTGTACATTAGTTTGATATGAGCGTGATGCTGAGATCATATTCGTCATCTCTTCAACCACATTCACATTTGGCTTATAGATGTAACCATCCTTATCTGCACTTGGGTGATTAGGATTATATTCAACTTGTAGAGGCTTATCGCTTTCTACTACTCCCAATACCTTAACCCCAACTGACGCACCTAAACTGGTTGGGTCTTGTATAGAAGACGCCTTAGTCAACTCAGCGGCAAATACTGGGTGACGAGCTCGGTAAACTTTATCCTGACTCGAACTGACACTATTTGCGTTTGAAATGTTACTGGCAGTCGTATTCAGGCGAATGTTCTGAGCACTCATACCTGAACCTGCTATATCAAATACGTTATATAAACTCATAGTAATTACCCTTGACCTTGACTACCAATGGCTTTTTTCAAGCCCTTAAACTTACCAGATAGAAATCGCAAACTTGCTTGGTACTCTAATGAGTTTTGTACATACAAGTTTCGTTCCACTTGTACATCAACCGAGTTACCATCACCTGTATCTGTTTGATTTGGATTACGAAATAACTCAACCCCTCCGGTCAGTTTACTACCGCCACTGAGGTGATTTTCGTTTGTTCGAACCATGCTGTTGCCACTTTGCTGACTAGACTTTGCCGCTTTAAATGCCTGCCCAAAATCAATATCTTTCGCTTTATATCCAGGGGTGTCGGCATTGGCTATATTACTGGCTAAAAGTTCAGCACGCTGTGAACGAATAAGCATAGTATGAGGATGTACGCCCAAAGCTTTATCAAAACTAATTGCCATAACACAACTCCAAAAATTTGACTCTATGAAGTTAAAGCAAAAGGTGGGCCAAAAATGAAAATGGCGGAGAAACCGCCATAGACTATTGTTTTTTCTGGTAAATTATTCCTGGGTTACAACGTATCATCTCAAATGAATCGCTTAATCCAGCCATGGATTCTGAGGCTCCAAGAAATAAATACCCTTTGGGGTTTAGTGCTTGAGCAAATTGAGAAATAATTTTTGCCTTTACATCTGGCGAAAAATAAATGAGTACATTTCGGCAAAAAATAACATCAAATTTCCCCATCAACGCGTAAGAATCCAACAAGTTTAGGTGCCTAAAGTTCACCATCTTTTTGACTGGGTCGACAACTTGCGCCATACCATTGCCACTGTCTTTAAAAAATTTCTTACGCCGTTCAGCAGACAACCCTCTCGCTAAAGCCAGAGCATCATATTCTGCGTTTTTGCACATATCTAACATGGTATTAGAGATGTCTGTGCCTGTTATCTGAACTCCCATTTTCAAATTCCCTGCACTTTTGCTTTGATGCTCACTTGCAGACATAGCAATAGAATAAGGCTCTTGGCCAGAGGAACTGGCTGCAGACCAGATTTTGATGGGCCTACGCAAGTCATTAAATTCAGGAAAAATTTTTGTTTTTAATAACTCAAACGGATAGGCGTCACGAAACCATAATGTTTCATTCGTTGTCATTGCATCCACGACTGCGGCACGTAATTGCCGCTCATGTGGACTAAGCGTTTTGCTCACCAATGCTGATAACGTATCAACCCCAAATCTTGCCATTAGGGGTGCCAAACGACTTTTAACTAAGTAAAGCTTATTATCGCCTAGTACAATACCGCACTGTTGCTCTAGAAAAGTTCTAAACTGATCATATTCGCTTTGTTGAAGATGCTTATTTTCCAATGTATTACCGCCATTCATTAGTCACAGTGAACCCACTTTTTCACGGCTGCTGCCAATTCATCAGGGTTAAACTTTGCGATAAAATCATCAGCACCGACCTTTTGGATCATTGCCTGATTAAATACTCCACTCAAAGAAGTATGCAGGATAACATGCAATGGTGCCAATTTTGGATCTGCTTTTATTTCTGCAGTGAGCGTATATCCATCCATTTCTGGCATTTCAACATCAGAAATCAATAAGCCAACACGCTCAGTAATATTATTCTGGCAATCCATCTCAGCAATTTCACGCAACCTTAACAATGCTTCTTTGCCATTTTTAGCTAGCTCAGTTTGCACTCCCAGCGGCTCAAGCGCCCTTTTAACTTGATTTCGAGCAACAGCTGAATCATCAGCAATGAACACTATTCTCTCACCCAAGTCTTTTTGCATCTCACCATCAGAAACGATATCTTGGCTAACTTCTGTATTTACAGGACAAATCTCGTTGAGAATTTTCTCAACATCAAGAATTTCAACCAATTCATTTTCTATTTCTGTTACCGCAGTAAGATAGGAGTAACGACCAGCCCCCGATGGCGGTGGCATTATTTTCTCCCAATTCATATTAACGATACGCTCCACAGCACCAACCAAAAACCCCTGAACTGAGCGATTATACTCTGCGATAATTATAAAGCAGTTATGTATATCTTCAATTGCAGGACCCCCTACGGCGAGTGACATATCGATCACAGAAATAGTTTGCCCACGAATGTGTGCAACGCCCCTAACAAATGAGTTTGATTTAGGCATACTAGTTAGTGGCGGGCATTGCAGTACTTCACGTACTTTAAAAACGTTAATGCCAAAACGTTGTCGACCCTTAAGCCTGAATAGCAATAACTCTAGGCGGTTTTGCCCAACCAACTGAGTTCGTTGGTTTACTGAGTCTAAAATACCTGCCATTTCAATCTCCTACCTTTAATAATGCTTAACGGAACGATACTTGCAGACGTTAATGAAGAAACAATAACTCTTGAAGAGGTGTCACAATTAACGCAAAATCTTTATACCCTTTTTCACATGATAAGCATAGTCGAAACATCATGAGTTTGTTAAAAAAAACCAAAACTTCAGCGTTTTTCACCACAATGGTATACATTCTACTCAGTTGTGAAGTTTATGCCCAAGGTTTCAATAATCAAGCACTCGAGGAAACTGCTCGTTCATATATCTCAAGTCTAACAATCACTAAGCCCGACTCTAATTTGCAAATTTATGCAATACCCTTAGATTCGAGACTTGCCACACGCCAATGTAAAACGCCACTGGACGTATCGACTAATGCCACACCACCATTTAATCGACAAGTTACTGTACAACTTAAATGTGACGACTTATCTGGTTGGACTCAATATGTACATATTCGCATAGAAGAATTATTCCCAGTGATTGTAAGTAAAGAAATGATCAGCAAAGGAGAGCTTTTAACTGAGCAACACTTGAAACTTGAATATCGACCTAAGCACTTTGTGAGGTCATCTTATATTGAAGATTTTAATTTATTGATTGGTAGCCGAAGTAAGCGTACTCTAAGAGAAGGTATGCCCATAGGTATGAATCAAATTTGTATGGTTTGCAAAGGCGATATTGTGAACATCTATGCTAAAACACCGACCTTGACTATAAAAACATCGGGTGTCGCATTGCAAGATGGTAACTTAGGTGAACAAATTCGGGTTAAAAATCAAAAGTCTGGAAAGATAGTGTCAGGAAGAGTAAAAGATGTTGATTCTGTTGAGGTGAATATCTAAAATTTTTGCTAAAGTTATAGTCACAGTCGCCGATATATTAGGCAAGAAACTTTATTTGGGTCATGGTCATGGTAAATAACGTAAAAGGTCAATCGCAAACAAACAGCGCGCTTAATAATATTAAGCAGCAAAAGGCTGAGTTGCAAAAAAATGATGTCAATGTGAATAGCGCACCTTCTAAAGCGCCACAAAAAGCTGCTGCAGATTCTGTAAGCTTGACACCGCAAGCGCGTCAACTTAAAAATTTACAGGACAAAGCTCAAGAAGCGCCAGCCTTTAATAGCGATAAAGTCGCTGAACTTAAAAAAGCCATTAGCGAAGGCAAATATCAAGTTGACGCTGAAAAGTTAGCAAAGAATATTGCCGCATTTGAGTTTGATATGTATGGATGATCAGCTTAACCTTTGTGTCCATAAGCTAGACAAACAGCTCACTCATTTATCAACTTTGACCCAGTTGCTAGATAGTGAGCTTGAATCTTTGGCTGCAAGAAAAGGTGATGGACTCAAAGATTTAGCAAGAGAAAAGCTAACGCTACTTAATAACATTCAAAAGCTAGATAAAGAGATATCTGGCTTTGATAAGTACTTATTTGAACAAGAAAAAGCTAAAGTAATTACTGCAAAGATAGAAAACCTGCTGATTGAATGTAAACAAAAAAATGAAGTCAATGCTCAAGCTGCCCACCAAGCCAATCTCAGTATTAAAGACCTGAAGGAAATTTTAATTGGTGCTCCATCATCCGTAACATATAGCCAAGACGGTGCTGTTGTTTCTCAAAATAATGAACTAGTTAAAAACCTCAAAGCCTAATGTTTAAAGGCTCTATCTTTACAATTGCTCCGATTAAAGCCTCTCATAACGTGTTCAATCGGCACTTAATAATAAGTAACTCGCTTAATTTTTCTTGGCTTCGCTTGGCTTATATAAAGGTCGTGAACACGCTTCATATCTAACTCAAGCTCTGTAACATATGTATCACCTGCAGCATAGCTTTTCACAACTTTAGCGCCACGGATAACCCCTCTCACTTGACTTTTTAAGCCATCATTTTGGGCAACAGCACCTTTAACTGTCATACTAGATGTGACGCTCTGACCATATACTTGCTCCGTTAGTTCACGGTATGCTTCAAGTTTTGAGACCTTAACTGCCATTAACATTTTCTGTGAACTGCTTATACCAGGCTGCGCACTCAATGGTGCATACCCAATTGCTTTTAACACAGGGTAGTTATCTGGTTTTACATACTCGTATTCAATGTGCTTATCAAATAAACTACTACAGCCACTTATAAAACACAAAAGCACCACTATACTAATAAGGCCGATTCGGTTTCTTTGCTTTTCGATATTCATGGTTGATCACCTCACAAGATTAATAGTATTTATTTATGCACAATTCTTGCCATAAATTGTGGTACATGATTTGCTTCTAACTCAGTATAATATTTTTGAGGCGCTAATTATGATTAAGGCTACCACTTTACTTGCACTTATTTGTATCAGTACTGCTGTCAAAGCAGAATGGTATGAAGTTGTTGGTTATGCAAGTACTCAAGGTCGCGATGTTGCTCAAGCAAGACAAGCAGCCGTCAAAGACGCTATAACACAAGCTCTTATTTTTTCTGGCGCAACCGTAAGTAGTGTGCAAAGCGTGGCTGATGGCATATTAAGCCAAGATGAGCTAAAAATTCAATCTCATGGTGAAATACAGCAAGTCAACTTAGTAAGTGAAAGTAAGGAGCAGGACCAATACAGTGTTACTCTACACCTCGATATTTATACAACGCAGGGTAAGTGCCTTGAACAGCAATTCAATAAACAGATAGCCATTACTCAAAGCCAATTGACACAACCACACCAAGCTCGTATGGGTCAAATATTTGACATCGCTAAATCTACATCTCAGAGGCTGTTTAATACCTTGAATGAGCGGACAAATACTATAAAACCAATTCCATACCTTAATATCTCAATAAACGTAACAGAGTACTTCTCTCAGCAATTTAATTATAATCCTTTACTAATCGAAACAATCGCAATGAACAGTAATAGCCAATATGTTTTATTAAGCCAGATCACTGATATTGCTGATACAGATAAACTAAACAGTGAATATGCTTTTTGGCAAGATGATAAATACGCAAGAAGCTTTAAAATCGACTTTGCTTTGTATGATGCACTGACCTATGAAAGAGTCTGGCAGCAGCACTATGCCACACAAGGTGTTTGGCCTTTTGAAAAAACCAAATTAATCGATGTGCACAGTGAAAAGTTTTGGAACTCTCATTATGCTCAAGAGATCCAGGAAGTATTTAATAAAGTCAGCCAAGATATGAATGCAGCTGTTTCTTGTATCCCGACTAAGGGAAAAATCTTATATTTAGATAACGATCAGGTAGTGATTAACCTTGGAAAAGCCCATGGGTTGGAAACTGGTAAGATACTGTCCATCATGCATCAGAGCAACATCATTACCAGTAAAGGTTCTGTGATAAATTCCACAATGCAAACTATAGAGCAAGTAAAAATCATTAACGTAAATATGCAAAGCGCGACAGCAGTTAATTTAAATTCACGCCCGTTAAGTAATATACAGCTCAATGACATAGTTCAAATCAAAGTGAAAAGTGCAGAAAGTTTTTTACTTGATAATTAAGCTTATATCTAGGGATAAGCTGCACTGGCCCGTTAAGCGCAGCTAAATTTCCTTGAATAAATTTTATTCTAAATATTTATTTTCAATCACTGAACTACTTATCTTACAACCCCTTTAAGGTTTCACTGACTTAATAAATTTTGAGCGCCAAGTAAGCGCTTTAGAACAGTAAGAGCAGACAAAAATTTTGACTTGATAAAAGTGAATCTTAATATTAATTTAAAGAAGTGTATAAAGTAGGTATGTTGGCGGCCCCTGCAGGAATCGAACCTGCAACTATCCCTTAGGAGGGGACTGTTATATCCATTTAACTAAGGGGCCACTACGGCTGAAATTATAGCCGTAGGTTCTATTACATTTCAATACTTTTTTATAAAAGTCAGCCACTTAATCTAAGTCGCATAACATTGCTCATCTTACCCCTGACAATGCAATATCTGCATTATGTAAGACGTATGTAGGTACAATTTTACGTGTGCTTGCCACCACTTGTTTAGAATCAATATCAATAACACGCGCATTGACTTCTACACCAGTACTCCTGTAAATCATGGTACCAGAAAGCACATGACTGGCGATTTTTTTACTTGTCAGTGCTTTAGATCTTCTGGAAAAAGAAAAATCTCCGCCTTTTGTCACCGACACTGACTGAGTCGCCTTAAAGTCCACTACACCATAACCAAATTTTTGTAGTTGGTGAATGAAGGTTTCAGCAAGCTGATTACCAAGCTGGTTTGTGGTACGTAAATTATTATCAAAGTCTACAAAAGAAGTGACCGCGATATTTACCTCTTGCTCAGAATACAAATTATCTACAAGATCCAAAGCCATTTGTTCAACATAATTAGCCAACTGTAAGTTATGTATTACGGGACTAAACCGACGTGAATTTGGCAAGCTCTGTAGCTCATCCGCTTGCTGTTGTTCATGGGCTTCATGATAGAGCACATCAATTTGACTCGGTGCTACCTGTTGCTGTGCAATTGGCGCTTGAGTATTATTTAATAGTTGGCAACCACCTAAGGTTAACGCCGTTACTATCAACAGATAATTTTGCTGCTTCATTTTACACCTCAATTACTGGTTTTTTTCAGTAAAATGCCATCCGTTCTATAACTATTACCCAAAGCATCAACAACTTGCTGAGGGATAAAACCCTGTGCGGAACCGACCACGGCTTTACTATTAATACCTACGATTCGAGCATTAACTAATACACCACCTTGATGATTGACTAACGTGCCAGCTAAAACATATTGAAAGCTATGTGTTTCATTAAGCTCCAAATAGTCACGACTAAAAACAAAATCGCCTTGTGGAGTCACTCGCATGTAGTCTGTAGTTTTAAAATCAATCACAGAAACACCAAATTTATGTAATTCATGCATAAAGCTTTCTGATAGTTGGTTACCTAACAAGGTCCCCTGATCATATTCATCATCTAAATAGACAAAACTTGATACTGCCAAAGGTGTTTTTGCATTCACATACTGCAAGTTTTCTACTAAATCTTGCATTATTCCACGCACATAATGGTTGATGTTCTTGCGGCTCACATTCGCTCTTTGGCTGACTAAATTTGGCATTGCATTACGAGACTGAAATACCTCCTTTGAAGTATTGGGTGCTATAACGCCACGTTGTGCATTATTATTACCCTGAACTTGTTGGCTCTGAGAACCAAAGTTGTCCAGCATGTTTGCACAGCCAACGCTTAATGGTAATAGCAAAAGATACAAATAATTCTTCATTGTATGTTCCTCATCAATATTCACTGCGATAGATCAACCCATCGCGTTGCTGTATTTTTTCATCTGACCACATCACGTTCACTGGAATTTCAGTCGTCGCAGCAGAAACAACTCGTCCACTTTGCGTATCGATGAGTCTTGCGTTAACAATATAAGCATGTTGCTGCTGAGTTAAAGTGCCTGCCACTATAAAGTCAATACTCTGGCGCTCACGTAAATTATCAATATTTCGACTTAGCATACTATCTGCACTATCTAACAGCGACAGCTGATTTTCTAATCGATGTTCCACGATGTGATAACCCAATTGTGTAAATTGGGTCAATAGACTCTCTTGTATTTGTTGGCTTAAACCTGAAGCTTGTTGGGTTGCAAGTCCCTCTCCTAGACCTTCTGCCTTAAAAAAACTCATTACTGCAATGCGGGCATTACGCTTACGTACACCTGTTATGTTACTGAGCTGAACACTAAGATCACTAACATATTGATGCACAGTATAAGGTGCCATCTTTTTCTCGGGTGTAATATAAAGAGGGTGTTGCTTGTTTACATACCCTATGTTTTGGCACCCTGAAAGACCAATGCATAACAAAAATAGAACTAAGCGCATTTTTATTAAACCTAAACAAATAACTCTGTCTAAATAAATGCAAAAACCATACCTAAATATCAATTACAGTTTGGTTTTCGCCGTTTGGTCACTCGAAAGGCTAACAATACAGTTTATTGATTTTAGCTTAAGGTTGTTACATGCCTCTAGGGCCAACTTTTTATCTGAATAGCCACCAGCTTTTAAACGATAAAATGTCACATTATCTATTTGTGTCGTTTCAATATTCAAATTTTCACTTAATGTATCTGGCAACTTTGATTTCAAATTTGGAATTAAATTATCTAACCGACTCTTTTGTGTTACCGCGCTTAATTGTAATGCGTATTTAGGGGTCACTTTAGGTAGCGATGCTAATTTATCAGATGTCATTTGTGGCACATTTTCAATTTGCTTAGCGGCTGTTACTTTTATTACCTTTTTAAGAGAGTGATCGCTTGCATACGAACTTTTTCTGTCATTTCCACTATTAATTTGCTGTTTAACTAAGCTATCAAGCTGTGTTATTAAAATACTCAGGTCTTTCTCGATACGTAATAACCTTGCTATTCCATCTTTTGCCTCTTGCCACTGCCTGGCAGACTCTTGAAGTTGCTCCAACTGTGTTCTAGTCAATGTTACTTCTTGTTCTTCAGTATCTTTTGTACTCGTGCAGGCACTGCTGACACCGACAATAAATAGCATCATAGCGAACTGCCATATTTGGCAGTTAATTTTAAGCATCATTTATTCCTTCTTTAAATTAATACCGAATTAACGTATGCAAAACATTACACGTTAACCCCTGCTCTATTACCAGCTCACAGTCACGTTCAGCCTTTGCAACTGACTTTCCCGTATAGCTTAAGGCTAAGATGTATTTTTCTTGCTGCGAATCGTATATGTAAAAAGGCTGATAAGCATTTAACTTGTTTATTTTATTGCCTATCAAAACAAAGTAAGTTTTTAAAATGGGTAAAGATGAAAACGCACCTAAGCTTACTACCACACCATTCACTTTGCTTAGCGCTTGTAAAGACAGGTTAACTTCAGAAAGTACTTCCCCTTCATTCGGTAGTTCAACATGAACCCGCTGCTTTGCTTTAAGGCTTTTCTGCTTCATTTGAGATTGGTCGACTGTTGCTGTATATTCGCCTGGTTTCAAGCCTGTTAATAAGTAATAGCCATCATAAGCAGATTCTGTACTTGCAACTTCACTGCCTTTTTGATCTATCAACTTTACTTTGGCATACGGCAAAACTTTGCCATCGGCTAAATATACACTTCCTTCTACTTCACTTGAGTTTACTAATGGAAAGTCGATGTATTCGACATATCCAGCTCTTGGTGTTATAGAAACCCCCTCATGCGCAGGGATAATAAATGGCTCAGCTATACTCGTCTCATCCAGCACAATATCTGTTTTTCTATTTATTTGCATACTTGTCAATATAGCCACACCTTTGGCATTGGTAACAGCGTGCCGATAAGCTTGCGATGCATTTACTTTTACATCTTTTATTAGTGGCTCTGTAACATCAAATTCGCCATTATTATTCTCATCCAAAAAGACCCTCACAAGCGCGCTACCACTTTTAGCTAAGCTTCTGTGCGAAATAAAATAGTCGTTGCCTAATGTGTTATAACCCACACTAAATCGCCCAAACACTCCAAACTGCCAATCATCATCACTATCATAGGACATTGAGGTGTTGATACTTAACTTTTGATTTTGCCAATTTAAGGCTAACTTAGTAACATCTAAATCAGTATCTAAAGAGCTCGAGTAGGTAAGTTGTGCTTGTAAATTGGTTGCCACATTGGTATTAAATTGAGCAGAATAACCACTAATTTCTCTGTTAGGTTGCAATGTATAATCTACCGATAGTCGACTGTAAACCCGCCCAAATCGAGCTTGAAGCTGAGCGCTACCATCACTCGTTATTATGCCACTTGCACGTTGTCGCCATTGTATTTGATTGCCAAACCCATATCTTCCTAGCGTGTAGTTAAAGCCATTTTTTATTTCTTTATGATCTTCACCTACCTGCCTTTGTGAAATACCAATCGAATTTCTATAACTCAATCGCCCATATGCAACAGAAGATACATTCCCAGTGAAGTCTAAGCCAAGTAACGACTGAGTATTACTTTGTCTTAGCTGTGGAGCTATTATTTTATTGCGCTCAAAACGCTTATAGTGAAGTCTCATCGCTTGGTCGAAAATTTTGGCTCGAGTAATTAACTCAACCCGCGATTGAGACAAATCATCTTTCTCATAATTTAAATTAACCAAAAACCTATCTGCAAGTGTCATGTTAGTACCAAATGCCAAAATATTTTGTGGCCCCGAACCTTTGCTTGCTCTAACTGAAGTCGCACCATATACAGACATATTATCAGATACCCCGCGTTCATAACGACTGGACAGTAACCATCCAATTGGGGCAACTCTATACCGTTGACTATCTAAAGTACGATAACCTTGTTGCGTTACTGAGAGTTCATATACTCCCTCTCCCAGTTTTAGCGCATTGCCATCAACAAAATGCTGCTCAGTGCGCTTTTCAACTTGCCCTTGGGGACCATACAGAATGATGTCAAATTCATTTAATCCAATTAATAAATTTATATTTTCAAATAGATAACGACCATCATAGCTAGCCAAAACTTGCTCTACTAAAACGCCATTTTGATAAAGCTCTACATCCCAACCATTTTGCACATCACCTGTAATTGTAATCCGATTTTGATCAAGTAATCTGTGCAATGGCGCATTAGAGAGCTTTAGACCCCTTGCATATTGATTTTGATGAAGACTTCCCACCTGAGTTGCGACAATATCACCGACCTCAAACTGGGTGACATTGATACCTTTGAATAAATCGCCTTGAGCACTGTTGCGACTTAGCTTAACTCTAGATTGATTAAGCAAATCCGAAGATTTCCCTGCTAAAAAATACTCACTACGTAAATAGGCAAAATCATGGGAACCCAACACGGAGTAATAGCCTTTTTTGTCCGCTTTTGATTCACTATAACCAAGTTGCACATCAGCCAGTGGCGATGAAAAAAAGCGATAAGGACTCGCTTTCCATGGTTTAGTTGCGTAGCGGCTCTTAGCAAGCTTACTTGTTTGACGTTTACCTCTATCAAGCTTAGCCTCTATGGGTAGAACCTGATTAGAGCTTAACGACATTTCAAGCGCACGATAATCAACTTCCAAACTCAGCCCAAACCAAGACTCTAACGCCTTAAGGTCAACATATACTTCATCTTGTTCTAGGTGAATATCACCATTGGATAAAGTAATATTTTTTCCGTTAACTGCTACAGTTTGATTTAGTACATCAAAATAAAATTCATTCTCTGTATCTATAAACCAGCCTTCAAACTCACTCTCATTTTTTACAATTGCAAAATCTAGACTGTCGAAGAAGCTCGTTAACTCAAGCCATGACCCTGATTTATGCTTGACACCTACCACCTCTCCTAAGTAGTTATTTTCTAAATATAAAGAAAGAAAAAGCATTTCACCTTCAGGAATACTACTGTGAGTATCTTTCAGATTAGGTGCTAATTGCGATGCCACTAACTTATTGTCAATTTGCTTTAAAACACTCAGAATATTTGAGTAATTGTTTACCGTTGCGCTTGCATGGCTACTTAATAAAATCATGGTAAATGCAACAAGCAGTTCTTGATTGCGAGCTTGCATAGATAATAGCCGCTATTGATGTTTTAATGTTATTGAGTGCTGCGCAAACACATGACCAACATACTCTTTTCCACCCACATAACGGACCTTTAGCTCCCCTGCTTGTGTAAATCTAAAACCATCTATGGTGCTCAAATGCACTTTAGCTTCAGCCAATTCTGGATAAATACTAAAATTAGATAACACTGCAACCCGTTGCTGCTTTTGACTATTTTCAGGGGTAAATAGCACTTCTAGTAGCCCAAAAGTACTCTGCTTACCGGTTCTGAGCATTTTTAATTCCAGCATATCTGGCTGCACTACTCTTACATCAGCAATACGTACTTTAGGTATTGATTTATTAGCCCTATAAATTACAGGAATTGAATAACTCATTACCATATTTAGGGTGATCCCTAACTGTTTTTCTGAATAATTTTTCTCATTTGGGAGCGCTTTAAAACGCAAGTGAGAACGATATTCTAGCTCAGCTAAATCACGAGGTTTTCTTAGCGCAAGTTTGACGACCTGGCGCTCCCCTGGGGCCAATGAGATTTGGCTTGGACTCATACGCATCATCGGACTAAGTGAAGTGCTGGTTAAATCAGGTAATGACTCATATCCGCCTTCAGACTTTGCCTTTTTCTCTTGCCACTGCAAACGATACATTTTCCGCTCAGAAGAGTTATTGATAACATACACTTTCGCTGTTCGCGTACGTTCATCAAACACAATACGGGTGGGAGATATGAGTAAATTGGCTGACGCGCTAAAACTACTTGCCACAGTTAAAAAGAATGATAAAAAAATAAATAAGTAAGGTGTATGCATTATTCTCATGCTTATTAATAGTCCACGCTTATTTCAAGCACACAAGAGTATTGACCATCATAATAGGGACGCCCATTTGCGGACGTTTTGAGCATTGCCCCAATAGATAGCTCAAGCTCTCCATGCTGATCAGTAATCTGTGATTGCCTATACAACAGCTTTTCAACGATAAAGTGCTGATTATCTAAGTTATTATTTAATCTAGCTTGGCTAACATTATCAGATATATACACGCGGCTGTTTGGTTGTAAGGAGTCTACAATAAGTAAAGCTGGGTGGCCTCTTGTGTGCGTGTACAGTCCACTGGTGACAACTCGACCATCATGAAACACACTAATAGACGACTCTTGATTGTTTTGCACAATAACTAAAGTGCCAAAATCAAGAGGCTCAATTACCTGTGCAAAAGTACTAATTGAGCCAAATAGTAAACCTGACAACTGCCATTTGAACATTTTAAAAAGCCAAGTGGAATTTAGTAATCTACCTCGAGATTAAACGTGCCTGAGTATTCACCATCAACATAATCAGTAGTTGTACCGTCAGTGCTATTGTTACTAGTATTTAATGTTGCGCCAAGAAGAAACTCAATTTTACCTTCTGCATCAGCACGCAAAGTATTACCAGTTACAGCCCCTGCGCTGGTGCCCACTCTGACAAAGTAAGTAAAGTCACTAAGCTTAAACTTTGCGTCAGAGTCTTGGCTTCCTCCTGCAACGAGATCCGTCTCTGTCGGGTTAGTAATCGTCAGGCTGGCATACTGTGGTAACCCCTCAATGCTAAATTCTGCTGCACTGCCCTCTTCTCCTAATATAGCGATAACGGCACCTGTACCTGTGGTATCTGTCGTTGCCTGCGCATCTGGGTCTGATGGAATAACTAAGCTTGCAATATCAGCATTCGTCGTATCTGCTTTTGCACGGATCGTTCCAAAGCTCAAGTCTTTACCTTTGGTCATGTTAAAGGTGTTTTGTACATTTACAGTGGCAGAAAACTGCTGCGTTTTTGCTAATGCTGGTGCGCTAAGAATACCAATTGATATAAAAGATGAAATGATAAATATATTGTTTTTCATTATATTTCCTTAAATTAATTTGGCCATCCATTGAAAAGTGTGGCCCCCACTTGGGTATCGTCAAATTATCCCGATACTTTACACTTTTGTTCCTAATTTTGTAAAATACTATTTCACACAAATCACTTACTCTATAAGCACTTGGCATGACTGCGACATGGCTTGCAGTATATAACACACTTTTTCAGCATCTCTTTTATAACTAAAAGGCCCTGCTAAAGCTCGATAATATTCTATATTCCCTTTGGTAAAACCACTGACTTGATAAGTCATCACTGTAGCGAGTTTAGGATGACGTTTTTTAAACTGCGCTAAATAAGAATCAGCCCGTGATTTTTGTATAAATATTGCTAATTGTACGAAAGGTTGCGGTTGTGAGTCACTCTCTTTATCTGCAACAGCATGAGTAACTCGATGTAAATCCCCTCTCAGTTCAGAGGGCAGCGATTCTAAATCGGCTTGCGATGCGACTAGTCTTATTAGTAGTGCTAAATCACTTTCCATCTCACTAAGGCGAGTGATACTGTCTTGGCTGTTCTGCCATTGCGTTAAATAAGGCTCTACTTCGGCTTTAGTGACAAATTGCGTGTCTTTACTCCTGTTGTGATCTACCAAAGAACAAGAAACATTTAACAAGCCGACTAGTAAAGGTAAAACGAATTTTTTGGTATCTAACATCTTCACGCTCCCTTTGTATTTCAAATGAGCAATATTCCTTATGTGTTTAAAAGCAAAAAAAGTGCCATTAAGACACTTTAATTTACAGTTAAAATTTATAGCAATCCACTAGTTACATTTTGACACGGTTAGTATTAAAGCAAAGATTTAATATGCGCTTTCAAATCGCTACTGAATTCACTACGCCTTAATGCATATTCAACATTAGCCTGTAAATAGCCTAATTTACTACCGCAATCATGACTTTTACCTTTCATTGCATAAGCCTGAACTTTCTCTTGCTCCATTAGCATTGCGATAGCATCAGTTAGCTGAATCTCGCCACCTGCGCCCAAAGGAGTTTTAGCAAGCAGTGGCCATATTTCTTTACTCAATACATAACGCCCTACCACCGCCAAATCAGACGGTGCATCTTCAATCGCGGGCTTTTCAACCAAAGTGTACAAATCCGTACTTTCCCCTGCTGTTAACGTCACATCACCAATATCGGCAATCCCAAACTTGTCAACATCTTGATGCGCTACAGGCTCGACCATGATTTGGCTTTGACCTTGCTGTGTAAATCGCTGGATCATTTGTGCCAAGTTGTCTTTTGATAAATCACTGGCCGCTTCATCAATTAATACATCGGGTAACATAACCACAAACGGCGCATCACCAATAATCGGTCTGGCACAGTTGATTGCATGCCCTAAGCCTTTAGCTTCACCTTGACGAACATGAATAATGGTCACGTCTTTTGGGCAAATAGCCTGAACTTCTTCTAATAACTGGCGCTTCACACGCTTTTCCAAGGTCGCTTCAAGTTCAAAACTAGTATCAAAATGATTTTCTATGGAGTTTTTACTGGAATGCGTCACAAGTACAATTTCTTTTACCCCTGCTGCAACCGCCTCGTTAACAACATATTGAATAAGAGGCTTATCAACGATAGGCAGCATTTCTTTTGGAATTGCTTTAGTTGCAGGCAACATGCGCGTGCCTAAACCGGCAACTGGAATAACGGCTTTCATTTTCTCTCCTAAATAGCCACAGGTGCTTTAATATGTGGGTGAGCTTGATACCCTTCAAGCACAAAATCTTCAAAAGTAAAAGCAAATATATCTTTTACATTGGGGTTTATGTTCATCGTTGGTTTTGCAAACGGCGTTCGAGATAACTGTTCTTCCACTTGCTCCAGATGATTCAAATACAAATGCGCATCGCCAAAGGTATGAATAAACTCACCGGGTTGTAAATCACAGACCTGTGCCACCATCAATGTCAGTAGCGCATAACTGGCTATATTAAAAGGCACGCCTAAGAAAATATCGCCACTACGCTGGTATAATTGACAAGAGAGCTTGCCATCTAAAACATAAAATTGAAATAAAGTATGACATGGAGGTAAGGCTTGCTTACCCATGGCAGCATTTTCTTTTGGTGTATACTGCGTATCGGGTAATAATGCGGGGTTCCAAGCACTAACAATAAGACGCCGCGAGTCTGGATTGCTTTTTATTTGTTCAACCAAGTCTTTTATCTGATCAACCACTTGCCCAGTATCACCGGTCCAAGAGCGCCATTGCTTGCCATAAACTGGGCCCAGTTCACCTTCATCAGTTGCCCATTCATCCCAAATTTTCACGCCATTTTCTTGCAAGTAAGCAATATTTGTTTCGCCTTTCAAGAACCATAGTAATTCGTGAATAATCGAGCGCAAATGACATTTTTTCGTTGTTACTAATGGAAAACCTTCTTGCAAGTCAAAGCGCATTTGATAACCAAATACACTCAGCGTGCCTGTGCCAGTACGGTCTTCTTTTTTGGTGCCATGCTCTTTTACATAGCGCATCAAATCTAGGTATTGTTTCATAATGACTATCTTATTTATTTTTTATTGACTCTGGCTGTACTTTGTATGCCCACACCATCAGTGCAGCGCCGGCAATTACCATAGGCAATGACAATATTTGCCCTTGAGAAATCATGCCTGCATACAAGCCAATATGCGCATCAGGCTCTCTGAAATACTCTATCACAAAGCGAAATACACCATAACCGAGCAAGAATAAGCCTGCTATGCTTCCCGCTGGTCTTGGTTTTTTAGCGAACCAGACAAGCATAATAAATAATACTAAGCCTTCAAAAAGCGCTTCATACAATTGCGATGGATGTCTTGGTAATGGTCCACCTGTCGGAAATACAAACGCCCAAGGTACGTCGGTCGTTCGACCCCAAAGCTCACCATTAATAAAGTTACCTATTCTTCCCGCCATAAGGCCAACTGGCACCAGAGGTACAACAAAGTCACCAACGGAAACAATTGACTTTTTGGTTCGTAACGCAAATACAATGATGGCTGTGATCACACCCAATGCACCACCATGAAAAGACATACCACCTTGGTCAATTCTAAATAAATATAATGGATTCTCTATAAAATATGAAAACTGATAAAACAACACATAACCAATTCTTCCACCTAAGATCACACCTAACATGCTGTAAAACAGCAAATCACTAACTTGCTCTTTGGTCCAGCCTGAGTTGGGCTTTTCGGCTTGCCTATTTGCCATCCACATAGCAAACAAAAAACCAATTAAATACATCACGCCGTACCAACGCACGCTCAATGGCCCTATTGAAAATATAATGGGGTCAATCTGTGGAAACTGCAAAGCCATCGCTTTCCCTTAACTAATGATCATGTGAGTGGCGATGACTAACAGCAACGCCGCGAAAATTTTCTTGATTGTCGAAACCGGTAAAAACTGAGTCGACTTAGCACCTACTGGTGCCATAAACCAAGACGTTAATACAATACCAAACAATGCTGGCAAATAGATAAAGCCAGCAAAACCTTGTAAAATAGTATAATGAGCACTTCCTGATGTAATATATCCCAACGAACCAAATAAGGCGATGACAATGCCACAAGCCGATGCACACCCAATTGCCTTTCTAATATCTAAAGAAAAGTAACTAAGCAAAGGTACAATTAAAGCACCACCCCCTATTCCTATCATCGCTGATAAGCCACCCATCATAGTCGTTAACATTGATAAAACCGGTCTACTCGGAAGCTGCCGTATAGGTGCGGCCTTTTTAGAGCTACTATAGAGCATTCTAATTGCTATCAATACCACACTGGTAGCAAATATACCCCGTATAATTGGTTCAGGCAGTAGTGCAGCTAAAAAGCCACTGATTAAAGCACCCACGGCAACCCCTCCCATTACAAAAGGAGCAATATCCCATGGCACATTACCATTTCGATGATGTGCTAATGCAGACGAAGTGGAGGTAAATAAAATGGATGCTAAAGATGTAGCAATAGCCACTAAAACTATTTGTGACTCTGGAACAATATTAAAATAACGTAAAATACCGGATAAAACGGGGACAATTACCAGCCCGCCACCGATTCCCAGTAGCCCTGCAAGAAAACCAACAACGCTTCCAAGTAATGCGCAACCGACTATCAGCAAGATAACGTCGCTCATAAATCAATATCTCTTATATTTTAAGCGCGTAATGGTAACGCATTCTTTGCGGCTGTGCATCTTTACTATCCGGGTTAGTTTGACTGGTAGAGTAGTTCGCTGAAATTATGTTCAATCATAAAGTTACGTAATAAACGGTGTACTTGTTTAGCGCAGGCTTGCGCTAAACATTCTTCAAGCAGCACTTCCATACTACTTACATGTAAACGTCTTAGTACCCACTTAACTTTACTTAAAGAGGAAATATTCATACTGAGTCGTCGATAGCCCATAGCCACCAATAAAATCGCCCCTTCTGGCTCACCGCCTAACTCACCACATAAACTAAAGGGCAGTTCAAAGTTTTGACAACTTTGGGCAATACTATTAAGCACGCGAAGTACACTAGGATGATAGGGGTCAAATAAATCCGCAACTTGTGCATTATTTCTATCAACGGCTAATAAGTACTGTGTTAGATCATTACTCCCCACTGAACAGAAGTCGACTTTTTTTGACCATTCGGGCAATAAAAACACACTTGAAGGAACCTCTAACATCACTCCAATCTCTGGCTTATCGATCAATAGAAACTGATCAGCCCACTCTTCTTGTAACTCAAAATATGCTTGCTCTAGTAAAGCTAAAGAGTCATCGACTTCTTCTGTATGACTGACCATAGGTAACATAATGCGCAAGTTACCTAATCCTGCATTAGCTTTAATCATGGCTTTTAATTGATCGAGAAATAGCTCCGGGTGATCTAACGATACTCGGATACCACGCCAACCCAAAAAAGGGTTCTCTTCTTTAATATCGAAGTAATCTAAAACTTTATCACCGCCTATATCCAAGGTGCGCATCACCACAGGCTCTGGGTGGTAGCGTGTTAAAACTTCGCGATACCATTGCTCTTGTTCGCTCTGTGATGGGAAGCGTCCTTTTTGCATAAACCACGCTTCGGTGCGATACAAACCGACCCCATCGCAATACTTTGAAGTTAATGATTCAGTGCTCAAATCAAGCCCTGCGTTAAGAAGTAAACTCACTCTCTCACCATCAAGAGTTATAGGTGGAAGCGCATATTCTGCTTCAAATTTATCATGCAGCAGTCCCTCCTGATAACGTATTTGCTCATATTCATGACGCAATACGTTCGAAGGCGAAATATATAGCCGCCCCGCATAACCATCTAAGATAATATCTTTATTTTCTAGTTGCAAAAGGGGTATATCTTCTATACCCCAAATTGCCGGAATACCCATTGCTCTCGTTAAAATCGATGCGTGAGAATTAGCTGCGCCTTGCACACTCACAACGCCTTTTAACTTATCTTTGGGTATTTCTGCGAGCATAGTTGGTGTCAGAGTGTGTGTTATTAATACGGTATCATCGGGATATGTCTTCACAGCATGCTCAGTACTAACTAAGTGGTGTAACACCCTTAAACCAATATCTTTAACATCAACAGCACGCTCTTTAATATAGGGGTCTTGCATCGCATTAAATTGCTTAAGCAAGCTTTCAATCACATGCTTTAAGGCACTTTTAGCATTCCACCCTAATTTTAACTGAGCATCTACTTGTTGGCCCAAGCTTTGCGCATCTAACAATTGTTGATACACTTCAAAAACTGCCAATGCCTCTTTGGGTATCGTGTCACTAAGGGTATTCGCTAGAAGGTGAAATTCCTGTCGAGTTGTGGCGACAGCCTGCAAAAATAACTGCCTTTGCTGCTCAATATGGGTTGATTTTTGTGGTTCGATACTATCAAAACTGAGTTTGGGAAGTACCACAAACGCTTGACCGATTGCGATCCCCGGTGCACCAGATACACCTTTTAATACGGATGTATGGTGCGCGCTTGCTTCTTGCAGCAAAACATTTTGAATTTCAGCATGTGCTAGTTGAGATGCAAGTTGAGCCGACAAAGTAATAAGAAATGACTCTTCATCGTGACTAAATACCCGAGCCATTTTTTGCTGCACCACAATAACGCCAAGCACTTTGCGCTGGTGAACCACTGGCACAGATAAGAATGCATTATAGCCCTCTTCATTCACTTCCGGTGATAGTTTAAAACGAGGGTGAGACTGCGCATGAGCAATATTGATTGGCTCTTCTCTTTGAGCCACCAGCCCCACTAAGCCCTCTGTAAAGCCCACTCTAAATTGACCAATAGCGTTTGGATTTAAGCCATCACTGGCCATGAGTACAAAGTTATCTTGGCTATAGTCTGCAAAGTAAATGGAGCAACATTCAGTATTCATGGCCTGTTTGACCAAAATTACAAATTGCGTCAAAGCATCATCAAGATTTGCTTGTTGTGAAACCGATTCAACAATTGAGCGCAACGTTGCTAACACTGTTAACTCCTTTTATCGGCGGTGCCGCCAATTAGATGACTCTCTGCCCTGAGGCTCTTTTCTATTAAAGGGCATTGCAAACGGTGCAAACTCTTTCATCACACGCCGATATACATCTCTTTTAAAAGATACTACTTGCCTAACTGGATACCAATAGCTGACCCATCGCCAATCATCAAATTCAGGGTGATGTGTATGCAACAAATCTACATCTTCATCTTTACACCTAAGCTTCAGCAAAAACCATTTTTGCTTTTGGCCAATACACACTGGACTTGAATCTCTACGGATCAACCGCTTTGGTAATTTATAACGTAACCAGTGCTTAGAACTGGCAACAATTTCTACATCTTCTTGCTTTAAACCCACTTCCTCATACAGTTCTCTATACATCGTTTGCTCAGGAGTCTCCCCCTCATCAACGCCACCTTGTGGAAACTGCCAAGAATGCTGTCCAAAACGCCGAGCCCAAAATACTTGACCTTGATTATTACAGATCACTATTCCGACATTGGCACGAAAACCTTCGGCATCAATCACCTTAGTGCCTCTTTTATAAGTCGATTTTTAATGATTGTTCCACAACTTCTGGCACACAGCAAATATTATTCCTGCTTTTACTCAAGTTACTCACAGCTTGTACATAATATTTTATAACTACGCTTAATTTACAAACAAATCCACAATTAACCGACATATACAGTACTTTCTCCACAGAAACTGTGGATAATTATGTTCATATTGTTGTATTTATCCAAGCCCTCCTATTTTTTACAGGTTGCACCTCTCAACTAAGAATAGAAAATTTCTTTTATTTCAATACAATAAAGAAAAGCACTGTATATTTATGCGGTGATTAAACAAACAAAAACAAATTAGATTAAAAATCGCACAGCCATTTAACTTGAATTTCTATATATTACGAATTTTAGTTACAATGCCTGTTCCATAATCTGGCTATTATTACTTATCATGATTAAACCCTCTCCTCCCCAAACGATCGCAGAATTGATGCAGCGTGTTGAAGCTATTTCAGGTCTTACACTGGGCGACCTGGCAACTCAATATCAATTTAAAAGCCCCGAGCACTTATTACGTGAAAAGGGGTGGCCTGGGCAGCTCTTAGAGTATGTGCTAGGTGCAAGCGCAGGCTCAAAACCTGTACCTGACTTTGAATTATTAGGAATTGAACTAAAATCGCTACCTATTGATTATGCAGGTAAACCTCTAGAGACAACCTATGTCTCTGTTGTCCCACTTACTAACTTAACAGGCATCAGATGGGCAAACAGTACCGTAAAAAAGAAGCTCAACCATGTACTATGGCTGCCAGTACTGGCTGAACGAGATATCTTGCCAGTTGACCGCACTATTGGCAGTGGTTTTTTATGGCAGCCATCATCAGCTCAACAAGCTGCACTACAAAGGGATTGGGAAGAACAAATTGAACTCATCGCGTTGGGTCGTGTAGATGAAATTTCGGGGCATTTAGGGCAAGTTATGCAAATCAGGCCTAAAGCGGCTAATAGTAGAGTAACCACTGATGCCATAGGACCTGCAGGCAAGATTATAAAAACATTACCAAGAGGGTTTTACTTAAAAACTAACTTTACACAAAGTATCCTCATGCAAGAGTTTAAAGCATAATTCTATTATTAATATGACCAAATCGAGCTTCTAAGCCAGTAAGGTTTGTCTCTAAACCACAGTGTGCACACCCATTTTTCACCTTGAAGAACAGGCAACCCAGCATGAACTGAATTTGGGTCTAACTGGCTATTCTCAACACTAAAAAACTGAATTAACTGACCAGCTTTAGCGATAACGTCAATATTCCACTTCTTGAAACTCGTTTCTCCACCGTCAAAATTATCGGTTAAATTAAGTATTGTTGTGGCGATACGCTGGCCAAAAAACGCCAATTCTTTACGTATTTCAGGATTTGAAGGCACAATATAATCGCAATGCCATTTATATTGTTGCCCATCACGATAACGATAAAACACCGGAGGCTCAGCAAAAGGCAGCTGTGCTAAATTGTGCATACACATTAATCTTTGACATACTGATAAAAGCATATTACTTGAGAGAATATCAGCAATAAACTGCTCATTATCCCTGACATTATTGCGCTTTTCACGGCTTTCGATGCGCCCGTACAGCTCTACGGGGTCCAATCTGGATTGCGCATAAGTGACTAACTTTTCAGCTAAGTTACTCTGTAGCTTACTCATATGAAGCGTCACCTTGTCATTCATCAAGCACTCATAGCTTTGTTGCTCAACTAAACTTTTCCAAATTGGTGCAATGCTATCTAATTCTTTTTGTTGAGCTGCTAAGGGGGACCGTGTGATTATTTCAGTCAACGTATTTCGCTGCTGTGATGATACTTCAGATTGGATAGGCCAAAGGGCTAGCAGTTCGGTATATACATCCAGTGCATGTTTTTTTGCCACTAACAAAACAATGGCGATTTCTTGAATATTAATTGAACTCGATATGGCATGGCACAACCATTGTTGCGCAAATTCTTTACTCTTTAGAGCTTCATCCAGCACTTCTCGCTGACTAGGGAGTTGACGTTGATGTTTTGCATCTAATAATTCAAAAATTCGGCTGTTATGCATCGTTATTTTTATATTTTTTAGCGATTAATAAGCACATATTACCATTTACAGATACTCAATGGACACTACCTTGGTTTATTTTGAGCAAAAAAATACCGCTAGATTAACGCTCAGCGGTATTTAAAGCATTTAATTATTGTTCAGAAATTACTGACCTTTAATTTCTGAGCGACCTTTATACGCTGCTTTCTCACCCAAAGCTTCTTCGATGCGAAGTAGTTGGTTATATTTAGCAACACGGTCTGAGCGACACAGTGATCCTGTCTTGATTTGACCCGCAGCTGTACCCACTGCTAAATCAGCAATTGTTGCGTCTTCAGTTTCACCCGAGCGGTGCGAGATAACAGCAGTAAAGCCAGCATCATGCGCCATCTTAATCGCATCTAAAGTTTCTGACAGTGAACCAATTTGGTTAAACTTAATTAAAATTGAGTTACCAATATTCTCATCGATACCGCGTTTAAGAATCTTCGTGTTAGTTACAAATAAATCATCACCAACTAGCTGCACTTTGTCGCCAATTTTATCTGTTAGTACTTTCCAGCCTGCCCAATCACTTTCATCTAAACCATCTTCAATTGATACAATTGGGTATCGAGCAGCAAGGTCAGCTAAGAAATCAGCAAAGCCTGCTGAGTCATATGCTTTACCTTCGCCTTTAAGGTCGTACTTACCATCAACGTAAAACTCAGATGCCGCACAATCTAAAGCAAGTGTAATATCTTTGTTTAGCTCATAGCCTGCGTCACTTACTGCTTGAGCAATAACTTCTAACGCTTCTTCATTAGATTTTAAATCTGGTGCAAATCCACCTTCATCACCTACCGCTGTGTTTAAGCCACGAGCATTAAGGACTTTTTTCAAGCTATGGAAAATTTCAGCACCCATACGTAATGCTTCACGGAAGCTCTTAGCACCCACAGGCTGAACCATAAACTCTTGAATATCAACGTTGTTATCTGCATGCTCACCACCGTTGATAATATTCATCATCGGCACAGGCATTGAATACTGGCCTGATGTACCGTTGATGTCTGCAATATGCTCATACAATGCAACACCTTTATCTTCTGCTGCTGCTTTTGCATTAGCAAGTGATACAGCTAAAATCGCATTTGCACCTAGTTTTTCTTTGTTCTCAGTGCCATCTAAATCGATCATAACTTGGTCAACAGCGCGTTGATTCAAAGCATCTTTGCCCTCAAGTGCTTGAGCAATATCAGCGTTAATGAAATTAACAGCAGTTAAAACACCTTTACCTAAGTAGCGAGATTTGTCGCCATCACGTAGTTCAAGTGCTTCGCGAGTTCCTGTTGATGCACCAGATGGTGCACATGCACGACCCCATGCGCCTGAAGCTAGATGAACGTCCGCTTCAACCGTCGGGTTACCACGTGAGTCCATAACTTCACGGCCAATCACTTTTACGATTTTTGACATCTTGATTCCTCTTATTCCCAAAGTGGTGAGTGTAATGTTTGTGTACTTATAAATAAGTACTGGTTTTCATTTACATGTTAAATGCAAAGCAATACTTACTTCATAAAAAAGCCGCGCAAATGCACGGCTTATTATTTAATTACGATTGCGCTTTTTGGTGAGTATAAGCTGCTGCTATAAACCCTTCAAATAGCGGGTGCCCATCGCGAGGCGTGGAGGTAAACTCAGGGTGGAATTGAGCCGCAATAAACCAAGGGTGATCTTTATTTTCAATGATCTCCACCAGTTTTTTGTCTTCCGATAAGCCGGTAAATTGTAAACCTGCTTTTTCCAAACGCTCAACATAATGGTTATTTACTTCATAGCGGTGGCGATGACGCTCTACAATTTCGTCATTACCATAAACATCACGGACTTTAGAACCCTTTTTAAGATGACACTTTTGCGCACCTAAACGCATAGTGCCACCTAAATCAGACTCTTCATCACGCACTTCTAGATTACCTTCTGCATCTAACCATTCAGTGATCAAGCCAATAACTGGATGTGCTGATTTTGCATCAAACTCCGTTGAGTTTGCACCTTCAAGGCCAGCAACATTTCGAGCATATTCAATCAAAGCAACCTGCATGCCTAAACAAATACCAAGGTATGGTACTTTATTTTCACGTGCGTATTTTGCAGCTAAAATTTTACCTTCAACGCCACGGTTACCAAAACCACCAGGTACCAAAATAGCATCAAGATGAGAAAGTCTTTCAACACCTTTGCTTTCAATATCTTGTGAATCAACATACTCAATGTTAACCGTTACACGATTTTTCAAGCCAGCGTGCTTAAGCGCTTCGTTTACTGATTTATAGGCATCTGGCAACTCAATATATTTACCAACCATACCAATCGTTACTTCACCCGTTGGATTAGACTCTTGATAAAGTACCTGCTCCCACTCAACCAAGTCAGCTTCTGGTGCTTCTAGGTAAAAGCGACGACAAACTAGATTATCTAAATCTTGCGATTTTAAGAGCGCTGGAATTTTATAAATGCTGTCTACATCAGGGAGTGAAATAACAGCTTTTTCTTCAACATTAGTGAACAATGCGATTTTTGCACGTTCATTAGCAGGCAACCGACAGTTTGAGCGGCAAACTAAAATATCAGGTTGAATACCAATTGAACGCAGCTCTTTCACAGAGTGTTGCGTTGGTTTTGTTTTCACTTCACCTGCGGTGCCAAGAAATGGCACCAGTGTTAAGTGCATGAATAGTGCATGTTCACGACCAAGCACCGTGCCTAGCTGACGAAGTGCTTCTAAAAAAGGTTGTGATTCGATATCACCAACAGTACCACCCACTTCAACAATCGCAATATCATAGCCTTCAGCACCTTCAAGTACACGACGCTTAATATCATTAGTTATATGGGGGATAACTTGAATAGTGGCACCTAAATATTCGCCCTTACGCTCACGACGTAATACATCTTCAAAAACACGGCCTTGAGTGAAGTTATTACGACTTGTCATTTTGGTGCGAATAAAGCGCTCATAGTGACCTAAATCAAGGTCAGTTTCTGCGCCATCTTCTGTTACAAACACCTCACCGTGTTGAATCGGGCTCATCGTGCCCGGATCAACATTGATATAGGGATCCAGCTTAAGAATCGTTACATTCAAGCCACGTGCTTCTAAAATAGCGGCTAAAGATGCAGCTGCAATACCTTTACCCAAGGAGGAAACAACTCCGCCCGTTACGAAGATAAATTTTGTACTCATGCGAACCCTAGAATATCAGGAAAAATGGAATTTAAATAAGAATCAAGACGGGGCGATAGTATAGCAAAGCACCTCAAATCAATCCAGCTAAAAATCACACAAAGCGATGTCTTATCTTCTCGCCCTATTTTTGTTGTTTAACTTGCTCCCAAGCACTGTCCATTTGCGATAACGTTGCACCTTTGAGGCATAACCCTTGCTGACGTAAGGTTTCATCTACTCGTTCAAAACGGTCTGTAAACTTCTCACATGCCAAACGCAATGCTTGTTCTGGGTCATGCTTGGCGTGTCGGGCCACATTGACTGTAGCAAATAATAAATCTCCCAATTCTTCCTCGCTGTGCGCTGAGTGAGGGTCTTGAGCGAGTGCTTCACTGACCTCTTGCACTTCTTCAGTCACTTTATCAAGCGCACCATGGTAACTTGGCCAATCAAAACCTAATGCTGCAACACGCTTTTGAATTTTGTGTGCTCTTGATAAAGCCGGTAGCACTTTAGGAATATCACCCCATAACTGTGGCTTTTTTGCGGGGTGCTTAGTAGCCCTTTCTTGTGCTTTAATCACCTGCCACTGCTCTTCGAGCTGAGCATCAGACAATTGCTGCTGCCCTTTAAATACATGAGGGTGTCGACGTGTTAGCTTGTCGTTCAACCCAGTTACGATATCATTAAAGTCAAACGCCCCTTGTTCTTGTGCCATTTGCGCATAAAACACAACTTGAAATAATAAATCACCCAATTCATCTTTTAAGGCATCCATATTATTACTTTCAATTGCATCAGCAACTTCATATGCTTCTTCTAATGTGTGTGGCACAATAGATTTAAACGTTTGTTGCTTATCCCAGTCACACCCTTTTTCGGGGTCACGCAATGTTGCCATAATTGACAACAACTCTGCTACTTGATCACTCATGTAAGTTAACGCTCACTTTAGTGTTGCCTTTTTGATTCAAATACACCATCTATTTGTTGTAATTTAGTGAGTAAGCGGTTCATAGAAGATAAATCAGACACTTCTACTTTCATTTCAAAAATAGCCACAGCCCGCTCATCGTTTGTTTGCACATTCATATTCAATACATTGACTTTTTCATTCGCCAACACCGAACTAATATCTCTGATCAACCCCTGTCTGTCATGCGCTTCTACTCTTATCGTGATAGCATATGCCGACTGAATTTCTTCAGACCAGCTTACCGCAACTTCACGTTCAGGATGAAGGTCACTAATATGCGCAAATGCATCGCAGTCCGTTCTATGTACTGCAATCCCTCTCCCTTGGGTAATATAACCAACAATTTCATCACCGGGTACTGGTTGGCAGCATTTGGCAACATGACTCATTAAAGAACCTACGCCATCAACAACAACGCCGTTTTTATCGCCTTTTCTTTTACGAGGTGACGCTATTTTAAGCTTCGGTAGCTCTTCGGGCTTATCCTGCACATAATTTAAAAACTGATTGAGGCGAATATCACCCGCCCCCACAGCAGCCATTAAGTCATCCACATTTTTAAAATTAAAACGTGCAATTGCTGGCTCTAGCTGTTTATAAGTTAAATCAAGCTTCGCAAGCTGCGTATCTAAAATTTCTTTCCCAGCTAGTAGGTTTTTATCCCTATCCTGTTGCTTAAACCAATGGTGAATTTTACTGCGAGCTCGAGATGAATGGATATAACCTAATGAAGGATTTAACCAATCTCGACTAGGTGAGGCATTTTTTTGCGTTAGAATTTCAATTTGATCACCCGTTGATAGCTTATAAGTAAATGGTACAATTTTTCCAAACACTTTAGCGCCAATACAGCGATGCCCCACATTCGAGTGAATATAGTATGCAAAATCTAGCGGAGTTGCGCCCAGTGGTAAATCAAATATATCGCCTCTTGGCGTAAACACATAGACACGGTCTTCAACCACTTGATTTTTTAGTTCATCCGCTAAATCACTGCCATCGACCACTTCTTCTTGCCATTGCAGTAACTTTCTTAGCCAACTTATTTTTTGTTCATAGCCAGAACCACGTGCAGGTAAAGCACCTTCTTTATACATCCAATGCGCCGCCACACCTAGTTCAGCATCTTGATGCATTTCTTGGGTGCGAATTTGAATTTCAACCGTTTTTCCGTCAGGGCCAAATACTACCGTGTGAATAGACTGATAGCCATTTTGTTTGGGCGTCGCAACGTAATCATCAAATTCTTTAGGTAAGTGTCGCCAACTTGTATGCACAATACCAAGCGCTGCATAACAATCTTGCAGTTTATCCACGACAACACGCATAGCCCGAATATCAAATAGCTGGTCAAACTCATAGTTTTTTTGCGACATCTTTTTATAGATGCTGTAAATGTGTTTTGGTCGGCCATATACCTGAGCTTTAATACCAGCAGCATCGAGTTTATCACTAACCTGTGTAACCATATTTTCCATATAAGCTTCTCGGTCAAGACGCTTATCCGCAAGTTGTTTGGCAATTTTTTTATACGTCTGTGGGTGTAAGTAACGAAAAGATAAATCTTCAAGTTCCCACTTTAGTTGCCCGATGCCCAATCGATTAGCAAGAGGAGCAAAAATATTGGCCGTTGCTTTGGCTGCAATAACACGCTCATCTTCATCCGCATCTTTCACCGCTCTTAAATGGCAAATTTGCTCAGCAAGTTTGATCACCACTGCTCGAACATCTTCAACCATTGCCATCAACATGCGGCGAATATTATCAATTTGTACATGGCCTTTCCCCTGGTGAGCCAATGTACTGATGGTCGCCATTTGCTCCACACCATTTAGCAATAACGCAATATTGTCACCCAATTCGCTTTTAACATTATCGATATCAATCAGGTTAGCCAAATAATAGGGGGTCAAATAAGCCGTTGCTAATGATTCGGCGTCGAGGTTCAGTTCAGCAAGGATCTCAACCATTTCAATGGCATTGTTAAGCATCTCAGCACTTGGCTCTGTTGGACACAAGCCGTGCGCTTGCTTTAAATGAGCCAGCTTCTCATCCGACAATGCCAGCAGTGACAATCGTGCTGAAAAGTCAGCGGGAAGCTGTTGTTGATGCGACTGGCGAGTTGCAACCATTCCTGTTACCTCCTTTGGAACAACGCCATAGTTTCAATATGCCCTGTGTGCGGGAACATATTCATTAGCCCAATTTTATCTAATTTAAAACCGGCTTCTATCAACAAAGTACAATCTCGTGCAAGGGTTACCGGATCACACGATACGTACAACACTTTTTCAAACTGAATAAGTGGTAACTGTTTTAATATCTCATAGGCCCCAGTTCGTGAAGGGTCTAACAGTAATACATTTAAAGATTCTGTAAACCAACTTGCCTGTGACAATGATTGGGTTAAATCGAAACAGAAGAACTGCACATTGTTAAGTTGGTTAGTGTGCGCATTTTGCTTGGCCATTGCAACCGATGACTGCGAACCTTCAACACCTATCACTTCACTCGCTTGTTTTGCCACCAATAAGGAAAAGTTACCGATACCACAAAATAGATCAAGTACCGTATCTTCGTTAGACAAGTCAAGCCAACTTTGAGCTTGTAACAGCATTTTCTCATTCACAGCACGGTTAACTTGAACAAAGTTATCTAGTTTAAATTCAAAGTTCAATTGAGCGACTTTATAACTTGGTAAAGTCATATAAGCTGTATGCCCAGAACCATCATCCCATAGCAAATTGTAAGGTTTTAGCTCGGTGGCAAGCTCATCTTTAACTTTTTGTTCTATCTTTTTAGTGTGCCGAAATAATACAAACTGGCCATTATCTGCATCACATAACTGAATATGGCTAATTGAAGAACACGCAGTGTGTCTATTTAAAGTCTCTCTAAGTTGAGAAAAGCAATGTACAAATGGGTCTGTCAATACATTGCACTGTGCAACTTCCACAATTTGCTTACTCTTTGCGCCTCGAAAGCCCAATTTGAGTCGCTGTGCTTTATTATCAAATATGCAAGCTACTCTCGCCGCGCGACGGTAGTGCGTTGACTCACTTTCTATTGCCGCTTGCCATGGTAAATTAGCTACTTTTGTAAACTTCATAAACAAAGCATCTAACGCTTTATGTTTATGAGTCAACTGATTCGTATGATCTAAATGCTGTAACTGACAACCACCGCATAGGTGGTAGTCTTTACAAAATGCCATTACTCTTTGCTCACTTGGGCTGACGATTTTAACTGCCTTAGCAATAATCAACTTTGCTTTTTCTTGCTGAATTTGTGCTTTAACACACTCACCCGCCAAAGCCCCCTCAACAAAGCACACTTTACCTTGGTATTTAGCCACTCCTCGACCTTGATGATCTATAGACTCAACAGTCAATTCTATATTTTTTCCCTTTGATGTTGCTGCCTTAGCTCGGAAAAACTGCGCCATACTCTACCCCTTAAACATTGCTAATCAGCGCCTAACTAGATAATCTATTGATAAATTAATGACTCTGCGCACTGCCCTACAATGACAAAACTTAGCCTTCGTGACAGCATTCTTGCACTTACCATCATTCCAACAGTGCTGATCGGCTTAATACTTGGCGGGTATTTTACCGTAAATCGCTATGTTGAGCTTGAAGAAATTCTATATCAACAAGGTAGTAGTATTTCAGAGCCACTTGCTATTGCTGCTGAACAAGCCGTATTAACCCAAGACAGAGCTGCATTGCACCGGATTATTAGTACTGCACACAATAAACACTCGCCATTGATTAAGAGTATTGCGTTATTTGATCAAGATAACCAATTACTACTTACAAGTAATTATCACGAACAGTTTGAGCAACTTTATTTTTTTGGTGATGTATCACAGTTACATAAAACGGAATTAGTTAAGCTAAACGACTCTTTTGTTTTTTTTACACCCATAAAACACTTTTCTAAACAGCTAGACCGATGGCATACCACACATCCAAGAACCTTATCGGTGTTAGCCATTGAAGTAAGCCAAAATCAAGCTTTAATTTCACAGCAACAAGCATTGATTTGGAGCAGCTGTATCATTTTATTTGCTCTACTATTGGGCGGGTTTCTTTCTTTTCGGATCAGCAAGATGTTTACCGTACCATTATCGCAATTACTACTCGCTACCGACAAATTAGTAGAAGGTAAGCGAGATATCGATATTGAGAGACAGATGATTGGTGAATTTGAATTACTGCGCCAAGGTCTCAATACCATTAATGAAAAAATGATTGCGCAGCGTGACGAAATGCAAAAGCACATTGACCAAGCAACAAGCGACTATAAAGAAACACTTGAACAGTATGAAACGCAAAATATTCAATTAAATATAGCTAAGCGAGAAGCACAAGATGCGAACCGAGTAAAGTCTGATTTTTTAGCTAAAATGAGTCACGAACTAAGAACCCCATTAAATGGCGTAATTGGCTTTACCCGCCAACTGTATAAAACACCACTTAATAAACACCAAAAAGACTATTTAGATACCATAGAGCTCTCAGCCAACAGCCTACTCACTATCATTAGTGATATTTTAGACTTTTCTAAACTTGAAGCTGGTGCCATGGATTTAGAGAATATTCAATTCCAATTACGTGATGCAGTCAATGAAGTCATGACTTTATTGGCACCCAGTGCGCATGATAAAAACTTGGAGCTGTCTATCGCTATTAACCGGCAAGTCCCTGACAACCTTGTCGGTGACCCCACTCGATTTAAACAAGTGCTGATCAACCTAGTTAGCAACGCCATTAAATTTACTGAAAAAGGGTCAGTAAAGGTAGATGTGACGTATCGCTTATTAGATGACTCTCACGCCTCATTACTAGTCTCTGTGAGTGATACTGGTGTGGGTATTGCGATGGATAAACAAGACGCATTATTTATTCCTTTTGCACAAGCTGATTCTAGTATTACTCGAAAATTTGGGGGGACAGGTCTTGGTTTAATTATCACTAAACATATTGTCGAAACAATGAAAGGTCGGATCACCTTGAACTCAGCACCTGGTAATGGCACATGTTTTACCTTCAATGCGATTTTTGAGCTTCCTAATCGCATCTACAATGATGATTTGCCAAACAGTTCATTATTAAATAAGCGCATTTTGTATTTTGAGCCACATGCACATACACATTCAGCCGTTGTCTCTCAATTGGAAGAGTGGGATATGCAAATTACTTCATGTGAAAGTGAACAGGCCTTCTTGGACGCATTAAATAAGGAGTTTAACTTTGATATTTGTTTAATAGGTAACATGGCCAGTGTTGAGCATATGCAATTGGTAAAAAGCTATATAGCAAAAGCGCGAGACGCTGCCGACTACTTATATTTAATGCTAAATACTATTTCACATAATATGCGAGAGTCTCTAATTGGCAGTGGTGCAGATGCCTGTCTGAGCAAACCACTCAACCATAGAAAGTTATGTGAAGTACTTGCTGCCCCATACCGCTTGGACCACCCAAGTATTGCCGTTGATGACGGCGGTACCCAGATTTTACCAATGAAAGTGTTAATCGCTGATGATAATGACGCCAATTTAAAACTTCTCTCCACATTGTTAGAAGATCAAGTAGAGCTTATTGACACCGCCCATAACGGTGCCCAAGCCGTTGGTTTATGCAAAACACACAAATATGATTTAATTTTAATGGATATTCAAATGCCAATTATGGATGGCATTACCGCCTGTAAAACTATATTGGAGTGTTCTTTAAATGAAGGTACGCCAATAATTGCTGTAACTGCTCATGCTTTGACTGGTGAAAAAGACCAACTATTAAAAGATGGCTTTAAAGGTTATTTAACCAAGCCTATCGATGAAGATATGCTCAGACAAACTATTTCTGATCACAGTGCCAAGACTCCATTGAGCAAACAAAAAACCAAAGTAATCAATGATGAAAGCGTTGCACCTTTTGAGAGCCCGTTACTAGATTGGCAATTAGCACTACAGCATGCTGGAGGAAAACCTGATTTAGCACTTGAAATGCTTAACATGCTTTTAGATGGTTTAGAAGGACTGCTAGAGACACTTGAGCAAGCTTATGAGCAGCAAGATACGCAGGCACTGTTAAAAGTTATTCACAAATTTCATGGCGCTTGTTGTTATACCGGCGTGCCTAAACTTAAAAGCTTGGCTGAAATACTGGAAACGTCACTCAAGCAATCGCGCCCTATCAGTGAATTTGAACCAGAGCTATTGGAATTAATTGATGAACTAACAAACCTCAGTCGAGATGCTAATACACGATAATAGACGATTTAGCGTATGTAGCAGTGATAATATGAGAACATGCGCTTTACAAACTTACTTCTGCCTCAGCAACTTCTATGTCTCTGCTAAAAAGTGAAAATAAGTAGTTGGATTTTTAAAACATCAACTATCTTTGATTCTCAGCAACTTTCCTTGCCTCACAGTCGTCTTCAATGATGATGTTGCGTTCAAAATTCAGGCGTTTTTATACTGTAATGACAGCCTATCACCGTTGAAAATAACTCAGATAGAGGGAAATTCGCTAATCCAGTACTGAAGTATATTATAAAAAGATACACGGCTCTATTTTAGGGTGAACTTATTAAGGTGATTTGGACCATCTGAAAGTGACCTAAACCAATGCTCTAATATCGCTATAAAGCGATTTTCAATTGATATACATTCAATATATTCGATGAATTATCAGACATTTTACTGCCTTTTATGCATCTCTAATCTATATTTATTAAGACAATACAATTATTTGTTTTGTAAGGAGCCATTGAGCGAACTTATGCCTACCATGTCACTCGTTAAAAGATTAACCCAACTCAACTTGTCTGTTATGGCAAGCAGTATGCTACTGGTTTTCGCTCTCACCACAATATTGCTTTGGTACGTTGTAAGAGACCGCCAAGCAGAAACCGCTGAAATTAATTTAGCCCAGCTAGCTCATAATGTAGTGCCAATGCTGGTGTTTAACGATGTGGATACAGCAAATAACGAACTTTCGCTAGTTGGAAATAGAAAAGAAGTGCTGTTTATCGCCCTGCGTAAAACCAATGGAGAGGTCTTTAGTGAATACGCTGAGCCTAGTTTTGTTCCTTCTTCAGAACTATATCAACAATTACCGGTGCGACCACGAAGGGTCTATGATGGGGTAAGAATGCGTCTGTATTATCCTGTAGCAATTAAAGGTAAAGTTGAAGGCGATTTGATCATGGTGCTTGACTTAACTGGCATAGTGTATTGGTTTTTGCGTCTAACTTTAATGCTAGCACTTTTAATTACCGTTCTATTTACGCTCTCTGCCTTTATGCTATCGCGAGTTCAGCGTAAAGCTTTAACCCCTCTGTTATCATTATCTGAGCTGGCACAACGTGTATCAAAAGAACATAATTTTCAGCTACGAGCAAAGGTCATTCGTAATGATGAAATTGGTATTTTAACACGTAGTTTTAATGAATTACTAAAACGCGTTGATATCTCTCAAGCAGAGCTCAGGCAGCAATTAGAGCAAGAGCAACTGCAAGGCCAGCAACTCAAACAAATGGTACTTACCGACCCATTAACAAACTTACCCAATCGCGTTGCCCTAAATAAAATGCTGAAAAAAATTACCAACGAGTCAAGCTACCCAAACCCCCTAAGCTGTTTAATGTTTATTGATTTAGATAACTTTAAATATGTGAATGATAATTTTGGTCACGATGCTGGCGACGAGACTCTCATTGAGGTAGGTGTGCGTATAAGCTCAATCATTAGAAGCGATGACTTACTCTGTAGACTCGGTGGCGACGAATTTGCATTATTATTACCTAATATAGAGTCGACCGATAATGCAGAAAGATTGGCAGAGCGTGTTGTCTCCATCATCAATCGACCAATTATTATTAAAGATACTATTATGCCAATCGGTATTAGCATCGGGTTAGCATATACGCCTAATGACGCTAGTTCTGCAATGGACTTATTAAACTGTGCTGATGATGCAATGTATGCTGCAAAGCGAGCAGGTAAAAACAACTTTAAAGTGTATAGTAAAAAGGTCTCAGCATGAGCGGAAGTTACATTGCTTTATCACTTAGCATGAGCGTATTTTTTAGCACGCAAGTACTAAGTAAATCTTTACCTGATCTGGAAGCATTACTTGGACAACAATTAAACCAGCTACCTACTAATACACAAATCTCTACTGCATCGCGAATTGAACGCTCTAGCAGCGATAGCATGGCTATCACGCATGTGGTAACAGACAAAGATATAAGACAGTTTAATTTGCAATCAATTGCTGACATTATCGCCTTATTTGCAGGCGTAACAACCCGAGATGATAGCTCATTTATTTATGTTGGTGCCAGAGGGATAGGTCGCCCTGGGGACTTTAATTCGCGATTTTTATTTTTACTCGATGGCACTAGAATAAACGAAAACCTATTAGATGCAGGGCTTTTAGGATATGAAAACTTTGTGGATGTAGGGCTTATTGAACGGGTTGAGTTCAGCCCGGGAGCCTCCGCAGCCCTGTATGGAAATAATGCACTACTTGGTGTGATAAACATTGTAACCAAAACAACAAGCAAATTACGCGGCGTGAATACAGCAGTCTCAATCACCAATGATGGTGCACAACACGCTAGAGCGACGATAGGGTTTCGGTCGAGTTCAGGCTCTGACAGCTGGCTCTCAATAAGTAAAACAAAAATTAACGCCATACCATATCCGGTATTGAATGTGCCAGCTGAATTGATCAAATGGCAACACCTTAATGATGATGAAAGTACTCGATTAATGTTCAGTCATCAAAGAGGGAGCTTGCAGTTTCAAGCTGCTGGCTCAAAACGTAAACGCATTTTCCCCGATGGCTTTAGCCTAATCAGTCAAGCAACACCAGAGCTTGAAGAGTTAACAAGCGAAGCTTATTTATTTGCACTCACCTTCGATGACACACTCTCTGAAGATATTGAAGCCTATTTTCATATTTCTACCCATGGCAATGATTTAGAACGATCGATACCGTTTATTTTACCAAATGGTGATGTAGAGTTTGATAGGCCAAGAAACTCGGGAAGGTGGAGTAATTTAGATGGCCAATTAATGTTCTTAGGGCTAGACTCTCATGAGCTAATGGTTGGATTTGACTTTCAAAAAGATCATCGACAAGAGTTTAGCGCCAGCTCAAGTATCCCAAATGAGTTCAATTTCGAGCAAAAAAATAATGAGTCTAGATATGGTTTATATATTCAAGATTTATGGAGATTAACGCCTAACTTGAAGTTTCAATGGGCGCTGCGATATGATAACTCTGATTTTAGTTCCGCTCGATGGTCGCCTAGCTTTAGTTTAAAGTATAACTTTGCAGAAAAACACAGCTTACTCGTTCGACATAACCGCGCATTTAGAGTTGCCAATTTTTTAGAGCGCTATGCAAATACCGCTTTCAATATTGATATCCCCAAGAATGAAACAATCAAATATAATGAAGTTAGCTTAATACAAAAATGGACACCTTCGCTTTCTTCTTTTACAACCCTTTATAAAGCAAATATTAAAAACCTTATTCACGAAGATTTTTTCGCACCCATTTATTTCAATACACCGCCAATTAGGAGTAAAGGTTTAGAGCTAGGCATTGATAAGCGCTGGCATGCTGGTATGTCACTTGTTGCCAGCATGGCATTTCAACGCTCTGAACTAGAGGGTGGTTTTGGTATTGCTAATTCACCTAAGTTTATAGGTCAACTTCGCTTTAGTGTACCTCTTGGTGCTTCTAATTTTTTATTAAGCCTACATTCTAACGCGGTAAGTAAAAGAAAATCATTCGGTTATCAATTACCTGCATTCTCAAGTCATGATGCGAGTATAAATTGGCAAAGCACCAATAGCCTATTCATTGCTTTAGGTGTGAGAAATATCACCAATGAAAAAATCCTAGAAATAACAAGTGATGGTTTTATCCCCTATGTACAACGCCGTCGCCAGATACACTTATCAATAAACTGGAGTTGGAGTAATGACTAAAGCCATCATTGCTCTGTGCATTTTTATCTCTTACCTGCCCTTTAGTTATGCTCAAGGACTCAGCGAAAATGAACTCAAGGCTGCATTTTTATATCGCTTTAGTCAGTTCAGCAAGTGGCCACCTCCACCCCCTGATAAGCTCAGCTTTTGCGTCGTGGGTAATCATGAGCTTTACAAAGCTGTACTTGCGTTATTTGATACTCAGAACATTCAAAATAGTTCAGAAGTAATTGAGCTGCCCAGTAATGAACAAGCACAACTTTGTGACATTTTATTTTTGAGTCAACAAAATAGACAACAAACTCAATATTGGCTTGCAGAGCTAGAACACCAGCCTATTTTAGTTGTTGCAGATACTAGCGAAGGATTTCGCCAAGGTGCAATGATCGGGTTAATTGCAGATGCCAATAATCTAAGTTTTCGTATTAACCTAACCGATGCAAAGCGTCGAGGGCTAAACTTTAGTGCGCACTTACTCAAGCTTGCGTCTGAAGTGCGTTAAATAGTCTCCACTCTGGAGCCGAATAAATGAGATAATACCAATTGCATTAAATAAATGACCAGATACTACACGGAATAAACGACTTAGTAACCAGACAAAATTTTTGCTATGTAGTTATTCTACAGGTGTCACTTTTAATGCAGTTCATGAGTTATTTAGCTCCTAGAGTGATCACTGTTTTAATAAAATTAATATAGAACATGAATACCAAATGTTCAGCCAGAATATAAAAAAGGTGCCAATTTGGCACCTTTTTTTTCAAAACGATAAGGTTAGTTTTCTTGCACTACATTTATCTGAGGGCGTTGTACCTGTGCTTTTGCCTCAAGAGCTGCAATAAATACATTATAATTTTTATTTACATGTGTCATTGAAATACTCTGTTCTTGCTGAGGGTCAATCTCATCACTTATCTGAGGTGAATTAACCGCTTTAAGCTTAAGCAGTGCCGCATCTCCATTATTGAGCTCAACCATTGCTAGCTGTGCTTTATCTTCCTCTGGATGAGGTAGTTGAAATGCCTCACTCACAATCGCCGGTGCAATCGTATAAGTCTGACGCTTAAGGGCCGACTCAGACTTTACTTCCACTGATTGAGCTTGTGCAATGTCATCAAGGGCAGAGCCATTTTGCAGCTGTGCAAACAATTCTTGCGCTTGCTCTTTTACCAATTCAGAAGCTTTATCATTAATTAGTGTTTCTTTTATCTGAGCGCTTACCTCTTCTAAAGGTTTAGTCGAAGCGGCTTGATAGTCACTCACACGTACTACAACAATATGTTCACTCGCAACCTCTAATACATCTGAGTTCACTCTATCTTCAAGTACTTCTGGACTAAAAATAACACTTGTCACGGTTGGTGAATTTAAAGGTGCAGGCAGCGCATTTCGTGCTAGTAACTGTGTCTTTTTAACTTCAGCATCAGCTGCAATCGCTGCATCTTGAAGAGAATCAGAAACCTCAAATGCTAACTCAGCGACTTCTGTTTGTTTTTGGTAAAAAGTGTCAATTTTCTCAGCTTTCTCCAACTCTGCACGAAGTTCATCTTTGACTTCATCAAAAGCTTTGACTTGCTGACGTTGAATATCAGTTAACTTAATAACATGAAACCCAAATTCAGATGTTACAACTTCTGTGATATCGCCAACATTCTCTAATGAAAATGCCGCTTCTTCAAACTCAGGGTCCATCATGTCTCTTTCGATCCAATCTAAATCACCACCAAGTTCTGCACTGACAATATCATCTGATTGTGTTTGAGCGATTTGGGCAAAGTCTGCACCACTTTTTAGTTCACTCAAGATATCTTGTGCTTTTTGTTGAGCTTCAGCATCGTCTGCACTACCTTCGATAAGAACGTGAGAAACACGTCGCTTTTCTGGCTCCAAGTATTGAGATTTACTTTCTTCGTAATAAGCTAAAACATCTTCTTCTGAAATTACTTTACTAGGTTCAATCTCATCAGCTTTTAACTCTAAATATTCCAGTGCTACGCGTTCTGGTGACTGAAATAAATTTTGATTTAATTGATAATAATCTTCAATTTCTTGCTCAGCCACTTCTACCTGTGATTTAAATGACTCTTTACTCAATAATACATAGTCTAAATCACGCGTTTGTTGCTGTAGCGCAACCGCCTTTTTAAGCTCAGAAGTCAACATGAACTCTGTGCCAGCTACTGCTGAAACTAACTGAGTTCTGGTCATTTCTTCACGCAAATATTCTCGGAACGTGTCTGGCTGAAAATTCATTTGACGAATAAGCTGTAAATAACGGTCGTTACTAAACTGCCCACCAATTTGAAAATACGGCATTTCCAAAATAGCATTTCTTACCTGTTCATCGCTTACACGTAAACCAAGCTCAGTAGCTAATTGATTTTGCAACTCTTGCTGTACCAGTCTATCAACAACACCCTTTCGGATACGAGCCATATAAGCAGGATCCGCTGAAATTTGTGTAAAATACTCACCAAACTGTTGTTCTAATCTCGCCCGCTCATTTTGATATGCACGAGAAAACTCTGTTTGACTAATTTTGACACCATTGACCTCTGCTACAGGTTGCTCTGTGGTCTGACCTAGGTAACCACCAATCCCTGCCAAAGCAAAAGACAAGATGACTACGCCAAGTATAATTTTGGCTGCGGGGCCCTGTGACCCTTCTCTGATCTTTTCAAGCATTTGTTCTTCTCTTATCTAAGCCAAAGCACCAATGCACTTTGAGTTTATCGCTAATGTAAAAAAAGCGTATCTTATCAGATACGCTTTTTTTGTTGAAGCTGCACACAACTTTTATAAAGTAAAAGTTGTGAAGCTACGTAAAGCCGCGCTTAAAATCCGATTAGGGATTAGTTTACAGCGTCTTTTAATGCTTTACCTGCTTTGAAAGATGGGATGTTAGCAGCAGCAATCTGAATAGTTTCACCTGTCTGTGGATTACGGCCAGAACGCGCTGCACGCTCACGTACTGAAAAAGTACCAAAACCAACAAGCGCTACTGAGTCACCATCTTTAAGCGCACCAGTTACTGACTCGATGAATGAATCTAGGGCACGACCTGCAGCCGCTTTAGAAATATCAGCATCAGCTGCGATTTGATCGATTAATTGAGATTTATTCACAATATCATCCTCTTACATTGTTATTATCAAAAGCGGTCTCGTTACTTTTACAACGCCACTTTTGCTGTTCATTTAGAGACATCACAGCGACTCTCTAATTCAAAAATCTTTATCAAGCCTAGGCCACATAAGGGCTAGGCTTAAAACTAGTGCTTAAGTTAACATACCTTTTAGATTTGAAAAGCCCTTTCACACACTTTTTTAGACTTTTTCTTCATTTTTGCTGTTTTCGACAGCAAAACTCTCTAATGGGTTAGCTAAAGCAAGAGATAAAACCTCATCAATCCACGTAACTGGATGAATATCGAGCCCTTCAAGCACATTCTCTGGTATCTCTTTTAAGTCTCTTTCATTAATTTTTGGAATGACAACCGTTTTGATACCACCACGGTGTGCAGCCAGCAGCTTTTCTTTTAAACCACCGATTGGCAATACTTCGCCACGAAGCGTGATTTCACCTGTCATCGCAACATCAGAGCGCACAGGGTTACCTGTTAAGCTGGAAACTAAACCGGTCACCATTGCAATACCCGCACTTGGGCCATCTTTAGGTGTAGCACCTTCAGGCACGTGTACATGGATATCTCGTTTTTCGTAAAAATCACTATTGATGCGTAATTTGTCAGCTCGATTTCTGACTACCGTCATCGCTGCTTGTATGGATTCTTGCATCACATCACCCAAGGATCCGGTATAAGTCAATTTACCTTTACCTGGAACAGCTGCACATTCAATCGTCAACAAATCACCACCCACTTCAGTCCACGCTAAGCCTGTAACTTGACCGATGCGATCTCCGTCTTCAGCTTTTCCGTAATCAAAGCGCTGAACGCCAAGGTATGATTCAAGGTTATCTTGATTAATCACTACCTGTTTAATCTCTTTATCTAACAAGATATTTTTTACAGCCTTACGACAAAGCTTAGAAATTTCACGTTCTAAGTTACGTACACCGGCTTCACGAGTGTAATAACGAATAATACCAATAATTGCGCTATCTTCGATAACGACTTCCGAATCTTTTAAACCGTTACGTTTAATTTGTTTGGGTATCAAATGCTGCTTAGAAATATTCAGCTTTTCATCTTCGGTGTAACCAGACAAACGTATCACTTCCATACGATCTAGCAATGGACCCGGAATATTGAAGCTATTTGATGTTGCAACAAACATAACATCAGACAGGTCATAATCGACTTCTAGGTAATGATCAGCAAACGTACTATTTTGTTCTGGATCAAGAACCTCAAGTAGAGCTGATGCAGGATCGCCACGCATATCCGAAGACATTTTGTCTATTTCATCTAACAAGAATAATGGGTTTTTAACACCAACCTTACTCATACTCTGAACAAGTTTACCTGGCATCGAGCCAATATAAGTACGCCTATGGCCGCGAATTTCAGCCTCATCACGTACACCACCTAGTGCCATACGAACGTATTTTCGACCAGTTGAGCGAGCAATTGATTGACCTAAACTGGTTTTACCTACACCCGGAGGACCAACTAGACATAAAATCGGACCCTTAAGTTTATTAGTGCGTTGTTGAACCGCAAGATACTCGATAATACGGTCTTTCACTTTTTCTAAACCATAATGATCAGCATCTAAAATCTTTTGTGCACCAGCTAAATCTTTTTTTACCTTAGAACGTTTTTTCCAAGGAACACCAATCATGGTATCAATGTAAGAACGCACGACAGTTGCCTCTGCAGACATCGGTGACATCATTTTGAGTTTATTCAGCTCACCTAGTGCCTTATCTTCTGCTTCTTTTGGCATTTGTGCTTCGCTAATACGCTTTTTCAACGCCTCAAACTCGTCTGGCACGTCATCCAGTTCACCCAACTCTTTTTGAATTGCTTTCATTTGCTCATTCAAATAATATTCGCGCTGGGATTTTTCCATCTGCTTCTTAACACGTGAACGGATCTTTTTCTCAACTTGCAATAAGTCGATTTCTCCTTCCATCAACGCCATTAGATACTCTAAACGCTCTGTAACGCTATCTAATTCTAATACTTTTTGCTTCTCTGGGACTTTAATAGGCATATGCGCAGCCATAGTATCAGCTAAACGCGATGCTTCATCTATACCTGACACTGAAGTCAGTACCTCAGGCGGTATCTTCTTATTAAGCTTTACGTAACCTTCAAACTGACTCACTGCACTGCGAATAAAAATGTCTTGCTCTTGTTCTTCAATATCTTGTGATTCAAGAAATTGTGCTTGAGCTAGGAAATAATCATCTGATACCAAAAATTCTTCGATTTTTGCGCGCTGCGTCCCCTCTACAAGTACCTTAACCGTGCCATCAGGTAACTTCAATAATTGTAAAACTGTCGCTATAGTACCAACGTCATATATTTCATCTGTTTTAGGGTCATCGACCGTGGCATCTTTTTGTGCGACTAAAAAGATTTGCTTATCATTTTCCATCGCCGCTTCTAGGCATCTTATCGATTTTTCTCGACCAACAAAAAGCGGGATCACCATATGTGGGTACACAACTACGTCGCGTAGTGCCAGTACTGGAATTTCAACTCGATCCGTTCTCTCAAGCGTCATTATATTCTCTTCACACTTCGTTAATTTTTATTAATACCAAACTATATGGGGATAGTGGTTATAAAGTTCAACTCATTGATAAAAAAAGGAGCCATTGGCTCCTTTTTACATGATTCACAAGCTTACTCTGAAACAGCTTTATCCTGAGGGCTATTCTCATAAATTAAGATAGGGTCAGATTCACCTTTGATCACAGTTTCATCGACTACCACTTTACTTACATCCTCAATCGACGGCAGCTCATACATAGTATCTAGCAGAACCCCCTCCACGATTGAACGTAAGCCTCGAGCACCTGTTTTACGCTCCATTGCTTTATGTGCAATAGCCTTTAACGCATCTTCTCTAAACTCAAGCTCAACATCTTCCATCTTAAACAGCGCTGAGAATTGCTTGGTTAATGCATTCTTTGGTTCACTCAAAATTTGAATTAAAGCATCTTCGTCTAATTCTGTAAGCGTAGCAACAACAGGTAAGCGCCCAATGAACTCTGGGATCAAACCATATTTTACTAAATCTTCTGGCTCTACATTTTTAAACGTCTCGCTTAAAGAGCGTGATGAGTCAGATGACTTCACATTGGCCCCAAAGCCTATACCTGTATTTTTATGACTACGCTGCTCAATCACCTTGTCTAAACCTGCAAACGCACCGCCACAGATAAACAAGATTTTTGATGTATCAACCTGCAAAAATTCTTGCTGAGGATGTTTTCTGCCGCCTTGTGGTGGCACTGACGCAACAGTACCTTCAATCAGCTTTAATAGCGCTTGTTGAACTCCCTCGCCTGACACATCTCTCGTAATTGAAGGGTTATCAGATTTACGTGATATTTTATCAATTTCATCTATGTACACGATACCACGTTGCGCTTTCTCAACATCGTAATCACACTTTTGTAGTAGCTTTTGGATGATATTTTCAACATCTTCGCCAACATAACCCGCTTCAGTCAACGTTGTTGCATCTGCCATAGTAAAGGGCACATCTAACAACCTTGCTAACGTTTCGGCTAACAGTGTTTTACCACTGCCTGTCGGTCCAATGAGCAAGATATTACTTTTACTAAGCTCTACATCACTTTTAGCACCTTGGCTGCGGAGTCTTTTGTAATGATTGTATACTGCTACAGACAACACCTTTTTCGCGTGTTCCTGGCCGATAACATAATCATCCAAATGATGTCTAATTTCTTTTGGAACTGGAAGTTTGTCACCTGTATCATGCTTTGGTGCAATATCCTTAATCTCTTCTCTAATGATGTCGTTACACAGTTCGACGCATTCATCGCAAATATATACCGATGGACCGGCAATTAATTTGCGTACTTCATGCTGGCTCTTACCACAAAAAGAGCAGTACAAGAGTTTATTACTTTTGTCGCCGTCTGTTGGAGTGTCTGACATTCAGCTACCTCATATTTTCATTGTTACCTATTTACGGTAACCATATACATTGTTTTAACTATACCAAATAAAATGGACTTTCGCATAGTTGTAGAGCGAGGTTTAACAACCCCGCTCCTTGAAAAGTTACTTAATATCTCTGCGAGTATGAACAGCATCCACTAACCCGTATTCCACAGCATCTTGTGCGCTCATGAAATTGTCACGGTCAGTGTCACGAGACACAACATCAAATGGTTGACCAGTATGTTCAGCCATTAATCGATTTAGTTTCTCTTTAATCGATAAGATTTCTTTGGCATGAATTTCAAAATCCGACGCCTGCCCTTGAAATCCACCTAACGGCTGATGAATCATCACACGTGAATTGGGTAAACAATAGCGCTTACCTTTAGCACCGCCTGATAGTAAGAAAGCGCCCATACTTGCTGCTTGACCAACACATACCGTGCTTATATCAGGTTTAATAAAGTTCATCGTATCATAAATCGACATACCAGCAGTTACAGAACCACCTGGTGAATTTATATATAGATAAATATCTTTCTCTGGGCTTTCAGACTCTAAAAATAATAACTGCGCGACTATCAAATTTGCCATTTGATCTTCAACTTGCCCAGTTAAGAAAATAATACGCTCTTTTAAAAGGCGCGAATAAATATCGAAAGAGCGCTCACCTTTGGCCGTTTGTTCAACAACCATAGGTACTAATGCATTGAAAGGGTCGATCATACCGTCATTCATATCTTTTATTCCTTAATCCGCAGCGTTCTAGGCAGGCTGCGTTTAGTTGGTATTCTTGCCTACAAAAAAAATGGCCCGGATAAACTACAAACCAGTGTAGAACATCACGAGCCATTAAATCGTTAGCTTAGCGTTAAGTCAATGACTTATTATGCGCCTTGCTGTGGATTCATGATTTCATCAAATGCTTTTTCAACTTCAGAAACTTGCGCACCAGCTAAAATAGATTCTACTGCTTGCTCTTCCATTGCTACATTACGCATTTGCTGCATCATTTGATCATTGCTCTTATAATAAGCAACAACTTCTGTTGGATCTTCATATGCTGATGCAACAGTATCAATTAACTCATCAACTTTTGCGTCATCAACTTTGATATCGCTCGCTTTAATAACTTCGCCTAATAAAAGGCCTGTTTTAACGCGAGTAACAGCTTGTTCATGAAACAGCTCAGCGGGAAGCTCAGGCATGTTTTGAGCGTTACCGCCAAAGCGCTGTGCAGCTTGCTGACGTAAAGCATCGATTTCTTGATCGATTAGTGATTTCGGTACTTCAGTTTCGTTATGCTCTAAAAGACCCTTGATCGCTTGATCTTTCACATTCGCTTTAATAGCTTGAGAAAGTTCACGAGTCATATTCTTTTTAACTTCTTCTTTGAGCGCATCTACACCGCCTTCAGCAACACCAAACTTAGTTGCGAATTCGTCATCTAACTCAGGAAGTGCTTGAGCTTCAACTTTTTTCACTGTAATTGTGAACTGTGCAGGCTTACCTTTTAAGTTTTCTGCATGATATTCCTCAGGGAAAGTCACGTCAGCAACAACTTCATCGCCAGCTTTTTTGCCAATGATGTTGTCTTCAAAACCTGGGATCATACGACCCTGACCAAGCTCAAGTGGAAAGTCTTCAGCTCTGCCACCTTCAAACTCTTCACCCTCAACAGTACCTACGAAGTCAACCGTTACACGGTCGCTTTCGCCAGCCGCTGCATCACTTTCAGCCCATGTAGCGTGTTGCTTACGAAGCGTATCTAGCATATTTGCTAAGTCTTCGTCAGTTACATCTACAACAGGCTTTTCAACCGTGATTTTATCTAAGTCTTTTAATGCAACTTCTGGGTAAACCTCAAAAGTTGCATCAAATTCTAAGTCTTTGCCTGCATCTAATGACTTTGGCGCAAAAGAAGGTGCACCAGCAGGGTTGATTTTTTCAGCAACAATCGCCTCAATGTAGTTACGTTGCATTAATTCACCTGCAACTTCTTGACGAACTGCAGCACCAAACCGTTTTTGGATAACAGACACTGGTACTTTACCAGGACGGAAACCATCAATACGCTGGGTTTTAGACAGTTGTTGTAAGCGTTTTTTTACTTCAGTCTCAACGTTCTCTGCAGGAACGGTGATAGTCAGACGGCGCTCAAGGCCTTGAGTCGTCTCAACAGAAACTTGCATGATTTACCTCAATCTTCAATTTTGGCGACAACGCGCCTTCTTTACAAACAAGTTACACATCATGCCTTAATCAGCCTATCCACGGAAGTCCGTTTTGAGCACCAATTGCATGTGTCATTCTTGCTGCCTGCCCTTCATGGGCGCTATGTTAAACAATAGACGCGGCATTATAACCTATAAAAATGTTTAGTCGAGCAATCAGGATAAATTTATGAAGAAATAAGGGCTGAACGGTTAAAAGTTAGTTAATTTTAGGAATATAGAAGAGTATAAAGTGGTCGGCGATGCAGGATTTGAACCTGCGACCCCTTGGACCCAAACCAAGTGCGCTACCAAACTGCGCTAATCGCCGATAAATTTATTTTTAAGAAGTGGTCGGCGATGCAGGATTTGAACCTGCGACCCCTTGGACCCAAACCAAGTGCGCTACCAAACTGCGCTAATCGCCGACGGAAGTATGTAGATGGGGCGACTGATGGGACTTGAACCCACGACAACCGGAATCACAATCCAGGGCTCTACCAACTGAGCTACAGCCGCCACTACATAGAGACTTAAAATAAGAATGGCGCACCCTGAAGGATTCGAACCTTCGACCGACGCCTTAGAAGGGCGTTGCTCTATCCAGCTGAGCTAAGGGCGCAAAACTCGAGATAACATCTAGATGCTACTTCAACTTATTTTAAAAGTGGTCGGCGATGCAGGATTTGAACCTGCGACCCCTTGGACCCAAACCAAGTGCGCTACCAAACTGCGCTAATCGCCGATACCATTTGTTGTTTTGAGCAGTGCTCGTTGACAACGGGGTGCATAATAGTGATTTGACCGTACTAGGTCAAACACTTTTTCAAAAAAAACATTCAAGTGGCTACTTTTACGACAAAATGTATAAAAAGCAGATCACTTAGCTGAAAATCATACAGTTTTCTCGACTATCGCAACAATATAATGCGGTTCAATGCCTTAAAAAGCATATATCAGCTTGGCGCATCCATTATTTTCTGAGAAAATGGCATTTCTGCTGCGGTTATAGTAGTAGTATTTTGAGCTTAACCCCTATACGCTCATATTCGTTCAAGTTTTTAATTCCAATAAAGGTCACCCATGACGGCAAACATCATTGATGGTAAGGCAATCGCCAAACAAGTACGTAATACAGTAAAAAAACGTGTTGCCGAGCGCGTTGAGCAAGGTTCACGTGCCCCCGGGCTCGCAGTAGTGTTGGTAGGACAAGACCCAGCAAGTCAAGTTTATGTCGGTTCAAAGCGCAAAGCCTGTGAAGAAGTCGGCTTTATTTCAAAATCCTTTGACTTACCCGGAGATACTAACGAGCAAAAGTTACTCGAACTGATTGACTCTCTCAACAGTGACCCTGAAGTTGACGGCATACTTGTACAACTACCTTTACCAAAAGGATTAGACGCAGAGAAAATTCTTGAGCGTATTCATCCACATAAAGATGTGGATGGTTTTCACCCATATAACATTGGTCGTTTAGCACAAAGAATGCCTGCGCTGCGCCCTTGTACGCCAAAAGGTATAATCACGCTACTTGATTCAACAGCCGTTAGGTATAAAGGTATGCATGCCGTTGTTGTTGGTGCGTCTAACATTGTCGGGCGCCCAATGTCATTAGAGTTGCTACTTGCAGGTTGCACCACCACCGTATGTCACAAATTTACTCAAGACTTAGAAGCGCACGTAAGACGTGCAGATTTACTGGTCGTTGCGGTTGGCAAGCCAGAATTTATTCCTGGCGATTGGATTAAAGAAGGTGCCATTGTTATTGATGTTGGTATTAACCGACTAGAATCAGGCAAGCTAGTAGGCGATGTGCAATATGGTATCGCTGAACAAAAAGCAAGCTTTATTACCCCTGTACCCGGCGGCGTTGGTCCAATGACAGTAGCAAGCTTAATTGAGAATACACTTGAAGCGTGTGAAAACTATCATGGCTAACAGTCTTAGTTTCTATCCTGAGATAGTGCTTAGATAATCAAAAAAGGAGCAAAATGCTCCTTTTATTGTTTTATACCAATTGCATTAAATAAATGACACAGATTTCTAAACACTACTGTCATTTTAACTCGCAATCATGATCACTGTATTAATAAAATTGGTATTATAATTTGCCTTGAGATTTTTCTTCCTCTTCCCTTCTCTTTTGGGCTTGCTCGTATTCTTTCGCAATTTCTTGTTCAATAACCGCTCTTTGTTCTTGATAAGCCTCCTGTGATATTGTCCCATCAGCCAGCATCTTATCCAGTGCTTCAAGTTGTTCTTTTAGCTCTTCAAGCTTTTCCTTGTTTACTCCCATTCGCTGTAAAAGTGCCGCTTCTTGAGCTTTTTCCAGAAAGGTTTGGTTACGTAAATAGGTCGAAACATCTTTATTGCGCAACTGTTCACTCAAAGACGAAGGCTGGGTACTTGCCATTTCTTTAGCAAATTCTTGCCTCTTATCAGGATGGTTCAATTGAGTGTTTTTCGTTGCTGTTGTACTTTTCTTAATTGGTTCATTTATACCGTTAAAAAGCAGCATGGTTATCTCCTTGATAGATTGCTGACGTTGTAGCACATTAATCAAGCAATATGTATGCCTTTGTATAGTATTTAAACCTTGAATTGACTAAAAATAAACTTTGTTAGCAAGCAGCATTCTGCCTATCTCATGTAATTTTTTGTAAAGGTAATTAATAATCACATTCTTTGCACAATTGTCTCCCATCTTATTAATCAACCAAGCAACACAGCTGAAAATTCGATTGTATTATGAATTAGCTACTGTTGCGATTTAGACTAACCAAAGCAACGAGAGAAATTGATTATGAAACGTTCAATTATTAATACTGCAATCGCCATCGCTACTTTAACCACACTCACTGTTAGCGCCAATGCAGAAGCCAAAAAGGGGGGGAAAGGCAGATACAAAGCCCCAGAAGCCGTATTTATAAAACTAGATGCTGACCAAAACGCAGTCCTCACCCTTAACGAATTACTTGCAAATATTGAGTCTAGAGCACAAAAGAAACTCGATCGTGCAGACACAAATATCAGTTCTGAAATCGAGCTAGATGAATACTTAGCCAAAAAACGTCATAGCGTTGATTTGTCTGAATTTGCGGCCGATATTGTACAATGCGTACAGGATACAAAAGATGCAACCGAAGGTAGCAATATTATAGTTCCAGCTGCTAGTCACTTCGCATCACCACAAAGCAAATTTACTCAATTAGATACTGATAACAGCGGCGGTATTAGCCTAACTGAAATAACCAATACTCTAACCGCCCATCAGACTGACGCCTTTTCAGCCATGGATGAAAACATCGATAATAGCGTAACACTGGAAGAGTTTATTCAACATGGCGAGAATAGACGAGCAACCACAGAAGCAGTAAAAGCATGTATTGATAGCTTAATTACTTTAGACGAACCTGTATAATCAACCTCAGCAGTGGATCAGATAAGTAAAACCATTGCACTACTCTGCTCTTGCACCGAGCAGGGTAGTACTCAATTTAATGACTATTCTGGATGTCTGCTAACTAAGTTTGCCTAAACTAATTTGTCTGAACATGTTGGGACAAACTTCTATAAAATAACTTAGTGACCCGTGTTTCTGGCAACCACCCTGAATAGCTTAGTCCTAATGGGGCTAAAGGCCTTGCCGCTTGGATTGCCTCTAAAGTTTTGTGCTCTTTCATTGACGCTAACATTAACTGCTTTGCATGTTTTAATAGCGCAAGATATGAGGTTAAACTTTGCTTATCTGTAACAGGACCATGACCGGGGATAACCTTTGTCTTATCGTCGATACGCTCAACGGTTGCCTCAACAGCTTTAATTAAGCCATCTAAGTTACCGCCACTATCCACATCGACAAATGGCAAACTATTTAAATTAAAGAAAATATCACCCATATGTACAACATTAGCGTTTTTATAAAAAATTACTGCGTCACCATCTGTATGTGCATGAGCAAAGTGCCATAAATGTGCATGTTCACCATTAAAATGCAGTGTTAAATCTTTACTAAAACTGATAACAGGAAGGTAGCTTGACCCTTCTCCATGCTTTTCTTTTAATCTATTATAAACATTATGATGGGCAATTACATGGCTACCCGCGTTAGCAAAATTTTCATTACCTCCGGTATGATCACCATGATGGTGAGTGTTGATCACAAATTCAGGTGCACCAGGTTGAAGTTGGCTGATTTGCTTTTTAATATCCTCACTAAGTTTTGCAAATTGATCATCTACAAGATAGATGCCATCTTCTCCAGTGCTAATTGCGATGTTGCCCCCTTGACCATAGAGAACATGGAGATTGCTAGAAATTTGCTGTATTTTAAATTCGACTTTTGCCCACGTATTCAAAGAAGCGACTGCAATAGTTGCAAAAACACCTGCTAAAGTTAATTTTTTCATAATTAGAGTCCGTATTTATTTTTTCAATACGATATGTAGCAGTTAATAGATTAAAATTGCAACAAATTGGAAGTTAACTTCAAGCTACTAACTCATTGATGAGTCATAATCGATAAAGTCTCGTTCAGTGGTAACCATTTCCCCGTTGATGCTACTTGATAAATAGAAACCTGAAGTTACTTATGTCACTTCTCTAGGCGATAGCCGCCTAAGTTTCGTTTAATAAAACAAGTGTGGAATGATTCCGAAACGCCTACAGTTTAATTTTTGCTATTAAAAAATATCACCTAACTTAATAAAAAATAATGCATTAATCCAGTACCTACAACTAACTGTTTGTACATTACCCGTTCTGTATAAAGTGAAAAGTCGACACAGTATTGAGTACATCAGAGCGTAAAAGGTATGTTCCTATTAGAGGTGGTAGACAACCATATATGATCAATATATGGTTGTTATAAGTATAAATAATTAACTTAGTAATCTGCCCTTTATTTGATAGGCCCATGCGGTAAATTTACATCCGGATTTTGGCCTCTTTGCCTTAATAAGTGATCCATTAAGGTAATTGCCATCATGGCTTCTGCTATCGGAATTGCTCTAATACCAACACAGGGGTCATGACGACCTTTCGTTATCATCTCGATAGATTCGTTAGCCGTATTAATACTCTGACCGGGTATCGTGATGCTTGAAGTGGGTTTTAAAGCAATTGAAGCAACAATATCTTGCCCCGTTGAAATACCCGCTAATACACCACCAGCGTGATTACTAGTAAAGCCATCTGGAGTAAGCTCATCTCTGTGCTCAGAACCTTTTTGCTCAACAACCGCAAAACCGTCACCAATTTCAACCCCTTTAACAGCGTTGATACTCATTAATGAGTGAGCGAGTTCAGCATCAAGCCTATCAAATACAGGTTCACCCAATCCAACAGGTACATTTTTTGCCACGACCATGACTTTAGCGCCTATCGAGTCTCCTGACTTTTTTAGATCGCGCATATATTCATCAAGTGCCTCTAGCTTGCTCTCGTCAGGGAAAAAGAAGGGGTTTTGTTCAACCGCAGACCAATTAAACAGTTCTGCCTTAATAGGCCCTAATTGCGACAAACAAGCGTTAATTTCGATACCATGTATTTGTCGCAAATACTTTTTGGCGATGCCACCTGCGGCAACACGAATGGCGGTTTCTCGAGCTGATGAGCGCCCTCCGCCTCGATAATCTCTATGTCCATACTTGTGCCAATAGGTATAATCACCATGACCTGGACGAAATACATCAGCAATTTTGCTGTAATCTTTTGAGCGCTGATCAGTATTTTCTATCAATAGTCCAATGCTAGTACCTGTTGTTTTTCCTTCAAAAACGCCTGACAATATTTTTATTTCATCCCCTTCACGTCGTTGTGTGGTGTAACGACTCTGCCCGGGTTTTCTTCTATCTAAATCTATTTGTAAATCAGCTTCGTTTAGCTCTAGTCCTGCTGGCACGCCATCGACAACACCACCTAGTGCATGTCCATGACTTTCGCCAAAGGTACTCACTTTAAAAAGCTGACCTATGCTGTTACCTGCCATTACATTTCCTCATTCCAAATGACACCCAATACCACTAAACCTGAATAATACTAATCAGCTTAGTCGCTAAAATAATCTACTAACTGCTGCTTTGAGATTGCAAAAACCCCTAAACCACCATGTTCAAACTCTAGCCATTCAAATGGTGCATCAGGGTACAACGCCTCCATATGTACCATAGAGTTACCCACCTCGACAAATAGGATACCGTTGTCAGTTAAATGTGATGCAGCTTGTTGTAAAATTTTACGCGTCACATCAAGGCCGTCCTCACCTGACGCTAACCCAAGCTCAGGTTCATGATGAAACTCATGCGGTAAATCTGCCATGTCTTCAGCATCTACGTATGGAGGGTTTGCCACAATCAGATCATATTTTTGCCCTTCAATACCGCTGAAAACATCAGATTGAATAGCAAACACTTGCTCTTGCAACATATAATCATCAATATTGATGCTAGCAACTTCCAAGGCATCATATGAAATATCCACAGCATCTACTTGAGACTCAGGAAAAGCCTGTGCCAAAGCAATCGCAATACAAGCAGACCCTGTACACATATCTAATATACGAGATATAGATTGCTCTTCACTAAGCCACGGTGCAAATTTATCGTTGATCAACTCTGCAAATGGTGAACGTGGCACTAGCACTCGCTCATCTACGTAAAATGGCATGCCTGCAAACCATGCTTGATTAGTAAGGTAAGCAACCGGCGTACGTTCAACTATGCGCGTTTCAATATAACTTAACAGACGTACTTTCTCTGAGCGTGTTAAACGCGAACTCATAAGTTCTGTCGGTGTATCCAGTGGTAAGTTTAAAATTGGTAAAATCAAACTAACCGCTTCATCCCACGCATTGTCGGTACCATGTCCGAAAAACAACCCTTCATTTGCGAATTGACTAGTAGTCCAACGCAGCCAATCACTAATTGTTAGTAAATCATTTACTGTTTCTTCTGTCAGGGCTTCTGTTACCTGGAATTCGCTCATATCAATATCTCGGTCATAATTATGTCACTGTCGCTATTGTAGCGGTTTTTAAGCTGGGTTTTTACGCTTTTTTTAATTAGAATAACACCATGAAAAAACAACGCCCGACCTCACCCAAAATCGATGATGCTGATTTAGATTTATTTCGTCAGTCGATTTCTGGTGCCAAACAATTTAAGCAAGATACCGTACGCTTTAATAAGGCACCTAGCAAGCCAAAACTCAATGAACTGGCAACACAAAAGAAACAGCATCAATCAGAATTTTACTTCTCCGATGAATATATTCCTGATATAGACACTCATGGCACCGTGCAATATGTTAAACAAGGCGCTGATCGATACTTAGCAAAACAGTTACGCCGAGGTGATTTTGCCCCTGAGCTAACGCTTGACTTACACGGACTAAATAAAGATGCAGCAAAAGAAGAGCTGGCCGCATTGATCCATGCCTGTAAAAAGCAACATTACTATTGTGCAAGTGTAATACATGGCATTGGTGAGCATGTCCTAAAACATAAAGTACCTCAATACTTAGTTCAGCACCCCGATATATTAGCAATGCATCAAGCGCCGTTAGAATATGGCGGTAAAGGCGCAGTGCTCATATTAATTGATCTTCCCCAATCCGATGAGTTCAGACGTTAACTAGACTGCTCAGCTGTGAATTAACTGGCCCATACAAGCTTGTTTAGTTAATATGCCTTTAAAATAGACTACAACAAATTTGACAGGGCCATATGAACGAATTACTAAGTGCAGATTTAGCAATCTTGCTTATTGAGCCATCCCCTACCCAACGAAAAGTGATAGCCAAAGAGCTTCAAGGTGAGGGGATACTAAACATTGATTTTGCTGACTCAATTGCAGATGCAAAAAAGCAACTAGCTGATAATATTCCTGATTTACTTATATCTTGCTTACATTTATCAGATGGCAGTGCCGTTGATATTCAGCACTATATCAACCATGAGTTAAGCGAACACTCTATCCCTTTTATGTTGATTTCAAGTGAAACACGAAAAGCGCAGTTGGAGATATTTAAACAATCCGGCGTTATTGCTATTTTGCCTAAGCCATTTAATAAGCTTCATCTAGGTAAAGCCATCAATACCACTCTCGATATCTTATCACCCCAAGAGCTAGAGTTAGACTTATACGACGTGCAAGACTTGCGAATACTGATTGTGGACGACTCACGACTTGCACGAAAGCATATTCGCAGAGTATTAACCAATTTAGGTGCCCATCGCTTCACTGAAGCCGAAGATGGCGCCCAGGCAATTGATATACTGCAAAATGATATGTTTGATTTAATCGTTACTGATTACAATATGCCACAAGTGAATGGTCAAGAGCTAACCCAAACCATTCGCAACAGCGATGAACATGCTCATATTCCCGTTCTAATGGTTACATCAGAAGCAAATGATACGCACTTGTCTAATATTATGCAGTCTGGTGTTAATGCGCTTTGCGATAAACCATTTGAGCCTGAAACAGTTAAAAAGCTAATTTACCAACTACTTGAGCAATAACAGCTAAAACATGGCATTTTTAGCCAATTAATGTGGTCAATTTAACAACGCAATGCTAGTTGGCCACACAAAACAAAAAATAAAATTATTTAATAACAATGAGATAAAATAAAAAAACAATTTGGCACAACCTTTGTAATACCTATTGCGACTAACTTATTAAATGGAGCAATATTATGAAAACAATGACTAAACTAACAGCAATCTTACTACTATGTGGTGCAAGTGTATCAACCCAAGCTAATGAATTAACTACCGATGTAACCAGTGATTTATCTAACATTATTAGCAAAACAATCAGCAGCAGTATTAGCAATAGCCTTGAAGAGCTAAAAGCAACAACTCTTGAATCGGTTTCTTTCTCTTTAGATAATGCCAGCACACAAACGAATCAGTTAATTAAACAGCAAACAACACTTACTAAAGAGGCTACAAACAATGGCGAATGAGTTAATGCTTGTGAGCTTGCTTGCATTACCCGTGATTAGTACATTTTTTGCTTATGGTAGTATAGAGTTACTGCGTTTTGTGGGGCAAAAGTTGAGTATGGGGTAAGATAATGGTAGCAACAAGAACAACCAAGGTGCGTTGGCAATAAAATGCTTACTATAACGCGCCTTCGTTTTCAGTTAACCACTAAGCAAAGCCTTACGATATTTATAAATACTAACTACCCTTCAATTTTACTCTAGCACTAGGCGCTTGTCCTTGCGCAAAACACTTCATTCGTCAATTGCAATTTTGAGTTATCCAAAACAGACTTTGTAGAGCTTGCTGTAAAGTACGAAAACACTTCAAAAATGCCCTCCTAAAGAGCGCACTTATTTATTAACCTGAATCTCGTTTAAGAAATTGAACTAAATGCCTGTTCCGAGATCCGATCTTTCGACCAAGAACGATTGGATAAACAAGGAACAGGCATGATTAAATTAGTTGAATTGTTTTGCGAT
>NZ_CAMAPC010000024.1:0-32235 GCF_945859825.1 Pseudoalteromonas holothuriae
CGCAAAACAATTCAACTAATTTAATCATGCCTGTTCCTTGTTTATCCAATCGTTCTTGGTCGAAAGATCGGATCTCGGAACAGGCATTTAGTTCAATTTCTTAAACGAGATTCAGGTTAATTTAGGCTGCTTACTTAATATCAAACCTATCAACAGTCATTACTTTAGTCCACGCAAGGATAAAGTCTTGTATAAACTTCAATTGGTTATCTTTGCAAGCGTAAACTTCGCTAATAGCGCGTAGTTGCGAATTTGAACCAAATACCAAGTCAACGCGCGAGGCTTGCCACTTTTGTTGTCCAGTTTTACAGCAATGACCTGTATAAGTGTTGGCATGCTCATCTTCTGCTTGCCAGCGTGTATCCATATCGAGCAAGTTGATAAAAAAGTCATTACTCAACACTTCTGGTTGCGTCGTTAATACACCATGAGGGCGTTGCTCAAAATTGGCATTGAGTACGCGTAACCCGCCGACTAATACGGTCATTTCTGGTGCAGTTAATGTCAATAGCTGTGCTTTATCTAGTAATAACTCTTCGGCACGAACACTGTAGTGTTGTTTTTGATAATTTCTAAAACCATCGGCCATGGGCTCTAGCACATCAAAAGATTCCACATCTGTTTGCTCTGCACTGGCATCACTTCGCCCTGGAGTGAAAGGAACTAGGATATCAAAGCCACCGGCTTTGGCTGCTTTCTCAATAGCAACAGCACCACCAAGTACAATTAAATCAGCAAGTGATACGGATTTATTGGCTGTTTGTGCATCGTTAAAGCGTTGCTGTATTTGGCTCAATGTAGACAGTACTTTTTGCAGTTGTTCAGGCTGGTTTACAAGCCATTGATTCTGCGGGGCTAGGCGTATGCGTGAGCCATTGGCTCCGCCACGAGAATCTGACCCTCGAAAGGTTGAAGCTGATGACCACGCGGTGTATACCAACTCTGAAACACTTAATTGTGAAGCGAGAATTTGCTCAGCAAGTTGGTCAATATCACGTTGATCAACTAATTCATGAGTTACATTAGGAATAGGGTCTTGCCAAAGTAAATCTTCTTTAGGCACCTCAGGTCCAAGGTAGCGTGATTTTGGCCCTAAATCACGATGTGTGAGTTTAAACCAAGCGCGCGCAAAAGCATCTGCAAACTCATCTGGATTATCATGGTAGTGTTTTGATATTTCTCGGTACTTAGGATCTTCGCGCATGGCCATATCGGCGGTCGTCATCATAATGCCAACGCGTTTATTCGCATTGTCAGCATCGGGTGCATGATGATCCGGTGCTAAGTCGACAGGCTCCCACTGTTGTGCCCCTGCTGGGCTTTTTGAAAGTGTCCATTGGTATCCAAAGAGTACGTCAAAGTAGCTGTTATCCCATTGTGTTGGTGTGGGCGTCCATGCACCTTCAATACCGCTAGTGATGGTGTCTGTGCCTTTGCCACTGCCGTGTTGGTTACGCCAGCCTAGGCCCATTTCTGCTAATGGTGCAGCTTCAGGGTCAGGCCCTAAATTAGAATCTGGCGCTGCGCCGTGACATTTACCGAATGTATGTCCGCCAGCTGTTAATGCAACTGTTTCGGCATCATCCATGGCCATGCGTTTAAATGTTTCTCTAATATCTTTACCTGACGCGACAGGGTCAGGTTGACCATCAGGCCCTTCAGGGTTCACGTAAATCAATCCCATTTGTACTGCTGCTAAAGGGTGTTCCAAGTTCCTTTCACCACTGTAGCGGTTGTTTTCTAGCCATTCCTTTTCCATGCCCCAGTAAATATCTTCTTCTGGTTCCCAGATATCTTCTCGGCCACCGGCAAAGCCAAATGTTTTTAAGCCCATGGATTCTAATGCGACATTACCAGCTAGGATAAATAAATCAGCCCAAGATAAACTGTTGCCATATTTTTGTTTTATAGGCCAAAGCAAACGGCGAGCTTTATCTAAATTGGCATTATCAGGCCAGCTATTGAGTGGGGCAAAGCGCTGGTTACCTGTTGCAGCCCCCCCTCGGCCATCAGCTGTGCGATAGGTGCCAGCGGCATGCCATGCCATACGGATCATAAATGGACCATAATGACCGTAATCTGCAGGCCACCAATCTTGTGAGTCTGTCATGAGTGTATTAAGGTCTTGTTTAACTGCGGCCAAATCAAGCTGCTCGAAAGCTTTGGCATAATTAAAACTCTCACCCAAGGGGTTGGCTTTTTTATCATTTTGGTGAAGGATTTTTAGGTTTAATTGGTTAGGCCACCAATCAAGGTTTTTGGTTTTATTATCACCAATACGCGTATTACTGCCATGCATAACAGGGCATTTCCCAGCTGCACTTTTATTGCTTTTATCCATACTCTATACCTTTTTGACTTATTTAACGGCAAAGTTAACTTGCTAGCTTTGCTTGTATTTTAGACTATAGATATGAATTTAAATGAAAGACAGTGACTTATCTCGATTGCAGCATTCGATTTTTTACATGAGACATTAGCAGGGAGTCCATATGAGTCTCTAAGACGTTTCACTTATTTCTACTCGCCAAGGAGGGTTTAGGCGGTTATCCCCAGCCCAGTAGAGTTTAATCTGATTGCCACTGGGGTCTTGTAATTGCGCCTCTCGCCATAGGTAACGCTTATCCTCTGGTAGTGATGTAAAAATGATGCCTTTACTTTGCAATTTAGTCACCCATTCATCAAGCTGTTCGTATTCAAAATAAATAGTAACACCGTGTTGTTGACCGTTCTCACACAGCGACAGTGAAAACGTAGCACCATTAGGGCACTCAAAACGCGCATAATGTGGGGTATCGACAATCTGTAAAAAGCCAAGTTTGCGATAAAATTTTGTGGCATGCGCCATGTTGTTAACAGGTAATGTAATTTGGTTTAAATTCATAGTGGGTAACTTCTTTGTGTCGATTTAATACAGGTTGATATAGCGACTGCTACAAAGACTGGTAAATTATTTTATAGGTCAGGTCCGTTCGGTACACGTGAAGGCTTTGAACAAATGTAGAGCATAACCAGCAGCTCACAGGATGCAACACTCACAAGCACCCATGTGGCAGGGCTGCCAAGAAGCAAGATAAAAAAACCTAATGACATACCAAGTCCTGCGTATAGTTTTCCTTTGGTAGGGATCACCCTATGATTATGCCATTGTTGCAGTACTGGGCCATATTTTTTGTGAGTGAGTAGCCAGTTGGCAAGCTTGGGGTTAGAGCGAGTAAAACAGGCAAGGGCTAAAATAAAAAATATAGTGGTTGGCATGACGGGTAAAACAATCCCTACAAAACCTAAACCAACAAAACTAATACCAGCAATATGAAGCCAAAAACACCGATTGAAAAGCATCATAATCTTTTTAGCCATCGCTTAGCTCTTTTGCATGAAATTGATATTTAAAGCTTATCACAGTGCGATAAGTTTGCGAGTTTTTAAACCGCCAGTAATGCTTAAAGCGTTGCTGGCGGTTGATTACTGCGTATTAAAAATAATAGCCAATATTGATATTAAAACGTCGCTCAGTGTCGTCACTATCACCCGCGATTGAGCCGCCAACAAATGGTTGGTTTTTGGCATTTACAAAGTCAAAATAAGTGAAGAACCCGCCTGCGGCAACAGACACTCCGGTGACATTCATCCAAGTGTTTTCAGTATTATCTGATTTGTCGTAGATGATGCCAAAGTCATTGTAAAACTGCAGGCCAGTTACCGCGCCCCATTTAATCGGTAAACTGTAGGCAACATTCACGTTAGACGTGGTTGCTTGGGCAGCCATGCTGTCGTAAAACGCGTAAGCACCGACGGCCATACGATCAACACCATCTACATCATAGTTGTATTCGCCATGTTGCAATTGAAAGTTCCAAGGCCCCATATTCGAGTTTACATGTACGGCCCATGATTGGTAGTCTCCCGCACGTTCAACACCATTGTGTAAGCCGCCTGTTTGTCCAGAGAAACCAACTTCAGTGGTTCCGCCCTTATGCTTAAAGTGATATGCATACCGGCCTGCAAAAGTGTTATATTCACCGAGTGGCTGGGTGGGGTCATCATATACTCCATCACCCGCTTTTCTATAGCCTACAACATCATAAGAGTAACGATCGTTTCTATCTTCTACGTAGCCATCCACACCGCCGAGCTCATCATTTTTGAAAAAGCCAATATCTAGTTGCCAGTTGTCTTTAAGCTTGCGCTTGAATAAAACGCCTAAATCATGATCATCTTCGAGGCCAATATAGTAGGTTGTATTAAAAAAGTAGTTGTGCGAATTGTATGGCCAGTTACCGAACGGGACTTTTGTTATCCCCGCTTGTACTTGCCAGTCCTTAGCAAAATTATACCCAACATAGGCATATTTAACCGCGCTCATGTAATCAAAAAAGCGTATTTCTGCATTTAATTGTACATCGCCAATATCGCCTGCAAAGTTGACTCTAAAAATATCAAAGTCAAAGTCGCCTCCGCGATTTTTATTACCATCATTATAGGATGTGTGACTGAAGTTTGTCCGAACTGCACCGCCAACTTTGATCCCCGATGGTTTTTTCTTAGGCTTTTCGAGTGATTTTTTTTCAAGCTTTTGGATTTGCTTTTGCAAATCTTCAAGTTGTTGTTTTAATTTCTGTATTTCTCCATCATTTGCCTGAGCAAAGCAAGGTATTAGGCTCATTGCAAGTGCGAGAGATGTTAATTTATGCATGGTTACCCACTTTATAGTTACTGTGATAGTTACTTGTATGTATTAGGGTAGACTATTTTAACCAAATATCTCAAATTAGAAACAGTCAGACGATTTTAAGTTAATTCAGCAAATTACGTTCCTAATGCTTGACCATTTTGTATCTTGCTATCTATATTTCTAAGACCATATTAATGGATGATGCAACAATGAGTATTTCGCAAAAGCTGCGGTTAGCGTTTATATCAGCGATTGTTTTACCTTTATTAATTATTGCTGGGTTAATGATTTCGCAAACTAGGCAGGCTTCGTTGGATAATTTTTCTGAGCTGGCCAATAGAGAAGCTCTGCAAATTGATAACGGTATTGCTATGTTTTTTGGTGAAATAGCTAAAAATGTCGACTATCTTGCGGCACACCCCGATATTATTGCAGCTCGAACCAATGTGAAAACCTACCTTGATACTCACTCTGCAACACAGCTTAACTCGATGCAAAATCATGCGATTGAAAAACAAGCCTTTCAACAAATAGACTTATTTGGCCAAACTCATCCCGGTATTGCTTATATTTTTGTTGGTAACGAAGAAGGTGGATATATTCAATGGCCGCAAGGTGAAGTAAATGCGCGTTATGATCCGCGTGAGCGTCCTTGGTATCAAACAGGTAAACGAGGCAGCGGCAATACCATCAGAACAGATGCTTATTATTGGGCACCCGATGATATGGTGATCGTTTCCACAGTCAAGGCGTTAATGCACGAAGGTCGGCAAGTCGGTGTGCATGGTATGGATGTATCGCTCAGTGGCTTGACTGATATTGTTAAAGAAATTAGCTTGGGAGAGACAGGATATTTACTCCTTGTTGAAAATACAGGCACTGTATTGGCGGATGCAAAATATCCAGAACATACATTTAAATCTTTTGATGAAATAGCCAGCGGTGTATTTGCCGATATTGCACGAGAGGATGCTGGTCTGTACAACATTGAGCTCAGTGGTGAGGACTATTTTGTCAACGTATACACATCAAACAGTTTAGGGTGGAAATTTGTAGGTTTGGTGCAGGCCTCAGAGGTGATGGCATCGGCTAATAATATGACTATTACGATTATTGTGCTCAGTGGTATTTTAATTGCAGTTTTTGTTGTTTTGTCTACCTATATAGCTCGGTTAATTTCAGGACCAATTAAAGAAGTGAGTGATGGGCTTACTGTCATTTCACAAGGTGGAGGTGACTTAACACAACGTTTGGATATTACAGCAAAAGATGAAACGGGCAAATTAGCTAATAGTTTTAACCTATTTTTGAACTTGATAGCACAGTTAGTAACACAAATAAACCAATGTGCGCAGCAAGTCACCACAACGGCGCAGGCAACATCGGCGCAGGCGACAGAGCTTACAAACTCGACCACCCAACAACAACAAGCGCTTGAAATGGCAGCTACAGCTATTAACGAAATGGCGGCGACCGCAAACGAAGTTGCAGCTAGCTGTGCAAATGCCGCAGAGCTTGCCTCACAAACACAGCAAGCATCTGAGTTGGGGCAAAATGTGATTACACAAACCGTGTCGAGTGTGGCAGAACTTGCATCTGCTATCACGGAAGCTAATTCAGACATTACTCAGTTAGATAGTGAAAGCGAAAGTATTATGTCTATTTTAAGTGTGATCCGCGGTATCGCAGAGCAAACAAATTTACTTGCTCTGAATGCTGCAATTGAGGCGGCCCGCGCCGGTGAACATGGCAGAGGCTTTGCTGTAGTTGCTGATGAAGTAAGGGCACTGTCGCAGCGTACCTCGGAATCAACAGAAGAAATTGCATCGCAATTGGACAAATTACGTAAAATGACTGAGCGAGTATCTCAAGAAATGCGTAAAAGTTTGGCACGAACCGAAAAAACTGTCGAGCTAAGTCAGTCAGCGCAGACTCAGTTTTCTGATATTACAGAGTCTATTCAAACAATAAGTGATGTGAACACACAAATTGCCACCGCAGCAGAGCAGCAACAGCATGTTGCAGAAGATATTAGTCGCAATGTTGTTGAGATTAAAAATGCTGCCGACAGCGTTACTGAGGTGGCTAATAAGACAGCTCAAAGTGGTGAGAAAATGAATCGGCTTTCCTCAAACCTGACCGACTTAGTGGGTCAATTTAAAGTTTAATCGAAGGCTTTCACTACTTTGTTATTCGCAACTGGCATAAATCATTATGCCAGTTGCTCATTTCGTGTGTTGAAAGCCTTTGCCTTGAAAAAGCTTATACTTTATAGATAAACAGGTCTTAATTTACCTCAGAGCAATGCTCAATGATGAGGATCCTTCATCATTGAGCGTTATTTATTTACTCATGACTTATTTGTTAGGTAATGTAGAGGGTAGTGACATACTCAATAATAAGGTGAGAGATGGAATTATCTGCATCAGTTTCTATTCAACATACTGATAGTGGGCTTGAATATATCAATGTTAATAGCCCGTTATGTACTGCCAAGGTGTTTTTACAAGGCGCACAATTGTGTGAATTTACACCGACAGGAAAAAGTCCCTTAATTTGGGTCTCTGCAGAGGAAGACTATCAAGAAGGAAAACCTGTTCGTGGTGGTATTCCTATCTGCTGGCCGTGGTTTGGCGTGCATGAGAAAGCTGATTGGCCTATTCATGGTGTAGCTAGAAAATTGTTATGGCGCGCAGAGGAAGTCAATGAGTTTAGTGATCATATAGTGGTCCGCTTATCTTTACCAATGCGCCTCGTGGATAAAAGATATTGGCCATATGACTCTAAGTTGGAAGTTGAGTTTCGTTTTTCTGAGCAGTTAGAGGTGCGTTTAACGAACACCAATCTGGGGGAGGAGGCATTTACTTTGTCCCAAGCATTACATACATACTTTCCTACCTCTGCAATTGAAAATACCACCGTCGATGGTCTACAAGGCGCAACTTATATTGAATTTGGCAAAGGACCATTTTTACAAGATAAGGTGGTTGGATTTGAGCGAGAAACAGATATGGTGTACACCCAAGCAAATACCATACAAACGATTCAAACTCCCGAGGGTAGCATTGAAGTTACAAGAGAAAACTCAAGCTCTTGTGTGCTGTGGAATCCTTGGATAGAAAAATCTAAGCGGCTAAGTTATTTTCGAGATGATGAGTATCACACCATGTTATGCCTTGAAGCTGCCAATGTGCTAGACGATATAGCATGTGTTGAGTCTGGGCAAAGCCATACACTAGCAACCGTTATTCGTTGGCTTTAAATTTGCGGTTTAATTACCGTATCCTTTGTGCGCTGTATGCTGCGTATTAGGATGCGGTATGTTGCTATTCACTCCTTTTACTAATTACATCATGAACAATGATGATAGAGTCATTAAAACTTACAATTTAATAATACTTTCATACAGTTAAATAGGCTGGTTTTTGGCATACTCATTGAAATCGTCAATCATAGAGTTATAAATTTATGTGCATACAGTCAATCGTGACAAATTGTTTAAAACTAAGTGGTTTATTGGTGATGTCAGTATGGGCATCACCCAATTGGTTTACACTCAATACCGCACACTTTAATGTTCATTATACGCAGGGCCATGAAGCTTGGGCGCGCTCTGCTGCGCAAGAGCTTGAAATAGTACGCGATAAAGTTTGGCAACAGCAAAAGCGTGTATTAGAAGGTAAAGCTGATGTCGTGGTATTTGACCCAAACCATGCAGCGAATGGGTTTGCTTTGCCAAGCACTGATAACCCTTTAATGGCTTTGTTTACGACCCCGCCTCAATCAGATACTGCTATCTCAAATCATGCTAGTTGGCAGCAACTGTTAATTCTTCATGAGTACATTCACTTAGTACATTTGTCGCAACCGAGTCGGCATCATTGGAAGCAAGTACTCAGAGATTCATGGGATATATTCGACTTGTCACAGGCAATGATGCCGCGCTGGGTCGCTGAGGGCTATGCGACCTTAATGGAATCAAAAATGACTGGGCGAGGTCGTATTTATGATAATTATACTAATGCATTGCTAACTGAGCTTGCCCAACAAGGTGGGTTGTTATCGTACGACCAACTCAATGAAGGTAATGATGAGTATTACTCTAAAGCTATGGCTTATCTGCTAGGAGGGCGTTTTTTAGCATGGCTTGAAGCGCATTATTCTCAGAGTACACTGGACGCTGTTTGGACTCGCATGCGAGCTGTGGAGTCTAGGAGTTTTGACAGTGCATTCTATGGCGTTTTTGCAGAACATCCAGCTACTTTGTACCGGCGCTTTATCGCAGAGTTTACTTATAAAGCGATGTCCAAAGAGCAGCAAGAAGCGCCTTTGCATAGTACGCTTTGGCAAGATTATAAATATTCAGCAACAAGCCCAGCGCTCTCAGCTGATGGTAGCAAGCTAGCAATAGTAGAAAGAGACCGTAAAGGTAGAGTTAAATTAAATGTGTATGAAACGAAAGACGATCCAACAGCTGAAGAAGAATTTATTGAGCAGCAACAAGCACGATTAGTCGCGGACCCAAAGGATATTGCTGATGTTCGGCCAAAAGTATTTGCCAAAAAAACACTGCATACCCTTGAGCCAATTAATTTTTCAGGTATTCGTTACCCTAAATGGTACGATGAAAATTCTTTGTATTTTATTGCTTCAATTTATAGTCAGAACACAATACACGCGCGTCGCGGGGAGCTATTTAAATGGTCCCTTGATACTGGTAAAGTTGAGCAGCTCACACAGGAGCTTGCAATTCGTCGTTTTACACTCAGCCAAGATGGTCAAACGATTTTTGCCGAGCAAGTGTTAAATGGCTACTCGGAATTGGTGCAAATTGATACCAATAAACAAGAAGTAACCCCTTTATTTTCTAAGCAATTAAGCACTTTATATGACTTTCCTACGTTGCATGATGCACAGCAACAATTAGCTTATTTAAAACATACGCTTAATCAAGGTTGGAAATTGTATATACAAGACCTCGCGACGCAAGAGCAGCGCCAAGTTCCTATGCCTCAAGGATATCAGTATGCAACTCAACCTAGCTGGTCAAAAAGTGGCGATGCGCTTTATTTTGTAGCAGGCAACCGTGGCAGTGTCGATATCTATCGTTATGAATTAGCAACGAATGCTCTATATAAACTCACGCAAGGCCAGTCGTTATTCGCTTTCCCAATGGAGCAACCAAGTGGCGAGTTGTTATATTTGTCTAGCGGCTTTCAAGGTAATGATATGCATCAACTTCCTGCTATTATGCCTGGGCAGTTGGTTTATGAGCTGGCTGAACAAGATAGTATGGAGTCACATAGCATAAGGGCCAAATCACGCCAAGTGCAGTCTGCATCAGCACAACTTGAGCCACAGATACAATTGCCTTTGGCTAAAATCTATCAGCATGAAGCAAAGGTGGCTCAATACGATATTTGGCAGCAAAGTGCCTCCATGGCACTTGGTACACAATATACATCTGCCAGTACGTCAGTATTAAATGTAGGCGTTAAAGGGTCTGATTTTTTAGAGCAACTAAGTTGGCATGTGGGTTTGACGCAAGGCGTTACCAATAATGCGTTAAATGGCATGTTTGCCAAAGCGCGTTATCAGCACGGTCAATCACAATGGGATCTGCACATTTTTGATTACAAGCTTGATGCTCAGAAGCAATATGAATCAACTTTGGGGTATAAAGAGCAACACGGCGTATATGGGCAATTTAGCCGTGCATATCAGTGGCAGCAATTACGTTTGCAAGGGCAATTATCAGGGTTGGCTAGCAAGCAACATCAGCAGGGGCATAACGTTAGTGAAAACTGGTTACGTGTGGGAGCACAGCAATCATGGCAATATGATAATCAATCATTCGCTATTGGTCAGAAATTGTCTGGATATTGGGTTGAAGGCAAAACAGATGGGCAAGATTGGCAGGGCCAGAATATTACCGGCACGCTATTTGGTAAGGCGTTTTATATGCCAATGTATGTATCTTATCAATTTGCAAAAAGGCAGCGGCAAACACTGCAATTAGGTGGATTTAGCTCCTCGCTGCTACCCCAATCTCGTTTAGTAAATATGCAAATAGCTCCAGACTTGCCATTTTATGCCGCGCAGGGAAATAAATATGAGGGTTATGGTGGTGCGATTGCTCTTCGAGCTAGTTCTCCATGGCTTTATTATCAGCAACATCAACTTGATGAACAGGTATTTGCACAAAGTTATGGTGTTAAATGGTCAACAGGGCTCAATGGGCAAACTTGGTTAGGTAAGTTTGCACCTGCCGGACTGAGTGATCTGCGCTTAGATGTGGGATTGAGTCGGGTCGAAGGTGATAAAATTGATAATGAAAACCGAGCATGGTTAGGACTTTGGTACGACTTATAACAAAGTAAAATATAGTAACTAAAAAAGGCGACACATTATGTCGCCTTGGATAGAAACTGATATGGAGAATACGTGCATGTCAGGTCGTATGTATGTTTTGTAAAGTGGTAAGCTTTTAACGTAGCCTACATGCTTCCCGATATGCCTTAGTTAGTATAGTCAGCAGTTAGCTGTACGCCACTAAATGCCGAAAATGCTCTGATCATGACATGATAACGTCCAGTGCCATCGTTTTGTGTACAGGTTTCACCATTACCCCAACGATATGGACGGCAGTCATAAGTTGATGTTGTCGGTTTTGCTCCTTTACGCACATATAAATCAGCATCGCCAGTACCACCGGCCATTTTGAATGTAATGTTGGTAGCACCTACCGGTACGTCAAAATAGAAAAACTGTTCTGAATATCTCACGCCAGATAAAGCGGTTTTGGTGACGCCTTTTTGCAGCTGGGCAGGGTCGTCTATCACATCTAATACTGAGACAGTTTTAGTTTGTGAGGCCGTTTCTCCTTGCTCATCAGTAATCGTCAAAGTGACTGAGTAGTCCCCACTATTTGCATAGCTGTGCGAGACATTGCTGCCAAAGTCATTACTACTGCTATCACCAAACTGCCATTCGTATTGATTGATACTGCCGTTAGGTGTGGTTGATGATGAGCCATCAAATTGACAAGCGAGTTGCTCACAGCTGTAAGTGAATTTAGCACTAGGGCTAGGGTTTTGATCTGGCTGGTCACCTACAGGCACTTGGTTATTGAATACATTTGCCACTTGTGGCCAAATTTTGCTGATTTTAGCGCCTTTGTTAGTGCAACCACCAAGATGGTGAAGGGCAATAACATCACGGGTGTCTGCAGCGATGACTGGAGAACCTGATGAACCGCCAGTTGTGTCACAGTAATAACCTAAGTCAGTCGCTGTACCACGGCCATTCGCATCAGTTTCATTTACCTGACACAAACCGCCATTATCTTGATCTGATTCGATAGACAGCTCTTTTGGGTTACCAGCACCGTGCTGTGCGATATAAATACGTTGATCTTGCGTTGCATCGTCAATATCTAAGCCAAAATATCCAAATGGGGCTGTTTGCTCAAAGTTATTAACAGTAAACAGGGTGTAATCTAGCGTGTAGTCGGTTTTTAAAAAGTCTTTACCAGTGACCTTTATCACAGTCTCTTTCGTTGTGCCATTACAACTGGTGTGCTGATAGTTGAACCAAACCTCTGTAGAAGTAAGCTCTGATGCGGTTTCAACACAGTGGTTATTAGTGAACATATGATTATCTTCACCAACGCGCCAACCAGTACATAGGCTGCGGCCACCAATAACCAGACGTGCTACAGGGCGGCTGCGCTCAAACTCTTCTGGGTGAGAGTCAGCCCAGCATTGCACGTCCTTGCGTTCCATCGCGCCACAAGTTGAATCTGTACCTATATCATCACTGCCAAGCTGGTTTTCAATACCGAAGTGGTAATAATCAATAATAGGAGTGCCAAGCGTCGTATTTAGGTCTGATCCGGGCGTATACTCAACAATCACGGTATCGCTTGAGACTGACATAGCGGCAAAATGGTTTATACCATTATCACCTTTTTCTAGCGTCGCTTTGCGCATGTCTGCTTCAGTATACTCATAACGTTCACTATTATCCGTCGCTCTAACGATGAGTTTGCCACCGCCTTTTAGGTTAACGTTCTTAAAGTGCACTTTTATATAGCTGGCATCTGGATGAGAGATTGTTTGCATAATGGTATTTTTTTTACCACTGAGCGCGAGGTTTAATGTGGCTGTTTTGCCGATGACAGCTTCATTTGTTTTACTTGTAAAGCTGAGCATTTGTTCCTCACTTAAAGGAACTTGTGCAAGTGCTGCCATTGAGGCAAAACTCAGTAGAGGAAGAAAGTAGCGTTTTTTCATTGTTGGTCCTTACATGTGTTTATTTTGTCTAAAAGTGAGACACATTTAAGGTAGAACGAAAAACCTCTTGGGTAAATAAAATGTTAATAATAAATTAATTGTGTATTTATTTTTTTGCTTTGTTTTAGTTATAACCAATACCAAATTGTTTTAAGGTATTGAGCTTTGCTTGGTAAATTCCTTTCTTCTGTTGATCTTCAGCTTTATCAAGCGCACTTTGCAGAAAATTTTGAGCTGTCTTGAGGTCTCCCCTAAGATAATTAATTTTTGCTAAAGCGAAGTAAGGCTCTGGTAGGTAAGGTGTATTTAGAAGTAACTTGTTTAAAATATTTTCAGCGGTTAAATATTGCTTGCGGGAAATAGCTTGTTCGGCTAGTTGAATAAAGTCAAAAGGAGTTTTAGCGTTATAATGCAGAGCTTGATCAAGTTCATTCACTAGTGCTGTCTGACCTAACTGTTGAGCAAGAAAGCGATAGTTGTACAGTAAATTACTACTAAGAAAATTGTGCTTGTATGCAAATGCGAATAACCTTTGGGCACTCTGTGTGTCACCATTACGACGGTGTAAAATGGCTGTTAAGCTAATAAGTTCAGGATCATATGGGGTATATTCAAACGCTTTTTGTAATAGTGAATAACTCAAATTAAACTGTTTTTTTAATAGTGCTTCAGTAGCTAAATTCGCATAGTACTTAGCAACTAAATCGTGATAGCTGGCGCTGCCAACAAATACAATATCTTTGACAGGAAAATAGTCAATTACTGTCCCTGGACGCATAAAGTATAACCAATCTTTGTTTTTCTCCAAAGGTGCATACAGTTTTGTTTTAAAGTGGCTAGAAATAAGAATTGTTTGCTTTTTCTGCTTATATACGGGCATTGATGCCACTTCGCTAAAGCCTGTTTCAATTCCAATTAAGTTTGCGTAAGCCTGAGTTAAAATTGCTAAGCTAATACAATTACCTTCATTTTGGCTAATCACTTCGCTGGCTGTGAGCGTGGCGCCATCATAACTAAAATTATCAACCTTAAACTTTAAGTAATCTGCAATGATGCGATCTGCACGTATCTGTTTTGTAATAGCTTGACTAGCGAAAGTTTTAAATGCGTTTTGCTCTACTTCAGGTAAAGCAAAAATTTGTGCCTCTAGAGTTATAGGCACGGGGTTAAATAAGTCATGATTAATTAAACTCGTTGGGGAGGGGACTTGTTTGAGCGCGTTGCCTTTTTGAGTATGACTACAGCCAGATAAGGTAAAAAAGAATAAAACAATTAATAGCTTGAACATTATACATACTCGAAATAGACAACTTTATTTAATGTATCTGTTGAGTAATAGCTTGGCAATGGGTTTGTTTAAAGTGTCGATCAAATGATTGGCTTCACGAATATTTCACTCGGTGCCTTATATGTTGAGCGTTACTTCAGTCACGGCAGGACATAATATGAAAATTTGGCTTTTGGTTACCCTGAGCATAGTTCTATCTGGGTGTAGTTTTGTGCGAACCATAGGCATGAAGTGGGCAAATTCTGATATTGAACCAGTTTGGCAAGGTCAGCTGCATAAACAGCTCCTTGACTCCTCTTTTGAAGGGGAAAAAAGTTATGTCAATGTCCACGTAAATGGTCATCGTTTAAAGCTGTTAATAGATAGTGGAGCAAGTTTTAGTATGTTGTTTGATACACCGAAAGTTAATGCGATTGGCTTATCACAACAGGCTGAGTTGATGATTGGTGGCTGGGGGGATGAAGAGGTAAGTGCGGCCTATAAAACACAAGTTGATAAGTTTACTTTGGCCCAAGTGAGCTTTGATAATATGGCATTAGCCGTTATTCCAACATCTACGAGTAAATACTATTTGCGAGATGATGAAGCAACGTTTGATGGTGTTTTAGGTCACGATGTAATGCGACACTTTGCGTGGACTTTTGACAAAGAACAACAAACAATTGAACTGTCACGTGCGGCATATCAACCACCTCTTCATACGCATGCAATACCTTTTTCCATTTCATTTAGCAAAGTAAGGTTACCAGCTCAATTTTATTTAACTGATCAACATCAAGTGAAGATGCCTATCATATTGGATACTGGGTCACGACACTATTTAAAGCTCAGTGCTACGTATCTGGCGAATCACAATATTAATATAACGCCTCTTGTTGGCGCCGCTGATTTTGGTTTGTCAGGTAGAACTAAACACCAAAGGGGTAATATTACAAGCATTCAGTTAGGCGATTTAAAAGTACCAAATGTGAAGGCTAATTTTATTCCGACGGATGAGGAGGATGAACTATGGATTATCGGAAATGCATTTTTGAATCAGTTTGTTACTACAGTTGATTATCACACCAGTATATTGTACTTACAGCCACGCGGACAGAGTTTTAAAACGCGTTATAACTTGTCTGGGTTAGAGTTAAGAAAGATTCGAAGCGGCCATTTTGTGGTGAGGCATATTGCTGCTCGTTCAGCTAAGTTTGGGTTACGTGTGGGTGATATTATCACGCGTATCAACAACCAAAATGTACACTCACTGAGTATGGATAACTGGTTAGATATCAGTAACTCGCCGGCTGAGCACTTATTATGTTGGGCGCACTCTGCTATTGATACATTGCAGTTACATAGCGAGCAGTGTAATACGATGGTTTTTGCAAATATTATTGGTTTCAGTGAAGTTTACTAGTATGTTGCAAAGCTATTTAAAAACATGTGATTAGGTTTTTTAGGGGGCTTTCAAGCGTGACTCTGTGATTATATAAAAGGACGTAACATAAAATTACAAATGTCACGTTCTCCTTGTATGTATTATTGTTACTATAGATGCAGGAAATTTTTTACAAGGTGAAGTCATGCGAATGAATATTTTAAGATGGATATTACCCTTTGCGGTATTGGTAATAGGCGCTGTTGGAGCTATTGGCATTAATGCCATAGCGTCGGACCCTACAGAGAAGGAGCCTATTGACAGCCGACCTGTAGTCGAAGTGGAGCTGATTTCAGCGTTAGACCATCAAGTAATGATTAATAGTTATGGTGAAGTTAAGCCCTTCGAGCAAACTCAATTATCAGTGCAAGTGTCTGGTGAAGTAATGTATTGGCATCCTAACTTTATTGCGGGAGGTATTGTTGCTCGCGGAGATGTGCTAATGCGTATAGAAAAGGATAATTACGAAGCGGCTTTGTTACAAGCGCAAGCTGAGTTGTCACGCGCTAAAGCAGCATTAATAGAAGAGCAAGCTTTGGCTAATGTAGCAGCAGATGAAGCCAAACGCTTCCCGAATAAAAAACATACCGATTTATTTCTTCGTAAACCTCAGGTGATGAGTGCAAAAGCATCGGTTAAATCAGCGGAAGCGGCGCTGAAAAGAGCACAGCGCGATTTAGATAACTGTGAAGTGGTAGCGCCATATGATGCACTGGTTGTTGCTAGAAACGTGGGCTTAGGGCAATTTGTTGGAGTGGGTACGTCAGTAGCTCAGCTAAACAATATTGAAGCTGCGGAAGTTATTATTCCTATAGCGGGGTTTGATAGTGCCTTTTTGCCAAAAAATGTGGCGGGTATTAAAGCAAACGTGACGCAAAGTGGCTTAAATGGTTTTACACGTCAAGCTTTTATAGACCGCGATTTAGGAGTGGTAGATACGCAAACCAGAATGGTTAACCTAGTCGTGAGAATCGATGACCCGTATGGCCTTAAATCTGACCAGCCAGCAATTAAGTTTGGTGCATTTGTACAGGTTGATTTTGCGGGAAAAACTTTGAATCGTATTTATCGTCTTCCGCAAGATTTAGTCAACAATCAAACTGTATGGTTATTAAATGATGACAACAAACTAGAGCCGCGTAAGGTGCAAGTGATCCGTGAAGAAGGGGAGTTCTTTTTTGTTAATGTGGGCTTAAATGATAATGAGCGAATAGTGACGACGGTGCCAGAGTATCCACAAGAGGGTATGGCGGTTAAAGTTGCAGGTGCAGACTCATCAGATGTGCAAGCATCTTCTCAAAAGCTATAGGTGTAGGGAGTGAGTATGAGCACGGAACAACCTGAGAAGCAAACAGGCATCATCGCCTATTTTGCTAACAATCCAGTCGCAGCCAACCTTTTAATGTGGTTTATTCTTATTGTTGGTATCGCGTCCTATTTTACGAGTCAACGTCAGATGTTTCCTAACGTTGAATTGAATTATATTAATATTGAAGCGACCTACCCTGGTGCATCACCTCAGGAAATTGAGGAAAGCATATTAGTAAAAATTGAAGAAGCATTAAAAGATGTGACTGAAATCGAAGAAGGCGTATATCGCGCTTTTCGCAATGGTGGCAGTGCATCACTTGAGATAGACCCAGATGTAAAGTTGTCTGATGTTATGGATAAAGTGAAGCTGCGAGTTGATGGTATTGCTACTTTCCCTGCAGCAATGGAACCCTTAACTGTCAGCCAAAGAGAGTTTCGTCAAGATGTGATTGGCATGACTGTATCGGCAGACTTACCCCTAACTGACTTAAAACCAATTGCTAAAAATATTGAAGACGAATTGCTGCAATTGAGCAATGTATCGCTCGTGGAAGTGAATGTACCACTTGATGAGATTGGTATTGAAATAGACCCTGATATGCTGCGTCAGTACAACCTGACTATCAGTGATATAACCGCAGCAATTCGTGGTTATTCAACGAACTTATCTGCTGGCCAATTGCGCACAGATGCTGGCGTTATTTCAGTGCGAGTAGAAAATCAATCGTATAATGGTGAACAGTTCCGTCAAATCCCGGTTAAGATTGGTGCAAATGGCGCTAAATTACTGCTCAGGGATGTGGCTGTCGTTAAAGATGCGTTTACTGAAGGCGAGCGCTATTTTAAATTAAATGGTGACAATGCGGTTTATATTGCTGTTAAAGCGACCAAAGAGCAAAACATGATCCCCATTGCACAGACTGTGAAGGCATATATTGCGCAGAAAAATGCTGAACTGCCAGCAGGTGTAAAAATAGACCCACTTGTTGATATGACCTATTACCTCAATGGCCGCCTAAGCATGATGAAAAGCAACTTATTCCAAGGCGCTATTTTGGTGGCTATTATGTTGTCTATTTTCTTACGTTTTAAGCTCGCATTATGGGTGATGGTTGGCCTGCCAATCTGCTTCTTAGGCGCGATAATGGCCATGCCACTCATTGGAGTTACGATTAACGTGGTGTCATTGTTTGCTTTTATTATGGTACTGGGGATAGTGGTGGATGATGCCATTGTAATTGGAGAGAGCGCTTACACCGAAATAGAGAAGAATGGACCCGGCGTAGAGAATGTTGTACGTGGTGCAAAGCGTGTTGCAACGCCGGCTACTTTTGGGGTACTTACTACAATGGCGGTATTTGCACCATTGATGTTCTCAAGCGGGCCTGATAGTTCTAACTTCATCTCTATTGCCGGTGTGGTATTACTCTGTTTAGCATTTAGTTTGGTTGAGTCTAAGTTAATTCTTCCTGCGCATATCGCACACACCAAGTTTAGTCCGTTGGCTGAAAATAGCTGGCGTGTGCGTTTTAATAAGCGCTTCTTTGGTTTTGTAAATGGACCATACAAACGTTTTGTGACCTTGTGTGTGCAGTGGCGTTGGACCGTACTATTTGCTTTTATTGGTATGTTTATCATGAGCGTTACACTGGTAACCAGTGGTGCTGTGAGAACGTTGTTTGTACCTAAAATACCTCATGACTTCCCTGCAATTAATCTAACCATGAATGATAATGCATCAGATGAGCAAACGATTTCAGCAATCCGTCAATTAGAGCAGCTTATTATTTCTGAAGACAAAAAAATCGAACAGGAATTTGGACAGAAAATGGTCCGAGATGTCATGGTAATGAACGAAGGTCAAACAGAAGGCCGTGTTTTAGCGCCGTTAGTTGATGAAGCGTTACGCCCATTTAACACTTTTGAGTTAACGCGCCGTTGGCGAGAAAGTATGCCTGAAATTGCCGGCGTAAAATCTATTATGATTGAAGAAGAGGTGATTTCATTAGGTACAGACGGTGATTTTGGTTACTTATTATATGGCTCTGATATTGAGACTCTAAATGCGGCGGGTCGACAATTAATTCGGATGTTGCAAGATGAAAAAGGGTTGTTTGACATTAGCTCAACAATTGACCCTGCAAGTAAGGAGATTCAGCTGACTTTAAAACCGGTCGCCCATGATTTGGGCTTATCACTACAAAATATTGGTATGCAAGTGGGTGCCAGCTTTTATGGTGGTGAAGCACAACGTGTGATCCGAGGTGGCGAAGAAGTGAGAGTCATGGTGCGTTATCCAAAATTAACGCGAGAAGCATTTTCATCTTTAAAACATACCGTGATTACTACGCCAACAGGTAAAGAAGTCATGCTTGGTGATATTGTGGAACTGGTTGAAAAACCAGGGATAAGCTACATTCGTCGTGAAGAAGGCTATCGTACTGTATATGTTTACGGCAATATTGATGAAGAAGTGGTTGAGCCAAATGCGGTGACCAAACGCATTGACGATGATATTTTGCCTCAGTTGTTAAAGAGTTTTCCATCGGTTAAAACCAAGCTAGGCGGTTCGGTTGAAGAGCAGCAAGCGCAAGCGAATGAACAATTGGTATTCTTTATTGTAGGAATGTTGATTGTGTATATTTTGTTGGCTATTCCCCTTAAAAGCTATGCACAACCACTGATTGTGATGTCGGTGATCCCATTTAGCTTGGTTGGTGCAATTTGGGGACATTTGTTCTTTGGCTTAGACTTAAGCATGATGTCGACCTACGGCATTATTGCTGCCGCAGGTGTGGTGATCAACGATTCATTGGTGATGACAGACTTTGTGAATCAAGCTCGTAAAGAGGGAGTGCAGCTTAAAGATGCGGTAATTAATGCAGGGTGTGCACGCTTTAGGGCTATTACACTGACTTCTATAACAACTTTTGTAGGTGTTTTACCCATTATGTTTGAAACCAGCTTGCAGGCAATGTTTGTTATCCCAATGGCGGTTTCGCTGGGCTTTGCAGTGGTATTTGCTACACTGATCACGCTATTGCTGGTTCCGTGTTTATACATCATTATGACAGATGTTCGGACCATGTTCAGAGGCTTATACAATGCTATTAAAGGGCTTTTCAAAGCACGTAACAAAATACAAAATGCATAGTAGGTAATATCTATTTACTCAAAAGGCCAAATCGAGAGATTGGCCTTTTTGCTGTTTGCTTAAGACAACACTGCGTGTGCTTATTAGCTATGCTAGACTGGAAAAAATAAAATAGGAACACCATAGTGACTGATAAAATAACCCCACCGATTGCAAAAAAAATTCCTCACAATATGACACATCATGGACACACACGAACCGATAATTATTATTGGATGCGTGATGATGAAAGGCAAGACGCTCAGGTACTTGAGCATCTAGAAAAAGAAAATCAATATGTACAACAACACATGAGTGCTCATCAAGTATTGCACAATGCTTTGTTTGAAGAAATGAAGGGCCGTATTGTGAAAGATGATAGCTCTGTGCCAGTAAAAGACGGTCAATATTGGTATGTAAGTGATGTGCAAGGGGATGATGAATATGCCAGTCACTATCGTGCGACTAATGAGCTGTTGTCAGATAAAACGCTACTGCTGAATATTAATGAGCTTGCACAAGGCTATGAATACTATGATGTGGGTGAGATGACAATAAGCCCTAATGAAAATTTGCTAGCTTATAGTGAAGACATTGATGGGCGTCGTATTTATACCATTCGATTTAAAGATTTATGCACCAATACATACCTTGATGACGTATTAGAAAACACCGAAGGACAGCTGGTCTGGAGTAATGACAACAAAACTGTATTTTACGTGAAAAAAGACGCACAAACGTTATTGGGTTTTCAGGTATATCGTCATGTATTAGGTACACCGCAAAGCGATGATACGCTGGTATATGAAGAGCAAGACCGTCAGTTTTATATGGAGTTGGGTAAAAGCCGCGATGAGAGTGAAATTTATATATACCTAGCGGCAACTGAAACCAGCGATATACTAGCACTTGATGCCGATGCGCCTATGGGTGAGTTTAAGCGACTATTGCCGCGCACTGAGGGTCATGAATTTGGTATTGAGAAACTCGCTGGCGAGTATTATATTTTATCAAATCATGACGCAAAAAACTTTCGCTTGCTGAAAGCTTGTGAAAAAACTATCGGTGATAGGCTTCAGTGGCAAGAACTGATTGCACATCGTGAACATATTTTAATTGAAGGTATGGAGCTATTTGATAGTCACTTTGTGATCACCGAGCGAGAAATGGGGCAAATTCGCTTTGTAGTGCATAACTACCAAGGAGAAAGTTACCAATTAGGTTTTGATGATGCATGCTTTTTCGCAGGTATTGGATATAACCCAGAGCGAACCGCTTCTCATGTACGTATACACTACTCTAGTTTAACCACACCGAGCTCAGTATACGATTGTGACTTGACCACAGGGCGTAAAACGTTGCGTAAGCAGCAACAAGTACTCGGTGATTTTGATAGTAACAAGTATGCGTCAGAGCGAGTTTTTGTGAATGCCAGAGATGGTGAGCAAGTACCCGTATCTTTGGTATATAGAAAAGATACATTTCATAAAGATGGTACTAATCCGCTCATGCAATACGGATACGGTGCCTATGGTATTACTATTGATCCTAGCTTTTCTAGTACAACATTATCATTACTAGATAGAGGTTTTGTGTATGCCATTGCGCATATTCGAGGCTCTGAGATGTTAGGCCGAAATTGGTATGAACAAGGGAAAAAGGCTAATAAGCAAAACACCTTTAATGACTTTGTTGATGTAACGCGGGCTTTAACCGATCAAGGGTATGCACATAAAGACAAAGTATTTGCATCTGGTGGCAGTGCTGGTGGTTTATTGATGGGAGCGGTGGTTAATCAGGCTCCAGAACTGTATTTGGGAGTGGGCATTCATGTTCCATTTTTAGACGTATTAACTACTATGTTAGATGAGTCAATACCACTGACCACCAATGAATACGATGAGTGGGGTAACCCTAATCAGCAGGCAGCATATCAAAGTATATTGAATTATTCACCATACGATAACTTAGCTGCTCAAGCATACCCTAATATTTTAGTAACAACGGGGCTGCATGATTCACAAGTACAGTACTGGGAACCAATGAAGTGGGTGGCTAAACTCAGGGCGTTAAAAACTGATGATAATTTACTGCTTTTTAAAACAGATATGGAAGCAGGTCACGGTGGTGCCTCAGGGCGATTTAAAAGTTTACAAGATAAAGCACTGGAAATGGCCTTCTTTATTGCTTTATTATCAAGTTAAGCAATGATTGATAAGGTAGTTTGATGTTTGTAGCCCATGGCCTTTGGCGTGTTTTTATGGACCCTCCTTGTGCTTATATAAGTATGAAAGGGGCTTTTAATAAAGAAGGAATCATTGCATTTCAAAACGATTTGATGGCTACTGCGAGCCAATTTGCACCGCAAAGCATGATGGATGCAGTGGTTGATTTAACTGAGTTTGAAATGAGTACCGCTGACAGCATTGAAGACACTCGGCAGTATTTTGCAGGAGTTACACAGCGAGGCTTGCAAACGGTAAGTTATGTGGGGGCAAACGCACTTGCCCGCCATATGCTTGAGCAGTTGTGGCAAGACACCACAACTGCTGTGCACTTTTTCACCTCTATGGAAGAGTTGGTTAGCAACCAACCACATTATAAAGGCAACATTGATAGGTTAGTTAAGATAAGCTTTAAGCATCCAAACTAACTTTTCTTGCTCTTTGATATAATCACTCATCAGTGCTGCGCTGCCTTCATCTTGGGCGTCGCCTGCTTGCTCTAGAATCTCACGTTGCATTGCAATCAGTGTTTTGTAACCATTTAGTAAGTTATTCAGCGCCTCAGTACCATCACTGATATTTTTGGCTTCTGTTATTTTGCTCGCCTCAAGGTAATCCGAAAATGCATGAAGAGGTTTGCCTTCAATGGTTAAAATACGTTCCGCAATTTCATCTACTTTTTCAAGCAGTAAGTTATAGATTTCTTCAAATTTTAGGTGTAGCTCAAAAAAGTTACGCCCTTTGATATTCCAGTGAAAGCCACGAGCGTTCATATATTGAATTTGGTAACTACTTAGCAATGTGTTTAATGATGTTACTAGCGCTTGACTTTTTTGGTTGTCTAAACCGATAGAATTAGTTGTGTTCATAATAAGCTCCTTGTTTTGATGTACTCAGTATGGGAGAAAATAGCTCAAATGCCTATCGACTAAAATCTATGCATGCCATCGAAAAAACAAATCAATCTTTGCTTTTATCTCACTTACCTTTAGATACATATGGGCGAAGGGATAGATTTCTACCCCAAAACTTAAAACTCATGATTTTTTACTACTTGAACCACTGTGGAATAAACCTTGCCAATATGCGCTCCACGCAATAAAAATTGTATATTAGTTGATCTAGAGCAACGCCTTGTTACGCTGCAATTAGGCTAAACTTTAGGCTTGATTTAGGTCAAAAAACAGCCTTCATACAAAGCGCATAATCACTCTGACATTAAGAAAATAATTTAGTTAGGAGAAGGATTATGCAAGGTAAAACAGCTTCACAACATAAATCAGAAATTATTGTCGTTGTTATCGCATTGCTCGCTTTTGTTGTTGGTTTGGTAGGGCACCTAGCAAGTGCTAGTTTCGCAAACTCAGATGCGTTTGGTTATATTGCGGCACCAGTACCATTAATTGTGGGCGTTATTGCGCTTATTGCTTATAAAGTGGCAAAAAGTGGTGATCATTAGTGTGATGAATAGTTATCGTCTTGCATTAGTAGCTGTTGGATATACTGCATCACCTGACGTGAGTAAATCATTGTGGTATGGCTTAGGTGAAACACTTTATGTTCAGCCATACCTTTGAGCTTTGTTTCTTCTAGTAGCACCGTACCATCTGAGCGACTGCCTTTTTTTATCAGTGGCATTAAGCCTATAGGAAGATCTCCAGCGATGCTGTATAGCTTGGCATTAAAAGGCCAATTTTGATTGTCACTGAGTAAAAATTCAATGCTATTTTTTAATAGTAGATCGAAGCCTTTATCATGCATATGTTGGGCGATCGCGCTGCCTTTGTGAGGAGTGCCAAGCGTGATCACTTTTTCTACATTATGGCTTTGCTGTGAATTGTGTTCTAAATAAGCTCTGGCGACTAAGCCACCCATTGAATGACAAACCAAAGCAGTAGGACGGCGTTCAATAAACTTATCTATGGCAGAAAAAATAGCTTGTTTGTCTGGTGAAAGCGTATTGTAGCTTAGATTGAGAATCTCAAACCCTTCTTTTGTAAGTTTGGCGCAAAGTGGTTGCATAACAAACCCAGACATATACAAACCGTGTAATACCACGACACGCTTTATTGCCATAAAAACCCCTATTTTAGTATTTCAGGTACACACTGCACACTATGTTGCTCATCACTTAGCCATATTTCACCATCTTGTACTGTGACTGTCAGTGACATTGAGCGTGCAGCCATGATAGCGAGTTTTTTTGTGGCTGAGTAAGGCAAACTTATTACAGACAAATTATCGAAGCCTGCTAATTTGTTTTGGTTTTTTTGCCACCATATTGCTTGATTATTTTCGCCATACGTATAAAGCACAACTTGTTTTGCACGATTGCAGGCTTTTTTTAAGCGTTTTTCATCAGGCAAGCCTAACTCGACCCATAACTCGATTTCATCGCTGTAATTTTTGACCCAAATTTCGGGTTCATCGTCTGCACATAGTCCCTTCGTGAATTCCAGTTGAGCCTGATATTGCAGAGCATAAGCTAATAACCTGACCATCAAGCGTTGTTCATTTTCCGATGGGTGCTGTGCAGCTGTAAGCGAAAGTGTTTGATAGATATGCCTATCCATATCACTCAGTGACAGTTGTGTTTTTATGATAGTTGACTTTAACGCCATATGAATGAGTACTCAGGTAAAATGATGCGCGCAGTATACGTGAGTTTGTTGAGCACATCATTTTTTATAAGATACTATTTTGCCAATGCAAACGATATATATCAGCCTCTAGGCAGCATGTCTGACAAGAGCATCGCAATACCCAAAAATGACATAAACCCTGCAATATCAGTGATGGTTGTCAATACAATGGAAGAGGATTGTGCTGGGTCCATCCCGAATTTTTTTAATGCGATAGGAACAATGGCACCTGCGGTGCAGGCAATCGCAAGCGAAGATACCATTGCCAGCGCTATCACTAAAGAAAGCCCGACAGAGCCACTCCAAAAATAGACCGCAATCGAACAGGTAATTGCGATGGCTATGCCATTGAGGCATCCAGCTATCAGTTCCTTGAGCATGATTTTTGTTAAGTGGCGAGTTGTGATCTCTCTAAGAGTGAGTCCACGCATGGTGACGGCTAAAGCTTGTGCGCCAGCATTGCCCGATTGACCAGCAGCAACAGGCAATAAAATGGCCAGTGCAGTAATTTCTGAAATAAGCCCTTCAAAGGCACCCACAACAGCGGCAGCCGCAAATGCGGTCAATAAATTGATTTGTAGCCAAGGTAAGCGCTTTTTGACCGCAAAAAAACTACTCGATAGTGCCCGTTCTTCTTTACTTACACCTACCATGGTTTGCATATCGGTGGCTAAATCTTCCTTAGTTGATTGATAAATATCAAAAAAACGAATAGCCCCTATCAATTGTTTATGCGCATCGACAACTGGAATAGCACTGCTACGGTGTCCCTCAAATCGCTCAATCACCATGTCCTTACTATCTAATGCATCAAAGGTTGATTGCACAGGTTTAAGTAGCGAGCCCAGTGTTGAGTCTAGTGAACTTATTACTAACTCAGATAAGCGAACTTCGCCAATGATACTTTGTTGTTCGTCAATGATGTAGATAATCTCTTCAGCTTTAGCGCTTCGCTGTCGTAGTTTTTGTAATGCAGTTTTAACTTCAGTATCAGCATAAAAACAAATGATATTGGTTGTCATCATGCGTGCTGCGGTATCATCTGGATAAGCCAATAGTTCGTTATATTCTGCGGCTACTTCTGGGTGTGTTTGCTCAAATGCAGCGATAATACGCGCAAACTCTTGCTCGGGTAACCTGCTTAAAAGTGCGACTGCAATGTGACTATCAATACCAAACAACACGTCGATTGCCATTGCATCGGGCAGTGCAATAAATATTTTCTCACAAAGACCTGCGGGGATATATCGCCACAGATTAACAACCACGGAGCTAGGCTGATCTGAAAGTAAACTCGCGCTTTCTTTTGCCGATAGGTTTTCAATGAAGCGTACACTTTTATATGGAAAATTTGCAATGTATTCTTTATTTAGCAACTGTATTGTATCAATCAAATTCACAGAATTTGGCGTCATAAGATTTCCCTAAACTTTTTTTATCTTACTTGAAGCTGCATTAATTGGTTGCGTTAACTCAACCATGCTGGCGATGGTGTCACCATAAACGCCAAATAAATCTTCAGAAATAGATGTAATTTTAGAATTACCCTCATTACTGACGGCTTTAAAACGCCTTAGTTTTGAGTAATGGAGCACGCCCATAAATTCTTTTTGCTTGTTTTCAACAGCAACACAATCATGATGTTTCCAAAGCTCTAACTGCATTGTGCTATTTAAATCCATACTAGCGCGAATAGAAGTAGGTTTATGTTTGATTAATGTATTGACACGTATTTGCTGTTCAGACTGTAATATATCACCAATAAAAACAGTGCCTTGTAGTATTTTGTTTTTATTAACAACATAAACCCACTGTAAATATGTATATTGTCGAGACTTTAATCGAATAAGCAACTCTTCTACTTTCATATGGCTGTCGGCAACTAATACATTAGTCTCTATCATTGAGCCAATGGTGTATTCTGGATAAGCCACGAGCATTCTAGATAAAGGCTGCTTTCTTGGCGGTAATTGGTTAATAAAGGAGTCTTGCAGTGGTTTTTCTGTATGACGCAGAATGCTTGCTAAATCAGCAAGCTCCATGGTATTAACCAATAACTTTATTTGCGCCTCAGGGAGGTGTATTAATAGCTTCGCTGCAACACTTGCAATCATAGATTTGAGCACTTTAACGGCTGTTTGCGGGGGAGCGAGAGCAAGCACTTCCGCGGCATGCTCGATATTGACTAATTCTAACTTGCGAGCCGCAGCTGTTGTTTCTGACTCAAGAAAATGCAGAGTGAGGGCGAGCATCGCTTGAGTCATGAACAAGTCCGCTTATCTAAAGTTTCTGATACATCATGGCCTATTATTACCTCGCAAGGCGAGTCATTATAAATTTTTCCGGGTAATAATATACGACCATTGGCTGTTTCAAGTTCCAGTATAGTTTGATTAAAGCGTAAGATTTTACCTTCATAGCCCCCTATTTTTATGTATTCACCAATATTTAAATGTTTAATCGCTTGACGAGAACCGACTAAGTTTTTGACAAAATCACGATTTCCTAAACCAAATGCCAGTGAAATACCAAAGCTAAATACAGCTACTTCAACAATAATAAGTGTTTTAATAAATTGAATATTGACGCCGAGTTGCTCAATACCTACGACAATGGCGATACTAATTATGACCCATTTTGTGATAAGGCCAATGCGTGCACCATGCTTTAATCCGGTACTTTGTGCGGTCGCTTCAGCCATTGAGCGGCTAATATTACCAATAACAAAACCAGCAAACACGATAAAGACGCCAGCCAGTAAATTTGGAAAATAGCTGAGTAACTCACGCAGCCAAGTTGCAATAAAATCTACGCCTAAGCTAGATAAAGCAGCAGCGGCAAAGAAAACCATGACGACCCAAAATATGACTCGACTTATAAGGGCTGCAAGTTGTGGTTGTATACTCAGTTGTGATTTAAGTGAAAGTCCGATAGCCAATCGATTAATGAGTTTTCCAAGAAAAACTACAACCGTTAGGGTTAATCGCGATAGCAAAGAAGCAATTAACCAGCCGATTAGCAATAACAGCAGCGCACCTATAACTTGCGGTACATAGGATACTAAATACCCTGCTAATTGTTCGTAGTTATTTTTTAATATGGCTTCCCATTTAAGCATGCCAGTATCCTGTGGTTTCGATAAGGTGCGGTATATTTATGCAGTGTCACATAATATTAGTTGTTTGTCTTTTTAGTTGAGTGTGCTGTACTTCATCTTTATTTAAAAGTGTAGTTCATACAATGAGAAAAATATCATGAGTGTTTACTTTGGGCGTTATAGCATGCTAATTCATCACAATAATGATTGTGCTGGTGTAGCACAATGAGCACTTTATTAGCTGCCAGTGTCGATATTTTCATATGGTTAGGGATAGTGGTTTGTGTTTTACACAGCGCTGTGTTCTCAGGTTTAAATCTAGCGTTTTTTAGCATGAGTCGATTGCAACTTGAGGTAGAATTTAAACAAGGTAACGAAACTGCTAAGAAAATACTGACCTTAAGAGAGGATGCCAACTTTTTACTTGCGACGATTCTTTGGGGTAATGTGTCTATTAACGTACTGTTGACGTTGCTCTCTGATTCTATTCTTGCGGGTGCGTATTCATTTGTCTTTTCAGCTGTGGTGATTACATTTTTAGGTGAAATTTTTCCGCAAGCCTACTTTTCTAGAAATGCACTCAAAATGGCCTCAATGCTCACTCCGGTGATCCGCTTTTACCAAAAGGTTCTTTATTTGGTTGCGCGACCAACGGCTATATTACTCGATGGTTGGCTTGGCAAAGAGGGGATCACGTACTTCAGAGAAGAAGAGTTAAAAGCAATTATAACTGCCCATGCAGAAGCGAACGAAGCAGATCTTGTTCAAGTTGAAGGGGTGGGTGCATTAAATTTTTTAGAGATAGATAAAATTTCAGTGATGGAAGAGGGTGAAGTGCTAGACCCAAAAAGTGTAGTTGCACTGCCTTGTAAATTGGACTTACCTATTATACCTGATAGTCAAAGTACAGAAGGTAAAGCATTTATAAATAGCGTGAATGTTTCTGGCCATAAGTGGGCGGTATTAACAAATCAAAAAGGGGTGCCGCAATTAGTATTGGATGTTGATGGTTATTTGAGAACATTTATTAACGAAACTTCAACTAATATTGACCCTTACTCATTTTGCCATCGGCCTGTAATTATTAAAGATGAAGCATGCACATTGGGTGAAGCGCTTAGTATGCTAAAGCATGCTTCTAAGCTTGAAGAATCATCTACGGATGTACTTAATCATGACCTTGTTTTAGTTTGGACGACGTCAGAACAACGAGTGATCACAGGTGCTGATGTATTGGGACGTTTGTTAAAAGGCATAGGTAACTTTGAATAGCTCTCACTGTAAACACGTTATGAGCATAAATGGCGATCAAACTAAGCGTGTTTTGTAGTAGAATATGCGCACTCAGACTAAGGTACTGCTGCTGTATAAAAAGCTTTTAGTACCCCATGTTTTATAAAAGCATGAGTTATATTAAAAAGTACATTTATTACAGGTGGTTAGAATGGCAATACAGTGGTTTCCTGGGCATATGAATAAGGCTCGTAATGAGATTAAAGAGATCATGCCGCAGATGGATGTGATCATTGAAGTGCTGGATGCACGTATTCCTTACAGTAGTGAAAACCCGATGGTGTCGGCTTTGCGTGGCGATAAGCCGGTCATCAAAATACTAAATAAAGCAGATTTGGCTGACCCAGACTTGACGCAGCAATGGATGCAGTACTTTGAACAAGATAGTGGCGTAAAAGCCATTGCATTTGGTCATGATAAAGCCGCAGAAGTACATAAAATTAATGAATTATGTAAAAAGCTAGCACCGCATAAGGTGGGTGCAGATAAGCAACTTAAAGCGATGATCATGGGTATTCCTAACGTGGGTAAGTCAACGCTGATTAATATTTTAGCTGGGCGCATTGTAGCCAAAACTGGAAATGAGCCCGCGGTGACCAAAGCGCAACAACGTATTAAGCTAGATGATGGCATTATGTTATACGATACACCGGGTATGCTTTGGCCTAAAGTCGAAAATGAAAATTCAGGTTATCGTTTAGCCGCAACGGGCGCTATTAGAGACACCGCCATTGAGTATGAAGAAGTGGCAAGCTACACCGCAGAATATCTTATACAAGCATACCCTGAGCTGCTCAAAGCACGTTACAAAATAGTGGAGCTACCAGAGCACGACTGGGAATTTATGGAGATGGCAGGCAAAAAACGCGGCTGTATTCGTGGCGGGAATCAAATTGATACCCATAAAATGTCTGAAATCTTAATTAACGAGTTACGTGACGCGATTATTGGTCGTATTACCATGGAAACGCCACAGATGCGTGAAGAAGAAGAAGTGATGGTTGCGCAGTTGCGTGAAGCTGCTGAGGCGAAAAAAGCGGCAAAAGAAGATGAGAAAAAACAGCGTCGAGCTCGTGCGCGCAAAAACAGGCGGTAAGTGTGTCTGCGCTATGCAGCAAGTTCACTTCTATCGCGTCCTAGCCTTTTTGCTCGGTAAAGCGCATCATCTGCACGTTTAATAAAGTCATCTTCTGATTCTTGGGGTTGGTATTGAGCAACCCCGATACTGATGGTGATAGATACTTCGCAATCACACGTAGCTAAAGCAGTACGCAAACGCTCACTGAGTTGTTCTGCATGTTTTATGGAAGAGTTTGGCATTAGAATCATAAACTCCTCTCCACCCCAACGGCATAAAATATCGTTATTACGAGCAACAGATTTGCATAGCTTAGCAAAGTGCTTTAGTACTTGGTCGCCAACCAAATGCCCATACTGGTCGTTTACTTGTTTAAAGTGATCAATATCTAACAACAATAAACTCAAAGGGACTCTGCTGTTTTGTGCTCGTTGTATATGGCGCTGCAATTGTGGTTCAAAAGCTTGACGATTTAAAACATTACATAGCTTGTCAGTCAGAGCAATGGACTCTAAACGTGTTTGATATTGATTAAATGTCAGTTGTGCAATAGCGAGAATACACAGAGTAATAACACCACCGAGTAATAGATTTGCAAACAAAGCATCGGTTAAACTGGTTTCAGGGGTGAACGTTTGTTCGACCATTAAGTGCCAGCCTAAATCAGGTATATAGCGGCTGTTTATGAGTCGCTGTACTCCTTGCTTATTGATTGAAAATTTATAGTGTGGCCGACTTATTATCTCGCTATGGTGCGAGGCAAACTCAGACGCTAAAGTGTGGTTTGGTAGTTTTGATTGGTTATAAAAAATTAACCTGCCTTGATGATCTGCAAAGTAAATTTTTCGTTTATATTGCTGCTGGTAATGTGTAATAAGTTGCTGCAAGTCACTGAGTTGAATACCAACCCCAGTGACACCTAATAGTGCGTTGTTAACTATAATTTTATGATTAACATAGACTATTGGACTAAAGTTATCCTGTGGTGAAGCATCAACATTCAAGACGTAATCACGTTGCGACTCTTCAATAGTAGCCTTGTACCAATCAGACTCGGGTGAACTAAAATTAAGCTGGTGTGCTTGACCATCAAAGTGATAATAAGTCTGAGTGCTATGATCGACTAAAAAGCTGGTTTTACTTTTAAACAATGTTTTAGTCTTGTTTAAAAAAGCAAATAACTGCTCGCTATTAGCACTGCCATTTTTAAGCCATAAGTGTATAAAATGATTTTGCGCCATACTTTGGGCAACATAAATGGGGCCTTGTAACTGCTTTTGCAAATCAGTACTGATGACATGGCTGGTGAGGGGAAGCGTTTCATCGATAATCCCTTCACTCAGTGAATTATGTGCCATATGAAAGCTAAACCAGCTCGTAAAAGTAAACCCAGCTAATAACAACAAGGTCAAAGTAATGTTACAGCGGCGTCGAGCATGGTCCATGGGTATTATTGTTATTCACGCTTGAAGTGGCAAGCATAATACAGTGTGTCGTTTTTATAGTCGATTACAGTCAATTACAGCTATAAAAATAGTTGTTTGGAAGTAAAAAAAGCCCACAAGGGGCTTTTTAGTATCATATCTACCGTCACCGATATGAGCAATGTAGCAAGTAAAATAGTGAGTAAGTTAATATGTTTGTATCAAGGGGCGTTGTTACAAACAGACTTAACCTTTGGCTGTTTACGTGCGCCACACGTGTGTTTCAGGGTCGAGAAACAATATGAATTACCTAACAAAGCGAGCCGTCAATCTCGCCTTGTTGAGATTGATT
>NZ_CAMAPC010000024.1:32335-66373 GCF_945859825.1 Pseudoalteromonas holothuriae
TTTTCATTTAAATTGTTGGGTGAAATTTAAGCATAAAAAAAGCCCACAAGGGGCTTTTTAGTGTCATATCTACCGTCACCGATATGAGCAATGTAGCAAGTAAAATAGTGAGTAAGTTAATGTGTTTGTATCAAGGGGCGTTGTTACAAACAGACTTAACCTTTGGCTGTTTACGTGCGCCACACGTGTGTTTCAGGGTCGAGAAACAATATGAATTACTAACAAAGAGAGCTGTTAATCTCGCCTTGTTGAGATTGATTATCAGTTAGATTTGTAAAGGTGTCAACACTCAAATGAGATTTATTTTCATTTGAGCTGTGACTGGCTTAGCTTGGAATGAATAGCTACTGGAGTAAGAAACCAAAACGGTCATGTTAATATTATTATTCCACTCAATGCTTTTAATCTTGAATTTGCTGTGTTTTTGTTCAATGCTAACAGCGTGTTGTGCTAAAGAATAATAAGAAGGGATTTTATGCTAAGCATGTTGGGGCTTGTTGGTGCTCTTGGGCTGTTAATTGTGTTGACGCTACGGGGAATGAACCTATTTCTTTGTGCGCCATTATGCGCCTTGTTGGTTGCATTAAGTAGTAGTATCACTGTGTTTCCCTCTGGTTCTGAGGTGGACTTTATTAGCAGTTACATGAGCGGCTTTAGTGGCTTTATTCAGGCTTGGTTTTTTATGTTTTTGCTTGGTTCTTTATTTGGTAAATTTATGGAAGACACAGGCTCCGCTGATGCGATTGCGCATTATATTGTTGGCAAGCTGGGTATAAAATATGCGGTACTAGCGGTCGTTTTGGCTTGTGCATTACTCACCTATGGCGGGGTGAGTGTATTTATTGTGGCATTTTCCGTTTACCCCATGGCATTGAGTTTATTTAAAGATGCTAACTTGCCAAGACGTTTTATTCCTGCCACGTTAGCTTTTGGTTCGGTCACTTTTACTATGACTTCAGCCGGCTCTCCCGAAATCCAAAACTGGATACCGATTAAATATTTAGGTACATCCCCTTATGCGGCTTGGCAAGAAAGTTTGGTTGTGGCGGTATTTATGGCTTTATTCGGTTATTTTTTATTGATGAAGATGATTAAAAAAGCACAGCAAAATGGTGAGGTATTTGAAGTTCGTGCTGACGACCCTGAAGAATTTAAGCGACATCTGCCACACCCAGTTACAGGTCTAATTCCTTTACTTGTGGTGCTGGCGTTATCATTTACTTTGCACGAAACGCTACAGCAAAGCGCATTAATTGTGGCGTTACTGGGTGGGGTATTGAGTATTTTGGTTTGTAACTTTAAGCATTTTGTTAATTTGCAGCAGGCGATTAACTTGGGCACCACAGGTGCTTTAATCGCGATTGGTAATACGGCTGTAGTGGTTGGATTTGGTGCAGTGGCTAAAGTGACGCCTGCATTTCAAGAAGCGGTGGCTTTAATGACGCAGATCCCGGGTAATGAATTGCTAGGTGCGGCTATCGCAGTCAGTGTAATAGCAGGATTAACTGGGTCAGCTTCGGGTGGGCAAGCGATTGCTTTGCCACTTGTTGCGCCGCATTATATTGATTTAGGTGTCAATAATAGTGAATTGCATCGAGTGGTTGCAATAAGCTCAGGTGCAATAGATACTTTACCGCATAATGGCTATGTAGTGACGACAGTACGAGCGATTTGTAAAGAAACTCATCAGGCGGCGTATTGGCCGCTCGCGATGTTGACTATTGTGGTGCCACTTTTAGGGTTGGGGCTGATATTAGGCTTGTTTATTCTATTTTAGAGGATATGTGAGTAGTCACTAAGGCACTTTTATTTAGTAATAGTGCCTTATTACAAGTGATTCTAATTTTATTAAATCATTTATCTGTTGCAATATTTGGTCATTTATTTAATGCAACTGGTATTCTTGGTTCTTTTTCAGTTGCGGAGCCATTTCGCTCGTATTTTAATGTGTATTGATGACAAAAAGCACTTTTTCACAAATTGACTGCATTTTAAGCGATATGAAGGATGATGTTCGTTATAAGAGGTGATATACTCCCGCCGAATAATTTTCCTACTTTATAGAGCAAAACAATGGCAGATTTATCGAAGTACAGAAACATTGGTATTTTCGCGCACGTTGATGCGGGTAAAACTACCACCACTGAGCGTATCCTAAAACTTACTGGTAAAATTCACAAAACTGGTGAAGTACACGACGGTGAGTCTACAACTGACTTCATGGACCAAGAAGCTGAGCGTGGTATTACTATCCAGTCAGCAGCTGTAACGTGTGAGTGGAAAGAACACCGCTTTAACGTTATCGACACTCCAGGACACGTTGACTTTACAGTTGAAGTATACCGTTCACTAAAAGTACTTGACGGTGGTATTGGTGTATTCTGTGGTTCTGGTGGTGTTGAGCCTCAATCAGAAACTAACTGGCGCTATGCGAATGAGTCAGAAGTTGCACGTGTTATTTTCGTAAACAAGCTAGACCGTATGGGTGCTGATTTCTATCGCGTAGTAGCTCAAGTTAAAAACGTACTTGCAGCTAACCCATTGGTAATGACGTTACCAATCGGTATCGAAGATGATTTCGTTGGTGTTGTAGACGTATTAACTAAAAAAGCATACGTTTGGGATAACACTGGTCTTCCAGAAAACTACGAAATCACAGACGTGCCTGCTGATATGGTAGACAAAGTTGAAGAGTACCATGAGCTACTCATCGAGTCAGCGGTAGAGCAAGACGATGACTTAATGGAAGCGTACATGGAAGGTGAAGTACCTTCTTTAGAAGATATCAAGCGTTGTATCCGTAAAGGTACACGTGATCTTGCATTCTTCCCAACTTACTGTGGTTCTGCGTTCAAAAACAAAGGTGTTCAATTAGTACTTGACGCTGTTGTAGATTACTTACCTGCGCCAACAGAAGTTGACCCTCAGCCATTAACAGACAAAGACACGGGTGAACCTACTGGTGAAGTTGCAACTGTTTCTGCTGATGAGCCTCTAAAAGCGCTAGCGTTCAAAATCATGGACGACCGTTTCGGCGCCCTTACATTCATCCGTATCTACTCTGGTCGTATGAAAAAAGGTGATACCATTCTTAACTCTGCAACAGGTAAAACTGAGCGTATTGGCCGTATGGTTGAGATGCAAGCAGATGAGCGTAACGAACTTACTGAAGCACAAGCGGGTGATATCATCGCAGTAGTAGGTATGAAGAACGTTCAAACAGGTCATACTTTATGTGATCCTAAGCATGAGTGTACACTTGAAGCGATGATCTTCCCTGAACCAGTAATCTCAATCGCGGTACAGCCTAAAGATAAAGGCGGTAACGAGAAAATGGGTATCGCTATCGGTAAAATGGTTGCAGAAGATCCATCTTTCCAAGTTGAGACTGACGAAGATTCAGGTGAAACTATCCTTAAAGGAATGGGTGAATTACACCTAGACATTAAGGTAGATATCCTTAAGCGTACTTACGGCGTAGACTTAATTGTTGGTCAACCTCAGGTTGCATACCGTGAAACTATCACTCAAGAAATTGAAGATAGCTACACGCACAAGAAGCAATCAGGTGGTTCTGGTCAGTTTGGTAAGATTGACTACCGTATTAAGCCTGGTGAGCAAAATTCTGGTTTCACGTTCTCTTCATCAGTTGTTGGTGGTAACGTACCTAAAGAATTCTGGCCTGCAGTTGAGAAAGGCTTCAAGTCAATGATGAACGAAGGTGTTCTAGCTGGCTTCCCAGTTTTAGACGTTGAAGTTGAGTTATTCGACGGTGGCTTCCACGCAGTTGACTCATCAGCAATCGCATTCGAAATCGCGGCTAAAGGCGCTTTCCGTCAATCTATCCCTAAAGCAGGTGCACAGCTTCTTGAGCCAATCATGAAAGTAGATGTGTTCACGCCAGAGGATAACGTTGGTGATGTAATCGGTGACCTTAACCGTCGTCGTGGTATGATCAAAGACCAAGAAGCAGGCCTAACAGGCGTTCGCATCAAAGGTGACGTGCCTCTTTCTGAGATGTTTGGTTATATCGGTCACTTACGTACAATTACTTCAGGTCGTGGTCAGTTCTCTATGGAGTTCTCACACTACGCACCATGTCCGCAAAATGTTGCTGAGACAGTAATTGCTGCAGAAAAAGAGAAAAAAGCAGCTAAATAAATTTAGTTAGTTTTTAAACTCGAAAAAACCGCTTGTAAATCAAGCGGTTTTTTTATGCCTAATAAAAAAGTGCTGCTATGTAAGAGGGTGTAATTGATTTAGGTACTAACTGTGCTATCATTGCGTTCTGATTAATAAAATATTTTCATCATTTGGTATGAGAATATGGAGGTATATAGTGAGAACCGTTGATTTATCAGTAAACTGGTTACTATATGGGTTGTACCTTTTGGGCAGCTTTGGCTTATTTGGTTTTGCTTCCATGCTAGACTCTGGCACTGTGACCATTTCAGTTATGTGTTACGCGTTAATCGGAGCTAGCATTTTTTCATTGTTATTGGCTTTACTTGATAAGCGCTTTGTACATATTGATAGGGCGGGTATTAGCTATTCACTAGGGCTGAGTACGCATTATATTGTGACCGAAGATATTGAACAGATCCAACGTAAGCGATTTTTTATATTGACTGTGTTACTCGTTAAGAAACAATCTGGTGAAGTAAAGTCATTCTACAGTTGGAGTTTGAGCGAGGCCGGTTTTACTAAGGCTGAGCAGCTTTTAGCAAGCAAATAGCAAATGCGCCATAACGGCGCATTTTTTGATTCAATCTCTACTTTTCGTTAAGCCAAATTGCAGCCTGCTTTGCAAAGTAGGTTAAAATGCCATCGGCACCAGCACGTTTAAATGCTAATAGTGATTCCATAATGCAGGGCTTTTCAGCAAGCCAGCCATTGTCTATCGCTGCTCGATGCATAGCATACTCACCGCTGACTTGATAAGCAAAAGTAGGCACTTGGAATTCGTCTTTGACGCGGCGCACAATATCAAGATATGGCATACCTGGTTTTACCATCACCATATCAGCACCTTCTTGTAAATCTAATGCAACTTCTCGCAATGCTTCATCAGAGTTTGCAGGGTCCATTTGATAGGTTTTTTTATCCGCCCCTTTTAAATTACTAGCTGAGCCAACTGCATCGCGAAATGGTCCGTAGTAGCTAGATGCATACTTGGCGGAATAAGCCATGATGCGAGTGTGGATATGCCCCTGTGCTTCCAATGCTTCACGTATTGCGCCAATGCGACCATCCATCATATCTGAAGGGGCTACGATATCGGCTCCAGCGTCAGCATGAGAGAGAGCCTGCTTGATTAGCACTTCAGTTGTGACGTCGTTTATTACGTAGCCGTCATCGTCAATTATGCCATCTTGGCCATGAACTGTGAACGGGTCCAGTGCAACATCAGTGATCACACCAAGTTGTGGGTAGGTTGTTTTTAACGCCTTCACAGTGCGCTGTGCAAGCCCTTCTGGATTATATGCCTCTTCTGCATTGAGCGACTTTTTATCTGTAGGAGTAACAGGGAATATTGCAATAGCAGGCACACCCAAGGCAACGAGATCTGCAGCTTCCTCTAGTAATAAATCGATAGATAGGCGCTCAATGCCAGGCATTGATTCAATGGCTTCACGTCGGTTTTTACCCTCTAATACAAAGACAGGAAAGATGAGATCGTTAACCGTTAACTGATTCTCGCTCATTAAACGTCTTGAAAAGTCATTACGACGCATGCGACGCATCCGCGTGTATGGAAATAAATCTAATCCTGATTGAGCCACAGTAATCTCCTAAAGTTATTGGTAGGCAATGACGCGATTTCGTCCTTGCTGTTTGGCCTGATAGAGTGCTTTATCAGCAAAATCGGTAAAAAGAGTGGGGTTTTTACTATCGTTAGCAATAGCGCTGTATACGCCGGCACTGAGTGTCATATTGAGTTGTTGTCCATCAAAGTCGACATGTGTATTTTGTAAGCTTTGGCGGATAAGTTCAGCAATTTCTAAGGCACCGTCTAGCTGCGTATTGGGCAAAAGGAGTACAAACTCCTCTCCTCCATACCTGAACACATCGTCCGAAGGTCGTTTTAGATGTTTTTCAATGACTCTGGCAACCGCACAAATGGCATGATCGCCTACGACATGGCCATAGTTATCATTGATTTTTTTGAAGTGGTCAATGTCTAGCATCACTACGCTAAGCATAGTTTGCTCTCTGCGTGAGCGCCTTACCTCCATCATGATACGCTTGTCAAAGTAACGACGATTTTTTACTTTGGTTAGTGCATCTTCCATATTGAGCTTTTCTAACTCACGATTCTTATCTTGTAGTTCCCTGAGTGTGACTTCAAGCTCAAAGGTACGTTCATCAATACTGTTTTCGAGTTTTTCCTGTGCTTGTGTTTGCAGGTGTAAGCGTTCTTTTAACAGCGCATCTTCAGCACGAGTTTGCGCAAGGCGTGCTTGCTGCTGTTTTATTTTACTATCACGCTGCTGAATATATTGTCGTGCTAATGTGTAGCTTAAAATCATGCTGATCATTAAATAGCAAACATAGGTGAGGGGTCTATCTAACACGGCGCTTGATAGTAGACCAAATTCAAAAGCACTTTGATAGCTTAGGACCAATACGAGCAAGGAAAACATCAGCAAGTAAGCTTTGTAAAATGATTGCGCGCGTTTATATGCAATTATGGCTAAATAGACATAAGTTAAGGCCAACGTGAAGCAATATCCAAAAGCAATATACAGAGCAATATGATGTGAGAACAGAGGTATCATAGTCGCACAAATGAGGCCTGCTTTGAGCATTAAAGTTAAAATATGCTGCGTTTTGAGCGCATTTTTAGGCACTAATGTGATTTTTAATATTGGAACAAATAACCAAGTTGAAAGCACCATAAATAGGGCTTGGCCATATTGTTGAAGCCATAACCAATTACTGTAGAGATAGCGATGACTAAACCCATATAAATGTACGTTCAATAACCAAATTGCTGCAATAGTTAAACCGCCAAAGAAAAAGTAATTTTTGCGTGTAAATGAATATAGCGTGATATTAGTAAGCATCATCGCGACAATGAAGCCCGCAAGCATACCGTAGAGAAGGTTAAATTTACTGGTATACTTTAAATATTCAATAGGGTGCCACAAACTTAAGGGCAGGTAGGCTTGCCTGTTATTCTCTACATGCAAGTAAATCACACTATTACCATAAGGTGATAATTTAAGTGGGACAAGTTGCACCTGATGTGAAATTGGTGGTTGCACACTATTTTGGTAGTCATTTGCATATGCTACTAAAATTGAGCGATTATGCTCTGGTACAAAAGCAGTTACCTTATTAAGTTGATTATTGTTCACGCTTAATAATAATGGTAAATCTTGTTTTGACAGGTTGCTTAAAGGGACTCGAAGCCATGTGCTTGTCATTTTTTTATTAAGCGGTAAAAAGCCACTCTTAACGGGTTTCCAGCTGGGGTTGCTAGTGTGAAGCTGCTCCAATGTTTGACTATTATTTTGCGTATAAGCAAATGGCAGTGAGGCCTGTTTTTTGAAGCCTTCAGGGATCTCAAATGCTTGGGCTGATACGCTTATAAAAAATAGGCACAATAAAAAGCAGAGTAAACGCATTATTGAGTGCCTCGCCTCGTTATAAATAACCGTTGAAAATTAGCATGACTAATTTTCGCGACATGTTCACAGCTTTGTCCTCTGAGTCTAGCCACTTCGCGAACGATGGCCTCAACAAAAGCGGGCTCATTACGGCGTGACTTTGGCTTGGGCTTTAAAGTTCGGGGCAATAAATAGGGGGCGTCTGTTTCAATTAATAACCTATCATCGGGGATTAATGGAACCAGTTGTTGCAACTGTGCTCCTCTTCGTTCATCGCACACCCAACCTGTGATACCTATCATCAAGCCATAGTGTAGATAAAAATCGAGAGCGTGTTTATCACCCGTGAAGCAATGTAGCACGCCGTGTACCTTAACTTGCTCTAACTGCGCGCGCATAGCATCAAACGCATCTCGTTCATGCAAATACACTGGCAAATTGTTTTGCTCTGCCAATTCAAGTTGCTGTGATAACACGCTGATTTGCTCAGAGCGAGGGGAGAAGTTGCGATTAAAGTCTAGCCCGCACTCACCAACAGCGACCACTTCAGGGTGTAAAAATAAGGTTTTGAGTTGTGCAATATAGTCAGCCTGGGTACTTTTTGCATCATGTGGATGAATGCCTGAGGTACAAACAAAGCCGTAATGGCGAGCGAGCTGCAGGCAGTGCATTGAGTCTTGCGTATTTGTACCGATGAGTAGCATATTATCTACACCAGCTTGTTTTGCTCGCATAACAATATCGTCGCGAGCGTCATCGAATTGTGAACTCGTGAGGTTTACGCCAGCATCGATATAGCGCGTTGTCATTAGTCCACTCGCTTGACTCTAATACTACGGTTTGAGCCAACCTTTTTCATAAGGAAGGAGTCTAAAGTGCCTCGCTCTATTTCAATTTTGTCACCCTTTTTGGCATAGAAAGAGTTTGTTCCAAGTTGTTTCCATGATTGGCCAATGTCTAGTTTAAACAAGCGCGAGCCAGTAGGTGATTTCTTCACTTCGATGATAGTGGCACTTATCTGTTGAGCTTCAGAGAAGTCGGTTTTCTCTTTTAGTAGTTTTTTGGACATACCAAATTTTTGCTCATTTGACAGGGTTTGCTTTAGTGTCGTTTTTTTTGAGGTATGGCTTGCAACGGTTTGTTCAATATCAATGGGTTGATTTGCCATTACTTTGTCAAAACACACTAGACGTTGAAAGTCTTTCTCAATCAACGTACAAGCAGATAGCGCTTGTTCATTGATTGGTTCAGCAAGTCCGTATGTACTTGCAAATAGAACGCCTAATAGTGCTAATTTTTTCATTTTTACGATTCCTGTTGTTCTGATTCTTTCGTATATAATTTAGCTAGCAACAACCCAAGCTCAAACAGTATCAACATAGGGATGGCTAAAAGTGTTTGTGAAAGCACATCGGGGGGGGTTAAAAACATGGCCACAACAAATGAGCCAACCACCATGTATGGGCGCTTTTCTTTCAAACTTTGCACTGATGTTGCGCCACTCCAGCATAACAGCATAATTGCAACGGGGATCTCAAATGCAACTCCAAAAGCAAAAAATAGTTTAAGCGTAAAACTTAGGTAGCTACTAATATCAGGCGATAAAGTCATCTCTTGCGGGCCCACGCTGGTAAAAAAGCCAAGTACGATGGGTAAAACAACAAAATAGCAAAATGCAATGCCTGCGTAAAACAATACAATACTTGAAAATAGCACAGGTATCAGCATTCGCTTTTCATGCTGATATAATCCTGGTGCGATAAAACTCCAGAGTTGATGTAATATCATAGGTATAGCAGCGAAAAGTGCGACAAAAAGTGTCAACTTAAAGGGAGCAAAAAAAGGAGCCGTTACATCTGTAGCAATCATTGTACTGCTTTCAGGTAAGCTTGCTATTAAAGGCGCTGCAACATAGCTGTAAATGTCATTCGCGAAATACACGAGTGCAATAAAAATCACCAACACGCTGAGGAGTGCTTTCATGACCCGATTACGCAGTTCAATTAAATGGCCGATAAAACCGCTTTGTTGGGCTTGTGACATAAGTTGCTCTTTACTTCTTAATTACGCTTTTATCAGTCTTTTTTGACGTCGGATGCATTTTTATAACTGTGCTTTACTGACTCAGCTGCTTTTTGTAACTCACTCACTGAGTGTTTAAGCTCATCAGGTAAGTCTTGCATATTTTGCTGTTCAGCTTTTTTTAAGTTGGTATGTAGTTCGTGAACACGTAGCTCTTCATTAACTTCAGCTTTGACTGAGTTAGCGACAGATTTGATAGTATTAACCCAGCGGCTCACTGTGCGTATTGCAACAGGCAAGCGCTCGGGACCCAATACGATTAGGCCAACAATCAGGACCACCACAAGCTCCCACATACCCATCAGTTATACCTTGTCTTTGTCTTTTTTTTCTTGCTCAGTCGCGCTTGTTTGTGCTTGTTGCTCGCTTAGCTGTGTTGTGGTTTTACCTTCATCAGACATTGCCTTTTTAAAGCCTTTGACAGCACCACCTAAATCGCCACCAATACCACGTAGCTTCTTTGTTCCAAATAACAAAACGATGATGGCTAACACGATTAAGAGCTGCCAAATACTGATCCCACCTAAACCCATGATGACTCCGTTTGCGATAAAAACTTAATAAGTTGTTGTGATTATACGCCCAGTGAGCAAAATATCACCCTATTTTGCGCCACGCACTAATAAATAGAATGGCGCTTACTGAGAGCGATAAACCCGATGCTAACCAATCTTGTGCCAAATAAGTGAGACTGGCACAAATGAGTGATGCACAGGCTAACATACCAAGTAATATAGGTTTGGTCTCTTTTTTAGGTGTGATATTCACCAATTGTTGATTACTACGTTTTAAGTTATGGTAGATAAGATCTGGAATTTCAGGCATTTTTTCTGCCCAAAAAGGCAGGTTTGCATACATTTGTTTAAGCAAAGACCAAGGCCCAATTTGCTCTTTCACCCACTGCTCTAAAAATGGCTTTGCTGTTTGCCAGAGATCTAACTGAGGGTATAGTTGACGACCCAGACCTTCTACATACAGTAGCGTTTTTTGCAGTAATACAAGCTGCGGCTGTACTTCCATGTTAAAACGCCTGGCGGTATTAAATAAGTTTACCAGTACATGACCGAAAGAAATTTCTGCCAGTGGCTTATTAAAAATAGGCTCACATACGGTACGAATGGCAAACTCAAACTCCTCGACACAGGTATCTGCAGGCACCCAACCAGAATCTACATGCAACTGAGCAACTTGGCGATAATCACGATTAAAAAAAGCAATAAAATTTTCAGCTAAATAGCGCTTATCTTCTTTATTTAAAGTGCCAACGATACCGCAATCGATACCAATGTATTGTGGGTTATGAGGTGTGTTGCGAGAAACAAAAATATTACCTGGATGCATGTCAGCATGAAAAAAACTATCCCTAAATACTTGAGTGAAAAACACCTCAACACCGCGTTCAGCAAGTAACTTCATATTGGTGCCTTGCTTGAGTAATGCTTCTGTGTCCGACACCGGTATCCCATAAATACGTTCCATTACTAGCACATTTTTACGTGAATGATCGCTATATACTTCAGGGATATAAAGTGACTCGGAGTCAGTAAAGTTACGCTTTAGCTGAATGGCATTAGCGGCTTCTCGCATGAGGTCTAATTCATCGAGTAAGGTTTTTTTATATTCTTTGACTACTTCAACAGGCCTTAAGCGGCGGCTAGGCTTAAAAAGCTTGACCAGCAATCGAGCAAATTGTGTCATAAGCGCTAAGTCTGCCGTTATTTGTTGTTCAATATCTGGGCGAATAACCTTAATTACCACATCTTTTTCACTGCCATTATGCACAAGTGTTGCAGTATGTACTTGTGCAATAGAGGCTGATGCTAATGGCACTTGATCAAATTCACTAAACAACTCGTTAATATCGTTAATTTGTAGTGCTTGTTCTATTAATGCTTGCGCTCGAACGCCATCAAATGGGGCGACTTTATCTTGCAGTACAGCCAACTCTTCAGCGACGTCTTGCGGTAGCAAGTCTCGACGAGTTGATAGCATTTGGCCAAATTTTATCCATACCGGGCCTAATGCTTGTAACGCTAATCTTAGCCTTACGCCAATCGGCTTATCGGCATGGTTGTTGCGGATCCAAAATAAGCTATTTCTAGCGGTGCGCGCAAACCAAGGTCGTTTTTGTTCAGGAATAAACTCATCAAGCCCAAAACTGAGCAAAGTGTGTGTGATTTGATATAAACGAGCGATGGCCAAACTGGATTCCTTAACGAGCGAGTAGTTGATTAATGCGTTGTTCTAGTTGCGCTGCATGTTGTTTAAGCTCACGGGTATGCGCTTTAAACTGTGTCATTTCGAGCGGATGGATGGTGACCTTAAGCTCATCCTGACATAGTTCTTGGGTTGTATTACTTAATATGCTATCTGCTTTTTTGGTACGTGTGATCACATGTTTAATTTGCTGTACTAGCTGTTGTGCGCCTGCATCACCAAGATACTCAGATAGATGTTCAGCCCAATCAATGTCTAGGTTAGAAAAACTTTGGCTATATGTTTGCGCCAGATGTAAATCACCTTCTAGGTCCAGCTTTTCTTGACGAATAAGTCGGGTTAATTGACTCGGTTCTTTAAGCTCAGATAAAGTAGCTATGCTGGCGCTAATATGACAATCACTTTGCTCTTGGAAATTGTTAAACAGCATAAAACTTTGGCCTGTGTACGTGAGTGCAAAAGTTTGCTGCCAATCCCTAATTTCAATGGCTAAAACTTTATGCTGTACCTTTTTTAGTGGTGCTGCAAAATGAGGGTCTAAATTAAGAGCTCCATTAAGAACACGCTCAGCAGCTGCTACAAGCAGAGTTTTGATCATGCCATCCCCTAGTATTTAAAACCGCGATGAAGTGCGACAATACCACCGGTCATATTTTGGTAATTAGCTTGTTCAAAACCAGCGTTTTCCATCATGTCTTTTAACGTCTCTTGATCTGGGTGCATACGAATAGACTCAGCCAAATAACGATACGACTCGCTATCGTTAGCCACTAATTTACCCATCGAAGGGAGTAAGTTAAAAGAGTAAAAGTCGTAAATTTTAGAGAGTGCTTCACTGTCGGTTTTAGAAAACTCCAATATTAAAAGACGACCACCAGGCTTCAGAATACGATACATAGATTTTAGCGCCGCATCTTTGTCTGTTACATTACGTAAACCAAACGCAATTGTGATCACATCAATACTATTGTCTGGAAATGGGAGTGCTTCAGCGTTCATTTGTACGTATTCAATATTATTAACTAAGCCTAAATCACGCAGTTTATCTCGGCCTACTTTAAGCATGGAGTCGTTGATATCACCTAAAATTACTTGACCGGTATCGCCAACAAGCTGGCTGAATTTGGCGGTTAGATCCCCAGTACCACCGGCTAAGTCAAGCACGCGGTGCCCTTTTCGCACGCCTGAACATGCAATAGCTTGACGTTTCCATAAACGGTGAATGCCAAATGACATTAGATCATTCATAATATCGTACTTAGCGGCTACGGAATGAAATACATCAGCCACCATCGAGGCTTTTTCATCTCGGGCTACTGTTTTATAACCAAAATCAGTGGTGTTTTGTTGCGACTCTTTCATGGTGCTTCTCTGCTTAGGTGGTTACGCTAAATTGTGCTCTAGTGTACTTGATTGCGTCACTTAGGTGCAATTTATCGCTGCAGAATTTATCAGATAGCTGGCTTGTACGCTTTATGAAACGCTAAAGCTGCTTTGATCAGACAAGTATGCTTTATGAGCTGCTAAATGTGCTTTGTATGCTAGCTCATCGAAATTTTGTTCCTGATGTCTTTTTGCAATACCTAATGATAGTTGAATACGAGGTAATTCAATATCGCTTTTAGAGCTAACAAATTTAATTTTTTCGACGCCTTTGCGAATTTTTTCGGCGATTACATTGGCCGTTGTCGGCTCTATATCAGCTAACAAAACGGTAAATTCTTGTGCTCGGGTACGCCCAGGTAAACCACTTTCGAATACATATGACTGTACTTTCTTGGCTACTCTATTGAGGATAACTTCGCCAATAACATCACCATATTGTTGAGTAAAATCATGTAAATTTGTGATATGAATCGCAATTGCGCAAATAGATTTATCTTTGGCTAACCATGCCTGTGTTTGCTGGTTTAAAAAGTGTCGTTTATAAAGGCCCGTTTGTGGGTCAATGATATGTTGCTTACGTAGATACTGTAGTTGCTGTTGTGATTTGATGTGCATCATGCGCGCTTTTTTAAGTTGCGCTTTGAATACTTGATGCTGTTTTAATATTGTATCCGTAGATTGGCTAAGTTGAGTTATGGCTCTTTTGCTTTTTGCGATATTATTTTCATCTAAGTCTTGCGCACAGGTGGTGATTTTTTGTGCGAAATTAGCGATGTGTTTTTGTGATTCGTTGGACGTTTTAGAAAGACTCGCCAGAACATCGTCAACGTTACTGAGAAGTTCAGTTTCGGTTTTGTGCCCTTTATTTAGATACTCGAAATAAAGGTGTTCAATAAATATGCTATCTACTTTTTGTTTATCGTTAATGGCATTGTCTAAAGCTTCGTTCAGCGCAGTATCGCATTTACTGATATAGGTATATGTTACATGATAGTTCATAGGCGTTGGCGGCAAATGGTGTTGCTCTAGAAACAAGCAAACTTGAGTCATTTTTTCTTGTGCATTAGCCATGGAGTCATGGAACATCATTTTGTTTACCGCAGTAATGGAGCTTTCTAGAAATTTAGTGGCCTACCTTATTTTATGGGCTAGGTCTCACTACTATAATATTTATCAGCACACTGAGTGCAATCTGTATTTAAAAGCAAAACGCGCCAATTTGAAATAGAAAAGTTAAATTTATGCGACTGTTCGCTTTTTTTATCATCAATTTGTCGTAGTTTGCCTACTATTTTGGCATATTGCAATTTGTGGGATTGAACTCTTTTATTTGCAGTAAGGGTGTTTGCTCGGCTAGAGTCATGAAAAACCCCGACGTCTAGGAATAAAAAAGTGGTTAAAAATTTTGCTCTATCGCTCAGTGCGGTTCTTCTGAGTGCGTTATTATCAGGTTGTCAAACAACGCCAAAATCTAGTGATGATGAATTTGCTCAGTTAGAGCAACAAATTGCAGGGTTCAGACAGCAAGTTCAGCCATATAAAAATCGCGCAGAACATATGGCTTATTACCTGCCGAATTTAAGTGCAACCGCTTTGGCAGAGCAACAACAACAAAGAGTACAACTGCTTTTGGGTTTAGATAATATAGATACCCAAACGCTAAGCGAAGAAAACCAAATTAATTACACGATACTACGCGCTCAAATCCAAAATAAAGTGGATGAATATCGTTTTAAAAAGCATTTAGTACCTTTAACTTCTGAGGGCGGGTTTCACTCTGAAATCACACAAATCATTGGCTATAGCGATTTTAGTAAAGCCACTGGGTTTGAAGTATATTTAAAACGACTCAATGAAATCCCTCGTTTTTTTGAACAAAATATACATTGGATGCGCGAGGGCATGAAAGCAGGTTATACGCAGCCTAAAGTTGTACTAAAAGGCTACGAAGCATCTATTGAGGGCTTTATTCATCAAGATGTTACTCAGTCCGTTTTTTATGCACCATTTAAACTAAACACAGCAAAACTACCAGCCAATGAGCTTGCTGCTCTGCAGGTGCAAGCTCAGTCAATTTTAACGACTAAAGTGATGCCTGCATATCAAGATTATTTAACGTTTTTTATTGAGCAATATAGACCTGCGGCACGCACCAGTATTGCATTGAAAGATACGCCAAATGGTCAAGCTTATTACGAAAACAGAGCACAATATTATACGACGACAAATATGTCAGCAAAACAAGTTCATGAACTGGGCTTAAAAGAAGTTGCCCGCATACGTAAAGAAATGGAGTCTGTTATTACCGAAGTTGGGTTTGAAGGCACATTTGCTGAATTTGTTCATTTTTTGAGAACGGACCCTCAATTTTATGCCAAAACGCCACAGCAACTCCTTAAAGAGGCAGCCTATATTTCCAAACAGATGGATGCACAGTTGCCAAAGCTATTTCATACTTTACCGCGCAGACCCTATGGCGTTATTCCTGTTCCGCAAAGCATAGCCCCAAAGTACACTACGGGTCGCTATCAAGGCGCGAGCAATGACTTGGAAGCAGGCTATTACTTGGTAAATACTTATGCTTTGGATAAACGGCCATTGTATGTACTCGAAGCACTTACCTTACATGAGGCGGTGCCAGGTCATCATTTACAAATAGCCTTGAATGAAGAAATGGATTACTTACCTGATTACCGACGCAATGAATATATCTCAGCTTTTGGAGAAGGGTGGGGATTATATTCAGAGTATTTAGGGCTTGAGGCCGGGTTTTATCAAGACCCCTATAGTAATTTTGGTCGTTTGACGTATGAAATGTGGCGTGCAGTACGATTAGTTGTGGATACTGGAATGCATATGTTTGGCTGGAGTCGTGAGCAAGCGATGGATTTTATGAAAAACAATACGGCTTTATCGTTACATAATGTTAAAACAGAAACTGACCGTTATATATCTTGGCCTGCTCAGGCGCTATCGTACAAGATTGGCGAATTGACAATTAAACGGTTGCGTAAAGAGGCAGAGCAAAAGCTTGGGGCGCAGTTTGACTTAAGGGAGTTTCATCATCAGATCCTGCGTCATGGCTCTGTGCCATTGTTTATTCTTGAAGAGCAAATTAATCAGTACATAGACAATACTCTGGCCAGTGAATAGCAGTTTTATAATACTAGCAGAAGCACTGCCATATACTTTTGGCAGTGTCTTAACCTTTCTCTCAATGTAGATGCTCGTCAATTACTTTATAAATTTGCAACGTGTTGGTTACTAACCTATTGATTATATTTATTACACTGCATGTTAAACGGTAATGCAGCTCGTAAAATAGACTCTGGCGCTCGCCAGGAAGGTGACTGCCGTATGTTTGGGCACTGCTGTCTTCCTGCTTAGCCTCATAGTTGAGCCTATTTTGCCATTGTGCACTTGTTTGAGAATCTCATCACCTTAAACGGTGCATGTACAAAGGCCTAAACTTCACAAGCTGAACTTTATTTTGGTACACTTGCATAACAATTCAATCACAAAATTTCAAAAAGGGATTTTATGCGCCTACTCTTTACCTTGTTATTAACCTTTGGCTGCGTTACTAGCTATCACAGCAAGGCTACGGACAAACCACTCATTGCTTTAGCCGATTTTGCAAAAGATGTTGCTTATCAAAATGTAAAACTCTCTCCAAAGGGAGATTACATATCTTTTATTGCCAAACAAGATGATAAAAATGCACTTTTTATTCTTGATGCAAGTACTTTTAAGCTATCACATGCCGTTGCTTTTAAAGCAAACGGCCAAGTTGGCGACTATGAATGGGTCAACGATGAGCGTGTGGTGATGGAAAAGCAATACTTACGTGGTTGGTCTAGCCAACCTCGTTATAAAGGTGAACTATTTGGGGTGAATGCTAATGGTTCAAAATCTAAGTATTTGGTTGGCTTTAAAGGTGAGCGACAAGTGGGCTCAAACCTTAGAAAAGCCACACCGTTAGAAGGCATCTCTTATATTCTAGACCCGCTTCATGATGACCCTAAACATATGTTGATATATCACATTCCGTGGACGGGAACGAATGAGCCAACCACTAAAGTATATAGAGTTAATGTGGAAAATGGCAAGCGTACTTTGCGCGCCAGATCGCCGGAAAATATGGCCAGATTTTTAACCGATCATCAAGGTAACGTGCGTGGGGCTTCTGCCTCAAAAGATGGCATTAGTACTCAAATCTATATTCGAGATGAAGATGGCACGACATGGAAAATGTTAAAGCTGGATGGGGCTTTTCGTACGATCGAGCTACTTACTTTCGATAAAAGTGGTGAACAAGTTTATATTCAAGCCTCTCAAAAAGGAGAGCCTGAGGGAATATTTAAGCTTGAACTGAGTAGTGGTAAGGCGACTAAAATCTATCAAGATGACACGGTTTCGCCGAAAGCATTATGGGTAAGTGAATATGACAAAGAGTTGTATGCAATAGAAGTCGACAATGGTTATCCGACTTATATATTCCCAGATGAGGGTTCAATCAAAGCCAAGCGTTTGAAAAACATCATACGAGTTCTGCAAGGCAATCAGGTGCATTTAGTATCCAACACTCAAGATGGTAAAAAGAGCATATTTTTTGCCTCTAGTGATATTAATGCGGGGCAATACTTTTTATATGATTCAAAAACCAGTCAACTACAGCAATTGTTTTCGGCAAGAGAATGGTTAAAACCAGATCTTATGTCGCAAACAAAGTCGATTACATTTCAATCACGAGATAAATTAACTATCCATGGCTATTTAACCTTACCTGTAGGCAGCAAAGATAAAGACTTGCCGCTGGTTGTTATGCCTCATGGCGGCCCACATTATACTCGAGATTGGTGGGAATTTAATCCTGAAGTGCAGATGTTAGCCAGCCGTGGGATTGCTGTTTTACAAGTTAACTTTAGGGGTTCTGGTGGCTATGGCGATAACTTTCAGGCGGCAGGCTACCAGCAGTGGGGTGGTAAAATACAGCACGATATTATTGATGGGGTAAAGTATGTGGTGTCACAAGGCTATGCCAGCAAAGATAATATCTGCATTATGGGTGCAAGTTTTGGGGGCTATTCAGCTTTGCAAAGTGCGATTGTAGCGCCTGATATGTTTAAATGTGCTATCGGTGTTGTGGGTATATATGACTTACCGTTGATGTTTGAAGAAGGTGACATTGCATTGCGTCAATCGGGCACGAATTACTTAACTCAAGTGTTAGGGAAAGACACAAGCAAGCTAAAGGCTTTCTCTCCAAGTTATAATACTATGAAGCTTAAAGCACCGGTACTGATTGTGCACGGTGGTGAAGATGACAGAGCACCTATAGAGCAAGCGGAGTCATTAATTAAAGCCTTAAAAGCAGCAAAGCATCCTCATGAATATATGTTATTAGATGATGAAGGGCATGGTTTTTATAAGCCAAAGCATCGAGCGCAATATTATGAGACTGTAATGGCCTTTTTAGAAGAGCATATGAAACTGTAAGCTATTCAGTAATAAGTTTTATGATTCATAGAGAGGTTTCAATTTAGCGGTTGAAACCTCTCTTTTATATTTACAAATACTGTGACGCTGTGGCAAATGAAGGGGGATGTTCGGATAATCCGCTCGTTTTTTCTCCGTTAACTAGGGGATAACGAGGTCCGTCAAGTAAAGGAGGGTTCATAGAGGTATACCGCTGGAACAGTATATTTTGACATAATCGCATGTACTTAAAGCAGATAATATTCACTATCTTTTTATTGATTTAGTATGTACTTTTGCATATTTACACTGATTAATATCAGTGCTATGAAAATATTGATCATTCTAGCGAGCTAAGTGACTCATATAGAGCAACGACATACCGAAATTTTTGCCTTGTTACTAAGTGATTTAGCCGTCGCAATATTTGGTCATTTATTTAATGTAATTGGTATGCTTTTAAAGCATCACCAAAGAGGAAAGGACTTTGAAAAGTAAATTACCAAACCTAAGCACCAGTATTTTTAGTCAAATGACTGGGTTGGCAAATCGCTATCAAGCCATTAATTTATCACAAGGTTTTCCTGAATTTGATGCGCCAGAGCTTCTTAAAAAGCAGTTAGCGCACTACAGCGAGCAAGGGTGCAATCAATATGCACCTTCATCAGGTGTTGCGGAGCTGCAAGCGCAAATTGCAGCATTGATTGAGCGTAAGTATGAGCATGTGGTTGACCCTGCAAGCTCTATTACTGTAACTAGCGGTGCAACAGAAGCGTTATTTGTTGCTATTCAAGCGATTACTCAAGTAGGTGATGAGGTGATTATTTTTGACCCCGCTTACGATAGCTATAAACCTGCAATAGAGCTGGCCGGTGGCAAAGCCGTGCATATTACTTTGCGCTCACCGAATTTTCGTATTGATTGGCAACAAGTTAATCTAGCTATTAATGAAAAAACACGCGCCATTATTATCAATACCCCTCATAATCCAACGGCGAAAATAATGACCGCACAGGATGTGGCGATGCTTAAAGCATTATTAGTAAAGCATGATCTTTTATTAATAAGTGATGAAGTCTATGAGCATATTACTTTTGATGGTCATATTCATTTTAGTGCTTTAAAAGATAAAGATATTTTTTCCCGCAGCTTCATTATCTCAAGTTTTGGCAAAACGTTTCACTGTACTGGTTGGAAGATGGGCTACTGTGTGGCACCGCACGACTTGGCTGAAGAATTTCGTAAAGTACATCAATATGTTACTTTTTCCAGTTTCACCCCAGCCCAATTAGCGCTGGCTGACATGCTTAAAGAGCAAAGTGCGCATCTAGATGAACTGGCTGACTTTTATCAACAAAAAAGAAATATATTGGTTAATGCTCTAAAAGGCAGTCGGTTTGAGGTTTTGACCAGCGAAGGGACTTATTTTTTACTGTTAGATTACTCAGCTATTTCAGATTTAAATGATATTGCCTTTTGTGAATATTTAGTCAAAGAGGTAGGGGTTGCAGCCATTCCATTAAGTGTATTTTATGACTCTCCCCCTGAGGATAGAATTATTCGCTTATGTTTTGCTAAGCACACAGAAACCTTAATTAATGCAGCACATAAGCTATGCGAACTATAAATAAGTACTAAAAAGTGTGTGCCCCCAGGCCTTAAAAGAACCGTGAGGGCATATAAAACCTAAGATGCATTAAACTGATGTACTAACAACGCTGCTTGGGATGATTTGGCCACATTGAAGTACCCAAGTAAATGACGCATCTGCTGTGACTGTTCGGCCATTTGCTTTGCTGCTGCCATCGTCTCTTCAGTAATGGCTGAGTTTTGTTGAATTAAATCAGTCAGGCGTTGCACTACTTGGTCTACCTCTTTAATCGCTTGTTGTTGCGTGGTTGTTGCTTGATTGATTTTAATTATAGTATCGCTTACCTCAGATATAGCCGCAACAATATGCTCTAGCTTTAGTCCCGCGCTATTTGCCATTTCAATACCTTGGCCAACTTTATCGTTACTGTTGGCAATAATATCTTTTATCTGTTTTGCTGATGCGGCGCTACGCCCTGCTAAGTCTCTAACTTCATTGGCGACAACGGCAAAGCCTTTACCATTTTCTCCTGCTCTTGCTGCCTCTACGGCTGCATTGAGTGCCAGTAGATTAGTTTGAAAAGCAAGACCGTCAATGACCGACACAATTTCGTTGATATTCTTACTGGCTTTGTCTACTTCATCGATTGCTGTCACGGTGTTGTTAGATAGTTCACCGCCTTCTTTGGCGGTTTCTTCAGCGTGGTGTGCGAGCTGAACGGCCGTACCAGATTGGGCAGAAACATGGGTTAAGGCTTCCAGCATTTGACTAGTACTAGCACTTGCTTGCTCTAAGTTGGACGCTTGTTCTTCCGTTCGCGCACTAATTTCAGTATTGCTATCAGCTATTTCACTGGCACTTTGCGACACATTACCTGCCGATAATTGGATACCCTCAATGACCTCAGTGAGCTTATTTATTGTCGTATTAACATCTTGTTTAAGCAGCGCAAAGACCCCATTATATTGCCCTTGTACAGAGTGTGTTAAATCGCCTTTAGCCAGTGCGCTTAGTACGAGTGTTACCTCACTAATGGCATCATTGATAATGGCGGTGGAGCCGTTCACATCATCTTTTAATTGTTGTAATTGCCCTTGCAAATCTGAGGTAATTTGCATGCTAAAGTCTCCTTGACACATAGCGCTCATTACATTTCCTAGCTCAGCAATGACCTGATTTAGGTTGTTTACTGAACGATTAATGTCTGTTTTAAGGCTATTTAGTTGCCCTTTCATTGGTGATTCAATGGTGCGGTCGAACCGACCATAACTAATTGCTGTCATCACGGAGGAAATTTCGCTTACGGCACTATCTAGTGATTCAATTGATATATTGATATCTTCTTTTAATGTACCGAGCTGGCCTTGTGCATCACAATCGACTGTATATTTAAAGTTCCCCTGACTTACAGCTGCCATTACATGACAGATTTCTTTGATGATACTGTCTAAATTAATAACGCTGAAGTTTATGTCTTCTTTGAGCTCTTCAAGCTGGCCTTGTAGGGGTAAATCAATACGTTGAGAAAAATCGCCACAGCGGATTGCGCGCATGACTTTACTTATATCATCCATGGCACCAGATAAGCTTGCTACTGAGTTGTTCACACTATTTTTTAATTGTGCAAGTTTGCCGCCAGCATCGATGTCAATTTGTTCTTTAAAGTTACCGTGCTCAACATTTTCCATAACGTGCACAATGGCATCCATGGTGTTATCTAAGCTACTTAATGAGTAATTAATATTATCTTTTAACTTGCCAAGGTCTCCAGACATAGAAGCGCGTAGTTGACTATTGAATTGCCCTTCTGACATATCTTTAATGACGACATTTATCTCACCTATTGCGGTATCTAAGGTACTCGTACAATGGTTTGTTGCTTGTTTTAATGTATTTAATTCACCTTTACACTCAACTTCGATTCTGTCAGAAAAGCACCCCTCAGCCATTTTGTTCATAACTCGATTGGTTGCATTAAGTGATACTTGTAGGGCGTCTAGCATAGAATTAAACGCATGTGCTGATTCGCCTATTTCGTCATGTGTTGTTTTTGGTGCACGTAACGAAAAGTCGCCTTCATTTTCAACTCGTCGCATAGTGCTTACTAAAGCATGTACTGGTTTTGTGAGCATTTTTGTAAACCATATAGCTGCCACAATGATCGCAATAATGCACACGGTTAAAACGATAGCCAGTATTTGGGTAAGTTGGTTGACGGCAGAAAAAGCTTCCGCAGCATCGATTTCAGACAACAGTGCCCAACGTACGCCTAAGACATCAACGGGAGTATATGAAGAAAGAACCCTTTGTCCGTTGTAATCCATAATTAGCTTTTGTCCTTTTTGCCCACTCATTGCTTGATGAAAAGCTTCGGTACTGATACGGCTTTTGTCGGGATATTTAAACGCATTCACAACAGAGCGTTTATCTGGGTCTAAATAAGAGTCTGAGCGCATTAACCCTTCAGGGCCAACTAAGTAAGTTTCGCCACTTTTTCCTAGTCCTTCACGTTCAGTCATGATGCTATTTAATGCATCTATTGATAGTTGAAAGACTATAGTTGCGCCTTTACTGCCCTCAATCGTTATTGGAGCCGCAATAAAACTAGCAGGCGTATTGTATGAAGGTAAATAAGGTTCATAGTCAACAAATGTGTATTGAGCGCTTCCTTTAAGTTGTTTAGCCTTCGTAAACACTTTTGCTAGGTTACTGTTTGCGAATGGACCTGAGACCAATGAGGTGGCAAAGTCGAGCTCTTTGTACACCGAATATGCAACAATACCAGTATCATTATCAATGATAAAAAGATCATACAAGTCGAATATCTCAACGAGTTCGGCAAAAAATAAATGATAGTTTTGGTGAGCCAGATCATAACTGTCTTGATGGTTGGTACTAAGCAGCTGTACTTTTTCACCTAATGGAAAAGCATTCTCAGAAATATATCGAGCTTGAAGTGTTAGGGCTTCTGGCGAAAGCTGTTCATACAGATTAACTGGCGGGGGGGTATTTGGGTTTCGTTGAATAAATTGTTCTTTAAATTGGCTTTGGTAAAATTCATTCAAACTATCAGGTATATATGTTGGTGTGTCTAAATTGGCAATTGCATAGATAAAAGACTGAGCGGCAGCGGCAGCATATGGGTTAACTGTTAGAGACTGTAGCTTGTCTTGTACACCTTGAAAATGTCGCACCACCGCATACTTTTTCACTTCGCTAACAGCTTTCAGCTGCGCATATGATTGTGCTTGTAATGCTGATGTCGCTTGGTATAGCGCAATACTGATAATAAATGTGATTGGGATTAATGCGACCAATAAAAATGCAATACTGAGTTTTTTGGTCAAATTAAGCGTAGTGATAGCGTTAAAAAATCTGCGCATAACGTATTCCTTGTTCTCAAAGTGTTGTTAAACGTAACTGGCATAAAACAACGGCTAGTATAAAAGTGTAGAACAATTCTTGTTTGCGTCTATAATTTCGGACGCTTTTATTAGCAAATAGGATGTATGACTGCTATTTAGAATAAAATCTCAGTTTGTATGTGGGAAACTGTGCACGGAGGGGATTAACCCCTCGGTTATTAACTGTTCATTGATCAACCGACTCTAGCCGAGCGAGCTTTTTCTTACAAAGCTTAAATATGTTTCTAAGCTTTGCTGCCAAAGTGTCATGGCTTGGGTAAGCTCGCCATCACTTGTTTTACCATCAAGCAAGCGGCGCTCAACTTTTTTTAGCGCTAAGCCATATCGATTAAATCCTAGTTGCATAGCAGTGCTGGCTTGTCGGTGTAACAGCTTAATGCACTGTTCGTTATTTGTTCCCTCTAATTGTTGAATATGAATCAGTTTGTTGCGTGCAGAGAGTACAAACTCGTTGTAAACAGAAGAAATCTCGTCTTCACTAAAGCCACTTTTTAGTGAATTAACCGCAGTATCATCATAAAGTGTGTCTGAAAGCTCAACACTGATAGTTGGCTTTTGCGCTCTTTGTGAGTCACTGAGGGCACGACGCAACTTTTCTTGCTTGATAGGTTTTCCTACAATATCCTTGATACCTAAAGTTAAGTATTCTTTTATTTCATCTGGACTCAAGCTTGCAGTGAATGCTAAAAATGGCGTGCGCTTATTTTTATGTTCCATAGTCTTGAGTTTACGCATGACTTCTTGGCCTGTTAAATCCGGCAAGTTCATGTCTAAAAGAACCACATCGAATTGGTATTGTTGTAACAGTGCAATGGCACTTTGACCGTCAGTTGCTAATTTTACTTTGTGTTCATCCGTTGCCATAAACTCAATGGCAATTTTTTGGTTTAGATCTAAATCTTCAACAAGTAACACGTTGAGGCCGATTAGGCATTCTGGATTATGATGGCGTTGCTCTACAAGGCTCAGTTCACCCAGAGCTAAAGTGACGGTGAAGCTAAATATACTGCCTTGACCAATGGCACTTTCGATTAGCAGTCGTGACCCTAAACGCTCTAATAAACGACTGGTTATGGCTAAACCAAGCCCGGTACCGCCTTTAATTTTGCCCGCACTACTTTGGACATACGGCTCGGTTAATTTATCAATATCTTCTTTGTCTATCCCGGGTCCTGAATCAATTACGCTAAAGCGAACTTGGTGGCTCATATTATTTTCATTCACAAGTTCAACACGAATTTTCACACTCCCCTTATCGGTAAACTTAATGGCATTACCGACTAAATTGATCACGATTTGGCGAAGTTTTTGTTGATCACAGTAATAACAGGCTTGCTCTGGCAGGTCATAGACTAATTCAAAGGACAGTTTTTTCTGTTCAGCCAATGGGCTTAGTAATAAACAGAGATTATTGAGCCAGCTTTTTAATTCGACGTCTTCTTCATACAGCGCTTCGTCGCTTTGATCTAAGCTGGCGTAATCGAGTACTTTATCTATGAGTAAGTTGAGGGACTCTGCAGAGTTGATGATGGCTTCACAGTAGGCTTTATTACGGTGATTTGTAGTTCGATTTAGTACCAGTTGTGCGCTGCCTAGAATACCATTGAGCGGTGTGCGAATTTCATGACTAATAGTCGATAAAAATAATCCTCTGATTTCTAAGTCTTTTTGAGCTTTTTCAGTCAGGCGGTTGAGGTTGAGCTCCCTCCGTTCATTACATAACAAAGCCATGCCAGTGGCGTAAAATATAGGGGCTAATACACCGTTAATAAACAATGTGGTTACAAACCAGTTGTCATCAAGTAGGTTAAATTGTGTAACATCACCCATTAAAAAAGTACGTGCAATGAATGCGCACATAACAAGGCACAAAATGATGGTGTAGACAATGGTGCCATTAGGATATAAAGGCCTGGCAAAACGTAGGAACAGATATAGCAAAAATATAGTTTCAGTAATGTGTTGCAAGTCTGAAACCAGTATACGATAGCGTAAATTACTCTCTATAGCCGTAAAGTATACTAAACCAATAAATAAAATAGCCGTAATACACAAAAATAGTTTCAGCTCCGCTCCTTTGTAACCAAAGAATTGAGAGAGTGCAAAACAGTGAATGATAGAGGCGGTAAAGAGTAATGCATTGGCGCAACCAATACTTTGCCACATGTCTAATTGGCTATGAAGAGCAAAACCAATGATGGCGGCAAACAGTATCAATGGGTAGAAAATATATAACAAGGTGCCTGGGGTGTCTTTATTGGTCCGCCAAGTTAAAAAGTTGAGTAACACCATCATCGCCATCATGGCAACGCTGGTGATGTAGAGCGTTTGTGGATCGAACATAGTCTTTATTATTGTTATGCAGGGCATTTAACAATAAGCATAGAGATTTGTGTTAGGTGAGTAAAGAAACAAAACAGCCGCTATTGCGGCTGTATACGAAATCAACGGTTATGTAGGAACTACATTTGAGAGTTAGCGAATTTCGTCAGGAATATTTTGTTGTGCCCACGAGAGTAACTCAATACGGTTGCGGCACTTTGTTTTTCTAAATGCACTGTATAAATGTGTTTTCACCGTATGGGGACTAATATTTAAGTCTTCGGCTATTTCTTTATTTTTTGCGCCTTTGCTCATTAACGAAATAATCGCTTTTTCACGTTTGGTTAGCTTAACGGGTTCGATATCGCCTTCGGTCAGCTTGTGTAGTGCATCTTTGTTAAATTGTAGCATTCGATTAAGTGCGTTACACATAATGTCACGGCGATACCAGAGTTGATTTTCCATTAATAATCGAATGCCTTTCATTAACACGTCTGCGTTATCGGTGGTATAAAATACACCGCGGATCCCACTTAACAAGGCGCGATTAGCTAACTCTGGGTTTTCATCAAGGTTAAATAAGACAATGTCGCAATTGACTTTGAGGCGGCTTAGTTGCTCTTTTAGTGTGACCCAAGCTTCCTTTGGGGCAGTTTCGATAAAAAGAATACGCGTACCCTCTGGCACCTCTTCTATTTCTGTACTGGTTGTAACTTCCAGCCCTTGTGTTTTTAGTAGAGGTTGTAAGATATTGATACCTATGGTGTTTATAGGGTCTTTATCTAATAATAAAAAGGCAGAACTGCTCATTGATGCTAACACTCTCATTCAAACGGATGATTTAATGCTAACATGAGGTTCCGCCCTTTTGTATTAGTATTTTCATCAAGCTTTAGAAGTATTTGCTATATGTTACTGCTCAGTAAACCTATGAGCAGTAACAATTTATAATTGATGCAAGCTAACTTTATGATATAAATAAAGTTTTGTTTTTGTGGATAATAAGTTAATTGTTTACATTAATTAACATAGAATAATTTAGATTAATCCTTTTTTCGTATCTTGATAAGGGGGCCAGCCCATAGGCTTACCAGCAAGCAAATGTAGGTGTAAGTGGTAGACCGTTTGTCCACCATGCTCATTACAATTGATGACTGCGCGGTAACCGTCCTCTGCGAAACCATGTTCTTTAGCAAGCTTTGCAGCTACGGCATAAAGGTGGCCGATAAGATGTGAATTCTGCTCATTAACATCATTAATAGTGGCAATACGTTGCTTTGGGATCACCAAAACATGGAATGGAGCCTGTGGGTTGATATCTTTAAATGCTAATGCCAGCTCATCTTCATAAACTACGTCAGCTGGAATTTCTTTGTTGATTATTTTGTCAAAAATGGTGCTGTCGGTCATATTAGATCCTACTAAAATGTTGGTTAATCGTTACACTAATGACAAAGTTTATTGAGCCTGTCAAACTGGATATGCCAATATAGTATAAAATGACAGGATTCTTTATGAGTATTAAACCCTTTGTTGTGACATTTACTTTATTTTTGGGGTGTACTTTCGAGTTTGCACATAGCGCCACGGTTAACTTTTCAACAGAACTTTATCCTTTACAGATAAATGATGAGGTGGTGGAGCACTCATTGTTTAGTAAGGTGACAGAACTAACACTCTCCCCGGGCAATTATGCTCTAAAACTAAAATACAGTGATTTGTATGAGTTAGAGTATGATGAGCATGAAGTCGTTGAATCTGAGCCATTTTGGGTCACGTTGAATATTCACCAAGAAGGTGATTATACCGTATTATTCACACGCCCTGGTGATGTTGAATTGGCAAAGCAGTTCGCGAAAAAACCCATGGCTCAAATACAAATGCCAGATCAACAAGTGCGCACGTTAGGTGTTTTAAAGCAAAGGCCACTGCTTGCCTATGCTAATAATGAGGTTCAGCATGCACCTAAGGCTTTACCGGTAGAACTGCAAACTGCACCATTGCCTGCATCAGTAACGCCAAAGCAACAGCCGCAAGGAGTATCGCATCCAGATGCATATTCGATGTTGGAATTTTGGTGGCAACAGGCCAGTGAAGCACAGCGAGCGGTGTTTTTAGAAAAAATTAAGGGCCCGTAATAGGCCCTTAAAAATTACTCAAAGTAAATGCTTATTTATCAAAAATAGCGTCTATCGAGCCTTGTGCTAAAGAATGATAGCCCGGGCGTGCTTTTTGATAAACGTCATAAGCCCACTCGCGTTTACCGTTTTGCACAAGTGCTTTGTAGAGTCTTACAATCAGCTTACGACGCCCAATGGTTGTTAGGTGCTTTTCCAATGCTGGATAAACGCGCTGATAGCCATTATTCACAGCTAACATATACCATGCGAAAGCACGTTCAGCGTTGGTTGATTGTGTTAAGTTAAAAGCATTATCTAATTCACTCATACGCTCAGCACTTAAATCACGTGGTAGGTTATTAATAAAGTGCAACCACTCATGTACTGTCCATTGATTCGTAGGTAGACTGCCAAGCGGTTGCTGATTGTTTAGCCAAGCTTGGGTTAGGGCATCTATCTTATCGAATGCATCAGAGGTTGGGTTGGGCGCATCACTAGGTAGACCAGGTTGAAAAATCCACTCTTTTGCTTTATCTAAACTCACTACCCCAGGGTGTTTTTCAAGTAAATTAGTGTTCAAATATTCAACAAATTGTGCGGTGGTTAAAGATTTAAATGAATAGGTTTTAAAGTACTCTTTGACGAACACATCAAACTTTTCACGGCCAAACTTTTCTTCTAGATAAATTAAAAATAGCTGACCTTTGGTATAAGGTATTGAGCTAAATGCATCATCAGGGTCTCGACCATTAAGTTTAAGGTTTAAGCGCGTATCTGGCTCATCAATGGTTTTTAGTAGTTCATGTAAACCTGCAGTATCAAGGGCTTGCTCCATTACTGCGCGTTCACGGCCGAATACTTCTTCCATAATGCGATTTTCAACGTATGAGGTAAACCCCTCATTTAGCCATAAATCTTCCCAAGTAGCGTTAGTTACTAAGTTACCAGACCAAGAGTGTGCTAGCTCGTGTGCAATGAGGTTTACTAAGCTTTTGTCACCAGCAACGACCGTTGGGGTGATAAACGACAAGCGGGGGTTTTCCATGCCACCAAATGGGAAACTAGGAGGTAGCATCAATAAATCATAACGTCCCCAAGCATACTCACCATACATAGCGTTGGTTTTGTTTATCATGGTTTGCGTGTCGTTAAATTCGGCAACGGATGCATCTAAAATTTGTGGCTCAGCAAAAATGGCAGTTTGATGCGACATCTCTTTGTATTCTAAATTACCAGCGCCAATGGCTATCAGGTATGGCGGGATCGCTTGTGGCATATCAAACCAGTAATCACCATCTTTAATGAGTGCGCCGGTATTATCGGCACTCATGACAGCACGAACATCTTCAGGCGTTTGAATTCGTGCCGAGTAAGTTACACGCATTGCTGGAGTATCTTGCACTGGGATCCAGCTACGTGCATGAATAGCTTGAGATTGGCTGTACATAAATGGATGTGTTTTGCTGGCAGTTTGCACCGGTGCAAGCCATTGCAGGCCAGATGCTTTAGGTAAACTGTTGTAGTAAATACGTGCTTTTTTAGCTTGTTCTTTAAAACGTACAGTGAGTTTCGCGCCTTTTACGTCATCTCGTTTTGCAAGGGTAAAACGTGCTGTATGCCACTGGTTATTTTTACCTTGGTACATGACCTTATCAATTTCTAAATCGCGGGTATCGAGAACCAAGGTGCGTGCATTGGCATTTTGCCATTCAAGGGTGTGCTCAACAAAACCTTCGAGTTGTTTATCAGCAAAGTCTACATCTAAATCTAAGTGTAAGTGCGTTGAGATAACGTCATTTAGATTAGCATAAGTGTGTTGGTCAACTGAGGTTGCCATCACTGAGTGTGAGAGTCCGGCCAGAGCTAAGCTGGTCGCGAAGGCTGTTAATTTCATAATATCCTTGCTCATTATGGAGTATTCAAACGCATGTTATAACATGCTTGAGAGCAAGATCACACATGGATGCGCCAAGTGAGGCGTTAGGGTAAACTATCGTTATTAGAATGATTTGTTAAGGCATTAACGTGCACGCTTTACGACCTTTACACACATTTGCATTACCCAGTAGGTGTCATCAGTTAATTACGCTGACGCATTGGCAGCAGCTATTAGAGATAGACTTTACAAAGCCGTTTTGTTTGTTAGGACAAGGTAGCAACACCATTTTTGTTGATGACTTTGAAGGCAGTGTGCTGCATGTTGCGTTTAAAGGTATTGAAATTAATGAACATCAGTCTCATTGGCGTATTAAAGTGGCTGCAGGGGAGAGCTGGCATGATTTAGTCATTAAACTGCTGGATAAGGGCATTGCAGGGCTAGAAAATCTAGCCCTTATTCCAGGTACTGTGGGGGCGGCACCGGTGCAAAATATTGGAGCCTATGGGGTGGAGCTAGCACAATTTGTTGATCACATTGAGGGCTTTGATATTCAAACCCAGCAGCTGATGACGTTAAGCGCTGAGCAATGCCAGTTTGGTTATCGTGATTCAATTTTTAAGCATGCACTTAAAGCGCGCTTTGTGATCACCCAAGTGTGCTTGAGACTTACCAAGCAATGGCAGCCAGAACTCAGCTACGGACCTCTACAAAGCCTTAAAAACGACAACCCAACAGCGCAGCAGGTGTGTCAGGCGGTGGTTAAAATAAGACAAAGTAAGTTACCTGACCCGCATGTTTTGGCAAATGCAGGCAGTTTTTTTAAAAACCCCATTGTAAGCCATAAGCATGCCGTTAAGTTAAAACAAAGCTTTGCAGATATACCCGTTTATGCAGTCGACCAACAACAGCAAAAATTAGCTGCGGGTTGGTTGATTGAGCAAACTGGACTAAAAGGTTATCGAGTTGGTGATATTTCGGTATATCAAAAACAAGCGCTGGTTTTGGTGAACCACGGAAATGGTTGTGCTGAGGACTTACTTGCGGTGATAAAACACATTCAGGGTCAGGTATGGCGTCAATTTGCGGTTTGTTTAGAGCATGAAGTACGCTTAATCGGTCGCCATAATGAAATTCACATTCAAGGAGCTGTTAGTGAGTAAAGCACCAGCAGGAAATAAGCTTGCGATTTTAAACGCATTGAACAAGGGTGGGTTTGTGTCGGGTCAACTGCTAGGAGTGCAGTTAGGTATTAGTCGCGCAGCGGTGTCAAAGCACATTGCATCGCTTCAGGAAATGGGGATTGATATCTTCACGGTCAGTGGTAAAGGCTACTGTCTTAACCATAGCCTACCTTTACTTGATAAAGCACAAATAAGTCAGCAGCTGGCACTTTTAAAATGCGACAACCTTGTGGATGTTGAACCTGTTATAGATTCAACTAATAGTGAATTAATGCGCCGTATTCAAGCGCAGCAACCGCTTCAATCTGGGCAAATTTTAGTGGCGGAGATGCAACAAGCCGGACGTGGTCGACGTGGACGAGTTTGGCAATCACCGTTTGGTGCCAATCTTTATTATAGTTATTACTGGCGCTTAGATGATGGTCTACAAGCCGCAATGGGGGTATCTATCGCGGTTGGTCTGGCGGTTTATGATGCCTTAAAAGTGCTCTATAACTTAGAGATAGCACTTAAGTGGCCAAACGATATTTATCTTAATAATAAGAAATTAGCAGGTGTGTTGGTTGAGCTTGATGGTCAAGTAGAAGGGCCATGCCACCTTGTGATTGGCATTGGGATTAATTTGTTGATGCCCGATGGTGCATCTACACAAATAGACCAGCCTTGGACTGACTTATCAACCCATGCGGGAACGCTGAACAAAAATCAGTTGGTTGCTGTGCTAACACAATGCTTAGCTAAGCGTTTGGCACAATATCAGCAATCAGGTCTGGCCCAAATGAAAACGCAGTGGAACACACTTAATGCCTTTGCTGGTGATATGGTCACTTTGAGCACAGGGCAGCGTCAATGGCGTGGTGTATGCGAAGGAATTGATGAGCAAGGTGGGATTGTGTTGCGCCAAGATGGGGTGTTAAAAAGCTATTTTGGTGGTGAGATATCACTACGTAAGGATGCTTAATGCAGTTATTGATTGATGTAGGGAATACCGCGGTAAAGTTGGCATTAGCGCGCAATGATTATGTTACGTTGATTGATGATATTTCAATACCTTGGAATGATATTAGTGAGGTGCTGGTGGCACAGGTTGGTAAATCTGATGCGTTGACGCCTTATATTGACAAAGCTCAAGTGCTGGGTATTCCTGTAGTCCAAGCGTATGTTACTCAAACATTAAATGAATTACGCTGTGCTTATGCGCACTATCACAATTTAGGGATAGATCGTTGGCTTACTGTGGTGGCGTGCCATTATTTATACCCTAAACAAAATTGTGTGATTGTTGATTCTGGTACCGCTACCAAAGTGGATATTCTTACCGCAAAGGGTGAGCATTTAGGTGGTTGGATTTTACCTGGCTTAGATATGATGGTTGATAGCTTAGTAAACAACACACAAAAAGTATTTAGTGATGAACAAAGTTTGTTTACTAAAGCACTTGGCAAAAACACGCCCAACGCGGTAAAAAATGGCGCATTGGTTGCTACCTTAGGGGCCATTTATGCCGGTATGCAAAGTTTTGAGTGTGAAACAAGTGCACTAAAGGTGATATGTGCGGGAGGTTATGGCGAATTTATATCACAACAACTGATGTGTGAATCCCAATATAATGACATTTTAGTGCTGCAGGGGTTATTGTTTTGGCGTAAAAACATTCAAATTTGAATGCATTAGCGTACTTTTGCCGTAAATCTGAGCAGTTAAACAATATTTTCTCATTTTTTTGCAGATTGTTGTTGCATCGCCCTAAACCTTGCTCTAGAATCTCGCCCCGTACTAAAGCAGTGCCGACTTAGCTCAGTTGGTAGAGCAACTGACTTGTAATCAGTAGGTCATCCGTTCGACTCGGATAGTCGGCACCATTTTTTACACTGCAATATGCAGGTGCTTTAGGAAAGAATTATAATGTGGAGGGGTTCCCGAGCGGCCAAAGGGATCAGACTGTAAATCTGACGGCACTGCCTTCGCTGGTTCGAATCCAGCTCCCTCCACCACTTTATTCTTGACGGTTAGAGGTAGTTAAGAACAGGTTCCTAAAGCGGGCATCGTATAATGGCTATTACCTCAGCCTTCCAAGCTGATGATGCGGGTTCGATTCCCGCTGCCCGCTCCAGTAATTCTGGTGTGCTGATATAGCTCAGTTGGTAGAGCGCACCCTTGGTAAGGGTGAGGTCGGCAGTTCAAATCTGCCTATCAGCACCAGTCTTTTGAATCTTCTCATATACTTCCTTTGATTTTTTATAAAATAACTGAAAGAATAATCGTAGCTCGCTAATGGCGGGTTATTTTTATATGTAATCTAGATACACAAACACTGATAGGTTCCGTCATGGCAAAAGAAAAGTTTGAACGCGTAAAACCGCACGTAAACGTAGGTACAATCGGCCACGTTGACCACGGTAAAACAACTCTAACAGCAGCAATCACTAACGTACTTGCAAAAGTATACGGTGGTGAAGCAAAAGACTTCGCAGCAATCGATAACGCTCCAGAAGAGCGTGAGCGTGGTATCACAATCTCAACGTCTCACGTTGAGTACGATACACCGACTCGTCACTACGCACACGTAGATTGTCCAGGACACGCGGATTATGTTAAAAACATGATCACTGGTGCTGCACAGATGGACGGCGCAATCCTAGTAGTTGCTGCAACTGACGGTCCTATGCCACAAACACGTGAGCACATCCTACTTTCTCGTCAGGTTGGCGTACCTTACATCATCGTATTCATGAACAAATGTG
>NZ_CAMAPC010000025.1 GCF_945859825.1 Pseudoalteromonas holothuriae
GGCGATGATGAAGCGCTTTGCTTTATCTCGCTAGGGCTGCGCATGTTACGCTTTCCTATTTTTTTGTCAACACTTAATTTGAAGTTTTTGTTTTACTAAAAAGTCATTTTAAGTTTTACTCAACGCTGACTCGTTTTGCTTTGCTTATTGTGCGTAGCGCTCCGTGTCAGTGGGGTCGCATTATAGGGCGATCCTTTTTTTGATCAAGTGTTTTTTTCAAAGTATCGCTCGTTTGCGCATTTAATAAGCTAAATATACATAAAAACGTTTTTCCGCATATTTTTAATGCAATTTTCTGAGCTATATCTACTTTTATTATTGCGAAGTTTATTAATCTAGTTAAGATAGCTTCCTTATTTGTTAAATTAATGTATATCCCCTGTTTATTGGTAACTTTATTATGAAATCATCATCTCAGAAGTCTTTTTTAATTACATTTATACTGGCTATTATTGGATTTATCGTAATGCAGCTATTATTTTCTAGCATCCAGGTCAGCGCCCCACTCGCATTAGCGGTTGGAATTCTAATTGGTGGCTTTACTGTGACTTTGGCTTCTTCAAGCCAACCGTCTAGTGACAAAGCTGAAGTCGCCACTAAAACTCTCTATGTAGGTAACTTGCCGTATAAAGCAAATGAAGGTGTGGTTCGTGAATTATTTGCTCAACAAGGACAAGTATTCAGTGTTCGATTGTTAAAAGATAAGAATACGGGTAAACGCCGTGGTTTTGGCTTTGTTGAAATGGCTGAGAAAGACGCTGATAAAGCAATTTCCCAACTTAATGATTTAGAATTTCAACAACGCACATTAAAGGTACGCGCTGCAAAGCAAAAACAATTCAATGATGAAGAAGAAAGTACTAGCAATTTAGGTTAATTGCTCGCAGTACAATGTTCGTATTGCCTGTCAAATTGTTTGGGGCCGTTGCATAAAAATGTAACGGCCTTTTATTAATTGGCTTTTGGTAACCTAATTTATCATTCAACAAAAAACCTACACGCTTAGCGATAGCAACGCCCGAATCGATGAGCTCAACCCCCTCTCCATAGTAAAGTTTTAATTGTGCTCTTAATATGGGAAAGTGAGTACAACCTAACACAATGCAATCTACCTGAGGGCTTATATTAATCTGCTCTAACTCACTGTAGAGGAGCTCAATGTCAAAATTTTGATACCAATAAAGTTGCTCAGCAAATGAGACCAAGTGTGTTGAATGATGTAAATCTACTTGGCAGCCTTTTGCATATTCACGTATGAGTGAATTTGTATAGGTGTTATTTGAGGTAGCTGGAGTTGCAAGTAATGCAATATGCTTTTTACGGCTACTTTCAGCTGCAGGTTTTATAGCTGGCACTACCCCAACAATAGGAATGTCCGTTATTTCTCTCGTAGCCGCTAAAGCGTGTGTTGATGCTGTATTGCATGCGATAACAATAAGATCAACAGAACAATGAAATAGATTAACTTGTTTTACTAAGCAAGCTAGGCGCGCCTGAATGGTTTGCTCAGATTGCAAACCATAAGGTAGAAGTGCATTGTCCATCACATAACTATACTCTGCATAGGGCAGTTGTGCTTGAATATGCTCAAGTACACTTGTACCACCTACGCCTGAATCAAAAACCAAAATGTGCGGCAAAACACTGCAACTCCTCTACTCTATAGCTGGCGCAGTGTGCCATGGACGACGCTAAAAATAAATTAATTCTTGTCTTGTGCTTGCGTATTGAGCTGGTCAAAGAACCCTTGAGCATAATCAAGAAATTCATTTAACCTGCTTTGTCCATCATTTATCCAAGCAAGAATATCAGGTAATTGTTTCTCAATACCTAGCTTTCTCCCTTGATCATGAATGTTTTCTAATTGCTTATCTAAAGGCTGTAGCCCCTTTTCAATGTCTCTAACAGGATTAGTTTGCTGGTACTGACTAATTGCTGCCGTCGTTTTTGATTGGCGAAGATCCATAGTGAAATTAGCAATTTGATCGTTGTCTATATTGAGTGCCTTAGCTTTATCAAAAGCATCTTCATAATCACCTGAAAAAAATGAATCGCTGACATTACGCACATCTTCCATCATCTCATTAATAGCTTGCTGCTCTTGTTCATTAAGTTCACCATTTACACTTATGGAAAAGCTCACCTCATGTTGACTCTGCTGTCCCATTGCAAATCCGTGATCATTACCCTTTTGACTGTAGCTTGCTGCATTCGTTTGTGAGCGAACATCACTAAAGGTGATTTTTACTTCATCTCCCTCCGCCGTCTGAAAGTTGTATTGCGCTTGATTAGATAAGCTAGCGTATTGCGCCCCACTTACCTGCATAGACTGAGATTGAGGATTAAAAAGGGCCTCTTCAAACTCATCAAGTCCATTAAAAATGCCTTCTTTGGCTTTTTCTATACCTTGTTCAATTTCGCTATTAAAGGCGCTAGCTCCCTTTAATTCATCAGTTGCTTCATCAATCCCCATCTGTACACCTTTACGGGCAGCGCCAAGCATATCTTTGAGCACATCATCATCTTTACCGTCAGCCTGAGCACGCTTTACAGCTAAAGTAACAAAGTCCAGCACATTTTTAGTGATAGCTTCAAAATCAAATACCGGTTTTTCTTTTTCAGCCTTTTTCTCTATTCCTAATGCCTGCGCAAGTTTGTCATCTAATACCATCGCGGCAAGTTTATTTTTATCACCAGAGTAACTGTCTGAATTAAAGTTAACACTAGGCATAAACACATTAGGCTTGTTTGCTTTGTTTGTCATTGCTGGGTTAAGCAATTGATGTAACTGTCCAATTTTCATAACATGGCTCCAAATATCGAGGTCATTTTTCATTTAATATAACCACACGTTCCTTGTTATCGACCGAAATGACCTAAGCTGTAGCTTCTTAGTATAAAAAAGAAACACTTTTTATGCGATAAACTGGACAAATCTGCCATGCTCCCTAAAATAGCGCGTCTCTAATTTGTAAGGTACTGGTAATTATGGCTGTCATTTTAATTGATACTTCCACCTATGAGCAACAGCTCAACGAGAAACAACAACGCATTAATAAGCAATTTGCAAAATTCAATGCACCTAAATTGGAAGTATATGACTCGCCCAAAGCTCAGTATCGGCAACGTGCAGAGTTTAGAGTCTGGCATGATGGTGATGATTTATTTCATATCATGTTTGATCAAGCTACCAAACAAAAAATACGCGTGGAGCGCTTTGACCCTGCCGCGCCTCTCATTCAAGAGATGATGCAAGTAATGATGAATAAGCTACGTCACAATGATATTTTGCGACGTAAACTTTTCCAAATTGATTATCTTTCAACACTCAGCGGGGAAATTTTAGTAAGCTTGCTTTATCACAAGCCATTAGATGAGCAATGGCAAGAAGCAATGCAACAATTGCGACTAGAGTTACAACAAACGTATCAAATCGATTTTATTGGCCGAGCTAGAAAACAAAAAGTAGTCTTCGGCAATGATTATGTTACTGAGCAACTCAAAGTTAATGGCCGTGACTACGTGTATCAACAAGTAGAAAATAGCTTTACTCAACCAAACGCTAAAGTAAACGAGAAAATGCTGGCTTGGGCTCAATCGCTTTGCGCACCGCTGGATAACGACTTATTAGAGCTATATTGTGGAAATGGCAACTTCTCTATTGCACTTGCTGATAGCTTTGACAAAGTACTTGCAACTGAAATATCTAAATCTTCTGTTTACTCAGCACAATATAATATCGCAGCGAATAACATTAAGAATTTAGATATCATTCGGATGTCGAGCGAAGAGTTCACTCAGGCAATGAACGGCGAGCGCAGTTTTTCAAGACTCAATGGCATCAGCCTACAAGACTATCATTGTCAGACTATATTAGTTGACCCACCACGAGCGGGGATGGATGAGCTCACTTGCCGATTAGTCGCCAATTACGACAATATTATTTATATCTCTTGTAACCCTGATACATTGGAGCGTGACCTTGAACTTTTGTGTCAAACACACTCCATATCACGCATCGCTATTTTCGACCAATTCCCTTACACCCACCATGTGGAGTCGGGTGTTTTTCTAAAGCGTAAATAGCGCTTTACTTTTTAAGTATAAAAAAGGCCAGTTGCTTTGAGCTCTGGCCTTTAATCATGTTTAATGGTTTTAACTTACTTCACAGCCAAATAATTGATCAATGCGCTTATCTGATCAGGCGTTGTGGTTTTCGATTCACGCAATAACAACTTATATTTACCATTTACAATAAATGTTGGTACGCCTGTTAATGCGCCTTTATTTTGAAATTGCTCTTGCATGCGAGTCATACGCGACGCTTTAGTGCGAACTGAAAAGCTCTTATATAATTTATCAAACTTATCGCCATCTACCCCTTGTGATACAAAGATATCTTTTATATCCGCAAGCTCATTAATTTTTGCGCGTTTGGTATGAATATGAGAAAACAGCGCTGAAACAATGTTATCTTTTTGTGGTAACACAGTCGCTGTCGCCAGTGCATTGGCCATTATTTTTTGTAGTTCAGGGTCACGAGGGCCTACAAAGTTCACATGACTTTTCTTGAATTTAACATCATTATTTAATTTTGGTGTAAAATCTGCAATCAGAGGCTCAAACGCCTTACAAGCTGGGCAATAAAATGAGAAGTACTCTGTCACTTCAGGTTTTTTGGTACCACGCTCTGAAACAACTTCATAATGAACACCCTCTTCAAACTGTGCCGCATTTGCAAGCATTGGCAACATCATTGCCACTGCTGCGGCTTTAATTAATTTCAACATACCTTTCTCCAATTCTTATTTTGCTAGTAAGTACTTAACCAATGCTTCTAAATCTGCTTGGCTTTTAACCTCACGCATATTAATTTTGTACTTATCATTGACAATAAAAGTAGGTACACCTGAAAGCGCCCCAAGCTTACCAAACAGTTCTTGCTGCTCTTGCATTTTTTGTTCGGCAGCAATCACCAACATACTGCTCATACTTTGGTCAAAATCTTTTTCACTAATACCGTTAAGTTCTAGTAACTTCTTTACATCTTTAATATCTGACAATTCAGCTTTTTTTTGGTGAATACTATCAAATATTTGTGCGGTTACTTGCTGCTCTTTACCAGCCTGTTGCGCGATAATATAGGCATAACTCAAATTGCTTTGCACTTGCGCTGGTAGACCTTGTAAAAAGTTTACATGACTTTTTTCAAATTCAGCCCCCTTTGGTAAACTCTCTTCCAATGCCATAGCAATTGGTTCAAACTGATAGCAATGAGGACAGTAAAAAGAGAAAAACTCCGTCACCTTTGGTGTTTCACTTTTATCATTTTCTATCGTCTGATAGTGCTTACCATCAGTAAAATCAGCTGCGTTGACTGCAAATGCCAACATCGCAATACACAACAGCAAGAAGGATTGTTTTATTGTTTTAAACATGGATATCTCTCAATTTTTATGGAATTAACCTAAGCGCAGGCTCATGTAATGTTGCAAACTGCTCTTTTAGAGCCAATATTTGCTGCTCCCAGTATTTGTCAGTTGCAAACCACGAAAAGTTCCGTGGAAAAGCAGGATCTTGCCAACGAGTGGCAAGCCAGCCCATATAATGCACCATACGCATTGCTCGCAGCGGCTCAATTAAACTTAACTGACGCTGTTCGAACGAATTAAACTCTTCATAGCCCGACAGCAAAGTGTCGAGCTGTACTGCCTGCTCATGCCTGTCACCATTTAACATCATCCATAAGTCTTGGATCAAAGGGCCTTGTCGACAGTCATCTAAATCAACAAGCATTAAACTATCACCAGCCCACAGAATATTGCCAGCATGACAGTCTCCATGCAAACGGATTTGCTCAACTTGATGATATTCTTGCTCTGTTTTTGTGATTAAACGATCTAAAATGGTGATAAAGGGCGTCTCTAAATGCATCGGCAAAAGCTGACTGTTTAACACGGCAGACTTAGCTTTATACAGGTAATCTTGGCAATTTACCTTAGGGCGGTGGCTAAATTGTTGTGACCCAGCCACGCTATGCATCCGCCCTATGTAACGGCCCAATATTTCAAGGTGGTCTAAGTTATCCATTTCAAATTGGCGACCACCAACGCTAGGAAACAAGGTAAAGCGATATCCTTTGTAGTGGAATAGGCTCTCTCCATCACGAGTAATTGGCGCAACAACCGGTACTTCCGCTTCTTGTAAGCTAAATGCAAATTGATGTTCTTCCAAAATTTGCTCATCACTCCAACGCTGCGGACGATAGAACTTAACAACATAGCGACAGTTATCTTCTGCCTTAAATTGATACACCCTGTTTTCATAACTATTTAATGCCATTAAACCAGACTCTGGATATATCCCTATACTCTCAATGGCATCTAAAATGAAATCGGGGGTTAAATTAGCAAAGCTAAATTCGCTCATAATTCTCTCTATGTATAAAAAAGCGGGTTTCCCCGCTTTTGTATTTCAGTGCCAGTGTACTGAACTATTTACCCTTAAAGAAGTTTGTCTGCTGAGTTAAGCGACTGTTTGGCTCATCTATAGGATAAATGGCAAACTCAAACTCCGTCACAGGCTTTTTCAAGTCATAAGGGTCAATGATAATGGACAATGGAACATTCATTGAACGCCCAGCATCAACTGTTATTTGTTGCTTACCCAAAAACTCAAAATTACTTAAACCAACAACCTCAATATGAAACGCTTGAGCAACTTGGGCTTTATTGATCACTTTAAGGGTATAAGTATTTTCAACTAGTCCTTCAAAGTTGACCCGATATAATTGGTTTCTATCACGAATAATGTCCAACTCCATTGGCTTTCGCATAGCAATGTTTGCAATCAGAGCGCCAGAGAGTACCAATAAAATGCAAACATAACCGATTAATTTGCCTCTAATAGGTTTAGTTTTCTCTGCTGAGGCTTCTAGATTGCGCTCTGTTGTATATGAAATAAGACCCCGAGGGTAATTCATTTTATCCATTACCCCATCACAGGCGTCGATACAAGCTCCACAATTGATACACTCATACTGTAAGCCATTACGGATATCAATCCCTGTTGGGCAAACCTGCACACACAAGTTACAGTCTATACAATCACCTAAGTCGAGTAATTTTGGATCTTGCTTGCGTGAACGCGGACCTCTTGATTCACCGCGCGCTTCATCATAGCTTACGGTAAATGTATCTTTATCAAACATGGCAGACTGAAAGCGTGAGTAAGGGCAAATATGTAAACACATAATTTCACGCATCCACCCAGCGTTACCGTAGGTGCATATCGCGAAAACAATAATACTCAAGGTGGCATAACCACTGGCAGAAAAAGTCAGCAGGTTGGGTACTAATTCACGAATGGGTGTAAAGTAACCAACAAAAGTTAACGCGGTATAAAAAGAAAATAACATCCAACTGCTATGTTTAGCTGTTTTACGCCAAAGCTTGTCAAGGTTCATAGCTCGTTGATCTAATTTTTTTCGCTGGTTTGCCGTGCCTTCAAATTTTTCTTCAAACCAAATAAATATAAAGGTCCAGACCGTTTGTGGGCACGTATAACCACACCATACTCGGCCATAAAATGTAGTTACTAAAAATAACGCAAATGCGGCAATCATGAGAATGAATGCCAAGATAGTTAAGTCTTGCGGCAACAACGTTAACCCAAAAATATTAAATTTTTGTTCAAATAAATCAAATAACACCGCTTGCTGGCCATTAAAGTGTAGCCATGGCAAAAGCATAAAAGCTAACATACCCACAAAGCCGATTCTTTTCCTTAATAATTGATGAAGGCCTTGCACGGCTCGCACATAAATACGATTCCTCGGATTAAACCTATCTGGTTGCAGGTCATCCGGCTTTTGGATTTTGACCTCTGAAGGTATATTTTTAACTTTTATTTGCTTGTCCATCGAAGCTCCTTAGACCGCTATGATCGACTGTTACTTGCTACGGTAACCTCAACTAGAATAGGGATATTATACGCAAGCTTGGTAGGTGATTGATACCAAACAAATCAATATTCCCCCATAAAACAATCTGCACGTAATGTTTTAAGTAGGGCACAGTATTGAGTATACACACCATATCTGAGCTTGCTTTTCACTGTGCTATTTTATTAAACTCAAGGCGGTATTATCCTATCGAGATCAAAATTGCCGTTATTATGAAAAAATTTTTAATTTTTGTGTTGTTAGTCCTTGCACTATTTACAACCGATATTGAGGTTATAAAACAACCTAGAGAGCAATTTCTAGCGCAAAGTATCGACTTTTTGAGTGAATCAACAAAAGTGCAACGTCCATCAGCGGCAACGCGAGCACGTACACGCATAGACCAACAAATAGAGCTCACAGAAAAACAAGCGACTCATTTAGATGAACAACTAAGTAGTGAGATCGCGTTGAGGAAATTTTTTCAACAATACTGTGTAGAGCGTGAAATGAGCTTATTCTTTTTCACTGATAAATTAGAAAATATTTGCGACATAATAGAGCGTTCAATTCAAAGAACAGGAATATAATGGACTTTAGTCAATTCAATAAACGCCGTGCTGCATCATTCAACCAGCAAAAACAATTACTTAAAAAGCTTAGTGCTGGGAAAACAGTGTTGTGTGAAACATGTCAACAGCCTTTAAAACTTAATTTGGCCGTTGATATTGCTCAAAAAGGGCTTGTGTATTGCCAAAAGGGATGCACACAAATTGAGTTAGAAATCACTTAAAACCCTTCCTCTTCATCATATAAGCCACTCTCTAAAGCGACTGTTTCAATAAGCTGAGCATAGCCTTGTGCAAACTCTTGTGCTAACTCCCCTTGCTGATGCACAAAGAGAGCTTCATCGCAGTCATGACTTGCACAATATGCAGCAACTTGCTCATGTTCTAATGAAAAAAAAGCAAGCTGCTCAGTCGCCATTTGTAGCGCTTCTTTGAATTCACTGCTCACCTTGTTGGACGTTAACAGTGGCTCAAAGTAGCTGCTTGTACCATGTACAAAGCCAACACTCCACAAATGACGATCCCCATAATCAACCTCACCAGAGCAAGGAAGTTGATAGCACCCAGAAAATACTTGCTCACTGATTTGGTGATGTAATGCCATATAGGAAAATACAATGGTTTCATCCATTGCCAAATCGTTCCCCGAGACCTGTGCTAACCACTGTTCTACTTCGGTGGCATCAGGCCCACAAATAAGCGCAAACAAGTAACCTTGGACGGCACTCAAAGGCATCGCACTATCTCTTAAAGCGATGTACTCATTTAACTGCTGACGGTGTTGGGGTGTAAAATTAAATTCAAGCATTATCTTCTTTATAAATTTACTGGATAGCGACCTTCAGAGTCTGGACGCCCTAAAAACTTAACTGCATCGTGTACTTCTTTAGGTAAAGAAGCATCGGGTTTGATATTACCAGCAACACGGAACTGAAAATTATCAGCCAGTACCGCATCAGCTTGTAGCCCTAAACGGTTATCAGGGTCTACTAACACAGCGATGTCACCTGTTTTACAACTCAAATTACCACCAAGTTGGCCTATTTCAAACCAACCTGTTAGCCCCTCAACTGTAATGCCTGGACTACGGATCTCTCCTTGTAATGCCTCACAATAAGGCGCACCACTTTGATAGTTATCAATATCAAGTAATACACGCCCCTTTGCTTTAACAGGTAATGGTAAGGTCACTTGCGACATAGCTTGCTCAACACTAAACCGTATAGAAGCATCAGATAACCATACGGATTGATCAAACAGCCCAACAGTAAAGTCACCACGACCAGAAATATCTGACTTATCACGCGCATTACCAAAACGTACATTGCCTTGCATATCGCCCAGTAATAGCGCGGGTGCTTCTATACTCCACCGTACGTTGTTTAACTGTACATTACTCACTCTCACTTCGCTTACTTGTCCTTGCCACAAAGTGCCACTCACAGCACCAATTTGCAGGCTCGGTGGCAGTTGCTTACCAACAAGCTGCAGGGCAACTGACGCTGGCATGTTGAAAACTGTAAATAAACTAAAGGCCATAATAAAAATGAGTATTAAACTAACTGTCTTTTTCATATTTAATTCTCTAACAACAAACGGCTCACACGCACGTAACCTGGCAGGTTATCTTGCGCCAAATCTAAGCTCTCTATTTTCACGCCATGCTTATTAGTCAACTCATCTAACCAAGCGATCAATTTATTGAACTCTACTGAATCTATGGTGAGCCTCAGCGCACCTTCACTAGGCTGCATTTTACTGATATTAACTTGGTGCTGCCCGCGGGTGCGATTGACCAAAATCGATAAATTACTCGTTTTACCCGTTTTACTTATCACCGCGCTCTGTTTTAACTGAGCAACACTATTATTTACCCAAGCCACGAGCTCTTGCTGGCGAAGTTTATCCTTTTGTGCTTTTTCTACCGCTGCACTCAATGGTTTAAATACTCCCATAACGAGCACAAATATAACAAATACGATGCTTGCAACAATCAGTAGCTTTTGCTCTTGCTCTTTAAGCGATTGCCAATACTTTAAAGCTTGTTGTTTCATACATCACCTCGCAGTCGGATTTCTCCAATCACTACATCACCGTCATTATTTAAAGAGCCTTGCTGAACCGTTAAGCCTCGCTGCTCTAAAATAGCTTTGACTTGCCCAAATACTTGGAAGCCATTTGCTCGAGCACGAATTCTCAATTCATTCCTGCGACGGTCATAACGTAATGTCTCAGGTGTAAAGTTGTTAACCTCACCATATACCGCGACCAAATGATTCGTCAGCTCTAAAAAACCACCATGTTCGGTATTGCTCAAACCAGCAAGCTCACCTTCAATTTGCTTCTTGAGTAAATGGGGACGTACCACTTTGCCCGGAAAAGCTTGCTGATAGGTTGCTACTGCTTGCGCTTTAAAATCATCAGCTTGCTTTTGCAGCATGACTAATTGAGTGCCTTTAACAACCACAAAACAGCCAATAGCAATCCCAGCAGCAACTAACCCACTACGCCAATCTCGCCACCATTGTGGTTGCTTTTTCTTTGCAGCAAAAACACCTTGGCGTAAATTGAAAGTACTATTTCCTAACTGCTTAGCTAGCAGTGCTAAGGGAAGTTCATACTCTGACTCTTTAGCTTCTTTAGGTGCAACCTCAGGCACACCTTCAGCGGGGCTATAATGCACAATTTTACTCGGTTGCAAGGCGTGTAAATAATCGGCTCCCCAGCTTTTTTCAATCGCGCTAATATGCCAAAGCCCTAATCGGCATAGCCATTGCTCACCAAGTTCAATCATTGACAAAGTATTGTCTGGTTGCTCAGGTAAAAGTAACGCATCAGGCACAACTCGCGTTAACTCAATATCATGTGCATCAAAAAGTGCTAACCATTGCGAAAACCATTGCTTATCACACACTGCTACTTCAACGCAGTGTTGTTCACCATCAAGTGCTGGTTGCCCAATGGCAATAAACAACTCATCGACATCACAAGCAAGATGCTCTTCGAGCATAAATGGTAGCGCTTGCTCTAATTTTCGATTCCACTTTGTTGGTAAAGGCACCCGCTTTAGCTGTACTTGAGATGCACTTAATAACAGAATGACCTCTCTGTTCACCGCCTTTTGTGATAACTGCTCAAGTTGCTCTGTGCTTTGTAATTGTCCACTGGCAATGATTTGTTCATCTGCCGATGAAAATACCAACCAATGAATTGGGTTTTGGTGTGACTGATCCACACGGACCATTAATTTCTCTGTCACTGTACGCCTCCAAATTTTCGCGCCAGTATGGTTGCTTGACCTTGATTTATTTGAATAATTGAGGTCATTGCAAAGCGCCTATCGTCAAATAACGCTTTTGCGCGTAACTTAAAATAATTACTATCGATGGTGAATAATTCATTACTTTTTTTATCTACTTTAGCGCCTTGATTTCTTGCTTCTACAAAAAAATCTTCAACGCTATCAAAACCTTTTTCTGGCCGAGCTGATATCACCGCTTCTGCACCTGATGAGCTCAACCCCTCTAATAAACCACTTAACAACAATGCCTGTTCAGCTTTTATAGTGTTTACATTCACTTTTAATTCGATGTTACCCGGAATAACACAAACATAGGGTAATAATTTTTCCATCACTAAAGGATTAAAGCCTTTTATAACACGTAGTTCAGACTCTGATGCCAATAAGTTATTGGCACTTAAATAAGGTGTCGTTTTAGACATATATTCATCTTCTTCCGCGCCTGATCGAAAAGTAATACTGTCCTCATCTAACCAATCGTAAACACTATCGGCTAAAGCCTCCTCGCTTTCATCCAGCGGTAAATCTTCAATATTTTTCAATAGAGCTAACAATGCTTCATGCGCTGGATTTGTACTGGTCGAGCTTCCGCCTTGGCTTTTTGGCGCACGTAAAGCATTTAGATTTAAACAGGCCTGTAAATCACTCACCTCACCACTTAAGGTACCATGGTCAACTGGGTACGGGACATCACTTAACGCCCAAGGCTGGCCCAAATGTACTTTGTCTGGTTCCTCTTTTTTACTTTCCAAGAGTACTTTTTTTACTAGCTCTTCAGCACCGTAGCTATACCACTTAGCCTGCTGATGCGTTTGAATATTTTGTGCTCTTTGCACTTGCACCATTAAATTGGCCGCCATTTCTGCAGCAATAGTTGCTGCTAATGCCACAATGAACAAAACAATGATCAGGGCCGCTCCACGCTGCTGCTTCACTTTCGGCCTCCAGAGTTCAAGTCACCACCACGAGTAGGGGTCGAGCGCCCTTGTCCGTCGTCACTACGTGCTTGTTGCTCCTTGCCATCACCAGGTGTTAAGAACAAACGTCGAATTGGCGCAGCCCCCTCCACTTGCAAGGTAACAGCAACCGCTAATGGTAAAGCTTTTTTCTTCCAGTCATCTTGCCATTTTTGTTTATCATCTAAGAACTCAAACTTAAGCTCTTCGATATTTTCTATCACCACTTGCGAGCGTGGTTCAGCACCATCTAATTCATCTACATAAATACGGTATATACGTTCTAAATTATCATCTATGACACGATACCCTACCGCTTGTAATTCAGAGCGAGGTAATAAACTAATTGGATTTGTCCAACCATCACGAACAAAAGCAATACCATCAAATTGACTTTGTAATTCATAGCGCCCATGCAATACATAGCTGGGATTACTATCACCCGCTTCGTTACGTACTTCTCGCTTAGTCATTTGGCTGAAATCTTGATCCATCAAACGAAAAGTCGTCTGCAAAGATTCTAATTCAGCAATGGTAGACTCTGAAGCTTCTTTGGCTCTGAGGGTTGAGTCGAGTATTTGGTGTGTCGCTATTACGACAAATGCTAAGATCCCCAGCGCAACCATCACTTCCAATAATGTGAAACCACGCTGGCGCATCACGATTTACCTTTTAGCATAAACGTGCTTAAGTCATAAACCGAATGCTTTAATGCTTCATCGCTAAATACTTCAACCGTTACTTTTACAAAACTAGGATCAGCTGTGGCAATCACCTTTTGTTGCCAGTACCATGTACGTTCCGCTAACTCTTCTTCGCCTTTTTGGCCATTTTTCCCGGGCCAATTTTCAGCATTGGCTCGTATTGCTACAAGGCGGTTTTCTGCCACCCAAGAAGCATAAGTTTGCTCCTCTAATGTGGAAATATGAGTAATGTGTTCTCCGGTCGCTTGCATCGCTGCAATCCCTGCCATAGCACAAATACTCATCGCAACCATCACTTCAAGTAGTGTAAAGCCACTTTGCTTGCATGTCATGATTGCGGCTCCATTCTCAAGTTGACGGGTGCCATAAACTCACCTTCAATAAAATAAACAGGCTCACTTTGCTCAACCAACTCGATGGTAAATTGAAAAGCACTAACTTCACCTGAAGATAAAATGAGTACTTGTGGTACTTTGAGTTTTTTTAATTCCAGCAAACTTTCATCATCACTGGTACCCATCAGTTCTCGCCAATTTGCTTGTTCTAGTAAGTTATCTTGTGCCCATGCTAAGTCTTCGATGTTCAGCTCAACTTTGTATTGCTCACTAAACTCTATTGGCTTGTAGAGTTCTTCTGATTCTAATGCCGTCCATTTGTCACCATCAAATACCAACAGTTCTAGCGTGTTCTTATCTAAATGGAAGCCCAGCTCAAGCTGATTTAGCACAGCAAATTCAGAAGCCATATTAATGACGCTGTGAGTTCGTAGCGCTTTTTTTTCTAGTTCTTCTTCAATATCACCACCAAAGCTGTAAGTCACCATTTTGGTTGCAAAAGCTATGATGGTAATCACTACAAGGATCTCAATGAGGCTAAACCCGTTATGATGACTTGTAGTAGTGCGTTGAAGTGACAAATTATTCATAAAGGCTTAGTGTTACTTATCTTCATCCCAGTTACCAATATCATCCTCAGTCCCTACTTCACCGTCTGGACCCATTGAAAAAATATCAATTTTACCCATTTCGCCAGGACTAACTAGTTGGTACGGGTTACCCCATGGATCTTCCGGTAATTTAGAAATAAAACCGCCGTCAGGAAAACGCTTTGGTGCTGGGTCTATTGAGGTTTGTGTAACAAGTGCTTCTAAACCCTGCTCAGTCGTTGGGTACGCCTTATTTTTTAATTTATACATATTCATCGCATCTTCGAGCTGCTGAATATCTAAACCTGCTTTATCAATAGCGGCTTCTTCTTGTTGACCCATAATATTTGGCGCGACGATAGACATGATCATACCAATGATCACCAGTACCACCATAATTTCTAATAATGAAAAGCCTGATTGTTTATTCACGATATTTTCCCTCACAATTGAAAACTTAATGCAGCATGTTAGACACATGCCTATATGTTACTTTTTGACTATAAGCCAACGGCTTTATTCATAGCCATAATAGGTTGTAAGATAGCCATAACAATAAACAGTACGATTACCGCCATACTCGCTATCATTGCTGGTTCTAAAAGCTTCAGTGATACACTCACCATACTTTCGAACTCTCGGTCTTGGTTATTAGCCGCACGCTCTAACATCTGCTCCAACTCACCCGATTTTTCACCACTGGCTATCATGTGCAACATCATCGGTGGAAATAGCTTAGTTTGATGTAGCGCAGCGCGTAAGCTAGCACCTTCGCTAACTCGGGTCGCAGCTTCTGCAACCGCAGCTTTGATTTTTTGATTCTCTAAAACTTGTCCTGATATCTTCATGCCTTCAAGCAAAGGCACTGAGCTTGAAGATAAGATACTGAGAGTACGCGCAAAACGCGCTGTATTAATACCTCGACTAATTTTACCCAAACCCGGTAGTACGAGCAGCTTGCTGTCAAACCAAAAGCGAACTTTAGGCTGCTGTATGGCGCGCTTAAATAATACTACGCCACCAGTTATCACCACCAAGCTAATTAGCCAATAATCTTGAACAAAATTACTAGCAGCCATCACCCACTCAGTGGTCCATGGCAAAACTTGGTTAGATTTTTCAAACGTTTTTAGAATTTTTGGCACCACAGTACCGAGTAAAACCGACACAATGGCAATGGCAAAAATCACCAAGATAATGGGGTAAACCATCGCTTGAGTGATTTGACTACGCATATGCTGGCGTTGTTCGGTGTAATCAGCCAAGCGATTTAATACCTGATCAAGGTGCCCTGATTTTTCACCCGCTGCAACCATTGAGCGATATAAATTATCAAAGACATTTGGAAACTCCGACATACCATCTGCAAGCGTGTAACCCTCAACGACTTTTGAGCGCACTGACATCAGCATGCGCTTTAGCCGCGGCTTTTCACACTGCTCAGCAACCGCCATTACAGCCGCTTCCACTGGCAATGAAGATTGAATTAATGTCGCTAATTGACGAGTGATTAAGGCAAGATCGGCAACTGAGGGTTTGTATCCCTGAAATAGCTTAAAGCCACCATCTGGTTGTTGCTTATCTTTTTCAGCAGCAGGTGAAACCTCAAGTGGCATCATCGCTTTTTCGCGTAGCATTTGCCTGACTTGTTTAGCTGTATCTGCTTCTAGAATCCCAGATTTTTCTTTGCCTTTTGTATCTAAGGCGCGGTACTCAAACGCCGCCATACCTATCCTTCCTCACGTGTTACACGTAATACTTCTTCCAGAGTAGTTTGACCTTTAAGCACACGAGCTAAACCATCTTGACGAATACTCGGGCTTGTCTTACGAATATACTTTTCAACAGCCTGTTCGCCCTTACCATTATGAATAAGTTCACGGATCGCTTCGTCTACCACTAACAACTCGTGAATACCGGTACGACCTTTATAACCGTTGAAGTTACACTCTTCACAGCCAATGGCACGATAAATCATGCTTGGTTTATCTGATGACACACCAAGTAGTTCGCATTCACGCTCATCAGCTTGATGCGCTTCTTTACAGCTTGGGCACAGCGTTCTAACCAGTCGCTGTGACAATACACCTAGTAACGAAGATGAAAGCAAGAAAGGCTCAACACCCATGTCTTCCATACGTGTAATTGCACCTGCGGCTGTATTGGTATGCAGTGTAGACATGACCAAGTGACCTGTTAATGAGGCTTGAACTGCAATTTGTCCTGTTTCAAGATCACGAATTTCTCCCACCATCACCACATCAGGGTCTTGACGAAGAATGGCACGCAAACCTCGTGCAAACGTCATATCGACTTTGGTATTTACTTGAGTTTGACCAATTCCTGGAATTTCGTATTCAATCGGATCTTCAACCGTCAAGATATTACGGTCTCTGGAGTTAATTTGGCTCATGCCCGCGTACAAGGTGGTACTTTTACCAGAACCCGTAGGGCCTGTTACCAAAATGATACCATGCGGCTTACTAATAATATCAGCAAACAAATCACGGTTACGCTCTGTCATACCTAAGTCTTCAAGGTTCAGGCGCGCATTATTTTTATCCAGAAGGCGAAGTACCACACGTTCACCAAAGCTAGAAGGCATAGTTGATACCCGCACATCTACCGCACGCCCTGCGATACGCAAGCTAATACGACCATCTTGTGGGATACGCTTTTCAGCAATATCCAGTTTTGCCATAACTTTAATACGTGACACTAACAATGAGGCGAGCTTACGATTTGGTTTGAGCACTTCTTTGAGCACCCCATCAACACGAAAACGGATCACTAAATCTTGTTCAAAGGTCTCGATATGAATATCAGAAGCGCCTTCTTTGATGGCCTCACTTAGCATCGCATTGATCAGTTTAATAATGGGCGCATCATCATCAGCTGCGAGTAAGTCTTCAGTTTGTGGTAACTCCTCAGCTAATGAAAATAGGTCAACTTCGTTTCCGATATCTTCCATCATTTGTTGTGTTTCAGAGCTATCACGTTGGTATGATACTTCCAACAACAATTCAAACTTATCATCTGCTAATTGTTCTAGCTTAAACGCTTCACCAACAATGCGGCGCACCTCGAGTAGAGCCTCAACGGCAAGCTCCCCGCGATAATAAACCACCAAACCATCGGGCTGTTTGCTCAGCAACATGCCTTCTCGGCGCGCATAGCCAAACGGTAATCGCAATGGTGATTGCGCAATGTGTTCGGACTGTTCAAGCACTTCAGCAGGCATGTCTGTGGTGGATAACTCACTGACAGGCATATCAGTAACCGCCTCTAGCTTGCTCTCAGTCATCATTGTTAAGCTCTTTGTTGTTTTGCTTTTTCAAAAACTCTTCGTATGTAGGTGGCAATACCAGTGCATCATTCCACTCTGGCAATACTGGCGTTTCTTCAAACGGCATCAAATCAATTCCATCTTCTTGCTGAAGCTCTTGCTCGGTACGAATAAAGTTATATTTCGAGTGGCTTAAGTCATTCATACTGCGGCTATCACGAATAATGGTGGCGCGAATAAATACCAACAAGTTAGTTTTACGCTTAGTTGTGCTGGTCGATTTAAACAGGTGACCTAGTACTGGAATATCTCCTAACAATGGGACTTTAGAGACACTTTCTTGCACGTTCTCATCTATCAGACCACCTAAAATAACCATACCGCCGTCATCAGCAATCACTGTGGTATTAATCGCCCGCTTATTCACCGATATATCCACGGCGGTTGCGCCACTTACGCTAGATACTTCTTGCTCAATTGTAAGCTGTACCGCGCTACCATCATTGATTTGTGGGGTAACTTTTAGCTTAATACCCACCTCTTGACGGTCAACCGTTTGGAACGGATTCGAGTTATTGTCACCTGAAGTTGAACCAGTAATGATTGGTACTTCTTGACCAACTATCATCGACGCTTCTTCGTTATCCATGGTCGTTACTGAAGGCGTGGCTAAAATATTTGACTTAGTATCGGTTGAGATCGCTTGCACAATCGCACCCCAGTCATTTTTAACAATCCCCATAGCTAAACCATTTACACCGCCAAGTAACTGACCTAATGGGCCTAAGTCGCCTTCGATTGTCTCAGTGTATTCAGTTGCATTACCTGTATCGGAGCCAATGACATTCTTTTTAACATCTTTATCTCTAGCTTGCTGTGCCGCAACAGCTAAAGAGCCAACAGGAACTGTGTTGCCATTATTAAACTGCAGCATACCGCCTTTTTCAGAGATCCATTGCAAGCCAAAGTTAATGCCGTCACCTTCAAATACTTCAACGACAATTGCCTCTACTAACACCTGCGCACGGCGAATATCTAATTTTTCAATTACTTGAGTTAGGGAGCGCATCGTATCGGGCTGCGCGGTAATAACCAGTGAGTTTGAATCTGAGTGTGCTTCAATGCTGGTTTCATTTTTATTGCTGCGACTACGTGATTTTGTATTACCACCTTGCGCATCTTCTTGTAGAGTCTTGCTCACGCCTTGTAGAACTTTTACTAAATCTTCCGCTTTAGCGTAATTGAGGTAAAATACCTTGGTATTACCTTGATTCTCTAGTTCGTTGTCTAGTCGTTTAATTAATTCTGTCGCACGGCTACGCGCCTGAGACTCGCCACTCACAATCACACTATTTGTACGGCTATCAGCCACAACCTTAGGTATCAAAAAGTCAGGAATGGCACCCTTGCCGCTATCTTTATAGATACTTTCAACCACAGATACCACGTCATCAGCGGTTGCATGGTTAAGTTTTACAATATCAACGCGTTTATCACCCGCTTGGTCTACCGATTTAATAATATCAACTAAACGGTTCACAGATGCCGCATGACCTGTCAACATCATAACATTGGCAGAATTGAGGTTAGTAACGTGACCTCCATCTTTTTGGTCGCTAAATTGACGAATGAGTGGACCAAGCTCCTGTACGCTTACATTCCTAACTCGAACTACGCGGGTGATCATCACATCGCCATTACCCGCTTCTTCATCTTCAACTAAAGGTACATTACCTTTTTTGCCATCTGAACTGCGTACAACTTTTAAGACACCGCTGTCCATTTCTGTCACTGAGTAGCCGTACACTTCAAGCACGTTTAAAAAAAACTGATAATACAGCGACTCATCCATTAACTCATAACTGCGTACGTTGATATTGCCACGCACGTTAGGATCAATGATGATGGTTTTATTTAGATTTTTGCCAACAATATTAATAAACTCATTAATATCAGTGCCTTTGAAGTTGGCAGCATACTCAACAGCAGACACAGAAAGCGACAAACCAGCTGCAAACATCAGAGCTGCATATCTAGCTAACCCTTTTTTGATTTTTGTGAGGTGTAGCTTATTACCCATTATTTTTAAACTCCAAATTTAGTATCATTACAGGCTAAATTGCACGCTCATGACTTGACCATCACGTTCTACCGTAATAGTGGCATCTGTGCTATTTCTTAGCTCATTCATAGCTGACATGGCCTGTTTCATATCCGTGAGTTGATAGCCATTAATAGCAACGGCTAAATCATTATTTTTCAATCCCATTTTATTAAACAGAGCGGGGTCTTTGCCCGGGCTCAAACGGTAACCCATTAGCTGCCCTGCACTTCGAAATGGCGTAATGCGAATATAATCGAGCAATTTGCCAGGGTCTTTGAGTAACGCTTCTTTTTGCTCGGCCAATTCTCTAGGAATTGTACGTACGAGACTCGACTGCTTAGCCGGTGCTTTAGTTGTAATTGGCATGGCAACATTCTTTGAGAACTCAAGGCCATCGAGCATTAACGTCTCAAAACGGCCACTAACATCCAAAATGACTCTATCTGGTAAAACTTGCGCAAGCTTAGCACGAGTACCCTCAATTGCTTGACGCACTTCATAGGTTGATTGTCGGCCTTGAGATTCAATAATAGCAAGTCCAGCACTGTCATCTAAACTGACTGCTACAATACCCGTTAAACGCACATTAAGTGCTGTTTGTGGTGCATCAGAGATGATTGTTTTTGGCTTATCAACAGGCTTACTTTGCGCGTTACCAAATAAGTTTTGTTTGATGATGGCTTGGCTACCTGCTGCAGAGCTACTTGATGCATAAACTGAAGACATAGAAGGCAAAGATTGTGTTATTGGCTGTGGCCACACCAACCAAAACATGTGTGACAATAAATAAGCAATATAAACAACAGCCAAATAAACCACCATGCGACTAAGTTTTGCATGAGGCAGCGCGAGCAATGTTTTTTGTAACTGTTGTAATTGTAATTCCATATCCGTCTTTTCTTATTCTGTTGAGCGGCAAGTGTACCTTAATCAGTATAAATACAACAAGCACGCTAATATGACAGTTTGCTTTCGCCGTAATCTATCGGCTAACCCTTTGAACACAGCATAGAGCAAGAGTTCCACACGCTTTTTTTAAACGAGGAAATATGCTAAATTTATTGCATTATTACACGTTCTTTATGGTTAATAAATTGTGACTAAAAAAGCCCCCGAAAAACCCAATCAAAATGAGGCCATTAGGCTTGATAAATGGTTATGGGCAGCTCGTTTTTACAAGACTCGAGCACTCGCTCGAGAAATGATACAAGGGGGTAAAGTACACTATAACGGGCAACGCTGTAAACCCAGTAAATTAGTTGGGCTTGGAGCCAAGGTTAAGCTAGCACAGGGGGTTGACGAAAAAGAGGTGACTATTTTAGTGTTACTCGACAAACGACAAGCCGCACCAATTGCAGAGCAATCATACCTTGAATCGGAACAAAGTATACAAAAGCGCGAGCAAAATGCAATAGCGCGAAAAAATAACAGCTTCTTTGCACCACATCCTGTTAACAAGCCGGATAAGAAGCAAAGACGTGAATTACTTAAATTGAAGTCAAGCTAGCTAGGATTTTATAAATGCAACCTGATTTACTACACCGTTATATTTTCGAAAAACTCGATTTACGCGGCGAGTTGGTACAAATCGATCACACCTTTAACGAGATCATTACTGGTCATAACTATCCACAAGCAGTGCAAGCTTTACTTGGCGAGTTATTGGTCGCGACTAGTTTATTAACAGCAACATTAAAATTTGAAGGTGATATTGCTGTGCAATTGCAAGGTGATGGACCCGTTAAGTATGCTGTTATCAATGGCGACCACAAACAGAACATGCGAGGCGTGGCTAGATTACAAGGTGAAGTAACAGGGTCATCTATTCCTCAGCTGCTCGGTAAAGGGTATATGGTGATCACCATCACACCAATTAAAGGAGAGCGCTATCAGGGTATCGTTCCTTTGGCATCAGACTCGCTTGCGGCATGTTTAGAAGATTACTTTACCCAATCAGAACAGCTGAAAACGCGTTTGTGGTTTGCCACCCGCACACAAGAGAAGCGTGTGAAAGCATCAGGCTTGTTTTTACAAGTGCTCCCTGTTGATAAAGAAAAGTCTGTAGAAGATTTCACTCATTTAGAAGCACTGAGCGACACCATCAAAGATGAAGAGTTATTAGACTTAGATGCACAAACAATACTGACGCGTTTATATCATGAAGATAACCCCCAGTTATTTGAACCGCAAGAAATAAACTTCGTGTGTGGTTGTAGCCGCGAAAAAACCATTAATGCTTTAGTTAATGTAGGCCAACCAGCGTTACTCGCTGATATAGAAAAGCAAGGTGAAATCAATATTAGCTGTCATTATTGTTTAAAAAACTACACCTTTAACGAAAGTGATGTTAAGGCAATTTTTAATTAAATTAGCCTTAGCGGATGTTTCTAATATCAAGCCGTCAAAATGACGGTTTTTTTGTTGTTAAAAAATGACACCGGTATCACTATTTCAATAATTTTCATGACACCGGTATCATTGAAATTATTTAAGTTTTTTGACATTTTTATGCCTTTTTAGCGCCTTCAAAAGCTCGAATATATCAAAGCCATCTGTTACTATAATTTCAGCTTAAAGTTAGTCAGAACTTCAGAGCTATCCCGTTCAATTCTCACATTTAGGTAATAACATGACTTCAAGCGCTACTCGTTTTGTCGATTTAACTGCAGCCGAACTTGTCGAACACGCCATTAGCCGTGGCGAAGGCACTTTAGCCGCAAATGGAGCTTTCGTTGCAAAAACTGGCCGTCGTACAGGTCGTTCACCAAATGACCGATTTATCGTAAAAGAGCCAAGCACTGAGAACGACATCCAATGGGGCAATGTAAATCGCCCATTCGATGCCGAAAAATTTAATGCTTTGTGGGCTCGTGTTGAAGCACACGTACAAGATAATGACCACTTCGTCTCTCACCTTGAAGTGGGTGCCGATCCAGAGCACTACTTACCTGTAGTCGTCACAACCGAAACAGCATGGCACCATATCTTCGCCAAGAACATGTTTATTGAACCTAGCCGTTACAACGCCTCTGATTTACCGCAATGGCAAGTAATGAATGTACCATCATTTGTCTGTGACCCTGAGCGCGATGGCACAAACAGCGACGGCACTGTGATCATTAACTTTGCAGAGCGTAAAGTACTGCTTGCAGGTATGCATTACGCTGGAGAAATGAAAAAGTCGATGTTCTCAGTACAGAACTTTCTTTTACCAGCCAAAGGTGTGTTACCAATGCACTGTAGTGCGAACGTAGGCGAAGCGGGCGATACAGCATTGTTCTTTGGCCTTTCAGGTACTGGTAAAACAACACTATCGGCAGACCCTACTCGCTTCCTTATTGGTGATGATGAACATGGTTGGGCGCCTGGCAGTGTATTCAACATTGAAGGCGGCTGTTACGCTAAGTGTATCGACCTATCACAAAAGAACGAGCCGGTGATTTGGAACGCTATTAAATTTGGCACTATCTTAGAAAACGTAGTGCTAGATGAAAACCGTTTACCTGATTTCAAAGATACCAGCCTAACGCAAAACACGCGTGCCGCTTACCCACTTGAGCATGTTGAAAAACGCAAAGTAGAGAACCGTGCTGGTGAGCCAAAAGCTGTTGTTTTCTTAACTTGTGACGTAAGTGGCGTGTTGCCTCCTGTTTCTGTGTTATCTGAAGAAGCCGCTGCTTATCATTTCTTAAGTGGTTACACCGCAAAAGTTGGCTCAACAGAAATCGGCTCAACGGCTGATATTGAATCAACCTTCTCAACCTGTTTTGGTGCACCGTTCTTCCCACGTCCAGCTGGCGTTTATGCTGAACTACTAATGAAGCGTGTACGTGAATTCGGCGCTAAAGTTTACCTCGTAAATACAGGTTGGACTGGCGGCCCATACGGTATTGGTAAACGTTTTGATATCCCAACGACACGTGCTGTTATTGATGCCATCGTATCGGGCAAATTAGCCGGTGTTGAAACCACCCATATCGAGTCACTTAACCTTAATGTGCCTGTCGAAGTGCCTGGTGTTGAAAGTGCGCTACTTAACCCAATTAATACTTGGGAAGACAAAACAAAGTATGCTGAATATGCGGCAAAACTTGCAGCAGACTTTAAAGAGAACTTTGCTAAGTATGATGTGTCAGACGCCATCAAACAGGCTGGTCCTCGCGGCTAATTAAAACCGTTAGGTAAACCATTCGGTAAACCATTTCCTTTATCAAAAGCGCCCCTCGTTGGGCGTTTTTTTGTGCCTATTTAGTAGCTTTACGTATGCGACTTTTCAGCAAGAGCTGCTTTCATGATACTACTTGTGGGCCATAAAAATGCAAAACATGCAGCATTAGCCATACTTGTTTTAATAACGCTCAGCGTAAATGGTAGCAAAGTAGGCACAGATATGGTTTGATTACCTTTTGCGCATGATAAAAAAAGAACAGAATATGCTTGAAAATTTATCTTTAAGAAAAAAAATTCTTCTACTCATCGGTGGCACGATTTCTGTACTGCTGATCATCGCGGCTAGCTACTTTGTTAACCATATCGCAACGCTCTCAAGACAAGGTATTGAACGAGAAGCGCAAAGCTATATCTATGCTGAAAAGCTATCGATGGAATCATTCTTTGCTCAGTATGGTAAATTGGTAAAATCGTTTATTACCAGTCCACATATTATTGAATTTTTTGAGCAATACGATACTAGAGAAGCTAACTTATCCACTCTCGATGGTTATGAAAACATCAACAAAGACTTTATCCGCATCAGTAGCAACGATGAAAATGTGTTGTCAGCCTTTTTTGGCTCAGCAAACACTGGGGAGTATTTCAAAGAAAATGAACGCACCTCTAAGTTCGCCGATGGCAACCCTTACTACGCCTATAAACGCAGTTGGTGGCAAGATGCATTAAGTCACAACGGCTTATATGTTGGCTCTGCTACTGTTGATATAAATACCGGTGCAGTATCAGCCGTTGTTCAACAACCCGTGCGTAACCTTCGTGGGGAGCTTGTTGGCATAGGTGGCGTAGACTTACAGATTAACCGTATTAGTGCTTTAGTCGAGGAGATTCGCTTTCATGGTCAAGGTTTTGGCTTTTTACTCGACAACGACTTAAAAGTGGTTCACTTATCAAACCAAACAAACCATGACTTATCCATTACCGATGAAGGTCCCAATGGTAAAGAAGGGTTAGATGCACTAGAGCAGCGCTTTGAAAATACACACGGTTTTTCTGAACTAAATCGACAAATTGAAAATAACAAAGCAGGCACTGCTACAGTAACCTTAAAAGGTAAAGAGTACTATGTCGTATTTAACAATGTGCATTTAGATACGCCTGTTCTTGATTGGCATGTGGGTATTTTAATTCCGGTTAGTTTAATTGAAGAACCTGTACAGCAAGCAGTTATGACCACCATTTCTTCCGTTGTTGTTATTCTCGCTATTGTCATCGCGATGATCTGGTGGGCAACCCATATGATTGCAAAACCCATTACTACATTAACCCAAATTATGCGTGACATTGCATCTGGCAATGGTGACCTAACCCAACGTATTGATATTAAAAGCCATGATGAAGTAGGTCAACTTGCTCATCATATGAATACTTTTATCGATAAGTTGCGTGCCATGATGTTAGATACCGCCACGCAAGCATCTCAGTTAGGTAATGCATCAGCTCAATTAAGCGAAGTATCGGCAAATACCAATCATGAAATTCAACAAGAAAAACAGCAAGTAGATAGCGTCAGTGCAGCAGTGACCGAAATGGCCGCTACAGTGACCGAGATCTCACGTAATGCGCAAGAAACAAACCAAGCTGCAGAAACTGTTCAACGTATGACACAAGATGGTGCTACACGTTCAAATCAGGCACAACAGGTGATGATAGAGCTATCCACACACATTGGTGAGGCTGCCAAAGTTGTATCAGGCCTTGAGCAAGAAACCAGTAACATTGGTGCAGTGATTGATGTGATCAATGGTATTGCCGAGCAAACTAACCTACTAGCCCTGAATGCGGCAATTGAAGCAGCACGCGCAGGTGAACAAGGTAGAGGCTTTGCAGTAGTTGCAGATGAAGTGCGCTCTTTGGCCAGTCGTACACAAGAGTCTACTGATGATATTCGTAATATGATCTCTCGCTTACAACAAATTGCGCAGCAAGCCTCCACTATGATGCGTCAAGGGCAAGACCAAGCACAAGGTACCGTTGAACAAACGCAAGGGGTACTAGACTCGCTCACGGAAATAGCAGACTCAGTGATAACTGTGCAAGATCAAAGCCACCAAATTGCTACCTCAACGGAAGAACAAACCGTCGTGGCTGAAGATATTAACAATAGTCTCAGTACCATAAATGACTTAGTTAATAGCACAGCGCACCATGCGCAAACACTGGCAAGCGAAGCGCACGACCTAAATAATTTGGCCAAAGCCCTTAACGGTACTGTTAATCAATTCAAACTCTAAAAAGAACATGAGCCGCAAGTAATGCGGCTCGCCGCTTTTTGCGGCAGATCAATACTCGCTAAGGCAAAACCTTTTACACTATCGCCTTACTAAATAAGTTAACTTAGCGAGTGCGTAGCGTGATAAATTTTCCAACATGGGATGACTCCCTTATCAAAAAGTACAATGTCTCGGGCCCTAGATATACCTCATACCCAACAGCCCTATCTTTAGAGTCAGGCTACAATGCATCTACCTTACGCTCAGCCATTAGTACATCAAATAGCCGTGCGCTCTCGCTGTATGTTCATATTCCTTTTTGTCATCAGCTTTGCTATTACTGCGGCTGCAACAAAATAGTAACTCGACACCAACACAAAGCAGATACCTATTTAGATAACCTTGAACTAGAAATAAAAGCGCAAGCGCCTTTATTTAAACACTACACTGTTGAGCAACTTCACTTAGGTGGCGGTACCCCAACATTTTTAACTGCTGTACAAATGACGCGCTTAATTACCTTGTTAGAGCGGCACTTTGTCTTTTCAACCACTGCGCAACGAAGCATTGAAATAGACCCAAGATCACTTGCCGATAACATGTTGGCTCATTTAAAAGTCATGGGTTTTAATCGCGTTTCATTTGGCGTACAAGACTTTAATGATCAAGTACAAGAAGCTGTTAATCGCCCGCAGCATATGGATGATGTGATTGCTTTATTAGAGCATGCTCGTGAACTGGGTTTTAAATCAATCAACGCTGATATGATTTACGGCCTTCCTCACCAAACACCAGAAAGTTTTGCACATAGCATTAAGAAGTTAATAGCACTTAGCCCCGATAGAGTCTCGGTATTTAACTATGCCCACTTACCCGATAAATTTGCAGCGCAACGTAAACTAAAAGAAGCGGATATGCCAAGCCCGTGGCAAAAGTTAACGATGTTTAAAAATACCCTTGAGCAAATGACAAATGCAGGTTATCAATTTATTGGTATGGACCATTTCGCTAAAAAACAAGATGAGTTAGCTGTTGCTCAAAATCAAGGAAAATTGCATCGCAATTTTCAAGGCTACACCACTGGTGGTGATTGTGACTTACTTGGATTGGGCGTATCGTCAATCTCACAAATTGGCAATGCCATTTTACAAAATGAAAAAGACTTAAAAGCCTATTATGATGCTGTTAATCAGCAAGGCTTTGCCATTAACAAAGGCATGCAGCTCACTGGTGAAGACAAATTAAGAGCGGAAGTGATCAAACAGCTTATTTGCCATTTTGAGCTAGATATTAATGCCTTTGAAGCACATTATAATATCAATTTTACTACGCACTTTGCAGATGCGCTTACAGCATTAATCCCACTTGCTGAAGACGGGTTAGTAAAAGTAAATACCAACAAGATTGAAGTGACTCATAAAGGTAACTTGTTCATTCGTATCATTTGTATGTGTTTTGATGCCTATTTACAGCAACAACTCAAAACCTCACGTTTTTCACGAGTGATTTAGGGTTAATACCAATTTGATTAAAACATTGATAGTGCTAGCAAGTTAAATGATTTATTTAATGCAATTGCTTTAACAGCCCTCTATTGAGGGCTGTTAAAAATCAGTTAGGTTACTTATCTACTTGGCGCACTTTCTTGTGCAGCTATTTTCGCACTAATAAAGTCAGCATGAGCAACGTAGAGTAAACCCGAAATTTTACGAATAATATGATCCTCATAGCTGTCTAACTCACCATCAGCAAAAGCAACATGCCATAGCAGCTCGATGATATCTATTCGCTCTATATCTGACGTTTGTTGATTGATTTGTTTTACAAATGCATACATGTCGATAGCCTGTTCGACTTGTTTTTGTGCTTTATCGATTAAGGGTGTGACTTGCTCTACAGTTAGTTGGCATCGGTCAATCATGATTTCGCGAATTTTATCAAATTCACTCTCTAAAAGCTTACCATCGGCACGCATGACTTCGACTAACAAGGCTGCCAACGCTGTATTAAAATCTAATACTTCGTGCTCAGCTGTTTTTGAGTTTTTGTTTTGTAATAACTTTTTAAGGTGGTTTAACAAGTAAATACCTCCACTATGTTACACTTAAATAAACTTAGAAAAAGAATTGTTCTGCTATGATTTATCTAACAAGCTTTAGTTCAAACATACCACGCTGTAGTCAATTAATCATCGTAGCCATGTCATCAATGTTGATAGCTTGCCAACAAACGCCTATCATAATAGGCCAGTCAGAAAAGCTGTATGACTTTGACCATAAAGTACATTATGAACAAACTAAGTATAATAATGACCATTATTTATTAAAAATAAAATCAGATAACTACGAGCATTTTTTGCAACAAAGTGTGTTTTTATTACGCCATAGTATCAAGTTATGTCAAGGACAGGCTCCACAGTTAACGCTATTAAAAGGGGTCCAGCGCTTTGAAAAATTACCTACTACACCACGACCTTTTCAAAGCGATCTAGGTGTCGACGTGAAATGTGTTGATTAAAAATAAAATCGTATCAAATTACACAGGTTAAATACGTATCAACAGCCCAAAATTGCATTATTTAGCAAACGCATGCGCTTTCATTACATCAGCAACAATATGAATTGTATCAATCCATGCTTGGCGTAATTCGGTATTCCACTGCTCACCCAAGCCGACCTCTAAAGTATGCAATAAAGCATTCCCTACTGGTGTAAAATCTTTTGCTTGAACTCCATAACCCACATGACGTTCCGCTAAAGCTTGTAATACAGGTACCAATTTATCTAAATCATCTAGCCCTGCTACAGCTAACTTAAGTGTGGCCATTAATTTTTGCCCTTGGCTTTTAATACTGTTTTTAAATAATGGTTTTAAGGACGGATCATATTCAAATAATGTGGTGTAAAAAATATCCCCGGCCTGCTCAGAAATTGGCTCTACTTGTGCAAAACTACGCTGTACTAATAACTTTTGTCGCTCTGTTATCGCCATAACTTGTCCTTATTTAAGACGCCAACGTGATTGGCGTTTTATACCAATTGCATTAAATAAATGATCAGATACTGCGATAGATAAATTACTTAGTAACAAGGAAAAAATGATTCATACAGTTATTCTACATGAGTCATTTTTAATGCAGTTAACGCGTCATTTAGCTCGCTAGAGTGATCAATGTTTTAATAAAACGGGTAATTAGTAGCCTATTAAAAGTAGCCACTAAAACAAATTAATGCGAGTCTAAATTAGTCTTTATAACCCCAAGGTGCAGTGGGTGGTTTAATAGGCTGCGTTAAATCAAAGTCGACCCTAAACTCTCTCCCTTCACGTACCATACGGTAGCTAAACACCTCTTCATAAATAAACATTTGCCAAGTATTACCCATCGACTGCGGGATCCCTTGACGAACAAAAAGCTCTTTTGAATATTGATCTGCTGGGAACGACTGAACATTCGCATAACCGGCATCTAATGTATGACCGCCATACATAGTTGAAATATCATCGGCTCCATCTTTGTGGCGATGATCATGTTTTAAACTTAAGCCACTGCCAGTCTTAGTTATGATCCAAGTACGTGAAGCATCATCTCCAACATGAAATGGTACTTGTAACTGGCGCTCGTCACAGCGGCGAACATGCATAATCAACTTTTTATCGGCAAATGAACTAGGTCCTGATGCATTATCAACAGTTACCTCACCTTCATAAGCATTCCCACAGTGCGCTGCTATTTGATTAAAAAATGCATCATGTGTTGGAATAGAAACCAATGGTGCAGGGCGAGAAAATGCCATAGTACTGGTAACAGCCAAAACACTAAGCGCAAATAACTTCATAATGATATCCCTAAAAAGACAATACCTAAAAATAAAAAACCAAAGGGTAATCCTCCCTTTGGCTCGATGCAATCAAATGCGTTAAAGCTATTTATTCGACAAACATTTACTGCCAAGGCCTTTGCAATTTTAGCTGCTGCTCATACGCATTAATATGGTCATTTAACTGCTCAGTTTCACCGATAAAGTCCAAACCACTTAACAACCTTGCTTTAATATCTGAACGTATATCAAAACTGATGGCATCAAAGTATTGACTACGCAATTGCTGATTGGCCAAATCAACTTCCATTTGAATATCTTGATGTTGTTCGGTGAGTTTAAACAACTGCGCTAGAGTATCTGCTGGTAAAGCAATACACAGCATTTGATTATTGCCGCAGTTATTAAAAAAGATATCCGCGAAGCTTTGCGCCAAAATCACACTAAAACCATATTGCTTTAATGCCCAAGGCGCATGCTCGCGCGATGAACCACAGCCAAAATTATCTCGTGTAAGTAAAATTGATGCCCCTTGGTAGCATTCACGATTAAGCACAAAATCAGGACTTGGTTTTCCATCATCTAAGTAGCGCCAATCATAAAACAGCGCTTTATCAAATCCATCACGGCTAGTAGAAGTTAAAAACTGCTTGGGGATTATCTGGTCGGTATCTACGTTATTTTTATCTAACGGTGCCAATAAGCCTTGATGATAACAACTCATTACACTTCTCCTCGAATATCAGTAAAGTGACCCGTAATTGCAGCCGCTGCCGCCATAGCAGGGCTCACCAAATGAGTGCGACCACCACGACCTTGACGCCCTTCAAAGTTACGATTTGAAGTAGATGCACATCGCTTACCTGCCTCTAGACGGTCATCATTCATGGCCAAGCACATTGAACAACCAGGTTCACGCCATTCAAACCCCGCCGTTTTAAATATCTCAGCTAAGCCCTCTTGCTCTGCTTGGCGCTTTACCAGTCCTGAACCAGGCACAATTAAAGCTTCTACCCCTTTGGCCACCTGCTTACCTTTAACGATATCTGCAGCAGCACGTAAGTCTTCAATTCGGCTATTAGTGCAAGAACCTATGAATACAGTATCAACTTTAGCGTCAGAAAGTTTTTGCCCTGCCTCTAACCCCATGTACTGCAGTGCACTGCGAATTGCATCTGCTTTAATTAGGTTTGGCTCTTGTTCAGGGTTTGGTACACGCTCATCAATGCCAATTACTTGCTCAGGACTTGTGCCCCAAGTCACTTGTGGTTGAATGTCTTTGGCATTGAGCTCAACCACATAATCGAACTCAGCCCCTTCATCTGTACGTAATGTCTGCCAATAAGCAACCGCGGCATCAAAATCGCTCCCTTTTGGTGCAAATGGGCGACCTTTTAGATAAGTATAAGTCGTTTCATCCGGCGCAATTAAACCCGCTTTGGCACCCATTTCAATGCTCATGTTACATAAAGTCATACGTGCTTCCATTGAAAGTGCTTCTATGGCAGCACCACAAAATTCAGCCACATAACCAGTGCCACCTGCCGTTCCCAACTTGCCAATTACTGCCATGATCAAATCTTTGGCAGTAACTGTGGGGCGTAATACACCATTGATCTGAATTTTTAACGATTTGGCTTTTTTCTGCTGTAAGGTTTGCGTTGCTAAAACATGCTCTACTTCTGAGGTGCCAATACCATGCGCCAAAGCACCAAATGCACCATGAGTTGAAGTATGGCTGTCACCACAGACAATTGTCGTGCCTGGTAAAGTAATCCCCTGCTCAGGCCCCATTACATGCACAATACCCTGATTAATAGAGTTCAAGTCATACAGTACAATACCAAACTCTTCACAGTTGTTAGCTAATGCCATCAATTGGTTTTTTGATACTTCACTGGCAGCATCTAAAGAACGACTTTTCGTCGAGACATTATGATCCATGGTAGCAAAGGTTTTTTCTCGGCAGCGCACGGTGCGATTTTTTTCTCTTAACCCTGAAAATGCCTGCGGTGAGGTCACTTCGTGTACTAGATGTCTGTCGATATAAAGTAAATCAGTTTGTTCATTAATCTTGGTAACCACATGAGATTGCCAAATTTTGTCATATAAGGTTTGTGCCACTTGCTACGTCCTCAATTTTGTTGACAGCCTGACGAAGACTGCCAAATAAATAGGTTAAACTCTTGCCACTATCGCTTGGGCAACATCTTGTGTGGTATAGCCTGCCTGTGGAAAAATATCAGGGGTACCAACGCCTGCGGCCACCGCTTCTGCCACCGCTTTTTCTATACTGCGCGCAGCTTCATCTTGACCGAGTGAATAACGTAGCATCAGCGCCGCACTTAAAATTTGCGCTATAGGGTTGGCAATACCTTTGCCTGCAATATCCGGCGCCGAGCCACCAGCTGGCTCATATAAACCAAAACCTGATTGGTTTAAACTGGCTGATGGTAGCAATCCCATGGAGCCTGTGATCATCGCACATTCATCAGATAATATATCGCCAAACAAGTTATCACATAGCAGCACATCAAATTGCTTTGGTTGCTTAACCAATTGCATTGCCGCGTTATCAACATAAATATAATCCAGTGTCACTTCTGGGTAGTCTTTGCTTATTTCTGTTACCACTTCTCGCCACAACACACTCGATGCGAGTACATTTGCTTTATCTACTGATGTAACATGATTACGGCGTAATTTAGCCGCTTCAAAAGCAAATCGCGCAATGCGCTCAATCTCATGCCGTGAATAACGCTGAGTATCAAACGCCGACTCTTCTGACCCATTGCCTTCACGGCCCTTTTCACCAAAATAAATACCACCGGTGAGCTCGCGAACACATAAGATATCAAAGCCTTGCTCACTAATATCTGCGCGAAGTGGTGAGGCTGCGCTTAATGCAGGTAACAGTTGCGCCGGGCGCAAATTACAAAATAACCCAAAATGCTTACGCAGTGGCAATAATGAGGCACGCTCAGGCTGTTCATTGGGTGGTAAATTCTCCCATTTCGGGCCGCCTACAGAGCCAAATAAAATAGCATCCGCTGCCTCACATGCAACAAGAGTTGCAGCAGGGAGCGCTTGACCAAATTCATCAATGGCTGCACCACCAATCGCATGACTTGTAAGCGATAAGGTAAAATTAAACTTCTCGCTAACGGCACCTAAAACACTTAATGCTGCTGCCATTACTTCAGGCCCAATGCCATCTCCTGGGAGTACGGCAACTTGGTAACTTGCTTGGCTCATCCTGCTTTCCTTTGTTGTTTTAAACTAGAGACTTTTTGCGCTCTATCAATAAGATTGTAAACACGGATCATCGCCCGCACAGAGGCTTCAACAACGTCGGCCGCCAGACCTGCGCCGTGGTATTGTCGGCCATTATATTTCGCTATAATATCTACCTGACCCAATGAGCTTGCACCTTGACCGGTTGCGTCTAAGTTATACTCAAGCACTTCGACCGCCATGCCAGTAATGCGCTCGATAGCTAAAAACGACGCTTCTACAGGGCCATTGCCTGTCGCCGCTTCTTGTTTTGAGTGCTCCCCCGCTGTCATACCAATAGTGGAACTGGCGACCGATTGCGAGTTAGAGGTAGAATTTACAAACTCCAATTTATAGTGCTCATCTTTATCACTGATTTGATTAAAATAAATCATGGCCTCAAGGTCATAGTCATAAACTGTGCCTTTTTGATCTGCTAAGGCTAAGAAGCTCTCATATAGCGAGTCCATATCATAGTCTGACTTTTGATAACCTAATTCAGTTAAACGGTGCTCTATCACATGACGACCTGAGCGTGACGTCATATTCAATTGGTTATTTGGCACCCCAACACTTTCTGGAGACATAATTTCGTAGGTGTTTTGCGCTTTTAATACTCCATCTTGGTGAATACCAGAGCTATGGGCAAACGCATTCTCACCAACAATCGCTTTGTTTGGCTGTACCGCCATATTGCATATTTTTGCCACCTGACGAGAAGCACGATAAATCTCTTCGCTGTGAATATCAGTGCGCACATTTAAATGGTCTTGGCGCATTTTCATGATCATCGCGACTTCTTCTAACGAGCAATTTCCTGCACGTTCACCAATCCCATTCACCGTACACTCAATTTGTCTTGCCCCTGCCTGTACCGCCGCAATTGAATTGGCGACCGCTAAACCCAAATCGTTATGGCAATGTACACTCAAGCGGGCTTTATCAATGTTAGGCACGTTATTCATCAAATGATGGATCATCGCTGCATATTCATCTGGTGTTACATAACCAACAGTGTCGGGCAAATTAATGGTTGATGCCCCGGCGTTAATAGCTGACTCAACAATGCGACACAAGTCACTGTGTGGCGTGCGCCCTGCATCTTCACAAGAAAATTCAACATCATCAGTATAATTACGCGCTAGTTTAATCGACTTAACAGCCATTGCAGTGGCATCATCTAAGCTCATACGCAATTTATGTTCTAAATGCAGCGGGCTAGTTGCGATAAAGGTATGAATACGACTTCGCTGTGCACCTTTAAGTGCCTCGCCACATGCTTCAATATCTTTACTAACTGAGCGTGCTAAACCACAAATAACCGGGTTGCGTACCTCGTTAGCAATTCGCTGCACAGCTCTAAAATCTGCAGGACTGGATACTGGAAAACCAACCTCCATCACATCAACATTCAAACGGCTAATGGCATGTGCTAACTGTACTTTATCGTCTTCCGTTAGGCTGGCTTTTAACGCTTGCTCACCATCACGTAATGTTGTATCAAAAATCCATACTTTATCCTGCATAACTTATTCCTCATCCCCAAAAAATAAAAAACCCCGCAATGTGCGGGGTTGAAAGTAGTTGCTCTGTTTACGCGCACTACACCCCACTGACACAATTAATCAGTAAGAGGTTAAGCAGTAGTGACAAACGCGTAATATTTTTCATGGAGCAATTTCGTCCTGTTGATGGATTAGTTATGTTTTAACATGGGAAACAAAACAAAATCAAGCATAACATCTCTAAAAAACGATTTAAAAAAACAAAAAACCAAAAAACCAATCCACAAAAAACAAAAATAAAGGCATAAAAATGCAAAAATACAGCACCACAAGAATGACCATACAGATATACATAAAATATACGATTAGAATTACTTTTTTAAACTCGCCTACCCATTTGGTTAATGGTTAACCACCACTTTATTTTCAATTCAAGTCGTCTGTACTAAATAACTAGGACATGTTGATCTTTGCTGTGTGTTTTGGCAAGGCAGAACCTGCGACGCATAGTTATTCTATGTAAGTAATTTGATAACGTAGAAAAAATACCCGAATGTAACTTACTCAAATAAAGTGTCGTCTCTTATAAAGATAAGGACATGCTATTAATGGCATTGCCCTAGCCAAGGTTGTACAAAACAGGTTGCTCTTAGGTCTTCTAACTGGGACAGTTTCACATGGGCCACGTCAAGTTCAGCTTCTGCATTTGCTTGCTCCTGTTCAGTTGCAACTTGTAAGAATGCATCTGCTCGTTGATAACGCCGTAAGGCCTGCCCGAAACGTTGATCTATATCTCGCCATACCTGCTCATACTGCTCAACATTCATTATATTTTCATCTACATTTACATCAAAATGCCCTGATTCTTCATACGATTTGGTAACTATACTGCGCGGCAACTTCGGTAACGTACTCAGCTCATTGCTTAACTCTCCTCCAAACGTATAGTCAGCCAGCGCTTGTAAAGTGTTTAAGCAAGGGGATATATTACTGCCCCGACAGTGTTGTGGATTGCTATCAAGTAGCTGCTGCAGTTTGGGTGGTAACGTGCCATTGGAATTTGCATCAATGGTTAACACTGCATTTTGGGCAAGCTTTTCAATTTCTTTGATTTTGGTTTTAGTTTTGGTGAAAAACAACAAGCGAATTTTAATTTTTGTGATAAATTTTTTGTAATCTGCCTCTGATCGAAAGTGCAAACGCGTGTTGATAAACAAGTCTCGGCCAAAGTTCACTTGGTAAATAAAATTATCGCCACATTGCGTCCCCTCATTAACTATTTGACGGTTTTCTAACGTACTGTGGCCTTGCGACAATTTTAGGTGCAGTTGTGAGGTTAAACTTAAGTTATCTGTCGCGTTTTTATGTGTAATAGACGTTGAAACACTGCCAGCAACAATAAACAAGTTGATGCCACCGTGTATTTCCCCGAATGTTCGACGCCTTATTTGCGTTTCGTTTAAATGTTGCAAATAGTCTAATTGCCCGGCACTTTCTGTATGATATTTAACATCACCAGCTAAACATTGTGTCTGAGCTTGATAAAGCTGAGTGTTAAATGCTTTTCCTAAATCTTGTTCACTGAACTGTTCACTATAATAACGCTTTGCACACACATTAAACGCTAATAAAAGCATTAACCCTGCTGCTACTAATCTCATGATTGCTCCTTTAGCTAAATAACTAAGCCACATTATGACTTGTGACTTAGTTATGCTCAGTCAGTTAGCCTGCGTTAAATGCATTATCATAGGTGCTTAATGCCCCTTCACATAAACGCCAATTTAAAACACCGATTGCAGGTGCATTGATATTTATAAAAGTAGGTGCCCAACGCATATTGCGATACTTAACACTATCTTGCTCACTCACCACACCAGCGCGCACCGCTTCTTGACGAGCGAGTTCGCATTGCTTCCAGTCTAGGCGATCGGATTGTGGTAGCTGTAATTGCGTTATATCGTAACTAGCAGGGCAAATCTTGCCACGACGTGCACAATCATCTTTCATTTTCTGTACTTCGTCCTCACACGCAGTGCCAAATGGATTATCACGACAGAACTGCGCCGCATTAAATAAAAACCAAGCATTGTCGTAAGCTAGGCTTTGTATTGATTCAACCGCGCTACGTTGTACTTGTGGCAAATACGCATAGTAACTAGTCAATAATTTAGAAGCTCGCTGCTCATCCAATACAGCTTGTTTAAAGTCATCTTCCAACTCACTGATCAACCACTTTGTGGCATTGCGAATAGTTTGATAATCAGCAACCAGCGGGCGTAACGCCAATGATGCACTGTCATAACGCGTAGTGTAATAACGCACTACGTTATAGTCACTCAACGAGTTTAACTGCGAGCCAAACCCTGTTTTAGCGTATTGCACTGCTTCATAAAACATATCAAAACAAGGCTTTGGATTATCCAGCGAACAAGAGATAATATTATTTGGAATAATACTTAATAACTGCTTTGGGTCACCGCCATTTTGAATAGCACGCACAGTTATTTTAACTGAGGACTTAGTATCGTCTTGTAGGTACTTAAGCTGTCCACCCACATTAAATACCCCTCCGTAGAGATCCACATCAAGATAGCCACCAATTTCAGACTTATCTTTATTGCTACCGTAATCTATTTTCAGGTTCACCATAATATTGGCACCATATTCGATAGCCGATACAAATTCATCTCCGGCTAACTGTTGCAATCTAGCTTGATGTTTATTAGCTATCTCCTCACCGGCTTGTGATAAGGTATAACCAACATTGCTATCTTGAGGCAGATACAAACGCTTTTTAGGCGTACTTCGAGCACTGAAAGTATAAGAGCTTGAGTAAGTACTTGACGCCATTTCCTTTGCTAATGACGCACCCGCAGACACACGTACCACAGGAAAGTTGACATCTAAATCAACACTGCCGTTTAACGTGCTAAGTAAATCGTCATAATTCATGTCAATGCCGGTTTTGAAAGTGACCTCGCTGTTGCCATAAGTCTCATCAATACGACCCAAGACAGGCTGTACGTTTAGAAAACGCTTTGTTTGACTGTCATACGCTGTGCCAATGGCAATATGATCATTGATTAAGCCCGAAATAGACGATCCCGAATTGATAGTTTCTTGTGCTATTATTTCGCCTTGCTTAGCCATTGCTGTACCTGTGCAAAGTCCCATCAATAGCATCGTTGAGTAAATTGGTTTCATTGCTTTATCCTTAACGAATTGTCACCAGGTAGTCTTCCACCTCACCATACTGAATACGCTTACATACGTTGTCAGACCCACCACCAGCATCACTGGCTATACGCATTAATGTGACGCCATCGGGTACTTCAGTAGGCACTTCAAAAGTAAACTGAAAAATGCCATCAGAAGCAGACTTATACACCATTTCAGACTCGCTCATTGCGCCATCTTGATCCCAATCAATCCATACTCGCATTGCGACATATGAAGGGTATTGTGGTTCTTTATTGCCTGGCGTCACCGACATTTTCACCATCCTTCCTGCGGGCAACGTGACCACTTTACCTGTTATGGCGCTATAGCCATGGCTTAGCGATTCATGGCTAAACGCTTCAACGGTCACTTTTTCAATCCACTCCCATTCATTGTCATAGCTTTGATTATCGCAATATTGGTTTTTCAGTAATGTCGTTTGCAACGCAACTGGCACATACTCTGGTGGCATCGTATTACACGCATCACTAGCGCTATTACCTGCCCGCCATTCATATGGGTTGCTAAAATCACTATTCGCAAATGTCAGGTAGTTAACGTGCCCTTGCGCCACTTTTTCTGGTGACAACCAAAGTGCTCTTAGTTGATTCAGCTTCTCTTCTTTGCTGACTATCTGCGTGGTATCGTGTGATTGCTCCCAAATCTCTACTAATAGCCCGTCATAGCACTTTTCTAACCAAGCAAAGCGACCTTGGGCCTGCTCAACAGTTAAAAATTCACCCACTTCGTTATAGCTAGCTTCTTGTTCAAGTGCGGTATTGGCATACACTTGCGTTGTTGCACACATCACTGATGTGGCGATTAATAAACGTTTCATCATGTTCGTTTCCTTACTTCAAAACATCGCTATAGCCGCTGTAATCTACATAATAAACTAGGTTTGCGGCTTCATAATCAATACAGTAATTGCCTTCTGGATTTTGCTCACAATAATCCACCATATCGGCAAATAAATTGGCGTTATTACGACTTGCCGATTCAATATTACTTAGCTGTGTCAACTGCTCATTAGTAAATTGCGATGCGTAATAGCGCTGTAGGTTTTTCGCACGACGATAAGTCAAGCGCTCATCAATCCAGCGCCTTGTTAACTCTTTGACGACTAGCTTGGTTAGGTAGTTTGCACCTTCGTAGCCTTGTGCTGGAACAAGTGCTTGTAACGCAGGGCCTGAGTCTTGGTAATTAGCAATGTAAGCATCGGTTACGTTATAATCATCTAGTGAATCAAACTGATTAATATAATCATTTTTCAAATAATTAATGGCTGATTCAAATAGCTCAAAACAAGGCTCTGGATTAAGCAAAGTACAGCGCATAATACCGTTAGGTATTATGTTTAATAAACGATTTGGATCGCCACCACTTTGATAGCCACTAATAGTAATTTTAACCGATTGTTGCTTCGTATCATCGAGCTTTTGCAGCTGCCCATCAACTTTAACTTTACCTATCCAATCGACACTTAAGTAGCCACCAATTGCGCGCTTGTCTTCTTCATTGCGATAATCAATTTTCATATTGATCACCACATTAGAACCATAGGCAAAGCCATGTACAAAACCATCCCCCAAGTTATTCTCTCGATTACCCGGCTGTGCTTGGGCTAAATCAAGCGCGGCTTGTGTTGGCATATAGCCCATTTTGCTACTTGGCATCAACATCCGAGATTTCGGCTTCATTGATGAGTAGACGGTGTAAGTACCTGTGTACTTATCTGCACTAATGTCTTTGGCATAATTAGCACCAGCGTCAACACGAACTGCGGGGAACTTAAAACCTGCATCAACTTTGCCGTCAATGAGTTTCAATGCTTGCTCATACCCCAAGTCAACACCCACTCGAAAGTCTATTTTACTATTGCCCAAATGCTCAGCTTGTACACCCTTAACTGATTGCAGACCTAAGTAATTTTTACCCTTGCTGTGATAAGCCGTTCCCAATGGCACGGCATCTATATTATTGGGCTGCGCTTGAAATTGCTCTTCAGTCTCACTCAATGCCAATACTGCAGTTGAACACAATGCTGCCGCTAACAAGTTTATATGTATCAGTTTATTCATAATTCACTCCGTGAGATGGCCCTTACGGGCCATTCCTGTTACTTAATACTGTTGAGGTAGTCTTTGTGCCAAGGCTCTGGCAAACGAATCAGTACATCCTGCTCAGTCTCTACGTCATCTTTAAATTCATTGTTGCTTTGCATGGTAAGATCGCCAACTTGAAGGCCATTAGCAAACATACTAAATGTTTCTCCCTCTAAATATTTAGGGTCATTTGTGCTGCGAGCCAGACGTAAGTTATACACTTTGTCTTTGAACTTCACTTGTGTGATTTTGCTAACAAACTCAACACCATCTTGGGTATGAATACGGTCTCCTAACTGAACTTCATTCGCCCAAATAGAATGACCAGATTGCATAATCACAGGATGAGATTCGGTCAGTAATAATTTTTTACCTGATTTGGTTTTCAGCTCCACCATTGGAATTGCTTCTACACCAACGGAAATATCTGTGATGTCCAGTGCTAAATGGTTAGCAGGCGTGTATTGACTTGCACCCAACACTTGATCACCCACTGATAGTTTCTCAATGGGCATTTGAGTACCATTAGGTAGAGTAATTAAGCTTCCCTCAGCCAAACAGCTATACACAATTTGCATTTGTGGATAATCAATATCTTCCCATGAGCCCAAGCCTGCAGAGCCAATCACAACCGTTTCTGCACGAGGGGTTTGACCTGGTCGAGGCTCATTATCTACTGCAATATTCATAATCCAATTGGCATCTTGATAACGTCCATAAAGTGATGCATCGCCAAATACGCCTTGATTACGAGGAATGTTCCAAGACAATTTAGTCTTAGTACGACGGCCAAATGGGATGTACTCGACGTTAATGCTATCTGCAAAAAAGTTTTGAATGTCACTGTACTGATCGCCTGAAATAGAAGTAGCTCCACCCCCTTCTTTGGTTTGGATAAAGATGTTAGAACCAAAATCAATCACGTCTGGTTTTTGCACTTGTGGACCTGCGGTAAGCGTCGTACTACCGTCACCATTATCAACGACATCTACAACACTCCAATCTGGACGATAAATGCGAGTCACTTTACCCATCAAAATGTATTCACCCACAAATGGGATCTTTAACTTCAGCTGGTCATTGGGCGTGCCATGAGGATAAATATTTTCATAATCGCAATCACCGTAATTTCGGTTTAAACAAATAATAATTTTATTATCTAATTGGGCTTCGGCTTTAGAGCGTAAATCTTTTGGATGAGACAATGTAGAACCAAAATCAGTCCTCATTATACCTACATCTTGCTCAATGACTGACACGCCAACTTCTTGTGTCTCAACAGGGAGTAACCCTAACTCACCAAGCAAGGTTTCTTTTGAATACTCAACTTTCGAATTTCTATCTTCAACAACTTCGTTACCAGCTGCGTCTGTATAGACGATGGTTACCCAAGCATCTGCGTATATACGCTCAGCACTTTGTAATTTAGCGACGGCATCACTCAAACGTGCGGATGAATAAATTGACTTTCGCTTCTTCTCATCACCATCACCAAAAAACTCCGCATAACGGGGCAGCGTAATCGACTGACCTTTTTCATTCACTAAGGTGATATCAATAAACGTATAGTTGGTAGGGGCTTTTTCACTATTGAGCGCCGAGACCACCAAGTAATCTTCATTGGTACCCGGCAAAGTTGCCACTTCAACACCCATATGTTTAAAGAAAGAACACAAACTTGCATTATGCGCACCACACTCATTACTACTGTTCATGCTTGCAATGGTTGCTTTTGGTGTAGCAAACGCACGTTCGTATTGCTTGTCAATCACGCTAAATAAATGGGGCCTATTTTGCTTGTTAAGCCCATATTTATTTAAGCGCTGCTTAAGTGCATGCACGTTTGTTTTGCTGGTTAAATCTGATTGCGTAAAACCTTGTTTGATATCGAGCACCGATCTCTTTGCTGCTAAATTTACATCATCTCCTTGTGAGGCTTGCGCAAATGAAGCAGCCGCGCCCAATGCCAGAGCGACTGATAAACTGAGTAATTTCATCATGATTCCCTTTGTTATAATTGACCTTAAATGGCTTTTTTGAGCACAGGCTCAGGGGCCTTGCATCGAATAATGCAAGGACCCTTACTGCAAAAAGAATTTATTATTACCAGGTGGTTACGTTGAACTTCAGGTCAGATACTTCGCCATAGTGGAAATTATTACAGCCATCTTGACCTTTACCTGCTTGAGGTTGCTCTTCTAAACGAGCACGTATGACGTAGTCATTGTCTTCCCACCATCTAACATATGGCAGAAATAACGACTGACTAGCTTTGATACGGCAGCGACCATTACCATAACAATCTTTGGTATAGTTACTGTTCATATCACTGAAGTTTTCTTCGCCCGACTCAAACTTCTTATCTTGGTCTTTATCTAACCAAATCGTAAAACGCAATTCATTTTGACGGTTGTTAAGTAACCGTTCTGCGGTTGATTCATTGATTTCATTACTGACAATATCTACCGTTAGTTCTTGTGAGCGAATAAAGCTAAAACCTGTATCGAATGAAGCATAACCACTGCTACTAGTACCTTGTGCCCCAGTTACCGCGCGCCGGTTATTGATAGATGTCCACATTTTGACTTGGTCTATGTAAAACGTATCTGCATTATTTGGGTTACTGATCCCTACCACACACTGCTTAGGCTCTGATAGAGTAATATTACGACTTATCGTATCTATATCATCACTGCCATCTTGATAACTGACAGTGAGGGTAATCGTGTAATTGCCTGCTGTTTGCGGATAATCAATAATACCAGGGTGACGTTGCGCACTTGTACGTCCATCAAAACCAAATTGCCATTGAAAGCTTGGCTGACGTAATGCATTAACTTCAGAGGTATTGATAAATTCTACGCGATTATCAGCAAGGATTTGATAGTCAAAACCAGCTTTAATAGGAAGCTCTGGCACTTCAACATCCGCTTTTAGGTCAACCACCTGAGCCTGCTTTGTATGCCCACATGTGTCATAAAAGTTATATTCACTACCAATCGCAACACGCAACATAGTTATTCCCGCAGAGACCGTGTCGGGTAGTGTAAATTTGAGTGTGCCACTGCCAATTAGTTGATTGTTTAAGACCATCTCATCTGCCGAGAACAAACCATTACGGTTGCTGTCAACCAGCACCGTTGCTTTTTTATCACTCAAAGATGCTGGTAGTATTAAACTATGTTCATTATGCCTATTCAGTACGAGTGCATTTGACACTAAGCTTTGATAACGCGCGTTAGTCAAAGCCAATGCCTCTGCGTTGATTGACACATCGCTGGTATGCACTTGGCCTTGGTTAAAGTAAGGCTCGCATGCGGCATCAACTGCGCGACTATAAAAGTGACGATAGCCCACTTTCTGCTGACCATTTTTCAGCGTGACAATAAGTTTAAAGCGAATTAAATCATCAACTTCAACTTGTCGTGAGCGTGCTAAGTAATCAAAAACACTGGCGCTGTCACCTTGTTGCCAGCGCTCGATAGTGCCATCTCCCCAGTCAATATCCAGCTTTGCAATATCATCAGCGGGCACTGTGGCAAGTCGATAGTGAAGTGTGTCATAGTTGATTTCCCCCTCAAAATCGAGCGTGGATAACTCTGAACTTCGCGCACTAATACCGACCGAGTGTAACGTTTCGTCAATGTTAGATTTTAGCTGCTGCTCACTCCCTAACTCGGTAAAGTTTTGCGCTTGAGATAGCAAACACTGTCCTGCATCTTCAATACTGGCCCCTGGGAAAAAGCACTCTACATTAGCACGCAAAAATAGCTTGAAAGCATTTTCAATTGACCAGCCATGGGTTTTGACTAATTCATAAAAGGCTTTTCTTAGTACGCCTCCAATGTGGTAGGTAGATAATCCAGTTTGATAATCTTTGAAGTGATCGATACTACGGCCATCCCAAGATGGCATCTCAAAAAAACGAGCGCCTTTATCTTCATACATCACATCCCAGCCATACCACCATTTGCGGTTTTTCTGGTGATTGTGCACACTGTCACTGATTTGATCTAAATAGGCGGCTGATTGGCTATAGTCCCCACCAATATGTGATTGTAGGTAATCCAGCACTGCCACACTGGCGATATCAGAAAACGCCTCGTTAATCGCACCATCTTGATCTGCTGAGCCTAGTTGACTGTTCCAATGTGTTATAGCATGGCTTGCTTCATGAGCTACAACATCTAAGGTGGTATGAAAGTAATGTGTTCCACCGTAATTACCAGTACCGTAATTAACGTAAGTATCATCCCAATTTGCTTGTGTATTACCGAAGGTATTATTACCCACATTTTGTTGCAACTGCTTTAAACAAAACCCATTCGGGTCACAATTTGTAGACTGATTAGGATACATTTGTTTGAGTAGAGTATGATAAAATTGCATCACAAGGCCTGCATTAAAATGCGCCTCGTTTACCGCTAAATAGCTATAGTAGTCATAGTATTGATCGTCAATACGCTGCTTATCAAAATGTTCATTATTAGCGCCGCATTGATAGCTTGCCGCTACCGTCTTATCACCCATGTAATCAATGGTTTTTACATAAGGGTTTTCTAAAGTACAGGTATCGTTGTTTCGACTAACTACAAATGGGTAGCCTGAAAATGCTTGAAATATCGCACCATCTTGCACTTGTAATAATAGTTCTTGGCCTTTAGGACTGCTTGCATCAAATTGATAATTTAAGCAATTACTCATACTTTGCGGCTGTGGTGAATAACAAATCGCACCTAATTTTTCATTTCCACCAATACCACCACCAGCAACTAAGCCTTGATTTAATCTGTCTAAGTCTTGGGCTCTGCTCAGTACTTGTAGCGTTTTCGCATCTAGTACGTATCGATACATGTGAGCATTTATTATGCCCCTGAGCACAATAACAGGGGTTAGCTGATTATTGATAACTTCATAGGCTCGTTGTAGTTGCACATTTTTTGGCGCGATTTGTAACTTTGCTTCAATATCTGCTAATAGCTTATCATCTGCATATGAGAATCTTTTTGGTGTTATATATCGTACAGCTTGATCTACAGTGACCGCTTTACCCAAGCCTTGTTGTACATGACCATACTCACTCTTTATCAATACAAAGCGTGCACCGAGTATCGGCCATTGACCTACAAATGTTTGATAGTGTTGATACTCTTGATGCTTACCTGATGATTTTATAAGTCGATACTTTAACTGCCCCTCATGCAAATCAACTGTAGAGCTTATCTGTGACTGTATCGTGGCTTCGTATCTTCTTGGGGCAATAGACTGCTCAATAGTTGACCAAACATGAGGTTGGTTAATTAAAGAGTGCATCTCAATGGCTTGACCTCCTCCAGTCATACCAAGTAACCCACAGGCAATGAAAAGTGAATACTTGTTCATTTCAACTCCTTGTTGAATTCGCTTCAGAACACCTTGTTGATCTAAAGGTGGCTAATTATTAACTAGAGTAATGCATCAAAATTAACAATTAAATAACAAAAAAGAGTGAATATAACTTTCAACAACTATAAGATCTTGATTTAAAATAACTATGGTTATAAATATTTTTATTTACAAAGGAGGGTTCTTTGTGAGAATAAAATATTCATTAACATTTAAAAGTAAAATAAGGTACAAAGGCAGTAAAAATGGTTGATTATATATCTGGGAAAGAAGGAGTTATTGACCACCTTTACAGCAATTTAGTTGCTAAAATGCAATATTACTGAGGTGGTTCAATGAAGCAAATTAAGTATTTAGGACTGTGTGCCGTAATGATTGGCACCACGGGCAATGTAGCGTAACTGCCAAATTAACCGCTCAGTTAACTCCGCCCTTTGCTCAGCATCTTGGTCAAGTGCTTCGGCACCCGCATTAAATACTAAGATCACCATTGCCTCAGATTGCATGTAAGCATGATTTTGATTACACGGCGTTTCACTTTCAAGGTAATGGGCCAATTCAAGAATAAAGTGCTTTATTTCTCTGGCAACTGCAGCACGAAATGCTTTTGATGTACCTGAACGCTCTCTAAGTAACAATCTAAATTGGTTGCTTGAGGTCTCAATAAACTCCATAAAAGTTTCTACAGAAGTGATAATTACGCTCCCTCCACTGGCAATTCGCCTGCGAGCTTGGCGCATTAATTGACGTAAGGTTAAGCCAGCCTCATCAACCATCGTCAAGCCTAGTTCATTCATATCTTTAAAGTGACGATAAAAAGATGTCGGTGCAATACCCGCTTCACGAGCAACTTCACGTAAGCTAAGATTAGAAAAACTGTGTTCTGCACTGAGTTGATTGAAAGCGGCTTCTATCAATGCTTGCCTTGTTTTTTGCTTTTGTTGTGCGCGAACACCTGACATTTATCAACTCCAATCGCGATTTTTTTGAAACGATCTTAAGTCTAATACTTGACGGCAGCAGAATGAAATATTATTTTAGCTTACAAGTGTACGCTGAAATTAAACAATCATGAAAAAACCACCCATTATTTGGACCAACGTCTTGTTCTTTAGTCTGTCATTTTTGGCAGCAATTACCTTAGTGCCTTGGTATGGCATTACCTATGGATTCACCGCCACCCACTGGGTCGTCTTTGTATGCTGTATGTTCTATGCAGGATTATCGATTACGGCAGGCTACCACAGACTCTGGGCACATAAAGCCTATGACGCACACCCAGCTATTCAATGGGTTTTCGCCATAGGTGGTGCATTCGCCCTGCAAAACAGTGCACTGCACTGGAGTAGCGATCACAGAGTTCATCATGGCCAGGTAGATGACCCCATTAAAGACCCCTATGCAGCAACTAATGGTTTTTGGTACAGTCATATTGGCTGGATGCTCAGAGACTATCAAGGAGATAGCTACAATAATTACGCCAATGCACGTGATTTGCAACGCAACAAAATCGTGATGTTTCAGCACCGCCACTACTTAACGTTGGTTTTACTGACTAATATTGGCATTCCTTTAGCCCTCGGCTTGCTGTTTTCTAACGGTTGGTTAGAAGTGCTAGGAATGTTGTTACTGGCAGGAGTGCTCAGATTAGTACTCAGCCAGCACTTTACGTTTTTTATTAACTCATTGGCTCATATTTGGGGCTCTCGCCCTTACACTGAAAAAAATACCGCACGGGATAATGGCTTCTTAGCCTTATTTACCTATGGTGAGGGTTACCATAATTTCCATCATATTTTTGCCAGTGACTACCGCAATGGTATTCAGTGGTATCACTATGACCCCACTAAGTGGATGATAAGAGTACTGGCAGCGTTAGGGCTTGCATCAAAACTAAAACGTACTCCAATAGAGCGAATAGAAAAAGCAAAAGCAGAAACTTTGTTATTAAAAACAAAAGTACGCCTCGCAAAATTGCCTTTAGCGCAAGATAAGCTTACATTGTTACATCAAGAGTATGAATTGCTTCTAAAAAAGCTTCAGACGTTTTGCTGTGTGCAAAAGCAATTAATTGAAGCAAAAAAAGATTCCATGCTTGAGCACTATGATAAGTCTGCATTGATGAGTCAATATCAAGAATTAGAAGCAGCTTGGCACAGTCAAAAACAGGCGTGGTTAGCATTAAATGCGAGGCTGCTAAAACCGTCTTTTAGCTAATATTTGGCGGCCTCCAAAATAGAATGAGGAAGAGGCCGTGACTAAGCCAAAAAATAAACCTGCCCCCGTAGCACAGACAGGTTCAGATACATTTCAATATGATGCAATAATTATAGGTACTGGCCCTGGTGGTGAAGGGGCCGCCATGAACTTATCTAAAAGCAACAAAAAAGTAGCGGTGATTGAACGCCAAGAATCAGTAGGTGGGGGCTGTGTACATTGGGGTACAATTCCCTCTAAAGCGCTTCGTCACTCTGTCAGTCGATTAATTGAATATAAAGCCAACCCTTTATATCGCTTTGCTGAAAAGCCACAACGTCATACCTTTCAGGATATTCTAAATCACGCTAGTACCGTAATATCCAAGCAGTCTAATTTACGTAGTAGCTTTTATGAACGTAATCGTATTCATTTGTATCAAGGTAATGCAAGTTTTGTTGATCAGCACACCATTAAAGTTGAACACATTGATGGATCACAAGATTTAATTACGGCACGCACCATTGTAATAGCCACTGGTTCACGCCCATATCGTCCACCTGAAGTAGACTTTGCTCACCCAAGAGTTTATGACAGCGATACCATTTTAAGCTTAAAACATAATCCACAGCGCGTACTCATTTATGGTGCTGGTGTAATTGGCTGCGAGTATGCATCTATTTTCAAAGGGTTAGGTGCTAAAGTCGATTTAATTAATACTCGTGACCGTCTATTGGCTTTTATGGATGCTGAAATTTCGGATGCGCTAAGCTATCACTTTTGGAATAGTGGCATTGTGATCCGCCATAATGAAGATTTTGCAAGGGTAGAAACTCGCGACGATGGTGTGATTTTACATTTAAAATCTGGCAAACGCGTCAAAGCAGATTGCATTTTATTTGCTAATGGTAGAACAGGTAACACCAATGGCCTTAATTTACCAGCCATCAATTTAAAAGCAGATGGACGTGGACAGTTAAAAGTAAACGAAAACTACCAAACTGAGATAGATAATGTGTATGCGGTTGGTGATGTGATTGGCTACCCGAGTTTAGCAAGTGCTGCGTTTGATCAAGGCCGTATTGCTGCCGATGCCATTGCCCACGGCGAATGTGCTGACAAATTAATTATCGATATACCGGCCGGCATTTATACGATTCCTGAGATGAGTTCTGTAGGGAAAACAGAACAGCAACTCACTGCAGCGAAAATTCCCTATGAGGTTGGTCGTGCGCAGTTTAAACACCTTGCTAGGGCACAGATCACAGGCACTGAGGTCGGTAGTTTAAAGCTGCTATTTCACGTTGAAACTAAAGAGCTTTTGGGCGTACATTGCTTTGGCGAACGCGCTTCAGAAATTGTACATATCGGCCAAGCTATCATGGAGCAAAAAGGCCCAGGAAATAACGTTGAATATTTCGTCAACACCACCTTTAACTACCCTACCATGGCCGAAGCATATCGAGTAGCCGCACTCAATGGCTTAAATCGTTTGTTTGATTAAAAAATAAAGCGCCAATTGGCGCTTTATTTTTAAAACTGATATTGTGCGGTTATTCGCCATATCTGCTCATCTAACCCAAGCGTTCGACCTACGGCTAATCGAGCATCGGCTTCATAGTCGATAAACTGCAACTCTGCACCGAGTTGCCACTTTTCAGATAACGACTTTTGCACGTTGATAGTTGCTCCTTGAGTAAAGCTGGCATTTTCATCAAATTGCCAGAAATCTTTATCTATTACTTTAGATTGCTCTGCTTTGGCACTCACTCGGTAATCATCAAACGTATGACTAAACATGACAAACCAGCTGTAAAAGTCATTATCAACCCCTCGATTTAACCCCATCGCTGTGTTACCTAACATTGCTTGCATAATAACCTGTGATTGCGCACTCAATTTTGCGCGCCAAGCCAAACTCCAAAATTTGGTATCCCATGCATATTGCTTGGTCACGTAATTAATTGCGCTAGGATCGCCATTATTATCGTACCAATAAAGTCGCACGTTATGACGCTTTAAATAACTCCAATGCAGCCCTGTATAATAGCCAAAACGCCCGTCAATTTCAGTAAATGGTTCAACATACTGCCCTTGGAGGCGTAACTGCGGCGTGCTAAGCGATTTGAGCGGAGCAAACCCGATGCGCTCATTAAAAACACTTTGTCTATCATGAGGTACAAAACCGCGCCACGCGATGAGCGTGCCTGCTGGATCATTTCCTTTAAATATTGCACCAATCATGCTGATATCATGCTTTGAGCGAAACCGCCTTGCTGCACGCTTAAGTTCAAATTCAGCGCCAAAAGTACGCACTTCCTCACCCAGCCATGCATTCAAAGCTGAGTAATGATAGGTATAAGGAGAAGCCCAGCCAAGTGCCGGATTTTCTAACGACATCCTTGGATAAAATCCGCCTATTCGAGCACTAAATTGATATCCTTGTGCCAATGGTTGATACTGAGCATAGGCCTCTGTTAGCCCAAATTTATCCTTGGGGTCCGCAACATACTGCGCAACACCATGTGCCGACCAAGCAGAACTTAAATCGACTCTCGTACTTAACACAGCACGACTCACACCTAATTGATTACTTCCTTTATCAAACCTTGCGATACCCCACCCCTGCTGATGCCAAGCTTTCATATTACTGGGGTTGGTTAAAGAGACATCAATCGCACCTTTAAAGTGCGTCGAGATATCTTGTGCTGCTACATAGGGACTTAGCAGTAACACACTTAGCATAGCGCTTAATTGTTTACTCGTAATCATCTGTTTCATCAGTGAGGAACTCCATTTTTTCGAGTAACGGCTGCTTAATTTGATATTTCACAGACTGAGATACTTGGGTAATAGTCAATGACATACTTTCTGGGTCATCTAGGTTCTCAAAACGTTCGTGCCATACATTTAATTGTGCGTTACCCAGCTGAGTACTGTTAATATCAAGGTTGACCTTACCTTGAGCATTACTGACACCATAAACCCCTGAATTGACAATCAAGATATACCCCAGCATCCAATCATGAATATTACACCCCAGCTCTACCACACCTGTTTCCTTAAAATGCACAGGTGCCAAAGGCTTATCACGATAAAGCTTTAATTCGAATGACTTAGCTTTAGAAAATGAATACACATGGTGAAGTATCGAATCAAAATTTGGGAAGTCTACTTTGCTCTTCGTTGGGATGATCAACGTATGTGGCACAAATGCTCTATTTTTTTGGCCCATACTATACACTTTGTCTTTTTGAGATTGACTAGCTTGCCATTGGTCACCAGCCAACCACACAGCAGCTCCTGAAATTGCCTTACCTTGAGAATCGCTTATGGTTACTTCAAGTGCAGGGCTTGAACAACTTACAAATCCAAACAAAAACAGTATTTTTCTCATGTGTATTCCGTACGTGTCATATGGTATTGAATATTGTGCACACCAAGCTATTAGGAGAGTAGACCTAAGATACGCCTTTTAGTATTCAAAATGAATACGTATGCAGAAATTTCAGAGTTTCCCTATGTGCGCCGTATGCTAATACAACACCATAAATGACCACAAATAAGGGAACCCTATGCGCTTAATCAGCACTTTGGTAATGTGCAGTAGCTTGTTTTGTTCAACAACCCAAGCGGCAAACTACTCTGTTAGCTCTCCCGATGGCACTATCGAGTTCACTATTGACGATAGCCAATCTCAACCTAAATACCAAGTTAAGTTTAACGATAAGCAACTATTAAGTAACTCCAAATTAGGCTTTGAGTTTAAACATGCTCCTGCAATGAGAAACAACTTAGAAATTGCCAAAGCAACAACCAGCAATTACCAAGATACTTGGCAACAACCTTGGGGTGAAGCGCGCTTAATTGAAGACCATCATAATGAATTGGCGGTTAGCTTTCGTGATATAGATAATAAAAAATCAGCATATCTATTGAGAGTACGCGTATTCAATGATGGCTTGGGCTTTCGTTATGAAGTCAACCAAAGTAATGCGCTATATATCACTAAAGAGTTAACTGAATTTAATTTTGTCGATAGTCAACACAGCACAGCATGGTGGATCCCTGCCAGAGGTTGGAATCGCTATGAGTACACCTATAACACCACAGCCTTGCAAAAAGCCGCTCATGTACATACACCTTTTACATTAAAAAATGCAGATGGTGTGCATATTAGCGTGCATGAAGCTGCCTTAGTCGACTACGCTGCGATGACACTGAACCAACGTCGACCTGGCACATTTGTAGCAGATTTAACTCCTTGGTCTGACGGGATAAGAGTAAAAACAAATGGTCAATTTAAAACTCCATGGCGCACCTTACAAATTGGTGATGCTGCAATAGATTTATTGAACTCTCACTTAATCTTAAATCTTAACGAGCCAAATAAACTCGGCGATGTTTCTTGGGTTGAACCGGGTAAATATTTAGGTATTTGGTGGGGCATGCACATTGGTAAAAATACGTGGGGCAGTGGTGAAAAACATGGTGCAACTACCGCCCACACCAGAGAATACTTAAGCTTTGCCGCCAAACATGGTTTCGATGGTGTATTAGTTGAAGGCTGGAATACCGGTTGGGACGGAGATTGGTTTTTTAACGGAGATGTATTTAGTTTCACTCAAAACTACCCAGACTTTGATATCAAAGCGATTGGTGAATACGCAAAGCAGGTGGGTGCACGACTAATTGGCCATCATGAAACCTCTGGGAACGTAAGTAACTATCGTCTGCAAATGAAAGATGCCTTTGAATTGTATCAACAGATAGGCGTTCGCCAAGTAAAAACAGGTTATGTCGCAGATGGCGGCAATATAAAGCGCATTGATGAACGTGGCCATGCGCGTTTTGAATGGCACGACGGTCAGTTTATGGTGAATGAATATTTACATAACGTAAAACAGGCCGCCAATTATCACATTAGCATTAACACCCATGAGCCAATTAAAGATACCGGCCTACGTCGTACCTACCCTAATTGGCTTAGTCGTGAAGGCGCGCGAGGACAAGAGTTTAACGCTTGGGGTACACCACCCAACCCACCAGAACATACTCCAATGCTCGCATTTACACGCATGTTAGCTGGCCCGATGGATTTTACCCCTGGTATTTTCGATATGAGCTTTAATGGCTTAGGCGATAAAACCAATCGACCACAAACCACGCTGGCAAAACAACTAGCTCTTTACGTTGTGCTATATAGCCCCATTCAAATGGCCGCTGATTTACCAAAAAACTACCTTGCCAAAGCTGATGCCTTCAAATTTATCAAAGATGTCCCGACTGATTGGGAAAGCAGTATCGCACTATCCGGTGAGGTAGGGGATTATGTGGTATTTGCCCGTAAAGAAAGGCAACGCGGTAAATACACTGGCAAAGATTGGTATTTGGGCGCGATTACTGATGAACACGCACGTACTATCACAGTCAAATTAGACTTTTTAGAACCGAATCAAAAGTTTGAAGCGCAAATTTACCAAGATGGTAAAAATGCACAATGGAAAACTAACCCATATGACATAAACATCAGTAAACGTCTCGTTACGAACAAAGATAAACTCACTTTAACACTTGCCACCAGCGGCGGTACGGCAATCCGTTTCAAGGCACTTTAATTGACATATAAACATCGGTATCTTAACGATGCCGATGCTTTCTGCCGCACCGTAGCCCTACTCTCCCTCTGCTATAATTAACCTAAGATTTGGATAAGGCTTTGCAAGAAAAAATACTTTGTTGGTAACATTACTTAGTGAAATTGCTTAATTATTCGTATTTATAACCACACATTATTTTTGTTAAATCGTAACCACCTGATAAAAAAGAAATAATAAAATGGCCTACTCATTGCTTTATAATTTTAAATAATAAAAATGCGACATAGAGAGAATAACGTGCCAGTACCAATTAACGACAGGCCTGTAGAATCGGTAAGAGAAGAAGTAATAGACCAACTTATCTTAAACTACAGTCATGGTGAAATATCAGCTGATGCATTTGAAAGACGACTAGACAAAGCATACAGCTTAAGCGAGCCTGAGCAGCTCCAAGCTTTAGCAGCGGACCTACCTCTGCAGTCAGACCCTCGCTATCACAGTGAAAAGCAAGCCAGAATGCAACCTAAGTTCACGGCATCTGAGCAGCACCCTGACACTCTCAATATTACTTCTATTTTAAGTTCTGACCAACGCACAGGAGAGTGGATTGTTCCTAAACATATCCATTTAAACAACTACTTTAGCGGCATAGAACTGGACTTTAGAAATGCAATTTTCACTCACCCAGAGGTGACGATCGAAGTAAATTGCATTTTTGGCAGTGATGAAATCATTGTACCTGAAAATATCGACGTGATTACCAATACCACCAATATATTAGGTCAAGTGAGTAATAACCGAGCGGGGCTTTCATCCAATACCTACAATACTCAGCGCCCTAAGCTTTATATTCAAGGTAAGGTGATTTTAGGCAGCGTTGATATTAGCGTTAAAAAAACCATGCAAGAAAAAGTCAGACAATTTGCCGACAGCTTAAAATCACTGTTTGATGAAAAAGGAAGCTCTTAAGCCGCCGCTTATACATCCGCAGAGCCTTAGTCGCAGTTAGGCTCTGCATAAACCATAATAATATGCATCTGCGCGCTCATTACCTAGTTTAAAGTGACTACGTAAATACCCTTCTCGTTGCATACCTAGCTTTTCCATTAACTTCCATGATGCAACATTGTCAGTTGCACACAATGCCGTAATTTTCATCACCGGCTGTTGCACAAATAGCTGAGTTATAAATGCATCTACTGCCTCAAAAGCATAACCTTGACCGATAAAGTCTTTATGTAATCGATAGCCAATTTCGCCTATCAAGCTTTCTGTGTTTACATATTTAAACATCAATTCACCAATTAACCGACCACTATAATTTAGTGTAATTCCCAAAGCTAAACGCTGATGCTCTTCGCCATGCCAAGGTTCACACCCTTCTAATAAACGTGCTTTGGCTTGATCTAAAGTCAAAGGCTCACCAATATAACGAGACGTGGTAGTACAACTGCGATGTTCAAAACATGCTTGGATGTCATCAGGCGTCACACGTCTTATGACTAACCGCTGCGTATTAAATTGCATTAACTAATCCTTACTAGTGTGTGTTTAAAACACTGATACCCGCTATTTGTCGGTCCTTTATCAATAAAGAACCGCCTCATCTAATAACCTAAAAAATATATAATTTCAAAAACTTAGCACCTAACGTAATATAAAACTGGCACCGTAATGTATTAAAAGAAGTATCGAAATACCACTTTTAATACGCCAACTCTCTCTTTATAGTGAACTCGATAATTGTGCCTGACGACGTTGTAGGTGCCACCCGATAAACTGGCTTAAAATTAAAGAGCAGACAGCTAAACCGGCTCCAAAGTAAAATACCAATGAGTTATCATATAACCAAACAACTCCAAAACTAGCCGGAATGACAACGGCAGCGATGTGATTAATAGTAAAACTTACCCCTGCAGTTGAAGCAATATCTTCTGGCCTCGCTATTTTTTGAAAATATGTTTTAAGCGCAATTGCCATCGCAAAAAATAAGTGATCAACAACATATAACACCGCGGCAAAGTCTGCAGATTCAACCAATGCATAACCAGTAAATACCAGTATTAAACCCGTATATTCTATCGTTAGTGCCTTTTGTTCACCCATCTTGGCTATCATTTTACCAATCATGGGGGCCGCAAAGATATTTATCACATGATTTAGCATATACAATGCGGTGATCTGAGCGACATCAAAACCAAACTTCTCAACCATCAAAAAACCAGCAAACACCATAAATATTTGTCGGCGCGCACCAGAGAAAAACACTAATAGGTAATACAGGCTATATTCCTTACGCAAAATGAGTTTTTTATTCTGGATACTATGTGCCTGAAAATGTGGAAATGCATTTATCATAAATAATGTAAGAATTAGTCCTATACCACCGAGTAATAAATACAGCCATACGTACCCAACCTGTAAAAAACTCACGAATAACCAGATCATTGCAAATGTAACTAATGACGCCATAGACTTTATCGACATCAATTGCCCTAACTTCTGCGCAGCTTCGTCTTTGCTGAACCACTGAAGACTGAGTGATTGATTTAGTGTCTCAAAATAGTGAAAACCAACAGACATTAATACCGTGGTCGCATAAAGGCCATAAATAGTCGGGAAAAAACCGGTCACAGCAACCCCTATCGATAATAAACATAAGCTGATTAGCGCAAAGGTCTGTTCTTTCAAAACCAAGAGCACAAACACGGCAGTAAACGCTAAAAAGCCAGGAATTTCTCGCAAAGATTGCAGCATACCCATGTTCGCACCATTAAAGTTCGCAGCCTCTATCGCAAAGTTGTTTAACAAGGCTGTCCATGCAGCAAACGTCACCGCCATCACAATTGTTGCCAGCGCTAAAAAGCCAAATGGTGTTTTCCATTTTTGAGCAGGTACATGTTCCATTGCCTCTCCTAAAAGCACGTTGATTAAATTTCATGCTCATTGTATGCTCAATTTTAAATGACCAAAATACAACACCATGACAGAAAGTTTATCAAACCAGACAAGTTTAGGCTGGGTGAGCAGTCAAACACGATTTAACCTAACCCACTTAGGTAAGCCTGTTTACCCAAGAGCAACCACTATGCCGCCTTGGCAACATGTACAAACACATCAACATACTTGGGGGCAACTTGCTTACACCAGCAATGGTGTAATGACAATTAACACCCCTGCTGGGAATTTTGTTATTCCACCCGATCAAGCTCTTTGGCTCCCCCCTAATTTACCTCATGAAACATTTTGCCGTTATGGCGGACATTTTCGTAGTGTTTATATTGATGGTGACTATATTGACGTTTTAGGTCGTGATGCCAAGCTATTGCACGTAGATGAGTTACTAAAATCTATCATTTTAGAAATATGTCAATGGGATCCTAACTATACTCTCGATGAAAAAAAGCTGCGTTTTATTGATGTCTTTATAGACAGGCTCGAATCAGCTCCAACTAGCGCCTTTTTTATGCCAACAGCTCAAGACCCTAGATTATTGCCCATAATCAGTGAGCTTCATGCTAACCCCGGATGTAATAAAACACTACAGCAATGGGGTGAAGAGGTTGGCGCGTCAACCAGAACCCTTAACAGGCTGTTTCACAAAAGCTTTACAATGAACTTCAGCCAATGGAAACAAAAACTGCGAGGATTAAGAGCGGTAGAGATGATAGAAGCGGGTTACAGTCAACAACTTATCGCGGAGCAACTGGGGTTTGAATCAAGCTCAGCTTTTAATACTGCCTTTAAGAAGGTGTTTGATTGTACTCCAGGGCAATACTTACGTAAATAAACGTTATAAGTAGGCTTTCGTAAATAAAAACCTACTAGTGCAACATAAAAAACCAATGCAACTTAACGTATTTATTTTATAACTACAAACGTGCCTTCAAATTTTGCAACCAATACATCACCATCATATACGTTAACTGGCACAACATATTTTACCTTAGACTCATCTGCTAACGTATCAAGGTTACCTTCACACTCGGATAATGATACTGTCGCATTCGGCGCTGCCGTCAAAGGTTTAAGGTACTTAATATTGGCATCTGCTAATACAATATCTCCTTCTATATTTAGCTCTTTCATCGCCAAATAAGTTGCCCCCCAACCTGTGAGAGTCGCCATACTATAAATTGAGCCAGCAAACATTGAGCTATGAAGGTTAAGGTTCGCTTTCAAATCAGCACGCGTTGAAAATTGCCAGTCGGTGTAGCTATCTACTTTAATACCCATCGCATCACTAATGGGGATTGATTCACGCCAAGTATCTTGTAAAACTTGCGTCCAATCAGGATGGCGAAACCAACCAGGCTCTGTGGGTTTTTGCTTAACCATTTTCCAGTGCTGAATGTCATTGTAGGCAAGGTGTGCTTTCTCTACCATTTGATATCCATGGCGTTCATAAAAAGCGAGTGCCCGCTCTCTAGCAAATAACACCAACTCATCAGCACTTTGCCGCCAAGCACTTTTCTCAAGCTCATGTAATAAACGACTACCCAAATGGTGTCCTCTATGTTCCTCTGATACAGCCATATAACGGACTTGTGCTTGCTGTTGGTTATTAAAATGCAATCGCGCGACAGCTAATACTTGCTCTTCATTATTTTTAATGTATAAGTGCTCAGATTCTTGCTCTAAATCGTCCTGCTCCGAACCTCTTGGTTGCCCCCAAGGGGCACGTAATACCTGCCAGCGTAATTGATAGTAAGCTTGCCAGTCTTCACTACTTTGGGGTGAGCTAACCTTAAACATATATACTCCTGTTCTTCATTTTTCTTGCCGATGTGCGATAAACCATACTCGAAATCGTAAGAACTGAACATACTCGATTAGTAGAAGTTTCATGTATTTCGTAAAAAATATCGCACAAAATGTGTATTATCGAAGCCTTAAGCTATGCTCATTTAACTATGTATGATTTTGTAACTACCAAAGGCACAATCGCCAATCAATTTGTGCAACAAAGCCATAAATTAGGACACCTACTTTATTGGCATAAACAAGGCGATATTAGTATTCAAGTCAGACAGGATAAAACCTTGCGCTGGTTGTTGATCAATGACACTTTACAATCTGTAGTGGCAAGAGAACATCCAGAACACTTTCTTTTTCCTCATTTACAAGCCCTAGAAAAAATTTGGCAGAATCTAACTCCGCCAAAAAGTGTATTAGAGTTAGGACTAGGAGGTGGTGCAATCAGAGATTATCTACAGGCCATGTACACCGATTGTCATGTATTTTCGGTCGATAACAACCCAGACATTGTGCACTGCTATAAAAAGTACTTTAGCACGAAAAAAGCTTGTCACGTTGCCTGTATGAGCGCAGATTCAGCGTTAAGTGAAGGACAAAAATATGATTGGATCATTTTAGACTTATTCAGTGAAATGCGCGCCCCTTTGTTCTTATTCCAACACCCATTTTATCAACTGTTGCGAGCCGCGCTTAACCCTAAAGGCTGGTTATTCATCAACTTTCTTTGTGAGCATCACTCACAAAGAAAACATTTAGAACATCTACTTATTACTAACTTTGGAAAAAAGCCTCATATCGTAACCCTATCTGATTACGCCAACCATATTATTGCCGTTAGACGTTAAACGTTAGACGTTAGACGTTAGACGTTAGACGTTAGACGTTAGACGTTAGACGTTAGACGTTAGACGTTAGACGTTAGACGTTAGACGTTAGACGTTAGACGTTAGACGTTAGACGTTAGACGTATAGATTAAATGTAACAGGTCCATCATTACATAATGTGACTTGCATATCTGCTGCAAATTGGCCAGTGGCAACTTGTATACCAGATGCTCTTGCTTGCTCAATAAATAACTCATAAAGCGCTTTAGCTTGTTCTGGCGTTGCCGCTGAAGAAAAGCTAGGTCTCATTCCCTTGTTTGTATTCGCAGCCAAAGTAAATTGTGACACGACTAATAATTGCCCTGATATATCTTTCAGGCTTAGATTCATCTTGCCATCAGCATCAGTAAAAATACGATAATTACTTATTTTATGCAGTAACTTTGTTACGTGACTTATTTCGTCATTTTTTTCCACGCCTAACAAAACCAGTATACCCGTGCCTATCTCACCAACTACGTGACTATCCACTTCGACTTTGGCTTGAGACACTCTTTGTATAAGACCCTGCACTTCTCCCCCTATTTAATCGATGCACAAGAATATAACTATAAGCGAATGATATACCATGTTCTACCTACCTTTTGCTTAACTATGTGTGTAATTTACATGCTAATAAGTCTGCTGCTCGACGAATCGCCTCAAAATATGCTTCATTTGCACCGCTGTGCCCTATGCCATCCAAAATGTACAACTGAGCATCTAACGCTTTAGCCAAACGCTGTACCGGTGCAAATCGGCAAACAAGGTCATGCCTGCCATGAATAAACCAAATGGGTATTTTTTGAAAATTTTTAGGTGCAGTATCTAACCCTTTGAGCTGCTCAAATACTTTTGGGCTAAAATAATGACACATAATCTTTGCCTGTTGTGTGATACAGCTAACTTGCTCCAAGTGATAACGACTCATCGCAGCAGCCAAAGTAACTTGCCTATCCCAGCTATGCCAATGAAGTGCCGCTTTGTGTTGTAATAATTCATCTTCGCTGGATAACGCATTTTGATAATAAGCCAGTATATCCTGCATACAACTAAAACCTTGACTGAACTCTTCATAGCTTTCTGGATAAAACTGGGCACCCGCGCCATTTTTGGAATATAACCAGTGCAAGTCCTCAGGTGTTGCTAAAAAGCTCGCCCACAAAATAAGACCTTTAATACGCTCAGGATAAGTGTGTGCGAATAACAAACTTAGTGTTGCCCCCCAAGAACCACCCGCGAACACAGCTTGTTTAATTTCGAGGTGATCTAATAAGTTATTAATATCTTGGATTAGGTGCTTAGGCGTATTGTTATCTAATATTAATGGAGTTGAGCCACCACATCCGCGCTGACTGAATAAAATAATACGGTAGCGCTTGGGGTTGAAGTACTGCGTAGTGTCTACGCTGAGCCCACTCCCTGGTCCACCATGACTGATCAATACAGGTAACCCATCAGCTTTCCCATACTCTTCAACATAAATTTGATGACCTTCACCTACAGCAAAATGAAAGTTACGTAACATGTCACCCACTCTATAACCTTGTGCCATCAAAGTACCTCTTTAACTTACGGTAGTTCCCTCTCATCTTGCTTATCATTATCAGCAAACCAAGGTACATGCTCACCTAAACAAACTGTAAATTCAGCACCCAAAAGAACAACTATCCATGATAAGTAAACCCAGACAAACAAAATTGGAACGGTTGCTAACGCACCGTAGATCACCTCGTAAGACGGAAAGTGACTAATATAGGCTGCAAATCCTTTTTTGGATAATTCAAATAGCATTGCAGCAAACAACGCCCCAGGTACCGCAGCACGAAATGACACACGAGTATTAGGCACTAGAGTATAGAGCATAATAAAACCAATCATAGAAATAGCATAAGGCAAAAGTTTCAGCAAAAAACCACTAAACCCCGGGATCCCCTGATCAGCAAAAGAGACCAACGAAACTATATAAGAGGTCACACCAATGCTAGCGCCTAATAATACAGGTCCCAGCGTTAACACCATCCAATAAATCGCAAACGAAATCATTAAAGGTCGCTTCTTTTGAATACGCCAAATTCTATTTAGCGCCGCATCAACATTGCGTATCAGTAAAAGAGCAATACCAGCTAGAAAACCTATACCAACAGCGGTCATTTGGTTAGCATTTCCCGTGAAAGCACTCATATGCGACTTAATACTATCTGTTGATGTCGGTACAAAGTTATTGAAAATAAAGTTTTCAATCGCCAAACGAGTATCTTCAAACCCAGGAAATGCAGAGAATATAGCTACACCCACCGCTATCAACGGCACCAAAGATAGCAGCGTTACATATGCTAAATACCCTGCATTAATCGTTATTTGATCTTCAATACAACGCGCAAAATAATAACGCCACCACTTTGGTTGCATCATTATAATTTGCTTAGTTTTATCAGCTAAAGCTGGGAAGTTAACATTCATAATAGTTTAATATCGAAAAACACTTTGCACATCATAGCAATCGGTTACATAATTTACAGCATGATAGATAGCAAATAGACTCAATATGAAACGAATTACACTAGCTACAGCACTTATTATAGCACTTTCAGGATGCCAAACTGCTTATTACTCTGCCATGGAAAAAGTCGGCATTCATAAACGTGAAATACTTGTTGATAGAGTCGAGGCCACCAAAGAGTCTCAAGAAGAATCTCAACAAGAGTTTCAATCCGCTTTAGAGCGGCTTAGTACATTGATTAACTTTGATGGTGGGGAGTTACAATCCGCATATGAACAGCTAAATAGCGATTACGAATCAAGCCTCGCTTCAGCAGAAGAGGTAAGTGTAAATATCAATAAGGTTGAAGATGTTGCCCAAGCACTTTTTGATGAGTGGCAAGATGAACTTGCACAATATTCAAGCGCCAACCTTAAACGTGAAAGTGAAAAAAAGCTAACTCAGACACAACGTCAGTTTGATCGATTACTTCGCTCTATGCGCAGTAGTGAACAAAAAATGCAACCTGTCTTGGCTTCTTTAAAAGACAATGTTTTATACCTTAAACATAATTTGAATGCTCAGGCGATTGTAGCCATTCGTGGTGAGTTTAAAAGCTTGCAAACTGATATTAAGTCTCTAATTGATGATATGAATCGCTCTATAGCCGACTCAAATAAATTCATTGAACAAATGAATGCTAGTAAATAGTGCTTTATTCAAAATGCTTACGGCGAAGAATTAACTAGCTAGAATGATCAATGTTTTAATAAAGTTGGTATTTCATTCCATTTGCACAAGGTGCAAATGTCTAATGACAAAGCGCGCAGCGCTTACATTCCATTTGCGCAAGGTGGAATAAGTGTAAAAGGTTAGCGACATGAGCGACGCGAATACACTCTTTTTACGCAAGGTGAAATGAGCAGGTTTAGCTGTTGCCGAGGGACTTATCGTGAAAAGGGTTAACGATGGCGAACGCAGTGAGTGCGTTTCCTTTGCGCAAGGTGAAGTAAGTGTAAAAGGTTAGCGACATGAGCGAAGCGAATACGCTCTTTTTACGCAAGGTGCATATAGTGCAAATGTCTAATGACAAAGCGCGCAGCGCTTACATTCCATTTGCGCAAGGTGCAATGAGTTATTTTAACAATCGCTGAGGGAATATCAGACTAACGACTGTGAAGCTTGCTCACTTCACCTTGCGCTAATTCGTCTCTTTATCAATGCCTATACCCTCTGCACTGTACGAGACGATTTAGCACACACAACAAAAAAGCCCGACTCTTTCGAATCGGGCTTTCTCTTAATTAAATCCTGGCGATGTTCTACTTTCACATGGCAAAGCCACACTATCATCGACGCTGTTTCGTTTCACTTCT
>NZ_CAMAPC010000026.1 GCF_945859825.1 Pseudoalteromonas holothuriae
CTATTTCAGATTCTGGCTCGATTTCAGATTCTGGTTCTATTTCAGATTCTGGTTCTATTTCAGGTTCTGGTTCTATTTCAGATTCTGGTTCTATTTCAGATTCTGGTTCTATTTCAGATTCTGGTTCTATTTCAGGTTCTGGCTCTATTTCAGGCTCTGGCTCTATTTCAGGTTCTGGCTCAGACGCTTGCTCTGTCTCAGGTGCTTGCTCTGTCTCAGGTGCTTGCTCTGCCTCAGACGCTTGCTCTGTCTCAGGTGCTTGCTCTGCCTCAGACGCTTGCTCTGTCTCAGGTGCTTGATCTGCTTCATAAAGTAAACTGTCGATGTCATCAAGATCTAGATCAGAATCTTGTTCACCCTCAATATTCAAAGCATTTTCATCAATAGTACTAGCTTCTGATCCTGCCGCTTGCTCTGCTTCATCGAGTAAACTGTCAATGTCATCAAGATCAATATCATCGGGGTCCAGCTCTGCATCTAGATCAGAATCTTGTTCGGAGGCTTCATCGATTAAATCATCGATATCAAAGTCATCATCGGCTTCCTCTTCAAGCTCAACCCCCTCTTTGCTTTGCTCACCATCGAGCAAACTATCAATGTCATCAGGGTCCAGCTCTGCATCTAGATCAGAATCTTGTTCGGAGGCTTCATCGATTAAATCATCGATATCAAAGTCATCTCCACTCTCACTTTGAACAAGCTCATCGATATCTTGCTGATCATCAGCTAACTCTTCACTTAATGCAGCAAGTGCATCATCGCTAACATCTAGTTCCTCTTCATTGAGTTCTGATTCTGCATTAAGCATGTCATCTATTTCTGAAGAACTCAGTAATTCACCTGTATCTCCATCTAAATCCAATGACACCGTATCACCGGCTTCCGTGTCTTGTTCATCAAAATTTTGCTGCAAGAAATCATCTAAGTCTTCAGGAGTAGCAGTTTCAGCTGTTTCATCATCAAATACGATATCATCGTTGAGCAAGCTATCTAACTCGTCTTGGTCAAGCTCCCCACTCCCCTCATCAAAGGCATCCTCTTCCAATGAATCAAACATAATATCATCGTCTTCTGGCAAGATGTCGTCATCTAATTGAACGCTATCCTCAACCTCCGTATCCACTGCTGCAGTGGGCATACCTAAATCCAGAGGGTCGCTAGCTGCAGCAGGTGCTTGGGGTAAAAAGTCGTCTTCATCATCAACACTATCTTGTGTTTGCTTGCGTTTTCTCAAAAAGAAAATTCCAGCACCAATTGCCAGCAAAGCAGGCAATGTTGCCAACAACACCAGTACAATTGGATTACTTAGAGCAGAGCTAAAATTAAAGCTGCTTTGTGATTGTTTTTTTTGCGCTTCTTGACGCTCAATGAGGGCCGTTTGCAAGTTTAATACTGACTGTAACTGTTGTTGAATTTCGCTATCTTTTCCCAACTGTTCACGCACATTTTGCAATTCTTTTGAGATACTACCTAGTTGTTTCTTTAATTTATCATTTTCGACTAGGATTTCTTCAACATTTTTTACTGAGCTGCGAAACTGTGATTGTAAGTCCATAAGTCTCGAGTCTTGCTCCAACTGAATTGATTTTAGTTGCTTAGTTAATGCATCTTGTGCCTCTTCAACATCAATTTTACGCGCTTGGGTGACTTTCTTCTGAGCCTGTTCTATTGTCTGATTATCAAGCATTCCGCTTTTTTTCAGTTCCCACAAAGCATCATCTTGATCAGAACGCTGTCGTGCAAAGTTAGGGTTTTCTTTGCGAATCTCTCCCATCGTAGGAATTTTCAAGTAGGCGCCATCACGCATATGATTGAGGTTTTGGTCTAAAAATGCTTGAGGATTTTTTCGATAAAGCGCGCTCATCACCTGATAAATACTCACTGAGTCATCAGGTCTAATTTTTTGAGCAATACGCCAAAGCGTATCAGAGGGTTTAATTGGCCCAATTGATCTACCTTGCTGACCATAATCAACTCCTTTTGGCCCTTTAATTTGGGGCTCTTCTAAGCTGTTGACTGGCAATGTGATCAATGTGAAGACAAAGATACAAAAAACGACAAAACCGCGCATGTTGGTCCTTTCAGTACTATGTTCAACATTATTTTTTGCTAAACATCAAAATGTTGCTAATGATTGCTACTGCAAGCTCTATTCCAAGTTCAAACTATAAACCAGTTACCTTGGAATATCCATTGCAACGCATTGAAAATTAACATGCTTATAATAGTTTATGATGAGTTAACTTTAGTTATAGCTAAATTGATAAGTCAAACGTCTGACATTATTGCTTTTGTTATGGCAAGTTGAGGCAATATGCTGCCATAAAGCAGCACATTATTAATGTATTATAATTATAGGTAGTTCGCTACGAGCTCTTCTGCTATCTGCACGCTATTAGTTGCCGCTCCCTTTCGAGTATTATCAGAAACAACCCAAAGGTTTAGGCCAAGTGGGTGAGAAATATCTTGTCGAACACGACCAACATACACAGTGTCATTACCGCTTGCATCACTCACTGGTGTTGGGTAATCCTGCTCATCTGTTATTAGTTCAACACCTGGCGCGTCACTTAACAGCTGCTTTACGTGCTCAATATCGTACGGCATTCTCGTTTCTAGGTGTATTGCTTCAGCATGCCCAAAAAAGACAGGTACTCTCACCGCTGTAGGGTTTACCATTACACTACTATCACCTAAAATTTTATGTGTTTCCCACACCATCTTCATTTCTTCTTTGGTATAGCCATTATCTTGAAATACATCAATTTGAGGAATGACATTAAAGGCGATTTGTTTAGTAAAAACTTGACTATCAACTGGCCTTGCATTCATCAAATTAGCAGTCTGTTTAGCAAGTTCATCAACCGCCTCTTTACCCGCTCCAGATACAGCTTGGTATGTTGAAACATTAATACGGTCAATGCCATAAGCATCATAAATTGGTTTTAACGCAACCAGCATTTGAATTGTCGAGCAGTTTGGGTTTGCAATGATGTTACGATTACGAAAATCAGCCAAACTAGCAGGGTTAACTTCAGGCACGACCAGTGGTACGTCATAATCGTATCTAAAATGTGATGTGTTATCAATTACCACGCATCCAGCTTCCGCAGCGATCGGAGCATACTTTTCTGAAACACTACCACCTGCTGAAAATAACCCTATGTGTGCCTGAGAAAAATCAAACTGTTCAACATCGAGTACTTCAATTTTCTCACCACGAAAATCGAGTTCTTCGCCAGCACTGCGACTACTAGCCAATGCAAATAACTGATCAACCGGAAATTTGCGTTCTTCTAATGTGTCTATAATTTGTTTACCTACGAGGCCCGTAGCCCCTAATACCGCCACATTAAACTTTTGCGACATATCAACCCTCATTCTTTTCAATTACATTAAAACCTAACGTTGCTAATACGTCCCCATGCACACTCATGTTATCAATGTTGAGTGTACTAAATTCACGTCTTGGGGGGTAGTTTTTACGCAGACTGTCAAAACCATGACTTGTTAAATTGGCTCGCATTAAACCATCATCTCTGCGAATATCATAGACTAGATGTACTAAACGCCCTAAGTCTTGTTCTGTTAGGGTTTTTTCTGTTCTACATTTAGTCAGCGCTGGGACAGGTAAAAATGCTTCAAGCTGTTTGTTAGCACATACGCCTAATCGTTCGCACAGACCGTCATACAGCATTTGTGTGCCGCGCGCTTTACCTTCAAGGCTATGTCCTGCGATATGGACACTCGCAAACCGAGTGTATGGTAAAAGCGCAGTAAGAATATTGGGTTCATTCTCCCATACATCTAGTATAAGTTCTAACCTTTGCCCACTTTGAAGTAATTTTAGCAAAGCTTGATTATCTATCACATCACCGCGACTAGCATTGATAAGTAGCATATTTTCTTTTAACTTACTGATACGATTCGCATCCATTAAATGAAAAGTCTTATCTGCCCCCTCTTTAATCAATGGCACATGAAATGTCACGATATCAGCTTGTTCCAAAACAGCATCAATATCTATATGCTCGTCTAAATCCCCTTGCTTAAAACGCAATGGATCACACATTAATAATTTGATACCAGTATCGGCGAGCTTGTGCTGAAGGCACTTACCAATACTTCCAACGCCTACAATCCCCAAGGTTTTACCTTGTAAACAGGTATCAGTTTCTTGGGCATACGCATATAAAGCACTAATAACATATTCCGCTACTGCAACTGCATTACACCCCGGAGCATTTGTAAAAGCGATGTCTTGTTGTGCAAGTAGATGCGTATCAACATGATCAATACCAATCGTTGCAGTACCAACAAACTGCAACTTATTTGCCTGTGACAACAAGGGCGCATTCACTTTAGTCACAGAACGAATAAGTAACGCGTCCACATCCTGCAATGACGATGCCTGTAAGTTGCGACCATCAAAACGCTTAACTTCACCTAAATCAGAAAAAAACTCTTCTACCAAAGGCATATTTTGATCTGCGAGGATCTTCATTTAAAATTCCAAACTGTGCACGAGAGCGATATTGTATACCCAAGCTAATGTAAAATGCGAATTTCGTGATATTGTAATGAAATACCTCTACCCCTAGCCACTCTTAGTTTTTATCTTATGAACACCAGCCGCAATACCCGAAAACATAGCGATTAGTAACAACAAAACCATTAAAGTCGTGGTTTTTTGTTCTGGCAACACAAGTAAGGGACTCATTAACACTGCCAAAACATTAAAAAAAGCCAGTGCCAGAGCCATATTTAAGTGTCCGTGATAACCATACCAAGCACTGATTAAACAGCAAAATAAGTTGAAGAAAATGGCAGGAGTATAAAGATTCACCGACATCCATGTTGCAAATAAAGAAATTGATACCACAAAAATTGAACTAATCATTTAAGGTTCCTTCCTTAATTAATCTTCTAAAACAATAGGCGTGAAAGCTCAAAAATCAATCTTTTTTACGGGTTAATTACTTTTTAAATTTACATCTTAAAAACACCTTGGCAATTAGTCGCTACAAAGCGTACTGACAGGGCTATACCAAATTTATATTTAAAGTAAGCGAATATTGCTTGTATTAACTACAGTAAATGAAGCGTTTTTTCTCTTGAAATGATTCGCCGTAAAGGCTAGTCTAGCCAAGGTGGTCAGACCTCTTATAAGGAAGAACAACATGACACTCATATTCACTTTAACTTTGATAGCGCTTGTTAGCATTGCAAGCTATCACAGAGCAAGCTGGAACACCTCAGTAGGTGTTGCTACAATTACACTACTCATTGGTACCTTTTTTGGTGCATTTGGCGCATTCTCATGGTTACTCTTTTTAGCCATTGTGGTGCCTCTATCACTCACTAATATTCGTCAACAATATATTGTTGCACCTCTTTTCAAAGCGTTTAAAAAAGTAACGCCAACCATGTCAGATACTGAGAAATCGGCTATTGCTGCTGGCACTACTTGGTGGGAAGCCGACCTTTTTTGTGGTAACCCTGATTGGAAAAAGCTTCACCAATACCCACAATCTCGCTTAACAATTGAGGAGCAGGCATTTTTAGATGGCCCAGTTGAAGAAGTATGCGCCATGCTAGACGATTGGAAAGCAACTCATGAACTAACCGACCTCCCTGAAGATGTATGGCAGTACCTAAAAGATAATAAATTCTTTGCCATGATCATTAAAAAACAATATGGCGGTCTTGAGTTTTCGGCCTATGCACAATCTTGTGTATTGCAAAAGCTGACCAGTAAATCAACTTTACTATCATCTATTGTTGGCGTACCAAACTCGCTCGGTCCTGGCGAGTTACTTCAGCACTACGGTACTGAAGATCAAAAAGAACATTACCTACCTAGATTAGCCACAGGTCAAGAGATCCCCTGTTTTGCACTAACCTCTCCTGAAGCAGGTTCTGATGCATCAGCGATCCCTGACTTTGGTATTGTCTGCAAAGGCGAATGGGAAGGTAAAGAAACATTGGGGATTCGCCTTACTTGGAATAAGCGTTACATCACGTTAGCGCCTGTGGCAACAGTCCTTGGTTTAGCGTTTAAACTACGCGACCCTGATGGTTTACTAAGCGAAGACAAAGAACCCGGTATCACTTGTGCTTTGATCCCAACCAATACACCAGGCGTCAAAATTGGCCGCCGCCATTTCCCACTGAATGTGCCATTTCAAAACGGTCCTACTCAAGGCGAAGATATTTTTGTTCCTATCGATTACATTATTGGTGGACCAGCAATGGCCGGACAAGGTTGGCGGATGCTCGTTGAATGTTTGTCTGTAGGGCGAGTGATCACGCTTCCTTCAAATTCGACTGGTGGTATAAAATCATTGGCTCTTGCGAGTGGCGCTTATAGTAGAATTCGTCGTCAATTCAAATTACCAATCGGTAAAATGGAAGGTATTGAGGAATCACTTGCTAAACTTGGTGGTTATGCATACAGCACCGATGCAGCAGTAAGCATGTCAACTGGTGCAGTTGATGCAGGCGAAAAGCCATCAGTGGTTTCAGCTATTTTAAAATATCACCTAACTGAACAAATGCGTACATCTACTATGCATGCCATGGATATTCACGGTGGTAAGGGTATTTGTTTGGGCCCAAATAATTATCTGGGTAGAGGTTATCAAGGTGCACCTATCGCCATTACTGTTGAAGGTGCAAACATTTTAACCCGTAATATGATTATCTACGGTCAAGGGGCGATTCGATGCCATCCATTTGTACTCGCTGAGCTTAATGCAGTGAGCATGGAAGACAAGCAAGCCGCTCTAGAGAGCTTTGATACGTCACTAATGGGCCACATTGGTTTTACCATTTCAAATCTGGTAAGAACTAAATGGTTAGCCTTAACAGGTGCACGTTTTACAAAAGTACCATACGACGACGAAACGGCAGTATTCTATCGCAATGCTAGCCGATACAGTGCATCATTAGCCCTCATGTCAGATATCTGTATGGCAGTCTTTGGTGGCTCATTAAAACGTAAAGAGCGCATATCTGCACGCTTAGGTGACTTGTTAAGTTACTTGTATTTAGTATCAGCAACACTGAAACGCTATAACGATGAAGGCCGTAAGAAAGAAGACTTACCATTTGTACAGTGGAGTTGCCAAGAGCATTTATACCTTTGTCAACGCGCCTTGGCTGACTTAATTAATAATATGCCTTCTGCAGTACTTCGTGGGTTATTAAAAGTATTGCTTTTCCCATTTGGTCGCCCTGTACGTAAACCGACTGATAAGCTTGAGCACAAGATTGCACACATACTGCAGACGCCAAATGCCTCTCGCGAGCGGTTGGCTGCACATATTTACCTAAAAGATGAGCCACTAAACATCCTAGGTAAACAAGAGCAAACTCTGCGCGATATCTTAGAAATTGAACCATTATTTGACAAAGTATGCCGTGCTAAAGGTACAAAGCTACCATTTACTCAGCTAGATAAGGTGGCACAAATGGGCTTAGATTTGGGGGCTTTGAATGAAGATGAAGCAGACAAACTGAGCGCTGTAGAAGCCAAACGTTTAGCCGTCATTAATGTTGATGACTTTGATCCCAGTGAACTCACCGCAGGTCAAGGTGCTAAACCTAATACACAAGGTGCCAGTGCCGCCTAAATTTACTGCATTTCTAAAATGAATCAAAGCCAGCTAATTAGCTGGCTTTTTCATAACTTCAAACTAATATTTTTATCATATAAATTAGCACACTTACACTTGCCCAGCATACCGCCAAACTCTTTGGCCGCCTTGCAGCACACCACTGTAGCAAAGGCATGAACAACAAAGTTAGCAACATAAATATATCAAAGTCCAACACAAATACAATTAAGCACCAAGATAATAAATATAGAATAAAAACCATGGCATGAAGCGTGACTACAATAGCTTGTTGTTGTTTTAAACTGAGCCAAAACAATCTATGTTCTTGGACTAGTTTAGTGGTTTTTATACACATCGAGGCCCATAAAAGAAGCACAATCAGCGCAACCATAGGTGCATACCAATGTAGTAGCTCGGGGCGCTCTTTGCCTATGATAGCAACTCCCAAAGTAAATAGTAAACCGATCACCATACGCCAAATCAATGACCATGTATTATTAAGCCCATAAACAAGCCAAAATGACCACACATTTAGCTGTGAAGGTACATATACAAACTTCAAAGGCTTAAACCAACACGCAACGAGCACGATGGCATTAAATACAACCAAGTAGCTTATGTTCGATAACCCAAGCACTAACAATACTACTGCAATGCCTAATGCCCATACTACAGCCTGAGGGCGATATAATAGTACAACAGCCAAACTTAACTGAGTCACAATAAACGCAACAAAGTGTGGCGCCCTCATCAATTTGTCCCACCCCATGGCAAAAGCTAAAACTAAGGACAGCCAAAGCAAAATGTGGCTTACTAGCAGCAATGTAAAATCAGCTACTAAATGCTTTAATCGACCACTGTGTAAAGAAAAGTGAAACAATCTATGAGGCGTATCTAAGATCACAGGCTTTAATACAAATAGGAGGAGAGTTTGCATCAACAAGTAAGCCACCATCATTTGGTTTGCGGTCTCTACACTGTCACTTTGTACAACTTTGCCTAAACCTAAAAATAAGCCTGCAACCAAGCCTGGGAGAAAAATATAAAACAATGTTGAGATCATCAGTGCAAATTGACTGAGCTGCCTTAATAGCTCCTTTAGTGCGTACTCAAAGGCTTTTTTACGATATTGATAATAATTCACCTACGCCACCGGCTCTGTTGAGAATAAGTGCTGGGTGACAAAGCCCACATCAAGAAATGGTTGTGGCTCATGACTACTGATCAATACCTGTCCAGAAAATGACTGCAACCAATGACATAATACTTCAACCCCGTGTTGATCAAGTGCTGCACTAGGTTCATCTAAAATTAAGTAAGGCGTGTTACGCATAATCGCATTAAGCAATTGCAATTTTTTATTGTTTCCTGAAGATAAATCTTTTACGAGAGTATCTAGAAATGGTTCAAAACCGAATGCTTTAGCAAGTGTTAAAGGCATATCACAAACCCAGCTTTTACTTGTCATGGAGAGTATTTGTCGCGCAGTTAAAAAATCAGGAAAAGGGATTTTATCACAGCCCAAAGCAACATAATCTTGTAAAGCAGTTACTCGCTTGCCCGCCAGTAAAATATCTCCAGTATAGTAAGGATCTAAGCCTGCAATTAAAGTGAAAAGGGTTGTTTTCCCCAACCCATTCTCACCCAAAATACAACATTTCGGTTCCATAAATTGGTTAGTGTAATTATGAAACACCCGCTTATTTGCAAACTGCTTATGTAATTTAATAACATCAATCATCAAATAAATCCTTATTTTTGACGTATGTTATCATTTTAAGACAAAGTGAAATACCGATGCATTTCTCATATATTGTGTAAGCAATGGGATGGACTCGCCCTCAACCTAACGAAGTGGCATTTGTAGACCACAATGGTAATTGTCAGAAAACCACACCCAGAGCTTAATATTCCAGGGCAGTATTTACTGCATATTGGTAACCCCCTAAAAAACGAGGCCTCTATTAAAAGGAGGCTTCTATTAAAAGGAGGTGGAATAGGTATATTCAATAGGGCAATCGTCGCTGTATCGGCAATATAACCCGAATAGCACCTTTTAACAGCTTATAACAAACCCGCTTGAATCGTCCTGACAACTTATGTAAAACCGGCATTGATTGGTACATCATTTGTAATACAGCATCGGCTAAGACATGAGCACATACGGAATCTTTTTTATGGGCAAATTCTTCACGCATCACATCAAAAATCATCACCAGGCGACGTTGTTCTGTATTGTTCCACGCTGTGTGAGAATGCGCATCACAAAATAATAGTACTTTACCGTTTTCCCAACTTTTTATCTCTTTGCCTACCTGAAAACCAGCAGCAGGAATTTCAGCTGGTATACTCAACCCCAAATGCCCTCTGATCACGGCGTCGGTATCCCCTTGGTGTGGATTAATATTAGAGTTTGGCTCCAAAATACTGAGCGATGCGGCTGTTAAATTGGGAATACGGTCCAAGATCGCCATGGTTTTGGGACAACGCCTGCAATTTCTATGCATTTTAATACGCCAGAAGTAGAGCCCCATGGTTTTCCAATGATTCGGAGGAAAAGACATAGATTTATTAATGTAATAGGGCTGCAAACGTTCTGGCTTTTCCGCCACCAATGCGGTCAACTCATCACGGATCACTTCCCAGTTTTCCTCGATCACCGTCACCCAAGGGTATTGCTCTGTTGCGTAAAAATTGGGTTCACCGCCCGTATATTTACCACCAAATATATTAAACCAGGGCCTGATTTGAGTATTCATGCTATATTTCTCCTAGTGCATTTGCGCTTTTATCGCGTCGATGATGGGTGTTGGGTTTTCTTTTACCAAATAGTGACTGCCCTCATGTAAACTTAGACAAAAACGCCCTTTACTCAATCCAATCCAGCTTTGCAGTCCGGATAAAGTCGTCACCGGATCGTTTTGGCTGCCCAAAATGTGGGTGGAGCATGCTAAGGTATATAGTGAAGGTCGATAAGTTTCCAATAAGGTGATATCTGCACGCAAAGTTGCCAAATTTGCTGCCATGGCATCCTTTTGTTCCTGTTGAATATGTTGATGGTCGTAGCGTTGAATAATGGCATCCAGAAACGCATCATCGTCCAATCGGTGTAAATCCCCACCTTTGTGTTCCTGAGGTGAATCGCAACCAGACAACACCACAAATTGCGGTGATTGATTTCGCTTGTCTAGTTCTCCCGCAACTTCATAGGCTATCAGCGCCCCCAAACTGTGACCAATCAAGGCAAAAGGTAGACTGGTATCAATCTGCTCAATAATGTTTTCTACCATGTGCGACATATTCGTAATAGGCGAAACATTGTGATTTTCTCGTCCAGGATATTGCACTGCAGTAATGTTTGCCCCAGGAATACGCCCCTTCCATTCTGCATAGGCTGATGCTCCGGAGCCCGCATAAGGAAAACAGTAAAGCCTCATTCCTTGCTGTTGCTCATCGATGGGTAACAACCAATGGTTCACCTCGGGTGTTGCAGTTTTTTCTTGTGGCAATTTGCCAGTCAGTTGTTGATAGATAAATTGTTTCACGTCCTTGATGGTGGGATAGTTGTACGCCAGAGTATTGGGCATTTTCACCCCTAAATACTGTTCTAATTGCGCTGCAAAAGAGATCGCCATCAAGGAATCCATCCCCAGAAAGTTGAAACGATGATTTTCACCCAGCGTATCAATGGAGTCGATCAACATTACAGAAGCTAGTTGGTCTCTCACAATGCCATCGATTAATGCCAGTGCATCTTGTCGTGGCATGCTGGCAATAGCACTCAATCCATTGTCATCACTAGCAAAACCTTCTTTTGATCCGCTTTCCACTTTGGCAAATAAGGACGGTGATAAAGAGAAATCAATAAAGGCTTTGAATTTCAGCCAATCGACACCGCCTACCATCGCTTGGACAGTGCCAAGTGACAACAGACTTTTCATGGCATCTAACGCTGAAGATGGAGACATGAGCTTCAGTCCCAGTTTATTCAATACCGTTTTTTCTGACTCTTTGGCGCTCATGCCCACTTCACCCCATGGTCCCCAATCAATAGACAGAGCAGGTAAACCTCTGGCAACGCGATAATGAGCCAGAGTATCCAAAAAGTAATTGGCAGCCGTATAATGCGCTAATTCAACAGATCCCCACAGGGCCGAAACGGAGGAATACATCACAAAACAGTCCAAATCAGCATCTGCCGTTAACTCATGCAATAGCCAGGCTGCGGAAATATTGGTTTTTAGAGTGTCCAGCATTTTTTGGGTATCCAACTCAGCAATTTTGCCAAACCAATTCACTCCGGCTGCATGAATCACACCACGCAATGGTTTATCTAAACTCGCAAATAGTTGTGTCATTGCCTTGCTATCACGTATATCCAGACTTTTCACCTGAATATTAACCCCACCACTTTGCTCTGCTAGCTTTTGCATTGCGATTAAGGATTGAACCGCCTGATAACACTTGTGCTTTTTATCCAGCGATGTCCATTGCGACCGTTCAGGAAAACCGGAACGTCCGAGCAACAAAATATCTCCTACTCCCTGCTCCACTAACCATTCACAGGATTTCAGCCCCAGACCACCTAACCCCCCGGTAATCAGATAAATGCCATTTTTTCTAAGTTTTAGACTAGTATTCTCTGGTGCCGATAATGCCTCCAACTGTGCGATAAAGCGCTGATTGTTGCGAATAGCCACTACCCGCTCCTGTTGTGGTAAATGCAGCTGTTTAAGCAGCACTTCGCAAGGAGAATCCATATCGATAATGCCACCGCGCAATTGAGGTTGCTCCAAAAATAAAGTACGCGCAAATCCCCATACCGAAGATTGCATAATTCCCATAACTTCTGGGTTGTCTCCTTCAAGAAAATTCGCATGTTGGGTCAATATCCATAGCGGCATGACCTTGCCTGTTTCCAGCAGTGCTTGTACTACCCGAGTGAGATCTGCCGGGCCATGAACATCTTGATCAACATTCAGCGAATCAACCGTTACTTCACTTGCTCTGCCCATCGAGTTCGCATACAGCACTCGCCAGTGCTCGTCGCCTACCTTCGCTAGCGTATTAAGAATATGAGTAAACTGCTGATGATAAGCTTGCTTTGAGGATTGAGGCGAAACCTGATACACCTGACCATTAAGCCCTTGAATGACCGACTGCATCAAATCTGACGACTCTCCAATGACAATCCAGTTGATGATGTTTGTCATTTGTCCTGCACTAACAGGAGAAAGGTTCCAATTTATTTGATATAAAGGCGGAGTATCGCTTTGCACTTCAGTGCCAGTGTCAATATCAAGAGCTGAAGAAGAAAAAGCATCTAACTTGTCCCAACTCGCCCCTTTTATCCAATAGCGTTTACAATTGAAATGTTGTGGTGGCACTGACACAAATTGTCGTTCCAGTTTTTTATACATTGTATTCCAGTGCAATTGATTCCCCTGCTGATAAAACTTACCAATACTATCTAGCAGCGTATCTGTCTCTCCTCTATCCGCCTTGGTGCGATTACAAGAACGCAAGAACAACGCCTGTTGTTGGACCAAATTTTCATTCAACATCGCCAGTGTTGTGCCTCCAGGACCAATTTCAATAAAGGTTGATAGTTCCCCGATTACCTTCACTGCCTGCTCGAATAGCACCGTTTGTTGCAGTTGCCTTCCCCAGTATTCAGCTGTGGGAGCCTGTTTTTGTACTTTACCGGTAACAGTAGACACCCAGGGAATACTCGGCTCGTTGTATTGCACCTTAGCTGCATAAGTCACAAAGGTATCAACAATGTCTGCCATCATAGGGGAATGAAACGCTCGTTCCGTGTTAAGCTTTTTCACTTCGATATTTTTCGCTTTCGCCATATCAATGGCGTAGGCTATATGCTCTGATGACCCGGCTATAACCGTTGCTTTAGGACTATTTTGAGCGGCAATAGCAATATTAGGTAACAATGCCTCTACCGTTTGCCTGTCTGCCTTCAATGAAACCATTTCACCTGGGGCAACCGTTTCAATCAACTTACCGCGCCGATACAATAACTCCATCGCATCTTCAACAGTCATGCATCCTGCGACAACCGCTGCTGCATATTCTCCTATGCTATGCCCAACTAAGACTTGGGGTGTCACTCCTAAACTAAACCACAATTCAGCCAGGCTGTATTGCACGGAAAAAAGGTGGCATTGATAAGTACTGGCATCCACCTTGGCATGCTCCAAACATTCAAATACCAGTTCCCGAAACGGTTGGCCATGAGTAATTTGGTTATACACAGTCATGCAACGGTCGAAAGCTTGTCTAAACACATCAAATCGTTGATAAAGGGCATAGCCCATTTGAAAGTAATTCTGGCCTTGTCCGGTGAACACAAAGGCTGGATGAGTATGGGGTTGAAGCAGATCTATACGGGAGTTGGCAATGGGCTTAAATCTAATAAATCGTTCTAGCTCCTTTACTAATCCATCAAAGGATTTGACGGTTACTGCAAAGCGAGCTGAAAAATCAGTCCTATGCTGCGCCTGAGTATAACAAACAGAGGCCAACGACATCCCTTGCCATTGAGAGCGACAACCATTGAGCCAATCCAACCATATCCGAGCCTGATTAACTAAAGCAGTATTGTCAGCCGCTGAAAGGGTAAACAACTCACTTTTTACTGTCCGGACAACCCGTGGAGCGTCATTGGAACCGGGCCCCTGTTCAATGATCATATGCGCTAATGCGCCACCAAAACCAAAAGAACTAACAGCAGCTCTGCGCGGCCCGGCACAATGCCATTCTTCCTCATTTTGGGCGATAGATAAACGGGAATCCGCCAATTCAATGGCGGGATTTAAGGTCTTCAAATGCAATTGAGGCGGAATTTTTTCATGTTGCAGCATAGTGAGAATTTTCAATACACTAGCGATTCCAGCTCCTGCCTCTAAGTGCCCAATACTGGCCTTCACAGAGCCAATAAAACAAGCTTCATCTCCCTTACCATAAATTTCTCTTAACTTGTTCACTTCAATTGGATCACCGGCGGACGTGCCCGTGCCATGGGCTTCAATATAGGTCACTGTGGCAGGATCGATTTTAGCTTTAGCCAAAGTTCGACGAATCAACCTTTCCTGAGCATCGGCATTCGGGTGAGTAATGCCGTTACTGTGTCCGTCTTGCCCGAGCGCACTGGCACGGATATATCCCAACACCTTATCCCCTGCCTGCAATGCATCTGCCTTGCTTTTTAGCATCACCAAAGCGCAACCTTCCGCTCGCACATATCCGTCGGCACTGCTATCAAATGTTTTACAGCGCCCGTCAGGTGCCATCATACCAAATTGCGAAAGAGAAATGGTTGGCCCAGGGGAAATCAGGGCATTGACACCACCCGCTATAGCCTGACGGCATTCACCATTATTCACACTTTGTGCCGCCAGGTGCAAAGCAGTTAAAGAAGATGAACAGGCCGTGTCTATTGCCATACTTGGCCCTTTTAAATCAAACAAGTAAGAAATCCGATTAGCCGTAATACTGTTGGCATTGCCCAAACCGGAATAAGCATTAAAACTATCCATACCTGGCATGAGTTTGATTTTCATGTACAGGTAGTCATTCGTAGACACACCAATAAATACACCGGTATCAGACCCTTTTAACTGTTCGCGAGTGAGCCCTGCTCCTTCAAACAGACGCCAACTGGTTTCCAGCAACAAGCGTTGCTGAGGATCGATTTCGACGGCTTCTGTGGGCGAAATACCAAAAAATGCCGGATCAAACATATCGATATCATCCACAAAACCAGCCCATCTGGTGTTGGTTTTTCCGGGGGTGGCTGGTTGAGGATGGTAAAAACTGTCATTATTCCAACGGGAAGAAGGCACTTCTCTAACAGCATCTTTTCCTTGTGATAGCAGCTCCCAGAATGCTTCCGGATTATCACAGCCCCCCGGCAAACGACAAGCCATTGAAACAATGGTAATCGGTTCATCTGTAGCGTGATGTAATTGCATCAAGGACAATTCATCACTGGCAGGAATTAATGGTTTTTTCTTGCCAACAAGCTTAAGTCTTTTTGCTTCGTATTGCACTAAACAAGAAGCGCGAGACACTTTATGATTAAGGGTTCTGGGTAAGGTATTGTTGGCGATAAAAATAATATCGTCCGGAGTAATACCATGTTCTTCTATCAAAGCATTTTGAATTTGCGCTTTCAACTTTTCTGCTTGTTCGAACTTAATATGCCTTGAAGCTTCCTGAACGACAATAAGCTGCTCCCTTTCATTTTGCGTGGTTGCAATACAGGCGCAATTACCATGATATTCACCTACCCGGGCCGAGATACTAAATTCCAAATCTTCCGCGTGATGATTAACTCCCCGAACAATCAGGGTATCTTTCTCTCTTCCGGTTAAATACAGGCGATTATTTTGAATAAACCCTACATCGCCAGTTTCAAAGTAATCACGTCCATCTATACGATGACAATATGCTTTATTGTTTGGCCAGTAACTGCTCGCTACGGCATCGCCAGCCACAACAATTTTGTTGTCTTCGATAATTTGAATAGGAAAGTGCGGCTGTATCGCATAGCCCAATAATTGTCGCTTGGTGGCCTTATCATTGGGAGCATACTCAATTACACTATGGCGCATTTGAGGATATTGTTCAGCGCCTCCAGCTGCCAACAGAGTTGCTTCTGCCAACCCGTAAACCGGAATAAAAGATGATGCCTGAAAACCATTAGGCGCAAACTTGTCGCAAAAAGCATCGAGTGTGGGTACAGAAACAAATTCCGATCCAACAAACACATGTGTCAATGAACTTAAGTCATGGGAGGTTTGTTTAAGTATCTTAACGCAATGGACGAAAGCAAAATTCGGTGCGGCGCACATATTTCCCTGATACTCGTCGATGGCCTTAAGCCAGCGCTCGGGATCACTTAAAAACGCCGCTGGCGGCATTAAAATAGCCTGCCCTCGCTGATACAAGGTCAGCAGTAATCCGACCAGCCCCATATCATGATGCATAGGTAGCCAACCACAGGAGCGCAAATCGTCAGGTAAAGTAAAGATATCAGCCATATCCCGCACAGATGCCATAACATTGGCATGACTGAGTTTTACTCCTTTGGGCATAGCCGTCGAACCTGATGTAAATTGAAGGTAAGCCGTATTCTGCGAAACGATACTAATCGATTTCAATTCCCCTGATTTTGCATCAACTTTAAGTTGCTCCATTGACAACAGTTGTCCGGTTAATCCATCTAAGCCAGATAGCGCTTTTATAGCCAGGTTGTCAGACACTATCAAATTTGCACCTGCTGCCTGAGCAATATTAAAAACTCTGGATAAACCTTTTTTGTCCCGTTCTCCTTTGGGTGTTGGCACGGGCACAGCCACCACACCAGCCACCATGCAACCAAAGAAAACCGACACAAAGTCCACCATATTTTCCAAAGCGACTAATACCACATCCCCAACATCTGCATGACGTTGTATCGCCGCACCATGTGCAAGACTTTGTTGTTCTAGCTGTTGATAACTGAATTGGCATTCAAGCTCCCCTTTGACATCCAAAAACGTTAGCGCAGTTTGTGCTGCTTGGTGCTTAGGACAACAAAGAACCAAATCGGTTATTACCGGACCACTTTTGGCCTCATTAGAAGATAAGGTTTTTTCAGTAATGGGAGTAATTTCTTGAACATTCATATCCATTTCCTTTTTGAATTTAAATGGCTGCAAAGGAGATCTGCATCCATTAGTTGTGCTAGCGCAGAGAACTGACGACTTTGACTCACCTGATCCAAAATAAAAGCCGCTAATGGGAGTGCGTACTGCATCCCTAACTGTGTCGCTGGACGTTGAATAAAGTATTGATTTAAATAGGTATAAGCGAAATCCTGAAGCAACCATCGTTGCAATCGATTTCGACCAGCCATGAGGTGTGCGGCTTTTATAAGCCTCAACCAACAAAGGGCCACATCAACATCCGGATTACCAGCCCGGGCATCCACCCAGTCAATGAATATCAATTGACTCTCATCAACCAAGGTATTCAATAACGTCACATTGTTGTGACATACCCTTGTAGCTTCTGGAGTATTCTCCAAACATGCAAGTAAAAGGGTTTCGGTTTTAGGTGGCAGGCTACCGCAGGTTAAAAACAGTTCTTCAATATAGTCATTGAGCAAGGGAAAGCTTTTCGGAGCTGCGCGTTGATGAAGCTTTGCATGTTGCCTTGCCAGTAATCGTGCATATGTGCGTAATCGCCATGGTTTAGTTAAAACAGCCTGCTTTACACTCAATCCTTCAATACGATTAAAGACAAGTCCCGTGCGACTGCCTACTTGCACCAATGCGTTAACTGCAAGGGGGGTTAAACCAGCGTCGCTAGCCTGTTCCACCATCCGAATTTCATGCTGAATATGAGATTCAGTGATCGTGGGTAAGTATAATTTGAGCACCTGCTTATCAGACCAACTGTACACCTCACAACTGTTCCCTGTTGCAAAGGGACGAATGTTTAGATCAGGATATACATTTGATGGATTCATGCGAACAACCCCATCAAAGCTTTATTGTACTGCTGTTGATCCGGATCGATGAGATTAGGTAAAAAATCAGAATGATGATGGTGATTTTTGCTGATAAGCCAGAATGCCATTAATGGCATCCAGCGCAGTACGTTTTGGCGACATTCAGGCCTAAGCTTGAGATACCGGCGCAAATAACCTTGGGCGAACTTGCGCAATATCCATCGCTCGATATTACTACAAGTGGTGACGTCGTTCGAAATATTAGTCATACGCAACCAGCATAAAGCAACATCAGCATCGACATCTCCCTGCATGGAACCAGCCCAATCGATCAACGTAACCTGTTTATGTTTATTAATAATCAGGTTATCTAAATGAAAATCGGCATGGCAGACTCGGCTATCCGTCCCCATTTCGCGCAATCGAATCATTAGTTTGGCCCGTAACTCACCTGTTAAGATGTCAGATTGCTCAATTTTCTTTTTGAGTTCTTCTTTCAGGTGCGGAAAACCTCGCGGAGCTTGCCGCCTGTGAAGTGCAATATGGCAACGTGTGAATAGTTTGATATACGGCCTTAGTAACCAAGGTTTTTTGCGTAACATCACCGCCATAGTTTCACCTTTTATCTGGTTGTATATCAATCCCTGTCGCTCACCTATCTGGCATTCAACGCCGGGTTCCAAATGGGTTAATCCTGCTTGAAAAGCCTGCTTAACCATATGCGATTCATGGTCAATATGACGTTGATTAATCTGTGGGTGAAACAGCTTAATCACTTTGTCTTCCGGCAAAGAGAAAACTTCACAGGTGTTACCAAAAGCAATGGGGTTACTATTCTTTTCAAGCATCATTCCATTCTCCGCTTATCTTCAAAAAACCCCTGCGGGAAACGCAAATGGATAGTGGCTGGCTGCCCATCTATTCCATTGTTTCCCGGTGTGCCAGTTAATCCAGTTTGACCATAAGGTTCACCTATGCCGGGTTTGCCTCCTATCCCCGCCAAGCCCCCATTTCCACCAACCGGGAAGGGGGTAAATTGATTAACTCTGGCTTCATCCTGTAAGGCATCGATGGTAATAAACATTTCGCCTCCGCCTGAAGCATGTCCGCCGTGACCGCCATGACCACCGTTTCCACCCGTACCACCAATCGCATCCACTCCATTTCCTCCCGCACCACCTTGACCGCCATTGCCACCGTCTCCGCCATCTGCCGCACTGGCAATAAGGTTCAAACACCCACTTAACCAACCTATTCGTATTAAAGCACGACGAGACCCATTACCGTTGGCCCCGTCTGTTCCAGCCGTGGCATCACCACCATTGCTACCCGAACATTCAGAGGTTGTCGCTGACACTCCTTCAACACCGTTCACACCATGGCTCCCAGATTGTCCTTTAGCTGGTTTGAGAATGATATCCGCCCCAGAGTTAACGCTTCCTAAAACGTTGATTCGATTAATAAACACCCATGTGTCTGTTTGCAAACGCAAACAGGCGCCTGATGACAAGGTCAAGGTGTCAATAAAGAGGTGGGTTTGCTCATTGAGCAATCCCTCAATGATCAGTTCACAGCCTTTGTCGATCGTGACATTACGATAACCATAAACAGTAATATGGTTGCGCTGTTTGCTTATAGGTGAAGCATCACCCAACTTTTCATCCCAATGCAACAAAATACGGGGATGGAGTGCCTGAACGTTTAAGAAAGGGAGGAGGTCATCTGACGTCAATTTAAACTGCGCCAGATGCTGTTCCCATCCCTGAGCTGATGCAGCCAAAGTCATCTTTTATTGCCCCGGATCCAATAAATCCAAATAGGTAGACAGCGCATGATTGGTGCTTCCATTGCCAGAGTTAAACGCACCACCATCAAGGTTGACCTTGTTTCCAACACTAAACATGGGAAATTGAAATTCAATCTTGGGTAACACATCCGTAGGCCGAACTATTTGGTAATTGTTATTGGCGAAGAGATTGTCGTAGGCTTTGGAAAAACTCGGTGTTGCTGCCGGTAATGCGCCAAATGTATAAATAGCGTTTACTGTTCGCTTTCCAGCTAAAGGATTGATTTGTAAATCTAGCGCAATCAGGTTTGCCAATGAACCGCCGTCAGAATGCCCAGTAATCAAAACCGGCTTATTCTTGGCACTGTTCAAAACGTCTCGAAGCGAGCTCCGAATAGAATTATAGATATCAATCAATGGTTGAGAATACTGTCCATAGTCAACATCGCTACTTTCAGGCAACCATGGGATCACACCGGCAGCTGAAGCGCTGATATTATTCATTGTTTCCTGCCAGGTAACCGCTCCACGAGCAGCTACAACCAGATAACTCGGCCCATCATACAAACCAACCCATGCATCATCGTTGCCGCCGTAGTAATTAATCACAGCATAGGGATTAAAGTTAAATGAAGGCGCAGTACCGGGGTGTTGATACTGTTGGTAAACCACCGCTAGAAGCGTACCCAGAGTAAAAGCCAATGCAGAGTCAAACCCCGACAGAGCACCGGAGGTAGAGACTGAGTCTTTTGTAGTATCCACAATACTTTTATGGTTTAACAAGCCTGCATAATAATTGCCATCCCTTTCAAACCACGGAGAGTCATAACCCGGAATATAGACACCAAGTTGCTGACTAACTCCCGCTTGATAAAAGCCTTCACTTGAGTTAGGTGCTGTTGGAAATAAATCCCCAGCCGCCTCAACCCGATAGCCATTCGGTACCAAACTTCCAAACAGGGATTTCCAGTTTTCATCTCCAAAAGCCGGACCACTGAAGATATAACTCGCCAACCCAGTAACCGGCGAATCATTTTCTCCTTGAACGGGTTCCTTACCGGGTCGAATATCCATGGCAGCCATTTGTGCCAGAGGCGCACCTGGACCAAGGCCAACAGTAATAACTGGCATACTGCTACTATAACCGGGAATGTTATTCTTCACCTTATGCAGATCTTTTAGCATATTGTTACGAATAACCACATAAAGCTGCTCAAAACCCAAAGTCACATTCGCGTTATTGGTAACGCGTCCGCCAGCTATACTACCTGGCAGCTGCTGCAGGTTTTGGTTGATTGACGGCAAGTAGTAGCTTAAAAAAGGCGACCATTGCGCCCCTAACACCAAAGCGCAGACTTTGACCGAATCGTTTCCAATGGTGAGGGGTTTACTAGCAAAAAAGTACTGGGAAGCACCATAGTCTGCACTGACGCTTCCCTGATAATTAAGCTGCCAGTTTCTTGGCAACATGCTGGAGTTCATTGGCTGGTTGGCAATCACTGCCAACTCAACCAATTGTGCCGCCAATGACGAGTCATAAGCCATAGGATTAGAAGAGGCTAATTGAACGCTCATGAACTCCCTCCATTTTGGTAAATAGCAACCGCATTTTTAGCAACGATGCCGGCTCTACCTGCGCTCCCTGGTGCACTATCAGCCCCTGTAGAACCTGACTCCGCCAAGGAAATAGGGGCCGAAGCTTCCGTTACTTCGTTTTTACCTCCTGCTCCACCTCGACCACCAACACCCGCCGCCCCTGCAAGCCCGGCCACTCCGGCGATACTCTGGAAGTTACTCTTATCTAGTTTAGGGCCATTGTTGGTTGTATATTCCAGTACTATAAAGCCGGAATCCCCGCCAACACCGCCATCACCACCTTTACCTCCTTTTCCACCATTGCCTCCGTTGCCGCCTGTTGCAGGCTGGCAGGTTGGCTTAGTGCCTTGTAAACAATTCCCCATTCCATCCAAATTCATCTGACCTGCATTGCCTCCTGCTCCGCCATCACCACCCGTGCCTCCTTGCCCACCTTGTTGCCCACTCCCGGCCTTAGTGGTTACCGTCAAAGGTGAATTACCTTCAATGGTGTGCAAAGACAAAATGATATTCATTCCAGCCAGTCCACCATTACCATTACGCCCATCACGTCCGGGTCCACCATTAGTTCCATTTTTTCCTGATGTCGAGCATGTACATTTCCCTTTGTCAGAGATATATAATGGATTTTTGTATCCACCATTGGTGCCATTTTCTCCCGCAGGAGGTGGTTTAACTGTTGGCCCTGCTTGTGCTGGCCCGCTATAAGATGCCGGTTGCAGTCTGATTACAGCTTGTACACTCATAAGAAACTCCTTCACTTCTTAAGTTGGAAAAGGAACCAATTATCACCTTTTCCAACGCTTTATACGTGTATTATTTAGTTTAGCGGCAGCTTTTGTTTAATAGAATAGGACTTGTATTTGCCTGTTTTACCAGCGCTGCCCGCAGCACCGGTTTCGCCACTTCCGCCAGCCGGGTTCCCTGTACCGCCAATTCCCCCTGAACCACCACTACCTCCTGTCCCGCCTGTCAACAAATCCGTCAAATCAGACTCAGATGGGTAAACAATATCCGGAATCGTGTTACCGGTATAGGTAATCAATATATCGGGGACATCCCCGCCATTCCCGCCGTTACTGCCAGCTCCACCATCGCCACCTTTACCCCCTGCACCTTCTGGTAAATACGAACAATTATCATCTTTGTCTGCGCTAGCACCGCCATTTCCTCCCGGCCCACCGGGTTGACCGTTACCACCATTACCACCATTTGCTGGCATGAAAGTAAAGGGAACCTTTCCGTGGACTTCACCCAAGTCAAAAGTAGCTAAAGTAAAAAATTGACCATCACCAGCAGCTCCGCCGGGTTGCCCCGCGATGCCTGTGGAGCCATCTCCCGCTGCGCTTTGTCCCGAGCACGAATGTTTGCTGGATGTACCTTGTTTGGCGTTTTTGCCACCGTTGGCTGGTCCCGGTGGATTCGAGTTAGTTGATCCATTTTGTCCAGATGAAGCTAAAATTTTAATACCTGTCATGACATCTTCCTCCCGTAGTTTATAGAACCGTGAATACTTGACTGGAAATGATAAAAGGCACGTCAGACTGGATAAAGCCTCCATCCTCAATGGTCACCGTGCCATAAACCAAATGCACAGGCTGACCACTATGGTCACCTTTGACTATTAAAGGGTGATCTTTAGTGATCGTGATATCTTGCGAACTGGATACCGCCATCATGAGCGGCTTTCTGAAGAACGTGGTATTAATGGCGTCCTTGTAATCCTGTAATTTCGATGAATCCCCATGTAAATAGCTATTCATGGCCTGCTTCAAAACCTTATGCTCCTCTTTGGACAGCTGCTTTTTGAAGTCAGCATCCTTGGGATTCATTTTCGCGATACTTGATTGTGCAAAGGGGGCGGGATAATCAATATCGGAATCATCTGCTGTCCCATTGTGATAGTATTCGCTGGGGTAACCGACCTTATCATTGAGATCATCAATATCCTTCACGGCAACCTGTTTTGTGTAGTTATGCTCATGCCCTACTTGAAGTCCACCAGGGTGATCAGATGTGTTGGTACTTTCAGGCGTCGCGCTTTTATCAATTGTATATTTAGCCAATGTGGCGTCATGTGCCGCTTTTTGGCTATCTGTCAAATCACAGAATTTCTTACTCATGAGTTGTTTCCTTTTAAAATTAAATTTATCAATTATTTAGATAAAGAACTGACAACGATACTCAGTGCTGGCAATTTACCTGCACTGCCAGCTTCTCCACCACTGCCACTAAATCCTTCAGTTCCAGACATCAGCCCAGCTCCTCCTTTGCCACCTAGCCCGGGCTTACCCGGCTGTCCATCCAGAAATAAAGAAGGCAATTCCTGTTTTGAGGCAAAATCTATTTGTGGCGGGACATCGAGACAAGACACAATTAAATCTGTGCCTCTGGCACCGTTGCCTCCATTACCGCCGTTTCCACCATTGCCACCATTGCCGCCATTACCAGCATTGAGGGAATCGCACACCCCCATTGCGTCACAACCATTGCCGCCTATACCACCATTACCGCCATTGCCACCGAGACCACCATTACCGCCACAGGCTGAACCAAACCGAACCTTGATGGTGCCGGAGTAAATGTCGCTCTTGAGCAAGCAAAAATCGGCCATGCGTCCATCAGCTCCCGATGCACCGTGATTCCCATGGTTTCCGGGCAATCCCTGTGTTGCCTGAATTTGTCCCATACACACCGGCATGGGATACTCATCTACCACCGAACCCTGGACAGCATTTCGTCCATTAGCACCGTTATATCCGTCGGGCGCATTGGCTCCCGGCTGCCCATCTTCTCCAACAAACAACAAATTAGTGATGGCAGCAAAACCAGTATCAATGACAACAGGGGTATACACACACAACTGCGCTTCATCGTCCATTGTGAGACTACCTGTGATCACACACACCGGATGAGTTTCAGGATTGTTTAAATACAACGGTGAACCGCTGCTCACATGTAAGTGCTCGGCGGCGTACAATGTGACAGTCAATGGAAAGTGGATGGCGTTGATATGAGACTCATATTCCGCCACTTTGTGAGAGTCACCTTTGATATAAGCCACATAAGCCATTAAGGTATGCGCCAATTGCTCTGGCGTCATCTTGCTTTTAAGTTGGCAAATATCGAATTGACATTCCGCCAATGAAGGCATATTGACACTGTTAAAGGGCGGTGGATAATCCACATAATCATCCTCTAATCCAGCACTAAAACTGGCGTCAGGTATGCCTCCCAATTGCTTTAATTCCTGTACTGTGAAAACCGTTTTAACGGCAGTAGGAATCAGATCGGAAAACGCCAATGAGTGCCCCAAATGCAGTCCGTTTACATAGACAGCAGTATCCACCTTCTCCATCACGCAATCTGGAGCAATACCATATCGCAACAGGCGTTCAGAGAACGATTCTCCAACACACAGCTGATGACTAAATGATTGTTCTATTGACATCCTTGTTCCAGCCCATCACTATTGGTGACCTGAACAGCCAATGTACTCGTCAACCCGCTTTGACTGGTTAAGACATAGTTGGTGTCTTGAGTAACGGTCACTTCAACACCTCCCTTGCCCTCTTCATCAATTGGCGCATCAATATTTCCAGGTATCAGGGTCATTTTGCTGATGTTCTGTACAACCCAATTTAATGTGATCTTCTCGCCAGCTTTAATGTTTTCTTTGTCTGGACTGAAATACATAATTTGTGGTACATCCGTTTTACCACCCAAGTACTGTTCCAATGGTCCGCCAGAACCATCGATTGTATAAGTGTTGGGTACATCATCCCCATTCCCACCTTGCATAATTGCATCGACAGCATTCTTAGCAGCGAAAATGGGGTAAGTCAGATCAGGGTTCTTGAATTTGAAGTACAAAATCCTGGCAGAAGCCAACTCAACCGAGATAGATGATGAGTGCTGATATCCATCACCATTATCAACAATCAAGCTAAATTCGAGTGAAGACTGATTGGGACTATTCCTGAGAAACCGTTTAAGTTGTTGCCCACTAAAAGTCTGTTGACCGTTATTGGCAACGAGAATCGGCCCGCCATACTGGGGCTGAAGGTAGGTTACATTGCTGTAGAGCGTTTCCCAGCTCAGAGTAACGGCATTATCATCATCAAGACTAACATCTGTTGCCGGTTCAGCTGTAAAACTGCTTATGACAGGTTTCTCTGTATAAACATTGATAATGAAGGGGAAGTAATCTCCGGCATCATTGTATGCCGTTAAGGTATAAGTGGATGTATAGTTGTCCCCACTTTGTACTTCCGGCGTCCACTTCAAACTCGTTGAGAAGGTCTGCCCATTTCCTTGTACTTTGGTTTTGATTTCCTTGCCGATGGGTTCAATAATAATTTTACTGGCAGCATTGGATGTGAAGAACAATGTAGTAGACTGCCCTTTCCCGATTTTCACCGGATTGGCATAACCAACCATGTCCAACTTGGGCTGCAGCTTTAGCACACTAAGGTTGCTAGTATGTGTTTCACCATCCACTTGCTCAATCAGTGCTATCTTACCAATGCTGTTATTGTCAGTAATTGACACATTGGAAAAAGAAAATTGCACGGATTTCCCTGGGTCCAGCGACACACCGTCATCAGGCTGAATCACAAAAACCACACCACTGGATGTGGTTTGAGCCGCATTGCTCCAGCTTTTCTCTTTGCTTGACGGATGCACATCAGCACTATTGGCAGTGAGATCCAAGTCAAACTGCAAAGAGACCCTAATGTTGTCCTGCTTTTTGCCATTGGACGGATTAGTAATGGTGAGAGTGAGTGTAACGTTTTCACCTTTTACTGCACCGTATGGACTAAGATTGTAATTTAATATGGTACTCATAATGACAAACCTGCCTATTCTGTTGGATTGCTCTAAGATTTGGTTAGTGCTGAACCGAGTTTTAACCACCCTTGTTGCAATATTGGCGGGTTGTCGTTAAAGCTGGCGGTGTCTTGTTGGGTCCAGATTTTATCCTGCTCTTGCCAAAGGGTGACACCGGTCCTGTGAATCCAGGACCATTTGCCCTCTACCTGTCCAGGCAATGGCATCCTGATCTGTTCAGGTTCGACCAATATCGGCCCTGTTCTGAAGGTTATAACAATGTTTTCCATTGCTCGTGCCACTGGGCCTGGCGCCAAAAAGATTTCTTTTAGCGGGGTAGCCGCACTGGCAATAGGAATCTCTCCTCTTGGATCGACCAACAAGGTCAACAGAACTTCGGTTGGAGAGTCGGTGCTACCATCAGGAGGAAGATGCAGCAGCGGCTCCGTGTTCAAATAATTGCTGGCACTCAAACTTGCTTCCAACTGCGCACCTTTCATTTGCATCCGCACGCTATTATGACCGGCCTGATAACCATAGACAGCGTTGAACTGCTCGTAATGATTGTCAGCGAAGTAGCCCATAACACCGTTTTGCTTGATGCCACTATCCCCCACTCGAACAGGAAATTTGACCTTTAACAGCTCGTCATCATTGTGTTTCCCGGTTTGACTCCAGTTCTGGTCATAAGCAGGGCTGCCCATCAACCCCACACTGGTTTTGGCACGCACGACAGCAAGAGGGTAACCCACTAATACTGATAAATTAGAGTGTTGACGTTTTCCCAGTCCGTCGGTTTGCCAAAGCGTGGCATCGATCACGCTTAGTAACTGATGTAATACACCCGCATCATTAGCTCCTTTTGCCAACAAGGCATTAATCAAATCACGCAAGTGCTCGTTTTCTATTTGCGGCGGCTGACCATAAGGAAAGTTTTTACCCGGAACCGGATCCCAGCGTAACCCAGTGTCATTATCTCGGGTGACCGCCTGAACCTGACCCAATAAATCGCCATTGGCGTTGTACACCATCAAGGCATCATCCAAATGATTTGAGAGCACCCAACCACATATGGGAGATGTTAACTCTGATGAATTACTAATCACGTTGTCATTATTGGCATCCAGCAAATTAAAATTCAGTCTTGCCGGTTGATTCCAGCGGGGAGTAATTTGGACATAGTTTTTGTTGCCCTCTCCTCCTGGGGTTGCAACCGTTTCGGCGCGAATAGGCGTCAACGCCCCAGCATCACCGGCACTTAAATAACGCCCAAAAGAGTCAATCACCCAAAAACGCTTAAAAATAAAATGTCCGCTTCTAAAGGGGGAAAATGGCAGGTTATCAGTTACTGTATCCACCATCGGCAACCAATGTTGTTGCCCATCAGTCATCTGATTAATTTCAGCCAGTTGCTTGTTGAGAGATTGGTTAGTTTTAGAATAAAGCGGATTAATAAGCGTCGGATTACGCAAAATCATCTGATTCGCAAACCCACCTAACGACTGAGTCAGCACATCATAATCTTTGATGGACTCTATCATCTCCTTGAGTTCATTTTGCTGATTAATAGGCAATTGATTAAATTCACTGGAATTTCCAACAAACTTTGTTAATTTGTCGTATAAGCCATTAATGACTTGAGCATTCATCAACGTGCGTCCCTGCAACGATATATGATTTGCGGTGTTAATAGCCTGCTTTGCTGGCCACTCGAAGTCGATTTCACCGTAACTCCAATGCTCAAGCACATCATCACTATTCTCAGCACCGGGATACCACTGCACTTCCCAGTCAAAATACAATGGCGACCAAGGCGGCTCCCACTCTTGTACCGAAGTCTTTTCCGGTACAACACCGTTAAACTTGGCTAGCGCCGTCATCGCGACTTGATCAAATGCAGCATGAACCGAGGCATTCCAAATTTTGGATTGTTGTTCCTTAATACTTTCTGCCAGTTTCGGTACCTGCCCGCTGGACGGTACAATATCCAAATCCTTAAAAAACCAAATTGCCAACAACGTGGCATTATTAGTGTTCACTAACAGGCTTTCAGTCCATAAGTCCTGCATTTCTTTTGGCAGTCCTACGGTCGTGGGAAAACTCACGTATTTGGCAAGCATCGCTTGATCAAAAACGACCGTTTTAGAACCTTGTTGCAATTGAGCTGTGACCGTCAGTGAAGTCATGTTTTGGCCAGTGAAACGCCCAATCAATGTCGCCCCATTGTCGGCGCTACCAGCTCCAGACAATTTGCGATTTGAAGCCGCATTGGCAATCATCAAAACCGGATCGCTGGCTTGATAAAAACGAGGGGCTTCTATCTGCTCTAAAAACAAATCGTTGGCGAGATTAGAATCCAAGTCGTCATATTGCTTTTTGATTTTGTCTTGCAGTGCGGTTATCTGCTTTTCATTACTTTTAATAGTCGCCATTAAGGCGTCAATAGCATCCTGAACTTGCTCTAATAGAGCCGAATCAAAAGGGGACACGCGATTAATTTTCCAGCCACAAGCAAATAACTCTGTTTCGGCACTTGCCTTGTGCTGTTGCACACTATTTAATTCTCGTTGCGCATCGTTTAATACCGTAAGCGCATCGGTATTTTCGCGGCTCAACAACACGCTCATATCACCAGAACCGCTACTTTGGTCGTGCTTATTGCTCACCTGCCATAACTTACCTGCACTCAACCCGAAAAATTCATTGTTATGCATCTTCTCCTCGAAGCGTACATGGTTAGAGGTAAAGTCATAGATATAATCCAGATTCAGGGCATTGAGCAGACGCTCCGATTCGGGTTGGTTCATAGTGTCAGCAAGCCATGCTGCAATGCTTTCTACCGGCGAATTACCTATGGCTATAGTTGGATGTCCTGTTGGCACACCTGTGTCATAGGACTGCCCCGGACCTTGCCAATCCACATTAAAAATTAATCCGTGATAAAGGCTTTGCGCTGGCAAGACCACCTGCTCAGGAAACGGCGTAGAACCGGTAATATGATGGCTGGTTTTCCACGCCTCCCAATCAGATTTAGCAGTATCAAGATTGTAGGTTTTCCACCCCAATACCTGCATCAATTCAGACCACTGCTCTTGAGTCTGCCAAGGAGTTTCTTTTCCCTCGTCCGTAATTTGATTGTAAAGAATGTCCTGTGTGCTATCGGCATACCAGCCCACGACGGAGTAGCTATATTTTCCGGTGGCTGCGCCTTGCATATCATCAAAAAAAGCAAATACATTGGTGACGTTGTCGTATACCGCTGCAAATCCCAAATCCCCTGGAGCAATCGCTTTTAAAGAAATTCCCTTATTGCCACTCTCTTGCCAACCGGGAAAGTCGAAGCGTTTACCTAAATAGGTAACCTCACTATCTAAACCGTCTTCTGGGAAGGCATTCGTGCCACCGTCCGAAAGTGAACCTACAAAATTACTTTCCAGTATCCATGCGGTATGCTCTATAGTTTCCCCCGACTCATCCACCAGCGAACGTAGAATTAACCAACGGTCAGGCACTGACGGGAATATCACATCTGAGCTGGGTAATTGTAGTCCTGAGCGCAAAGATTTGGGTAATGTCCAATGCAAATGTACCCCTGTTCCCGGCGCTTCAGATCTTCTAGCAAAAGGAGCTGGAAAGCCACCATCACCTCCTTTGCGTACATCTTTGTAGTTCACAGCAATGTCAGCCCACAACACATTATTTCCATTGCCATCAAAGCGATTAGGCTCACCTATCATCAAAGCTTCAATGGAAACTGGCACTTCAAATCGAGGTCCATTCCACAAAGGTGCTGGTGTATTTGTGATATTAGTCATGAGGTGTCACTCCCTGTTACCCTGTGTTGGCAAAACGCCGGTGGTAAATTGCTGTAACCCCGATGCACGCACCATCTGAATTGCAAAGCCAGATGAATCAAGAACATTACTGGGGAGTTGTTGATGCAATGAAAGGAGTTTGTCGCCAATGCTTTTTACTGACGCAGAGATATCCAACACGCCATCGGCATTTTTGCGAAAGCTCACATCAGCTTGTTGAGATGGTTCAAATTGCAACCCTACTTTATCACCAGAGACCTGCCGTAAAATCACTGAATAAACATCTTTGCTGGCATCAAGTTGACGCACACCAAAATGCAACCCCTCCGGAGGCTGCTGTAATGCAACATCTGCGGGTTTACCAGAAAACAAACACACCAAAATGTCAGGGGCTAGTCGCTCAATACGCAGAATCGGTAAGGTTTGCGTGCGGGCCTTATCAACATAACCTTTGATATCCATGCCCGGATAACCACTCACCACGGCAGAGCGCAGTAAAAAGCCGCTGATCAGGTCACTACTTAACTCTTGGGGTGGTTTAACACCTCGCAATCCACTTCTTACGGTCTTTTCCAACTCATCCAATGTTTGCTGAATGTCTCGAATATTAGTACGCTTAAACAGCAAATCACGGCTGGTTGTGCCAATGCTAAGAGCTCCATCGATCAACGCATCGGTCCAATTTCTGTCAATGTAGAAGAAACGCATCGACTCCACTGGTAGGTAGTGCTCATCACACACCTGATACTCAAAAGGTACGCCGTACAGCAATCGAGCTTGTGCTAACCAATTCTTCACATAATCCGGCATCAGCTCGGCGAGTGCAGTTCCTGCTATCGGTTTGGCAGTATTTTGTAATTTGGCGGCAAACTCTCCGCCACGAGGTATCCAACTCTTCATGATCTACTCCGTTAGGTCTGCGGTCTTAGGCTTGATGGCCAATATGGGAGGCAAGCCACGTTGCAAGTGTTGTTTCATTTGCTCTGCGCTTATTACGCCCGGTAACGTCTCACTTGGCCGGGCCTTCTGATGAGTTCGAGAGACAGGAATACTCTTAGCAGTTAGTATCATGTGCTTTGCCAACAACTGAACCCCCGCCTGCTCGGCCACTTTTCGAGCGGGTTGATGCAAATTATCGGGAGCCAATTTGCCCAACTTATCACTTACGACATGGGATTCGGCTGTGGCATCCATGGAGGTATAATTGGCGATTCGCCAGTTGTAGTATTGTTTTGCAAAGGTGGCATCAGACAAAGCCAGCAAACGGCCAATTTGCCATGCGGCGGCATAAGACATATCAAACAAGCCGCTGGTATGATCATAACGAATTGCCTGATCAGCCGTGCTATAACTGATAGCCGTTTCACGGCTAGTGGGCTGGGCCACCATAGGACCACGATACCAGGCATTAGTCTGCTCACCATCTTGCAACTGCAATTGCAAGGTGGTGTAGCCGATATCCAAGACATTGTTGACCGTGTCAGGCACGCTACCAGCAGTTTTGGTTCGGTTTGGCATTTGCATCAGTTCAATACCGCCGCGTTCTGGCAATGCTTGCAACAACCCCAAAAAATCTCCCGAGCTTTTTTCGGCTGTAAATGACCAAGTTGCCAGTACCGCAAAACGCAGAGCATCAATATTACTGAGATCTGCGCCGCCACCAGGGAGGTCGGCTTTATGCCCTTCTAGACTCACCAGATAAACTGTGTTCTTTTCGCCGGTTTTCACGATACGGTTACTCACCGACACGCTATACCAGCCTTCTTCATCAATACCCAAAACTTCTTTGCCATCGGTATTGACCTGACGAACATGATTCAGATATTTCAATTCATCCACTTTGGGCGCGATGGTTTGAAACAGCGTCGGACTAATATCTATGGTCAAACACAAGGTTTGCTTTTGCGCATCGGAAACCAGACCACCCAAGTCTGGGCCTTTGATTTTTGTATTCCCGGTGTCAAGCAACTCGGCTACCGAACGTTGCTTAGGTTTGATGTTTTCAGCTTCGTTTTGATACAGGGTTAATAACGCTAACCAAGGAGTATGATCTTGACTGGCATCCACTGTCGCCGATGCTTTCAGGCCAATATGATGCGGATCAATTGGTCGCTCCCAGGGCAGTGTTCTGCGAGTCAATACCACGTTGGGCATGGTATTCAAGAAATTACCAACTGCATCAGCTGGCGGATAAACCATTTGTACCGAGCTGGCTGCCAGAGTGAATCTGGGACTGGTTAAACTGATTTTCTGAGCCCGCTTAAAATTGGGAGGCGCTGACTCCCCCGGTACATTTTTCAGCGTCTGACTTAGTTCCAGTTGATATTGCCCAGATTGCAGAGGCGGATAACAAGCTCCAAAAAAGGCGATCTCTCCCGGTGGCAAATCATTTTCGTTCACGTTATCGTCGCTCATGACTTATTGCTCCTTTGCTGAATTAACGGTGATGCAAGTGCCTTTGATTTCGCTCAAGTCATCTTCCAAATCAATGCTGTGCTGGAACAGGTACTGGTTGTCCCAACGGGTTTTCAGGTTTTGCTCAGACAATTCGCTGCCCAATACGCCTAACAGCTCAGTTCCCTGTTCAGGTTGGGTTTGAATGCTGAGATACGGCGTGCTGTCACAGGTCAAAGGAATGTTATAAAGCAGGGCTTGAGCATCTGATAGCAATATGCTTTCTTCTGCTTCTAAAGAGGTATACTCCATCACTGACTCGGGCTCTACTTTGAAAGCATAACTCAATGCTCGGCGTGGATTGCTTCCCTTCATTAACACAGCAACCGTGCGAACATAAGAAGGCATCAGCGTTTCCACCCATCCAGACTGCGCTTCATCATGTTCGTTTCTAATCAGGTTTTCCTTCATGACGGTAGCGGCACTGATGTATCCCAGCTTGACCCGTTGACCAAACTCTCGGATAGGTGACGCGCACTGAGGTCGAATCAACACATCACCGGACTGGTAATAATAGGGGTTCAACTTCAAAACGTTACTACTGCTCAACCATCCCACCAATGCATTGTCACAAGCAGGATAAGACAAGGCTTTTACAACCACTGTGGTTGTTCCCTGCGGCAATGTCATAAGCGTTCCGGGTTGATGTACTGCATGGTCCAGCAAATGATGATGTTTACCGTAAAAACTCACTCGAACTGGTGATTGCCCTTTTACACCCAATTCATGTTTGCCATGATTCTCGTCAAGTCGCCAGATCTGTGATCCACCTGGATGCAATATGGCACTTCTGGCTCCCCCTTGAACTTGAACCATATGCTTCAAGGTGCGTGTACATTGAAGACAATGACTGGCTGTTGTGCTGTCTCTGCGCACCAAGGTATCAGTTGAGGAATTGGAAGCTGATCCGGTTTTGTAACGGTTAGTCGCAGCCAGCAAAATTGGCGCTTCCAACGGTTTATTCTGAAGCAACTCTGGCGCAGCCGATGCAACTACTTTGAAGGAACCTGTGCTGACAGGCAGATATTGGCCCGGAGCAGCCAACACTGGCGGTGCAACCAATATGTCTTTCACATAGGCTGCCATGATCGTTAGATCAGGGTTGGATGGAGCGACAAATCCAGCATCAGATAAAGCATTCAGGTATTGATTTCGCATAGTAATCACCGCTTCTGACATCAAAGTATCATGAATGGTTTGCAACTGATTTTTCTGAGCTGGTGGCGAGCCAGGTTGATAATTTGGTGTATTGTCAAAGGGTAGGTTCAAAGGCCCGATAGACTCGGTATCAAAGGCTTTCAAGATATCGAATGGCCCAATTTCATTTAGATACTTGGGTCTATGGGCCACAATACTAACGCCCATCAAGGCTTTCTTAATCACCATGCTATCAGGATCGGGAAGCTGATCGGGATCAAAATCCTTATCTGACCATAAGGCACCAGATGCGCCATCTATCAGGTCAACAATATCTAAAGTGGTCTCAGACAGCTCAACAGGAACATATTTCAAGCCATCGAAGAAGGACAAACTAACTGTTCCTTCACTTTCTACTTTGTTGTTATGCATAGGGCGAATCCCCATGGCTTTACCCGTCGAAGTGGAGCCTTCAAGTGCCGTCAAAGTGGTGAAAGGGATCACCGAATTTAAATCAATTGAAAAACGCCCGCTAGTTAGCTTAATTATTCCATCGTCTGGATTTTTGCTGTCCGCAGGCACCAAACCTTCGCCATAGTTAAACTTAATGACATTGGTTTCATCTGCCGAAGCGTCCTCTTCACCTGACGTAGCTGACAATTTATCACTGGCGAGGCCATTTTCGTCACTCCTGGTAACTACCTTGCCATCACTGGGCAAAAACTGCTGCTCAAAGGCTCCCCAGCTTAAAGGTTTATCGCTGGCTGTATTCAACTTGGAACCAAATGGAATGGAGAAGGAAATCACCGTCCAATCCACTTTAACCGCGCCTCCTGTGGGCGGTCCCCATATCGCCAACCCAGCTCCGATTTGAGCTGAAATCGTCGCCTTCACACCTACCAACTTCACAGTGAAAGAAGCACCGACTACGACATTAATGTTAGCCTGGAAGTAGAATGGTTCCCAAGCAATCATGAAATCAGCGCCAGCATCAAACCAGGCTTTAATTGGCCCTGCTGAAAAAGTCGCGTGCAGATCTCCCCCTGCCATGATGGCTATCGGCGTCATAGCAAAATAGGTTCCACCTTTAATGGATACTTCACTGCTAATAGTCCAGGAAAATCCAACACGGGGCACTTTTGGATAGAAGTCAGGCTTTTGGAAGGCAAGGTTATAGCCACCTAAACTGATCACAAACTGGCCTTTGTGCTCTCCTTTGTACCAAAGGTAGAAAGCAAAACCGCCTGTTAATCGACAGCTTTTGTCTAGAATAAAGGAGTTGGGCGTCAGTTGCGCTTCAACACTCACCACACCATCGTCTGGACGGAACGATGCTTTGATTGCTAGTTCTGCATAAGCCAGCTTAGTACTCAGATCTTTATTCTGCTTCTTGTTCAGGCTCTTAGGTAAAGCCAATGTAGACAAACCTATAATGTCAATTTCAAAGGTTCGCCCAAACTTCACGAACAACAATGCCTGGGTATCAATTAGCTCAAAAGAGGTAGCTTGCACCCCGGCAGCAACCCAATATTCACCAATTCTCGGTTTAACTACGTCATTCAACTGGGCAAGCGCGTCACCGGGGTCATTGCTGGTGAAATTCCCCACTTGCACCAAGGGGAAAGTTTGCACGCCGGTTATATCCGGCAACGTTAAATCGCGGTTGTAACTAAACCCAGCTGCCACACCGTTCACAAAGAAAGCTGGTACACCACCTAAAGGTGTTTGTAGTTGTCCGAAAACAAACAATGAGGGCTCGCTCTTACCTGCTGCATCCGTTACTTCGGCATAGGAACCTATTGCAGACAAGCTGAAAGTGCTGGCCTTCAAACTGGCCTGACCGGTGTAAATAATTGGGTCAGTGGGTTTATCCTGAGACCTTAACAAACCGGCGGTCATCTCCACTGCACCGCCGTTGTAGCTGATGTCCAACCCTTGTAGATCCAGATGATATTGGCTGTAGTCTGTGGGATGCTCAACCGGTATACCCACAGACAATTCTTGCAGTTCGACCAACAAGCCAGCTAATCCGATACTGCCATCAAACAGTACGTCCAACAACATGTCGGTTTGCTCCCATCCTATGCCAATCTTGTTAGCATGCACCGGGCCGAAGCTTCTTTGCACCGGCACCCAGACCTTCTCGGCAGCATCGCCGTCCATATTGAGCAGTTCCACGCTCAGCTCAGAAACATATCCTGCGCGAACGGAGAAGGCAGGGTTCACAGACGGATTATCTTTGCTGTCACTGGGTTTAGCGGCACTGGCTCCACTCCCCAATACATTAGCTGCAACTGGATTACCACCATCACCGCTTGCCTCGGTATTAGGAGCCAATGAAATGGCAATGCCCTCAGCCACCGCACCTGCGCCAAAAGTCACAATTGAACTTTGACCGAAGTCCAACGTAAGTAAAATACGCGGTTCAATGCTCTTTAAATTAAAGCGGCTTAAGCTAATAAGGTTGGCATTCCCCTTACCATTTAAGTCCAGACCAACATTAACAAAGTTAACGGAAAGCTTATCGAATTCCGGCGTTTCATTAATGGGAAGGTAAATGCTAATACCTGAGTCCAAATCCGGCCCACCAGCACGTTTGATCCAGCCACCATCCTTCGCTCCCAACTGAATTGTGGTACTCCCCAATTTGATATTAGGAATTTGCGCTCGAATGCCATATTTGTCTCCAACCTTTCCAAGGAACACACCACCGTCTGGTATAGGCAGAACCTTCACCTGCTTTTCGAGCAATGTTTTCAGGAAATTGGCAATGAAAGCTTCTGGTTCAATCGTTTGCAGGTTTGAAAGAGTATTCAAAACATATTGGGTTTTGACCCCCAGTGATTCTTTCACTAACACCTGACTGGCAACCAAAAGATCTGCCGCACTTGGGCCATCAGTAAACAGAGGATCGGATAACCATTTGCTAACCGCGGAAGTATTCAGCACGGCAATGGAGATATAACGAGGCAATACCTGAGTCACAACCAATCCTAACCAATCCAAAATGGCTGAGCCTAAATTAGCGGACGTCGTAGGAGGGAAAAACTGCGGATACAGCTCGCGTTTTAGGGTACTGTTGTCACCAAGTGGGTCAAAACTTAATACCAGATTCTTGCGCGCAGCTTCATAACCAAAATTCAAAGCTGGGCCGCAGTCCAACCCAATAGGCGCATTCACTTCCAAAGCCAAATTATATTGAATACTGCCATCACTTAGCCCAACACCCACCCCTGTAGGCGAAATGCCGAATGACAACAAACTGGAAGTTGGAGCATGAACTTGCACCCAAATACCTAATTGTTCCACTTTGCTAAGGGTATTTTTCCCTACCAGTAAAGTTATCGGTAAAGAATCAATTTTAGGTGTGTAGCTGATCAGCCCTTTTTCTGCGGTTACACCGGAGATCACACCAGTGAAAATAGCAGTAATGGCATCCGTAGTCTGACTCACATTAGTATCATCGAAAAGGTCTTTCAACCACCCTAACGCAGCTGCGGCAACTGCATCGGCAACTGATTGCTGACCCGGATTACTAATAGCATTGGTAATGTCACTGAGTAACTTTTGCACGTCTAATTCGCAGGAGACCGTCCTCAGCTTAGTAATAAACGGCTTAAGCTCTGTATGTTTGGCTTCTAACTTAGTCAGCAAGATATCGGTGAGCCGCGGTAGTAATTTCTGTGCCGTTGCATTGACGATCTGTTTTACCAACGGTTCCCATCCTGGGAATGGCATCAGGACCAAACTAATCCCATTCGTACTGGTTTGTGCAATGCTCAGTGCAAACTGTTTGTTGTAGCCAGCATTGACTTTTATGGGCAATGACTGATCACCACTGACCGAAATGTCTCCGGTAATACTTGGCTGATAACTAGCATTGAGCGCAATACCCAAGTTCAGATTCTCAATATTGGCCTTACCACCAGCAATCGCGAAGCCGCTAATACCCGAACTGAACGTTGCTTGAGTGCTGTCTGCCGTAACATTGATATGGATACCGTAGGGCAATCCATAAAGTTGCGCACCGCCAGTGATTTTCTTAAAACCAATGCCACTGCTGGCTTTCACTTCCGGAATATTGGATAGCACCCGCCCTAATGTGCCTAAATCGAACTGTCCATCTTTACCCAATACACTATTTGATAATAACCACCCTTTCGGATCGGTGATCAAACCGTTCAATGCCGGCATGAGCCACTTACCGGAATCATCCTGATACGCCATACCAATGCCCCCCAGAATTACCTGAGCGGCGCTGTAATCGGCAAGCAACTGGTTTTCAATTGTGCCCGTAACAAAACTGGATAATGCATAAACTGGCGCCAATTCGGCAACCTGATTAATGAAAACATTCTTATCAAAGGGGTAAATGGCCAATGACTGCGCACTGGGTAAAGAACCGTCACCCCAAGCTACCAGCACAGCAAAATTGGCACTGAAGTTTTGGGTTCCAACCGGCAATGACAAAGTGAGTTCAGGCGTTAATGCCAGATTGATAGATTGATTGTAAAAACGGGTATCCAGCACCAGTTTTTGTTGTGCAAGGTCGAAGGTTACCGAGCCCGATAACTCAAACAGTTGCCCTAAAGCAATATTCTTATCAATGGTAACAGTGATGCTGCCATTATTAGTCAGCGTCATGGTAAAAGGACCAAAGCTGACAGGCTTGTTAAGCGTCTTGAGTTCACTCAGCAGTTGTTTGACACGTTCCGCATCACTTAGCAACGCCTTGCACTGATTTTCCAAAGTGCTAATTGGTGCCTGACAGAATTGCAGTACTACTGGCATATTAATGGCATAACCCAAATCTTTAGATTGCAGGAACTCAAGCGCCGCCAGAGTTTCTAATACCGCAGGCGGTAAAGTCGGTAAGGTAATACCAGTAATCTCTTCCATCAGGGCAAACAGGTTATCTCTGGCTGTTGTGTCTGCCAGTACATTCAACAATCCCTGACTGACAAAGGTCAATGGATTCGCCGTTAGGGCTCGCCAACCACTAGCCTGAATACCGTAACGGGTATTCTCAGCATCCACTTTAAGCACCAGCCCCATTTGGGTCAGTAAGGTATATACCTTGTTGAAGCTGTCGTTGCCTTTTAACTGCTGACACAAGGAGTTAATACCTTCATCCAGAATCAGTGCATACTCAGATTTGGAAGCCGAAGCAAAGTCTTCCCATGTCACCGTGGCTGAAGTTAAATCGCCGAAATTCACATCGCTGAAGGTCAACACTGGAGTGAATTGCAGTCCGCCATTGGCATATTCCACAACACAACCTAGATCCACACTGCCGATACTGAGTTTTAGCGTGCTGTTGTCTATCAACGCGCCACTTTTGTTCTTAATGTGAGAACTAAAATCAAAAGTGGGAGTGATATTGGCAGCAACAGTTGAGCCGCTCAAAGCAACAGCCCTTGCTTTGAGCATGACCCGATTATCTATCTCGATATTACTAACGGTTTTATTCAGTAAGAACTGGGCACCTAACCCTAAATGACCATTGTCATACCAACCCAGTGCGTCAAGGGGTGTAGGAGTCGGCATAACCCATGGACTAGAAAAAGTGCCATCACCGTTGATCGCCGGAGCATTACTTTGCTTGCTATCGATAGCCCATGCTAGTAACCCCAAAGCGGCTGTCGCATTGCTTCCAATTGCAAATATCGCATCTAGCTGTATTTTTAAAGCTGCAACTGGGTCATCAAAGTTAGGTAACTTGAGTAACGGCATATTGTTTGGCCAATTCACACCTTCTGGCATGGCCGAGCCAATATTAGGTAGCAATCCGGCAATACCGTCCGCCGCCAATGCCATCCGACTGCCATTGCGATATATAGCCAAACCGATTATGCCCAGCAGTGCAGGTGCAAAATTGGCAGCTTGCTTTAATACCAAATCTTTTAATTGGGTAGGATTATCAATGGATAACGAATCAGCTAACTTATAATCCTTACCATTAATAACCACTGTGGGTTTCTGAGCGGTAAAATCCCACTGCCAGCCAGCGGCACTACTGCACATAACTTTCAAACCAGCTTTATCCACTTTAAATTGACTATCAAAGACTGGTGGCGTAGCGAAAGGTTTAGGTAACTCGATACCAGAACTCACTTGAGGCAGCCATTGGGTGTCAATACTCAAGTCACCTGATTTCGCAAAGGTCAAACAACAGACCGTTAGTTGAATATTGGGCACTAGCTCTGTTGAGCCCAGCGTAATGGTTGGCTGTACCGACAAACCAAAATATAAATTGATATTAGTCGCCGTTTGTACCTGCCAAACCTGAAGTGACACTGGCAATGAACTATCAGCCAGTTGTACTTGCCAAGGTTCAGAAGGGGTCCCCTGCCCGATCACGCTAATTTTAGGCAAACTTTGCGGTTTATACTGCTGCAGAATCTTGGCAAGACCTTCAATAATATAAGTGAAAGCGGTATCGCCATTGGAAAGCGCGGCACCGGTCAGCACAGCTTGATAGTAACGCCCAATCGCCTGAACCGGATCAGTAATTGCGCTAGTTAAATTCTTAGCCTCAAGTGGTAGCTCGAAAGGCCATGCCACGCCAACTGGTAATGATGCAGGGGCTTTAAAGCCAACAAGGGTCGCCACGTCACGACCAAAACTGTTGTTATCCTCCAGCCCCAAGAGGTTTGATATGGCTTTGTCGATAGCCAGATATAATTCCGACTCAGCAATATCTGCCAGCTTGTTAGGATCGGTCAGAACGATGCGATCATACTGTGAATTGGGTGTGACCACATTGACCAGCTCAAAGGCCGGTATAACAGACAAATCGCCTGCCAAGGATACCCCGCCTTGTAACGAACCAAAGGTATAACCGTCAAAATCCAACATGGGCTTACTGGTATCTTCGTTTGCCAGCGTGATGCCAGTAGTAAAGCTCAAAGATGAAGGCCCCTCATAATCCACATCACCTTCATTCAGGACAAACTCAGCCAATTCCAAATCCGACACGATTCGCAATGCGATATCTACAGAAGATGCAGGTTTGAAGCCGATGGAAGAGAAATGCAAACCGGGATACAAATGCCGAACGCCCGACTTTTCTACCAGGCTGCCAATGGTAAAATCTAACGTTCCTATGGTGTCAACCGTATAAATAGAAATGGCATAGGGGTTCTCTCGCGAACCATCACCAGTTATATCAGGTGTGGGATTGCCCACCAAACCACTGATGCAGGTTAACCAATTTTCCAAGGCAGCCTTATCTGACAACAAGGCATTAAACCAGTCAATAACGGGCTTGGGCAAAGTACCCCCCTTACTGATATCACTTGCCATGGCAATCCAATCCAGCGTTGGTACTCTTAGATCCGTACCATCCACTCTGTCACTCAAACCAATAACAGCCAGCAAGTACTTGCCTTTGTCGCTTTGATTGGAAATACGAGCCAAAGCAGACATAAACAAACTGACTGCCGTTTCTAAATACTGCTGACCAGACAACTGCGCCAAATCCGAAAGAGAACGATCTTGTGGTTTGGATTCAGAAGGCAACTTCAGTTGAATAACTTCAATGGCTAAATTAAACGGGTCTGAACTATTAAAATTTATATCTGCCGTAACCTTAAACCCGTCCAGTGAGAATCCCCCAAAGTTAATCATGGGGTTTTCACCAGAGTCCACCATTGCTCCAAGTGTAATGGGAGCACCTGCCTGACCAATTACGATGCCCAAACCATTAGGACCCACTTTTATCAGCGGTATCAGGCCATAGACGCTCGTGACAATTTTATCTGGGCCTATGTCGGCACTGGGAAGATCAACCACCCAGTTATGACGGACACCAAACCCAAAAACCTGCTCTTTCCCTTGAGCATAATTCACGATATTCAGCCCCGTAAGCTCACCATTGGATGGGTTCTTAATAGGATACCAACTACCCAATAATCCGGGATCTTTCACTGGAATACCCAGTGCAGTTCCAGACAATTCCCCCATCAACTCGCTTAAAATGGCGGGTAATTGTTCACTGTTGTTTTTAAAACCATCGCTTGTTTGTTGCAGAGGGTTAGCGAACCATTGGTCGTTGAGGACATACTTGCCGTTGTTGTTGATAAGCAAGCCTATCATCTGACCAATATTTAGCAGGAGATGGTCAACGGAATCGGGTTCCAATGTAATAGGAGCTGTGGAAAACTTCCTTTCAGACACATCAATGGGAATATTCATTGGCCGGATATCCTAAATTGGCGTTTAAAACAAATGACTAACCACAGTCACTCTCGTGCCTCCCATTTCCTATGTTTGAAATAAGAGATTTCGTCACGCTAAATTTTTAGCACCCCCTACATCACAAGTCCATTACAGAGCATTACAGAATAATAACAAAATCATTACATGTTAAGCGCTATCGCGCTACAAGGCTGATAGCTAAGTTGAATTTAACAAGTTGTTGAGCCAAATACTGTGTGGTGCGTTGATGTCACTATGTTTGGACTGGAAACCGCAAGACGTATTTAGCAGTTGTAATCGATTTGTTTGCGAGAAAGGTGGTGGCTGGGCGATGTCATTCTCGCCCGATGCCAAGCTAACATTGTGGTCTACAAATGCCACTTCGTCAGGTTGAGGAGGAGTCCATCCCATTACTTACAATTTAACACTAGGAGTTATATTTAGATAAAAATATGAGGTTTGGTCACAAAATGTGCCACAAGGAAGGTGTTTGGTTGAACAACTTAATCGTTCAGATATAAGAGGTGAAATATTGATATAAATAAATGGCGGAGTGGACGGGACTCGAACCCGCGACCCCCGGCGTGACAGGCCGGTATTCTAACCAACTGAACTACCACTCCGCAGTGGTATGCGTTTATAGAGCGTCCTCTTATACCAATAAAATAAATGACCAGATATTGCCAAAGATAAATTGCTTATTCACCAGAGAAAAGCTTTGGTATGTAGTTATTCTACATAAGCAATTATTAACACAGTTAATGAGTCTTAGCTTACTAGTAATTATTAATGTTGTAATAAACTTGGTATTAGATATCAAATGGCGGAGTGGACGGGACTCGAACCCGCGACCCCCGGCGTGACAGGCCGGTATTCTAACCAACTGAACTACCACTCCACAAAGGAAAACTGCCTTTCGACTATGTAAGATTTGGCGGAGTGGACGGGACT
>NZ_CAMAPC010000027.1 GCF_945859825.1 Pseudoalteromonas holothuriae
GCAATGGATGTATCTGTGTGGCACCCTGTTGTTTACCCGGTTCGCCCTGCGAGCCTTGACGCGACACACTTGAGTCTATATCTACCCAACAACGTTGCTGTGCAAATGGGTAGGTCGGTAAGCTGATACGTCGTGGCTGCTTAGCATCGTTCAGCTCAGACCACTCAATCCCATTCTCCCCTTTAACCCACAGTGTTAGCAAATGTTCAGCTGACTTATCGTTACGCCATTGTTGAATCGCACCTTGTAGTTCCAATGATATCTCATCGCTACTATCAATTGTTTTCTTTTGACTGCTGTGACCAACGTAACATCCTTCACGGTGTAACTGACCTGCAGCTGCTTGACGCAGCTTATCCTGCAACTCTGTCAAAGACATCGCGGTAGTTGCCCAGCGCCACTTCATAGCATCTCGGCCCACTTGTAAAGTATGAGCGAGATCAGACAATGATAATGTCTCTTTATTATTACCAATAAACTGACTAAACCTAACTAGGTATTGTTGTAAGGCCTTTTCTGTCTTAGCGGAAAGTATAATAAGTTGCTCATTCGCATCGTCTTGTTGAGATATCTTATTATGATACCCTTCAAGCAGAAGATGAGCGTTCACACCACCAAAACCAAATGAACTCAGACTAGCTCTGCGTGGTAACTCTTCGCCATTCTTGTCTATGACCGCTTGCCATGGTTGCAGTTCATCAACAATAAAAAATGGGCTATTTTGCAATCGAATATAATCATTAACTTCTTTACAGTGCAGTGTTTTGGTCAATGTTCGATGTTTCAGTTGTAACAGTACCTTCATCAACCCAGCTGCACCCGCAGCTAACTCTAAGTGACCTATGTTAGATTTAACCGAACCAATACCACAGTGATATGGCTGTTCTTGTGCCACACTCATTTGTTCTTGTGTTTGTTTGTATAACGCCTCGAAAGCAAGCTTCAAACCATTTACTTCAACCGGGTCACCAAGCTCAGTTCCTGTAGCATGCGCTTCAATATAGCCAACTGTACGAGGGTCAATGCCCGCCTTTTTGTACACCGTTTCTATAAGTGCTGCTTGTGCTTTCGGGTTAGGAGCGGTCAGCGAATTTGCTTTACCACCATGGTTAACTTCACTCGCGCAGATGACACCATATATATGATCTCCATCTGTCTCAGCAATTGACAGCTCTTTTAGCACAAACAAGCCAACCCCTTCGCCACGAACATACCCATTAGCTAGCTTAGAGAAAGACTTACAACGACCATCTTGAGATAGCATACCTGCTTTATCAAACGAAATATGTACAGCAGGTGATAGCAGAGTGTTTATACCACCAGCAATAGCCATCTTAGATGTACCAGCTTGAATGGTACAAACGGCTCGGTGTATGGCCACTAAAGCACTTGAGCAAGCTGTTTCTACCGGTTCACTAGGACCATGCAAATTTAATAAATAACTAACTCTATTCGGACCAACAGATGCCACCATTCCCGTTGAAGAGTAACCTTCAATAGACGCACCAGACATGCCAATTAAATCTGAATAACCGGTATTTGACGTACCAATGAATAATGCGGTATCAGAACCAGACAAACTCTGAGGCGAATAGCCTGCATCTTCCAAAGCTTGCCAAGCATGGGTTAGCAACAATCTTTGTTGCGGATCCATCAATTGTGCTTCTCGAGGCGAAATTCCAAAAAATAGCGGATCGAACATCTCAACATCCGACATAAACCCGCCCCATTTTACGGCGCTCAACCCTGCTTTTTCCATTGCTTCAAAATCCCATCGACTTGCGGGAATCTCACTGATGCAATCTTTTCCTTGCTGCAGGTTAGTCCAAAACTGCGCAACATCAGTGGCCATAGGGAAGCTACCACTCATACCGATCACTGCAATTCGTTTTGTTGTACTATGCACACCATCACTTACTTGCACCAATACTGGAGTTTGTTGCAAGGTTTGCATTCTCGAGTATTCTTTCATCATCGATTTTGCAGTGTCTGCATGTCCTGTAATTGACGTAGCCAAAGGTTCTGACAGCGAATAGAGCTGCTGTAGATATACCCCTAATGACGCAATAGTCGGATACTCAAAAAAGACCGTGGGTAAAATATCTACATCAAACTGTTCACTCAACTGCTTGCCCATTTGAGTCAAGGTGACAGAATCAAAGCCTAGTTCAGAAAACTCGATAGCTAAGTCTATATCATCGACCTCAATGCTCAGAGTTTCACACGCTATTGTAGTGATCCTGCTGATCCAATCAGGCTGAAAACCTGAACCTTGTGTTCGCGCAACAGCCACATTTTGTTGAGGACGAGGGGAGGGAGCGAAAACATTCTGCAACAATGCCAAGCGTTCTTCTAATAAATATCCGCACAGTTTTTCTATCGATGGGTACTCAAAGATGATCGTTGGCTCAAATTCAATCCCCAGGACTTGCCCAACATCCGTGCAGTAATTTGTCAGAGTAACTGAATCAAACCCAAATTCACTAAACTCACAAGAGATATCTATATCTTCGTTTAAGATACCTAAATGTTCGGTAACCTTTTCACTTAACAGTATGATAGTTTGGGTTCTCAAATCGCTTGTTTTCAAAGTGCTTTCGACCTTTTTAGGTGCCACTAAGGGTGGCTGCACTGAGGGTTTACGTTTTTCGGCCAACAAACTAGATTGTACTTTATCTTGCTGCCCTTCTATGACCAAAACCTGTGACAGATCTAAACTGAAGCATCGGTAAAACGCGTTTAAACCACTGGCGTTTTGTAACGGCAACATACCGTAGCTCTTCTCAAGGATTTTTTCACTTAAGTCATCATTGATCTGCAACCCTCCTTGTTTCCACAAAGGCCAGTTGATTGACAAACTCTTGCCATACCGCTCATCTTTTGCACTGAGTACGCGTCGATGTTCGATGTATTTATCCACAAAAGAGTTTGCTACGGCATACTCTGATTGCATTGGCGTACCAACAGCTCCAGCCAAAGACGAAAAAGCAACGATAAAGTCAAGGTTAGTCGTGCTGGTCAGTTCATCCAAATTGACTAATCCAGCAACTTTTGGCTGTAAGACCTTTCGAATTCCAGTGCGCTCTTTATCCACTATTGCGCTGGTGTTTAACACACCTGCACTATGAATGATGCCATGCACAATGCCATGGACGCCAAGAATCTTATCAACTTCACAACCCAACGCATCACGGTCACAAATATCTACAGCTATAGTACTAATGTGTGCTCCAAGCACTCTTAGCTGCTCAATATTTTCTAATTGCGGCTCATTAGGCTCGCCTAAATCAAACAAATAGATATAGGTTTTTTTTGCATGTGACGCAATTTCATTGGCAAACAAAAGAGCTAACTTTCCATAGCCACCAGTGAGGATATATATCCCCTCATCTCGCCAAACTTGCTGAGGAGCTAATTGCACATTCAACTCTGCATCTGGTGTGACATTTTGCCAATGAGTGATCCATCGCTCACCTTTTATGTACTCAACTTCCTCTTCCCAATAATGACGTTTGTTATCTCTGATCAATGTAACAAGTTCATCGGCATCACAAGGTTGTCCAAGTTTGATCAACTGGCCATTAAAATTTCGCCCTTCCATCTGGGCACTTTTTAACAATGCAGCCAACCCCTTACTTAAGCCAGCAGTAACAGAGTCACCGTTGATGACTATTTGACAAAATACAGTGGCACTTGGGTGCTCATTGAATAGATTTTTTACGTACTCAAATGCATGTACAACGTACTCATCGTAGCTAGTAGATAAGCTGTTATCATTTTTTGTTATAGTTTTTAACTCGATACGATCAGCTGCTTTTTCAAGTGACTGAGAAGCAACGGTTCCTTCATCGAATACTAATACTGAATGTACATCAAACATAAAATCATCAATTCCTATTACTACTTTCATCTAGAATGTCAGCTCTTACTTTGTTTGGTTGAAAGTAGAGCGTTTTACCACTGGAAAGTTGATTGTTACCGTTCCCTGATATGGGCCTGGCGTTAAACCCTGTGAGACTGACCAGCAGCTCACCCTTAACATTTGCGATTGAAATATTGAATTTTTCAAGCTGGGATTGTGCTGATGATGCTTGTCGTTGCACTAATATCCTAGCTTCTTCAGTACACGGTGCGTATACCGTCAACGCATCAAGTGAGAAAGGTACGACTGCTGAACCTTGCACTTGACCCTGCACATTAGCTCCCGGACCTCGCTCAACAGAGAACCCTATAATGGCTTGAAATGCCGCGTCCAGAATACTTGGGTGTAGCGTATATCGCTGTGCATCAGTGGTGACCACTTGCGGTAACTTAACATGTGCTAACACATAATCCGCACCTATCTGTAAGTTGCCAATTGCCTGGTGGGCCGGACCATAATGCACACCCATCGCAGTAAACATCGAGTAGCATTGCTGTTGTGACATTTGGGTATGGCTTTGTTGCTCTTTAGCTTTTATATCTATTAATTCAGGTTTGATATTATGCCAAGAGACCTTACCACGACAGTGAGGATGATTATTAACGGGACTTGAAACTTCAAAATAAACCATATTCTCCCCCTGTGGGATTAACGCGGTAGTTATTTCTAACGGCTCTTTATCAAACAAAATTGGACTCATCCAAACCACGTTATTAAATCGCATCCCAGCAAGTTCACTCTGCTCTTTGTTGCTTGCCCTTATTGCGCTAAACAGGGCCATTTCTAAATATGCTACGGCAGGTAAAATGGATTGCTCCCCAATAACATGATCTTTAAAGTAAGGCTCCTCACCATTAAAACGGCTTTTGAACTGCTGTGAAAAAAAGTTCGATATGTTTTCATGCACTAAGGGGTGCAATAAGCTAGGAGCAGCTTGGTTTCCAGCTTGAACAGTACCTTTAAGAGCAACATTACGCAACTGAGCTTTTTCAAACCAAATGCTTTTTTCTTTGAAGCGATATGTTGGTAAACTGATACGCTGTGGCTTTTGGTTTAAATAGAGCAATGACCAATCAATGCTCATTCCACAGACCCAGAGCTTCAATACCCTCCAGTACTTTCCTTTACGCAACCAAGATTTGACCATTTGCTCGGTATCCTCATCATCATTGAGTTGCTGCGTAAGTTCAGTGCCAATTTGACCAAGGTAACACTCAGCAACATCTGACTGATCTGTTAACAATGCGCGTAGGTTATGTTTCAGTTGCGATAAATCCGATACAGCGGTTGCCCAGCGATGCTCCATCTCGTCACGACCAAGCTGCAAAGTACTAGCTATGGCATATAAATCCCTATCATTGAGTTTGCAAGCATCAGACTCTAAGTAAATCAAGAGATCTTCCGCTCGCCATTTTAGTCCCTGTTCATCTCGCCCAGATAACAACACCAAAAATGGTCCAGATGACGACTCAGTATCTGGTTCATCTATCGCTTCAAATTCTTCAATGATTGCATGTGCATTTGAGCCTCCTGCTCCAAATGATGACAACCCAGCCAAACGTTTTGCGGATATATCATTTTGCTCTTGTGCTATATCCCATGGAGCCAATTCTGTTTGTAAGGTAAAAGGTATTTTATCAAAATCAATGGCAGGGTTTGGCTGTTTAACATGCAACGTCGGCACCAAAGTTCTGTGCTGCATTTGAAGAACAACTTTCATCAACCCTGCAACACCAGCCGCAGCTTCTAAATGACCAATATTTGATTTGATAGAACCAATACGGCAATCCACAGCTGCGTTACCAAATGCTTTGCACAGACCACTTACTTCTATAGGGTCACCCAGCTCAGTGCCAGTTCCATGTGCTTCTATATAGCTGATATGCTGGGGGTCAACACCCGATTTAGCGACCGCCTCTGCGATCAGTTTACCTTGCGCTACTGGGTTAGGTACGGTGTACCCATTGGTACGCCCACCATGATTAACTACGGTGCCTCGTATTGATGCATACACATTATCGCCATCCTCGATAGCGTTTGATAACAACTTCAGGAGTACAATACCTACCCCTTCACCTGGCACAAAGCCATTACCACCAGCAGCAAAACTTTTACATTTGCCATCATTAGAAAGCATTTGCTGACCAGATAAAGCAACATAACTTGAGGGATGGGCATAGATATTTACTCCCCCAGCTAAGGCAAACTGACATTCTTTTCGGCGTAATGACTCACACGCTAAGTGAATCGCTGTCAAAGAAGATGAACACATGGTATCAACTGCTATGCTTGGCCCGTTTAAATTGAACCAATAAGAAACCCTGTTGGCAACCGAACTAAATGAAGTATGAGGGAAAGCTTGCCCACCATTGGCCCATAAAACTGGACCGTATAAGTCAAACCCTGTTTTGGTAATACCAGCGAACACACCCACATTGCCAGCATAATTATCCTGCAATATCTTGCTACTGTAACCAGCATCTTCTAATACGCCCCAGCTACCAGATAAAAACAAACGTTCCTGCGGGTCCATATTTAACGCTTCTTTAGGCGAAATTTTGAAGAACTGGGCATCAAACTGATCAAAGTCTTCTAAAAATCCCCCCCACTTACTATAACTTTTCCCCTCAAAAGCAGCTTCACGTTGATTTGGTGTATAAAATACGTCGATATCCCATCGAGATGGCGAAATTTCTTTCACACAATCTATACCACTGCGCAGGTTTTGCCAAAACTCATGAATGTTAGCAGCTTGTGGGTACTTTGCATGCATACCTACAATCGCCACTGGTTCACATGCTACTGCACCTTGCTGTGCAGTTTTACTATGTAATTTTTCAGGCAATAGATCAGGTTTAGTAGCTTGATGGGCTGTTACAGATCCGATACCAACCCAGTTCAAACATGCATCATAGTGATGCTCAGCAAAATATTCCGTCAACTTACTGATACTGTCAAATTCGAAGAAAAGTGTTTTTGGTAATTGCGTGAAGTGTTGTTCTAATAAGCTATTAAGCTTAGTTATCATGATAGAATCTATACCATAAGACTCAAATGATTCTCGAGTATCAATTTGGGCTCTTTTCAGCTTTGTGACCTGCATAAAAAGCTCTTTAAGGTTTTGCTCTAACTGGTATTTCATCTGTTCAGATGAAATTATTAAGTTAGCTGAGTCTATTTCATTCACAAGTCGCTCGCTGGGCGAATGAACAGCATTTTCGTCCAAAGAGTCTGGTAGATCACTTTTAGCCAAATTGAGTACAATCCCTTGTTCAAGACCACGTGACACGATATCGTAAAAAACAATCAAACCTTGACGGGTTGATAACGCAGATAAACCCGAGTTTTTTAAATACTCATCATTGAGTGTCATGCCACCATGTTGCCAATATGGCCAATTAATACTTATGCTTAACCCTGTTCGCTCTCCCACTCGCACCTTTTGCTGGCGAATTGCTATATAGCTATCCATGAAAGCGTTAGCTGAAGCATAATCTATTTGTCCTGCGTTTCCGCTTACAGCAGCGATGGAGGAGAATGCAACAAACAGATCTAAATTAAGCTTTGCAGTACATTGATCCAGATTTATAAGCCCCTCTACTTTGGGCTCAAGTAATTGTTGCCATGTCTGGCGAGTTTTGTTGACTAACAATGCATCTTGGTTGAAACCTGCACTATGTAGTACACCGTTTAGTTTGCCAAACTTGGCCGTGATCCAATCGACCCCCCCTTGTACAGAGGTCTGTTCAACGATGTCAACAGCTCGGTAGATAACCTGACCGCCAAATTCAGACAAGCTATTTTTTATATCATCATTAAAGTTAGAACGGCCACTTAGGATAACCACTGCTGTGCCATCCGTCTTATCCAATATGTCTCGTGCGAATATTAAGCCCAACCCTCCCAAGCCGCCGAAAATCCAGTAAACACCCTGATGTTGCCACGGCGCTTGTGCAAGAGTATTTTCCACAGTTATTGAATCTCGAAGGCATGTTATTCGACGTACCAGTGGCTGCTTTTCTTCATATTTAACACACAGAGCTTCTGGGTAATGTGCCACTTCATGGAGTTGTTGCAGCCAAAATGGTGCCTCTTCGCCTTCAGACAAGACAATTGTTTGCGCACTAAACTCAGGCACTTCTAACGCCAACGATTTCAATGCCGCCGATATGCCCGACAAACACCATGCCGATGCTAATTCTGGCAAAACAACTTGTAATAATACTTCAGTATTTACGCTGCGATTTACCACGAATGATTGGAAGTGGTTCAGAAGCTGATCTATCAATTCTGCGTATTCTCGACCCCATGTGTGCGGACATTCCCCGGCGTTGATTTTAATTACATGCACACTAACCTTAGGGTCATGGATAGTGGTAAGTTGCTTAATCACCGGATCTTGTCCAACGTCTATTAATATAATGTGACGTTGTTTAGAATAACTAAGGTCAGCTTTGAATTCCGACAAAGTGTGCCATTGCAACTGAGACAATGATAATCCTTTTGGAGGATTTACTGGCACGACTTGTTGATTTGCCGAACTTTCAACTGAAGAGTCAAAGTCGACATTCAACCAGTATTTGTCACGTAAAAATGGGAAACCCGGTAAACTTATCTTTTGTGTCGCGCCACTATCATTAAGCGTCGGCCAGATAACTGAGTTGCCTTGTACCCATGATTTTGCAACGTCACGTATATCGGTTGTGCTGTACTGAACGACCTTTACAACCTGATTTTTTATACCTTTTCCAGTAAAAATATCGTTTTGCTGCAAGCGAATATTATCTTTAAGACTCACATATAGCGCTAAGCGCTCCAGTAGCTGAGTGATGGAGTTAGCAACAATCGCCACTCTGCACGCCATGGCATTTCTGCCCACTTGCAGAGTATGGGCGACATCACCCAAGCTAATATTTGCACGATTACCTAACCATGCAATTAAGTTATTGGCAATGGTTATCAACTGTTCAGGGTGTTGTGCCGATAATACAATAAGCGATGGTTTGCTTAAGTGTTGAACAGCACCGTCAGTCTGTGGTGGCTCTTGCAATACAATATGCGCATTAGTACCACTGAATCCGAATGAGCTAACACAGGCACGTCGTTTGCTACCTTCATTTACTTGCCACTTTCGCAGCTGTGTATTTACGTAGAATGGAGAGTTGGCAAAATCAAAGTGATCATTGGGTTCATTAAAATTCAGGCTTGGAGCAAGCTGCTTATAACGCATCGACATAAGCACTTTGTGAATACTAGCAACCCCTGCAGCACCAGAAGTGTGGCCTATATTAGTTTTAACTGAACCAATGGCGCAATAATTTTGTTTCTCTGTATATTTATTAAACGCACTGCATAGAGCCTCTAACTCTATAGGATCACCTAGCCGTGTTCCCGTACCATGCATTTCAGCATAGGTAATAGTACTGGGATCAATGTTATATCGTTTATACAGCTGAAATGTCAGCTCAGTCTGGCTCTTTACACTCGGTGATGTAATGCCGTTTGTTTTGCCATCTTGGTTTATCGCAGATGCGAGTATAATACCCTGTATATTGTCACGGTCAGTTTGTGCTTGTGCTAAACGTTTCAAAACAACCGCACCCGCCCCCTCACCAGGTACAAACCCATCAGCAGCATTATCAAACGTTTTACATTGCCCATCTTTGGCCAACATACCAGCGGCACACATCCCCAAAAAGGATTCAGGCACTAAATACAAAGTGACACCACCTGCAAGCGCTAAATCAATTTCATGATTTTTTAATGCCTGGCAAGCCAAGTGGATGGCAACCAGTGATGATGAACACGCTGTATCAATCGGGATAGCTGGTCCCTTCAAATTAAAGAAATAAGCTATCCGTGCAGCAGCTATCGCATTATTATTCGCCGTAGTATTTAATCCGCCTCCACTTTTTGATGTGATCACCGTGTAGTCACAGTTCATAATACCTAGATATACACCACACAAAGAATTACTTAATGACTGAGGTGAATAACCAGCATCCTCAAATGCATGGTAGCTAAGCTGTAGGAAAATCCGCTGTTGTGGATCCATTTCCTCTGCTTCGGCTGGTGTGATATTGAAAAATAGAGGATCGAAACACTCTACATCATCTACTGCTCCCAACCATTTACTATACACTTTACCTGGCGTTGGTTTCGGATCGTAAAAACGCTCTACATCCCATCGCCAACTAGGCACTTGTTGGATTGAATTAACCCCAGCGCTTAAGTTTTGCCAGAACAACTCTAAGTTCTCAGCGCCAGGATAACGGCCAGCCATGCCTATCACTGCAATCTGGTCATTTAGCTGACTATCCGGTTCAGGCTGAGCTGCTTTAGGCACAGATTGCGATATGGCAGGCACTTCAACATGTGAACTTTGCACACGCGCTGTTAGAGACTGAATACTTTGCGTTGGTATGAGCGAAATACTTGGTTTTACACTTATTTGTGGGTTGCTCAATGATTGATTGCAAGTAGGAGTTAGTGTTCCAAGTTCACTGGCAATATAGTCGCACAAGGTGTTTATAGTAGGAAAATCATACAAACATGAAGCTTTAAACTGTGCATTATACAGAACATTAATTTGCTTTACCCACTCTACGCCAACAACAGAGTCTAAGCCCATCTCTGAGAATGGTACATCCAAAAGCACTTCTTCAGCAGGCATATACATAGTGGTACAGAAACTCTCTATCAAGCCTTGCCTGATCGAATCAATCGTGCCAAAGTCATGACTGTTGGTTTGACTATGGTAATCTTTCGCATTTTCCTTTTTGTTATCTAAATCCGCGACTATATCCGTAGAGATGAGTGCAACTTTGCCCAATGCCGTTGATGGGGTGACTGCCTTTACTTGCGGCTCTGGCACTTCATACACAGGCTCTATGTCAAACCCTTTTTCTGGCGTTTGAATGTTAGTAGCAATGTGCTCACTCAATTGATGTATGGTTGGGTGATCATAAATACATGATGCTTTTAAATCTAAACCAAACAGCTCATTTAAGGTTTTGATCCACTCAACACCAATCACCGAGTCTAAACCAATATCTGAAAAAGAGATGTTCACATTAACCTCATCAGAGCTCATCATCATAATCTCAGCAAAGCTTGCTTTTAACTGGAGTGCTATATTTGACTTATCTGCGAAAGCCAACTTCTCAGTATCAACAGTATCCGTTGCTGCGAGCGCCTGTACATTATCGATAGTGCTAGACACTTGGGGCTCTTGATACGAATCAGACGCATTATCATACATCCCAAGTTGCTCATAAATATGCAGACTTAATTCAACAACGTTTGGATTATCGTATAACACGGATGCCTTCAGTTGCGTGTTGAATGTCTGATTTATTTCTTTCACCCATTCAACCCCAACTACAGAGTCTAAATTCATATCCGCAAAGCTTAGGTTTGGATTGATGTCTTGCTCATCTAAGAACATAACCTGAGCAAAGCTACCTATGAGTTTATTCGTAATATTTTCTAGAGAAACTTGCTCTCCCCTCAAAGTTTCTGACGATTCAACATATAACGGTTCCATCTTTGAAATTTCATTTTTCACTACAGGGGGGGGAGCTGGCATAACACTATTTGCTGCTATCGGATACTGAGATTGTTGGCTTGCGATAGCGTTGGGTAACCAATATGACTGACGTTTCAACTGAGGAAAAGGCAGGCTAAGTTTGTATATATGCTCGTTTTGATATAATACCTGCCAAGGAACAAATGCGCCTTTAACCCACTGGCTTGCTAGTGTTTGTAAGCTATCAGTAGTGGCTATGAAGTTGTCAAGTTTGATCTGTTTTTTACCGTCTAACTCAGCGATATCATTAATGTGAAAGTAACATTTAGCATCGTGCTCGCCATTATCCAAGAAACTACGCAGCTCATTACGCAACTGCGACAACGTATCCACACAAAATGCCACACGACAAGCCATTGGTTCTCGGCCGACCTGTAGCGTGTACATTATACTTAGCAATAATTCTTGTTCTGTAATCGCGTGTTGTTCGTCTAGCGACTCAAGTACTGCGTGCACATAGTGAAGTAGACTCTCTTCATCTCTAGCAGACATTACCACCAAATGAGTGTCTGGTATGTGTTTAGCAAGATAGCTACTTGGTTCCACATTGACATCATGGGCTTCAACAATAAGATGTGCGTTACTACCACTGGCTCCAAATGCACTGACCGCGGCCCTTCTCGGAATTTGACTGCGATTTTCTTTTGATTCTCCCCAAGCTTGTGTCGACTGGGCAACGTAAAATGGACTGTTAGCAAATGCAATAAGTGGGTTCAATGTTTCGGTATAAAGCGATGGAAAGATCTCATCAGATTTTAGTTGTAATAACACTTTGATGAGTCCGGCGATACCCGCCGCGGCTTCCAAGTGACCAATATTTGATTTAACTGACCCAATCGCACAAAACTGCTTTTTATCTGTCCACTGTCGATACGCTTTGCTCAAGCCTTCTATTTCTACAGGGTCTCCCAATGAAGTCCCTGTACCATGAGCTTCAACATAACTAATGGTTTGTGCTGACACATCTGCATCTTGTAACGCACGAGTGATTACGTCTGCCTGTGCGTTGGGTTCAGGAACTGATAAACCTGCTGTGCGGCCACTATGATTCAAAGCACTTCCTTTGATTACCCCATGAATGGGATAATCCAACTGTAGTGCATCTTGTTTGCCCATTAATAAGACAGCACCAACCCCCTCTCCAGGTACGTAACCGTCACCGTCTGAACCGAATGCACGACATCTCAAATCAGAAGACAAAAAACCAGCTTCTCTTAAGAACTTGAATTTATGCGGATGGCACACCAAATTAACGCCACCAGCAAGCGCATATTGACATTCGCCACGACGCAAACTTTCAACAGCAAAGTGAACACTACTTAAAGAAGAGGAGCACATACTATCAAGTGCTACAGATGGCCCTTTTAAATTCAAGCAATACGAGACCAAATTAGCGACAGACGAGGCACTGGTTCCCAAGGCAAATTGGGAACCACGTTCAGCAAGTTCCGCACTAAACAATTCATAATGGCTCCAAAAAACCCCTACGAAAACGCCGACGTTGGGCTTCTCTTGGTGGCCATTTGGTTGGCTCACTGTAAGTGGTAAACCAGCATCTTGACATGCTTGCCATGCAGTTTCTAAAAATAATCTTGCTTGTGGGTCTAATGAAATAGCATGTTTCGGCGATAGTCGGAAAAAAACGGGGTCAAATTGCTCAATATCATCAATATATCCTCCTTGATCGCAATAATCATCCATTGCAAATGAGAAGTCGTAGTTTTGCCAACGCTCATGTGGTGTTCCAGTGATACAATCTCTGCCCACTTGGAGGTTATCTGCAAAATCCTTAATGGTGGGAGATTGAGGAAAGCGACCCGCCATGCCCACCACCGCAATATCACGACAAACGGCAGGCTCAAGATTAGACGTCGTAGAACGGTTCTGTGTTATATCAGGAATAGTTTCCAAGCAATCGACAGCTTCATTATAAGGATGAAGAATGCGCTGTAAGCTTTCATCACTGGCGTAAAACACTCCAATTTGACTGTGGCTAGCATCAGCAATAATACGCTGTAACGTTTCCCACCCCTGTGAGCTTGGTAGTGGGAGCATCCCACTGTTTTCAAAAATGTTCTGCAACTTATCTTGGGAGATGCTCATTCCCCCTTCAGACCAATATGGCCAATCTATTGCAACCGTATAACCTCCACGCTCTGAATGTTTTACTAGCCTGTTTCTACTGCGGGAAAATGCCCCCAAAAATGCATTTGCAGCAGCATAGTCCGACTGACCCACGTTACCACTGAGCGCTGCCAACGATGAAAACAGTACAAAAAAGTCTAGCTTATCTTGCTGCGTTACAGTATCCAGATTGACCGTACCTTGCAGTTTTGGCGCAAAAACTGCACTTGAAACATCATGTTGTTTACTCACAATGAGCTGGTCGTTAAGTACTGCTGCACAATGGAATACACCATTAATGGCCCCAAAAGTCTCTCGAATATGATGAAAGCATGCACTCAAGTTTGCCTGATCGGTAACATCAGTCTGCATATAATGGATATCTGTATTGTCACCAATACGCTGACTAACTTTTTCAACTACAGACCGAGAAAGTACCACTACTGTGCAGGGAACTTGATCACACAGATGTCGAGTAAGTAGCTGACCAATTCCTCCCATTCCACCAGTTATCACATATACACCCCCAGCTTTATAAGGTGTTTCAGATTGTTCAACCTGACACTCTGTCAAGGCTCGAACATACCGTGTCGCTAACGGTGTATTATAAAGTACTTCTTGTGCATCACTTGAAAAATACTGAATTTCATCACTGAGCTTTTTGTGCAACGATTCAAACGCTTCCACATCAAACCGTACTAACTGTGTCGTACAACCGGCATGCTCTTGCATGACTGTTTTGAGCAAGCTAGACAACATACTTATTAAGGTATCATTGATTGCAGTTGAAGCAACAACCTGCAGAGCAAAATGTCCTAATGACTTATTCTTCATCAATTGCTGAGTGATCTTTAGCAATTGGCCATATTTATCTTGCACTATGCTCAGCGGTTCAGGGGCACTTGAGCGCAATATAAACAGCTCTTCACAATCAAAATATTGCGCTGTAAGCGGCACCAAAATTAAGTCATCTTCATCAATGACGATAAAACGCTTTTTATCGACAGAGATAATGCCAGTAAGTGGTAACTCAGTCTGTTTCCAAAATTGTCTTACCAGCGCATTGCGCCCCTCAAATGTGGCGAGGCTGTTCTCATCCAACAATTGTGAAGATACAACGTCAACTTGCACTGTTGCTGACTCAAGTCTGAATGCACTTCCCAACTCATCCTGCAAATGTGCAACTAGGCTATTAATGGTGTTGAATTCAAATAATAACGTTGGATAAAACTGTTTGCCGCTTGCTTGCTCTAACAACTGAACGACCAACAACAATTGAGCCGAATCGAGCCCCAGATCATAAAATCCAGTCGTCCCATTTAATGCCTGAGGATCTGCTTGAAGCAAAGTACCAATATGATGACGAATAAAAGCTTCAATACTCGTATCTTCACTACTTTTTGTATCAACGTTGTTGTGACTGCTTGTCGCTTCTAAGGGTTGTTGTATGTCTTTGGGAGAGCGAATCCGCTTCGTGGTTAATCTGGTAATTTTCGCTATTTCAACACCAGAGGCGTCTACGATACAAATATCTTTATAATGAATATCACTCTTATCTGATTTATTTTCGCTCTGTTGTGCCAAATTGGTATGCACATAAATGGTATCTGGAAACGATCCATTGAGCCGAATTTTCTCTATCACAAATGGAATATAGGGCGTACGCTCTTCATTTTTATTTTGGCTAAGCGCACTTAACAGCAAAGCAGTGCCGGCAAATGTTGCACTGTCTAAAAATGCGGGATGGATATAGAATTTATCCCGAAACACTTCGGCAGCCGTGCTAAGGCTTATCTCCATCAACTCCTGTTGTTCTGTCAGATATACTTTACCGCTGGTTTTCATGAATGCATCATGCTCAATACCATTACTGTGCGCTAAAGCATACACATCTGCTAAATCAATCACGCTTTCGCTCTGCGCGATAAAAGAATCAACGTCAAGTACCTTAGTGGCCTTATGTTTATCTACTAGCAGCACCTGACAAGACATATTCTCACGGATAACTTCTGGGTTGTCTTTATCGTAACTGGTGACAGTAATGTCATATTGCATATCATGTTTAACAATTGCGACCACAACATATTGATGGTTTTCTTGCGCTGCAACCACAGGTCTTTTGAAAACAACATTATTAAACTCAAACCACTCAGTACTATACAGTTTTCGTAATGTTCGACAGACTATATCAATCAACACGACACCTGGCAGCGTCTTTACCCCATGAATCTTATGATCCGTGATGATTGGGTTGTCACAAGATATATAGTGTTTTACTTCGTTATAATTTTTATCCATAAATACATGCCACATTTAAAGACAGCCAAGCACATCGTTCAGCCGTATAGTTTCAAGTCGTTCAGCGAGATATTTTTATTCCCAAGGCATTTGCCCAGTTTCTACGTATCTCATAATTAGCTTAATGTTGTCCACGTCAGAGAAGACTTCCAAGTTGGCCTTTAGAGAAGTAGGCTTCATTTGTTGTAAAACTGGATTAAATTCATGCATGTATCGCTTATGTCGAGTAATTGCTGCTTTTGACAAACATTTAACTCGCATTAAACATGCCCTCAGGGTTTGTTCTAAAGCACTACTGACTTCATCCACTAAGCCTATTTCCTGTGCCGCTTTTGCATTAACAGGCTTTGTCATCAAAGTCATATGGTTCGCTTTTTGGTAACCAATTTTTCTCATCAAATAAGGCATTACACATGCGGGAAACAAACCGAATAACATTTCTGATAAGCTATAAACCGCCTGCTCACTACTTAACACAATGTCACATGCAGCAACAAATCCAATCCCTCCAGCATTGGCTTTCCCTTCAACGCAGGCAATAGAGATAAAGGATCCTGTTGCTAGTAAATACCATAAATCATATAGCGGCTCTGGATCTTGCTGTTGCCCATCATTTACCTGATTTTTAGCAAAATTAAAATCCGCCCCGAAGCAAAACACATGCGGCAATCCCTTAAGAATAACGACCGTAACATCTTCCAAACAGGCTTCAAGTGCAACACTCATCTCATCAATCAGCAAATTGTCAATGGTATTATTATTCTGTGGGCGATGAATTTGTAGTGTGCAAACATTCCCCTCTCGCGTCACCTTTATTGTTTTATAATCCATTGCTTACACCCATTCATATATGCGCTTAAAGTCTCTGATCGCGGTCAAGTAAAGCCGCCCCTTCCCTGACACAGACTGATATATGGAAGGGATGTAATTCAGATCAACGTCGATATTTTGCGTACCAAACTTTACGCAATTACTCACGCGTAATAGGTTGTGATATTCATCCATATTCAGTTGGTAACGAGCATTCAAATCCTCAGCAATACCATGATCTTTAAGGATTTTTTTAGCTTGAGGTCGAACAATACCACTAAAAAACTCAGAGCTACACCCCGAACCATATGAAAAGCAGCCTATACGCTTTGCAGTGTCAAACTCACCTAGCTCAATGGTACTGGCCAAGGACAACAGCATTGATGCCCCCATGATGTTGCCAACCTTTTGACAGTAATCTAAGCCGGGCATAACACGTGCGACAAAGTCAGACTCTATTGTTTTTGCATCTGACTTTGTCATTTTTCGCATCATGGTTCGATGTGCTCCTTTAACCATCCCACCAAAAGGCGTGTGATAAGCCAGATAGTCGAATGTTGATAGATAATCCGCCTCCCCGACCCTTCGGCAATATTCCAAAAAGGTTTGTTCACAACAATCAAGGTATGATAACAACGAAAGATCCGCGTCACCGGCCCCACTTTCAGGCTGCGGGCGGCAGGTATCCATAACTTCATATCCATAGAATCCACTTGCGCCGACATCCATTTGAAAGACATACGGTTTGTTGCTGATCAACATAGCAACAGCACCAGATCCTCCGGAAGGCTCTGCGAATGACCAGTCCTGACTTGTTTCACCTTCTTCATGCAACATAAAACGCGTTATATCGCTGGCAATTACCAGCGCTTTGGCATTTGGTGAGGCCTGTGACAAAATATAGCTAACAGCAGTTTGAAGACCCGCAACGCCAGAATAACAAGCCTGTTTAATTTCAAACATACGACATACTCTAGATAAACCTAGATATTCATGCACATACGTACTGAGTGACTTTCCAAAATCGATACCCGACTCGGTACAAGTAATAACCAATTCAATACTGTTTTTATCTTCTTCAGATAATCTATCTATAATGGGTTTTGCTGCGTTCACTGCATACGTGATCGGATCTTCATAGTGTAGCGCGACCGATTTCCCTTTAATTAGCAAACTAGAGAAACGTTCTTTATCTAAGTTTCGATAAGATGCCAGCTCATCTGCATCAAGATATGTTGATCCACCAAATACGTTTAAATCTTCAATACCAACTTGTAGCACAATCATGGTTCCTTAGATATTTTGTAAGCAAAGGGCGGTATTTACTCCCCCAAAACCAATACTCATATTGATGGCATAGTCCACCTTGTGGTTTTGAGCTTGTGTTCTTACCCAGTTAAAGTCTTCGTCAATGGGACTTTCCAAATTCAAACTGGGGTGTAGTTGTCCCTGTTTCATTTGCAAAATCGTCGCTATTAACTCGATCATCCCCGCCGCTGTTAACCCATGGCCCGTAATAGATTTAGTCGTATTAATGCTGGCGTGGCGTAGTCCACAATGTGCTAACGCAGCAAGTTCTACAGCGTCACCCACTTTAGAACCTGTGCCATGAGGGTTGACATAGTTAATTTGTGAAGCGGATAGACCTGTATTTTTTAATAGTTTTTTGATAACTGCACATTCACCTTCAAACGAAGGATCAGGATTGCGATGACCATCACTCACGGTCTCAATGCCTTTTATTACCACATAAGGCAAGCTTCCTCTGAACTGTGCTGTAGAAGCTCGTTCAATAACTAAAGCACCTGAGGATTCGCCAAATACAAATCCTTTCGTTGCTGCATCAAAAGGACGGCAAGCTAAATGAGGATGCTCTACATCTCCCTCCGACGCCATAGCACCGAGAGATTGAAATGCCTGCAGTTCCCAATATGATAGATCTGTCAGTGCACCTAGAACGATGCATGTGTCGACTTGTCCCGCCAATATTGCATTAATCGCATGTAAGATAACTAGCTGACCACTGGCACTAGCCCCACCTACTGTGCAACTCATGCCCGATATGCCAAAGTATTCGGTACACACACCACCTAAATCTGTATCAAACACTGACAAACCATAATTTGGATTGATAAAGGAAGGATCTGACGCCTGTGCTTGCAAGGTCATAAGGTGTCTAGCTTGAAAATTTGAACCACCAATAAATAGGCCAATTCGTTTGGGATCCTGATCCGCAAGTTTTGCTTCATGCCAAGCCTCATTAATCGCATTTAAGGCACAGAGCGTTGATAACGAGCAGGTCCTAGCGAACCTCATTGGAAAATTTGGCAACTCAGGAAGCTGACCTATTTCGGCGCCAACAAAAGATTTACCTTCATGCTGCCTTCCTTCTCGATTTAACATACCGAAATTACTTTTCCCTTTGAGTAACGCATCAGAGAATTCCCTTTTGCCTATACCCACAGATGAGGTTATTCCTATACCAGAGACAACTATCTCTTCCCTTTTACCACTAATAACCATATTTTTTATTCTCGTTGTAAGTTATTAAATGACGCTAGACCCGTCAAATGTCCTGTTTTTCGATGATCTGTTTATAGTAATTTTGAAAACTAAACCACCCAGCAATTTCATTACCTATTACTTTTCTTGTATTTAAGGCATCTTGTTCTGGTATTAATATTGGTTTGGCAACCGCTTCAGCCATTAGTTGAGTTTGACAACAGCTTTCCATCAGTATGAACCACCAAACGGCTGCATCTAGCGAAGTACCGACTGTCAAAAGACCGTGATTTTGCAAAATACATGCTTTTTTCTCCCCCAGTAGCCGAGCTATACGTTCGCTCTCATCGTCATCTAAAACAACACCGCTATATCGGTTAAAAACAACATGATCTTGATAAAATGCACAGGCATCTTGTGTGATTGGATCCAACGCTCTGCCTAAAGTAGACCATGTTCTACCATAAACAGAGTGTGCATGAGCCGCCGCCTCGACCTCTGGTCTAAGCTCATGTATTTTAGAATGAATTGTGAAGGCAGCCCCATTTAACAAACCTTCTCCTTGTACAACCTGACCCGCCGAATTGACCAATAGTAAGTCATGTGTTGTGAGCTGTGAAAAACTGACCAATAGCGGGTTAACCCAAAAGTGATCGGTCAAAATAGGATCTCGCAGAGAAATGTGACCAGCACCTCCCATGTCAAATCCCTTTTCGGCGAATACTCTAAAACCTGCAACAAGTCTTTTTTTCTTGTCTTCTCGCTCTTCGTGCTTATTTTGGTAGCGCGGAAAAGACACCCCAGCTTGCAAATTCATCACTATTGCGTTGTTATCGTTCATCCTTTCACCCACCTAACACACTATCGAGAAAAGCTCTGCCGCATTTTTATAGGCAATTTTTTCTTTGACCTCTAGCGACATGTTGGTACATAACTTGTTTAGAGCAGATTGCGAATGAGGGAACGTGCCATCAGCATGGGGAAAGTCAGTGGCAAACATCAATCGATTTGGATTCTGCCCTTCCATCGTCATAGCAACACTTAAATCGTCTTGGAACGTAAGATAGATATTATCAAAAAAGTATTCGCTTGGACCTTTACCAATATCAAGACCTAAGTAATGCCTATGAATTTCATAAGCATGATTTAAGCGCCATAAAAAGTGAGGGACCCAGCCACCATCTGCTTCAACACATACCACTTTAAGCGTTGGATGGCGTGTAAAAACCCCGCCAAAAATCAACATTGCCATAATATCCTGATTCCCTCTTAGGATATGTAATTGACGAACCATGGCTCCTGCTTTTGGGTTGCTGCCGCGAGTACTAGAGGCCAAATCTGAGCTACTAGCTAAAATATGAAAACAAACAGGTAAGTTAAGCGCAGCACACAATTCCCAAATAGGGTCATAATTGACGTGGTCATAATCATCAAACACCGCATTTCCGGGGAACATAACTGCACGAGCACCATTATCTTTGGCATGCTGTATAGCATTTAAACCTTCCGCTATCGTCCTTATTGAAATTAATGGCACCCCAAGAAGACGCTCAGGACTGTGCGAAGAAAATTCAAAAATCCAACGATTGTACGCCTCAAAACATACCTTACGATAATCCATATCAGGATGATTACAAATCAACATACCCACGCTGGGAAAGATAACTTCTGCAAGGACATTTTCTTGATCTTGTACCTTTAAACGCGCTTTGGGATCGATAGCACCCGGATGCAACTCATGCCACCCCACTGGTTTTTTTATAATTTCGCTTGATGGTCTTCCTGCGGTACAAAGTAACGCCATCGGCAATTGTTGTTCGATACCAGGAACGACCAAAATCGCACCACCATGCCGTTCATTGTAGATTTCAAATGGCATAGATTCACGGTACTTACTTGTAGTATCGGCGAACACAAACTCTCGTTCTGCAACATGTGAATCAGCAGAGATAACTTTGATCGGTGTCGTATTTTCAATGTTCATTCTTTCAATCCTTTAGTGCTGATCTAACAAGGCAACAATATGTTTCCATTGTCGGATTTGGTGCTTGCCGTGTTCTTCATACCAGATTTCATAGCCTGCTTTGGCTTTTTCAAAATTTTCTGAGCCAACCAGCACATCAGGTTTTTCCAACAAAAACCAAACCTGAAATAACTTACGATACAGATCTATATCGGTCTCAGACGCCTGACTAAGCCCTCGATCCATAACCGTCCCTATATAGTGACCATTATCAATAATCTTACCAGTTCCACTGAAATTAAACGGGTCGATGCCGTCACGAATATCCTTTGAATTGGATATATTGTTTCTATCCTTCCTAACTGAAGCTTGAATTGTTGACTCGAGTTCAACGGAAATACGCTGATAATATTCGGTAATTGCTTTTGTAATAGAACTGTTTTCACTCACAGCCTTGGCAATTTCATAAGCGGTTATCCAGGCAATAGTACAGCCTCGTCCAGCTGCGGGATTCAAGGTACACAGTGCATCACCAATATTTACCAACCCATTAAGAAGAGGCTGGTTATTATCAATTAAAGGATGATAAATGTTGTCCATATTGCCAAAGGACTTTAAGTTTCCTTGTGCAATGACATTCCGTTCGTCCACCCATGGGGCAAACCCAGGTAAATGTTTAACTACTGCCATCCAAGAAGCTAAGCGTGTAAGTTTCCGTAAAGATAAGTCGTCTTTCTGCGCCGTTAAAGTAATAGAGAAATAACCATTATCAGCAAAGACCATTGCCGCTCCCAAGAAGCTGGACTCGTAGTAAGAGCATCCGGTTATTTGCTTTTTATACGTTTCTATCAAACTTTCATCATATGGTGTGTCTTTAAGTTTAAACCATTGTGTTGTGTAGAAAATACCGCAGCTTTCATCTATTTGTGTAGTACTGGTAATGCCATGTTCCGCAAGCCATTTGACACATTGGCTACGCCGTCCAGAGGCGTCAACTACTAAGTCGGCATTAATGTTGGTATCGTCGTTACCAATACGAACTTTAACACCGGACACCTTACCAGGCTGATCACAGACAATTCCTAACACATTAGCGCTGTGAATAACTTTAACACCACTTTGTACTACTAAATTTCTCGCTTCATTCTCAAAAATATAGCGGCGGCATTTTAGCAGAGTCATTTTCGTATCATCAGGTCTTGCCAAAAAATCGCCAAATTTGAGCTTCGCATAATCTTTGAACTCAGCTTGCTCACAGCCTTTATTTAACAGAGTATTAAGAGCTTCAGGAGCATGCTCCTGAAGCATATTAACTAATTTAGGTAAAAAAGTGTGCGAATGCACCGCATGAGGCACCCCAGCACGTGACCAAGCTGCCCAATCCAGTTCAGTAGCTGATGAATAGTGAGCCTCTTCTCGCTCTAGTATCGTAACATCATGCCCCAAACGGCTAAAAAATAACGCTGCTGCAGTTCCTGCTATTGAACTGCCGATAATAGTAACCCTAATATTATTCACTAAACTCGTTCCTTTAAATTAATTGATGTCCGAGAATCAATTTCTCAGCGGAAAGGGCAACCAACCGCTAGCTTGCAGAACTAAAATTGTTTAAATAATCTGCAGCTTCATCCATTAATTTAACGCCGATGTGATCTACGTGCCGATTACGCCACTGTTCAAAATCAGTCCCTTTCGCCCAGTGGTTGAACGCTCCCATAGCAGGTCCTGTATGTATTTGAAAATCAACTTTTTGTGTTTCTCCACCAGATAAAGCAAGCCTAGTTGAATTAACAAAATACCATTTGAAAATAAGCGCCATCTTATGCTTTGGATTGGTTTCCGCTTTATCTATTTCGGCTGGATTTACTTTCAGATAGAACTGTTTGGTTTCTGCGTATACATCGTTAAATGAGCGTCTAAAATATTTTTCTTCTATAAGCTTTCTTGTATTCGCATCTATTTCATCTAGTGAGTTAAGTCGACTCCAAAGCTCATGCAGTTTCTTCGCTCGACCAGGGAAAAATACACCTCTTCTGAGTACTTGTACTTTTGCCCCGAGTTCAAACATGTCTCCTGCAGGCGCATAGTCGGTATCTTGAATGTCCATACACTGAAGCATGTCTTTCACTAAATCGCTAGTACCAGCTTCAACGGTACACTGGTTAATAGACCCAGTCACAACAAAATCAGCGCCTAGCACAAACATAGCAGCTACCGACTCTGGTGTGCCAACTCCGCCAGCGGCTCCAACTCGGATAGGCTTTTGGTAATTAAACTTGGTGTGTAGCTCATCTCTGATACGTTTGATCGTTGGCAACAAAATAGAAGCAACAGCTGAGTCAGTATGCCCTCCTGAGTCCGACTCCGCGCAAATGTCTTCAGCAACAGGTAAAGCGCTAGCAAGCCTAGCTTGCTCCTCAGTGATCAAACCTTCAGCTAAGAGTTGTTTTACTATCCTATCAGGAGCTGGACTTAAAAAAGCTTTAGCCATCTCAGGGCGCGACAATTTAGCTATGATCTTATGTTTTGAATCCACCTTCCCATTGGCATCTTGATAAATACCTGACAGCCTAAATTTAACCAGTGCTGGGGTTATTTGCATAAATGCAGAGGCTTCAATAAACTTAACGCCGTATTTCACATATAAATCTATCAGTGCCAATTCACCAGTAGCATTGCCCGGCTGGTGTAATAGGTTGACACCATACGACTCACCATTTGGTAAACTGCGTTGAATTTGCATCAACGCTGCTTCGATTGTATCGTTTGTTAATCCACCAGTACCTAAAAAGCCCATCAAGCCAGCTTTTCCCATTCTGATCACCAGATCTGCTGAGGCAATGCCTTTGTACATAGCGCCAGCCAAATAAGCATATTTTAGGTTGTAATCTTTACGAAATGAGGCGCTACCTAATTGTTGCCCGCTATTGTGTAACTTACCCGATGATATTGGTGTTGACTTAACGGCATCAACGTTGGTTATTTCACTGTGACGAGGTGTCAATACAATGCCTTCACGCAAACTCGATTCATCTCGTAACGGTGTGCATGAACTATTGATTTGCTTGACTAGTTTACTCAGCACGTCTCCTGGGCCAAACTCCTGAAACTCAAATTCGCCTTTACCCATAAGATACCGAATACTATCTGTCCATTGCACCGAACCTGATATTTGTTTTTGTAATAATGTCGGGATCTGCCCATCGGGATACATTCTCGCTGTGACATTGGCAATAACAGGTACTTTCAAAGGTGAGTATGTAAACTGATTTAAAAACTGAACAAACTCTTCTGTAACAGGGTCCATCAACTTTGAGTGAAATGCAGCGCTGACATTCAAAGGAATATACCGAGCCCCTGCATTTTCGAATAATTTAGCTGCAGCAAAAATGTCATCTTTTGTTCCTGACAGCACGATTTGTTCGGGTGCATTGAAGTTAGCAACCTCAATATTGTTAAAACCATTGCTCTTCAAAATACCATTGATGGTTTCAGCATTGATCCCCAAACAAGCAGCCATCGCACCTTCTGGAGCGCAGCTCATTAGCTGGCCACGTTTTTGAACCATACGCAGTCCATCTTCAAAAGAGAATGCACCTGCGGCATATAAGGCACAATATTCACCTAAACTATGGCCTAAGAAATAATCCGGCAACACACTCCCAGACTTCGAGGCTGCCAAGTAAGAAAGTATATTTACCGTATATAGTGCAGGCTGAGTGTATTCGGTTTTGGTCAAACATCTATTTGGGTCTGAAACACATAAGTCCTCAATTGAGTATCCAAGAATGTGATCAGCTATCTCTGTATGTTCTTTAAATTGCTTGAATAAATCTCGACCCATTCCCCTAAACTGTGAGCCCTGTCCTGGAAAACCGAATACTTTCATTGTAAACATCCTGCTTTAGTATTGTTATATTATATTTTTAAAGTTGATAATACGTTATTAAGTCTCGTTGTATCGTCGCCAAAAGGACTCATTACACTCAGTGGTTTTGAGCCTCCACTCTGTGAAATATTATATTTTACCGAGTTAGCCAAAGTGCCTGATGGACCAAGATCAACATAATTGAACGGTCCTCTAGCTTCTAAATATCTTATCGTGTCGCTCACTCTTATCGGATCTCGAATAACGTTAAAGAAATACGATGTGTCAATATGCGTTACTTTACTTGCACTTAAACAAGAATAATAAGGAAGCTTAGCGGCAAAGGTTGTGAAAGAACGCATTTCCTCATTGAAGTGCTCTTTTATATGGTCAATACAAGACGAATGGAATGCTTGTTTTACGGGAAGATACTGATACACAATACCTTTGTCTTTAAGAAGTGCTGTAACCTCTGCTATATTTTCACGGGTTCCAGCAATTACGAAGTTTTTTTGTGAATTAACCGCCGCTATATCACACGTCTGATTGATCGCAGGTGTAAGATAGTAAAGTTCCAAATCATATAAAACGGCTAGCATCGCACCACTGTCTAATTTTTCAAATATAGTAGCTTGTTTAATAACTATTTTTATCGCTTCATGGGCACTAATGATGCCAGCAACTACAGCGGCACAAAGCTCTCCCAAGCTGGCCCCCATAACACCATCAGGTTTAATACCTTCATCAATCAGTGTATTTGCAAGCGCAAGCTCAATCATAAAAATAGCGGGATGCGTTAAGGATATTTTTTCAAAAGGTTCTGAGCGCAGCTTTTTATCATCATAGAGATATTCAACAATTGAGTATCCAGCTTCTAGGTAAAACAAACTATCTAGGGATTGCAGCCTATGCTTAAAAGTAGCGTTGCTTTCATATAACCCTCTTCCCATTTGGTAAAATTGAGAGCCTTGTCCTGAAAACATAAATATTGTTGGGCTTCTCTTGAACTCCTCATTTAAAGAATGATTATTTCTGACAGTGCTAAAACTCACTTAACTTTCCTTCCTGTTACTAACAACATATTTCCATCTGTTTTGAACTTGGCAAATAAGTCTTTGACGGGCAACGTAGTTCCTCTTAGCGTAACATATATTTATCAATTGTAGACCTAGAAAATTAAAATTAATTTAAAGGTTCTTGAACAGCCACATGTACCTCTTATGTATCATAGATAGTCTCTTACTAATTTAAAAAATGCAACATTTACCTGAAATAAATATGCCTCCACATTCTCTATTCAACTATTTGATAATATTAAAAAATAACGTATTACAATGAAATCATATAAGAATACTAGATTAAATTATGTTGCTAAAGATACCTCTCAATTTTTAATGTACAGCTGGATTATAATAATTTTCGATAGTCTAAAAATTGAGTAAATAGCTCATCAATCGTATAGTACATTTCATATCTGAACATATTTCCATGTAATTAAAAAATCACACTACAATAACATTTTGCAAAGCAAACTTTAGCAGCAAAGAGCAATTATGAAGTTGATCAATCCCAAATACTACGCTGCCATATTATGTAAAATTGGGCTTGGGAAAGTTCATTCAAGCCCATTAATCAACTTATTGCCCAAATAGCGTTGCTATTTTCTCTTTAACCTCTTCTTGATGGAAGGTTTCATCATGCATTTTGAGCTCCTTCTCTATAAAGCCATCCAGCTCATTACGCATACCTGAAACCAAATGAGCCTTTAACGTTATAAGAGAACACCTTGGTTTCTCCGCGAGTTCTTCAGCAAGTTCCATGGCTTTATTCATGACCTCTGCACGTCTAACGACCATAAATGGAATACCGCGTTGCTCCAGTTCAATACCTCGATATGTTCGACCTAGGAGAAGCATCTCATGCCCTAAGCTAACTCCAAGTTTTTTAGGTAAAATATAGGTTGCGCCCATACCAGGAGTAAAGCCGTATTTCATAAAGTTAGCGGTATAGATACTTTCTTTACTCAGTACAACAAAATCGGAAAATAACCCAAATACAAACCCACCCCCAATACCATGACCTTGCATTGCAGATATGACGGGGAGTTCACAATCCAGTGCTAAACTATAAATGTTCACTGCATTAAATTGTAATTCTTTATTATAGATAGCCATCAAAGACTCTTGTGTTCCACCAGATACAAAGTAGCTCTCGTAGCCAGTAAGGATCACAACTTTATACTGTGTGTTTGCTTTGATCTGGGCAAATGCATAAAGCAACCCTTCTATCAACTCCTTTGTGAAGGTGTTTTTATGCTTAACATCTTTAAGTGTTATCAGCGCAATTTCGGGCGTTACCTCTACTAGTGTTACTTCATTAACCATGAAATTCTCTTCCTCTAGCTCCACTTATATTCGCGATGAAACTCATTTATTTGGTGTAAATATAGTTTTTCCTTGCCGTCAATCACTTTCCAAGCTTCAGGTAGCGACAAATGTTCAACGGTTGTGTTTCTGGTGCCAAACTTGATATTCACATTATTCTCAATAATGGTTATGTACTCATCCATTTTTAATTCGTAACGACCATTAAGGTGAGCTTCAATGCCCATACCTCTTACAATGCTCGGAGAGTCTTCAAAAACTACGCCACTAAAAAACTCTGAGCAACACCCAGAACCATAAGAAAAGCAGCCAATTCTTTTAGGTCGATCAAAGTTACCATTGTTGATGAGACCAATTAGCGCTAGGTACAGTGTTGCACCCATTACGTTTCCTACACGTTGACAAAAGCCAATACTTGGTAATACACGTTTCTCAAAATCTTCCTCAATTTCAGGGGGAGGGAGCTTAACAAGTTTACGCATCATCGTTCGATGCGCACCTTTAACCATACCGCCAAAAGGAGTATGAAATGCTAGATAGTCAAAGGAATGTTTATAGTCAACACCTTCTACTCTTTTTTCATATTCTAAATATGCTTGCTCACAGCAGTCTAAATATGACATAAGTGATAAGTCAGAGTCTCCAGCTTCCATGTCAGGCTCAGGGCGACATGTATCCATAACTTCATAGCCATAATAACCATTTGCCCCTATATCCACTTGAAAGATTTTTGGGTTATCACTAACAAGCATAGCAATAGCTCCTGCACCACTACTTGGCTCAGCGTAAGACCAGTCACTTGATAGTGACGTACCCGCTTCAGCTGCAACAAAACGAGAAATATCTGTAGCGATTACGAGTGCTTTAGCACCAGGAGATGTTTGGCTCAGTACAAAGTTAATTGCCATTTGTAGCCCGGCGGTACCAGAATAACAAGCTTGTTTAATTTCAAATAGCCTACAGTTTCTATTTAAACCAAGATAATGGTGAATATAAGTACTCATAGACTTACCAAAGTCTATTCCTGATTCTGAACAAGTGATCACCATTTCAATTTGTTCTTTCTCAGCAGCAGACATTCTATCTAGAATCGGCTTTGCGGCATTCACGCCATAGGTAACCGGATCCTCGAAAGGTAACGCTACAGATTTTTCTCGCATCATCAAATTTTCAAAGCGATATGCATCTAAATTTCTATATTCAGCCAGTTTCATTACATCAAGATAAGCAACTCCACTATAGAAGTTGAATGACTCTATACCTACATTCAAAATACATTCCTCGTTATTATTAGGTCGTTTCCTTTATGATATCTTTATTCTCTTACTAACTACTTTTGTATTGGTTTTTAGCCTAACAGGTGCGAATTATAATATACTGTAATAGGCCTGCTTGTCCCCCTTGATAATACCGCTATTTAGAACAAAAATATAAGGGAAATTTATATCAGAGAGTATGTTCTATATCAATGGACGTAAAATGGGATATTAGAGAGTTGCAGCCCACATGTCTCTTTGCGGGCCTAAAGGTGGTTATGGCATGAAATGATTTTAAAAAGCATTTTAGTGTCTAGCGCTAGACAACTAACGACGTTTCAATTAATGTCTTGTAGTCCATTCTTTGATGACAAAAGATGTGCAGATATACAAAGCAATGTTCGGTATCCGTTTGATTGATTTCATAGATAAAGCGATAATCGTCCTTAAGCATCTCTTGATAACTCAAATCTTCTAAATATTGACAGCGTATACCACTTTGTGGAAATTTTTCAATTTGCTTTTTCCATTGCAGAATGACCGTTTTAATCTTTTCTTTGACACGCTCTACAGGTTGATGCCTACTACTCCACTCAATAACATTTCTAATTTGTGCTTGCGCTGACGCCGAAATAACAATATTTACTTTCATCAATGTGACTTATAGTGAATCTAAAAAATCATCAAGAGGCGCAACTTTACATTGTTCTACATCCTTTTTAGATCTTAATAACAACTCCATAAAAGCGATTTTTTCCTGCTGATATAGATAAGCCTCATGGGTTTGAATAACTAAAGACTCTCGTCCATTTTGCGTAACAAATAAGGGCTGAAAACCCAGTTCATCATGAAGGCTAGCAGCCCTCGCTTTCATATCACTTATGTTTGCTATCGTTCTCATAACAACCTCGCTAGCTGCTGTTTATTTTTTGGTTAAAGATAAAATCAGTCTGAATTCAGACTAATAGTCCGAATTTAGACTAATAGTCCGAATTTAGACTAATAGTCCGAATTTAGACTAATGCTTTGAATATGTCAACCTAAGATAGGCTTGTTCATTTATAACAGCATTTTAATGACATTATATAAACTTGGTATTCTGTTTGGGATTAAGTTACACCACGCCGTTTATATTTCATATCTGTTATCGATAGCGTAAAACTAATCCACTCACGACAATTTAAAATTGATCCACCTGATGCACAATGATCACCCACTATGAAAAATGGTGGTCGAGATGTAATTGTTAAATCATGAGGAACTAATGGATATTCATGTGTAACATAAACAAAGTCAAAGTATCCGAACTATTAGTGACAGCTCGATAGCTCGAAGCACTGTAAGTTGTGATTTAAGAAACATCACCCGTACATCCAATTGCGGGTAAAGGCCATACTAAATCGAAAAGTAAAGTGGAGCGTTTTAATGGTTATTTCAAACACAGTTTTATTACTAAGCAAATAGCGTTACCAAAACAGACCGGACTCACGCTTAATACTGATACGGCCAACGCACAAGTTGTTTCTTCTCCTGAAGATACAACATATTAAGAATACACTGAACGGCAAAGCAAACGTCGGGATTAAATGGCAGCAAGCACTAGCGGCTTATATGGACTCCCTGTAAATGTCAAAAAGAAATTAGATGCTAGCTTATATACGGGCTAAAATTGCTGATCTACCTCTGGCCTCGGATGTATTCGCACCTTCATGACTTCTCTGTTGAGCACTATATGTTCAAAAGTCAACAGTTCTTTTGGATTATTCAAAATTAAATTACCATTAAAACTGATCAGAATATAAAAAATAACTTCGTTGATAGTTACTCATTTATCATATTCATCTTTACGACAGCGTATCAAATAAACTTTGTCAGTTTTGGTTTTATCTTGATAAAAAACATCGCCTAGAGTGTCTAGCGCTCGACACCTAGTTCATGGATGAAAACATAGCAAAGTCATAGCTTCATGTTATTCACATAAAGAAATAAAATGAGAAACAGTACGATCTGAAATAACCTATATAAATTTCACAGTAATATCACCGCAACGGCAACATCAATATGCAAACAGATATAAATATCGAGTTTATAACCAAGCAGAGTAGTGTACCGATTAAGTCAGGGCGTCGAAAACATCATTTACAACCTCATTATATTGACCAATTCGATATAAATATGAAAACGAGGGCTTCCTAACCTCTGTGTCAGGATAATTATCGCCTCAGTTTTCATAAAAATAAAACAGGGAGCGGTAAGTTAGTTATGAGTGAAACATTATCCTGAAGATCATAAGAAAGCTGATTGAAAGTGGTTTTTCATTACGTCAATTCACAAAGCTAGCAAGCCTCAACTTATCTACTTTGTATTCATGGCGAGATAGGTATTTAAAGTAGGTTCTAGTTTGACAGATAGTAATAGTTAAGGTGGCTGGTCACCCGAGCAAAAATTCTCAATTGTTTTAGAAACCGAATCATAAAGTGAAATTGAGTTAAGTGAGTATTGCCGCAACAAAGGTCTTTACCCTGAACAAGTTAAAAAGTGGAAGCAAAGCTACATTGCAGGAAACCAAACTAAAACCCAGCAGCGTAAGCAATTAACTCAAGAGCGAAAAGCTGACCGAAAACGGATTAATGAGTTAGAAAGAGAACTAAAGGCTGCGCTTGCTGAAACAGCGGCCTTGTTGGTGCTAAGAAAAAAGTTAAATGCCTACTGGGAGGAAGACGAGGACAATTAATCTCACTCACAGGTAGGCAGCATTATGCAACCTTGATTGATGAAGCCGTTGTCTCTGGAACAAGAAAAGAGAAAGCCTGTGAAGAAATTGACTTGTCGATACGCACGTTACAGCGCTGGCAGGAAAGTGGTAAAATCAGTGTTGATAAAAGAGTAACAGCGGATAGGCCAGAGCCGAGCAATAAGCTCACAAAGGAAGAACAGCAAGCGGTATTAGATACCTGTAACCAAGAAGAATACGCCAATTTAGGACCGAGCCAAATCGTACCAATGCAGGCAAATAAAGGGCAATATCGAGCTTTTATCGTGTGTTGAAAGCCAATGGCCAGCTAACCCATCGAGGTAAAGCAAAACCTAAAGGTAGTCGAACTAAACCTAAGGGGTATACAACAACAGCAACAAACCAAATGTGGACTAGGGGCATAAGCCACTGTGCGTCAACAATTTTTCGGGAGGATTACCGCCGGTTCTTTATCTCTCTATGATAATCGACATTTTCAGTCAAAAAATAGTCGGCTGGGAAGTTTATGAAAGTGAGTCTGGGGAGTATGCAGTTGAATTACTTGAGCGCAGCCTTTGGGCAGAGAAGTGCATAAAAAAAGACGTCGTATTGCACTCAAATAACGGCAGCCCAATGAAGTGCTTATTGATGCAAACTAAAATGATTGATATGGGGGTGATTGGTTCTCGTCGCCGTCCGGGTGTCAGTAATGACAACCCGTACTCACAATCGCTGTTTCGCACAGTTAAATACTGTCACCGCAGGCCAATCGAAGGCTTTAAAAGCCTGGAAGATGTAAGGTCGTGGGTGAAAGACTTTAGCAAGTGGTACAACAATGAGCACAGACATAATGGAATCAAATTCGTAACGCCACAATGGTGAAGATAAAGCGATACTGGCAAAACACAGTGAGCTATATAGCGAAGCAAAAGAAAAGCATCCTAAGCGCCGGTCAATGAACATTAGAATGGGATGAAATCAGTAATATGGAGTTAAACCCAGAGAACAAAAAGAAGCAGCTTAACAGCCAAAGCGATAACAACCTTGAAAGCACCGTAATTGTTCAGGGAAAAGTCCAATATTGAGGTGTAAAATGAAAAAACTAAAAATATACAACTGAATTTAAGAAAAAACAGTCGCTTTAGCTAAGTTAACTTAGTCGTTAGAACCATAATTAAGGCTTATAACTTTAGGAAGCAGGTAAAAGATATGTTTGCACAATGCTAAGTCAATGCTTGAGGTGATCTACGCACTACTGACGATTACATGAGAAATGATTTTGCTGAATATATAAAGTATTATAGCTTGGTGAGGTTGCATCAGCTAACAACGTCCCAACAAAAACACACTAAATCACAACAGAGTAGAATGATGCCAAAAGATGGCATCTACTCCATCAGCTTTTCTATCTCGTCTTCATTCACAAAGGTCATTTCGATAGTTTTAGCCTGCTTATTTAAGTTTAATACCTCTTGAGAAAATCGGTCGCTTGGATAAATTTTATATAAATAATCAATAATCCGGCCGTCATCATCCTTACGGTTTTCTACTTCATAGTTAAGTATAATTTCAGCATCGATAAAATCACGCATTGTTTGTGTCATATCACGCCGAATAGCAACAAGCCTATTACAAGACAACTCTTTATTTTCGATAGCTCCAAAGCGAATCATTAAATCAACTAACAGGAAATGATAATTTTTACCTGGCGCAGCATACCGAAAAACGGTGTATAACCGCAGCGCTAACCACCTTGACAAAGAGCGGCTAAAAATTTGAGTTCTCTCAAATAGATAGCCTCTATACTCTACATTTTCTATTTTTGCTGCAACAACACTGTTCAAAATTGCCAAACATTTTACGCTGGAGCGCCCACGTTCACCAGAAAAATGAACCGCATCTAGATAATTGGTTGTAGTATCGAAATGTTCAACAGTTCCAGTTTCTGGATTCTCTACATCCAAAGTCATCCGTAACATAGCCCCTTTTAAAATATGCAGAGACTCTTTTAGATCTGGAAGGTTTAATGTTTGGTTGACTGACTTCATTTCATTTTGAAGCTCTTTTAAAGTGAAACAAACCGCGTATTGTTGTCCCATTTTGCCATTAATGGCGATAATATTTCCTTTTGACGCTAACCTAATGAGTGCTCGCTCCACCTTTTCCTCTCTATCGGAAGGGTAGGCGATATAGTCAGTATCTTTTTTTGAAATAATAGCTGGCGTGATCTCTAAATTACCATGGTACAACTTATGTTGAAACTTTTCGGATAATTGTCGAGAGATCACGACTCTTTTATCTGCGTTAACAAATGCTATAGGCCTTCGCTTATCTCTTACGAACCTAGACCATAAGTCATAGGGTTGAAAGGAGTTAGAAACCACCATTCCAGATTTTTCACCTAATGCACCGGTCCCTACAAAGCGAGAGAGCTGAAGCACTTCCTCAGCGCTTTGAATTTTCTTTACTTCCTGCCTTATACTCTCAGGCAAGTTGCCAACTTTAAAAGTTCTTTCACTCATCTCATTTTCCACCATTGTAGGGGAGGGTATATCAATCTCAAAACTTTAGTTGTATTAACGTAAACCTTCATTGAGTAAATCGAAGACTTTTTCGATTAGTGCAGGCTCAACATGTTCATCTAATGTAATTGATAGGCGACCTTTTGCATCTACCTTTGTTTTTATATTTTTCACTTTGACAAAATCTTGCCAAGGATTTTCAGGTTTTGCTATAGGCTCTCGAATTTGCTTCAAAATAAAGTTTTGTATGCTTTTAGAGAGCTTTGCGTATTGAGGAGACTCAACTTCTTTGGAATAGTCTTCAATATCGGATAAAAATTTCTCATATGTGATATCAATCACATTGTTTAATTTGTCTTCAGGTAACTCTAACCCAGATACTTCTTGAACAAATCTAAATGTAACATATTGATATGCTGGGAATAATTCAAACATTCTTTTAGGCAATTTAGCAACTCGTTGCCCCATATTTGCAGTATCTTTTGAAACATCAAATAACTCAGCTAACTGTCTAGCACTTAACTCAGAAAAATCGCGTTCTTTTTTAATTGTCAGTCCAATATCAACAAAAGATGGTGCTACATATTTATCTGACCATTTGGCTAGGTAACATTCATCACTGCTTTCTAGATGATTTACGCGATAGCCAACCAAGACTGCACCAGGTACATTCTTTACAGCAAAAAAACGTCTCAAACCAACAATAACTTTAAAGTTATCTAAAGACCCTACAATATAAATGGGATAAGCATTTCGCTTACTTTCTTTAATAGATGGAAAAATATCTTCAACAGCTGGTAACTTTAAATCTTCGTATCGTCTTGGATTAAACTTAGACTGAGACGCAATTTCTGGTAAATCTTCAGCTTTAATTTCGAATGGATAGAATCTGACTTTATTTCCGCTCGGCATTAACTTTTCAATCGAACCATCTGGTAATTTTGTTTCAGGAAGCGAGTCTTTCATTCGTCCTTTATGTTTTAACGCCATTATTTAACCTTCTCTAAATCACGTTCTATTTGCATGAAAAGTGCAGATGATATTTTTCTGACCGACTCAGCCGCTTTACTAAGACTTTGTTGTGAACCTTGATAGTCCTTTCCTTGAATAGTTAAAACAGTTTCGTATGATTGGCCTACTTTGTTAAAAGCTTCTAAATTTGGTAAATATTCTGACAACATATCGTCAAGGGTTTTAATATAATGACGTTGTGATGTTCTATGCTCTTCACGAGAAGCAGTAAACTTAGTCATAAATCCGTAAAAACCTGTAATATCAACATCAGAGCCATATTCTTTAATTTGCGTTAGTAAAGATGGAATACGTTCGACAAAAGTTAGAGTTGAATGTAAGTCAACATGCGCAGGGGGTGCTGGCATTATCATAAAGTTTGTTGCAACTAAGGAGTTTAAAAGTAGCGCATCTAAATGCGGTCCAGTATCTAAAAAGATAAAATCAAAATCATGTTTGATTTTATCAATTAAATTAACTTTTAAAAGATCGTAAGTTGATGTTGAATAACCTTCATCTTTTAATTCTGCGTGCAGTTTCATCCATGAACTTGCAATAAAACCATCTTCAATACATGCAGGCATAAGTTTTACGTTCGGTACAGTGGTATCAACAAAGCCATTTTTTAAAATTTCTTCTTTGCTTAGTTGTGGATTTATACATATTTGTGCAGCTGTGTAATCAAAGCTATTAATGGTGTAATGATGATTTAAGAACATAGTTGCAGAACCTTGTGGGTCCATATCTATGACTGCGATACGTAAATCTTCTTTAACAAGTTCAGGATTTAACCTAAAACCTTGAGCGATCGATACTGTAGATACTGTTTTTGTCACACCTCCTTTTAAAGAAGAAGTGAAAATAACTTGAGCAGTAGAGTGCTTATCTCGCCACTTCTGCTCTCCTTTACGTTCATAAATCTTAACTATGTCTTCAATAGTTAATTTAAAAACACCTATTGAACCATGTTGCTTTGTTTTGAACTGATAACCTTCTGATTCAAGCTCAGAGATGTACTTATCTACAGATGTTCTTGATAATTTGGGAAAATTCTTATATACCGCTGCTTTTGTGTATGTTGGTAATCCTTCAAAGTTAATTTCTGCTTTGACTAGGTCTACTTCATCGCTTAATTCTCTTAAAGATTCCTTTGCGCGCAAAGCCATTGCATTGAAGTCTACACTCATTCTTATATTATCCTCAGCATATTTTCCCTTATGCTATGTCAGAAAAGCAGGTTTTACAATAAAAATCACAAAAAAACATGTCTTTTATTTAATTTGATGTAGTTGTAGTGAAATTGATGTACTCCTTTCAATAGCTTGTTTAAACGATATTTTACTGTAAAGACATAGTATGCTTGAAGTTATATAAAAGGTAATCAAGGTTAATTCTTTAAGGTTAAGTATTAAGGTATTAAGGGTAATATCATTAAATAGCCATTTATCTATCTGATATTATTGAACATTATAAGTTATGGCAGATCTATATTACACCATTTATAGATCCATTATTCACCATTTATTGGATCATGATCACACTTTTATGTTTTCATGATTGGTTCTTTATTCACAGGATATAAACAGGGTTATTAACATATTTTGGGCTCAGATCAAAAGTACACCATTTTATTTGAGATCTTATACACAGAATTATGTCATTTTTCTCGGTTTTTATAGTGTAGATCTGATCTGCACTATATATAGATCAGATCTACACCATTACTTTATGCCTTTATGCACAGGTATAAAGGCATAAAGTAACGAGTTAAAGCTAAAAGCGCCTAGTTTTGTATTTTTGTGGTACTGCCTTGCTCTCTGAGAAGCTTATTTTAGCGGATTATAAAGGTTGTGGTAACTAACTTATCCGGTAAGAAGAGGTAGATCAGTTTCGCACCATTTCAAATGTATGAGTGCAGATCAGTATTACACTATTTAATAGAGGCGAGCACACCTCTATTAATAACTTGAATGGACTAATTTTAGAGGCGTTCTATGTCTTCATTTTTATTTTAAATGTTTGATTATTAATGGCTTTCGTTTTAATTTGAGTCAGGTGATACCATGTGCCACTTTTATTAGTTCAGATCAGTATTGCACCATTTAGTAAATGTGCTTAACTCCCACATTAAAAAAGCACTATAGTTAAATCAGTCTAATGTGGTATATCAGCTATCAAGGTACTAAATAAAAGCTGACCTTTAAACACTTCAGTATCAGTAAATTCACTCTACTTCGCAGGAAAAATAAATTAGACTCTTGTTTAATAAGAAATAATCTAGCCAGCAAAGTAGATATGGCATCGCTGGAAAATAGCATTAAAATTATCTCAATGATTCTCAGTGGGATAATTTTAATGCTACTTAGCCAACTATTCATTATGCATTGAAACAACTCAATATTAGCTATAAAAAATGCTAAAACACCCTAATGCCTTTATTTCTCACATAAAAGAGTGTGAGGTGCAAGGAAAAGAGATTGTTTAATTGCTCTGTAAACTCTCATGTGTTCCATGCTTGGTTAACTCAAAATTTGTTGCCAAAACTCAACTCAGGGGCTGTTATTATTATGGATAATGCAATTTTTCATAGAAGAGCTGATATGTTGAAAGCAATTCAACGTTATGGCTGGATTGCAGAATATAGCTAATATTTAAATCAAATCGCGCAAAAGTGGACGCAAGCCAAATTCATTAGACATAAGTTTCAATATTCGATTGTTAGCACTTAGACTATCGTAAATTGTATTGATCTAGCTATGTTTTCTAATTATCGACGATAATACAGATCAATTTTACACTATTTAGATTTTAAGCAGTCACTGCCTATAATAAACTAGGCCGTGTTGACCTTTAAAGTATGATTTTTTCAATCAAAGGCTGTTAATACTAGGAATTGGCTCATAGTGTAAGCCTTTGATTTAACCGTTTGGTCAGTGCGTGCCATTCGGATATTTTTCTACGTTTCACCTAACTTACATAGAGTAACTATGCGGCGCAGGTTCTGCCTTGCTAAAGCATCCGAATGATTGCTGAAAAAACACATAGTCAAGATCAGCACGAGTTGTTTAATATCGACTTTTTACATCATTAGGGTAGCGTATGCTACTTTATCCTTGTAACGGTGAGTCTCTATTTCAAGTCATCAATTCGCATTGCAAAATGGTGTATTTCAAAAAGCATATGTCTATATATATTTAGGCCTATTAGGCCATGTATATGGTCGATTCAGATCACAATTACACTATTTAAATATGTTCTCTAATTTTGCCATTTATTAATTTTTAATATATTTTACAGTTGCTTATACTTTTTAAGTTATGTGACTCATACAGAGTAAGTCAGTATCTAAAAGTGCACGCAGAATCAGCTTACCTATAACCGAGATAAGCATGTTTGATTTTGTTATTTTGCCTCCAATAAACGACTCGTTTGGGTGGTCTAAATACCAATTAATTAGAAAGAGTATATTAAGTCTCATTTTTGGTGTGAAGATAGTGACATGGGTTTTAAAAAAGTTCACAATGGGGTAGGTCATTGCTTTATTTACGTTTGTTTTTTTTTAACAGATTCAAATTAACTGGCTGATTTTTATAGGCTCGTTACTAATGATGGTGAGTAATGTGGATAACGTTTTTTTTCACATTACTTGCAACAATAAAAAACATACGCATTTTTATCTGTGTTGCTTGTATGAGCAGCAGCCCACAATCAACAGGTTTTGTTACAAAGTAGACATGAGTTTTAATGTCATAAAACAATAATAAATTGGATGTTTGTAGTAATGGAAGGCTCTAATAAAAATAAACGCTCTTACGATATTCATAAAATCGCAAAAAATGTAGACAATGAAGTAGATAGGTTAAATGCACAGGTAGACTTGTTTTGGGAGCAAGAATTCAACCTGATGCTTGATGCCGGGCTAAAAGATGGTATGTCTATCGTTGAAATAGGTAGTGGACCTGGTTATATAACATCCAAAATACTGACTTACTTCCCTAATTGTCACGTTACTCAGATCGAAATTGATGACTACTTACTTAAGTTCTCTAAACAATACCTACAGAGCCTTGGCTTAAAAAACTTTTCTCAAGTAAACCGATCAATGTTAGATACCGGCTTTGAGGGTAATCGCTTTGATTTTGCATTTTGTCGACTAGTTTTAGAGCATGTGCCTGAGCCAATTTCAGCAGCATGGGAAGTTTTAAGAATACTTAAAGAAGGTGGAATTGCGGTTTTTATCGACAATGATTTTGGCTTGCATTTGACCACATACCCCTATGTATCGGGCCTTTCGGATCTGTATAAAGCATATTGCCAGCAAAGAGAAGATGAAGGCGGACACCCTAGAATAGGTAGGCAATTGCCTATGGTGTTACAAAGTGCGGGCTATGATGATGTACAGCTGCATATGGTACATGCGCACAGTCGTTTGATTGGTGAGGAGCAATTTTTAAAATCCGAAGGTATTGGTATACCTGCAAAGCTTGTTAATGCTGGTTATTTACCTAGTTCTACCCTTAGTACTATAGCTAAGGATTGGAGTAAGTTGCTTAAGCATCAAGATAGAATTATTTTTCGACAGTTGTTCATGTGTTGGGGTAAAAAGAACGTTAATATGCTAATAGGCAGTGAAACGTTAAAGTTTCGCGAGCTTAAACCTATAGATGCTGACCAAGATAACCCTATCAATACAGGTAAAGCCCAAAAACGCCCTGCGCAACTTAATCGTTCTATACATCCCGATATAAATGCTTTGAAAGGACTACTAAAATCTTTATTGTCCGTTGATGAAGACATTCTTCCTAATACCAGTTTTGCAGAGTTGGGTATTAACTCATACTTGTCTGTAGAATTTATAGAAAATATCAATGACCAATTTGATTTAAATATGGGTGTTGAAGCTATTTTTGACCATGATAATTTAGCTGAGTTATTGGCCTACATAGACGCTTTAATAACTACTCAAAAAGATACTAATGCCAATTTAAGCACAAGCGAATCGCATACAGAGCAACTGGAGTTTTCTGACGGGATTGCGATAATTGGTATGGCTGGGCGTTTTCCCGATGCCAATAGCGTTGATGCATATTGGGATAATTTGCTTGCGGGAAAAAGCAGTATTCACCCAATCGACCGAAGAAACTGGCAAGAATCATCGTATTATGCTCAAGATAATGAGCTTGAAAATACTTCTGTAAGTAAATGGGGAGGGTTTTTAGATGAAATATATGGTTTCGATCCATTGTTTTTTAATATATCCCCAAAAGAAGCAACAAGGATGGACCCTCAGCAACGGTTATTCTTAGAAGAAACATATAAATGTGTTGCTGATTCTGGTTATTCGCCAGCGTCTTTTTCTGGAAAGTCAGTCGGTGTGTATGTCGGATGTCGCCAATCCAGTTATCTAGATAATATAAAACAATATAACTCGCATTCTTTTCTTGGCAATGATTCTGCAATTTTAGCCGCTCGGATTTCGTATTACCTGAATTTAAAAGGGCCAAGTCTTGCGGTAGATACTGCTTGTTCTTCTGCACTTGTTGCTGTGCATTTAGCATGTCAAAGCTTACAGCAAGGAGAGTCAGAATTAGCGTTGGCTGGCGGTGTATTTACGTTAACATCACCAGAGTTCTACATCATGGCGTCAAAAACCAATATGCTTTCCGACAGAGGTGTATGTCGCACTTTTGATGATGAGGCGGATGGGATTGTTCCCGGTGAATCAGTTGCTTGTGTACTGTTAAAGCCAACCAGCAAAGCGTTTGCGGATGGTGACTATATCTATGCCCAGATCAGAGGAACGGCTGTTAACCAAGATGGTAAAACCAAAGGGATTACGGCCCCGAGTAGTCGCTCACAAACCGAACTGATCAATTCACTGTATGAAAAAGCCGATATTTCAAAACATAGTGTTGGGTATATTGAGCTTCATGGTACTGGTACAAAATTGGGTGATCCAATTGAAGTCAAAGCGTTACAGAATGCTTTCTCAGGGGTAACAGGGACCTGTATTATAGGGTCGCATAAACCAAATATTGGGCACACAATAACCGCGGCAGGCATGACGGGGTTGATTAAGGTAATTCTTTCGCTTAAGCATAAGGTTATTCCACCAACGATTGGTATTAATAAGCTAAATCGTCATATTGTGCTGAACGATAGTTGTTTTGAAGTAAACACTCAAGTAGCTCCTTGGCCTGTAAAAGAGGGGGGCATTTGCAGAGCTGCTATTAGTTCATTTGGTTTTAGTGGCACAAACGCACATGCGATATTAGAACAAGCACCAGATGCTTTGGGTACCAATAAAACAGACCAGAAAGGATATTACTTAATTGTGTTGTCAGCTCATAGTGAGCAACAACTGACTAAGTACGTTGGCAAAGTAGTGGATAAGCTAACACGTAGTCCAGAGTATGAATTGACGGATGTTAGTTTTACATTATTAGCTGGACGAGTTCATCACTCGCAGAGGCTTGCATGCCTTGTGGAAGATATGGAGGGATTAATTAAGTATCTTCAGAGGTGGCTTAATGAGTCAAATGAATATGATTCAAACAATCTGCTTTATGCTCATGTTCAGGAAGAGCATAGCGCGGAAGATGAGATACTTTCTTGGTATTTGATCTGTAATGAACAACCACTTTGGTTGTGGAGTAAAGATGACGTTCAACAGCTTGCTAAATTGTATATTAGTGGTGTTTCGCTGCCTTTTCATATGTTGAGCAAAGGTGGTTTTTATCGTCGTCTACCTATGCCATGCCAGCCTTTTGAGCAACAATTATTTTTTGTAGATCACAATTACAGTGCTATCGGATCTTCAGCTTTGGCTGCTAATGGCACATTATTACACCCACTAGTACATAAAAATTGCTCAACTATGACCATGCAGATGTACAGCTCTACCTTATCTGCGCAGCAGCCAGTATTGGCAGATCATACAATACTTGGGAAACGTATCTTGCCAGGCGCAGCCTATTTAGAAATGGCACGAGTTGCCTTAGCCGATGCATTGAGCTTGTCTGCTACAGAGCAACAACAACTCACGTTGCATGAGGTGGTATGGCAAACCCCATTTGTGGTTGTAGCCAATAGCACAGCACAATTAAAGCTGACGTTGCAACCGGATGGGCCGCACTATGGTTTCACAGTATTGAATGATACTGATGAAACGTTATGCCACGGAATGTTGCAGATACACTCACCTACGAGAGCTCCAATAACCGATACACTCCATCAGATACAAGCGCGATGTAGCGCAGAGCCCAGTAATGGTGCGCAATATTATAGTCAATTTGCGCAGTTAGGATTTGAATATGGGCCATCTCATCAAGGGATAGTAAAGGTGTGGCACGGCGTGTCAGAAGTACTAACCCAGCTAGATTTAAGTGCATATGCAGAGGTTTCGGATACAGTCGGGTATACCTTGCCACCGGGTTTGCTAGACAGTGCATTACAAAGCTGTTTGTGTTTGCACTTGCAACAAGGGGGAACGGGTGCTTTGGTGCCATTTTATCTACAGCACTTAAATCAATGGCAGCCCCTTAGTGCCAAAATGTGGGTGTGGGTTCGTCAAGAAGAAGGACATACGGGGGTATTTACGCTCTGTATGTTTAATGAGCAGGGTCAGCTGAGTGTGATGTTGTCGGGCTTGCAAACGCGTCCTTTGGGAAGTGCGAACACGTTACAATGTTATAGTAGCCTTTGGCAGCCAGCAGAAAATATAGCCTCACATGATGCAAGCACAAAACAGGTGCAAGTATGGGGGTGTGAGTTGTCGATGTACACGCAAAATGCGTTACAGGGAGCACTGCCGATGATGAAGGTGCTTAACTCCTCACAAAGGGAGGAAGCACACAGATATGAAGGATATGTCAGTA
>NZ_CAMAPC010000028.1 GCF_945859825.1 Pseudoalteromonas holothuriae
GCTCTAGTGCAAATGGCACTAAAGGACCACCCACTTGACCCTGTTCATCAAGTAATTGAATACCACTGATGGCTTGCAGTGCTGCATCCACTATGCTCGGGTGTAAGTGATAGGTTGCCAAGCTGCTTTCACACTCAGCTGGTAAATGCAACTTAGCCAGCGCCTCTTTAGGGGCACTATAAATAACATCTGTTGCACGTAATGATGGTCCAAATTGAACACCACATAACTGATAAACTTCATAACACTGTTTATTATCAATTACTGCGTGCGAACACCTGGATTTAATAGCAGCAATATCCAACGTTTCTAGTTGGCTCGGTTGCACACGTCTTATATTTCCCTGACAGTATAAAGTCTGTTCATCATGGCTATGCACTGTCAAAGATAATTCTGATGCCGCCGATTCCGTAACCTTTATTTCAATAGCTAATCCATCTGCGCCCACAACCATTGGCATCAGCCAAACGAGATTGGTCATTGCTAATTGATGCATAGCATCAGCACGTTGCTCCCACACCAAACTGGCAGATGCTCTCAACATTTCTAGATATGCTGCTGCAGGTAAGATTAAGTGACCATTAACCTGATGATCTTTGATGAAAAATTCTGAACTTATAAATGTTGTTCCGAATTTTACCGATGCTGATAGATCTGAGATGTTATGCTGCACCATGGGGTGTAAGCCAAAAGCACCTTGTCTTGCATTGTCTTTTCGCGGCACCCAATGAGATTCAGGTGCAAATGGATAACCAGGTAGACTTATCCTATGCGGTCGCCTGTGGACGTCGTAAAGATTTAGCCAATCAACAGAAACCCCTTGCACCCATGCTTCAACGAGCTGGTGAAATTTGCCTTGCGTCATCCAATTACGTAGCACGCTATTCAACTCTGCTTCTTCAAACAACGAACTCAAAGACTGGGTAACTCCTCCATCGCTCATATATATATGCGCATGGTTGGCCCCGCTAGCTAAATTTGTCAGGCTTTGTAACAACTCATCCCTATTACTCACAAGTAAACCTGCTCTAACTGGCATAGGCTCTCTACCAACTTGCAATGTATAAGCGATACTGGAGAGCGAGATAGTCTTATTGCTAGGCAACTTGATCCACGCAAGTAGCTGTGAAGCGCGTTGCTGCAGGCGTGTTACATCACGAGCAGAGAGCAACACACAGTAGTTAGAAAATTCGACCTCATCACATGGAACAGGTAGACACTCTTCTATGATCAGATGAGCATTGGCTCCACCAGCACCAAAAGATGATAACCCAGCGCGTCTTGGTACTTCAACATGGCGACCGTTTTGGTACATAGTTGGCCGCGTCCAATCGCTTAATTGCTTTTGCACAACAAAAGGACTGTTAACAAAATCAATTTTCGGGTTTTCATGTTCAGCATGTAGTGTTGGCACCAGCTTTTTATGTTTAAGCTGCAACAGCACTTTAGTGATGCCTGCAATGCCGGCCGCACTTTCACTATGTCCAATATTTGATTTGATAGACCCTATCGCACAATAACCAGTATTTTTTGTATCATGTTTGAAAGCTTTAGTAAGTGCTTTTACTTCAATCGGATCGCCCAACAAGGTACCTGTACCATGTGCTTCAAGATAACTAACTGTTTCAGCATTAATTCCAGAGCGACGCAATGCATCATTGATGAGTCGCTGCTGGGCATTTGGATTGGGCACCGTATAGCCGTGAGTGTGCCCACCACTATTTATAGCACTGGCTTTTATCACGCCATAAACATGATCTCGATCTTCCAGCGCTTGCGCTAAGGGCTTTAATAACATAACCCCTACACCTTCAGCATCAACAAAACCGTCCGCCCCGGCTCCAAAAGCTTTACAATTGGGACCATCACTCAGCATCGTCATCGCCGATAACCCGATATAATGGATAGGATCTAGCACTAAATTAACGCCACCTACAATTGCACAATCGCAATCTCCATTACGGATACTAGATATTGCAAAATGTGTGGCCGTCAAAGAAGAGGAGCAAGCGGTATCAAACGCCACGCTAGGGCCAAAAAGATTCATGCAGTATGACACTCGGTTTGGGACTGAAGAATAATCTGCCCCCGTCGGGTACGTACTATTTGTTATCCCGACGAATACGCCGACATTTCTTTGCGGGCTAAGATTATTTGGGGTATATCCTGCGTCTTCTATACAATGATACGCCTCTTGTAAAAACAGCCTGCCTTGTGGATCCATTGCCTGTGCATCTCTAGGAGATATTTTGAAAAACAGACTATCAAACTGATCAACATCATCGACAAACCCACCCCATTTGCTATAAATGGAACCATGCTTGCCCCTTTCTTCACTATAGTATTCCTGCCAACTCCAGCGTGATGAAGGGATCTTATCAATACAGTTTTTACCTTCGCATAGGTTATCCCAAAGTTGTTGAATATTGCTCGCCTTAGGATAGCGTCCAGCCAAGCCTATAACCGCAATATCCTGACTGTCATTCGTCAAAATTGGCGCTTGTTGGATTGTGGTAACTGGATTATCAAGCGGTTTTTGTCTAGATTGCATATCTTCAGAGAAAGGCTGACTAACAATGGTATCTGCAAACTCAGATTGTAAATATTCTGCAAGTTGAGCTATCGTTTGATACTCAAAAAATAATGTACTACTTACCTCTTGACCCAACTTCTCAGTTAGAAGGTTCGTGAGTTTTACCACTAGAATTGAATCAATACCGTATTTATCGAAGGTTTCCTGACTATCGAGTTTACTGATTGGAATACGCAATGCCGTGCTAATCACTTGCTTAATTAATGTTTCCGCAGCCGGTTGATACGAAACGTCTTCCTTCTCTTGTATTTCATGAGTACGCATCACTTGTTCCTGATGAACAGTTATTTGCTGTACGTTGCTGGTTTTCGACAACGCCATCGCCCCCTGAGGTGCGTTTTGCTTTACAACACCGTTGCTATAAGCAACAAAAACTTCCTGCCCAAGCTCTTCCACACCAACATTAAGGTGTTCACAACGCTCAAAACCTTCACTTTTGAGCGTTGCTAGCCAAGTTGCTACGTCAAGCAATGGAGAACCAGGTTGCCTCAAATCACCATCTTTAAATGCCCACCAACCATCAAGTAAGCCGAATGTTAAGTGCGCAAAAAGTTTGTTACTTATTGATTCATTGAGAATAAATAAGCCTTGATTTTTCATTGTGCCTTTGATGTTTTGAAGCGATTCACGAACCCTCGAGGTTGCATGTATGACGTTGGTCGCGATCACAATATCATATTGACCTATATCAATATCTTGTTGCGTCAAAGTGCGTTCTATATCTAAGGGCTGACATTTTAAGAAAGGATATAAATCACTCAGCTGTGTGTTTGCTTGGTTAACCAGAGCTGGTGAGATATCCGTAAACAAATACTCAGCGATATTAAGTTGATAAGACTGTAACGCTTTTAAAACACGTCGACTTGTAGCGCCAGTACCTGCCCCGACCTCCAAAATTCGCAGTTGTAAATTTTCACACCCTTTAAGCTTTTGTTGGATTTGACGTTCTACTACTGAAGTGACGAGGTCATTAAAGTAATCACTGAGCAGATTATTTTGGTAAAGGCCTGCGACCAATACATCGCTTCCTCCAGGGAACAGCACTTCTGTGCCTAGTTTTCTACCTTTTAATACTGATACTAAGTCTGAAAACACAGCATTTAACGCATTCACTTGTGCTTTGAAATGCGGTATTTGTCGCCATTGTTCGCTTTGCAACTGCCAATCAATATGTTCAGGTGACGTATCTTGCTCTACTAAATAGTAAGTGTTGCCCCCCGGCTCAGTGCTTTGTACATAGCCATTTTGCTCAAGTAACGCAAGCATATGAGCCAACCACTGAGCATGTATACTAGCTATCTTCTGCGACTCTATAAGTGATTCGACCGAACACACATCAGCATCAGCAAATAACACTTGGCTTAACAACGAAAAAACCTGCTGATAGATGGCTGAGTCTATATCTTTTTGTATTTTAGTATCTTGCTCATCAACTGTTTGTTTCAGCATATTGAACCTATCATGGGCCAGTTGGCGAATATCGCTCAACCAAAGGCACATTTCAATAGGCCCATCACAGCTGTGGTAAAGGTACTTGTCAGTAACAGCACCATCACCAAATACTTGCGCAATACTGTCATTGAGTTTAATCGCTGCCAACTGTACCAATGGCATTGCCAAACACTGTTCTAATGCTTGCACACCTTGAGATGCAGAAATAACTCCAACACCTGACATAGCCAAGCGATTTCTTGACTCATTGGTGATTGCATTAGCCACGCCAATTCTATCCCATACTCCCCAGTTAAGTACTTTGACAGGAAAATCAACGACAGAATTAAGATATTTGGCAAACTCATCTTGGAAGATGCCACCAGCAGAGTAACTAGCAGTCCCGGATTCACAAGCAAACGACGCCAAAGAGGAAAAAAGCAGCATAAAATCCAGAGAAAGGTCTGAAAACGCCAATGCAGCATTTAAACTTACATCAAACTTCGGTGATAAAGCAGTTAAGAACTGAGCTTCATTCATAGTAGCAATACTACTATCTAACTCACCAATTGCAGATTGAATCACGCCATTGATACGCCCGAAACGACAGTGAATGTCTTTACTTACCCGTTTTAACTCTCCCAAATCAGTCGCATCGCATTGGTAATAAAAAAGTTTACTTCCTAAATTAGCAAACTCATCGCTATCTTTGCTCAGTACATCTTGCTGTTGTGAACGGCCTAACCAAATCACTTGCGCTTGATATGTTGCATGCAAATGTTTCGTTACCACCCTACCTATGCCACCGCTGCCACCGATTAAGAGATAAACCCCATTTTTTTTAAATTCTGTTGTTTGAGGTAACCCTTGGTATTTAACTGGCATATGTGTGGCTACCTGCACTAGCTGCTTCTGATACCAGTTGCCTTCTCTGTACGCGAATTCCCCCGCGGGTAATTCAGACTCGGATTGTAAAACTAAACTCAACTGCCCTTTATCTTCCAGATCCACTCCCGTGACATGCCAGTGGGGACATTCTTTTGCAACCACATTTACCAATCCATGCAACATAGCCTGTCCAGGCTCACTGGCAGACAAGTCATGTACTTGATAAGCATTTTGCGTCACTAAGGTAATGGTGAGTTTGTTTGAAGTATTCAGACTTTGCAGTGCTTTAGTCAGACTAAAAAGATAAACTAATGACTGTTTTGCCTTTGATTGGCTTTTCAAATCAAAAGCCTGTTGCGTTTTTTTAGATGCAAACACAACCAAAATATGTTCAATCTCTCCAGCCTTTAATAACGCTTCTTGTAGCTGCTGAATACCATGGTGCAAATGTATTGGCAAGATCGTCGCTTGAGGTAATAACTCTGAGATCGCCTGTTGTGGTTGTTCACTCAAAACAACCACTTTGCAATCCGCAGCAAGTAATGTCGTCTGTGGTGAAGAAGTCAATGTTTTCCAGCGACCAGTAAGGGTTGTGATACCACCACCCAAAGGTGTCTTGTGGTGGTTTGCGTGTTGGTGCGCTCTTGCACAGACGCCGATTAGTTTTGCGCAAATATTACCATGCTCATCAGATAACATCAGATCAAACTTCAAAACTCCCAAGTCGCTACTCTTGGCTTGCTTTGCCCACACTAACACCTTGTTTGGGCATTGGCTGAGTTGTTCAAAACAATCTATTGCGTATAACAATGCACCTTGGCTTTGCGTGGCCTCTTCATTTAGTAAAAGCTGACAAGTTTGTAAAGCACCATCTAATAAGGTTGGGTGTATTGCATATTCTGTCGCGTCACCCTCAAATCGACTATCGAGTTGCAATTGTGCTATAAGCTCTCCCTGACCCAAATCGATTCTCTGCACACATTGAAATGCTTTACCATACTCCACCCCAGATGCAGAAAAACTCTCATAAAACTGAGATATATTAACGGACTCCAGCTGACAACGTTCCAAAACTGCATTTCGATCTAAATACTCAGATTTATTGCTTAATAATTGTAAGGAACCACAGCAATATTCAACATCTTCGCCCGCTTGGTCTGAATGTGTTTTAAAAGACCAACTGTCATTTGATTTATGTGACAAACTAATACACACATTTTGGATACCATGCTTGATTTGCAAAGGACGTTGCCAATAGAGGTTGCTCAGCCGCACCCCACATACAGCGTTGGTTGCATATTTTAGTGACGCGATAGCCATTTCAATATGAACTGCACCGGGCAGAGTCGCAATACCACCAATGCGATGCTCCTCGAGAAGCACATCTTGTACACTCATTGGGGTAACGAATGCTTGCTCTGCCAGACGGGAAATATTATGAACTAATAACGGATGAGCCTGATGACTATTTCGATATTCATTATTTATACTCGTCGAAGGTAGGTCATCAAGCCAGTAACTATTGTGTTCAAACGGATAAACAGGCAGTCTTACTCTTATCTTTGCAGTGTTAGATACGTGTTCTGACACTGGAGTAGCACCTGCACAATAAAGTTGTGCCAACTCTATTAATAAACTGTTTCGTGCCACTTCATTCATTGTTTGAGATAATTTAGATAAAGTATCTAGATAGCGACTATCTGCCGTTTCTTGATGTTCACTCCCCCAATGCACTCCCTCTATTTGCTCACTTTGAGAGGTAATTGTATTAAACAGAGCAGACATATCTTGCTGCATATGTACAATGACTGCACAACGATACTTAAAGTGATGACGCCCTGCAATTAATGTATGAGCAATCGATGGTAAGTCGTTTTCGATATCCGATTTTTCATTAAAAAAGTTAGCCATATCTTGTAGCTTATGTCGCAATGCCATAGCTGACTTAGCACTAAAAAGAAGTAGCTGAGGTGTCGAGGTTCGCTCTTTTATACCCTGTTGAACAGGTGCCTCACCAAGTACCATATGCACGTTTGTACCTGTCATTCCAAACGCGCTAACTGCACCGAGTCGACGCCCTTTAAGACGCCATGGCTGTGCAGTCGTTGGCACAAAAAATGGGCTTGATTGCCAATCAACATAGTCGTTTAATTGCCTTAAATGGGTAGCTGGAGGGATAGTTCCCATCTTAATGGACTGTGCCAAAGCCACTAAACTGACCAAACCCGATGCCGCCAAGCTATGACCAAAATTAACCTTAGTTGAAGATAAACCACAGCCGCCAATATGACCTGCAACATTCTGGAAAGCCCCATGTAACGAATTTATTTCTATAGAATCGCCAAGTCGAGTTCCAGTCCCGTGTGTAACGATGTGACCAATTTGTTGTGCATCAATATTGAATTCTTTATAGACTTTCGTTAGCAATGCTGACTGCGCTTGCTCACTCGGTGCAGTAATACCATTGGTCTTACCATCGTTATTAACTTTACTCCCTTCTATCAACGCATAAATTGGTTGACCATCACTTAAAGCCTCGCTTAAACGCTTGAGCACCAAAACAACCACGGCTTCACCTAGTACTACACCATCAGCCGCACTATCAAAGGCTTTACATTTTCCGTCTATCGCCAATGCCCCGGCATTACTCATGATCATAAATGAACGTGGTGTAATATTGAGGTTTGCAGCACCTACCAATGCCACATCGCACTCATGTGCGCGTAAACTTTGGCAGGCCTGGTGGGCTGCCATTAAGCCCGATGAGCAAGTCGTGTTGAGGGTAAAAACAGGCCCTTGGAAATTCAGGAAATATGCAATCCGTGAAGCGAGCATGGCATCTGAGTTAAACACCTGTTTATACTGCTGTTTCGCCAATGCATCATAATCACCTGGCTCAGCACCAATAAAGACACCAACATTGGGTGTAATGCCAATAGCCGCATCTTCAAGTGCATGCCAAGCGCTCTCTAATAGCAATCTTGCACGAGGATCGAGCGTCGCGGCTTCCAAAGGTGATATCTCAAAAAATAAAGGGTCAAACTGTTCAATGTTGTCTAATTGTGCATGCCATTGACACAAACTTTTTGATGGGTCTAAATGGATGTCTCCATAGTGAACCTGCCAATCAAACCGAGATGAGGGTACTTCAGTGACCGTATCAGAGCCAGCACATAATAGCGCCCACATTTTATCTATATCATTTGCCTGGGGTAGACGGACACTCGCACCACAAATAGCAATCGACTCTTTTTCAACTTGTTTTTCTTTGTGCTCTGAATGTACTTCATCATTCACAGAGATGGTTACATTGTGTTCGCTTTGCAAGAACTTTTCTAGAGCCTTTAAACTACCAAATTGATAAAAGACAGTCGGGAGTATTTGCAGTGTGAACCGCTCGTTGAGCTGCTCACAAAGCAGCGTAAATTTGAGTGAATCAAAGCCTATTTCTGCTAAGTTACGATGTACATCAATACTGCCAGCATCTATAGAAATTAACTGGCTTACCATCTCCTTGAGTATTTGTAATAGGCTATTGCCTTTGTGAACAGATGGTGCGGTCGGTGCAAGTACATTTACTACCTGAGTATCTTGGCTTTGATAATCCCCAACCCAATAGTGTGTTTTGGTAAACGGGTAACTCGGTAAGTCAGTCAGAAACTCGAAACTATCGTTAGCCACTAATTTGACCCATGGCACATCGACACCATTCACCCAATAGCAGCCCAATAACTCTAGCGTCTTATCTTGACACAAAGTAAATAACTCATCTTCATCCGCTTCGCGAAGAGACGTTAAACTTTCCAAGGGTATGCTGCCTTTATCATGGCTAAGCAGAACTTCGCTCGCTAAGGACTCACCAAGTAGATAACTTTGTAATGTATTGAGCAGCACCTCACGACTATTGCATATAACAGCTATCCGGTAAGTCATTGCGTTCCTGCCAATGCGCAACGTATCTGATAATGCTTTTAAGTCTAATGTTTTGGTGGTGCTAATATAATTAGCCAAATTTGAGATGCTTTTTTGTAGCTCGTCATGAGTTCTAGCACTGATTGGGAAAACCTGAACCTCTTCATTGCGATGCAAACTGCCGGAGTGTACCTGATTCGCAAGGTATTCCTCTAAGATCAGATGAGCATTTGAACCACCATCACCAAAAGAACTAATTGCAGCCCTTCTAGGGTAAGTTACTTCTTGACCATTATGTTGCAATGTTACCCGATGCCAAGGCACGGTTTCAGTTTGTAAGTAAAATGGCGAGTTAGCCAAGTCTATTCGCGCATTAAGTTTTTCAGATAGAAGCGTTTTAACCAATGTACCGTGTTTTATCTGCAACAATATTTTAGCGAGTTGTGACATACCAGAGGCCGCTTCTGCATGTCCGATACTCGCCTTAACGGAACCAATAGCACAAAATTTATGGTCTTTCGTAAAAGTGCTGAATGCTTTTTTTAGTGCCGTTATTTCTATCGGATCTCCCAGTGCAGAGCCATTACTGGCACACTCTACATAATTGATAGTACGAGGGTCCACATCTGCACGCTGGATATTATCTGCTATAAGCTTTGCTTGTACATTCACATTTGGCACCGCAAAGCCGTTGCTGCGACCTCCATGGTTAGTACTGGTTGCTTTGATCACCGCTAAAATAGCATCTCTGTCACGCTCTGCATCACGTAATGGCTTTAATAATACAGCTCCAACCCCCTCTGCGGGTATATAACCGTCACCATCACTAAAACTTCTACTCCATTCGTGACTTGCAAGCGCTCCAGCCCGGCTCAAACCAATATATTTATTGCGTTCAAGAGATAAGTTAACCGCGCCTGCAATAGCTAAGCTACAATCCCCATTCCGTAACGCATTACAGGCAAAATCCACAGCCGACAATGCTGACGAACACATAGTATCTACCGCAACGCTTGGCCCTTGTAGATCAAAAAAGTAAGACACTCTATTTGCGATAACACTGTGTGTTGCAAGAGAAGTAACCGCCGACAACTCTGGTAACGTATTCACCTGTTGATATGGCAGGGTCATTGAGCCAACATAGGTGCCGATTTTATGATTGTATCTGTGTTTTAAAATACTTGCGGAATGTCCCGTTTGTTCCATAAGCAAGCAGACTGTTTCTAAAAACAGTCTTTCTTGAGGGTCCATGACCAATGCTTGGGCGGCGGTTACATCAAAAAATTCGGCATCAAATAAGGTAACATCACCAAGAAACCCACCCCACTTACAATAAGATTTAAGCGGATTGCTTTTAGTGTCATCAAACCATGCTTGAGCATCCCACCTTTGTGAGGGAATCATGCCAATGGCATCATGACCACGTTCTAGATTGTGCCAAAATTCCGAGATGGTTGGTGCATCAGGGAAACGCCCAGACAGGCCAATAATAGCGATATCAGAATCACGATAAGATGACAACACGGAGGCAGTTTGCTGCGTATCAAAAATGGGAGAATCAGGCTCATATTCACGGTCATCATCTACTGTTGTTATTACATTATGTTGCAGATGTTTAGCCAAGTCCTTTAGATTTTGATGTTCGAAAAACAAAGTTTTTGAGAGCGTACCAAAATGACCTTCCAGCTTATCGGTCATTGCCATGGCCATCACAGAATCAATGCCTTGCTTTTCAAACGGCTTATCGATATTGATGCTTTCAATGGGCTCTTTGGTTTCTTCAGCTAATACTCGTTTGAGTATCATTAAAACCTTAGAAAACTGTGCTTTATCCGTTTGATTTGAAGATACATGAGAGGTTTTAGTATTACTTCCAAAAGATGCTAAGAATTGTGTCGTGTCACCATACACAGGTAATGCTTGTTTAATATCATGCGTTAAGCAAAAATTAATTACATCCAGCGCCATATTAGTTGGCAGAGGCACTATCCCTGCCTTGAGGTTCATGGCCTTTAGTGCCGTCTGAGACACCTTCATACCGCCTTCTGCCCAAATTGGCCAGTTTATCGACAAAGACTTGCCTCTACGGTGCTGGTGTTCACATAAACTACTTCGGTACTGAATATATGAATCAACAAAGCCGTTTGCGCAGGCATAATCCAATTGGCCAGCATTACCAGAAACAGACGCTAAAGAAGAAAAGGCAATGAAAAAATCCAATGTTACGTCGCTGGTTGCTAGATCTAAATTGACAACTCCTGCCACCTTAGGCTTTAAGACCCGTTCTATATCCTGAATGCTTTTATTAATGAGCAAGCTATCTTGAACACACCCAGCCGCATGCATCACACCTTTTAATGGTCTAGAAAATTTACTGATATCACGTATCAAGTCTTCCACTTTAGTAAGGTTTGAAAGGTCGATTTGGTAATACTGAGTTCTACCTGTAGCGTCTAAATGCCCTAAGTCATCAAGTAGTGCTGGAGACATTTCCCGCTGGCCTAATAAAACAACTTGGCTGCTTTTCGTACTTTGCAAGATGCTTCTACACAGTATTTTACCTATTCCTCCAAGACCGCCAGAGATAATATAGGAGCTGTTTTCTTGCCATGTTATATTCGATAGTTGATCTTGTGAGGGGGTATGAATAGCATGTTCAATGCCATGCCATTTTTGAACCTGACATTGCTCTGCGTTATACTTAGTATAGTAATTTTCAATGCTATGTTTAGCGTTAGACAATATATCAGACATAAAAGCCAGACATGCCTGTTCACTAGATTGTAGATCATTAAATTCTATGACCTGCCCTTTAATATTCGGATGTTCTATTTGCAACGATTTAAATAAAGATGATAAACCAAATAACGTGTTCAAACCTGTAAATTCAATACCCAATACCTGTACCAAACATTGCTCGTCTTGTTGCACAGCTAACGCTATTTCTTTTAGTTCACTGGTCAAAAAGCTAACCACATCAATAAAATAGCTATCAACAGAAGACTTTTCTGATACATAAGCGCGAACTTGTGCCTGTGGGTGAGTTAAGTTTTTCCCCAGTTTTTCCAAATTTAATATTGGCGCATACTTCTCCAACTCGTGCTGCGCGCCAAATATAAAAATAAAGTGTTTGGAATAATTCTGTTCATTTGAATATCCAGTAACTGTATTAATAACTTCCCAGTTGGGCTTGGATAAAAATAGCTTATTATTATTATGCATCTACTTCCATATCCCCTTTGTACCACTGATGCTCTTTTTTATCTGGTTGTTTATATTCGGATTGCTTATTAGTTGGTATCTTTGATGTCAATCCCTTAATTGCAATACACACCTTACCAAATGAGTTACATAAATCTATATCTAACTGCTGTAAACCCATCCTAGTACCATTATTTTTATTATATCGAATATAAGCCCACATCTGTTTTTGACACTTCTCATACACGGTTATCCGCTCAGCTGAATATGGTAATGCTAATTTCATTTCTTCACTACGCATATTTCCTATTGTAGGTAAAACTAGTGCGACACTCGCCTGAATAGCTGCATCCAAAATACCTGGGTGTATAGAATACACTTTTAGTTGTTCGGAGACTTCCTCTGCTAAAGTCAGTTTTGCCAACACACTGTCAGAACTGTGTGGTAACGTATAATATTCAGAGATACAACGGTGAGATTGTCCGTAGTGAATATTACCTTGCTCAAAAATGTCATACAGTGTTTGGCCTTGATGTAGCTGTAATGTTTGCTGTGACAATAACTGTTCGAGATCAATAAATGGACGACTTAATACGTCAGTTGTTAGTAGACCCTTCACACAGGCAGATACATCCTTTTCACCATTTAAGTTATGTTGACCTATCTGGAACTCATAACTGTTTTTATTAGCCACAGGTGTAATGGTGATATTTACTTTAAGCGGTTCGTCAATTACAACTGGGATACGCCAAGTTACATTAGTAATGCTAATTACCAACGCATCTTCACTAATGGGCAAAGATTGTTTAAATGCAGCAAAAGCCATTTCTAAATGAGCTGTTGCAGGCAAAATTTTATGACCGCCAACTTGGTGATCTGCGATAAAGTGTTCACTGCCACTATAATCGCTACAAAACACTTGGCAACCAAATTTTGACTCGTTTCGTTGCAACATAGGGTGATCTAAGTGTTTGGTCACTTGGCTGCTTTTGTTGCTATTAGACGCTACCAATTTGGTCACAGCTAAACGCTTATCATTTGCAAAAGTGTAGCCTGGTAAATGAACTCGACCGGGTATGGCAGAAGAATACAAACGTAGCCAATTAATGCACTCTCCTCGTACCCAAGCATTTGCTATAGCCTGCGCATTCTCGTAATCAATACCCCTTTCAGATAATGCAGCACAGGTGTCATCACATACATCACAAATAATGCCAATAGCATCATCACTGCCAACATTTATAAAACGCTCTAATTTAGCCAACAGCACCTTGACATCACTTGCGATTAGCGCAAGTCTTGCAGGTAAATGCTCCCTACCTGTTTGCAACGTATAACAAACTCTTGCAAAAAGACTAGGCGTCTCAAACTTATTTTGGTTTTTCTGTAAAAACAGCTTTAGTTGCAGGGCTTGTAAACGCAATTCTGTCATCGTCTGTGCTGACAATACTATAGGCCCATTCGCTTGAGTTAAGTCAACCCCAATGTCTTTAGCTTGTTCAACAACTAGGTGTACATTGGTGCCACTAAAACCAAAAGAACTGATGGCGGCCAACCTACTTTGTTCATCATTGAGTGGCCATTTTTGCACCCTATCGTTAACATAAACAGGGCTGCTTTTGAAATCAATATGTTGATTTTCAACATTAAAGTTGGCACTTGCCGGGATCAACTTGTGTTGTAATGCCAAAGATACTTTAATCAAACTAAGTACCCCTGACGCGGCCGAAGTATGGCCTAGGTTAGCCTTTAAAGAACCGACAGCACAAAATTGTTTACGCTGAGTAAATTGCATATACGCATCAGTTAAAGCGTGTATTTCTACCGGGTCCCCAAGCTTAGTTCCTGTTCCATGTGCTTCTATATACTGAATATTGTCAGCCTTAATATGGGCTGACCTGTATACTTCTTGGATTAACGCGCTCTGAGCCAGAAAACTTGGGGTCGTAATAGCAGATGCCCTACCATCATGGTTTGTACCACTAGCTCTGATAACGCTATAAATGTCATCTTTGTCCTTTAATGCATCTTGTAAGCGCTTTAATATCACTATACCAGCACCATCGCCCACTAAAATACCATCAGCAGCGTTATCAAACGGTCTGCAAGCGCCACTTTTTGATAACATATTTGCTCTTTGCATCGATACGAATGCACTAGGGTGAGTATAGATGGTGATCCCGCCCGCCAATGCTAAGTCAATCTGACCTTGAATCAATTTGTTGTATGCCATATCCACAGCAACAAGAGATGACGAACAAGCTGTGTTTACCACTAATGCCGGCCCAGAAAAATCAAAGAAGTGCGCTACTCTACCAGCTAAAACACTGGTTTCTGTTCCTAACATTGAATGATGGGACATATCAGCTGCACTGGGTGTACTTCCCATCGAACCAATAAAAGTCCCTACTCTTTTACCCCTCAACTGTTCTGCAGCATAACCACTATCTTCAATGGCAAGATAGCACTGTTCAAGCATAATTCTTTGCGCCGCATCCATCGCCTCTGCTTCACGGATAGATATATTAAAAAAAGCAGCATCAAATTGTTCCAAATTTTGCATCGCACCATAGTTCAATGGCCCCAAATCTGGACAATATTGCTGAAAAAACTCCAGCCATTGAACATCTTTAACGACATCAGTTTTTACTGTTTGCGTCTGAACCGTTTGCCACAGTTCATCTAAATCTTTAACGCCACCAGCACAACACGCCATCCCGATAATGGCTACCCCTGATGTAGCCTCACCTGTTGCAAGCGAAGCAAAAGTAGGCCCCATATGCTCAACTTGTTCTGGAGTTTGCGCCGTTGCACTTGCGCTCTGTTGTGACTGCGTTTGGCTCTTTTGCGGCGCGATACCTTGAGATTGCATATAATTGGCTAATGACAAAATACAATCACATTCAAAGATAATACTTGTCGGTAAATGACTATCACAGCGTTGATTTATAGCTTCAATGAGTTCAATCGCATTAATTGAAGTGAGTCCAAATGATTGAAAAGAACTATTTCTGTCAAACTCACCATGAGATAAACCGAATACTTCCGCAAATAACGACTCTAGATACGTTATGATATCAGCCAAAGTTTTCTCTGCAGTGTTCAAAATATTGCTTGGTTGTGTCAGTACATGAGCTAGATCTTCGTCTATATCGGGGGTCGAGAATGCAATGCTCTGTGTTGTGTGTTCAGCTACGTACGCAGCAACTTTTGCAATACAGTCAAACTCAAACATAATGCTAGTTGGCAATGATAGAGAGAATTTTTGGTTGATACCCTCAGTGACTTGTACTGCATTGATAGAATCAATACCCATTTCAATAAATTGGCTATCAGCCGACAAATCTTCTTGATTCAGATACAGAACCTGCTGGAATACATCAACGACAGCTTGTATTACATTTTCATGCGTAGCATGATCAATGTCTGTTGGGGCAGAATCAGGTTCAATTTGTTGAGCATCAAAATAATGCCTTAAATATCCGCTGGTTAATTTTTTTAAATCGGCCTTAAACACTACATAGCAACCACCTTCGTTCGCCAATGCATGATAAAATGCCGCCAACCCTTCTTGAGAATGCAAGCTACTAAGTCCTAGTTGCTGAGCAACTGATGCAACAGAGGCCTCTAAATGCAAATTGCCAGACAACCAGTGTGGCCACGCTATTGCTATCGAATGACCAACATTCGTCTGAGTGCGCCTATGAGTAATATAATTGTCAGCAAATGCGTTGGCTAGCGCATAATCAGCCTGCCCTGCATTACCAAAATATCCAGAAATTGAAGTAAACACAGCGAAGAAAGCCAACTGGCTATGGCGAGTTGATAAATCCAAGTTGATTGTACCGTCAATCTTAGCTCGCAATACTTCATCTACTTGAGACCACTGTTTACCGATAAATGCACCGTCATTGGTCAACCCAGCACTATGGATAACACCAGATAGAACGCCAAATTTAGACTCAATTGATTGAATGAGTCGCTCAACTTGGTTCGCATCTGCAACATCACAAGATTCATATTGAATGCGGTCACCATAGTGTGCATAGGGCTTTAATTTTGCCAAGCGCTGAGTATCCAAAGGAGCACGACCGACCAAGATAACCACCGCTCGTTGGGTGGTTGTCAAAATCTCTTTGGCAAATGTTTGGCCAATCCCTCCCAAACCACCTGTAATAAGATAGACTCCTGCGTCTGCCCAGCTTTGCTGACGTCCTTTCTCTAGTGAAAAATACAAGTTATCTATCAACGTACTTTGTTTTAGTATGCGTGTTGCGAGAGGCTGCTCAGGAGCATAATGCAGTTCTTTACAATCCAAGTGGTTTTGGCCGCTCTCTAATGCATTCAGCAAATCTAGATGGCTATTTGCATTGCCAACATAAATTGTCTGGCAATCAATATTTGTACTTTCAATACTTATAGTCTTTAACATTGCTGCATAACAAGCATGTACAGCAAGTTCGTGTCTACGAGTTAAGATAAGTTTAATGTTTAAGCCACGACCATGTTGCTTGATTCTCTTTTGCAGAATTCGCAATGTTTTTTCAATTGCAGTCTTCGCCAGATGAGCACTTTCAAAGTCAAAATGATCTAGTATCAAATATTCTTCTACTAAATGTGAAGTAGCAGATAACTCACTTGCATACTGAGCCAACTCAGGTGCCAACAATACCAGTACTGGTTGTGTTAACGAGCGAGATGCTTGCACGCTTAGAGTCTCGAGTTGAGGCTGGTATAGTGCTAATTCACCCACATATGAGCGCTTGCTTTGCTTAGCAAATACTGGCTGTGATTTAGGGTAAGGAGGCTCCCCTAGTGTATGCATCTGTGCCACAGCATCTGCATATGACATGCTCTGTTTTAGTGCACGTATATTGCTTTCTTGTCTTTGAGCGAAAGACATGTGGGTATTTTTCTCAATTTTAATAAGGCAATATGAGATCCAACCTTGTTCCAATGAAATGCTCTGATTTGCATAGTTGCGCAGCGTACTTTGGGCAACCTCTTGCAAGTCTGCAATGTTGTCTTCTAACTGTGGATCATATAAAAAATTGGCTATCTCTTGCGACACATCTATGTTTTCAACTACAGCAAGCCCTGCTTCGGCCAACACATCAGCCCAAGTTTGTAACGTCGGAATGGTCACCTCAACATTTGGATCTCTAATTTCACCTCTCAAATGTGAAATATAATCCATTAGCACCAATCGCCCACCCTCGTGAAGTGCATTTGCAATGTTGTCAAACACGCCTTGTTTATTTCGAATATGAAACGTAACTTCAATACCAAATACTAAATCATATTTATTTGGAAAAGGGTCCGACGAGCTATCTCTGTGATAGATGTTCGCTTGTTCACTCAAACCTTGGCGGTTGATCCTTTCGTTTCCTAATTGTGCTTGCGATCCTGTGATCGTATAACCACTCACCTTCAGATTTGGATACAGTGCAGCAAGTTGGATCACATCAGTACCATGGCCACAGCCAATGTCCAGCACATGATTTAGCTGTGAAAAATTTTCTTTAAAGAACAATACTTGACGTAACTCACGCTGCTTCACCAGTACCATATCACGCTCAGCTTGCTCCATTGGTAAACCAAGGAAGAAACTGGTCATTGAAAACCCTTTACGGCGTTCAAAAAATGGCGCAAATGTGAGGTATTCTTCTCTAAACTCTGTGCTGGAAGGCTCCGCGCCTAGTGAATAAAATTCAGTCGCTTTATTAGTGTACTTCTTTGCTACTGTTTGCGTGGGTTTTACCTCTTCTACAACACTATTTTTCAACATATTTTGCTGCTCTGTTCGGATATCCAGATCCATATTTCGTTTTTCAAACACATAGGTAGGAAGTTGCATTTTTGCGGGCTTTATAGGGCCATAAATACTTTGCCAGTTAAATGCGTTACCCGCCAACCACTGATTGACTACATCGACTGGATGCGTCTCATAATAGTGCTGTAAATCTGCAAATATTTGTTCTTTTGTTAGCGATGCGTTGTTCGCCGAAGCAGTCTCGCCATGCCCCACGTTGATGTATAGCTCCAGTTGCTGCGCCAAATCATCTAGGCTGCGAACAATAAATGCTGCACGGTGCGCAAACTGAGCTCGGCCTGTTTGCAGGGTATAAGCTATGGACAATAGTGCGGTATCCACATGCTGAACACTCGTGTGTCTGAGTTCATTGACATGTGATAGCAACCTTTCAGCATAGAGCTTTAACTGAGGGACCTTTTTCGCTGAAATAGGAATGATGACTTTATTATTCATAGTATTGTCCGGCAAACTGACTCCCCGGTTTTGTTTCTTTGTATAGTCTTTAACAACTAGGTGTACATTTGTGCCGCTGTGACCAAAGGAGTTAATAGCTGCCATCCTTTGTCCATCATTTGCTTGCCAGTGTTGATGATGTTCACTAATGTAAAAAGCAGAACCCGCAAGCTCGATTGCTGGGTTAAGCTTCGAGAAGTGATTCAAACTAGGTAAACTCTGATGCTTTAAGGCCAACAGCACCTTGATAAGTCCCGTGACACCAGACGCCGAAGATGTATGACCAATGTCGGGTTTAATACTCCCCAACGCACAAAATGCAGACTTACCAGTAAACTCACTGAATGCACGTTTCAATGCTTTGATTTCTACAGGATCCCCTAATGGAGTCCCTGTACCGTGAGCTTCAACATAACTAATGTGCTCAGGGTTAATCGCAAACTTTTTATAAGTATCAGTAATTAAAGATTGCTGCGCTCTACCATTTGGGGCAGTAATACCATTGCTAGTCCCATCTTGGTTAATACCTGAAGCAGCCAGTACGGCATGAATAATATCTCCATCTCGTTCTGCATCCATCAACCTTTTTAACACAACAACCGCAACTGCTTCTGATAGCACAGTACCATCTGCATGATGATCGAAGGTTCTACATTTTCCCGAGGGACTGAGCATACCAATTTGCGCTAGCATGCTAAGCCCACTGCTTGATAACTGAGCAAACGCCCCCGCAGCCAACACCATATCGGAGTCTTTACTGCGCAAACTCTCAGCACCAAGATGAATTGCAACAGCAGAAGACGAACAACCTGTGTTTACCACCAATGCCGGACCGTTTGTGTCTAGGAAATAAGCCATTCTCGATGCAACTATTGCATCCGAAGAACCAGTGAAAGACTCGCTGGCAAACCCAGCTGGTTCCGCTCCTACGAAAATACCCAGCTTATGCTGCTTAAGTTGCGTCGGGTCATAACCTGCATCTTCAAGAGCTTTCCAGCTTTGCTGCATCAATAACCTTTGATTAGGGCTCATCGCCGCAGCTTCGCGGGGTGTAATATTAAAAAACAGTGGATCAAACTCTTGAATACTCTCTAAAAAACCAGCTGTAATATCACTTTGTTCAAAGGTCTCGTTTCCCGTCATTCGTTGCGCAAACGAAGAGAGCGAATTCAAACAATTGGCTTTAGTTTGTATGTTTCTCCACAGAGACTCTACATCTTCAGCACCAGGAAAGCATCCTGACATACCTATAATCGCGATCTCGTTCAATGCGTCTGGCAAGATAGAATGCTCAGTGGCAAAAGTAATGTCAGGTTGTACACCATCCGTACCCTTAATATGCTGTTGGATTAAACCAACACTGGGAGCAAACTGTCGTTCAATAAATTCGGTCAGTTGGCTGGCAGTCGCATAATCAAAAAGATCCGTAGGATTCAAGGCGATATCCAATGCTTGATTAATATTTTCCGTAACACTTACGCCTAAAATCGAATCTAGGCCAAACTCGCTAAATGGGCGATGCATATCAAATCTTTCTGGCTCGATATCTAAAGCCTGTGTTACTTGCTCGACCACAACCGCTAGTAGTGCCCGACCATCTTTTTGTTCACGGCTAACTTCGACAGGGTCACCATCAACTACAGCGTCATAAGCGATTGATGGCGAGTGCTTAATGTCTTCATTACTGGTCAAATATAGCCCATTACTATGAGCGCAGATTACTTGCTGGCCCATGCTATCTTGTTGTACACCGAGCAATTTAATATCTCTAAAATGGGTCTGACTTAACACATTTTGCCAATGCGAGAATGACAAGGCAGGGCTTCCCTCAAGCCGCATATCTACATCATCAAATCGCCACCAACCTTCTGTTAGACCGAATGTCATGTGAGATAAGATACTGGCATCATTGATTTCGTTGAGTAACAATATACCACCAGATTTCAACAGCGCCTGACTGTTAAACAGCGTATTACGTATGTCTTTCGTAGCATGTAACACATTGCTTGCTATGACAATATCATAGCTTCCTGTTTCAATTCCTTGTACGCTTGGGTCTCGTTCAATATCAAGTATGCGAGTCTTTACATAAGGATAATTCGCCACATATTTGCGCTTCGCATGATCAAGAAACACTTTTGAAATATCCGTAAAGTCGTAAAGTTCGACATTAAAACCATGCTTGGCCAGCTCATGTAGCACCGCAGATGTCGTGCCACCTGTACCAGCACCTATTTCCAAGATCCTGAAACCCGCTTGCTTACCCTCTGATACCGACTCTGATAATTTAAACTCAATTGCTTTTACTACGGCAGTACTCAATAACTGGTTGTAGAATCGAGCACTCGGACTATCTTGGTAAACACGCTCGAGCATAGCTATATCTGATTTAGGAAACAGCACTTGTTGCGCACTTATCTGGCCCTTAAGTATCCCAGCAAGATGATGCACTGCAGTATCTAGAAGGTCGACTTGCTCAGCTAATACTGGATGGTCTCGCCATTGTGCCGTTTTGCTTTGCCACAAAACAACAGACTCATCAATGGACATAACAACATTTTCTGTCTTAGTCGATTGCTGCAATATATTATTACTGGCTTTCCACCATTTAGAAAGCCCATTTGACAGTGCTTCAAACTCTGTTAACTCGTTAATATGCGAAGCTAAAATTTGTATCAACACTGCTTCTATGTCAGCTAATAAGATAGGTAATTCATCAGCACGTGCCATTTTTTCCATCTTTAAAGATGGTAATTGGGCATACCAAGAAGGTGAGGTTACAAATTGCTGCTGCGCACTATGAAGTGTGTGTGATATTTGTATCGGTAACCCAAAGTGGGCTTGTTCATCGTTTAAACCATAATATGCCATCTGATAGAGATGGCTGGATAGTAAATATTCAATGGCTTGTATTGCTTGCTCAGGCTGCACGGCTTGCATTCCCTCACGTGCTAGCCAGTTACGTAGCCCTAAGGATTGCTCTGATTTATAGAACAACTCATTATACCAGTAGCCAAGATGCATAACCTTTGTTGGCACTTGCCATTGCTGAGCCACATAATTTGCGAACTGATCAATAAAATTACACCCTGTCGCATACCCAGCTTGACCGTGAGCTCGAATAAACGCACTAATTGATGAGATAAACAATACAAAATCAAGCTGTGCATGCTTGAAAATATTCACAATATGGACGCTGGTATCTTGTTTCGCTTTAAGTGTATTTTCAAAGTCCTCGCGCGATAAACTTTGTATGCTTCTACTGTGTAACTGCATCGCACAGTGCACAATGCCGTTAACAGCACCACACTGCTGAGTTATCGCTTCATGTGCCTGCTGCAAAGCGACTGGATCTGCCGCATCCACAGATAAATAAAAAGGTTTTGGCCCAAAGTTGGCAATGCTATCTTGTTTTTGCTGTATGCTTTCATTTAATGCTCGACGTCCCAGCCAAATGGTTCGTGCGTTGTATTCGCGCGCAAGGTATAAGCTCAAATCATACCCAACAGTGCCAGCCCCCCCAACAAGCAAATAGACACCATTTCTTATAAATCGACTGCTACTTATCGGATCTGGCATTACATTGATATGTCGGCGCTCAAACCATTGGTTTGCACGACGTGACAAATAGCTTTCAGGGCGACTTTTAACCGTCGGTATTTCATCATCAAACTGCGTACCGTCATCCAAATCAATAAATTTCACGCACCAATTTGGGTTTTCTTTAACCGCTGTACCTAACAGGCCATAGAGACCTGCTATCTGAGGAACTGCGATTTCATTTTCCAAAACAGCTTGCGCTTGCACAGTTAAAACAATCCAATTAACGCTATTTCTATCCAAGTCACATCGCAACAAAGCTTGGACCAACTTGAGCAAACTTGTTGTTAACGGGTTTTGTGCGTATTCGTTGTATGAGTATGTTTCAGATGAGTCTGTGGATTTGGTAATATCCAATATAATATTTTCAACAACAACATGCTCTGCCAAAGTATTAGCTAACCAATCTACCTCTGAGTGTGGTGTAACATGTACGGGACTTGTCCCATTAATATGGCATAACAATCCATGTTCAATCGACCAACTTAAACGTAAAGATCGGCCAGATTGCTGGTGACTATCTAATGTCGATATAGGTATCCATACTGGTGCCGAAGTGACGATCTCTTTGGTTGTATTAATATCGCTTGCGGCTTTATTTAGAGCACGGAATGATAACCCAGCCAGACTAACCTGCAGACAGCCCTTATCATCAAACAATTCAATATTGACTTTCTGTGAACCACCCGACTCTCCAACAGGTACAATGGTAGCTATCATCCGTTCAGTGCATGCGCCGTAAACCGTCAAATCTTGTAATGAAAAAGCTAAATTCATTGCTGTAGGAGCAGTTGATTTGTGGTGTAACAAAAACGCACATGCTTGCGTCGCGGCATCTAAAATAAACGGATGTAAGGTATATAAATGATGAGAAGCTACAACTTCTTTAGGCACTTGCAACTTTGCCACAGCACCACACTCGCCCACAGCAATAGAATTTAAACATTGAAAACTGCTGCCATACTCGACACCTTGCACCTTCAATTGTTCGTAAAAGTCAGCTAAGTTTTCTACCAAAAAGTTTGTTGGAGCACTGACGTCCTCAAAGCTCTTTTGCTGAGGAACAGTCGCCGACACATGCAAAATTACTTCGCCTTTGCAATGCACTTGCTCATTTTGCTGATCATCGAGCGTACTAATCACAAATTGCACCACACCATTTTGTTTTGTGCTGATGTGAGTATGCGTGCAAACATCGTGTGAATTCACTTGCAATGGTGCTAACCACACAATATTGCGCAAAGTGATCGTGTGCTCTGAAATTGGTAATGATTGACACACAGCCTGATATGCCATTTCTAAATAAGCCATACCGGGTAAAATCCGCCGCCCTTGGATCAAATGGTCACGTAACTCAAGCTCATTTCCTGTAAACAAAGTTCTAAAGCACTGTTTGCCCAATGTAGACACATTTTGCTGCAGTAACGGGTGCAAAGAATTAAGCTTCGTCACTTGAGTATGCTCTTTAGCTTGATACTTAGTAGTGTGTGCAATAAAATAGGATTCTTTGGCAAAGCAATAAGTTGGTAACTTAAAGCGAGTAAAGATAGTGTTTAAGTAAAGTGTTTGCCAAGGTATATGTACACCTTCAATCCATGCCTTAGCTGACGCTAAAGCTAACTCACGTTCGATCACACCATTTACAACTGACTGTGGCCATAAATCGAAAGATTGCGCTTGGGCATTGCTATTTAATAGGCTATGACCATAAAACAGACCAGCAGATGACAAACCGTTATTGTTATGCGTATTTAGGTAATGCTCGAGTATTGTTTTAAGTTGCACGATAGACTCCACCACCACAGCCAATCGAAACTCTAACGCTTCCTTATCTAACTGGCTGCTAAGTGCAATTGAGCGCAACTGACCATCACAATACATGTCTTCTTTACTTGATATTTCATCCAACCAAACTCGTACTTGGCGCTTTAACGCTGCTTCATCCTTTGCTGATATCAAAATGACTACAGGAAAAGCTTTGCTGACCTTTTCCTTAATAGGCGGAAGTACCTCATTTATGTACTCTTCAACTACCACATGGGCATTTGCCCCCCCGGCACCAAATGAAGAAATACCTGAACGCCTTTGTGGCAAAGCCTCATCATTATGCCAAGGTTCAAGGTGTTGCTGCACGCTAAATGGTGAGCTCGCGAAATCAATATCTGGATTAAGTTGTGAGGAGTGCAAAGAGGGAACTAACTGCTTGTGTCGTAATTGCAATAACACTTTTGTCAAAGATGCGATTCCTGCTGCACTTTCTAAATGCCCAATATTGGACTTCACAGCACCGATTGCACAATGGCTATGTTCAGCGCTGCTAAACGCTTTTTGTAGCCCAGAAATCTCTATCGGGTCCCCCAAAGAAGTACCCGTACCATGAGCCTCAATGTAAGAAATAGTTTGTGGTTCAACCCCTGCGTTTGCAAGAGCATTACGTATTACATTCGCTTGAGCATTAGGGTTTGGTACCGTAAATCCATTGGCTCGGCCACCATGATTCAACGCCGTACCTTTAATAATACCATACACATGTCGACCTTCAGCTTGGGCCATGCTAAGTGGAACCAATACAACCGCTCCAACACCCTCACCCGGTATATATCCTTCGCCACCTTTTCCAAAGCTCTTACAATACCCTTGCTGCGAAATAAACTGCCCTTGGCTGAGCAATAAGTACTTGTTGGGGTGCAACAAGGTGTTTACCCCCCCAATAATAGCCATTTCAATTTCTTTATTTTTAATAGCGTTACATGCCAAATGCAGTGCACTAAGAGAAGACGAACACATGGTATCAATAGCCATGCTAGGGCCATCTAAGTTGAAAAAGTGTGACACCCTGTTGGCAATTGAAGCAGGGCTGCCAGGTAAGGCTACACTACCAACTTCTGCAAGCTCACCAAACATCTGGTACTCTAGGTACATGGTGCCAACATATACACCGGTATTATTACTAATGGTTTGTCGAGTATAACCAGCATCTTCTACAGCATGATATGCTGTCTGTAAAAATAGCCTTTCTTGTGGTTCAAGAAACTTGGCTTCACGCGGTGAAATATTAAAAAATAGCGGGTCAAACTCATAAACCCCTGACATAAATCCACCATGATTACTATGTATCTTGCCTATCGAAGCTTTTTTACTGTCAAAAAATAGAGAGTTGTCCCATCGCTCTTCCGGGATCTGCGATATACAGTCTCGCCCTTGCACTAAATTTTGCCAAAAATCGGCAAGTGAATCAGCCATTGGATAGCGTCCAGCTAGCCCAACTACAGCAACGCTATCTTGGCTTTCTATACAATTTTTAGGCTCCGTAACAAGTTTTGCTACCGATAAAGAAGAGGTAAAATCTTCTTTTGATTTTTCAATAAGTAGAGAGTCTTTCTTGTGGTCAAACTCAACACTATCCGATGCCATCTTTGAAGCCGCAACAGATGCTCTAGTACTCTCTATGTTTGTCACCCACGCGCGACTATTTTGTTGATGGTTAAGAGCAAAATATTCCGCCAGTTCAGATAAGGTTTGATATTCAAAAAACAGCGTTTTTGGCAAAGCACCAAATGTCTTCTCTAGCTGGCTTGTGATCTCCATCACTTTTACCGAGTCGATACCAAATTTTTCAAATAAAACATCGTCTTTGATACGATCTGTAGAAAGTTTGGTAACACTGCTGAGTATCTCTCTAAGGGCTTTTTTCAGTGCTGTTATATGTTCAGATACAGGCAACTCTTTATGTTCTGTCTCAGAAGAGACGTTCAGTGTTGACGACGTACTGAACGACCTACTTTGTGTAGGGTGCTGTGAATTTTCAAGAATAAACTGTTGTGTTACTTGCTCATCATAGGTATTAACGAAATAATTTACCAAATCATTTACTGTCTGATATTCAAAGAACAAAGTTCTAGGTAAAGCACCAAAATTAGTTTCTAACGCATGAGTGACCTCCATCACTTTTACCGAATCCAAACCATATTTTTCAAGTAACACATCGTTTTCGATTCTCTGCAATGGCAGTTTAGTAACATCTGCCAGCAGTTTACGTAAATAATTGCTCAATGACGTAGCAATATCATCGTTGTCTGAAGATACGGACAATATCGGTTGTGTATCTATTTGGTCAGAGATGCTTTCAGTCAATATGGCATCACTCTCAGCTGAAGCCAGAACCAGTTTAGAGACTTGCTCCTCATATCTTTTCAAAAGGTAGTTAGCCATCTCATCCACAGTTTGATACTCAAAAAACAATGTTTTTGATTGAGTTCCAAAAGTGTTCTCAAGTAATGCTGTTAACTCAACAATTTTTACCGAATCCAAACCATACTTTTCAAACAATACATCATCTTCTAGTCTAGCGCTCGACAGCTTTGTTACTTTGGCAATCAACGTCTTGAGATAATTTCTTATAAAATGGCCTTTATTCAAGTCAACTGATATACCATGTAAGGCGGCTGATGTAGCCTGTGGTAACTCAGGTGACGACGAATGTACTTGTTCACCCTCCTTCATATCCACATGAGGTACAACTAAAACCTGACTAGCCTCTAACAACATTGCATTATGGAAAACTTGAAGTGCAGTCTCTGTTTCTAATGGCTCTACACCCTGCTTTTTTAACACTGATAACATTTGCGCGGTAGCTTGCATGCCTCCATCTCGCCATAAAGGCCATGCTATAGAGAGGCTTTGACCATAACGCTTTTTGCGTGACACCAAGTCATTTCGTTCATGCATAAAGCCATCAACGAAGCCATTGGCAGCTGAATAGTCGCTTTGGCCCATATTCCCAGCTACACCACTAACTGACGTAAATGCCACAAAAAAATCCAGTGGTTCAGAGGCCGTTTGCGCATCAAGATTTAATATACCATTTACTTTGGGGGCAAACACTTCGCTAACTTCTTGTGAGGACTTATTGCTCAGCAGGCTATCTTGAATAACTCCAGCACAATGAATAACACCTTTGATCTCACCAAAATTGGCTCGAACCTTTTCTATAGCTGCGGCAAGCTCTGGTGCGCTGCCAATATCCAACGATTCATAGTGAACACGAGTACCCTTAAGGCTGAGCTCAGTAAAGAAGGGTAGCATCTCATCGTTAAATGGCCGAGTGCCAAGCAATATGAGATTTATATTATTGTTTAAAGAGACTAAATAACGCGAAATATGACGACCTATTCCGCCAAGGCCACCAACCACCAAATATGTACCACGTGCTTTGAGTAATTGCTCTGTATTATTCGCCTGATGCGCAATGCAATCTTGCCAATGTAATATATGCCGCTGTTCTCCTTGATACTGTACGTATCCCGTCTCTTTGTGATGTTGATTTTCTGCTAAATACTGATCAATTAAATTTGAGCTCGTTTTTTCTTCAATAACAATTACTTGGCCAAAAAATCCGGGGATTTCCTTTTTTGCACTTGCCAACAACCCACTGATACCCGAATGAATTGATCTTGCACAATTGTGCGTCAATAAAACTTGTAGTAACAATGGCGTCGTATCGCTGCATGCTATAGCCATGTCATTTATTTTCGCTTTTATGCTTTCAAAACAGTGATGGAATTGCTGTGCTCTTTGCTGCCAAGTAGTAGTTTGCTGTAACTCTATGTGCTGAACTTGATGGCCCAATTGTGTCAGGTGTACTTTATGTTCGTTCAAACCAAGCAATAATGCGTATGTCGTTGACAATGGCGGAGCTATCTCATCGCTTGGTGAAATTTGCCACTGAGGTACATAAATGTGAGGTGTAGTACTTTGCTTAATCGCTCTGATCATCAAACCTTTAAGCTTCAACGCCAGACGTCCACTCATATCACAAACCGCTAAATCGAATCTATCTTTACCTGTTGACTGAACCCATACCTGCATTTGACTTTCAAAAGGGAAGTACTGCTGGCAAAAGGAAAACGTGAATGGCACTTTTGGGATATTGTCTTGTTCACCATAAAAGCCCACACATGCTTGTAATGCTGCATCCATTAAGCTGGGGGTTAAACGCAATCTACCAGGGTAGAAGCCTTTTTGATCAGGGTCCTGCAAACGAGCAATCACGCCTTCATCACCACGCGCCAACTCAACTATGGCCTGTTGGGATGGACCATAAAAAATCCCTCTTTGAGAAAACTGCTGGTAACATTGCTCACCACTAAGCACTTTTTTACATTGGGTACGTTTTTGCGATAAATCTATGATTTCAGGCTCTACACCTGCACAGATACGAGCATCACCCTGACAATGAATTACACGTTGACTCTGAAGCTCGCTTGATAACTCAAAGCGCAAACGCTTTTCATCACTTAAATCTAGAGTGAGTGAAACTTTCAAGCCTCCTTGCTGGAAAACAACAGGCGCGAGCCATATAAAATCCAACAATTGAACCGGCAGTTCGTCATTTATTTGAAACGCATCTAATATTGCACTTTGTATGATTTCCAAAAATAACACACCAGGTAGAATGTGTTGCCCTTGTACTTGATGATCAGCAACATAAGGCTCATGTCCACTAAAATAGCCTTGATAATGTATTGTATTTTGCGCTTCATCCCAAAGTAACTGCAAAAACGGGTGTGGCTGCCTAATTGGCTCAAGCTGTGCTCTGCTTAGTAACTTTTTTGCTTCCGTAAGAGAAAGTTGTTGTTCCTTTAGCTGCCTTAAAATAAAACGCTTTATCTTATTATTCTTATCCATAATACAAATACACTACTCAAATTTTTTGTAACGCCTCATCAAGGCTCATACTGCCATTCGCAATCCCCTGCAACATACGATCTAATTCTTCGCTTGCAGGTGCAACTTCCAACGGCGTGTCATTTATCTCAATCTTGGGTACCCAGTATCGCTCTTTGGCAAAAGGGTACAAGGGTAAGCTTATCCGACGTGGACAATCTCCACTGTACGCCTGTTGCCAATCTAACTCTAGACCTTTTACCCATATAGGTAACAGCTTGCCAAGTTTTCCCGTTTTTAACCATTCTAGCAATACTTCTTTTAATGCATCATCTTGGCTAAATAGTGATACCAGCTCTTTGTTTTTATTAACATTACCACGATATCCAGCTGTTTCGCTATCGGAGAGGTAGGCACGTAACTCAGAATGAAGTTCAGCCATTGTATTGACCACAAAGGCAACACGCTCTTCCATCTGTTCCCTACCAACTTGCAAGGTATAGGCAATTGATGGCAAATCACTTTGCTGATAACGCCCACTAAGTAAGGCTTGATGCAACTGCTGCACACGCAGGTTAAGACTTTGTGAACACTTTGCCGACAGCACAATAGCAAACGCCTGTTGAAGCTCTACGCTGTCATTTATCCAGTTCGGCGCTTCTTCAATTACCAAATGGGCATTTGCCCCACCGGCACCAAAAGCTGAAATGCCAGCTCGTAGTGGGTACTCCCTCATCCCTTTACCTAAATCCAACTGAGGTCTAGACCAAGGCGAAACAACTTGCTGTACTTCAATGAAGCTATTATCGAAATCGATGTTTTTATTTAAGTGCTGAGAATGAATTGATGGTACCAATGTTTGATATTGCATTTGCAATAACACCTTACTCACACTGGCCACTCCTGCTGCACTTTCACAATGCCCTAGGTTGGATTTAACAGCACCAACAGCAAGTTTATTTTTTCTCCCTGCAAAAACCTTTTCCAAACCTTTAACTTCAATCGGGTCGCCCAATTCCGTGCCAGTACCATGAGCCTCAATGTAGGAAATCGTGCGAGGGTCAACATTTGCAGTACGTAATGCCTGCTCAATTACCTGTTGTTGCGCAATGGGGTCAGGTACAGTGTAACCAGCACTTTTACCGCTGTGGTTCACCGCACTGCCCTTTATGACACCATAGATGTGATCTTTATCAGTAATCGCTCTGTCAAGGCGTTTTAGCAATGTCACTCCTACACCTTCGCTAGGGACATATCCATTCCCTCCTTCACCAAAACTCTGGCAACGTCCATTTGAAGAAGCAAAATTATTTTGAGCCAATGATAAGTACTTACTTGGATGTAAGGATAAGTTAACACCTCCAGCTAATGCTGCTACAACTTCATCTCTTATAATGCTTTGACAAGCCAGATGAATGGTAGTCAAAGACGATGAACACATTGTATCAATCGCAATGCTAGGACCTCTCAAATCAAGGAAATATGACACCCTATTGGCAATGGAAGAAATACTACCGAGTAACGAATAGGGCAACTTACCATCCTGGATAGAATACATTTGATATTCGTTATACATCACACCAACATATACCCCAACCGCACCTCTTTTTGCCAAAGAAGAAGCAGTATATCCAGCATCTTCCAACACATGATAAGCACTTTGTAAAAATAACCTTTCCTGCGGGTCAATGCCTGCACTATCTCTTGGCGATAGATTGAAAAATAATGGGTCAAAATACTCAATATCTTCTAAAAATCCGCCCCATTTAGTATAAGTTTTACCTAATGTGTTTCTTTGCTTAGAATAATACTGTGTGTGATCCCAACGAGACTTAGGAACCTCAGTAATACAGTCTTTAGCTTCTTTGAGGTTTTCCCATAATTGCTGCAAATCATCCGCCATTGCATAACGACCAACCAACCCAATGACAGCTACATCATGATTAACTGTGTTCCCTTGGGCTAATGCATTCAATGCAAGTTGCGATTCTGAACATTCAACTACAGGTGTTGTCACCATAGGCTCAGTTGTAATTTTATGTGTAAGTGTCTGTACAGGTTTTTTATCAAGCAACTGCTCATTAAGTACACCTTCATGGTGATGGCAAATGTACTGTGCTAGATCAGATATAGTTTTGTATTCAAAGAATAGTGTCTTAGACAATGAGCCAAATAGCTCCTCCATACGAGTAATAATGCTAACCACTAAAATTGAATCAATACCAAGTTCAAAAAATGGCTTGTCAACGTCTATAACATGCTCCGGTAAGCGCAAAAACTCTTTCAATAACTTAGTTAAATAGGTTTCGGCGGCTAGTTTTTGTTGTTCAAAACTAGCTTCATACTCCGTTGATGATCGAGCGTTTGCATGCTCAGAGGTCATTTTAGGTAAAGTAAAACGTTTCTTTGCTAGTTGTTTTTCCAGAGTTTTATCTACTACAAGGGACTTAATTTTCTGCTGATCACCATAAATTACCATGACTTGTTCAGCATTATGATAATAGGCTTCAAGAAAAGCCTCTATACCAATATGATCTGGTAAGGCAACCATACCTGCTTGAATTTCTAGATTCTTCTTAGTTACCTCATCAACTTGCATACCACCTGCTTCCCATAGCGGCCAATTGACAGATAAGCTTCTACCAAAGCGGCGCTGCATGGTGACTTCATTCGCTCGTTGTGCAACAAATGTATCCAGATAACCGTTGGCAGCAGCATAGTCAACTTGACCAGAGTTACCCATCGCTGAAGCTGTGGAAGAAAATACCACAAACATATCCAGCGCGATGTCTGCAGTTGCATGATCTAACAACTGAACTCCATTCACTTTAGGAGACAAAACTCGTTCTATCTCGGCATTACTCTTGCCAAGGAAGAAACCATCATTATTCACCCCAGCAGCGTGCAACACACCATGTAAAGTGCCATATTGGTCAACGATTTTTGATAAAGCCGTAGTGACATCTGTGTTATTGGCTACATCCATTTTCCAATATACAACAGCTTGACATTGTTCATTCAGTTCGTTTATTTGAGCCTCGATTGCGGGCTGCAGCTCCGAACGGCCAGTCAGGATGATGGTCGCTTCAGGGGCATTATTCGCAATGTGTTTCGCAAATACTAAACCTAAACCACCGGCCCCACCAGTAATCATGTATACACCCTCATTACGCCAGGGTGTTTGCAACTCTTTGCGCTCAGAAGCAAGCATCTGCCATCTAGCAACATGTCGAATACCGTCAATGTAAGTTACTTCATGGTCCAAAACCTCATGGGCACAGAGCGCAATGTCTTTTACGACCTGCCTATTTAGCTCTCCTTGAATCACAACTAGTTGACAGATCAGATCATCATGCTCTCTGCGTATTGACTTAAGCGCGCCACCCAATGCGCGTGTCATACCCGCATCATGTTGAGCATTAATTATCAACTGCAAAGACAAAAAACCAGTGTCTACGCGTTTAAACTGCTGCACGCATCGCTGCAAAGCTATGAGGTTATCTTGATAGGTATACTCGTACTCAGCGTGTGATAAATGCAGAACCTGAACATCATCCGCAAATGCTTGAGTAAACAGATGTGCGGCTGACTCATCATAGCCACTGAGTATTACAAGTTGCTGTTGATAAGGGCAGTGTAACTGCTGCTCACATAACGTTGCCACTAAATGTTTATTAAATAATATAGCGTTATACTGGCTGGCACCTACAACTGCACTGTTAATTTTTCTTGATGTCCAACCCTCTATGTGAACGCATAATTCACCTTCATTGTTGTAAATGGCAGCATCAAAAGTGGGGGTATCACTATCAATCAAAGTTTCAACTGGTTTTATCTCACTCCACAATATGCCTTGTGGCTGTTGAATAAACCTCACCGACTTAACACCAAAAGGAATGGTTGCAGTTTTGCCAATACCTTGCTGTTGACTCATCAACCCCATGCTACCATGCATACATGCATCTAGGATTGCTGGAGTTTGGTATGAATAAGCAAGTGCTTCACTGAGTCTAATTTTACTCAAAGTACCTAGTGAGCCAATGAGCACTTCTTGGAGTAATTGGTAACCTGTTCCGTATTGTATACCCAAAGCGGAAAACTGTTCGTAACATGCTTGCTGCGACAAAACGCCTTTTTTATATGTTGCTTTTAGGCTGTTTAGCTCAATGCGTAAAGGCACGGCAATAGGCTGCAAACAAGCTTTTCCCTGACAATGTATCTGTTCACCTTCAACACTTTGACTAAAGATGCTAAAGCTAGCGATTGATTCAGATTGTGCTTCTAAACGAATGTCTACTTGGCATACATTTTCAATTATTAGTGGTCTTAACCAAACAATATCTTTGAGACAAATTTCTGTATTAGATACACCAAATGCCATAATTGCAGCCGCACGAGCCATCTCTAAATACCCAACACCAGGGAAAACTCGCTGCCCATTAATAACATGGTCCGCTAAAAACATTTCACTGCCATCGAATGTGGAACGATAAAGTACCTGTTTAAAACCAGAGACATTTTGTTGCACTAGAGGGTGAAGGTGAGCAGAAAACGTGTGTTCAAGCTCGGTAGACTCTTGCTTTCCATAGCCTGGAAAATCCTCATTATCAAAACAATAAGTTGGCAAGGCAAGCTTTATAGGTTTCTGATCTGAATAGAAGTGACACCACTCAATCATTGCTCCCCTTACCCATGCCAGTGCAAATTTTTCAAGGTTTTCAAATGAATCTAGGTCTTGATAAATGAGTTCAGATTGTTTTTTCTTCTGTGTGTTGTAAGCAATTGTTTCGCGCCAGCAATTAGCTGGCAAGTTCTGATCACCATGAAGTACTAGCATTAATACATCTTTGAACTGCGATACATCCGAAACGACACATATAAACCTTTCGCGCATCGCTTCTCTGCCAGTTTGCATTGTATACGCGAAGTTAGTTAAAAATGCATGACTAGAAACAATATCAGGATTGTCATTTAAATACTTGAGTGTATTGTTTATACTCGCCAATAATGCGGTTACCGTTTTTGCTGAAAAAGGCATTAAATACAATGAATTGACTTGCTCTTGCTGACGTTCAGGCTCGCTCGGGTTAAGGTATTCTCGTACTACGATATGGCTGTTTGTCCCTGAATGACCAAATGAGTTGATAGCTATCATTCGCGCGGTATCTGAAGGTAACCAAGGTTCATCTTCAGTAGCAATATAAAACGGTGAGTTTGACAGCTCAATTAGCGGATTCAATGTTTTAAAGCCAGCCAATTTCAATGACATTTGATGACGAATGCTCAATACCGACTTGAGCACCCCCATAACACCTGACGCCGCAGCTGCATGCCCTATTTGTGGCTTAGCACTACCAATAGCGCAGTAACTTTGCTGTTTGGTAAAATGACTAAATGCCTTGACCAATGCGTTCACTTCTATCGGATCACCAAGTGATGTTCCTGTACCATGAGCTTCAACATATTTTATGAGGTTCGGATCAATAGCGAACTTATGGTAAACATCACAAATTAGCTTTTCTTGTGCTTGTCCGCTCGGCGCAGTAATTCCATTACTCGCGCCATCTTGGTTAAGGCCCGAGGCGCTTATCACAGCATGAATGATGTCTTTATCCTGCTGTGCTTCTGATAAACGTTTTAACACGAGCACACCGATGCCTTCCGCCAAAATTGTGCCATCAGCAGCAGCATCAAAGGTTTTACAATATCCACTTTGCGACACCATACCTGCACCACCTACCACACTATCTAGGCTTGGCGCCCAATTGGCAAATACCCCCACAGCCAAAGCCAAGTCAGTGTCATTATGGCGTAAGCTCTCACAAGCAAGATGAATGGCAACCCCAGATGATGAACACCCAGTATTAACCACTAAAGCAGGGCCGGACAGGTTGAGAAAGTACGACAGTCGAGACGCTATTATAGCCTCAGAGCCACCAGTCACAGATGCACTAGAGCGGCCAACCGGCTCAGCACCAACATAAATGCCAGTACGAGAAAGCGCCAATGCTTTAGGGTTATAGCCCGCATATTCGATAGCCGACCATGATTCTTGTATCACCAAACGCTGATGTGGGTTCATATCACAAGCTTCAAGTGGTGCAATATTGAAAAATAGAGAATCGAATTTATCCCTGTTATCTAAAACGCCCCCAAAGAATGTTGACTTCCCACCGTAGCTTGCAACCAAATCAGTATTGATCTCCCCAGTTGCGATAGTGCCTGAACTGAGCAATGTCCAAAGTTCATCAAGATTTTTGGCACCACAGGCCTGCCCAGACATACCTATAATCGCTATTTCTTGGGTTGCGTCATATGGCTGATCATTGCTAATTTCTCGCAGCTGTTCACTTTGTTCATTTTCCTGTGCAAACTGAGGTTCACTCAGCCATTGGATCTGGTTTTTATAATCACTCAAAATATGAGCAGTTAGGCGCTCTACAGAACTAAAGTCAAAGATACAGGTTGGATTAAGTGTAATACCTAATTGTTCGTTGATTTTTTCAACAAAACTCAACCCTAAAATAGAGTCCAGACCATAATCGACAAAAGACTCTGTCACCTGAAGCTCTTGCTGACTGACTTTGAGAATTGTTTCTAAGCTTGTAACGATTATCGCTTCGATATGATCTTCAAGTGCTTCTGAGTTAGCTAAAGTCTGCTTTTCATTTTTGATAATGTTTGGCGTTGGTGCTTGCTGTAGTGTGACCTGACTTGTTATTTCTTGCTGTTGCTGTTCAACGTCTTGAGAGCTAGCTGTAAGCTTTGATATGTTGTGTGCCGCAATAACACTTTGCATAGCATTAGCATCAACGCCATCGGTAACCACATGAGCCACAAAAGACATGCGTTTGAAAACAGTTTGCCACTGCTCTACCGACAGTGCCGGACTACCTGATAAGCGCAATTGTGGATCGCGTTGTAACCACCAACCATCTAATAAGCCAAATGTTAAATGAGTAAAAATACTCCTTGAACACACCTCATTAATGAATAATGTACCATCCGCTTTCAGTGCGCTTTTTACATTGTTCATCGCCGCTAATATATCACTTGTGGCATGAATCACATTAGTCGCAATCACAATATCATAATGTGCAGGACGTAACCCTGACTCTATATATGGCTGCTCAAGGTTAACAATCGCATAATCCAGATAATCATGGCTTGGACCATAATGTGTTTGCGCATGAAGTAAAAAAGCTTTTGAAATATCCGTATAGCAGTATTGTGCAATATTTTGTTCAAATTCCTGCAGCCGAGTGAAGATCTCGGCACTCGTCGCCCCAGTTCCTGCGCCGACTTCTAAAATGTTTACTTTCGCATTTGGATTCTGTTTTATATGCTGCGCAACAAGATTGAACACAGCCTGAGCAACAACTTGATTATAATATTGACCCGCATTGCTGTGCTTATAAATTTCTTCAACTAAGTGCATGCTTGCACCTGGAAACAATAGCTCGCTTGCAGTTCGCTCATCCTGTAACACCAACTCAAGTTCACGACAAGTAAGCTCTACAAACTGTAACTGCGCTATTAAGTTCTGACGAGATTGCCACTGTATTTTGTGCTCATGCCACATTGTCCAAAAGCTATCTGTTGGAACAAGCTTGTGCTCGTCCAACTGATAGCCTTGCTCTGTTAAAATAATAAACTGATAATCCAGTAAAAACTCAATACTCGAAGACACCCACAAGTGATATTTAGAAGACACATTCGTGATATCGACTAAGTCAACTTTCGACACTGCCGATGTTTTTAGTATGTTAAGTTCATAAAGTTTTCCAGCTAGGTACGTTGCTAACAACTGGGCAATAGTGTGCGAACTGTCGAGCTCAAAGTGACGTTCTTCACTTTGATGTACATCATCTATACAAATTTTGCCATACAGATCAGCCATATGATGCTTTATAGCCTGAGTATCAGCACGTAATAAGGCAAATTTTTGCTCATTCAGATCGACATTCATCTCGCGTAAAGCGTGCTCTTTAGTCACTTTGAGTAGTGAGATCTGATTCACTGAGCTGGATAGAAACCGTTCAATGATTGGGAACGCTTCTTGTGGCATCACAGTTGCCATACCTTCTCTGGCCATCCAACTACGTAACCCTTTCGTCTCTTCTAAATTGATTACGTCGCTGTCCCAATAGCCAAAATTGACGGTATATGCATTACGTGAAGTCGCCAAAGCTTGGGTAAAGGCATCTTTGAATGTACAGCCAACCGCATAGCCGCTTTGTCCGAGCGATTTTGTATAGGCGTTAATTGAAGAAAAAAATAATAGAAAGTCTGTGGGATGATTTGCAAACACCTTAGCTATGTTAACGCAAACATCTACCTTAGCCTGTAGCAACTGCTCAAAGTCTTGTTCATCCAAAGTAGCAACGTTTTGACCTTTAACAACCATCGCTGAGTGAATAACACCATCAATAGGCCCATATTCTTGCAGGATGTGTTGATGAGCTTGAGAAAATGCATCTATATCGCTGGCATCAACAGACATATAAACTGGGCGAGTTGCACAGGGGAAATATTCTAACTTACGCGCAATACGCTCATCTATCTGCCTTCGACCAAACCAAATTACCTTAGCATCGTATTTATCCACGATCATTTTGGTCCAATCAAAACCAATACTCCCAGCTCCCCCAATCACTAAATAAACACCTTTTTGTTTATATGGCGTTTGTACTTTGCTCGGCAATGTCAACTTACTCAATTTAGGCTGGTACCAGTGGTTACCTCTAAACGCTAGATTATTTCCAGATTCATTACTATTTACCGATAAGATTTCAGAGAATTTTTCACTCAACGTATCGACCGCAATATCAATACATCTGACATGCCAATTGACATTCTCTTTGGCGACAACGCCAGCCAACCCGGTTATACCTGTATGTGTTGGGTTAATGACTTCGCCATCAAACACTGCCTGAGCATTGTTCGTTAGGAAATACAGATCGAGCGATTCGTTATCAAAACCACTTCTCATCAGGGCCTTTAATACCCTGAAAAAATATTTTACACCTGACGCTTGTGCCTTAATCGTATTTGCAGTGTCAGCTAAGTCAAAATGCACATCAGATGGTACAAATACAATGCTGTCAAAACGCACCATTTCGTCCATTTTATCGCATAAGTTGCTAATAGAATCATCTACTTCAAACTCAAGTAACTGTGCATAAACCTGCTGCAGCTCTAAGCTTGCCAAATCGACTTTATGGGCACCTGCACCAACTAATAACACTTCCAGCCCATTTACATCTAAATTTCGACAAGGCGCTTCATTTAGTAAACTCCATTGTGGTGTAAGTACTAGAGGCTTTGCAAACATTTGCATCGTCTCAACATCGTGAGATGTTTGTTGTGGTTGCAGAGCACTTTTGTTGCTGCGATGATTAACCTCAGCAAAGGCATGACTAGGTAGACGCATGCGCTTAACCTTCTGCCCCTGATATAAAAGCGGCCAACTGATAGGGTAACCAGCCAACCAATTGGTTTTTACCCATTCAAAATCAGCAACCGACATTTCATTAATAGCTTTAATTGGTGTTTCATGATGTTGGTTTTGATGTTTCTCAATCTCACTATTTCGCAATATTGCTATCGAACCATCCACATCATTACGCTCAAAAAGCTGTAAAAACCGTTCGAATTGTTGTTGTGCATCAATTAAACTCGTCACGATAAACGCCGTTCGGGTATTGAGTGCAGTGCGACCACTTTGTAATGTATGCGCAAACGCCTGTAATTGACTAACATCTTCTTTATTTTGACTCGGCATACGCTGCAAAAATTCATACAACTGTTGGACATTCATTCTCAAACTGTCCTTTGTACGCGCAGATACCGGTACTAACTGAGTGTGAGCGGTGTTATTTTTATTGTTCACTGACATCTGTTTTCCATTTTTAATGCGATTGAGAATATTCTTGCAACACAAAGTGTGCATTAGTTCCGCTATGTCCAAAAGAGCTAATTGCCGCCATTAAAGGAGTCTGTTCACTTTGCCATGACTTTGACTGTGCACTGAGGTAAAAAGGCGACCGCTCAAGGTGAATATTTGGATTGAGTGTTGAGAAGTTTTTGAGGCCAGGTAAACAGCCATTCTGCATTGATTTAACGACTTTAATCATACTCACTACTCCAGAGGCAGCTAATGTGTGTCCAACCATGGGCTTCAGACTACCAAGCAAACAATAATGTGACTTATCAGTAAAGTGACTAAACGCTCTGCTAAGGGCATTTACTTCAACCGGATCGCCAAGTGGCGTTCCTGTTCCATGTGCTTCTACGTAACTAATATGTTCAGGATTTACACCATATTTGCGATAAGTATTTACTATTAATTCTTCCTGAGCTTTACCACAGGGTGCTGTTATGCCATTACTCCCACCGTCCTGATTTACTCCCGATGCAGCTATGGTGGCGTAAATGTTGTCATTATCCCGTTGGGCATCAGAGAGCCTTTTAAGTACTATCAGCCCCACGGCTTCAGAAAACAGTGTGCCATCAGCAGCAGCATCAAATGTAGCGCAGTAGCCGGTTTTAGATAACATTCCAACATCAGCAAGATATTTAAGTGCGCTTTCATCAAGGTTGGCATACACACCACCTGCAAGCGCCATGTTTGACTCCCCAGTACGTAAGCTTTCACATGCATAATGAATTGCAACAGCAGAAGATGAGCAGCCTGTGTTAACGACCAACGCAGGTCCTTTTAGATCAAGGAAATGTGAAATACGAGATGCAATAATTGCTTCAGATGATCCCGTAAACGACTCATTGAAATAGCCTAATGGCTCAGCACCTACGAACACACTTACCTGCTGACCGGTGAAACTAAGCGGATCATAGCTAGCGTCTTCAATACACTTCCAGCTTTGTTCTAAAATCAACCTTTGATGCGGGTGCATGAGTTCAGCTTCATGGGGTGAAATACCAAAGAACAACGAGTCAAAATTATTCTTTCCTTGTATCTTTAAAGACTCTATATCCTGAGTCTTCTGGATGAATGCTTGGTCATCCTCTGCGACTAATAACTGCCAAAAATCATCAATATTGTCTGCGCCAGAAAACTGACCTGACATACCGATAATCGCAATACTATCCTGTTCATTATGTTTTATATTATGTGGCTTTTTTATATTTTTAATTTTTATTGGTCCACTCAGCCCATCTATATTATTAGTTTTTGTAAGGCTGCCCTGTGATTTTTTTACTTTTAGCAAATCATCTTTATACTCTTGCAAAATATAAGATTTTAACTTTTCAACTGAACTATATTCAAAAATACAAGTAGGAGCAAGCGTGATATTTAAGGTTTTATTAATTTGCTCAACAAAACTTAAGCCTAAAATCGAGTCTAAACCATATCTCTCAAAAGGTGTTTTTTGCGAAAGATCTTGAGGTGCTTGTTTTAATACCTTAGCCAATGTTTCACACAATAATACACTTAAATCTGCCTCATCAAAATCAGTACTCATATCCTGCTTGTCAACGCTCAGCACTTCCAATTGAACAGCCGTCCCTATCATGAAAGTAAGACTTGCACATGGCTTGCCCTGTTCATCACATAAAGTCACTGTCAATAACTTGTTCTGATTTAAAAGCGATACACATACGTATTTACCAAATTCAGAAGTATTATAAACTTGTGCTTTGTGTATATTAATATTATCTATATCATGCAGCTGAGGATCTAAACGCAAAAGTAACAAGTTTAATAATTCACTCGTTAACCAGTTAAATGACGATGCTTGAACGCAGTCATTCAACTGCAGCAATATGCTATCTTTATATAACCAATACTGTTTATAAGCCTTAGATTCTTCAATACCTGAAAACACATCGCTGCTATTCTTTATAATCTCCAAATCAAGAATATTAAATTCTAGATTGTTAATCTTAGAAAAATGACCTTGGCATATTATTTCTTTGCAATTACCTTTGATATGACCCAAATCAAAACTCAAGCAGTCTTGCTGACTGGTGCCCACTTCAATATATAAATCCAAACCTGATGAAGATATATAGCATGGTTGCATCCAATTAAATGATGATAACTGAAATTGATTTAGCGATGAATTTTCATCACTACAAGCATGTATGCACGCAAAAGTTACGGCTTCAAGGACCTGCAAGTGTGACAACCTTGCCTGTGTTGTATTCACTTCATCAGATAAAGCAACATCACTTGGGAATAAATGACTTCTGTATATTTGCTGTGTAAGAGTAGAACAATTCTTATGCACGAAAGGATGTAAGTAAGTAGCTTGTGCAACCCCGGCTGATGACTTATTCAGTGTTTCACACCAATGTTCTGTTCTAGCAAAAGGATAAGCAGGTAAATCTAGGTGCTGCACCGCTTCCCATTGCTGCATTCGCCACCAAGGTAAGCTATACCCTTCACAATAAAGCTGTGCCAACTCATACAATCCCGCAACACCCTGTACACCTTCCTCTGCCAGTAACGACTCTCCTCGACGTTGTAATGCACCCCGTTTAACACCATGCTCACTCTCTACCACACCCCTTACATAGCGACTATCTTCACCCGCCAATTGAATGCAACATAATAATGAAATCGCCTCCGATACCGTGCTTACTACCATCCCCACTCTGTCACTGTGATGCATCCTGCGCGCACACAAACTGTAACTCAAATCACTCATCCGTAAGTCCGACGGCGCCGACATCAAGTACTGCTCCAAAGCCGACAACTGTGCCAATAAATCCGCTTCTCCCTTACCCGATATCAGTAATAAATATCCAGCCCTACTTCGCGCTTCCTCCCTCCCCCGCTCTGCATATTCTCGCAGCACTACATGCGCATTCGTCCCACTCATTCCAAATGAGCTTACTCCTCCCATTCGTAATCCATCACTTTCCCACGCCTTCAACTGCTTGTTCACATACAATGGACTCTTCGCCCAATTTATGTAGTCATTCTCTTGCTCACAGTACAAACTACCCGGTATCTCCTTATGACGTAACGCCTCTACCAGCGCTACCACACTCACCAAGCCCGATGCCGCCAATGTATGACCCAAATTACCTTTCACCGACGTTAAAGCACATTGCCCTACATCCGCTCCTCGCTCTGCTAACACCGACTCCAGCGCCGTTAACTCCACCGAATCTCCCAGCTTCGTTCCCGTTCCATGAGCCACTATATAACCCAACTGCCCTATATCTAAATCATACTCATCATATATCTGCTGCAACAACGCACTTTGCGCCG
>NZ_CAMAPC010000029.1 GCF_945859825.1 Pseudoalteromonas holothuriae
TCACTCGTTAAAAAGCCCAAAGCTTAGGCTTGAAGGAGCACATTATGAATATCATGAATCTAACAAAAGCCGTCGGTGTTGTTGCTTTACTTGCACTGGCAGGTTGTTCAGACGGTCCAGCGGAGGATGCTGGTGAAAAAATCGATGAAATGGTAACCGATAGCAAAAACGCCATTGAAGATGCCTGTGAGAACGTTAAAGAAGCCGCTAAAGCTGAAAATGAAAACTGCTAATCAGTTTTAAACAAAATAGAATTATTAAAAGCCTCCAAAATCGTTTTGGGGGCTTTTTACATTACCAGTCGGCTTCAATTAACCACAACTTGTATATTCTCATTGCCAAAATGTGACTTACCGGCTAGTAATCAATCACGATAAGTACTGATACTTATTGCAATGCAAACTTCACAGCCGCTTGCGCATGCAACTGAGTTGTATCTAATAAGGGTAATTCACAATCAGATTGACTAATCAATAAACCTATTTCTGTACAACCTAAAATTACCGCCTGAGCGCCCTGCACCTGAAGTGCGTTTATAACGTTTAAATACTGCTGTTTGGAGTGAGTGTTAATATTACCCATACATAGCTCTTGATAAATAATATTATCAACTACGTGCTGTTCATGCTCAGGTGGAACAATCACTGACAAGCCATGCTCTCGCAGCCGCTCGATATAAAAAAGCTCTTGCATCGTAAAACGCGTACCAAGTAAAGATACTGTTTTTATCTTTTGTGCTTTTAGGCTTTCAGCCACCACATCTGCCACATGGATAATCGGCAACGAGGTATGTTTTGCAATCTCATCTACCACTTTATGCATCGTGTTCGTACAAATCACAATACATTGGGCTCCTGCTAATTCTAATCCTCTGGCAGCTTGGCCGAGTATATCACCACACCCTTGCCAATCACCTGAACGCTGTAGTACTTCTATATCTGCAAAGTTCACACTATGCAAGACTATTTTTGCTGAGCTTAATCCGCCTAACTGTGCTTTAACACCTTCATTGATAAGCCTGTAATAACTTTGAGTAGATTCCCAACTCATACCACCAAGCAACCCTATGGTTTTCATAATATATCCTTAACTAACCTCTTCACCTGCTTCATCAATTTGCACTACTTCCGTTTCTTGCAGTGCCTCAGTGATCCACTTACCTAACACAGGGCAACTTAGCACTTTATCCATATATAATCGAGCTTGTGGGTTTAGCTCTATGCCATAAGTTCTAAAACGCATGACCACAGGTGCAAACATGGCATCAGCGATTGACCACTTACCAAATAACCAACCTCCTTGGTCACGACATGCTAGCATCTGCTCACTCCAAATCTGCTCTATACGAGCAATATCATTTTTACATGCATCACTGATATTCAATTTGCGTTTAGCACGAATATTCATCGGCATTTCACTGCGTAGAGCATTAAAACCTGAGTGCATTTCACACGCTACTGCACGCGCTTTTGCTTTTTGCGCTAATGACTCTGGCCAACATTGCCCTGATAGATAAACATCATTGATATACTCACAAATAGCTAAGGAGTCCCAAACATGTATGCCATTATCAACAATACTAGGTACTTTAAGACTTGGAGTAATATCTTTTAACGCTTCATAAAATTGCGGTGTATCTAATGGCAACTTCACCTCACTATAATTTACTTTATTTTTTTCAAGCATTAACCACGCTCTTAATGACCATGATGAGTAATTTTTATTGCCAATATATAATTGCATTTTGTTCTCCTTAGTGTAATAACTGGGCGTTATTTAAACGAATAAAATCGTTACTGACTAGCGGATAATTTTGATACAACCTATCAATACTACTGATAGGTTATAGGATAAATAAATGGATATTGATGCATTAAGAAGCTTTTTGGCTTTTGTCGAAACAGGTAGCTTTACACGAGCAGCTAAGCAAGTAAATCGCACTCAATCTGCAATTAGCATGCAAATGAAAAAGCTTGAGCAAGATGTAAATAAATCGCTATTTGAAAAGCAAGGAAGGTTACTTAGCTTATCTTACGATGGACAAGTATTTGCCCGCTATGCCAAACAGCTAGTGCAGCTACATGATGACACGCTACTGCAAATGAATACCGCCAAACCTACTACATTACTGCGCCTTGGCTGCCCGGATGATTACGCCGAGTCGGTCTTGCCCACACTCGTAAAATTATTGCATACCCAATTCACAAACCTTGACCTGCAAATCAACTGCACACCCAGTAACCGTGTAAAGCTTATGATTGATAGTGGTCATTTAGACTTAGGGGTGATCACACGTTCGCCGGATTCTGAAGAAGGTTACATGTTAGAATCAGCTCAAGGATTTTGGGTATATAGCCCACAACACCAAGCTCAGCAACTGCAACCACTGCCTATTGCAATATTTCAAAGAGACTGTCGCTTTCACCAAGCTACGCTTGAAGGGCTGCATAAACAAAGTCGTGACTTTAAAATTATCGCCTGCTGTGGCAGCGCCTGCGCACTTAAGGGTATAGTGAAAAGCGGCATTGCTATCAGTGCCATGAATGAATTGAGCATTGGCGATTTGCCTAAGCTCATAGACAGCAACTTACCTAAACTACCAACAACCGATGTGGTACTAGTGAGAGCCAATAACCAGCAAAATCCAGTGTCGGACGTTTTTTGTGCGGATTTAAGCCAGCAATATCGTACAAACCACCGTCGTGATATTAATACCCAACCCATTGTTTAATGCTCTTTAAGGTTCAAGTTCGCCACACTAAAAACCGCAATTCATTCAGTGAGCGTGCGGCTTATTAAATCTACCCACTTTGTGCTTCAAACTTATAGCCTGCACCATAAATAGAATGAATAAACTCTTGCTCAGAGGCTATACTATGTAGCTTTTTGCGGATTTTCTTAATATGACTGTCGATAGTTCTATCACTAACAATATGACTATCATCATAAATATGGTCCATCAAAGTGTCTCGACTATAAATACGCCCAGGATGACCATACATTGCTTTGAGCAACAAAAATTCAACGTGAGTAAGTGATACACTCTCATTTAAAAATGATGCAAAAAGGGTTTCTTCATCCAGCTTTAGCTTACTTTCAACGTCTAAAACTTGCCCTTTTTCATTCAACGCAACGCGCCGCAATATTGCTTTAACTCTAGCCACAACCTCCTTTGGGCTATAGGGCTTGCAGATATAATCATCAGCACCAATCTCCAACCCAAGTAATCGATCTACTTCTTCGACTTTGGCTGTCATCATCACAATGGGCACATTTGAATATGTACGTATGCGCTTACAAATCTCGATGCCATCAACACTCGGTAGCATTAGGTCTAATAAAATTAAGGCGGGACACTCGCTTTTAAAAGCGGGTTCAGCATCTGCGCCATCCATTACAACATGGGAGGTAAACTCTGCTTGCGCTAAATACTTGCCTAAAATATTAGCAAGTTTGGGTTCGTCTTCTACGATTAAAATATGTTTGTTTGACACGAGGGTGGTCCATTTAATACCTCAATTTAATCATAATAGCGAGCCCACCCAATTCACTCAAGCTTACTGTGATTTCTCCATTATGTGCTTGCACGATACTTTGGCATATCGCCAAGCCTAACCCTGAACCACCAGCAGCCCTACTGCGCGCACCTTCCACACGATAGAGTCGATTAAATAATTTATCAAGCTGCGTTTGAGGTACGCCTGGCGCACTATCTTGCCAGCATATTTGGGTTACACTCTTAAACTGCGTGACTTCAACTTTTAATGTTCCTGGTTGCTGTTTTGATGAGTCGGTATAACGCAACGTGTTTTGCAGTAAATTATCAAATAGCTGGCCCAAACGCTGCTCGTCGCATTCAAGCATAATGGTGTCGCTACAACTTAAAGAAAACGCTAAGTGTGTACACTCAATTGCTTGACGATTTTTAGAAAAGGTGCGCAACAACAAATCATGCAGGTTAAGTTTTTCCATATGGTAAGTAAGTGCACCTTTATCTGATAACGAAAGCTGGTGCAAATCATCAACTAAACGCGTCAAGCGCTGAATTTCTTCATGTAAAGACATTAGCTGTTTCGGCTCGCTGGCTATTACCCCATCAATCATGCCTTCTAATTCGGCGCGAATAACAGCAATCGGTGTACGTAATTCATGTGAAATATCAGCTATCCATTGCTGGCGAGCAACTTGATTTTGCGCCAGCGTATCGGCCAATCGGTTCATATCTCGCGCAAGTAAGCCTAACTCGTCTTTGCTCTTTATATCCACTTGTGCGTCGTAATTACCCTGCGCCAGCACTTTAGCATTGCGTCGAAGCAATACTATGGGTTGCACTAAATATTTACTAAATGGGACCGCCAAAATTACGGTGACACATAAAGCGATGAGCGCGATCAGTACAAATTGCCGTTGTTGTTGCTGGGCAAACAACTGATCAAATTTATTCCCTATTAAGGCGCTACCTGCCACACCCAAATAAGCAATTACTTGCTGGCGTTGAGGCGCTGCTAAGTGATCGGTTTTATAAACCGGAAACCAAAAAGTATTCTGCATACTGCGCTCCCTGCCCATAACAAGCACACCGTTTGCATCTTTGAGTAGCAAACGACCGCCCGCCGGTCCTCTTGGCTGCCCTCGCGGCCTCATTGTTTGCTCTTCGCCTTGATAACGGCGCTTAGGAGCTGGTCTCATTTGCGGTTCATCTGCGTAACGACGTTTTGGAGGAGGCCGTGTATCTCTTCGCTCTCGCTTCGCCTCTCCTCCTTCTAAATCGTAATAAAAATGTACTATGCTGTCCCACTCAGCTGACCCTTTATAAACCCATTCGAGTGACTCATACTGTTCATAAGTTTTTGCAAAGCGTGCAATCACATCACGTAACTGCGCTCTAGAGGTGTTTTCAATATATTGCGAAAAGCTTTTTTCAAACGCGAATTTATTAGCTAAATAAATAGCCAAGACTAAAGCTGTATTGGCTATTAATATAATTAACAATAGTTTGACGCGAATGGTCATTTTCATAATAAAAATTATCCACCAGTTAGACGTGCTGTACGCAAACGCAAATTATCTGGGTTTGGGGTTGAGTGATTAGGCATCCACTTTTTTATACACCGCTTATCTTTAGCGCACTTATCCGTTAACGTATGTAAAAAGGCCACAAGATCTTTCTGTTGCTGTGGTGCTAAGTTTGCCGCCACAAAAGGAGAAGCACGCAACAGCTGCAATGCCATATCAGTATTTTCTCTTGCCTGTTGGTTAAGTGTCTCACACTGCGCGCTCAAGGCAAACTGCTTTAAACCACATGCGCCACCTCGTTGAAAAAACTGCTCAATCGTTTGCTCTGGGTTTGAATAATGACTAACTACTTGCGCTAAATTTTCGTATGCCCCAGCATGACTATAAGGAGCCGTTAATGTTACATTGAGTAAACTTGGTACACGAAATGCAAATTGATTACTTGGTTGTGAATCAATCGCAGCACGACCAATATCAGCAAAATTTTCATCTGTACCAATCCCGTATTGTGGAAACGCTAAGTTGAAAAAACCATCATTAGTGAACCTATCCCCACTGTGACAATTTACACACCCTGCTCCACCATCTGCGATTTGAGTGAAAAATAGCTTTGCTCCTTGCTTTTGTTGCTCAGACAAAGCTTTAAGATCACCGCGTACGTAACGGTGCCAATCGGTATTGATCATCACCATTGAAGACTGATATTGCCCCAGTGCAAAAGCGATGTTGTCAAAAGTGATCAGTGACTGAGCCTCATCTTGAGAGTTAAACGCTTCACGAAACACTTGCAACCAATCATTGGTCGCTAAACTACCCTGCCCATCTGCGTAGTCACCAATACGCTGTGCTAAGTGAGTACGAACCTGTTCATTGGTCGTAGCATTTACAAATGCCTCTGCGCGCATTTCCTCGCGAGATGTCACAGGAAACCGCGCGAGCGTACTCACCAAAGAGTCACCTGCTTGTTCATCAGGTTGATTAAACCCTGAATCAGGTGTGCTAATAAAGCTGACTTCATTACCTTGCTCATCAGTGGTAATAACTCGTTCAACTCTTCCATCCCAAAACAAAGAGTTATTTGCAAAGCCCGTATTAAAAATAGTGGGAGAATTACGGGGAATGTTTATTTCATCATTTACAGCCTTACGATTAGGGCCTACTACATTTGGGTCAACCGCATTGGTGCCAATAGGCAAAGACAAGCTATCTGCACCACCTAATCTGGGGTCATGACAACTAGCACAGGCCACCGTTTTCTCCCCCCCCAATGCTTTGGTAAAAAATAGTTGCATACCCAGTTGTGCCATTGGGTCTGAAATTTTAGGTAACTCTTTTGCACCTTCAACATGGCCTGTTAACCCATGTTGTGAGATCAATGTTGATAGCTCGTGATCTAACGGCGTTTTAGCTTGCATGTTAGGAGGTTGATGCATCGGAGGCAGCGCTCTTGGTTTTGCATTAACCGCTGATATATGTAATACACTCAATACAGCTAACAGCATGGCTGCATGCTTCAAATTTGCCTTGTTCATAGTCACTCCAAACCCTATTGTGTTGTAAAGCTAAACAGTGGCAAGCAAAAGTGCAGCAAATGTGAAAGCATTGATTTATTTCATTCCCTTTTCAAGTTAATTTTGCCTTTAGAAATAACCATAAATATTAACTAATAATTATTTCAATTTACTCATATCACAAAGTTGCATCTTTTTACTCATATCAATAATGAACCGCGATAACTTAGAATGAGCCGAAGTAAGTTGCTTTGTTGATGAATTGCTTGTGTTTTTATGTTTAGGTACTGTTTCATTGCTCACTTTAACGCTTCCTGTATTTATTGAACTCAGCTATTATCAACAAGAAACGAGTGTTTTCCGAACGATTATTTCTAACACATAATATAAGATGAACTAATGTTTAAAGAGCTAAGCCACTTTACTGCGCTACGTTGTGTAGAAGCTGCTGCACGTCATAAAAGCTACAGTCTAGCTGCGAAGGAGCTGTTTGTGACGCAAGCTGCGGTCAGTCAGCAAATAAGAGCCTTAGAGTCACACTTGGGATGTAAACTCTTCTATCGCCAAGGTCGCGGTATGCAACCAACCCCACAATGCAAGCACCTTGCTCAGTCACTATCACATAATTTTGAAGAGATTGTAGCCAATGTACGCCAAGCAACCTGCGAGCCGCTTGAAGGAACACTAACAATCACTACAACACAATCATTTGCATCTATGATCCTCATTCCAAATATGTGGCGTTTTTCTAAAGCGCATCCAGATATAGCCATTCGTGTACTGGTATCGCCAAATGTAGAAGATATTAAACATGGTGAAGTTGATGTTGCCATTCGTTATGGCCATTCACTATTTGCTGGTTTAGAGCAAGAAATTATCCTAGATGACCAACTAGTGCCACTGTGCTCACCCTCTTTTGCTGAACAAGAAAACCTTCATAACATAAATAATATGTCTCACTGTCAACTTGTCTATTACTCGTTTACCGACTACTGGCAAAGTTGGTTTTCTCAAGCAGGTATTAAACGTAACGACGATAAAAGCCAATGGCTTGAAGTGAGTAATATGGATTTCGCGCTTAGCGCTGTTATGACCGGACATGGCATTTGTTTAGGCTCTGCGACGCAAGCTAAGCATTACCTAAAACAAGGGCTGCTTGTGCAACCATATGATGTTTGCTGCGAGCCGAGTGTCCGTTACAGCTTTTTACATAATCCAAATTCACCTCGAGTTGCGAGGATACAAATCTTTAAAGACTGGTTATTAACTCAACTTCAAAACTAGTCTAACTTATTCATGCTGCGGTATTTTTGTTTGTTTTTGGCACCGATACGATATAGCAGCCCTCTTATCGCTCGACGAAAGCGCGGGAACAAGTAACTAAGTGTGGCCAGCTTACCGCTAATGCTCGGCATCGCAATTTCAGCTTCACTTGAGTGACTTAGTGTTAATATAGCATTCGCAACTTGCTGTGCACTACTCATAGGCTGCGAATAAACAATATCTTCTACCTGATCAATTTCTTGCATGATAAAACCCGTATTGATAGGCCCTGGCGATACAACCGCTACATTAGTTTTACTGTTTATTAGTTCATCATGCAAAGCATAGGTAAATGCACGTAGCCCAGCCTTTGTGCCACTGTAACTTGCTGCACCTTGTAATGGCGTAAGTCCTGCCAACGACCCAACCATAACAATGGCGTTTTGCGCTGTGCTTTGCATATGTTTAATTGCCAATGCACTCAATACCATAGGCGCACGCATATTCACATCTACCATCGCAGCCACTTGCTGTGCACTTAGGTTGCTAAAGTTGCCACGGTGATGGAGCCCTGCATTGTTAACCAACACATTTATAAAATTAAACTTCTCAATAGTGCGAGCAATGATGCGCTCACAATCACTCAGTGACGCAACATCAGCTTGAATTAACAATGTATGACATTGCGCATACCCAGCTAGCTGCGCTTTTACTTGCTCAAGAGGCTCAAGGTTTCTTGCCACCAGTACTAAATTAACACCAGTGGGGTGAGCTTTGGCATAGGCATGAGCACACGCTTCTCCCACACCTTTTGATGCGCCAGTAATAACAATTGTTGGTTGAATGCTTTGGTCCATTGTGTTTGCTCTACGTTAGTCATACTATGATTTAAAATACACTATAGATGTAGTTGCTTAACGCACTCAACTTAAAAGGATAATTAGGTATGTCCAAGACAGTGAAAGCCAGTTTATTATTTTGTGCCATCATGGCACTTATCACCGCAATTGCACACTTAAGCTGTATTGGTATTGGAGTGCAGTGCTACCGAGCACAACTTGCGCCACAATTTATTATTAACTCTGCTAAGCAAGGAACTTGGCATGCCCCCGTCATTACACTCACTCTGAGCTGTTTATTTGCCCTCTGTGGCGCATATGCATTGGCTGCAATGAAGTTAATTCGCCAGCTGCCATTGCAACAACTAGCCCTGCTAACACTGGCTATTATATGCTTGATTAGAGGCCTTGCTGCCATACCGCTGAGTATAATTTACTGGCAACAAACGACTGTTTTTTCATTAATTGCCAGTGTTATTTGGTTTTTTTGTGGCTGTGGCTATGCATTAGGCTGGTACGCTTCTCGTTCAAAAAAACTAAGTTAACGTATAAGTAACTTGAAGCGGTACTGTAAATGAACGACATAAACAACATTATATAAACTTACTCATGCCAAGTCCCAACGGCTCTCCTGTTCGCAGTATATAATCATACTGCTCATAAAAGGCCTCTTTTCCCTTGGCTGACAACAGCGCTACCGTCGCACCTGCTTTTGCATTTGCACAGAGGAACCTTTCTATTTCATACATCACGGCATGTCCAAGCCCTTCGCCTTGATAATCTGGTGCCACCACCACATCTTGAATATAATAAAATAGCCCACCATCTCCTAGCACTCGGCCCATCGCAATTAAAATATCTTTATGGCGAATGGTCACATGAAACAAAGAATTATTTAGGCCCGTTTGCGCCAAAATTTCATCCGTTGCACCCCAGCCCACCTTTTCTCGCAGTAATACAAACTCACTTGCTAATGGGGCTGTATGATTAATTTGATAAGTCATTTTATTCCGAGCTTATAATTTTAGGGTTCAAAAGTTATTTTACACTGTATAAATGCACCATAAACGAGTTACAAGGCTACTAAAACTGGAACAGTTACTTATTTTTTGTACTTATATACAAAGGTAAAGTAATGTAAAACTCTGTCCCCTTTCCTAGCTGACTCGTCACCTTGATACCACCTTGCAAGTGTTGTTCAATTAAGTTCTTTACAATAAACAGACCAAGCCCACTGCCACCAGAGCCCAAACGCGTTGAGTAATACTTTTCAAATATTTTACTCAGTTTTTCCCCTTCAATGCCTTGACCATCATCCGATACTTTTAAGATAGCCTCTTGCTCTTTTTGCTCTACATTAATATTAATCGAACCATGGCTATTGTCATCAAAGGCATGGATCAATGCATTATTGATAAGATTAATTAAAACCTGAGATAACGCCCCCATATCTGACGTAATTTGTATCGTAACTGGGCAATTAATTGTTACGCTATGAGGCGAACGCTTCAGTTTAGGATGTAACACTCGCTCAATATCGTGTAAGTAATCGGCTAAATTACATTGCACAATTGCACCACTAAACTCCCCAACTACAATATGCTTAAAGCTATTAATTAAGTTCATTGCATTGTTTAAATTCGACAAAACAATGTCGTAGCTTTGTGCCGTATTATCAATAAAGCCTTGTAAATCACTTTTTGCTAGCGTTTTTTGCTGAACTTGCTGGTTCAGCTGCTTTTGTTTTTCATCAAGGTGACTAATCGCCGTACTAATAACGCTTAGTGGCGTACCTAGTTCATGAGTTAACTCTCCAACCATTTCTCCTATGTGACTAAATTGCTGTGAAGTTTCTAATTGCTGCTCTTTTAATTTAGATAGCTTCTCAAGTTCTAGAGTTTTATCGCGTAATGTAGAGATAAGCTCATCTCTTAAGTTGATTAATGCTTGTAATTGCAAATGAGTCGACACTCTTGCTAATAGTTCTTCTTGGCGAATCGGCTTAGTTACATAATCAACTGCCCCCACACTAAACGCTTCAACTATATCGCTCAGTTCAGCTTTACCTGTAACAAATATAACAGGCACATCTTTAACCCTATCCAAAGATTTTAAGCGCCGACACGTTTCAAACCCATCAATACCCGGCATCATCACATCTAGCAAAATTAAGTGCGGTAGAAAGATGGTAGCTATGTTAATCGCTTCCTTGCCTGAAGTAGCAAAAGCCACATCGTACCCTTCAGCTTCCAAAAAACGGGTTAATAACTCTAGGTTTTCAGCTTTGTCATCAACAATTAAAATCCTGCAATTATTGAGTGAGACTAGATCATCATCCATCTTTTACCTCATTAAGCGCAGCTATAAGGCCTGCCATATCAAACTTACTTATAAAATTAGCCAAATATTGCGCAAGCTGCTTATTGTTTGGCTGCTCTTTTTCGATTTTTTGTAAAATCTGTTTAATTTTAGAAGTTCCATTAATTTGCGCTGACAGTTTTAACTGCTCTAACTGTTCATGAGGTAAAGAAAAGCCAGAAGGGTCTATCGTACTGAGATCAGGAGGCTTTGGTATCGCGTCATCTTGCGCTTGCTCAAATTCAAAATGCGCTGGAAAGTAAGATGCTAACAAATCAAATATTTGCTCAATGGTGTAAGGCTTGCCAACAAACTCATCAAAACCAATGCTTAAATAGTGCTGCACTTCATGATGCAAACTGAACGCAGAAATAGCAATACACTTTAGTTCGCTAAGCTGTAATTCACCACGAATGATCTGCACAGCTTCATCACCACGCATTACTGGCATTAACAAATCTAAAAATACAATATCAAACTTTTGCTGTTTAATTTTGTCGACTGCCTGCTGACCATCCTCTGCATACTCAACATAGATACCGCACGACGTTAAAGTTTGCCCTAATATTTCTCGATTATAGGCAACATCATCTACACACAATGCCCGCAAAGCTTTATCCGGCAAAAGTGTTAACTGAGCTAAATCTGATTGCTTGCTTTGTGAAAAGTCTAACTCAGCAGAATCAAGGGTAAGACTAAATGAAAAACAACTACCCTGATCTATAGTTGACTCAACTTCAAGTTTACTCCCCATCATCGCAACTTGCTTACTAGATATACACAGCCCTAAACCAGTTCCTCCTTTTTCTACCCCCGCACTCCCTTGGGTAAAGCTAGTAAAAAGATTTTGCAATTCTTGCGCTGATATTCCGGGGCCCGTATCATGTACCTCAAAGTGGTAAGTATTATCACCGACCATCGAGTACACGAGTTTAATTTCACCACTATCCGTAAATTTTACCGCATTACCCAATAAGTTTATTAACACCTGTCTAATCTTACCTTGATCTCCATGTACGCCAATTGCACTATTAACTTTATCTTCTAGGCACCAAGTAAGTTGCTTTTGCTCACATTTGAGTTTGAACATGTTACTGAGATCTTCCAATAAGCTAGTCAGCTCAAAGTCTGTCAAATTTAACTTACTAGAACCTGCCTCTATTTTTGAAATATCGAGCACATCATTAATAATATCAAGCAAGTGGTTACCTGCTCGAATCACTTTATTCATTGTTGTTTTATGGTGTTGAGGTAAATCTTTGGCACGTTCCATTAATTGAGCAAACCCCAGTATTGCATTAAGTGGCGTGCGTATTTCATGGCTCATATTAGATAGGAACATACTTTTTGCTAGATTAGCTTGCTCGGCACGCTCTCGAGCGGCATTTAGCTCAGCGGTACGCTCGCTAACCTGATTTTCTAACTCTATATTATTATCACTTAATCTGGCTTGTAGCTGGCTATTACACCATGCTATCTCAATGTTTTGTCCCAAGTTTAAAAGTAAAAGCTCTTCTTGTTCATCTATATCATTAATATATTGCGCAATAGCAAACAAAGTGATGTCGCTCTGCTTTTCACCAATATATAAAATGGCAAAGTTTTGAATGACAGCACTGTGATAAAATGTTGAATTATATTTAGCAATAAATAACTCAAACACAGACTTTGGCATATCTAGAGTCGTGTTTTGTGGCATGTTTACCTCAAAGCACATCGTATTATGATTAAGCTGTGCAATAAATGAAGTAACAGGACTTGGTTCAAACTGCTGACTAAGTGGCAAGGTTTCAGCTAATAACTGCAGCGTTTTAATATCAAATTCAACTAACTCAGATTCACTTAATAATGAGTTAGTACATTTTATAATTTTATTTAATCCCGATTGCACACATTGGGTTTTTTCTAAATGCTGAAAAGTTCGCAATGCAACCAATACAGCGGCTTTTAATTTACTGCTAGTGAGTTCAGTTTTAGTTTTGTAGTCATTAACATCGTAGTCACGAGTGATTTCTGATTCTGGTGCCATACCCGGTTGCCCTGTACGCAAAATAATACGCACTTTGCTATTTTTTTCTATTTCTCTTACATACCTTGCAAAATCCAGCCCTGCTTCTGCCGTTTCCATTACAACATCGAGTAAAATAAGTGCCGTATCAGGGTTATCAGCTAGCACCACTTGAGCCTGTTCACCACTGTGAGCATGCAAAAATATAAGACCTCTGTCATCAAATTGCATTTGTGCTAATACAAGCTTAGATATTTGATGAATATCTTCCTCATCATCAACTATCAGTATTTTCCATGGGGGCTTTATCGCGGTTTCTTCTGGCTCACTCTCTGCACTGAATAAAATTGAATCATCATCAAACATAGGACACCTCATTTAGTGATCCAAGTTTTAAGTGTAGTGAAAGAATCAAAAAATTTGATACTATATTTATAAATTATAATTACACATTACACCTGCCAAGCTTACTTACCGTGCTTAAAAAATAAATAACATTCTTGAGTCACAGGGTTAGTTTTCAAAACCACACACTGCGAACAATTAAAGTTGTCAACATTAATCGGAAAAACCCTTAGATCTATGATAATACTCCCTTTTTATGGTTAATTGTTCTACACTGAATATAACTAGCTGAGGAAATTTTGGTAGCACTATGAATGAACAACCGTCAGTACAATCATTTATCGATTTAATTAAACATCAGGATGCACAAGCACTTGCCACGTTATATACCAAAAGCAGTAATAATGAGAATATTGCACAGCTCAAGTGCCTATATCAACAAGCTATGGGGGAGCAATCTCGCTATCAATTTTTTCAAGACTTGGTAACCTCTTTTTTTGAAAAAAAACCTATGCCAGAAGCACTAATTATAGCCATCAGCGATATTGATAAATTAACATTCTTTACGCCAGCATTAAGTGCAAGCGAAGGTTTTTCGCTTCAAAATGAACAAAGCAATACACTTTTACATACGCTATTAGGTCATGAAAAATGTATTCAACCTCCTTTTAACTATATTCGCTCTTTACTACTGTTTGAACGCAACGAATCCTTAGCCAAGGCTTTAGCTACAAGGAATAAACAGCAACTGCTGCCAATGGAGTGTTATCTAGCATTTAACCCATGCTTTGAACCCTTAGTTGATCATGAGCTTACTGCTGCACTTGCTCTGCTCGAAGCACAAACTAAGCAAGTACCTAGTGAAATAAGCACCTTAAGTCTAATATGTAACCTCTTGAAGAAAAATACTAATTTGAATTCGCTAAACAGCAACAACCACCGTATTTTGCTACTTGGTGCCGCATTTGAATGTGCAAATGAAGATGTGATGACTTTACTGCTTTAACACTACCTTATACCAACTTTATTAAAGCATTGAGCATTTATTTAATGTAATTGGTATAAGAGGTTTATTTATCCCACAGCCTACATTTTATAATAACAAACTTCATGATGTAAAATATGCGTGATGCAAGCTCATACATTGCACGAGCCGCCATTTGTTCTGCAATATAATGGCGGCTCGCAATAGTCTAAAACCATGGTGTCCTCTAAATATCGAGGCCCAACTCTGAGCACTTACTTCAGCACCTGTGGCATATAAAGTATTTATAACCTATTATTTTACGGCCTGCTTATTACTCAAGCGATGCCAATTGATATGCTCACCAAACTGAAACATGGCTAAGCTGAAAATGATAATTGCAGCCCCAAATAACAAACTACCCGTTAACTTTTCATTATTTAGCCATGCACCTAATCCAATCGCAAACCCCGGAGTGATCAGCGTTGACAGTGCAACGGTACTGGCAGAGAGCCTTTGCAAAACATGAAAATAAGCTAAAAAGCCTAATAAAGAGCCAACCACGCCTAAATATACAGTTGCCCAAACTGATTTCATATGCCAATGCTCCATAGCAATCGAGCCATCAAGTAACAACCAAACACACGCAAACATAGGAGTAACAAACAGCAAAGCACCAAATGTTGTTGCCATTGGGTGAACTTCAACTTTAACTCGTTTTATCATAATGCCACTTAAGCTAAAGCTACATACCGCTAAAAAAACATAACCTAGCCCTAATGGCGCTAAATTAAATTGCAGCACTTGAGTAGAACAAATCAAATACAAACCACCTAGCGCCATTGCCAAAGAAAACATCTTAATTGGCGTAAACTTTGCCTCCCCCAACAACTTTTGGGCAAGTAAACCTGAGAGGATTGGGGCCAGCCCAAAAATAAGTGATATCACTCCTGAGGGGACAGTTTGTGCAGCCAAATAACTAAATGACATACCACCTAATATGCCCAACGATGAATATAGATAGAGCGTGCATGCTCGCCTATGCCAAGGTACACGAATTTTACTAATTGCTACAACAAGCCCAGCCAAAACTAACGCTATCATCATTCGCAGTAACACACTCAAAGTGGGTGGCATGGTCTCACTGCTCCATACAATCCCCAGCGGAGTAGTAGACCAAACGAAGATCACAAATAAATATGATGCCTGAACGGGCATAATTTAAGTCCTTGTTTCTAAGATGATAAAAGTGGAGGGGGAGCTTGTAAGACCTCTAGCCGCTTCTATCATCGCGGTTAGAGTAAAACAATTAACCGCAGTGCACACGCCCAAGCATGACAGCTAAATTAAGCAGCCATGATTGCAGGTTGTGTAAACGCGTTAATTTTGTCATAAAAATTCAAAGTCTAAAAAATATCGAAGTATACTTGTATCAAATAAGAATAATATGTCAATGTAAATCGTATCAATGCTCGTTTTCTCGTTAGTAACATTTCATATTAACCGATATAAATTACATAATTAACAATAATTTACACTTTTTGACGTGCTCATACAACCACTCACAAACAAGCCACAGACTCTAACAGAGCACAATACTAAACTAGCTTTCAAATTATGCTGTAAACAAGGTTTGTTAATATGAAAACACATGCTCTAGTCGCTCTAACAGTTTTAAGCCTTAGTAGTTTTACTACTCAAGCAGAACAACAAAATGAAATACATCGAGTTGGTGCACAACTAAACGGTGGTAGTGCTTCTTACAAAGGTTCAAGTAAAGACGGTGATGGTGTCGGCTCACTTTACCTATACTATAACTATCAAATTAACACTTCATGGGCTTTAGAGTTAGGAATAAATAGCGGCTCAGAAATCGATAGCTGGGAGTGTAAAGAATTGAGAAATGATAGGGTTATATGCGATCGTAACGACAAGTTATTATTTGATTTAAACGCAAATAAAATCGATTTGATAAATTTTGTAGTAGCCGCAAAAGGCCAATACAAAATCACGGATAATAGCTACCTCTACGGTAAATTGGGTGGTCAGTACTATGATTATGATATTGCCCGTAACAGCAATAAGCTGATCCAAGAAACTGGTTTGGGTGTTTTTGCAGAAGCTGGTTGGCAATATGATTGGAACAACGGCTTTGCAATGAATGTTGGTTTGCAATATATGGATATGGGCGACCTAGACACTAGCAGTTTAAGCGCTGGTATAAGTTACCGATTCTAAACAAACTACATAATACAACCAAAAAAACCGGCCAAAGAGGCCGGTTTTTATTTGGCTAAACAACTAATTAAAATGCTAAGCCTAAAGATAGATATACGTGACGACCTGTTGAATTATAAGTACGTGGGTCCGTATTATCGTTAAAACCAGTTACTGCGTACGGAGGATCTTCATCAAACACGTTATCAACACCAATAGTCGTTGTGAAGTTATCGAAGAAATAACTAAAACGTACATCGTGAATAACCTGAGAGTCAATCATACGTGAAGCAGGTTCACCGTCAGCTGGATCACCAAACGGTTCTTCTGACTCACCAATGTAGCGAACTGCATAACCTGCTGACCAATCATCTTTTGCTAAACGAATATCAACGTTAGTTTTCCACTCTGGGAAGTTACCATCACCATTGGCACGTAGGAACCAACCAGCATTTTCAGTCACTGAACCATCTGCTTGAGTAATATCGTACGTGTCATAACGCGTTGAATCAAGATTCAATGTTAATGCACCAAAGCTAGTATCAGTAGCATAACGTACGTTAAAGTCGATACCTGATGAGTCTATTCCACCCACATTTACAGTACGGTTATCGATATTACTTGAGTTACCCAAAAGTGGGCCTGATGTGTAACGTGTTATTTTATCACAATAAGTACCTTCGCTTGCACACTTATCTAAAATAAGCTGCTCACCCACTTGAGTGATTGCATTAGTTAGCTCAATATCCCAGTAGTCGATTGTGAATGAAAGGCCTTCTACAAACTCAGGGCTATATACTAAACCAATGGTTGTGATATCAGCTTCTTCAGGCTGTAACTCAGTATTACCACCCAAAGTTGAACTCAACTGGTCACCGATTGGTGTAAATCCACCAGCAGGAACACCATTGTCAAGACAAAATTGAGTTGGATTCGAAGCACATGGATCGCTAACTTCAGGGTTACTAGAAGCAGCACCTTCAAATAAATCCGAGGTTGATGGTGCACGGAATGCGGTTGAAGATGTTCCACGGAACATTAAGCCATCCATTGGAGACCAGCGAATACCTACTTTATGATTTGTCGTATCACCAAATGTGTCATAGTCTGAATAGCGAACAGCTAAATCAAGTTCTAGTACTTCTGCAAATGGCGCTCCAGAAAGAAGTGGCACATTTGTTTCCATGTATACTTCATCTACTGAGTAAGAACCAAGTGTTTTCTCTCTTGGGTTACCAGATGTAATGCCTAAAGCAATCAATGCGTCAGGTAAATCAGCACCTTTCTCTTCGCGGTGCTCAGCACCAAATGCCACACCCACTGTACCAGCAGGAAGCTCAAATGCATCACCAAATATACTAGCGGTAATAATTTGTTGCTCATTGTAGCCCAAGTCATGCGCTTCAAAAGAGATAAAGTCTAACATTTCTTGCGAAATTTCAGTGTCACTGCCTGGAATACCAAAGGTATTTAATGATACACAGCCTTCAATTACATTGCCTGGTGTACCACAAAGTACCTCGCCGCCTTCCATGAATGAAGGACCTACAGCTTCACTAACTTTCTCAAAGTTTACACCACCAGCACGGTTAATGGCACCATCATTACGACCAAAGATATAAGAAACCTCATAGCCCCAAGTGTCATTAATGTCGCCTTCAAAACCAAATACTGCACGTACAGTTTCAACACGGTAAGACGTATCACGGCCACCAGTTTCAACTACACGGCGACGCCAGTCAGCAATATCAACACTTTCACCATTAGCATTTTTTGGGCCAAAGTTTTGATTATAATAGTTATCTTTTGAGTAGCTTGCATCAGTCCAGTTAAAGAACGCTAATGGACCTAATGGTAAAGGCGCTAGTTTAATATCTGAAGTACGACGGTTGAAATTCATTTCAGTGAAGAAACGCAATTCATCAGAGAACTCATAATTTGCTTGTGCAAATATGCCGTAGCGCTTTGAAGGCGTTAAGTGGAAATTAGCTGGGGCATAGTTATATAAATCTTTTGCACCATTAAAACAGTCATAACCCGTTGGGTTAGTAAACTGTGTAGGGTCTGACTGACCTGGGCCATTCGCCGCACCATGGGTAAATGCTTGACATAAATCTTCGTTATCGCCATTTATACCATTATAAAAACCCCATGGAATTGCAGAAGAACCACCTTTAGTCGTTTCACCAGTGCTTGGGCTTAAGTTGTACTTAAACTTAGACCAATCACGATCGCCAGACATCTGTGCGCCTTGCTCTGCATAGTATGCATTTACTACAACATTACCTTTGTCACCTGAGAAACCAACTGTGAAATCATAGCTCTTTGTTTCGCCGTCACCACCGTGAGTTGAAGCGTCATACATTGCATTTGCTTCAAAACCTTCAAAATCATCACGTGTGATGATATTCACTACGCCGCCGATAGCATCTGAACCGTAAATAGCTGATGCACCGTCTTTTAATACTTCAACGCGCTTAATTATTGCAGTAGGTATTGTACTTAGATCCACTGATGCATTTGCACCAGCGCCTGATGCTACTACACGTCGGCCATTAAGAAGTACTAACGTACGCTCTGCACCTAAACCACGCAGTGAAACACGAATAGCACCTGCACCACCATTATTAATCGCAGTATTAGTACCTGCACCAGCAACTGATGGAATTTCTTGAAGAATATCACCTACGTTGCTAATACCCGAAGCCACTAAATCATCACGCGTGATAAGTTGTACAGGGTTCGCGCCTTCCATATCAGCACGTTTGATACGTGAACCTGTAACTTGAATTTTTTCAAAACTTTCTGCAGATTCTTCCGCCGCTACCACTGAGCTAGCAGAAAATACTGCTGTCGATGTAGCGCCAAAAGCTATTGCTAAGCGAACCGCTTTTGATACTTTATTATTTAACATGTTTTCTCCCTGAGGCTACAAAATATTTAGTTAAGCCACTGCTTTTTAAGCATTTTTATAGTTAGACACCGATGTAAGACACTCGTTCCTCATACGGTACTGCGCGTACATACTAATCTTAGTTATAACAGCAGGTCAACATAGTTTTATTATGTCAATATAAATTCGTACCTGTTTTGCAACAAAAAAATGAACAATTTATATTACAAATGTAGTAAAGAAAGGAGTTCAATACGGATAAAAAATCAAAACCTAACAACATGAATTTAATGACTTTTTACCACTCAGGTAAGGCGGGGATACATATGAAAATAAGGCTATATTTATACACTAATCAAAAACTGAAATATTTCTAATTTTTTTTACAACATAAAAAAACCGGTCATAAAGACCGGTTTTTAGCTAAGTGAAGCAATTAATTAAAATGCAACACCTAGAGATAAATATACGTGACGACCTAAAGTGTTATAAGTACGAGGGTCCGTATTATCATTAAAGCCTGTCGCTGCATACGGTGGATCTTCATCAAACACATTATCTACGCCAACAGTCGTTGTGAAGTTATCAAAGAAGTAACTAAAACGAATATCGTGAATGGTTTGCGAATCAACTGTACGTTGACCAGCAGTATTTCCAAATGGTTCTTCAACTTCACCAATATAACGGATTGCATAACCTGCAGACCAGTCATCTTGTGCTAAACGAACATCAATGTTTGTTTTCCACTCTGGGAAGTTACCATCACCACTGTTACGGCGGAACCAGCCTGCGTTTTCAACAACTGATCCATCGGCTTGTGTAATGTCATATGTGTCGTAACGAGTAGAATCAAGGTTAAACGTTAGTGCACCATACTCAGTGTCAGTTGCGTAACGCATGTTAAAGTCGATACCAGATGAGTCAATACCACCTACGTTTACTTTACGGTCATCGATATCGCTAGAGTTACCAACTAATCCGCCTGACGTGTAACGCGTGATCTTGTCACAGAATACACCTTCGTTAGCACACTTATCTAAGATAAGCTGCTCACCGATAGTCGTGATAGCGTTTTCTAGTTCAATGTCCCAGTAGTCGATTGTGAAAGATAAACCTTCAACAAACTCTGGGCTGTAAACTACACCGATAGTCGTGATATCAGCTTCTTCAGGCTGTAGATTTACATTACCACCGCGAGTTGAAGATAACTGGTCACCGATTGGCTCAAAACCACCAGCAGGTACGCCATCAGCAATACAGAATTGCGTAGGGTTTGCTTGACAAGGGTCTGAAACTAGCGGGCTGTTAGCCGAAGCGCCTTGGAACAAGTCAAGCGTTGATGGAGCACGGAATGCAGTAGATGAAGTACCACGGAACATCAAGCCATCCATTGGAGACCAACGAATACCTACTTTATGATTGGTTGTATCACCAAATGTATCGTAGTCAGAATAACGAACTGCCAAGTCAAGCTCAAGTACTTCAGCCATTGGCGCGCCGCTTAGTAGCGGAACGTTCGTTTCCATGTATAACTCATCAACTGAGTATGAACCTTGTGTTGCTTTACGTGGTGAACCTGAAGTGATACCTAATGCGATTAGCGCATCAGGGAAGTCTGCACCTTTCTCTTCACGGTGCTCTGCACCAAATGCCACACCAACTGTACCGGCAGGTAGCTCAAATGCATCACCAAAAATACTTGCTGAAATAATTTGTTGCTCGTTATAACCCAAATCATGTGCTTCAAACGAGATAAAATCTAACATCTCTTCTGATATTTGAGTATCTGTACCAGGAGTACCGAACGTATTTAATGATACACAGCCTTCAATTACATTGCCTGGTGTACCACAAAATACCTCTCCACCTTCCATGAATGAAGGACCAACAGCTTCATTAACTTTTTCAAAGTTTACACCGCCAGCGCGATTAGTTGCGCCATCGTTGCGACCGAAGATATAAGAAACCTCATAACCCCATGTATCGTTGATCTCACCTTCAAAACCAAATACAGCACGCACTGTTTCAACACGGAAAGTCGTATCACGACCACCTGTTTCAACAACACGGCGGCGCCAATCAGCGATATCAACCGTTTCGCCATTTACATTTTTAGGGCCGAATTGCTGGTTATAGTAGTTGTCTTTAGAATAAGTCGCATCAGTCCAACCAAAGAACGCAAGTGGCGCTAAAGGTAGTGGTGCTAATTTAGTGTCTGATGAACGACGGTTAAAGTTAATTTCAGTAAAGAAACGAAGCGAATCAGAGAATTCATAATTAGCTTGTGCAAATATGCCATAACGCTCAGAAGGCGTTAAATGGAAGTTAGAAGGTGCGTAGTTATACGTGTCTTTGTCCCAATCCCAGCAGTCGTAACCAGTAGCATTACTAAAATCTGATGGGTCTGATTGACCAGGGCCACTGCCTGCACCGTGAGTAAATGAATTACATGCGCCCTCTACATCAGGGTTAATACCATTGTAACGACCCCAAGGTGGAGCTGAAGAGCCGCCCTTGTTAAAGTCACCTGTCTCTGGGTCTAGGTCTAGTTCAAATTCAGACCAAGAACGGTCACCAGACATCTGTGCGCCATACTCTGTGTAGTATGCATTAAAAACAACGTTACCTTTATCACCAGAGAAACCAACTGTGAAGTCATAGCTCTTAGTTTCGCCGTCGCCGCCGTGAGTCGATGCGTCATACATCGCATTCGCTTCAAAGCCTTCAAAATCATCACGCGTGATGATATTTACAACACCACCAATTGCATCAGAACCATAGATTGCTGATGCACCATCTTTTAACACTTCAACACGTTTGATGATGGCTGTAGGAATGGTACTTAAATCTACTGATGCGTTAGCACCAGAACCAGAGGCTACTACACGACGACCGTTAAGAAGTACAAGTGTACGCTCTGAGCCTAAACCACGTAGAGAAACACGTACGGCACCAGCACCGCCGTTATTGATTGCTGCGTTAGTACCCGCACCAGCCACTGATGGAATTTCTTGAAGAATATCACCTACGTTACTGATACCAGAAGCAACAAGGTCATCGCGCGTAATAAGCTGTACAGGGTTAGCACCTTCCATATCAGCACGTTTGATGCGTGAGCCTGTTACTTGAATTTTTTCAAAACTTTCTGCTGACTCTTCTTCAGCTGCAATAGCCGAGCTTGCTGAAAAAGCAGCTGTAGAAGTAGCACCAAATGCGATCGCTAAACGGACCGCTTTTGAAACTTTACTATTTAACATTTGTATCTCCCTGGACTACTTGTTAGTAGCTTGTAATTTTTTATGGGCTTTGCCCTTATGGGAAGTTGCACTGATGCAACATTCAACATGAATATTAAACAAGCATTGACGTTAGCGTCAACCGTAAATTATTTAATTTTCATCAATTACCCAACATAGATACAACAAAAAAAACACAAAACACCAACAATTCAATGATATTAAAAGGAAAATTTCTTTTGAGCTGTTAACTGAAAAAGAACATTTTTATAATCTGGCATCATCATTAAAATTGGGTAAATTTGCTTCTCTATGTAATGTTCATAGTCTAACCCTCCCCTTTCCAACTTCACCCTTGGACCTGATTTGGTCATGTAATACTTAATAATACTGCCTTTGCGATAGCGGCAGTTTTTATCAATTTTCATTTGTTCTTTTGCCGCTTTGACATGAGGTGGTATATTTTTTACATACTGTTCTAAATCCTTACCCAACCGTTTTGAATACAACAACAATCCATCTACCTCACCTGATCGCACCGCCTCTATGTACCCTTTTGTTATACGCAACAAATCTTTTCCGTCAAAAAGGGCTTTCACAATCTCTTTCTGATACTTTTTTGCTATTTCTGTCCAATCACTGCGTACACTTTCCATACCTTTAAATACTAGCTCCGCCTCATTATTAACATATGTCTCACCGACGTAACGCTTTTTAGAGCCTGTAACCTGCCCCCTTATCGTTGGCATAAAAAATGTGTGATATAGCGTTTCAAATTCAATTTCCAAATAGCTAATTAATTGAAAATTACTCTCACAATACTGACGCCAAAAAGCATCTATTTCATGTACTAAATTACAAGCTGTAGCTTTACACTTTTCTAAAGTCCAAGTTTGAGGAAGTTTCACAAAAGTAGAATCTGTATCACCATAAATCACTTCAAACCCGTGGTTTTCTATCACGCGCTTGGTCGTTTGCATTATTTCGTGACCTCGAAGTGTTATTGAGCTTGCCAACCTTGGGTCATAAAACCTGCACCCTTTTGAGCCCAGTACACCATACAAACTGTTCATGATAATTTTGATAGCTTGGGATAACATAAGATCTTCGTCTTGTTTAGCTTGTTGACGAGCACCTGCAAGCTGAGCAACGATATTTGGAAGATAATGAGCTTTAAGTGAAAAATAGCCTTGATTAAAGCCTTTAATAGCCTCTTCTGGATTCAGTAGCCCCTCCACTAACCCCATTGGATCAACCAAAAAAGTGCGTATTATTGAGGGGTATAAACTTTTAAAGTCTAACACAACCACATTTTTGTATAGCCCAGGTTTTGACTCCATTACATAGCCACCAGGGCTTTCAAAGTTGAGGCCATGCTCTGCTAGATTTGGAGCCACATATCCACTGCGGTGTAAATACGGCAAATACAAATTTGTGAATGCAGCAACAGAGCCCCCCATTCTCTCCAATTCAAGTCCAGTAAGTGCACTACGCGCAATTGCAAAATCTATCAAATTAAGCTTATAAAAAATAGCAAGTACCAACTCACAATCTTTCAAATTATAAGCAGCCAAACTCAATTTATCTTCATTAAATTGTCGGATAATTTCTTCCAGTCGGTCATCTTGCTCAATCAACTTTCTCTCACCCAATACCTTTTCGGCTACATTTGATAAACGAAAACTGTCAAAATGATAAGTTGCATTTTTGAGTGTATCGATACCATCGATTACAACACGACCAGGAACTAACACACGTACATAGTTACCTTTATAGATAGTTATTGGTTGTTCATCTTTGCCTAATAAAAGCACAACACCAAGCATTTGTGCTCGCTCAACCAGTATCACGAAGTCAAACTCAATCACGTTCCAGCCAATGATTATGTCAGGGTCGAAAAACTTCACTTTCTCAATTAAAGTTTGCAACAATGCAAACTCATCATTTGCCCAAACAATGTAATTTGTATTAGCGCTAGCCTTTACGTCATCGGTTATCGGATCGCCTATCATAATCACACACTTATGACTATTACTAACGAGCCCAACAGAAAAGAGTACACCGTCACCATCACACTCTATATCTAAAGAAAGCACACTAAAAACAGGCTTATAGTGGTTATTAGCTTTAAATTGCGCCCCTCTTAGTAACGTATATCCATCGCGTTTCACAACTTGCCCTTTGACCCAAGTGGAACCACGGATAAAACGTTCCATCAAAAATCGATCGCAATGACGAATGTCTTCTTCATACAATCGTATGTGAGAATTTAATACTTGCTTTGCTTGATGAAAAGTACGCACGCTGTCGCTATAACAAGCTACCATGCTTTCCTGATCGAAGTGTTTCAAAGGAATATCGCTAAAACGTATTTTAATGCTCGCCTTATTAAGCCTCATTTGAGCAGTAGACCGTTCACTTTCTCGTATAAAAAATACCGGCTGCTCGCCCTCAACAATCGCCTTTACAGCACCTTGTTCAGTTTTAAGCCAGTAGCACAACTCAAACTTCCCTTGGTTATGAGTTTGCTGGCGCGATAATACAAAGCCTTCAAGCATTGCTTGTGCCAAACCGATTCCCCATCTAAAATACCCCATCAACACTGTAATTATATACATATAACACTAAGTTAGGCGATGCTAATGCTCTCAGACGCTCTCAAAAAGACAATCAGGAACACCCATCAAAACATTGCAGAGCAGCTAGATGGATACCGCCATCGCAGCAGTCAAAACTATCTGGTCGCGGAAATCGCTAAAACCTTAACGGGGGAATATCACAAAACACAACGCATTTGTGTAATTGAAGCGGGTACAGGTACCGGTAAATCTTTAGCTTACTGCTTAAGTGCCCTGCCGACCGCTTTGGCGAAAAAAAAGAAGCTGGTTATCTCAACCGCCACAGTTGCGCTGCAAGAGCAATTGATAAATAAAGAGTTACCTTTTTTTAGTGAGCACTGTGGATTCAACTTTAAATTTGATCTCGTCAAAGGGCGTCAACGATACGTTTGCGTGCACAAACTCAATGCAGCACTGGATGAAGAAACAATGCAAACGTCCATGATACCAACACTCTCTTCCCCTTTATCAGATATGGAACAAAGGTGTTTAAGAGACTTACACAGTGCCTATCAAGGAAAACGCTGGCAAGGTGATAGAGACAGCTGGGCCGACACTATTCCTGACAAAGTATGGAATTTAATTGCGTGTGATAAACATGCCTGCCAACGGCAAATGAAGTCACACCATTTATGTCCATTCCACCTAGCAAGACAAAAAATGTCACAAATGGATGTATTAGTCATTAATCATGCTTTGCTGCTTGCTGATTTAGAGCTTGGCGGTGGAAAAATTCTCCCTGAACCAGATGAAACATTTTATGTTATTGATGAAGCGCATCACCTACCTCATATCACTCGGGATTTTTCGTCTGCAGCAGCAACCATCAAAGGCACAATAGACTGGTTAGACAAGTTACTTAAATTTAGTGGCAAAATGGCTGCCACTATTGTATCCCAAAAGGCTGTTGGACAAAATTTTAAGCTCAATGATGCCGCTAATGATGCCAGTAAGGATTTAAAAGCAGTTAGGGATATTCTTGATGCCGCTGACTTTAATTTTAACCAAGATGATACTTTTCGTTTTGAGCATGGTTTAGTGCCTGAGTCACTAACCGTAAAAGCCAAGGATATCAGTGATGCGACCTTGGACGTGTTACGCGCTTTAAACAAAATGCACGATGCACTGACGGTTGATGTCAGTGATGGCGATGTTAAAGCGTTTTTAGCCGACCCTTTGCTGGCCGAAAGTGGCTTATATATTAATCGACTAGAGCAGCTTAACAAACTTTGGTACAGCTATGCGAGTAAAGGCGAACATACACCGCACGCACGATGGATAAAGCGCCTTGAATATAAACACCACCATGATCATTTATTATGTGACTGCCCGATAGAAGTCGGTTATTACCTCAAAGATAAACTGTGGCAAGAATGTGCTGGTGCCGTGCTTTGCTCTGCTACCCTAAGCGCACTAGGTACCTTTGATCACTTTGCAAAAGAAAGTGGTTTAAACAACGAGCCTGGGGTTAAGTTTATCAAAGCAAGTTCGCCTTTTGATTATCCAGCTCAAGCCACATTGCACCTGCCTGTTACTGACACAGATCCCACAGATAAAGGCTTTAGCGACTTTGTAGCCAAAGCACTGCCAAAATACTTGCAAACTGGCCAAGCAAATTTAGTCTTATTTGCGTCATATTGGCAAATGGACCATGTTGTTAAGCAACTGCGTAAAAGTAAACTACAAATATTAGTACAAGGCGAGCAATCTAGAGATAGCTTACTTACACAGCACAAAAAGAATATTGATACAGGCAAAGGCAGTATTTTATTTGGCACTCAAAGCCTCTCTGAAGGGCTTGACCTTCCAGGCAAGTATCTTGAGAACCTTATTATTACAAAAATTCCCTTTGCGGTTCCCACCTCGCCAATTGAAGAAGCGCAAGCAGAGTTTGTACAAAGTAAAGGTGGCAACCCATTTTTATCAATTACTGTGCCTGATGCAGCCAAGAAATTAGTACAAAGCTGTGGTAGACTGCTGCGCAAAGAATCAGATCATGGCCGTATAACAATATTAGACCGGCGATTAGTAACTAAACGTTACGGCAAAGCCATGCTTGATACACTGCCACCTTTTAAAAGACAAATAGACTATTAAATGTTTGAACTTGCGCTCGATCCAATGACATGGGGGTTACTATGCCTAGTAGCTCTTGCTGCTGGCTTTATTGATGCCGTTGCTGGAGGCGGTGGAATGTTAACAGTTCCCGCTTTATTAACGGCTGGATTACCACCCCATGTTACATTAGGTACAAATAAACTTGCAGCTAGCTTTGGCTCTATCACAGCAAGTATTACCTATTATAGAAAGCAATTATTCAATCCCCGATTTTGGGCTGCATCCATATTTGCCACAGCAATTGGAGCAATTTTAGGCACATTATTAGTCGACCATTTAAGTGTGGACCTTTTAAACAAACTACTTCCAGTCATTATTATATTTGTGGCGTGTTATAGCCTGTTTGGCAAGCTCAGTACAACAGAGGAGCATACCTTACCACTGGTCAATAAAGCCCTAAGAGTCAAACAATGGATACAAGGTTTAACGCTTGGCTTTTTCGATGGTATGGCAGGTCCTGGCGCTGGGACTTTTTGGACCGCATCAAACAGTATGCTTTATAAAATGAGCCTATTACTCAATTGCGGCCTTGCACGTTCAATGAATTTTGTCTCAAATTTTATTTCTTTAATTACCTTTGTTGCACTAGGCCATGTCAACTTTTTACTTGGTTTCTCTATGGGTGTATTCTTGATGTTTGGAGCATGGCTAGGTGCTCATTCTGCAATTAAATTTGGTAGTAAACTAATCAAACCATTATTCAATACCATTGTTATTATTTTAGCTGGCAAGCTCATTATAGAAGCGTATCTTGCATGAGTTCACCCCTTGATAGACTCAATCAACAAATAGTACGCCTTGCAGAGCAAGCGAAATCATTCGATAACGCAAAATGGTTTGACAAAAACCGCTACATTCAAGCACAACCAAGCCTTTTTGATCGAACTGTATTTGCGACCAAAAGTTTAATACTCAGCGATTACGTTGAGGAAATCAAGGCACAGATCAAGCACCTGCCTCCAATTGAAAAGCGTCACGCATATGGTTTTGCCATACAACGTGTAGCAACACAGGTAGAAGCAATTATAAGAGTACTCAAATCGACCCCCGTTTGGGCAAAAGAAAACAAAGCCCGCTTTAGTAAAAAAAATAAAGTCTATAAAAAAGCAGTGCAAAAAATAATGCAAAGCTCACATGAGCTTTATCAAGAGCTATCTCAAAACTATGAGTTTGAAAGACGCCTGTTAGAAATGGTTGAGTTGCGACGTACTAAGCTTGATAAAGCAAATAAAGAAGAAGCCTCAGCAATAAATCAACAAATTTTAGCGCTACATGCCCGTCTTGGCCGTTGCAGAAAAGCCATCTCAGCAACCGAAGCTAAAATACAACAAGTTGAAAAACAACAAAATCGCTAACGGAACATCGCTTGCCCGTTTTTATTGTTAATAAAATGAGTACATCAGCATGGTGTTATTTTTTACAACGCTGGTGCCGATATCTTTAATAATTTAATAAGGATGGATCAGCCGTTTTTAAGTGTGCCAATAGTTTGCTTAATTTTTGTCAATAACATGATATACATTTCATTGCTCAGATGGGAGGTTATAAACGGCAACTTAACACAACTCGTTGATGTACATAAGCAGATTTTTGTTGCTCTGCTCAATAACCCAGCTATTATGGTATAGTATTAAATGCATCTAAATCGGTGAGTAAACACTATGAGATTACATGACGACATACATAATTATTATGAAAAAATCGTGCTCGAAAAAATTCTAGAACATGGCTTAGATAAAAAATACAATGATGACACCATGGCAGACTTTTGCTGCACGGTGCTCAACCAGTTACCAGCGCGTTATATTCGCAATGATGTAGATATGGCCTTTTATTTACCGCAGCTTGAGCGTATGAAAATGGAAGAGCAAGTTGATATCGCAATTGAGTTTGCAATGGCTCAAGTTGCCAAAAAGAGAAACTCACAACAATGAACAAAACATTAGAACAAGCTCCTAAGCATGTTAAACTAGCTGTTGATCTTATTATGTTATTAGAGCAAAGCGATTTATCTGCTGAGGAAGTACTAGCCGCACTAAAGATTGTAGAGCAGGATTTCACAAATAAATCAAAAGAAACTATTAACATTTAATTCACGTTCATGTCATATTGGTAGTTCAGTTTAATTACCTTTCTATTTTAAGATTTATCATTATGACAAACAAAAACTATTCAAGTTCATACGCTACACTCACATCTCTATTTATGCTGTGTACTAGCAGCAATGTGTTAGCCAATGATTTTGTCGCGCTAGAGCGCGCGCTCCCACCTAGCTATATCATTAATGGCACTGAGCCCATATTTGATTTTGACGGAGATGGCTGTTTACCCAGTGCGGGGATTAGCAGAACTGGACAGCAAAATTCGGGGCTAAAAACATCAGGTTCATTGGGTGGCAATTGCAGAGATAGTCAATTTTTAGATTCTTCCAATACGGTTCATCGATATGCCTGCAAAAACACCTCATATGGTCAACATTGTGCGCACTTTTACGCCTTATACTTTAAAAAAGATCAGGTCTTTCCATATTTTGGAGGCGGACACCGCCATGACTGGGAATATGCAGCTATTTGGACGATTGATGGGGTTGTTACTCACGGTAGCTTCAGTGCCCATGGCGATTTGTATACAAAACCCGCACATGAATTACCTTTTGAAAATGGCCACCTCAAGATTGTTTATCACAAGGATGGAATACTAACTCACGCGCTTAGATTTGCAAAATATCAAGAAGCCGCCGAGAACGACTATCAGCGCTTCGTAACACCAAATATAATCAGCTGGTATGAAATGTCTGGTGATGGATTAAATAACCAAGCGCTGCGCGATAAGCTCAATCAATATAATTATGGTTCAGCCACCCTACCAGTAAAAGACAGCCGTTTTTTAAATAACGTCAACCGATTTAAACCGCCTGGCTACCCGATGTTTGAAGCTACTGATATCTGAACCTTGATATGCAGTTAAACTCTTATTTAACTGCATATTTAACGCTGCCACTAAATAATCACCGTATGTCAAACTTGTAAAGATGCAAAAAGCTGTAAAATATGTATCAAAATTTATGTCAAATTATTCAAATTCGTTACAAATTATTACTGAGCCGTAATTTGCCGGAAAAATAAGGCTATTTGTCGCTATCTACCAATATGGCATAAAAATTTGACCTAGCGGATCATTTCGTTTTGCTTGATACTGAATCTGTTGAGATAAAGTTCGGAAGTTGTCATGAATTTAACACGAAGTTCGCTCAAGAACCCTGCGAGTGTATTAGTAATATTAGTTCTGATCATACTATTTGGTGTCATCAGCATATTTAAATTGCCCATCCAATTAACCCCAGATATTGAGCAACCACAGATCTCAATATTTTCAGGATGGCGTCAAGCAGCACCTGAAGAAATTGAGTCAATGATCATTGAACCTTTAGAGAGTGCAGTTAAAAATACACCTGGTGCTTTAGAAGTTAACACTCAAATAAATCAAGGTAGAGGCTCTATCTCACTCACCTTTGCTGTTGGTTCAGACATGCAACAAGCCATGCTTGATGTGCTAACCAGCCTTAACCAAGCCCCTCCACTGCCACTTGATGCGACTGACCCTATTGTAGTCGCAGGTGGTGGCGGTGGCCCTGGTTCAGGGGGCCCAACAGCAGCAAGCTTATTAGTTATGCCACTGAGTTATGAAGAAGATAATTTTGACATGGCTGTTTATCAAAAACAAATTGAAGACTTTATTGAACCACGCTTAGCACGTATTTCTGGTGTTTCTCGAGTTAATTTAAACAGTCAACGGCAAAGAGAGCTACGCGTCACTTTTGACCCGCACAAAGCAGCCTCTTATGGCATTAGTCTCGGTCAAATTCGTCGTACTATATCTTCATCCAATGATGTTTCTGGTGGTATTGCCGATGTTGGAAGGCGTCAGTATACAGTGCGCTTTACAGGTAAATATGACGTAGACAGCCTAACTAAAATGCGGGTAGGTTATTCAGGTGAACGACCTATTTATTTGGGTGATATAGCCACCGTAGCAGATACCGTCACTGACCGCCGTGCAATGACGTTAAGAAATGGCAAACCGGCTTATTATATTACAATTTCCCGTAGTAATGATTCAAACACTGTCGCCGTATTAGATGACATAAACCAAGCGATTAAAGAACTTAACAACGGTATTTTGAAAGATGCCGGGCTTGCTATCGAGCTTAGCTATGATGCATCAGTACATATTCGCAATGCACTACAGCTTGTTAAAGGTAACCTTGGTTTAGGTGTCTTGATGGCGTGCGGTATTTTATGGCTATTCTTTCGAGGGATGCGAGCAACTTTAGTCATTGCAGCCACCATCCCCATATCTTTAATGGTTGCATTTTTTGCTCTCAACTTATTTGATAGAAGCCTAAATGTTGTATCACTGGCTGGGTTAGCATTCGCCGTCGGCTTGGTGTTAGATGCAGCTATTATAGTGCAAGAAAATATTGTTCGACTTAAAAATGAAGGGCTAGAAAACGCCAAAGCCGCACTCAAAGGTGCCACACAAGTTGGCGGCGCCTTATTTGCCTCTACGGCAACAAGTGTCGCAATTTTCCTACCCATAATGTTTATGGCTGGTATCGAAGGGCAACTATTTTCAGACTTGGCACTAACACTTTCAATCGCAGTGATCGCATCACTAGTATGTGCTCTCACCATAATACCTATCGCAAATAAATACTTACCAGAGAAACAGCAGATTGTAGACCCATTCCAGAGCTACTGGATAAAGCTCACTAACTTTATAATGACACTCACCAATAGCCGCAAAAAGCAAATTGCTTGGGTTACAGCATTACTCGGTGGCTCAGTTATGATCACATTAACTCTACTACCTAAAACTGACTTTATGCCTAGAGCACCAACAGACGGCTTCTTTTATAGCTTAAATACTCCATCAGGTGGCAATATCAGTTTTATGGAGGAAGAAATAGCTCAGCGTGTAAAGCAAAGGGTTATGCCATATTACCTAGGTGAAAAAATGCCAAAGGTAAAAGACTTTAATTTTTATGTCTTCGGCGCCAACGCCGGCGGCTTCATCTACTCGGATGATCCACAAAGAGTCGAGGAGCTTATGAAAGTAGCACGTGAAGAAATCTTTCATGACCTGCCTGATACACAAGTATTTTTATTTAGAGGTTCAATGATCCAAGTATCTAATGGCGGAGATGGACGAGCTATCAATATTGATCTGACAGGTCCCAATATGGATGACTTAATCGCCGGAGCGAAAGTTGCTTTGGCAGAAGTTAAAGTTGCCCTACCTGAAGCCACAGCCCAACCTCAACCACGACTTGATATGGCAGAGCCAGAGTTGCGTTTAAATCCAGATGATAGGCGTATCACGCAAGCTGGGCTTACACGCAATGATGTTGCTCAAGCAGTACAAGCGTTTACTGGTGGACTTTTTATCAACGAATACTTCAATGGCAATGAACGAATGAATGTTATATTACGCTCTACCCCTTGGAATACGCCTGAACAGTTAAAAGCTCTCCCTATCGTAACGCCTAGTGCAGGCATACAAACATTAGGAGAGCTAGCAACGATCGAGCGCACAGTTGGTCCAACACAATTACGCCGTGTTAACGGTAAACGTACCGTATCAGTGGTTGTGACACCACCTGAAAGTATGAGCTTACAAGAAGCACAAACCTTACTCATGACTCAAGTAATGCCAAAAGTAAGAGCATCTCTACCAGCCAACACCAGTGCTATTTTAGCTGGCAACGCACAAAAAATGGACTCTGCAATCGAAGAAATGACTACGAACTTTGCACTTGCATTGTTTATTTTATTCTTACTTATGACCGCTTTATTTAAATCCGCTAAAGATAGCTTGTTAGTGCTCCTAGTAATGCCACTTGCATTAGCCGGAGGTGTGCTTGCTTTATATATATTAAACCTCTTTACTTTCCAATCGTTAGACTTATTAACGATGATCGGTTTTATTATTTTGTTAGGTCTGGTTGTAAATAATGCGATACTTCTTGTTGACCAAACAAGAACTTCAGAACGCCAAGGGCTTACCAGAGAGCTCGCTGTCAATCAAGCCGTACTTATAAGAGCGCGCCCTGTATATTTGAGTACTTTAACCAGCCTATTTGGCATGCTACCTCTTATGCTCATGCCGGGGGTTGGTTCTGAAATATACAGAGGGCTAGCAACCGTAATTGTTGGCGGTATGGCTGTAAGTGCAATTTTTACTCTCGTACTCATGCCAAGCTTATTGCAGCTAGGACGAAAAATACCACCTAAAATAAATAACAAAACAAACTTAAAGCAATCTTCACTCAACTTGGTCGCCAATCAATAGAGAGTTCATCATGTCATTTAAAACACAGCATCACTTTTTTAAACTCAGCTTTGGCGCATTAATACTCTGTATTGGTACTGCCTTAAGCACACCAGCTAACGCGAAATCACCTGTTGCAATCGAAACTGTATTAAAATCTGCTCTTACAAGTTCTTTATCCATACATGGGACACTCTATGGGAAGCAAGATGTTAAACTTACAGCAGGTGTTGATGGGTTACTTACATTTGTTGCAGAACCTGGCTCTAATGTGCAAAAGGGCGACGTACTAGCACGAATAGATACACTCCCTCTAGAACTTGAACATGCTAGACAAAAAGAAATGCTAAATAGAGCTCGGGTTAACTTACAATTTCAAAAGCAAGAGCTAAGGCGCTTAACTCAACTTGCTAAAACAAGCAGTGCAGCTGCAAGCCAAGTAGATCGCATTCAGCAACAGCATGATCTTGCTGCATCAGATATAGAGCTTGCTAAAATTGAGATAAGAGTCATTGCAGATAAAATCAATCGGGCTACTTTAAAAGCACCTTTTTCAGGTGTTATTAGTGAGCGCTACCGCCAACCTGGCAGAGACATTAATCGAGCTGATGAGCTACTAAGCCTCATCGATATAAACAACCTTGAAGCTAGGTTATATGTGCCTGTTAAGTACCTAAACTATGTAAAAAAAGGAATGACACTTTCTATTCATACTGGAGATTTAGATACCTTAGCTCAGACAGATACGACAATTACTGCGGTTATACCTACAACAGACCCCCGCTCTCAATCTTTTGAAGTACGCGCTACTTTGCCAACAGAGGAAAAAATTAAATGGGCAGCGGGCCAATTAGTAGATGTAAAAGTACCATTAAATAACTCTAAACCACAGCTATTGGTCAACCGCGATGCATTAATCTTGCGTAAGCAAGGCGTGCATGTAGTAAGAATAAACAAAAATAATAAAGCTGAACAAATTCCTGTAGAAGTCGGTAAAGGACAAGGCAAATATGTGATTGTAACTACAATCAGTGAAGGTTCATTAGCCGAAGGGGATACTATTGCGGTCAGAGGAGCTGAACGACTAATAACTGGTCAAGAAGTTGAAGTACAAAACGCAAGTAATGCTTCTTAGATAGAAAACAATTCCAATTAAGTTACTAGCCCAATGAGCTGGTTCACTTCGGTGAACCCCGCTCATTTTTTACACTAAAAACGCAATGAGAGGCTATTTTATCTTGTAAATACGCCATATCAAACTTTTTATATTAGCTAATCATGTACTTTATTATTGCCGCTAGATTTCTTAGTAAAAAGCAATGTTAAACGGTAAAAAGGGTAATAAGCCATTAGTACACATAAAAATATGTTCGTTAGCGCTACCACCTGACCATAAACACCTCTAAGTATATCTGTGTCAAACACAACCCGATCTACGTATCGGCACAAGTTCAGCACAACAGTCATAGCACAAATATAAAAGCCATATGTTGTAATTCTTGCAAATTCACAACGTTTATAGTTATGCCATTGAATAACAGCAACCATAAACAACCCTTCATAAATACAAAAAAAGATATAAAAAATTTGCCGTTTTGCTTGAACACCTAGTTCTGCAGCTAATATTTCATCAGATATAAAACGTCCAACAAGCTGAAACACTACAGATGCAAATACATACATAAATAAAGAGTGCTCAAATTGGACATGTTTATCATTTATCGGCTTAGCCACAAATAGCGACTTGACAGTATCCTTTGTAAATACAAACAAAATAAGTAGTAAGCAGACCTTTATAGCGATCAAGGTCCACCCAATATTCATTAAAATACTACTCATCTCAAAAGCTCCCTTTTCTATTGTTACTAGTTACCAAAGTCAGCCAAGTACAGCACCGCATTGCTTATTTTTAGGAGGCTCTATCCCATCCCCACTTCCAGCACCACCACCAAAAATATGTTTTAATAAGTAAACTGGAATTTGCTTATCATTCATTTTTTCGTAACTCATTTAATCTACTCCTTTACATAAGAGATCTCAACAAAACCAGAAGCCCAAACAATTAACTATGCTACCTAGTAGAGTACTTTTTGAATAAGCATTATTAATAAAGTTAGTACTTAGGTACATATTTTGCAAGATATAAGGAACTCAACAATTACACGGAATACACTTGAGAATTTATTAATATATTCATATTAAGAATAAATTAAATGGTAGTAGTATTGCAACTTTTAGATCTATACATTCACTTAATTATCAATTTAGGCCAAAAATAAGCTGAACAGTAAACAAAGTTACATAACTTTATTGATCATTCTCTATTAATTTATTGAAAAAATAGCACTGAGTCATGGTTAAAAGTAAGCCACTTAAATCTATCATAATAAGAATTAAATTCTTATTCCCCAAGGGGAATTCATTATTTACAGCTATCAATAACTTCAATAATAAAGGCTTAATATGCAGACATATCCGTTACACTTCGTACAAAATAGCGAATATGATAGCTAGGTGTTGCCTAACTCTCTCCCATTACAAACAACTCTAAGCGCGAGCATAGAACGTCAAGGCGGGCGTCTTACCGGCGAAGACATTGTACGTTACATTAACACTGAATTTGGTGTTCATTACCACTTAAATCATGTCTATAATATACTGAAGCAGCTTGATTTTAGTTGGCTCACAAGTCGTTCAAAGCATCCAAAACAGTCACAAGAGAACCAAGAAGCTTTTAAAAAACTTCCAACTGGAAACGATCCTTCACACACCGGGACACCTTCCTCTTGAACGTATTGATGTTTGGTTTCAGGATGAAGCACGATTTGGTCAGCAAAATCCAACTACGCGTATTTGGGCTGAAACAGGCACTCGACCACGGGTTATAAAACAACAGCAGTTTGAGTATGGGTATTTATTTGGTGCAGTCTGCCCTGCCACTGGTCAAACAGAAGCGTTAGTTGTTACCAGCAATGCAAAAATGATCCACTTCAACAATTGAAATCTGATCCAGTTAACTTAACACTGGTGCTTTTCGGTAAGCACCATGATTTCAAAAGAAGAGTTCATGAAAATAAAAGTCTTAGCCATCCAAGGCATGTCTCAACGAGCCATTGCTAAACAGTTAGGCATATCGCGCAACACCGTTAAAAAATACCCTTAAGGTGACTTTGATGAACCGCATTATGCTACTCGCAAAACGGGTATTTCAAAATTAGAGGCCTTTAAACCGTATTTACATTCTCGATTAGCAAAAGCCGCTCCAATACATTTATCAGCCGTTGTTTTACTCAGAGAAATTAAAGAGCAAGGCTATACCACAGAAATATCGTTACTACGTCAATACCTATATCGAGGTAGTATTGAACCCCAACCTATTATTCGCTTTGAAACAGAAGCTGGCAAACAAATGCAAGTTGATTGGGGCCAAATGCGCGGAGGAAAGTCACCTCTGCATGCCTTTGTTGCTGTTTTAGGCTACAGCCGTGCATAGTTTGTCGCGATTATTGACAACATGCGTTATGAAACGCTCGAAGAATGTCATCGCCAAGCCTTTGAGTATTTCCAAGGCATTCCACAGCAAGTGTGGTATGACAATATGAAAACTGTTGTTATAGAGCGTAATGCTTACGGTGAGGGTAAACACCGCTTTAATCAGCACTTTTACCAATTTAGTAAAGAAATGAGGTTCATTCCAAATCTATGTAAACCCTACCGCCCACAAACAAAAGGCAAAGTAGAGCGAATGGTGCGTTATGTACGCAATGATTTTTATCAGCCATTGGCGACTAAATTATCTGCCCTTGAACTTACTTTGGACGTTGAGACTGCCAATATTGAAGTCATTGACTGGTTAAATACGGTTGCTAATCAACGTATTCACGACACAATCAAAGTAAAGCCAGCTGATAGGTTAAAAGAAGAGCAAGTCTACCTGCAATCTTTACCCCCAACTCAACCCCCTGCACCACCACAACCAATAGAAGTGACAATGCCTGTTTGATATGTCCTTCGAGACTCAACCGTTACACCATGACTTAAATATTTACGCGCAGTTTTCGGAGGCATTATGAACTTACAATTAGCACGTTTGCATGAACTAACAGAGGAGCTTCAACTCGCTGGTGTTGAAACGAACGCAACAGCACTAGCACAACAAGCGGCAAAAGAAGAGTGGGATTATTTGCAGTTTTTAGAGCGCGTACTACAAAGTGAGCAAGCGTATCGGCACCAACGTAAACAGGTAATGTTTACGCGTATGGCTGGATTTGCGTCATTAAAATCACTCGAGGAATTCGACTTTACGTTTGCCACCGGTGTGCCCAAAAAACAGGTTAACGAGCTTGCCACACTCTCATTTATTGAACGAAAAGAAAACATCGTTCTGCTCGGGCCATCAGGTGTAGGAAAAATACATATTGCCAGTGCGCTAGGTTACAAGGCAGTGCAAGCAGGCTTAAAAACCCGTTTTATCAGTGCGTCTGATCTAATATTGCAATTAACCACCGCTCAACGACAAGATAAGTATAAACAAGTGATGCAGCGGTCAGTGCTGGCACCCAGGCTACTAATAATTGATGAAATAGGTTATTTACCGTTTAGTGCACAGGAATCGAAATTATTATTCGACGTCATAGCAAAGCGTTATGAAAAAGGAGCGATCATACTCACCAGTAATCTCCCATTTGGACAATGGGGAAGCATTTTTGCGAATGATACAGCGTTAACATCAGCTATGTTGATAGAATTTTACACCACTCACATATTGTCCAAATTAAAGGGGAGAGTTATAGGATCAAAGAGAAGAAACAAGCCGGATTAATGGAAAACCTTAAATAAATAGTGGATCATTATTCAAATGGTGGAGTGGATCACTTTTCGGTTGTTGTTGACACCAATAGAACAAGTATGGAGCTGGATACGACAACATTGTTTATCCAATAGAGTGTTTTCGGGGTATGAAGAAATTGTAGATGAAGTTTCAAAGGCATGGGATCACTTTATTTCAATACCGGATCGAGTGACGAAGATGTTTAGTCGAGAATGGATAGTGAAAATGTCTAATGACAAAACGCGCAGCGCTTACATTCCATTTGCGCAAGGTGAAGTAAGTGTAAAAGGTTAGCGACATGAGCGAAGCGAATACGCTCTTTTTACGCAAGGTGCAATGAGCTATTTTAACAACCGCTGAGGGAATATCA
>NZ_CAMAPC010000030.1 GCF_945859825.1 Pseudoalteromonas holothuriae
TCAATGTATTAGGGCTATCGGGTGGTGACTATGAAACGGTGGTATGTGAAGTCATAGAGACGTTACAAAGACTGCTAGCGACAAAGGCAACCGGGTTGGTGCAGGTACTGATACCAGCAGCAAAGATGAACAGTGGTTGGTATGGGCTGTCGGGATTGTTAAGAAGTGTGATGCAGGAGAGTCCGCACTTACACTGCCAACTAATCGGTCTAAGTGATATACACAACACAGAATTGACGGCGTGTTTAAAGGCGTTAGCGGACAATAGTACAGCGGAACCACAACAGAGTGTTGTGTGTTATGAAGATACGCAAAGAAAGGTATTGTCATGGCAGGAGTGCGATGCACAGGCAAGGCGAACGGCACAGCAAGTATGGCAGTCAGAAAGTAGTTATGTGATAAGCGGTGGTTTGGGTGGATTAGGTCAGATATTTGCTAAAGAAATACTAAACAGCAATAGCACATCACAGGTTATTCTATTGGGTCGCTCGCAAGCGCGGTTGGGGTGGGAAGATGAGTTTGCAGGGCAACGGAGACGGGTTCATTACTATCAAGTAGATATAAGTGATAGAGAGCGGTTGGCGAAGGTGCTCAACGAAGTAGAGACAAGGCATGGAAAACTAAAAGGAGTTTTACATAGTGCAGGTGTAGTAAAAGACAACTACTTAATAAATAAACAGCCAGATGAAGTGGTATCGGTATTAAGGGCGAAAGTATCGGGGTTAGAGAATCTGGATAAGTTAACGAGGGAATGTGATTTAGAATTATTTATAGCATTCTCATCAATGGCAGGTGTTTTGGGTAACGCAGGGCAGGGAGATTATGCGGCAGCGAATGCGTATATGGATGGTTATATGCATCAGCGAACACAGGCAGTGGCAGCGGGCGAAGGGCATGGGGTTAGTATGTCAATTGCTTGGCCATTGTGGCAAGACGGTGGTATGACGGTGGATAGCGAGACGCTGAAACTAACAATGGGCAAGCTTGGGTTAGTTGCGATGCCTACCGATTCAGGAATCAAAGCGTTCTACACCGCACTTGCTACGAATCAAAAAAGTGTGCTTGTAGAGCATCGTCAGTTTAAAATCGAACAGCCTTCAGACGATAGAACGATGATAAGTACATTATTGTGTACATTGCTTGATGTCGAGGCGAAAGAACTTGAATTTGACAGTAGCTGGCAAGAGTTAGGTTGCGATCAATTAAAGCTGTCTTGGTTGGTTGAGCAGATACAGTTGCAGTTCGAAATAGTCCTTGAACTGAATCAACTACTCGAGTTTGATACTCCATCCAAAATGCTGCAATACATCCAAGCTAGACATATTTCACCGGGTCTAAATGACAAGGTAAATATTTCGCATATGCCAGATGACATATCCAGCCCTGTAGAATCCTTACGTTCGTTGTTAGCAAATATCTTAGGTAAACATATCGGTATGGCTGCGGATCGAATTGCGTCTGATGATGAATTTGAGCAATTCGGTATAGACTCAGTAATTATGTTAAAAATGACATCCGAATTAGAAGAAAAATTTGGTTCATTACCAAAAACTTTATTCTTTGAATACAAGAGTATCGAACAGTTATCCGAATACTTTGTGGAGCATTATGCTGATACACTGGATACATGGCAGAAAACAACACAAGCTGAAGTGGCGCGAGATCCTGTGCGCTCTTACCCAAAAGTAAGTCAAGAACAGTCAATTTTTTCTGATAATAGCGTCGCAATCAGGCATGAAATTTCAGAGCATGAAACGAGTGTTAGTGCTAGCCAAGATATCGCCATTATTGGTATTGCAGGGCAATACCCTGGTGCCAGCGGGTTAACGGAGTTTTGGCAAAATTTACTACATGGGGTGGATAGTATTCGCTCTGTTCCTCAGTCTAGGTGGTCCCACGAAGATTATTATCATAGTGATAAGCGGGTAATAGGTAAAACATATGCTAAGTGGGGTGGGTTTATTGATGACTTCGATAAGTTCGATCCTCTGTTTTTCAATATATCACCACGTGAGGCAAATGGTATTGACCCGCAAGAGCGGCTCTTTTTACAGACCGCCTATCATGCGCTGGAAGACGCTGGTTATAACCCAATGACATTTAATCAGCAAGGGACGATTGGGGTTTATGTTGGTGTTATGTATGAAGAATATCAGCTTTATGGGCAAGTTACACCGGATTTCAGTTTTGTATTACCCGGTAATCCAAGCGCCATTGCAAATAGAGTATCGTTTTACTTTAACCTAATGGGACCAAGTTTAGCGATTGATTCTATGTGCTCATCATCATTAACGACGATACATTTGGCATGCCAAAGCATTCGTAGTAATGAGTGCAATGCCGCTATTGCTGGGGGGGTTAATTTATCACTGCACCCAAATAAGTTTTTGCTATTAGCGCAAGGCGGGTTTGCTGCATCACAACCTGGATGTCGTAGTTTTGGTGAAGGCGGTGATGGTTACGTACCCGGCGAAGGTGTGGGTGCCGTAGTGCTCAAGCCTTTAACAAAAGCGATTGCGGACAATGATGCGATACATGCAATCATAAAAGGGAGTGCTATCAACCATGGTGGTCGTGCAAATGGTTATTCAGTACCAGACCCTTTGGCACAAGCGCAAGTGATACGTCAAGCCTATGAAAATGCCAATGTAGACGTTGCTACGATAAGCTATATTGAAGCGCATGGAACAGGAACTTCACTGGGAGATCCGATAGAAGTAGAAGCATTACGCAAAGTCTTTGGTGCGAATGGGCAGCAAACGTTTATGCTAGGGTCGGTCAAATCGAATATTGGTCACTGTGAAAGTGCAGCGGGCATTGCTGGACTGACAAAAGTCTTGCTACAAATGAAACACGCAACCATTGTGCCTTCGCTCCATTCAAACGCGCTCAATCCAAACATTAACTTTGCTGAGTTACCTTTTAAGGTGCCTCAAACAGCGCATGAATGGCCTAGGATGAACTCATCTGAAGCGCAGGATATGCCAAGAAGAGCTGGGATCTCAGCGTTTGGTGCAGGTGGCTCAAACGCACATTTGGTGATAGAAGAGTATACCAGCAAACAACCTGAGTCTCCTCAGAATGGCGAATATAGTATTGTATTATCAGCTAAAACACACGATGCTTTACATCAAAAGGCAAAAGACTTACTTGCAGCATTACAAACTGAATCATTAAACACTCAGATACGCCTGCTGGATATTGCATATACCCTGCAATGCGGTAGGGAAGCTATGCTTGAGCGCTTAGCATTTGTGGCTGATTCAGTAAAATCATGCATTGATACCTTGTCTGCTTTTATTGCTGGAAATGATGCTGATTGGGCACTAGGTACAGCAGATAAGTCCATGCGAAACCAATGTTTAGAAGAGCAAATATATGCCGGGTTAGACGCGCATCAACGCCTAATTAAACAGCAGCGACATTGGCTTCAAGGGGGAAAAGTTGAATGGCAACACAATTACGCACCACAGCTGAGTCCCCAGAAACTAAACTTGCCGCTCTATCCATTTGATAAGCGTCGTTGTTGGTATACGAAATTAGGCACCCCTTCGGTTAATCAGGCTACCAAAACAATACCAGCTCTGAGCAACAAGACGATAGAGCAAGAAAGTGCTAAACCCGTAAATTTACGTTACAACTGGTATGAAAAAGCCCTTGTACTAACAGAAGAAAAGCATACGATCAGTAACATTCTTATTTTGGCGACTTCTGATACTCGAGAGTTGGCGCATAAAATAGCGCAGCAATTTGATGCGTCGCAAGTGCTGGAGGTTGATGACCAAAACCTAAGTATTACAGAGAACCGACGCTATCAACACGTTATTGATGTGTGTGGATGCTCGAAAACGATGACGGATGAGTTTGTTTGGTTTGAACATGTTCAGTCTATCGTTAGAGAAAATCATAAACCAGGATTGCGCATGATGGCACTTACCGAAATGACGCACCAGTTAGATGTTCACGATAAGGTCACAGAAACAGGTTCTATGCAAGCATCACTCTATACGATGTTGCAGGCAGAGTATCAAGGTGTGACTAGTTGGACGGTAGATATAGACTCGCAGTTAAGCGATATTACTCTTTTTGAGCTGTTAAGGGATGAGTTTGCTCAACAGCAGCCTGATAACGTAGTAGCCTACCGAAAGACGCGGCGCTACGTTGCTTCTTTAGAACCTCAACAGATAGAGTTTAACAAGACAGACACTTGGGTGTTACCTGAGAATAAAGTGTTATTGATAACCGGTGGTACCAGCGGCTTGGGTTATTTGTGTGCTAAGCATTGTATAGAAAAGCATGGCGTTAAAAAGCTGGTGCTGACTGGTCGAGATGTATTCCCAGATAAAACTCAATGGCAGCATTATATTGCAACTCACTCAGATAAATTAAGTGAAAAAATAAAATCTGTTCAAACACTTGAAAGGTTAGGTGCAGAAGTCCAAGTTTATTCAGCAACACTTTCTGAGCGCGTGCAAGTTCGTGAATTGTTGGATAAAGTCATTGCCTCAATGGGAGAAATATCGGGTGTCGTTCACTGTGCCGGAAATGTTGATTTTCATACGCCAGCATTTATTCGTAAAACACCTGCAACCGTAAAAACTGTTTTGGAACCAAAAGTTCAGGGGCTCAAAGTGTTATTAAAAGAGGTGCAAAATCAGCCCCTACAGTTTGTGGTTTGTTACTCCTCTATATCGGCTTTGCTACCCGAACTTTCAGTTGGTCAACTGGATTATGCAATGGCCAATTATTATATGGACCAAATAGTCAAAGTGGCTGCTAGGACTATGCCTATGATGAGTATTCAATGGTCAAGTTGGTCACAAAGTGGTATGGCAAAATCACAATCACAGCGCTTTAAAGAATCTGGACTTGTGGCCTTGAATGATGATGATGGACTAGCATTTTTTGATGATGCAGTGGCTAAGATCATTCACCAAGATGCTAGAGGTGTATATGCTCCGGTATTAATTGATGAGCGCGTATGGCAACAGAATCTAGCAAATGAGCGACCCGTATTATCTCATAAAGATAAGTCGCCATTAGGGACTAGGCAGAATGATACACTCTTTAGCTTGTCACATATTGAAAAGAGTATACTCGCATGGCTAACGGAGCTATTTTCGCAAGAATTACAGGTTGAGCAAGATATACTTGAGCCTGACACCAGCTTTCAGGAAGTGGGCGTTGATTCAATATTGATTGCACAATTTATTAATCGTATGGAAGCTGAACTGGGAGCCTCTTTGGATCCTGGGATCATCATTGAGCATGCATCATTGGAACGTTTAACACATTATATTGTGAGTACTTTTCCAAAGCACTGTGCAACGCTTCTCGATAACCTACAGCCCCTTGCGGCTGCTAATAGTCCATCCTCTAAACCTAGCAACGGTGGTAATCCAGTCTCTGCTGAGCTCCCAGCCAAACGAACAGGTGTAGATAAAGAGGAACATGTAGCGGTGATCGGACTCGGATGTCACTTTCCAGGTGCCAACGACGCTAAGTCATTTTGGGAGAACCTAAAGGCGGGTAAAGATTGTGTCACAAACGTGCCTGTAAATAGGCAAGCTTTGTATAAAACTCAGGGGTATGATGGCCCAATGTGGGGCGCATTCATGGATGATATTGAATATTTTGATGCCCAGTACTTTAACCTTAAATCTGAAGACGTGGTGCAAATTGATCCGCTCATTCGTCAGTGGTTAGAAGTCAGTGCGGTTGCTTTGAATGATGCCGGATATGATCGCGAAAAGCTTAGAGGACGCCGTGTTGGAGTTTACGCTGGCGCAAGAACAGGGCCTTTTGCCTATCACGCCGCACAGTATGGTGTCACTACTGGGCTTGCAGGAACAGCACAAAACTTTATCTCAAACTATTTGGCTCATGTGTATGATTTACGTGGTCCGAATATGGTAGTTGATACTGCGTGTTCTAGTGCTTTGACAGCAGTTCACCTTGCCGTACAAAGTATTAAATCAGGCGAGTCTGAAATTGCAGTTGCAGGGGGCGTAGATGTGTTGCTTGATTCAACTCCATTTTTAACACTCGGTGCTGCGAAGGTACTTTCTCCTGATGGACGATGCAAAACATTTGATGAGAGCGCCAACGGCATTGCACTCGGCGAAGGTTGCGGCGTGGTTATATTGAAACGCCTCAGCAGAGCTATTGATGATGGTAATAAAATTTACGCAGTGATCGAAGGCTCTGCTATTAACAATGACGGTAATACGATGGGGATCACGACCCCTAACCCTGATGCACAAAAGCAGTTGCTTGAACTGGCCATTGCAGATGCTGATGTTGATGCTTCCACAATTAGTTATGTTGAAACACATGGCACAGGTACACAAATTGGCGATCCACTTGAATTAAAGGCTTTAAATGCAACATTGGGCATACGTGAAAAAACAGCACCACGTTGTGGAGTTGGCAGTGTTAAATCAAATATTGGTCACCTACTGAGTGCCGCTGGTGCTGCTAGCCTTATAAAGGTGTTGCTATCTATTACAAATAAAGAGTTGCCTCCAACACTGCATTGTAAAAAGCCCAATCCAAGGTTTAACTTTTCGGATTCCGGTTTGTATGTGGTGCAAGCGCATCAACCTTGGTTGGACGATAGCCACGTATTGAGAGCCGGGATAAGTTCATTTGGTTTGGGAGGATGTAATGCTCACTTAATTGTAAGTAATGCAGGCATACCGAACCGGTGTACTGGCACCATGGAACCAAGGAAACCGAAGATTAAATTTAATAAGAGTCGTTACTGGATTCACAATGTAATAGATGAAGGTACAAAAAATTTATATAATGCTAACGCAGAATTAAAAGAAAAGAATAATGAGTATGAAGAAGAGCTAGTCGACTTCTTCGACTTTCATTAATAACACAGAGGTAAATATGGAAAAGAAAAACGTATTCGATACAATAAAAGGGTTAATTTCTGAAGTAGCACCGGATGTCAATATCGATGGTTTGATCGAGGCAGATAGCATGTCTGATCTGGGGATAAACTCAGTAGAAAGATCTGAAATAGTTATTTTGTTGTTATCACATTATCAGCTCAAAATTCCATTGGTTGAGCTACATGGCTTGCGTAATCTTGGTGAATTGGCGGGTTTTGTTCATAGTAAAGTCGCCTAATCATCGTTTGGTTCTTCTGAAGAGGCTAATTATGGAAAGTATTATTGATGTTGAAATAACAGGTCATGTTGCTTTGATAACAATGGTTGATAGAGAAAAGAAGAACCAATTGTCGGAAAGATTGATAGTTGCTTTAACAGATACACTGTCTCAGTTAGGGAGCAACTCTGATGTATCTGTTATTGTCCTCTGTGGGTATGACAATTATTTTTGCTGTGGTGGGGATGTTAATGAGATTGCAAATAGAGTTTCTCAGCGTCAGGCCGTGTTTAATAAGGAATGTGTATTTGAGCTAGTGCTAAACTGTAAACTACCAATAATTTCTGCAATGCAAGGACATGCATTGGGAGCTGGGTTAGCACTGGGGCTATATTGCGATTTTATCTTCATGGCTGAGCAAAGTATCTATAGTGCCAATTTTATGAAATATGACTTTACACCAGGTTTTGGATCGACATATATCCTACCTAAAAAAATGGGTTACACTCTAGGCCATGAAATGTTGTATGGTGCTAAAAATTACTACGGTCTTGAACTAAAACAACGAGGTGCTGGCGTTAACGTTGTCGATAAAGAAAACGTACTTGATGATGCCATGAAATTCGCTGGGAATTTGGCAAAATCCTCACGTCACGCCCTTATCACGCTTAAATCTGGGTTAAACCGTGACTTAGAAGCTGAACTATCTCAGGCTATTGACAATGAATTACACATGCATGAACAAACGCTTTATAAACAGAGCGTAGCTTCTAAAATATCCCTACCCTTATGAGCTGAGTGTTAGAAAATACCTAAATGAGGTACCTTTTTACGCATAATCAACTGTCTACTTGTACCCTGATTTAACACCCGAGTGAAAGTATGCCAGAATGGGGGGCGGCGAAAAAATAAATTTATGAGAAGCTGCCTTGTATAAATTGGTATTCGGTTTGAGTGAATACCTCTGTGCATTCGGTAAGTTGTAACATCATATTTTTATTAATATAGTTGCTTCTTGAAAGGGTGTTTCCTTTTGTTTTTATGAAATTTGAAGTTTGAGATTTGTATGAAATTAAAGATATTTGATAGTCCGTCTGAGAAAAATAAAATAAGAATTTCTTTGTTAGATAACGACGGCAATGAAACCCAAGTTGAGGGTGAGTACATATCTTCTCCGTTTAGCCCTAGTAGCAGAAAAGTTATAAGTAGTTATTTCAATAATATAAATCAAAATTCCAATCCAGACGGGATCACGCAAAAGATTATTTCATTAGGAACATCACTGGGAAATGTATTTCTAGATGACGATGATGAAATTTACAAAATTACCAGTCTGATAGAAGAGCATTACAACCATCTTGATATTATAATAGAGTCGACACATGCCCAGCTTTTTGATGAGTATTGGGAAAACATTATTTTACCTGGCACGGAATATATACTTTCATCGGTGTGTAAATCTTTTGTGCGTAGGCCTCGAGTTTTCTATGGCCAAGAGGAAATGCCAGCATTACACTTAGGTCTGCAAGTGCCGGCAGCCGTGCCAAAGGAAGTGCAGGCTCTAGAGGCTGCAGATACCCCCCCTACTCCAATTCAGCCAATGAATGTACTGCATTTAACTTTATCATCGGTGTTTGAAAGTGAAGACTATAGTGCGTGCGCATTACCGCTGGCATATGAAACTGTATGCATGGAAGGTGCAATAAGTAGTGAACACCTTATAGTTGATTCTGCAGACCAAGTGCGTGATTTCTTAGCTAAGAAAAAGAGTGAATTTCACCTTGTGCTCGTTGAAGGTGGATTACTTCCAACAGAATGTGGTTTAGCGTTGGGCAATGAAAAGCAGCGAGTTTTGGCGGATGATTTATTCAATCACCTACAACGTCATGGCATAACAGCAATTATATTCGATCCACGTTCTTCAGCATTGGTTGATAACGATAACTTGAAATTATATATAGAGCAGTTAGCCAACGCAGCGTGTGAATGCGGTATCTACAATTTGCTCGCAATAAATGAATGTGTTGACGGTATAGTAAGTAAGGATGTTATCACCGCATTCTACCACTGCTTAACACAAGGCTTAAGTTTTGCCCAAGCAGTGGTTGAGTGTAGAAAATACCTCCAACAGCATTTGACATATAATCCAGATAGATTACTACCCTGTCCCATAGTAAGTTGGCCATTATTAGTCCATTATACAGCGCAAGAATTAACTTATTTCGTTGTGCCACAAAGCTCTGCGGCTGTTGATCAATCGCAGATGCTACAAGCGATTTTGAGTATGATGCATGGTTTTGATCAATCTCTAGTTAGAGAAACAGATAAAGCGATAAACCAAAGAAGTGTAGCGCAGATATTAACAGCGATCAAAGATGGTAAACACCTGATCTGCATCAATGGCCATTCAGGTACAGGAAGAACGACCGTTATGCACCAAGCCTGTTATTTCTTGCTTCAGTCAAAGCAGATTACAAACGGGTTTTATCTAAATTACGATTTAGAGTTTTATGACAGAGCAACGATATTGCAGATGTTGGCTCCAGAGCTTGATGTAAAATCAGGGCAAGATAATGATGTGCTCAATGCTTTAAAAAAGAGCTGCAACCTTTTTGTGTTTGATAACTTGGATGAATTAGACACCCAATTTACACAGCTCAAATTATTTATTGATGAGCTGGTTGAATTAGGACAAGCCATAATATGTAGCGGTGCTAATAGTCGCTTGACTGTCTTCGAGGCTGGGGCTGACTGCGGTGAGATTGACATAGTACATTTGCAGCAAAGTGAATTACGCCGCTTAATAAATATGACAATACGCAATAGTGGCAAGTTGCCTGAGGACAATGCTGAATGTAACTCAATAGATATGAAGGTCTCACAATGGTTGGACATTGCGCCAGATAATTTGTTTATTGCTTCTCGTATGGCAACAAAATTGCTCGATCATGAAGTACAACTACTAAATAGTGATGTAATTCAACACATTGATTTTGAAAAAAATATTAAAATATCTGCACAGTATAGCGCATGGCAATGGCAACAGTTACCTATGGCTGATAAGAAACTTCTAGCTTTGTTTGCTGAGTCAGAATGGTTGTTACTAGAAGTTTTCGCTATCGCAGCAAACAAAGAGCGTGCTTTTGCACCTGCTGCTACACTTTGCGAAATGCTAGGTGTGAGTGCGGATCCAGATATCGAAGCTATATTTTCTCGATGGCATGAAGCGGGGTTTGTTAAACGCCACACCTTTGGTCGTCAAATAGAAAATCGTCAAAGAGGCTTAATCCTAAAATTAGCGGAACAAGATTTTGGCTCGGAGCTATTGAATGAGACGGTGCAGCTCGCATTTAGCCAGGTGGTGTGTGAAGGGTTACGTATACTATGCAGTCACCTTATAAAAAACCAAAATGAAGCATTATTATATAACTTAATGCTCAATAGGCGTTGTTTCGTAGCTCACTTTGAGCGTTTGTGGTTTGCTAAAAACTACCAAAATTTTGTTAGTATTATTGTGCTGTTTGAAAACCTAATGTCACAAGTAAAATTAGAACATGATCTACATACATGGGCATTTGACTTACTTTCCCGCTCAAAATTACAAGACGCAGAAAGCGACTGTACGGTACAAGAAAAACTGGCATTTTTGGACCTTGCTGCCTTGGCGATTAAGGCTAAAGAGTTACCTCACGAACAATCAAATTTTAAAGCCTATATTGACACTTGGTATCGTTATCTAAACAGCTTAGACTCAGTGGATGAACAAGCATTACTTATATTTCACAAAGCATTGAGAGTGGTTGAAGGTTTTTACCTAACACAACAAAATTGGTTAATATGTATCGAGCTTGCGAATGCAGGTATTAAAGTTTATAAAAATCACCAATCTTGGATGTATGTGATCACTCAATTGAAATCACTCTGCCGATACTTTGGAGAAGTTGAGCAGTTTGAGGATGTTGAGAATTGTGAGGAGCAAATCATTAACGATATTCCTTACGATAATGCACCTAAGGGCCTGAAAGAGAACCAAGTTATAGAAATAATCTATGCTCGCCTTAACCGCAAAGACCTTAATAAGGCAAAGAAGCTACTCGATTATTTTATTCATAAGTATCAATCTGATTTGTTTCATGAAGATGTGATGTGGATTCAAGGAGAGATTGCTATTCAAGAAGGAGAACATGCGACTGCGATCAAAGTGTATTTGGATATTTGGCAAAAAGCGATTCAAAGTGGCCAAACACAGATGCAAACAATTGTTGCATCCCGTCTTGCATTAATAAAAACAGACTTAGGGCAGGCCGCATTTGAGCAATTGCTATCAGAGCACACAGACAAAGACATGATGGATACCATAGTAAAACAAATACAACAAAACTAGAAGAATCAAGGCTGGCTTAGCCAGCCTGTAATAATAGAAGGTTTAAATTATGTCAGAAGTACTTGATTTGGATGGCCTAGGCCAGGTCGAACTATTAAAAAATAGATACCTGACTCCTCTAGAGTTGATGGATGCAACAATCTCACGGATCGAAAAAGTTGAACCTTCTATTAGAGCATTGTCTTACTTTGATTTTGAAAAAGCGCGTGATCAGGCAAAGAAAATAACGTCTCAAAATAATAGGTCTAGACCTTTTCACGGTTTACCCTTATTGATAAAAGACAACACCTCTGTACCTGGTATGCCACTCACTTATGGCTCGCGATTGTTTTTAAACAATGTTGGAGTCGAACGCAGCGATTATATTACTAGGCTTGAACAGGCAGGTTTTATATTTATTGGTAAATCAAGTGTATCTGAATTCTCCATTTTGCCAAGCACTGAGAGTTTACTGATGGGTGTAACTAAAAACCCTTGGAATCTTGATTATTCGGCATCGGGTTCATCTGGCGGAGCCGCAGCTGCTGTCTCAGCGGGCATGATGCCACTTGCACATGCTAATGATGTTGGGGGATCGATACGTTTACCTGCTTCTGTATGCGGCTTATTCGGTTTTAAACCAAGCGTTGGCAGATGCGTTTCTGCTACGATGCATCAAAGTAATCTCTCTGAGCTCATGATACATCACTGTGTCAGCCATTCGGTACGAGATAGCGCTATGTTTTTAAATGTGACGCAAAATGGATATCAGTCGATCCCTTTATCAGCAGCTAAACCTTACCGAAGTTTAAGAATTGCGCTGTTTCAGTCAAATTATTTGAATGTGGAAGTTGACCAAGAAATATCATATGCATTGGAGCAAACTGCTCAGATGTGCAGAAGTTTAGGTCATCGCGTTGAATACGTAGATTTTTCGCACAACATAGATAGTCAGGCGATTTGCGATGCATTTATGTACGTCGCTGCTGAAACTGTGGCAAATATTGCTAATATAATGGCCACTAGTTTAAGAGTCTCCAAAGAATCTTTGCTGCTGGAGCCGTACACCAAAGAATTAATACACTGGTATGAGAAAAACCCACAGGTTCAGGCTAAAAAACCATCATTTCAATCGGTTAAGTGTATTTTTGACGACTACTTTAAAGAATATGATGTATTGCTAAGTCCAACATTACCTATGTTGCCTTACAAAATAGGGGAGTTATCACCGGTGAGTGATTTTTCTCACACTGTTGATATGGTAAAAAATATATCAGCGTATACATCTTTGTTAAATATTTCAGGTGGTGCAGCGATGTCAGTACCACTTCACCAAGCTGCAAATGGATTACCAATAGGTATGCAATTTTCAGCAGATAAAGGACATGATCAATTATTGTTTGAGCTTGCGTATTTACTCGAGCAATCATTTCCTTGGCGCAAGAGAATACCGAAAAAGTGATGTTACACTTCATATCAAAAGAACACATCATACAAATTTGATAATTAATGTAATCCTGAAACAAATTTTATATAAATAATTTAGTAACTACTTCTGTATCAATGCTATCTTGTTCTTCCAGGATATATATTTCTGTGGTCTTAATCGATGAATGGCCCAGTAAAGCTGCTAGTTTTTTTAGGTCTACACCATTGTTATACAACCAAGTCGCGTAAGAACGACGTAATGTATGGGGCGGAGTATAAGCTTCTTGTCTTAACAAATGATATTTCTTGCATAAATTATAAATAGCATGGCCTGAAATACCTGTCTTAATAGTATCAGATATTTTTCCATAAGCAGTTCCTGCTTTTGTAAGCCTAACAAAAAGAGGCCCCGTTTTATAAGGATGGATATCTACCCACTTCTTTAGAGCTAAGAATGTTAAATCATGTAATTTAACTAATCTTTCCTTGTTACCTTTACCGATAAACTTAAGGTGCTTTGTATCTTGTTGTATTTGCTCAATATGTAATTCAGAAATCTCAAAACGGCGTAAGCCACAACCAACTAGTAAATGAAATATAGCTTGATCACGGATACTAGTTTGCTTTGCTTGTGGCCAGTTTGATATCGTATTAAGTAGTTTTGTAAACCCATCACGATCTAATAGGTGATGGGTTTTAACTCGAGAACCAGATGGCCTTTTTATACTTTTAATCCTTTCGTACTGTAACGGATTTATTTGGCCTAATAGAAATGCCTCCATCACAACCCTTTTGATAACTGACAAATACAAGGATATAGTATCTGGAGAAAGGTCCCTTTTTCTTAGTAATGTCAATAAACTATTCAGTTGATTTCTATCAAACTTGCTCCAACATATCTGATAAATACTATCAACTCCTAAATGCTTTGCAATAGCCATCAATGCGCGCCGTGCAGTTTGTTGAGACCTTGGTTCATGAAGCGAATTGATATAAGCATAAACTGGGCAGCTTTGATCTTTGATGATTATATCTTTCATAGTTGAGTTTCTAGTACTCAGTTCATCGCTAGGCACGGGAGGCATTTTTAACACTTTTGATAATCTGCGACTCACAGCATTTACCCTTAACATAATGACACATTCACTTGCCGCATAACTATAGCCTATTTGCTCTTTTATTACTAACGTAAAGGTCCATTTATGTAATAAATTACATTATGTTAAATAGGCTGCAATTATAAAGTGTCAGGGGTAAACTTAAGTTATTTATACCGTTTCTATGTAGAGAAGTGCAGGTTGGCAAAATCGCGATCTAAAAGAGTAAGGCGTAATCAAGACGCCAAAAACCACTTAGATCATAAAGTTGATCATTTGCTGAGCCGAGATTTATTTTCTACTCGTTTACAGGGTATTATTTCGACCGCCACCGAATGGGTTACGGCCAACCACCACCATACCCTGAACACGACTGCTTGAAGGTGGGCTACTGCTTTATTTCAGCCACTATTAGGGGTTTTGTGCCCATCCCCTCGAAATCGGCATTAAGGTTGTTATTTAATCACTTATTTGAGTTATGATTATCAAAAAATAATTTTAAAGGCTTCATCATTGCTGCTCAACTAACAAAACGCACTCAAATTCTCACACTGTCTGAAATTAATGAGCTTTAAGCATTACCAAACTTTAGCCGAGCAGATAGAGAGACTACTTCTCTATAGATAAAGAAACACTGAAGTTAATTAATACGCTAAGATAAACTGAAACACAAATATATTTATTCTACTATTAGGTTATTTCAGATCACGGCCTATAGTGCTTAACTTTACGTTTTCTAACGTTAAAGTCGATTATAACTATATCAAGTCTAAGTATTTCGATGATAAAAAATGTTGATATACGTGACTCACCGCTGCATTAATCTGGAATAGTATATTTCTAATTGTTAAAGTGCTACTGGTACGTAAAGCTTCCCTAAGAAAATACTAATCATACTTTAAGATAAAAAATCATTTACACATATATATTTGCATATACAAATATTGAGATTTACTACCCCCCTGTGTCAGGATAATTATCGCCTCAGTTTTTCATAAAAATAAAACAGGGAGCGGTAAGTTAGTTATGAGTGAAGCATTACCCTGAAAATCAAGTGCAATTTTCGCCAAGTTCGACGCTTATTCGCACGGCGTTTTCTCGCATGCCATTCACCATTTCCGTACACTTACGATATCTATGAAACCTTTGCCTGCGCGCTTTCTATATTGCACACCAAGTGTTTTGCTGCGTTTGCATAAACAGCTATGAGTGACAAATGGAATACGGCCCTTAAGGTTAAACAGGTTTCAACTGCTCAGTCTGAAAAGTAATTTGAATGACCACGGCCACCATGTTTTTCGGTATTCTGCCACTTTGAGATGGCGCTATCACTTAGCCAAATATTGATGTTACCGCGTTGAACTCAAGCACGATTGTGCTGTGACCAATTCCTAATTTTCTCCTTCATTTCAAAGCATGGGTTAAAACATTTAATGATCTGATCACACCAAATCAAAGAAGTTCAATTATTTAGGAAACAACGCCCAATGGTGAAGATAAAGCGATACTGGCAAAGCGCAGTGAGCTATATAGCGATACTGGCAAAGCGCAGTGAGCTATATAGCGAAGCAAAAAAAAGCACCCTAAGCGCCGGTCAAAGAACATTAGAAATTGGTATGAAATCAGTAATGTGGAGTTAAACCCAGAGAGCAAAAAAGATGCAGCTTAACAACTCAGGCGATAACTACCTTGAAAAACACCGCTATTACCCATGGTTTTCACCTTTTTATGAATTTGATTATGAAAGTGGCGCGTTATTTTAGCAAAAGAGCGTTCACACACACCAGCCAAGATAACCTTAGCTGTAGTAAACTGTCTGAAAAATCAGTGAGTGATTTGTGAAAGGTTCCTGTGTATTAGTATGGAGGCAAAACGACAAATTACTTCTTGCTGGATTTATTTTTAAGTAAAATGTAAGTGACCAATGCTCGATAAGCCCATGTACATCCCAAACTGTTTCACCGTTAACACTCATTTTTGATTAGATATTAACCAGCTTTAGGGGGGAATTCAAAAATTGGCCATTTTCTCAGCTATTTGGTAATTAGTTCATCTAGCTCATTAAATTATAGTATGATGTGTTCTATATGAAAAACGAAATTACACCCCTCTATCTCATGAATAACGATAGTAACCTAGTCGCTTTTTGAGAAGTATTTTAGATATCTAGAAACATTCTCTCAGAATATAAACACATAAATGGGAATTTTTTATTTTTTGACTGTTCACCGAAAATCATTCTTGGTTCTTTCATAGCTATTTTTTTAGCTGAACTTTTCATTATTTCTGGTGCATCAAACTCATCTATAACTAACCCATCAAAAACATATAAATCAGATACTATATGATATATAGCTGAAATACTTTTCACAAAGAATGATTCATTTGAAAAATAAATCACTTCCATATAATTCTGCTCTTCAATATTATTAACTTTTAGAATAACATAACAGTGTTCATAGTTATTTCTGAAAAGCATATTAATACACTTCCCACCTTTATGATAATTGTATATATCTAATTCTTCCCCTCTTAAAATACTATGCAATGCACTATCATCATTAACGACACCGCAGAAATAGTCATAAGGAGCTTGGGTTTCTATCAATTGGAAGTGACGTGATTGTACAGCACCAGAATTAAACATTGACAACAATTTAACGGTAATTGGCATTGGAGACAGCGCTGTCAAAATCAAATCAGAAAATTCACTCATTGCCATGAAAAATTGCCAACCATCTTGCCTACTCTTTTCCTCTATCACAAATGTCGTCATGTTTGCCGTAGCAACCTTAGTACCATTTAACCACCTCATAGCTCGTATCATGCCAACAAAGCCAACCCAAACGTCGTTCTTTTTTAGCCCTATACCAACAAACTTATCCTCTATATTTGGGTCACGCACAGTAAACATCTTTACGTAATCACCCCAAGGTATATATGATAAGTTGTCGTAAAACAGGTTTTTAAAACATTCTAAGTCTTCAATATAAACTTTTTCAACACTGACTTCCCTCAATTTTCCAATCCTTATTTATTGTTACCACTTGCTTTTTACAAAATCACAGTCGTTATTTTCACATGTCAAAATAAGATGTTCTAACGCTTTCATCGTTTCCAACCTAGACCCAGGGGTAATGGCACCATCATGAAAAAGATATGTATGATTAAAGTCATCAAGTGACGAGATTTCAGTTATCATCTGCATAGAATTACGTTGCCAATCTAGTGAATCAAATGACCAGAGAATAACTTTATAACCTCTTTGCATCAAAAGCTTAAGTTTTTGCTCATCTATTTCACCAAACGGCGGTCTAAAAGCCTTTTTATATTGAATATTGTGTTCTTCACATAACCCTTCAAATATATCAATTGACTTCATAAATATATTGTCATCAAGATTTGTGACTGGAATATGGTGCATCCCGTGAACTGCAATATCATGTCCATCGTTTAATACTTCTCGAACAACATCAATGTTACTAATTATTTTCTCTCCAAGCATAAAAAATGTCGCTTTTACATTGTGCCTTCTTAAAATATTTAACATTGAAAAACTATAAATTGACGGTCCATCGTCAAAAGTAATACAGGCACCTTTTTCATTTACTCCACCAAGAATAATACCTCTATTTATATATTGTCTAAACTTAGCGTAATTATTTATTTTTAATATGCTAGCGCATGGTTTTTCATCTAACAAGAAACTAATATCTCCCTTTCAACACTTAATTCAATAATACTTTTCCAGTCATGGCAAGTAAGTAATGAAACCATCGGATCTGTATATTTTCTAACTATATAATCGATATTTTTTCTAGAGGTTATCTTGTTCTTTTCTTCAAATTTAGGATGTGGCTTGTGTATTGCGCATTGTTCTTTCAAAACAACAAACTGTCCATGATTTTTAAATAATCGGATCCCTAAATCTACATCTTCTCCACCCCACGAGTTAAACCACTCATCGAAACCGCCAACTTGCCGTAAAAAGCTGGTTCTAGCCGAAACATTCCCTCCCCAACAAATAACCCATGGCGCAGATGACACGCTTAAGTCAAACCCTATACTCTGTACGGTTGAATATCGACAATCGTACAGTTTAGGTATATCTTTGAGCTTATTAAAGGATTCGTTTAAACCATTACTCAATAAAATATTATTGAGTGCTTGAGCATTAACTAAAGAAAACTCTTCTACACCATACGACATTCCGATAGCTACTTTTTTATTATTGAACAAGTGTTCATTTAAGTGCGAGAACAACATCTCTTTATTCGCGATCATGCCACTATCTAAAAATAGTGTGATTGGGTATTTTGCGAAATGGAGCCCAAGATTTCTTCCAGAAGAAACCCTAAACCCTTTATCTTCTATATAGTAATAACTTATATCTAAAAGTTTTCTAAACTGATCAACAATTTGTTTTGTACCGTCTGAAGACCCGTCATCTACCACAATTACCTCAAACCTTTCTCTATTTAACGTTTGAAGTAGCAACGAGTCCAACGTTTCTTTTAACAAAAGCATAGAGTTATAGGTTGGTATAACGATTGAAATACTTTGTAACCTCATTTCCTTCTCCATATGAAAATCATAATCATATATGAAATTAATAAACCCAATATAAACATTATAATAAAGTAATCAGAAAAGGGAACGAATATAAAACATATAAAAAACAAAAATTAAAGCAATTAATCTATTTACCATAAAAACATTAACATGCAATAAATTCATGCCACATAAATTAAAAAATAAAAAGCCAACTTGAAAATGGACTGACAATTGATTTAAATGAAACAATAAATCAAAAAAACCACCTTAACCATACAAAATAAGAATCTGAAAAACATTAACAATCATCACTTAAAATAATAAATTATTATATAAATACAAAATAAATACTATTTCAACCTTTAAAATGTAAGCGTCTAACGGTGATTAAGATGCAATGCTAAATCAGGAGTCACTAGTGGATATTCATGTACTACATCAACAAGAACACAGTATTCGATCCATTAGCCGTCAACTCAGTATCGCTCGCACTACTGTTCGTTGTTATTTGCGAAATATTGCTCGAACACCTAACTATGGCCCTAGGTCTGCTCGGCCTTCAAAGCTAGACCCTTTGAACCTTACTTTCGAGAACGAATTGAGGCTGCTAAGCCTTATTGGATCCCCGCTACGGTTTTATTACGCGAAATTCAGACGCTGGGATACGATGGCAAAGAAGGGATCTTAAAAATCTACATTCGGCAGTTTAAACGTAAGCAATGAGATGGATTCCTCCTCAACCTGACGAAGTGGCATTTGTAGAGCACATTGCTTATCGCTTAATCATGTGCCACTGCTTTATACTAATATTACTAAAGTGACACAAATTTTTAAAAACTACCCACCTAAGATATCTTAACTATTAACCCGAGGCCAATCCGCTTCGGGTTTGGTATCCTGATGTTAATAAAGAGAAACGTGTAGATTGGAAATGCCGCGAAGATTATAACCATCTCTATAACTCGGTTGTGGACCTATAATCCTCATTTTTGGATAGCGCGTTAGTAGCACATCAAATGCAATCTTTGCTTCTGTTCTAGCTAACAGGGCACCTAAGCAAAGATGAATACCACCTCCAAAAGTAATATGCTTATTATGAGAGCGAGTAATGTCGAATACTTCTGGATGTTCAAAAATAGCTTCATCACGATTGGCAGAGCCAATTAGCAGGGCTAAATGTTTGTCTTTTTCTATCCGCCTTCCTGCAATTTCAATGGGCTCTTTAGTGTAGTAGTCAATAGCTTGCACTGGAGATTCAAACCTCAGCATTTCTTCAATCGCATCGGGTAATAACGCACTATCCCATGTTAAACGTTCATAGGCTTCAGGGTGGGTTAGCAACAAAAATAGGCCGTTACTGAGCAAGTTTGAAGTTGTCATATGAGCAGCATTCATGACAATTTCCACCATTGAGAAAATCTCATTCTCAGTAAGAGATTGCTCACCATTTACGTTAACTAATAATGAAGTTAAATCGTTTGCTGGATTCTTTCTCTTTTCTTCTATCAACCATTCTAAATACACTGTCAGTTCTTCAAATGCCTTAAACCCTGCAATAGCACCATTCCCTAAGCTTCCGTCCAGCAAAGGTGCCATAGCATGCGACCATTCAGAGATCTGTTCAAAGTCATTCGCTGGAAAACCAAGAATTTTTGAAATGACAATGATCGGAAAAGGGATACAAAAATGTTGAACAATATCGACACTATTTTTATTCGGCAGATCATTTAATAACTCAACAACCGTCTTTCTTATGTCACTTTCTATATCTTTTATACCCTTACCTTGAAACATACTGCTGACCATTTTCCTTAGTCGAGTATGCTCTGGTGGATCTAAGTCTTGAATACGTCTGTCAAATTTCTTCGTAAATGGATACTTTTTTATAAGCATATCCTTACCCAATGTGTTGGGATTCACTTTAGACAGACGCTTGTCTTTCATTGCTTGAACAACGTCTTCATATTTTGAAACAAAGTAGATCACTTCTCCATTTGGAGTTTTAAAGGGATAAACAGGCATTTTTTCTCGAAACATCTTATATCTGTTGTAAATCGCCTGAGTTTCCATGAAAACACGGTTCTTTTCTTGTGATAATTTCATCATAAATATAATACAACTTATTGGTTAGCTTCTTAATATTATTCATCTTTATATATCATCGTCATATATAAACTATGCCAATTTAAGACTTTTATTAAGAATCTCTATTACATTTTCCATCATTGGAGGCTTAAATAAACTGTAGTGGTCACCTTGTATAACGGTGACTTCTAAATCTTCAATATACCGTTCCCAGACTTTTTCAGAACGTTCAGTTTCACTTGCCTTAATGTACTGAACGGTGCCTGAGTAGCCTTCTTTTGGTGTATAGTTATTTAACGCTGTATTTTGCATCTTAACGACTTCTAAATGATGTGAAAAACTAGATAAGCAAAATTCCTCATGTATTTTTCTATCTTCCTTCAAAATATTAAAGACTTTTTGAGTGGTGGTTTCAAAAGAATCATTTTGTACAAGCAAAGGGATGAGACTTTGATAACTTATCCCCATATCTAAAGCAATTGTAACTAAAGCCGATACATTTTCATTACCAAATAAATCAGTAATATCATAGTAACTATCCAGCATAACAACCGAATCAACAGATATCCTACTTCCTGATAATGCTTTCGCCAACTCATAAGATAAAACACCGCCATACGACCATCCAACTAAAGTAACAGTATTTCCTGTAAAATCGCTTAGCAATTGATCGGCATAATGTTCTGCTATTGACTCAACACTGGTAAAATTATAATCGTTGGTTCGGTCTAATGCTGGAGACTCAAAACCATAAATAGGTAATGCAGTTCGCCAATTGTTTACTAAAGCAGCATAACTCAATAAAGTGCCACCTATTGGGTGCAGTAAACATATTGCCTTTTTCTGTTCCACCCCTTTTCGCAATAGAGTAAAACTGCTGTTATCGTTACCTTGCTGGGCACCATGTCTGAGTATACTTGCAAACCCAGCAATTGTCGGATTGCTTAGTATGGTATTGATGTTAAGTTTGCAACCAAATTCTTGATCTATGCGTTCAAATAAATCCATCACTAATAATGAACTTCCACCGATTTGGAAAAAGTTATCGTGAATATCAATGTGTTCTGTTGCGAGTAGATCTTGCCAAACATGCTGTAACCGATTTTCTATATCATCATGTTGAACTACCGTTTGCTTACACTCTTGATCAGATTTTGAATAACGTAATAACGCTTGGGTGTCAATTTTACCATTCGTTGTTAAAGGTAATTCTCCAACCTCATAAAAGCGTGCAGGGATCATATAGTTGGGTAGTATTGCTGCCAAGCAATCACGTAAATCGTCACACTGCGTTTTTACAAGCTTCTGATAATGAGTATGTACAAAAGCAACCAACTTAGGTGCAGAAGCATCTTCCAAAAGCATGACCTTGGCTTGTATTACTTTTTGATTTTGTAACAATGCTGCCTCAATGTCCCCTAACTCAACTCTAAACCCTCTGAGTTTGACTTGATTATCAACACGTCCCATAAACTCAAGATCGCCATTGTGATTCTTTTTCACCAAATCACCAGTTCGATACATCCGTCCTGCATCGTTTGAAAATGGATTTGTTAACCAATGGCTCGCCGTTGCTTTAGGCTTATTCAAATACCCACGGGCTAATGTGCTGCCTGCAATATATAGTTCACCTACCTCACCATCACCGACCAATGCTAAGTTTCCATCTAGTACGTAAATACTTACCCCGTTCAGAGGTTTACCAATTGGAACGTCTGTTAAAATACTGGCGTCTGTAACCTCGAAAACAGTAGCAACAACAGAGGCCTCTGTCGGGCCATAAGTATTGAATAAACGACATTGCGGCATGGCTAAACGCCATTGCTTAACCAACTCAATTTGAGCTTTTTCACCACCTATAATAACACTCTCAACGCAAGCTGGCAGCCATTCAGAAGAGGGGCTTGTCTCGCTAATCTGTCGCTTCCAGCTCACATAATTGTGAAATACCGAAGTTGGTAAGTCCAATAAAGTGATCTCTTGCTCCACACATAGTCGCTCTAGCTTCTCAAAATCAATTACAGCTTCATCAGGTTTGAGAATTAAACGACCACCGGCGTACCAGGTACATAAAATTTCTTCAACTGCAGCATCAAAACTAATTGATGCGAACTGCATCACTCGACTGTCTTTTGAAATCTGATACGTATCTACAGCACTATGTACAAAAGCACTCACTGCTCCGTGCGTATTGACTACGCCTTTTGGCTCCCCTGTGGAACCAGAAGTGTAAATAACATACATTGTCTGATTCGCCAAAACCTCTTCTGGCAAGGCAATCTCCTGCTTGGATGCTGCGAAGACATCGGCATATTGAATAGCCAATTTATGCTCATTAAGAGTGTCATCAACACCATCAGTAATGACCAGTTTAGGTTTACAGTCATTGATAATAAGCACCTGCCGCCGCTTTGGAAGCTTCAAATCAATTGGCACATAGGCAGCACCAGCTTTTAGTGTCCCTAGTAGAGCAATTAACAGTCGGTAGCTTTTTGGCATGCATAGGGCAACAAAAGTTTCTTGACCAATTCCCTGCGCCACTAAGCCTTTAGCAAACTGCTCAGCTTTTCGGTTCAAGGTTGCATATGTTTCATGATGTTCACCATCAGTTAAGGCTATCTGCTGCCCGTTTTGTTCAACTTGTGTTTCAAACTCCTTCAAAAAAGAAGAGGGCTCAGCAGCGACACTGTGATTATCTAATAGCGCTGAACTAACACATTCATTAGACTCGGCATCAATACCTTGCTTTATCGGATCATCTGGTGAGGAGAATAACCTCTTCACAAGACGACCATACTGCTCAGCCAACTTGGCAATAGTATGCTCTTCAAATAGGTCGGTATTAAAATTGACAGTACCACTAAGCCCCTCACCGTCATCAGTCACAACCAAAGAAATATCGTATTGCGCAATTGTGTTTTCCACATCCACTGAACTAACTGACATATCTTTAGATGTAACGTGCTGGTTTGGTTGTTCATATTCATTCACTAACTGTGTTTGGTCCTTACCAACATAAGAGAAGTAAACTTGAAAAAGTGGTGAATGACTCACATCTCGCTTAGGACTCAAATGGCTGACAATTTGCTCGAAAGTTACATCCTGATTTGCAAATGCCCCTGCGGTCATTTTCTTCACATGTTCAACCAAATCATGGAATGTTTGTTGTTGCGTGAGCTGTATTCTTAATACAAGAGTATTGACAAAGAAACCTACTAATCCTTCAAGCTCGCTTCTATGACGATTAGCCGATGCGGTGCCAACGCCAATATCATTTTGCCCACTGAGTAGCGATAACTGAACCGAGAATACAGCCAACAAACACATAAAAGGCGTAACTTTATGGCGCTGCGCAAACGCCTCGACCAATGTTCTATGTTCAGCACCAAAATCAAAAGCATAATCTCTACCTTTAAATGTCTGAATTGCAGGACGTGGTTTGTCCGTCTGGAGCGAAAGTAACGTTGGTAAACCAGTCAAGGTCTGCTTCCAATACTCTAGCTGCTCTGAGTTTTTTGTCTTTGCGATATCACTATGTTGCCACAACGCATAGTCAATATACTGGATGGGCAAACGTGGTAGATTTGGCTGCTGCCCTTGAGCATGAGCTTGATACAAAACGTTTAACTCATAATTAAACAATTGTATTGACCATCCATCAGACACTATATGGTGCATGTTAACAAGCAACAAGAATTCACTGGCGCTACGCTCCACTAAAACCACTCTAAAGCCAGACTCTATATCTAACTTATAGGTTAACTGATGCCAACGTGAAGTCCATGCGGCTATATCCTCATCTGTTTCCATACTCTTATTGACTTTCTTTAATGACCAATCTTCACTTGAGTCTATAACTTGCAAAGGCTGACCATTATGCTCCACAAATCGCGTTCTAAGCACGCTATGACGAACCACAATATCTGCAAGGCTACGTTCTAGCGCTACGATGTCCAATGCACCCTCTAACCGCAAAGTAATTGGCATGTTGTAGACATTGCTATTACCAAACATTTTCTCGCTTAACCAAAGCCTAAACTGCTCATGAGACAATGGACCTTGCGACTGACCTTGTGCTGTTATCTCAACCACTGTGTGGTTATTTTGATGTTGAGATAGATGTTGTGCCAGCTTTGCCACCGTAGGATTTGCAAACAAAGCCATTACGTCGGTACTGTAAGGTAGCTGCTGCTGTAAGCGTGTGATCACTTGAACAGCCAATAATGAATGCCCACCCAAGTCAAAAAAGTTATCGTTTATCCCTATGGGTTTAACACCTAAAACATCTTCCCACAACTGTACTAATTGCTTCTCTATTACACTTTGCGGCTTAGCATATGAATTGTTGCTTTGCAGGGCGCCATTGGGTATTGGTAGTTCCGCCAGCGATACCTTACCATTTAACGTGAGTGGGATACTATCAACTGTAACGAAAACGTTGGGTATCATATAATCCATTAAATTGGCTTTTAGTTGTGAGCGTAATGTTTCACTCTCTAAGCATGATGTATCTACCCCGGACTGAGGTAAAATATAAGCAATTAGGCGCTCAACAGCACTAGGGTGCTCTTCTTTTGCTAAAGTACCAGCACGTACCTTGGCATTTATCAATTGCTTATTAGTGACGATAACTGCATCTTGAACTCCCACTAAACGCTTACTGGCATTAACGATCTCACCTAACTCAATTCGATGTCCTCTGACTTTTACCTGATGGTCATTTCGGCCTACGTACATAAGCTGCCCATCATCTGAACGCATGACTAAATCTCCGGTTCGGTACATACGCTCACCAGATACATTGGAAAATGGGTTAGGTACAAACTTTTGCGCTGTTAGTTCAGGTTGGTTGATATACCCTAACGCTAACGATTTACCCGATAAATACAGCTCCCCGATCTCTTGCGGGCCACACATAGTCATCTTTTCATCAAGGATATAGCAGTCAATATTCGATAGTGGCTGACCTAAAACTGGCACGTCATGTTCATGTATTACAGCACAAGTAGCATCAACAGTGCATTCTGTTGGACCATACATATTGTAGAAACGGCAACCTGTTTGTTCTGTCAGTAGATTCAATTGCTGCCACAATACTTGATCCAGCTCTTCACCACCTACCAATACTGTACGTAGATTTGTAGGACAGTGCGTCGCATGCCAATACTGTACTAACAATTTCAGTTGCTGTGGCGTACAGTCCATCCGCTCAATTCGATTTTCAATGAGAAACTCTGTCATTTTCTGCGGTGATAAACGCGTCTCTTCATCTATGAGATATAATGTAGAACCGAGGCACAATTGCACTATTTGCTGTACTGATGCATCAAAAACAGTTGATGCATTAAGCAATACTCTTTCCGCACTTATCACTCCAACAACATCACGCAGCCCATCGATGAAATTGACCAACGCAGAGTGCTGTATAACCACCCCTTTCGGTACACCTGTGGAGCCTGATGTAAAAATAATATAGGCATTATCTTGAGGCTCCACAGTCACATCAGAAGTGGTATTGGGCAACTTTTCCCAATCAACATTCGATATATCCATATATGGCACAGACACCTTAGGCTGGTGTATATTGCAGATCACTAAGTCTAACTCACCCTGTTCAATAATTAGCTGTAGACGTGCGGCGGGAAGCTCTGGGTCAAGGGGGACATATGCCGCTCCCGCCTTCAAAACTCCAAGCAAAGAGGGTATCAACCAAGATTCTCGCTTAAGATATAAGCCAACTTTTGATGAACGATTTATTCCCCGCGAAACTAAATAATGCGCAACTTGATTCGCTCGCTTGTCAACATCACTAAAACGATAGCGTTGACCATCGACCACCAATGCATCTGCATTTGGTGTACGCAGCGCTTGCGCATTAAAACGGCTAATAAATGAATCTAATACGGGAGGAGTCGCTGTTAAACTTGGCGCTTTTGTTTGGCTATCTGTAATAGTTCTAGAGCCAACTCCAAGAGGAGCTCCTGAGTTGCTAAGCAATCGTTCAACTAACGCCATATAATCATTCATCATATGTTCAATGCTTTGCTCACAGAACAGATCTATGTCGTAGTTTAAGCACCCCTGCAAACCAGATTCAGACTCTGAAATAGACAGTGACATATCATACTGTGCTATGACCCCATTTTGTGATTCACACATTTCAACCGCAATATCTTCAATAGCAGAGCCATCCCATGTCGGTTGAGCATCAAACCCTTTCTGATCTAAGTCCACATAAGAAAAATACACTTGGAACAGAGGTGAATAGCTCGTGCTGCGTTCCGGGTTTAAGTGCTCAACAATTTGTTCAAAAGTAATTTCTTGATTAGCAAATGCAGATAATGTTGTTGATTTAACCTGAGCCACCAATGCATCAAATGTCATTTCAGTTTTAATCCGGCCTCGAAGTACTAATGTATTGACAAAAAACCCAATAAGTCCTTCCAGCTCTGTTCGACCTCGATTAGCTGATGCAGTACCTACAGCGATATCCAACTGGCCCGTTAGTTCATACAGATGAACATAATACACAGCCAGTAAGCTCATGAATGGTGTAACACGATGTTGACGCGAAAACTGCGATACTAACACGCTGATCCGCTCACCAAATGAAAACCTAAAATTCACACCTTGGTGTTTTTGTATTGCTGGACGCGGATAATCAAGTGGCAAGGACAATACCTTAGGCATGCCTTGTAGCGCTGTTTTCCAATAGTATAATTGTGCTGTTGTCACGCCATTATCAGCTTCTTGATGTTGCCAATCTGCATAATCTATATACTGAATCGGCAACTCAGGAAGCGCTAAAGGTTCATTTGCAACTTTAGCACGATACAAGGCATTGAGTTCATAATTGAGTACTTGCATCGACCAACCGTCGGAGATGATGTGATGCATGTTGATCAATAGAAGATGTTCATGTTCTGCACAAATCACAAGCGCAGCACGAAAACCACTTTCTTCATCCAATTGATATGGCTGACTATGCCAATGCTGCACCCAGGCAGTGACTTGCTCATGCTCAACATCGCGTTTGTCAACCAATTGCATTGACCAGCTTTGAGTGCTATCGATACATTGTTTTGGCTCACCGTGTTCTTCAACAAATCGGGTTCGTAATATGCTGTGACGTGCAACAATCTCTTCCAAGCTCTTGCTCATCGCCTGATAGTTTAAGAAACCACTCAAACGCAGTGTCATTGGCATATTGTAAATACTGCTTTGACCAATAATCTTCTCACTCAACCAAAGTCGTACCTGAGCAAATGACAAAGGTCCTTGAGTTAAACCTTGAGCAGGAATACTTTCGTCATCGCAAGTATGTGCCTGTTTCAGCATTTCTGCTAAAGACTCAATATTTGGGTTTTGAAATAGTACAGCAACATCTAGTTGTAGCTTCAGTCGACGTTTAACTCGCGTTACCATAAGTGATGCCTGAATCGAGCTACCACCCAAGTCAAAGAAGTTATCTAATACACATATATCTTGTCTATCTAACAAATCTTGCCAGATAACCAACAATTCGCGTTCAATGTCATTTCTTGGTTTAGTTAATATTTTAACCCGTTCAACTTGTTCGCTTTTTTCAACAACTGGCTTGGTCTGCTTAAAACTTACTGAATTTGGTGACTGAATAAGATCATCGAACCAATACCTTTGCTCTTCAAACGGATAGCTTGGTAAACTGACACGCTGACAACCATCTGCAGCCTGTAGTTCCTGCCAATTAATAGCCATGCCACTGACCCATAATTCAAGTACTTTTTGCGCTTTCCCTTGTTTTATCCATTCTTTTAGTAGTGAACTAAAACCATCGTCTTTAAATAAAGTATTTAGTATCTCTTTACTTTGTATCTGCTCTGTACGTAATACACCAAAGTTTGGTCGTTGTTCTTGACTGCTTCTAAGGGCTCCGATCAGCTCTTTATAATTACTAACTACCGATGCCCAGCGATATGGCATAGCTTCTCGACCTTGTTGCAAAGTATAAGCAACATCACATAACCTATTTTCGCTGATATTGGCATGTTCAATGCCATGCAGAAGCGTTTCTATACGTCGGTCAAGTGCCCTTTGAGATTTAGCTGAAATTACAATGAGGTATGATTTTTCCTCGACTCGTCTTGGTACTGATTTTGGCACATACTCCTCAACAACAATGTGGGCATTAACCCCTCCAAAGCCAAACGAACTAACCCCTGCTCTACGTGGTAGTACAGCACCATCATGCGCTGTAAGCGTTTGCCATGGCTGTGTCTCTTTTACCAAATAAAATGGACTTTGAGCCAGTTTTACATGGGGGTTCTCCTGCTCACTATGCAAACTAGCCGCCAATGTTTTATGCTTCACCTGTAGCAGAGTTTTGATAATAGCTGCAGCGCCCGCTGCTAATTCCAAATGACCGATATTACTTTTTACAGAACCCAGTGCACAGTAAGGAACACTGTAGTCTTGTTGCCGCTGCGTGTGGTCTGCTGTATTGTCGTAAAGATTTTTGAATGCAGATTTCAAAGCATTCACTTCTATAGGATCACCTAAATCAGTTCCCGTGCCATGTGCTTCAATATAACCAACAGTACGAGGATCGACTCCTGCGTCTTTATACGCAGCTTCAATAAGCTGTGCCTGCGCTCTAGGGTTTGGTGCAGTCAGTGACGTTGCACGCCCACCATGGTTGACCGCAGAACCACAGATCACGCCATAAATATGATCGCCGTCTTGCTCTGCGTGGGATAGCGACTTCAATAGCAACACCCCCACACCTTCGCCTCTAACATATCCATTCGCGTTTTGACCGAACGATTTACATTTTCCATCTGAAGATAACATACCAACTCGGTCAAAAGATGCATGTACCAAAGGAGATAATAACGTATTAATCCCGCCAGCAAACGCCATCTGGCTTTTGCCCGAACCTATCAACTCTACCGCTTTGTGAATTGCCACTAAGGCACTAGAACAAGCTGTTTCAACCGGTTCACTTGGGCCATGAATGTTGAGTAAATAACTCACCCTAGCAGGTCCCATCGACGGCACCATGCTCGCTGAAGACAAACCATTTGAGGTGAGCAACTCACTGTACCCTGTGTTAGCAGTACCAACAAAAATTGCAGTATCAGATCCGGCTAGCTGATGCGGTGCATATCCAGCGTCATCTATGGTTTGCCAAACGTGGGTAAGCATTAACCGATGTTGAGGATCCATAAGTTGCGCTTCAAGTGACGATATGTCAAAAAAACCTGCATCGAAGAACTCAACGCCTTCAATAAAGCCACCCCATTTCATGCTAGTTACGCCGCGCTCTTCTAGCTCTTGCCAATTCCATCTACTGGCGGGGATCTCGCTGATACAATCTTTACCGTTACACAAATTATCCCAATACTCTTGGATATCCTTAGCACCTGGGAAACAACCGCTCATACCTATTACAGCAACTTTCCTTTTCTCTTGTCGTGGCGATTCATATGACTCAGTTCTAGCTGGTACATCAGAGAGTTCAGACAACCATGTCATACGACCCACTACATCAACATTTTGACTGGCGTTCATCTCTTGTACAGGCACAGCAACACTTGTATTAGCCACCTTGCGTTCAACAACTAAAGAACTACCTGGCTGCATGTGAATACCAAAACGTTTGATAAATACATCACTATGCGCTTGTGCTAAATACGCTGCAAAGCTTGCGATCGTTGGGTATTCAAAAAATACCGTCGGTGATAACTCCAATGTGCCATCTCGGCTTAACTCTTCGCCAAACTCTGTCAAGCTTATCGAATCAAAACCAAACTCTGAAAATTCACTGTCTATATCCACATCTTCCAGTGACATTTTCAACAGTCTAGCAACTTCGGAACGCATCCAGCTTTGTATTTGCTCAGTAAGATCTGGACTTTGAAAGTGTGTTAGCACTTCGGCTTTTTGTAAACTCTGTTGCTCTGTTGCAACATCGTAGGCCACGTTAGCAGGCTCCGCTTGAGCAAGCACTGGCTGAAGTGCCTCCACACCAAACCGCTTGATAAACACTTCACTGTGTTCTTGTGCTAAGTATTCTGCAAAGCTTGCTATTGTTGGGTATTCAAAAAATACTGTTGGTGATAATTCTAATGCACCATCACGACCCAGCTCTTCTCCAAACTCCGTGAGACTTATCGAATCAAAACCAAACTCCGAAAACTCACTCTCTACATCAACATCTTCCAGTGACATCTTCAACAGTCTGGCCACCTCCGTACGCATCCAGTGTTGGATCTGCTCTTGCAATCCTGCTGTCGCTACCTCTGATATAGCTCGTTCTGCCACTGGCCCATTTGGGGCTGAATTAGGGGCTGACAACGCTGCGCCTAACATCTGCTTTAAGCGCGCCGTATCTCCACTGAGTACCACCGCTTTATCAACCGCTTGTATTAGCGTCTGACACAAACACTGCCAACCTGCTTCACTCTCTAATGGTCGCATACCCGTATATTCAAACAGCTTCTGTTCCATTGCCGCTGGCATACTCATACCGCCGTCTCGCCACAGTGGCCAAGCAATTGAACTACTTACCCCTGAGCTACGCCTTGAACGTGCCGCCATGTATTGGTCCATAAACGCATTCGCTGCGCCATAGGCTCCCTGCCCACGGTTACCTGTCACTCCCGCCAACGACGAAAACGCCACAAAAAAGTCTAGCTCTATCTCTGCACTGCCCTCATCTAGCGCTACCAAACCCGCTACCTTCGATGCAAAAACAGCTTCTAGGTCCGCTGCAGTTTTGTGTTCTAATAAACCATCTTTTAGCACGCCCGCGCAATGTAATATACCGTGCAATGTACCGTGTTGTTTTTGAATGTGTGCCAGTAATGGCTGCACTTCTTCTTGGTCACTGATATTAACTGCATGATAACTCACACCCGTTGGTAATTGTGCTAGCTCATCTTGCGTTTTATCACTGCGTCCTACTAAAATAATCTGGCTCTGGGGTGCTGATTGACGTAGCTTGTTCATCAACAAACGCCCTAGCCCACCTAGACCACCTGTTATCAGGTACACTCCATCTTCACGCCACGGCGTGGCCCCTGATGCTTCAAAAGTCTGTGTTGTAAAAGACTGACCATATAATGTTGGCCCTTTCACTGCGATACATACTTCGTGTGGATACTTCGCGGCCTGACTCACCATTTGCCATTGCGCGTCAGCATCTAAAGTACTGTCCACCGCAATCATCTGAGTACGCAGTGTGGGTGACTCGATGCTTGTCGCTTTTAACATCCCTGCAATACCTTGTAATAGCGCCTGCTCTCCCTCGCTCGGAACCAATACCTGTAATAACTGTTCCTGCTTGCTTTGCTGTAGTCGTTGGACAACCTCTAACACTGTATGCGCACATGCGTTGTAAGCCGACACTATATCTTGTGTCAGAACATGCTGCTCATATTGCACCTTTGCATTATCTGGCGTGACGCCCACCGGTAAGAATGAACAAATTGTCTGTGGCAAAACCGTGTCACTTTGCTCCATATCACTCAGCACTCTCGACATCGATGAGGACAACAATAGAGTGTTATCTGGTGCTGTAGTAACTGTCGTTGACGAAGTACGCTCTCTCTGAGTTGGTGCCACAGGCGTTTTCAATGCACGTGCGCTGAAACCAATCAACTGTACACACACCTGTCCATCTTCGTCACACAAAGTAATATTCAGTTTCTTCAGTTGCTCACTGCTACCCTGCGCTTGCTCTACCAGTACCCACACCTGCCGTGGACACCTCTTGTAAACCGTCACTTGCTCTAGTGCAAAAGGCACCTGTGCTCCACCATCTTGACCCGCTGCAAGTGATAAACCTATGCTCGCTTGCAACGCTGAGTCTAACAACGACGGGTGTAAACAGTACGCTTCTTGCTCCCTTTCTAAGCTTGTCGGCAAACACAACTGACCTAATACTTGCTCTGGGCTTATATATAATCTCGTGATCCCTTTGTGCCCAGCACCATACTCCAGTCCCGCTGCGCTGTACGCCTTGTAACATTCTTCCGCCGATAACTGCTGCGGTAGGTGCTCACGTAATGCCGTGATGTCTATTGCTGCACATGCCGATGACGTAGCCATGCTCAATACACCACGACAGTAAACCTGCTCTGGCTCACCCTCTGCGCTTATCTCAAACCTGACATCTCCTTGCTTTG
>NZ_CAMAPC010000031.1 GCF_945859825.1 Pseudoalteromonas holothuriae
TATGTAGCATGAGAGTTACCTCTTATATGTTTTGATTTAAAGATTCGACACCTTTTATCAAAACGGGTAACTCTCACTTTTTCAAGTTGATGTGTCAGATCTTGTCTGAACTAATACACCTGATCATTCAAACTTTTTATCAATTTGATGCATCTTAACCAATTAAACAATTATTTATTAAGGACAATAATGAAGTATTTCATTTCTATTATTTTCACAACAATATTATTCATTTCGGTTAGTGTAAATGCAGTTCCTGCGAAAAAAGTACTAATTATTACATCAAACATGATTGATATGGGTGATGCTGAAAAGCATGATGCGCGAAATAACTTATGGGAAGTCGCACCGCCTTACCATATTTTTGTAAGTCATGGTTTCGAGGTCGATTTTGTTTCACCTGATGGAGGAAAAGTTGAATTCATGATGGATCCTCTAGGTATCAGTAGTTACACCATTAAATATGAAGGTTTCATGGACAAAGCAAATAACACTTTTATCTCAAATCAAATTGAACCGAGTAATTATTGGGGAGTTTATATTGGTGGTGGTTATGGCCCTTTATTTGATGTTGCTAATAATAAAGAATTACAGTCAATTATTGCAAAAATATATGAATCGGGTGGTATTATTGGTGGCGGCGGACATGGTGCTGGTGCTTTTGCTAATGTTGTTTTATCTACGGGGGAGTTTCTCGTCAAGGGTAAGAAAGTTGCTGGTTTTCCAAACTCAACAGAAAAATCTAAATCATGGGCAAAACAAGGATCTCTATTACCATTTCTTGTTGAAAGTCAGTTAAATAAAAATGGTGCAATTGCACAAAACAAACAAACTTTAAAAGACAAACACGAAGTTGTTATCGATCAGCGAATTGTTTCAACAATGTTTTTACCTTCAGCAGCTATTGTTGCAAAAGAAATGATAAGATTAAACAAGTAGTAACGGCACTTAATGCATATGAACCTTCTCCGGTCAAGTAAGCATAACGATTCTTTTTAGCTGCTTTTAAGCAGCTAAATTTGTATCTGCAATTTTTAAATCTATTCAACTTCGCTATGTCGGTTAGCCGTTAAAATCGTTTACGGCAAACACATATTGAGGGTCTCTTATTACGAATTCATCGCTGCCTAAATCAGTCGATACAGCTGGCCACTAGACATTCATCGGTTAACCTTAATCTGGCGTTACTCAAGAGGATTACAGACCCAATATATGTAAAGGCAGAATCAGCGTTATCAATCTCTCAATGGCCTTGTGAAGTATGCAAAATCGGGGTCTTAAGATTTAAAGAAATTATCAATTCAAGTGAAGAGATAATGAAATTAGCACGAACGAGCTAGCAGCAGAGCTTGCTGAATTATATCAACGCGATAACCTGCTTAAGTGTTCGGGCTAAAAAGTGCGTGTGTGGTGAAAATATCATTGATAAAGCAGCGAAAATTAGCTCTAATGACAAGATAAAAAGTACTGAGTCATGCAAGAATAGCTTAAGCGCGATAGGCAAGCTGATAAAATAAGCTCGAGACAAGTTACGCCACTAAAAGCAAATTCCCATAGCATAAATAACACCAACTCTGACGTACCGAGTGGTAGCGACTCAGTCCAACAAGCGATTATGCAGCACAAACAACGTGCTGCATAAATACTAAATAGTTAGCCGTCTATCATGGAAAGATAATGAAAAAGTTATTTTTAGTTTTTATAGTTCTTTTTTTATTTGGTTGTTCGAGCATTCCTATCTCGACTATGCTTAAATATCGTAACTTTGACGAACAAAGCTTTGTTATTTTAGACCCTCTTCAAATACGTTCAAAAATAAGGTTGTCAGAACCTTTCACGCTAAAAATGGAAAAAATTAAACTGAGTCTCAGCTTGGAAAATGAAAAGGGACTCAGGAATTTTACGTTTCCACTCGTTCTCGAAAAGCGGGATAAGATAGCTGCACAAGAAGGCTTCTTGTCATCCGAACCTGCAAAAACTGAATACACATTTAAGCTTTCAGAACTTGCAGTTAAAAATTTCAAGGAAACGCAAAACTCACTATCACAAGAATTACAAGGAAAAATGTCTTTCTCAATTGGCGCAGGCTTTAACGAGGAACCCGAAAAAGGGCAATCTGTATATATTTCAATTGCGCTTCAACTCGAAGAAAAAGGCGGCTATTTTACACTTATAGAAGACACCGAGGTTGATTTTGGGCAAGACGGCTAACAAGGCGCTAAACTCGTTCCCTTCGGTCACTGTGACAGTAACGCAGTGGCGCTTAGCGTTGAACTAAGCCGCTACGTGGAGATCCTATTCTCAGCATTTGAGCCACACTTTCTCTGAGTTATTTAACAACTTAGAGGTCAAAAATGAACACTCTCATTAAACAGGTAAAAGTTATTGCGCGCACTTACTAAAACTCAGTCATTATTTTAATAAATCGCTCGATTCGATTACTGATGACGAACTTAACGCCTTTTTTAAAGTACTTAGCAGAACTGCACAAACCTGTTAAACTATCGCGCTTTATTACTTGGGGTGTTGAAAATATGGAATGTCGTTTACATTGTGGTGCGTGCTGTATCGCGCCAAGTATAAGTTCTAGCTTTCCTCTACACCCTAATGGTAAAGAGGCTGGAGAGCGTTGTAAAAACCTCACTGATGATAATTTATGTAAGCTATTTGGTAAACCTGAACGACCAAAAGTTTGTCATGATTTTAAAGCAACAGAGTGGGTATGTGGAAGCACAGCTATTGAAGCGATTGCTATTCTTAATGAGCTTGAAACGCTAACCCGGTAATTTTATACTCTCCAAATATTGTTCACAGATTGTATGTAACACCAATTTTATTAAAACACTGCTCATTCTAACGATCTAAACGATTTATTAACTTCGTTAGAAGTTACTAATGTAGAATAACGACATACCTCAATTTTTTAGTCTGGTTACTAAACTATTGTTCAGTCAAAATATCTGATTATTTATTTATGCTATTGGTATAATATACAAACAGACGATAATAAATTATTAATACCGATGCATTTTATCTAATGTACTAACTTGATTTTTGATACGGATTTATAAGGCTAAGGGAGTTAGCAAAAGTATGAAGAAAATAACCATTTTTGGTAAACCTGGTAGCGGAAAGTCTGTACTAAGTCAAAAAATGGCTTTAGCAACTGGAATTCAACTACACCAATTAGACTCAATTTACTATAAAAAAAGTGGTGTTCCCCTCAGTAAAGGTGAGTTTAACGCAATTCATGATGATATTTTAGCTAATGAATGCTGGATAATAGATGGGTTGGGGCCAATTAGTGCATTTAAACGGCGTTTAGAAGCTGCGGATACATTAATCTATATCGATTTACCTTATTTAACGTGCTATTGGTTAGTGACAAAGCGGTTGTTTAAAAGTTTCTACGAAAAGCCCATAGGTTGGCCTGATGGAAGCTCAGTAGTACAGGGCACCATCAATAGTTTCAAAACACTAAGGCTATGCCCTACATTTTGGAATAAGCAGTTTTTAGAGCAGCTCAACACACAAACATCCAGCACTAAAAGTTTACATGTGATTAAATCAATATCTGAATTAGAGCAATTTTGTAAAAGTACTCTAATTTCAAATTAGATCATATGGTTTAACTGTAATCAGTTGCACTTTATTAATCTTTAATAGGGTTAGGTACATCGCTTTTATCCGCAGGCTTCTTGTCAGCAATATTATTTGCTTTTTCAATACCAGAAGGTCTTGCATTGGGTATTGTTTGGTTATTATCTTTTTGAGGATTAAAAGATAGTTTGGTCAACAAAGGGAAATGATCAGAGCCAATAGAGGGCAACCTTTGAATATCTCTAAGTTCAAAGTGATGGCTATGAAAGATATGATCTAACGGCCAGCGAAAAAATGGGTAGTCAGCATGAAATGTGTTAAACATGCCACGGCCAATTCGAGGGTCTAATAAGCCACTAATTTCGCGAAATAGATGTGTGGTTTTAGACCAAGCAACATCATTGAGATCGCCCGTCACGATGACAGGTTGTGTGGTGTCAGCTAAACTTTTAGCAACCAAAATAAGTTCCACATCTCGTTCCGTTGATTCAGTGTTTTCTGTTGGACTTGGTGGTGCGGGGTGTAAAAAGTGAGTTCTAATTTTATCTCCCGTTCTTAAAACAATGGTGGTGTGTATTGAAGGAATGTTGTCCTCGATAAGAAATTCGATTTGTTCATTCTCTAATGGGAGTCGAGAGTACACATGCATACCGTATAGGTTATCGAGCGGGCACTTGATGCTATTTGGCATATCAGCCTCAATGACTTGTAGTTGCTCCTCCCACCACTTTGTAGATTCAAGCGTGACTAAAATATCTGGCTGATGTTTTTGTACTAACTTAATTAATGCACTGGCGTTACGGTTTGTCGCAAGCACATTAGACGTGAGTATAGATATCTCACTATCAAGGTTGTCGTTTTCGCAGTGCCTTACCTTTTTTTTCCAAAGAGATGTATAGGGGAGTATCCAACTAATTTGCCAAGCTAAGCAACAAAGGGTGATGCTCATGAGCACCCAAGAAATCACTTGTGTTAAATCTAATACCAGTGCTTGAATAATCACTGTCAAAAACGCCAAGGTAGCAAGCTGTAAACGTGGAAAGTCCATACTTCTAACAATCCAATGTGTATTGTTAGATAGCGGAAGTAGGGTTGAAATTACAACTAGGCATGTAAAAAAGGTTAGTAAGTATTGCATAGGCCGTTGGCTAATAGTTTTGTTATTGATTTTACGCGACTTTGTATACTTAGCAATAATAATTGTCAAAGGCTTGATGATAGCTCTCAATGGTTTATGCGGGGCGAGCTAAGTCACCTTATAACAAAGTGGCAGGGTAAAATTTACATAGTACTATAAATTGTACACAGTAAATTTTACCCGAGTTACCTAATTACCTTCTCGCTATAATCCACACTGCGTGAATTATTCCAGGAATGTAGCCAAATAACGTGAGAATAATGTTCAGCCAAAAAGCCCCGCCAAGGCCAACTTGTAAGAACACACCAAGCGGTGGCAATAAGATTGAAAAGATGATTCGAATTAAGTCCATTAGGATTCCTTATTTATTAAGTCGTATTTTGTTACAGCAGTTTTCATGCCATTAAGTGGAATTGGAACTAAACTTGCTTTTACTGTATACCTTGAATAAAAATTAAGTTGATTAGTAAATGATAGACTTTGAAATCAACATCGCCTTAGTGTTATTTCACCTTATACAGATTGCGACTGCTTTTTTGTTAACTTTACCATTGGCGATTAACCGAGAATATAAGTCCGATAGTGCAGGTTTAAGAACATTTCCATTAGTTGCCATTTCCTGCTGTGCTTTTGTGCTGGTTGGTATAGATGTTTTTTCTGCAGGTGATGCTCAAGCGAGGGTTGTGTACGGGGTTATTACTGGCATTGGATTTATTGGTGGAGGGGCTATTTACAAAAGCGATGCACATGTTGAGGGAACTGCAACGGCTGCTGGAATTTGGCTCACTGGGGCTATAGGGATTTCGGTTGCATATAGTCGTTATGAAATTGCGTTGGTGCTAAGCGCCGTTGGGTACTTGGTTTTTCAATTACTTGAACCTTATAAACATAAGGATGAAAAACAGGAAAACAAAGCGTAAGACAGTGATAATATACATCTAGTGACCAGTTTGTAAGGATAAAAATGATAAAATTTCATAGCCTGAGTCAATCATATCGCAAAGTTATTAACAGCATTGCATTTTACCCCTCTTTAATTGCCATTGTATTTTTAGTTTCTGCGTTAATTACATTGTTTTTTGAATACTTGGAACCAGTTAAACAGTTCGAACTGCGTTTTTCATTTATTCTTGTTGATAGTGTTGAAAATGCCCGTACGATTCTAAGTATTTTAATTGGTAGTATTATATCACTCACCGTTTTTAGTTTTTCAATGGTGATGGTTGTACTTAATACTGCCAGTATGAATCTTTCGCCTCGTCTTGTGCCTGGGCTGATATCAAAAAAATCACACCAGTTGGTGTTAGGATTTTATTTGGGGAGTATCATTTATTCAACAATCATGTTGATAAATATTGATGATGTATCAAGTAATAATACTATTTTAGATATTCCCGCTTTAGGTATTTTATTCGCACTCTTACAGGGGTTAGCATCTCTTGTATGCTTTGTGTATTTTATTCACTCTATTTCACAAACTATTCAAGTAGATAGTGTGTTAAATAGTCTATTTTCAAGAACAAAGTATGAAATGAATGCGTTAGTTGAACTGCACCAAAATCAAGATGAGGTGAGTTCAGGTAAGTTTGAACAGTGGCATGAACTACAAAGTAACACCGGTGGATACTTTAAAGGGGTTAAGGCTAAGCAGTTATGTAATATATTGGCACGCGAAGAGTTATCCCTTTATGTTTGTGTAAAGCAGGGCTACTTTACGGTTAAAGGTTACCCGTTTCTGCGTTGTAATAAGCCAATAAACAATGACACGCAATTAGTTGAAGAAATTTTATCTTGCTTCATTTTTTATGTAGAAGAATATATTAGTGATCATTATAGCTATGGTATGACGCAAATATCGGAAATTGCTGTTAAAGCAATGAGTCCAGGTATTAACGATCCTGGCTCGGCAGTTAAAGCCATTGACATGTTAAGTCTATTATTAATAAAGCGTATGGAATTGAAAGATATTAGTGTTTCTAGTGTGCAAAAAAACGCTACCAGTAGATTGTTTTTTCATGAAATTTCAATAAATGAACTACTGCATGATAATTTCACACCGATTAGGCATTATGCAAGAAGCGATGCTTTTGTCATGGAAAATATATTGGAAGCATTTAAAAACATGCTGTTTGTTACTAGTGGTAAAGGGTTAGTCAGTGAGGAAATATATCGCTATTTATACGCCATAATAAGCGATATAAATAGAAACATTGTTAATCACTACGATAGAGAAGTGCTGCGCAATATGCTTGAGGCCATTTCCCGAGTAAACCCTGAGGAGGGGGATAAGTTATTAACTTATTACGACAAAAAATAATCGAGCCAAGTTATTAAACTTAGTCCGGTTATTATATTTAGTACGCCGGTTTAGGCGGGAAGTTTTGTAAGATTTGTGAAACGGTTTCATTGATTGAAGCGTTCTTTGCTCTGGCGTTTGCTTTGAACGTAATCGACCTTCTTTGGCACCGCGTCAATTAATTGTTGTAAAGCATTATCAATCACATCAATAACCAAAATGCCCACGTCGTATTCTTTGGCTGTAGTTTGGCTTTGCATTCCCCAACCCCAATCATTCCAACGCACACCATAGTGTGTGTTGAGAGTGCTAGATTCAATTTTGCTTTCCACAGAGGCTTTGTTGATCAAATAGCTAACTACTAATCAACTTCTCAGTTTTAACTCTGTTGCTGATATTTTGGCATACCTAACCCAGTCATTTTATTTATTACCTTCACTTTAATCATCGTTTCAGTATGCTGACTATTGAATTGACGACTTTTTAGCTTATCACCCATTAATTGCTTAAAACGATACATTGCCATCTCGGCTAGTGAACGAAGGTGGTACCCTGAATTGATTTTCCACTGCGATAACCCTATTTGGTGCATCATAAATACGGCATTGTTTCTGGGGTGTCCTTTTTCCCAGTATTGGGCATTGTCTCTTGGTGGCACCCGCATAATCGCGTTTTTTGCTGCGATCTCCTCATAACAACTACGTGTGTTATACGCACCGTCACCTGTGACTCTGTCTATACTTCTGCGCAAAGGCCTGATTAAATCGGCAATAGCTCCACCATCTGACACATTGACCATCGATAGCTCAGCACCCACAATATCGTGACTTGTCGCATCTACGACCAAGTGCAATTTTCGCCATGTTCAGTGCTTATTCGCACGGTGTTTTCTCGCATGCCATCCACCTTTACGTACACTTTAAGGCCAGTGCTATTGACCACGATATCTATGAAACCTTTGCCTGCGCGCTTTCTATATTGCATATCAAGTGTTTTGCTGCTTTTGCATAAACAGCTATAACCGGGTGATTGCAACGAAGTACCCATCATAGTGAGCAAGGAATTTACAAACCCTTCTAAAGCACTGAGTGGCAAATGGAATACGGCCCTTAAGGTTAAACAGGTTTCAACTGCTAAGTCAGAATCGTGATTTGAACGACCTCGGCCACCGTGTTTTTCGGTATTTTGCAACTTTGAGATGGCGCTATCACTTAGCCAAATATTGATGTTGCCGCGTTGAACTAAAGCACGATTGTAATGTGACCAATTCCTAATTTTCTTCTTCATTTGAAGGCATGGGTTAAGGCATTTAATGATCTGATCACACCAAATCAAAGAAGTTTAATTATTTAGGAAACAACGCCTCTTGTTCAAAGTTTACAAAGTGCGATCCCGCCGTGGGGTCATTATTGACCTGTTTAAGCTCCAGTATTGGTGTAATATTTACTTAGAATTAACATGATTATATTAAGTAGTTACTTTTGGGTTTTTATTTCTAATATTGTTAAAAGTAAATTTGCTCATAATAGATTGTGTTGATTTTAATTTCCAACCTTTAAGTTTTATCTAATTTAAAACTTCTTCCTTTTTTGCCATAAAATAAATGTCAATTTAATTATTTATAATTGTATTTAAATATAAATGTGGTTTTTATTTCTTACAGTTATTTTATTTTTAGGTGTAATGTAAATCCAATTTAGGAGTTAACAGTGTCAAATAATCATGACCAAAGAATCAATTACGAAAAGCTATTTGGGCCACTTAATTTTAAGCAAGGTGATAACGCTCGAAGTGTATATTCACCAGCCGCTTATCTTACTGATTTACTTCATTTAGTCGATGTTGAAACCAACCCTGATAGCATTGATGACCTTAAAAAGCTCGGTCAAAGACGCGAAGATATTATTGAAAAAATTAAGCTTGATGCCGACAATTCATATGACCTATTACCCTATCTTGATATAGTCAATGAACGATTAATTGCTGAGGTTAATAAACTTGTTGATAATGATGTAAATAATATAGATTTAAAATCCAAAGCTTTTAACTTATTGAAAAATAATGATTGGCCAAATCAACTTCCATTTGAATATCATAATGAAAGAGTGAAATTGTATTTAGAGTATCTTTCAGTTAGTTCTGAGGAGATATACAAAACATATGCAGGTGGTTTTAACTCGCAGGGAAATTATACAATTGCAAAAGAGCAATTAGGTCTTTCTAGTAATCTAAATGTTTTATTGACGACACCATGGGTATTATTAAATAAAGTTAATCTAACAATCCCCGATATAGCGGAAATAATTAAAGAAAGTTTTGGCCACAAACTTTCGATACTAAAAAACTTATCTATAAATGAAGATGGTAATTTTTCTGGTATGCCAGGAGATAAGGAGATTGATGTTAGTGAACTGAAATCTGCGATGGGGCTAACTCATAATCAGCTAGAATGCCTAGTCTATGGACCGCTTAACATAGAAGAACAAGCGAACCATATCTTGGGTCAACAAGTCAAACTAGAAGATTTGTACTTGAACCAAGGTCTTGGGGGCTGGTTCAAGTTCAATGAGCAGCAAGATAAATTAGTTTGGTCCCAAGGTATACCTACAGATTTGTCTGTGATTAGTTGGCTAGATCGCGCATACCGTGTTATTCGCTTGTCGCATGCAATTAGTATTGACTTTAACTCATTAGAATTGATCCTTCGAACTTGCTGCAATTGCACGTTAGATCATGCTGCCTTAGTTACATTGTCTTTCATTAAAACATTGAATATGCGTTTTGCTAAGCCAATAGATGAAGTTTGTACATTGTTTAGTAGCATCAACAATTGTGGATTTGGTAGAGACGTGCAACCTTCAGATTTGTTCAATCGTACTTTCAATGGTCTTTGTGCTCTGTCAGACAAATCCTATATTGGTGAAGTGCGTCCAGAGCAATATCTAGGATTTGATAGAATTACTTGGCAAATTGGCGATATTTTATCGTTAGACAATAAAAATTATCGTCGCCGTATCGTTAATGAATTGGGTATTTCTGAAAAACAGCTCAAAACGATTGTGACAGGATTTCGCTCTCGTCTTAACCAACATATTACTGATCATAACGATTACATTGAACTGTGGTACGGGCCTAATGAAGAGTTTAATCTTCTCAATACTCTGTATCGTGTAACGACGTTGGCGAATTGTCTTGAGTTAACCATTGAATCACTTTTCACATTATTCGACGTACTTGAGAACGACGCTGTAATTAACCAAATGCAGTATAAATATGATTGCTTTCGCTTTGCGAGTCATACTAAAAATTGCTTTGATATTGTAAGAGAAAGCGAACTTCACGCGCACACAGTATCTGATCGCATCTGGTTGATTCAAGCGTTGCAAGGAGTAGCGCAGTACATTAGAGATAATGGTTTTTCTGCAAAAGAGTTACTTACAATTACTTGTAATAAAGAGCCTCGCAAGCTTGTTTTGACGCAAGCACAATTAAAAGATCCTACAACCTATGTGAATACAAATAGTAAATCAGAAAAAGATATTGCAGGGTTTGATCGCCTATACCAGAAAGTAAAAAATAAACTGTTATCTGCAATGGCCTATGTTTCAAATGAGATTGATGAACGCACTGCTCGCATTGTGCATGAAGTGAACAATGACATGTCAGGGACACTGGTTGCGTCCAGCGATAATCGAATTGCATTGTTTGATGAGCATGCTGCAAAGACAGCTTCACTCAAAGTGACTGAGCAGTTAGATATGATTGATCAAGCTGATTTTCTTGGCTTGGGATTAGAAGAGAAGGTAGCGCAGAAGATCTTCGATAATCTAGTGCTGATGGGCTATTTAAATACCGATGGTGCATTACAGTTAGCAGATTTTCCACAAGATAAAGCACACTTCCATTTGCAAACCAATTTCAGCGCGTTTAAACAGCCTCTTTATGATCTTATAACACAGCATGTGGTAACTAATCCTGATGACGGTTTCCATATTTCTGACTTAGATGAATTAGGGATGCTGGCCCAAGAGCGCAACGAGCTTTATGACAACCTTATATTTAACGGATATCTGGATAACGACGGCAATATCATTGAGAAGGCTACATTTGAATCTATCGAGAACTTTGCGCTATTCGAAATCAATTCTCAAATTACAGCGCATGCTGATGAAGTTTATTCTCTAATTAGCGTGAGAGTGAAGCAATTTAAGCAGCTTAAAATCAAAGTCTCTAAAGGGGTGTTTTCAGAACTTAAGTTAGATGAGAGTCAACTAGAGGACTTGCTCAAAAATCTGCATTTTAATGATTACATTGATGAGCAAATGCACATTGTTGATAATCAGGCAATTATCGCGTTAAGCGCAGATAACTTCCTATTAGAAGTACAGTTTTATCCTTACACGCAACAGATCATTGCAGCATTACAGTCTTTAGTTGCAAAGCAAAAACAGCAATTTGAAGAATTTAGCCTGTCAGACTTTAAGGACATAGCAGACAACCTCATTGCTGATTGGGTATATGCTGTATTTAGTCAATTTTACCTCACTGATGGCAGACTTACGACCGACGCACTGCGCTTTTTCTCTGACGACGCGAACGCTGAGCAGTTAGATGTACATTGGCCATTTAAGCCAAGCGATAACAAAACGGTATTTGAGCGCATACAAAGTATCATTACTGGGTTAAATGACTATCGATTCACCCATGCAAGTTTGGAGTCGATGCAATTTGAACAAGTACAGTATGACCAACTTGTCAGTGATTTAACGGAGCAAGGTTACTTACAACCGAGTCTAGAAGTCCACCCTGATAAAGTTGATTTTTTCTTAAATGCTAACAACGCTTTATCATTTGAAGTTGAAGGTTTCTTAGACTTTAACAAAGATCTATTCTTTGTGCTCAATGAACTTGCTCGAAATACGCATTCGCTGCAAAGTGCAATCATAGAAAAACATCAGTCTATTGCCGAGCAACAGCAGCGTTTAGTCTATCGTACACTGGCACAAACGTTATCGTTAAAAGAAATGACGGTGATGCAGCTTAGTAAACAGTTGTTTAATAATAGTCAGCATATTGAAAATTGGTTAGCACCGATTATCTCAACGGTTGGGTTAGATGATACGTTAAGTGTCATGCCAGCAGATAGCCTATTTTCATCCACTTGGAAAAGGATTAAACAATTTTCTTTGTTTGCTGCAAAAATGGGCTTAAACGAAGATGAGGTTGCGATTGCTTTTCGAGATCAGAGTTTAGTGGAGAAGTTTCCCGTCAACTTAGCACTACCTGAAGTTATGCTGCGTAGTGGTCACACCAAACGTATCGATACGATTGATGCATTGCTAGAAAGTACGGATGGCTACATTTATGTATTCTTGAGCAAGAATGATGAACATCAAGACAGCTATGCTCGCTATTGGCAGTATGACGCATCAACATTGGAAAGAGTGGAGACTGACGATGATAAGCTTGCCAGTTTACTCACTGGTAATACCCAAAGTGGACTCGTTTTCGACCACGTCGTTGCGGCTTATGTTGATAAAATGGGTCGTAATGTGGTTATCGCCGATAATGAATATTACGTGATGACGCCGAAGCTTGAAAAAGATGATAGCAATCACGGTTTGATGGCAAAACCATGGCAAAAGTTGACCCGTAAGTGGGGTCAAACCGACATGGAGTATGAAGATTTTAGTCAAGTTGATGCCATTTATACAGACACAACGGGCGCCATATTTATGTTTAGTGGCGGTCAATATGTGAAGTTCTCCGACCCGCAAAATATTAAAAAACCGGACCTTGGCTATCCGAAGGTAATAGCGCAGAGCTGGTCTGAAGAAGGACAAAGTGAGGCGTTGCATAAGACTTTTGATTGTCACATTGACGCGTCTTTTCAAGGTCTAGACGACAAAACTTACTTTTTTAAAGATGACTATTTTGTCACCAGTGATGCACCACAAACGCGTCGTGCAATTAGTGACGTATGGGGTAAGGTTAGAAATCGCCTAGCTGAAGGTCATCGAGTTGATGCCTGTTTCGTGGGTAAAAATCCACTGCTTGTTAATGATTTGGCGAGTGAAGGTAGCGAGGAGTCTGGCGAGAACGGAACTGACCCTTTCATGCAGAATGTAGTGACGGTATTCTCTGGCGATCAGGTGTTTGCCTACCAAGATTGCATTGAAAATCCAGAACTAGAAATTGTGTCTGGCTATCCGCTGGAAATTACAGATTATCTTCTTGCATGTATGGGCCTTAACTCTACCGATGGTTATCGCTTTGAAACCAATATGCTGGCATTTTTAGAAGGTATTGATGCGGCTTTTGTAGGTCATGATGGCAAGTTAAATCTATTCAAAGGCGAATACACTGTGGTATTGGGCGATATGCCTGCACAGCTAGTAGTGAGCAAAACAAAAGACATTTGGCCAAACAATACACAGACGATAGCCAATAGCGGTGCTGATGGGGAGTTTTTCAATGTCTCAGCAGCACTCACTGGATTAGATGGGCGAGTATACTTATTTGTTGACAACCTGTATTACCGGTTCAGTGGTACAGATTTAAGTGTGGTTGATGCCGGGTTTCCAAAGCCCATTGCCGATGATTGGCATGGCTTAGAAACCATTGATGCTGCCTTTGTGATGGATGGTAAAACTTATCTATTTGGTCAAATTGACGATCATAAGCAGTACATACGTTATGTTACTAACGACTATCGCACACCGGATGAAGGTTATCCCAAAGCACAGCAAGAAACAGCCAGTCATTGGTGGAATCTACCAGATAGTTGGACTGGGGATGACGTTGATGCACAAAAGCAGTTTAAAGGTGTTGATGCTGTATTTAATGCGCCTGATAAAAAAACCTATCTATTCAGCGGACGCTATTTTACCTATTTCGACCATGTTAATCGTTGGTGGGCAGAGCCTGAATTAATCGCAGATAAATGGCCTGCTTTGCCTGATGCGTTTCACTATAAAATTGACGCCGCATTCAGTGATAAAACCGGTAAAACTTACCTGTTTAGTGCAGGTCAATATGTTCGCTTCTCTGATGCGCATTATTGTGAAATTGATGCGCATTATCCAAAAAGTACCTCTTTGGGCTTTGCCCAAAATGCACTCGAACAAGGCATGACGCCATGTGCTGACTTTATCGTCACGGCTGCGATGTCTCTAATCGCCCAAGAGAAAGAAGTTGACGTGAATGACAATGAAATCATTCATACTCGACTATATAGCTACTTGTTTAGTGGTGATAGGTATTATCGCTATCGCAGTGAATTTAACGACAGTCGTGTTGCTGAATCGTCACAATGGTTAACAACGCTCGACGCGGATTACCCTAAGCCTATTACTAAACTCAAAGATGAGCCTCGTTTTAAGCATTTTAATGAGACATCATCTGTGCTCTTAGAGCAAGATGTGCATTGGCTTGCACGTCTAGACGCCGCATTTGCCGATATGCGTAATGTGTATTTGTTTATCGACAATCGCATTGAAGTGGTATCGACACAAAATGACAGTCAATACGACAGGCAGATGCAACCGCACTTGGACGCTTCACATAGCCGACTGGTTAATGCGCAGTATGCCCTTAATCTTAATAAAATTGATGGTGTTCAATGCGTGTTAATGGAAAACGGCCATATATACATGTGTGATGGCTCCGACTGGGCACAGTTTACAAGCTTGGAAGGTTATCAGCTGGGCATTAACGATAGCGCTCCAACCTTAATAGAGCTGTTACATGAAGAAGATCAGACTGCGTTGACAACGGTGCTTGAAGGTGCTGATGGTAACACCTACTACTTTAAATCTGCTGAGCAAGGTGAACATGCCTATTACTACGATAAACAGTTAGATAAGGGTGAGCGTGTCGCCGATAAGTGGGCCAAAGTTGCTAATAACATCGAAAAACACAATCACATCGACAGTGTGATCCATTATGACAATAAAACGTACGTGTTCAGTGGTGGGCAATATGTGATTTACGATGAGCAAGTCGACCCGTTTTTAACGCCAAATACACCTGTTTGGACTGACAATACTGAGCTTGGCATTAGAAGTGTGTCTGATGATTTTGGTTTGCACCGTGTTGATATTGCCTACACTGCTGATGGCATCACCTATTTACTTGAACACCCAGATGAAGCGGGCAATAGACGCTATGCGATGCTAGAGCACTGCGATGGCGAGGGGATGTACAAGACTAAAGTCGATTATTTAAATAACCATGATTGGCAGATGCCCGAGTATTTAGAGGATCATGGCTGGTTGATGCCTGATGCAATACTCAACAAATCGCAATTGCAAAAAACTACGATGCAGAGTGATGGCTTTAGACGACGTAATAATCGTTCTGAGTGTCATCAAAAAGAGGTGCTGGTATTTATTAAAGGGCGCGAATATGTGAATTATGACCCAAATACTGCTCATTGGACTAAACCAGCTTCAATAGCAGATCTATGGGGAGACATCCTTGAATGTGAAGAGCAGGTTTTTGATCATTTGCAGGGGGTATATATTCATCCACGCTCAGTGATTGTTCCTGATGGTGACGCTATGGATGGAATTTACTTTTTGGGTAAACATTGTTTCCAAAGTTTGCTATACGACTTAGACCAACAAGGTGTAAGTCTGACAGCACAAAGGGAATATAAAGACTATTTAGGCGTTGTAAAGTCGGTATTCACCAACATTGATGCGACCTTTGTTTATCAAAGTAGGTACACTTACTTATTCTCAGGTAACCGTTATATCCGCTACACGGGTGACGATTATTGCCATATGGATGAGGGATATCCAAAGTTCATTGAAACAGAACTAAATAAAGAGCCAGGCTTTACTAAACTACCAGATTCTTTTGCGACAACCATTTCGCACATTGTGAAGCAGTATACGTCGAATGAGAATGCTGAGCAGATGCCATCATGTCATGGTGAGCCGGCTATCATTAGCCACACCATTATCAACGGCATTATTTCCAATGGTCACTCAACCTATTTGTTCCTTAATCATGGCAACAATGAGCCTGACTCATGCTTCGTGTTTAGTGAGCATAGTAGAAGAACCGTTACTTTGGACATGTTGGCCCATTTACCTAACCTATTTGATAGAACTGAGTCAATCGATGCCGCAGTCACTTATCAGGGCGCGACCTATTTGTTTAGTAAAGATAAATACCTGCGTTATTCAAACTGTGACTATGAACATCCCGACAAGGGCTACCCCAAATCAATAGCACAGAGTTTACTGACTGATATCGGTAAAGGTGGGCAACTACATGCCGACTTCCACTGTGATATTGATGGTGCAACGGTTGGCCGTGATGGTCACTTGTATTTGTTTAAAGGCAAACAGTATGTTGAGCTAACCATGCCAAGTATCGCCAAGGTCATTGCGAGTGATTGGAAAATCGACACTGAATCTTTGACTAACCCCTTGTGTCAATCATCAATGGGTGAGCTAGAAGGTGGTTTGTCACAAAGTGTTTTTGATGGAGCGTTTGTTGATGATTTAGGCCGTCTATACATCATAAAAGGCGATCAAGTATTGCGCTATGCTGATACCGAACAGCTATATTTTGAGCCCGGATTTCCTCAGCACGTAAGCGAAGTGTTTAAACAATTACCTCAAGAGTTTCAACAGGGTGTGAATGGAGCCTTTACGTTTGCAGGACACACTTACTTGGTTCAAAATGGGGCAAATATTGGTGAAGGCCCATCTCTGAATGGCAACTTTGTACGTTATCCGACAGGCCAATATCACTGTTTGTATACCCCGCATAAAGACCTATTGTATCCACAAACCTTTGCTTCTCGCTGGGGTCGATGGGCTGATTATCGTTTACAAGATTTAGCCTTGATCAGCAGCTTTAAGAAGCTCAATGAAAAGGCTTCTGATGAGCATGATTTAACAGCGATGTTTAAGCATCACGGAGGCTATGTTGATAAGCCTTTTGAAAAAATAGCGGCCATGTATGATTGGGATCTTGAGGACTTGACTTGGTTGAAACGAAAAAATGGTTTTTTGCCAAACCAAGGTGATTATGAGCAGTTTGTTACTTTAGAATGGCTGGACCGCGTCAATCAAATTTTTGCACTCGCACACCGGCTTAGAACAAGTGCTAAATCAGTGTATCAGGATATCTATATGCCGCGCTATATGGCGCAAGATAAAGTAGACGGTGAGTTATTTGAGGTTGATGGGGTTAAATATCACTTTGATCGTAATCAAGCGATAGCTGATAAGTTACTGACTTACTTAACAGGCAAGCATTGCAAAGATGCTCAGGCGAAGATATTGAAAAGCGAGATCCATAATCGTTTGAATATACTCAAACGAGATGCGATGGTGCCATTTATTTTGCACAAAGATGATGAGATCTTCGATGAGAGAGATTTGTCTGAAAAGCTGCTCATTGATGTGCAAATGAGCGAGTGTATGGAAACCTCGCGAGTCAAAGAGGCGATAGGTGCGGTACAACTGTACTTTCATAGATTGTTCTTAAACTTAGAGCAAGTTGAATTAAAAGGTGAAAGTCATAATGAACACGTTCGCAAAGCGTTAAAAGAGCGCTGGGAATGGTTTAAAAACTACCGCGTGTGGGAGGCAAATCGTAAGGTTTTCTTATATCCAGAGAACTACATTCGCCCCGAATTGAGGGATACTAAAACCGAGTTATTTACGCGCTTTGAAGAGGCAATATCACAGGGTAACTTAAATAATGACACGTTGAACAAAGCATTCGGTCAGTATGTTGACAGCTATGCTCAAGTGTCAAATTTGACTATTGCTGGTGGGTATGTGTATGACAACCCGAATAACAGTGCCGATAAAGAGGTGATCTTATTTGCTCACACTAAAACGCAGCCGATGACTTACTATTATCGAACTGCAACCTTTGTAGAGGGGCAAACCAGTGAAGTAGTGTGGCGACCTTGGCAGAGTGTTAATATTGCGATTGATGCCGAGAGGGTTTACCCCGTTTTCATTCAAAACAAAATTTTTGTTTTTTGGACGCGTGTTGAACAAGTTCAGGTGGGAGCACAAAATAGCAAAGTCGAGATCCGCGCAAATAACGAGAGTAATACTTCATATACACAGAAAACCAATAGTGCCACGCAAAGTGTGATTAAGTTTTTTTACTCAACCTTAAATAGCAACCAGCAGTGGTCGACACCACAGCAGTTAAATTATCAAAAGGCGTTCAAAGAAAAGGTATCGGCCCATTATCTGAGCTTTCAACATCAAGAAAGTAAAACATCGGGTGGGTTAGATAAAATAGAGATCCAATGTTTTAGTAGCTTAGAAAATGAAATTTTACCTGTGCTTGAAGATGATCAAACCGTCGATTTGAAAAAGCTCAGAGATGAGGTCGTGAGAGTTAACCGTTTGGCACATTTTGAGCATAATCACCCAACTTTGTACTTTAAAGCGGTGTCTGAAGAGGGCGATTACTATCTTTATGCAGCACCAGCACAGGAAGAAAGCGACAAGTCTAGGCTAAAAATGAAGCGAGTCATCCCTGGGGATAAGTTGCCCGCGATTTATTTGCAGGGCATGTTGCCTTTTGGCACTGACGGCAAAGATACCCAGAAAAACGGCTTTTACATTATTCGTGACTATCAACAGAGCCCTTATTACTTCTATATGGCAGTGCAGGGCAGTGAAGCTTGGTCTATCAAAGGCAATGTACATCAGCATATTGAGCGAGATATAACGCCTCAAATACATCGCACCATGATGTTGCGAAAAGCATCAACGGGTAATGGCTTTAACCTTGTTTATCAAGCAAATGGTAGCGATGCTGAACACACTTTGTATTATGAGCACAACCTTGAAGTCTCGGCTTTTGAGAGTAAAGACAGCAGTGGTCAAATTAAGAGTCCGCAAAATGAGCAATTGAGCCATTCGGCGTTTATTCCAGTGACGCATTATGAGAATCACACCCGTTTTGAGTTTACGCCACAGACTAATCAAAGTGTTGAGTTAAGCAATAAAGCTGCGGACAAAGATTTCAATTGGATAAACTCGGGAATTGGTACGTTCGAGAAGCTTTTTCCAAAAGAAGACAGCAGCCGTATTCAGCAGCCCGTGGCATTAAACGTGCCAGATAACAGTGGGCAAAACCTGTCATGGCTTTGTTTTGACTACAAAGGCGGCAGCTTTTTGTGTAAGCCTACTATTGGTAATATTGAGGTTGAAGAAGCCAACGATCTAGGCTCTTGGTTTAACAGCAGTGTTGCACAACAGGCTGTATATAATACCGCAGCTGATAAAACCTATTGGTTTGGCGGTAATACAGGGCAGGGGCAATTTGTGCGTTTATCTGATGAGGAGTTAGTCAGTAACGCTGCGCCCAGCAGTGCTAAGCAGATCAGTGAGTATTGGGGTCGAGTTCGCCAAGATATCAGAACGAATATTGATGCAGCGCTGTATGCACCTAATGCAGTTTCAGGAAAAGGTGCCGTTTATCTATTTAGTGATAAAGATTACATAAGATTTACCTTAAATGAGGGGCAGGAGCACGATTTACTTCAAGCTGATACTGGCTACCCGAAAATACTGGGGCAAGATAAAGACGTTATACATTTACCAAAAGAGCAAGTAAGTGGTGCGTTTCATAATGGTGGCAACAATTACTTTGTTCAAGGTAAGCTGTGGGGCACCGTGGATAGTAATGGCAATATGGCTGCGATGCCTTATCCATTGTGGCCTCAGGCTAAGATGACGGATGCACTGTTTGATGTCAGTAAAATAACCGGGGTGTTTGAGTACGATAGTACAATTTACCTTGTTTACGATTATCGTGACATCAAAGAATACGGTCCGGTTACCCAAAAAACTCAATTAGTCAACCGATTAAAGAGTTTTCATAATACAACCGATAATGGCGGTTTAGTCAGCCCGAATGATATGAGCAAGGGGTTTACTTATGCTGGACATGTATTCTATCAAGTAGAAGTAATAAATGATGGCGGTAATGAGGTAAGGCGATTCCATCAAGAAACCAATGCGCTGTATTTTACCGACGAGTTAGGGGGTTCGAGGTTTAAACTATATAGTCAAACAACGAATTACAAGCTGGATAAGCTTGGTACCAGTCGCTCATCTATAGTCCGTGAAGCCTCTTCTCACAGTGCTAGCACTGCAATTACGAGTGCGTTTTACTACAACAATGGGTTCTATGTATTACAAAACGATGGTTACATTCGACGAACTGACTTTGTGATGCAAGCACTGATAAACCTGATCACAGACGATGTACAAAATAGTGATCAATATTCCCCTTACTTAGATTCGTTGGAGCACTTTATTTATGGAGCACAGATAGATTCGGCTTACAACGTTGACGATAAGATTGTTGTAACGGCTGGTAATAGGCGCGTGTTCTACGCCAACTTCAATGACATTAGTGCATTAAAAGGGTTTGGACCTATATCAATAACAACAGACCATAGCTCGGATTATACAGGGTTTAAAGCCGCGTTTGATTGTAGCAAAGTTAAAGGTGGAGGGCGTTTTTATGAGGATGAGGGGTATCGTGTTCCAGATAACATAAATACGGTGCAGCCGTACAACACCAATTGGAGCCCTGCACGCAATGAGCTTAAAGCCAATGACGGGCAGATTGACGCGGTTTTTGCAAAGAATAACGTTATCTACCTTCTAACAGGAGACCACTACTATCGCTATAGTAACCTCTCTGAACTGGATGATTTACTTCAAAAGCCGCTCACTAGCTTGAGTGATACGGATGTAGCAGCCGATGCGGGCTATCCCAAACGTATTGCACAAAACCAAGATGGTGTATATCAGCTCAGCGGCAATCGCGAAGTTGACTTGCAGTTTGCTTTTGCCAGCGATGACGACACAGTGTATGTCAGTGGGCGCGGCAGTGCTAAGCTATTTAATCGCGTTAATAGCCTAGGCCAAGTGGTGCATGGCAAGCCTATGATATTACATCAAAGCATTAAAGATGCGTTGGGTGTAACACATCTTGGACAAATTAAGCTGATGTATAACCATGGTAGCCATACGCGCGTTGTTGCCAACGGCAAATATTTGGATTTGTCGAATCTTGCTGGGTTACTGCCTGATTTATCAGGCGCCAAATACGATATTTTACGTCTGTCATCTATGACAGGCAGTGAAATAGCACGAAAGTTTTACAGTGGTGGTGTTGAAGGTTTGCTGGAGCTGCCAACGCAGCTAATGGATGAAACACCGAGGTTTATGCTCGATGATGAAGATGGCAGTGTGGCAACTGATGATACGCGCATTGTCGTTAATGCTGAGGCCGTCGATAACGACAATGTACCGAGCGACTCGCATTTAGAGTTCAGGCATGCCAATGGTATTTATTATTGGGAGTTGTTCTATCATTTGTCAGCATTGGTAGCGCAAACCTTGTCAGAGAGTCAAAAGTTTGAAGCGGCCAAACACTGGTATCAAACGATTTTTGACCCAAGCAGCGCATCCGACAACTGGCATTTTTTGCCGTTTGTGTCATCTGACATCGACGCAATCGTTGCTAAACTGGCACAGCTTAAAGAAGTGACGGAGCTAACAGCTACAACCAATACATTTATTAATGCACTTGAGCCACTTAACCCGTTATTTAAAGGGCAGCGCTTAACACCTGAGCAACTTGATGCGATTAAACAAGGTCATGCTACATTTTCGGCGGGGGTGAACGCGAATATAACCACGGCTTTAATACCGTTTGAATTGGCTCTTACAAGCTTTAATGCCGGTGATAACGAGGTTGTTGACCATGTTAAGCAAGAAATACTGCCATTGGTGAGAAAACTACCTGCACGTATTGCCAGTATGCAAACTCAGGCTGCGCAGATACGCGCATATCTAGAAGACCCGTTTGATCCCCATACCATTGCGGGGCTGCGCACCATTGCTTATCGCAGAAATATCGTGATGGGTTATGTAGACAACCTCATAGATTGGGCTGATGCACTGTTTAGGCGCTACACACGCGAGAGTATCAATGAAGCACGCATGTTATACATGCTTGCCTACGACATGCTTGGTAAACGACCTGACAATCTTGGCGATTTAGTGCTCAGTGATTCGTCAAATTATTCTGGTTTACAAACCCTTGGCGCCGACACGGATGAGCGCACCCGATATGATGTGCTATTTGACGTGGACGGCGGTGTTATTGAACACAGCTTGAACTTTGCCGGTCGTGTGCATGAGAGTGTAACCAACAGCTACTTCCATGTGCCTGAAAACCAACACTTGCTTAAATACTGGGACAGAGTTGAAGACCGCTTACATAAAATTCGCCAGTGTCTTGATATTAATGGCATTAAGCAACCACTGCCGTTGTTCCAGCCGCCCATTGACCCCATGGCGTTGGTGAATGCCGTAGCAGGTGGCGGCGGTGTTGCCTCTGCCATTGCTGGGTTATCGGCAGCCGTGCCATATTATCGCTTTGACTTTATGCTAGCCAAAGCCAAAGAGTTAGTGGCACAAGTCAGTCAGTTTGATGGCGAGCTGCTAGGCACCATTGAAAAGCTTGAGGCTGAACAGCTTTCTCAGTTGCAGCAAAAACATGAAGGGGTGATCTTAGATAAGAGCCGCGCTGCGATTGAAGCGCGACTTGAGGAGGCAAACCTCAGTAAACAAGGCTTAGAAGAAAACCTAGCACGGGCGAATTATCAAAAAACGGAGTATGACAGCTGGCTAACGCACACGCCAGGCGTGTCTGTGGGGGAGTTTATTGATGACGAAAAAGGCTGGTTAGCATCCGAGGTTAAACAGCTTGAAAGCTTTGATGAAGCAGGCGACATGCTCTATTTGTCGGTTGGCTTAGAAGGGGCGGCTTCGGCGCTCGAAGCCATTGGTGAATTAAAGTTGGGCTCACCGTTTTCTATGGGCACCACCTTGCACCTAGGCAAAATTGCTGCAGCGGTGGCCAGTGTTGGCGCAAAAATAGCGCAAACGCGCTCTGAGATCCTCAGTTATAACGCAGAATCTTACGCGGTTGTGGCGCAGCATGAGTTGTCGATGCGTGATTGGCAAATGCAAAGAACCACCACTGAGCACGAAGAAAATGAACTGAAGCTACAAATTCAAGGGGCTGATGAAAACATTAAGTCGATTGAAAATGAGCTATTGGTACATGATCAAGAAGTGAAACACAACGCGCAAGTGGCTTATTTTTTACAATCTAAATTTACTAATGCGGCACTGTATGCATGGATGAAAGGGCGCTTAATGAAAGCGCACGACCGCGCCTTTAAACTGGCCCATGATTACGCCAAAGCATCCGAAGTGGCGTATCGTTTTGAGCGTGGTATAACCAACGCTGAGCGTGACCACATTCAAGGTATGCACCGTTACTGGGATAGCAGTAAGCTGGGTCATCAATCAGCAAATCAGCTTAGTGTTGACTTACATGAGTTAGAAAAAGCCCATTTAGACACTCATCAGCGCGACCACGAAGTGACCAAAACCATATCGTTGGCGCAATGGGACCCAATCGCTTTGATGACGTTAAAGCACAAACGCTTATGTCAGTTTAAATTGACTGAAGAGATGTTTGCTTATGACTTTCCAAGTCATTACTGTCGTCAGATAAAAGCCGTGAAGGTGCAAATTGAAGCCGGTGATGGCACCACCGTGAATGCGATATTAACGCAACAAAGCCATAAAACGGTTATGGAACCTGATGTGAACGCGGTGAAACATTTGCTTAGCCCAGAGGGCACAGCACCGCTGTCGATACGTAGCAATTGGCGACCCAACCAGCATGTTGCCGTCTCGCAGTTAGACCAATACACGCAGCAAAGCAGCGGTGTATTTGAGCTTAACTTTGCCGACTCGCGTTACTTACCGTTTGAAGGCACCGGTGCGGTTTCTAACTGGCAACTGGAAATACCAGGGGCACAAAGTAACTTTGATATCAACCAGATAAAAGACGTAAAAATCGAGCTAGATTACACCGCTAAAAATGGTGGTAACGAATACGCCAATCAGGTACGTGCGTTGTTAAAACCATACACTAAAGCGGTTTATCTAGATATTGCACAGTTATTTGCCAACGATTTTTATGACTTGGTACACCAACAAAGCGAGGAGTTAACGCTTAACTTAAGCAAAGTGCGCCTACCGGGCATGCATGGCGATAAAATAGACGCCATTTACACCTACATGGAAACCGAAAACGATGAGCAAGTTAACCTAACGCTCAATGGGGATGATGCCATGATACTGCGTAACAAAGGCATTTTACTCACCAATTCGGTTAGAGTGGGGCAAGACGGCGCACGCTGGACCTTAACGCCACAAGGAGATGTATCTAAGCTTGAAAAACTGGGCTTAATTGTGGTTTACAAAGCTAAAGTTTAGTTGCGACGCCAACAGGTAAGCACCCAATAAGGTCCTGACTTAAAATTCGTCATCCTGACACAACAGTCGTCACTGTGACGCAACAATTGTGACCGTGACACAACAACCGTCACCCTGACGCATGTCAGGGCCTTACAAAAGTTGTCACCCTGAATCAAACAGCATCATCGTGATGTAAAAATCATCTCTGTGACGCAACAATTGTGACCGTGGCGTAACAGCCGTCATCCTGACGCAGGTCAGGGCCTTACAAAAGTTGTCACCCTGAATCAAACAGCATCATCGTGCTGTAAAAATCGTCACCGTGACACAACAGTCGTCACCATGACGCAGGTCAGGATCTTTCTAGCATAACCCAACCGAGGCTATCAGCCTCAATCACATTCTTACACCGAGGAGCCAAAACATGACTTTTTGGAACACGGACTAGCGTCCTGCGCTAGCAATAACGCGTGATAAATAAAAAAACCTTATTACAAAGACTGCAACGCATTGAACGTTGTGTTCTCTAACGCGGGGTAGACCAAAATGATGGAATTAATCAAACAATAATTTGTTCAAGTTAAAGACAGTTAGGAGTTTAAAATGCTAACACAAAGCACAGCTAGTTTAAGAGAAAAGCGAAAAGAAAATGGGAAAGACACATATAGAAGAGAACTGGCAAAGGCAATAAAAGACAAACTACAAGGTAGAGCGCCGAACAGTGTTGTTGCAAGGGATGGCGAGTTAATAAATAAGATCATTGAAGCAGGCGCTGTGTTTGAACCTAGTTTAGGTACGTCTAAAAAGGTCAAGCCATTCCATTCGCAAGAACTAAGAGAGCGATTTACGGGAAATATACAGATAAATGATATCAAGATCGCCATAGAACGTACAATGCTCTCCGCTCTAGATAGCTGGTTGAATGACGATAACACTAGGAAATACAAGGCTTTGAGAGCCACTATTCAAGGAATTGATAACCAACAAGATTTCCCATCGGCTCCAGTAACGACTTATCTTGATCAAGGGAGTGCAAATTATGATAATGCGATTAATAATGCTAACACGCTCTCAGATGATCAGAAGAAAATATATCGATTATTAAAAAATTTACTGGATGAAGAGTTTAGTAATGCGTGGAAAAAATTTCAGGAATCAGATGGTAGTGCGCTGAATAATTTGATTACACAGGAAGTAAACTCACTTGGTGATATTTTGGATAGATTGCAATCGGGAGGAAATCTAGTCGGAATAGTTAAGAGTAGAACTAGTAAGGGGTACAGATATGGTAGATTAGCTATAGACAGTTTTGTTGGTATTGCGGGTCCTTCATGGACGGATAGCTTGGTAACGGCAATTGTTAATTTAATTCATGCTACGACTGAAACAGACAGCAGTGAGGCGAAAGACTCGCCACATTCAAAAAATGCCAACAGCTCTGAGATTGCATCAGGCGCTCTGCAGCTTGCTACGACTATGGAGCAAGAGCTACGAAATATGGTCATACATTCGGATATAAGTGGAAAAACTTTTTCAGGAAGCATTTCGATGCGAGGTAGCATGGCGGTATTGCATGAGATTGTCAAGCTATCAATTCGTATTATAAAATCAGTAGACTGGACTGGACTGGCGGCTAAAATACCAGATGTGATTTCTAGTGTTCTTATAGCGGCTCGGGGGCTGATGCATATATATTATTCGAGAGAAGGCATAAACCGATTGGAATCAATTGTGAGTAATGCTCAAGGTCAAGAGAATGTTTCTCAAGAGCTTAAGGGTGCAGTTAGCGGTTTTTTGAACACAGGAGCCTTAGTTCGTATTTATAAATACGGTCAAGGCCTAATTGGCTTGATTGTTGGTGTTACAAAAGTAGTTTTATCGGACTTAACAGGTGTTGCTGGAATTGGGAAGGACTGGATTGAAGGGGTTATCAGTTTAGCCAGTGGAATGCTTGGTTTAAGCGGAATAGTTGATAGTATAAAAGACCTTGCTAATTTTAATGTTCTGTCGGATGTGACTGGCGTAGAGCAGTTCGCTAGTTGGATTACCCGTGAATATGCCCGTTCGGTCGACAGTAGTTATAACTATGGTGACCAAACACGAATTAGACTAACAGACGCATCTGATCAGCAGTGGGTTAAAACCAAAATGGAGTCGCTGGTCGGTCAAACAGTTCTTGATGACGCGGAGAATGGAGGAAGCCGTTATAGCATAGGAGATAATGATGGCTTTTCTGAACTAGTCAGCGCAGTCACATACGCGCTTAAGAATGCAGTTACCCCGCAACCGCAACTGCAAAATGAACCAGCGGCGCTCTGATACATAGCGTCAACAAAGGCTTATCAATCCATTAATCCACCTCCTCCAACCTGTCTGAAAATTATCCACCACATTACTTTTACTCACACTGTCAAAACGGTGTCGTTGACTGTGTCTGAATATAAGCGCCTTTATAAACACGACCATGACGGTTAACCAACACGTTGTTGGTAGAAGTAGACAGTGAGCCACCGTGATGGGGTGTCTGCACAGGTGCCGAGGGCTTAGGCCATTTCATTTGGGAGTAGGCGTGATTGTTATATTTTAAAACAAGTCACGCTTTGCTCCTTTTCTAATAACCCAATTAATGCTCGTTGCTGTAAACGTTAACGAGTCTATCTCACGTTGGGTGCTTTAGGTTGGTGTGCAAACCCATATTTGCCATTGACTTGTAAAAGCGACCCACGCCCTAACACTAGGAATTAACATGACTAAATCTACATCCGGCCCAGCTAAAACCGGGCGGTTATCAAAAATCAAAACTGATCTTGCCAAGCGTAAGCAACAATCGCGCGACAAAGCCTTAAAAAAGCAAAAGGAAGCCAATGAGGCGAGCAAAGCGAGCATTCAATCTGAGCTTGCTAATTCATTGGGTAAAAAGCCTGACGATATCACCGCATCTGACATAGATAAAATGATCAAAGACGCTGAAACATTGGCCAAAGAGTCTAATGGGCATGGCGGGGTTTTGGATGGTTTTTTGGGCGCGCTCATCAATGCATTGTTAAAGTTTGGCAGTATTGACTTAGGTAATGATGATGACTTTGAAAAATATAAGGCGCTGCTTGATGAAATAAAAGGTGAAGTCATGCAGCGAGACTCAGACAACCTCAAACAAGTTGAAAACAATATAAACCGCGTTGAGGTATTGCAAAAAGTCACTGGTGATGTAGACAGTGCTGATGCGCTCGTTGAAGGTGAAGACACCGAAAACATGCAAAGTATCCGCACGGCCGTTGAGGCAATAGAGCAGAGCGTGTCAACGTTGAGTGAAGATGGCACCCTACACCTTGATGATGTCGATAAGCTTGAGCAACTACTTACACAAGTTGATAACTTAGAAACCGCAGCATATGCGATGAATGATGATGATTTATCGAGTTATTACGATGGCTTTGCGCAAGAAATTAAGCAGCGTATCTACGCTGCTGCTGGATTTAATAAGCCCGAAGACTATCCTGCACCTAGAGCTCGTACTGAAGCAATACGAGAAAAAATTCAAGCAGGGGACACACTTGAGGGAGGCACAAGAGAGCTTTATAACTCAGCCACCCAGTTAAAAGAAAGCTCTGATGCGGTTTTTAAGGTATTTGATCGAGTTCAAAGTAAAGAGTCAGACGAGCAAAGCAAAGAGTCAGACGAGCAAAGCAAAGAGTCAGACGAGCAAAGCAAAGAGTCAGACGAGCAAAGTACAGAGTCAGACGAGCAAAGTACAGAGTCAGACGAGCAAAAAAATGCAGAGCCACCCGTTGAATTGACCCCTGAACAACAGGCTGAGCGCTTAAAACAGTCAATGGACTCTATGCTAAGCACTATCAACAAGGTGAAACCACACGCGATGAACGTGAGCCAAATCAGTGAATCGATTAAAGCCATAGATGATGTGTCAAGGCAGTTGTCAGATGAACAAAAAGCGCGCTTACTACCTTTACATAATGCCATGATGAACCTGAAAAAGTCTCTACAAAACTTGGTGGGAGCAAGCTTACCAACCTATCAACAGACCAATCGGCAAGGGGCGCCAGATGGCCAACCTGAAGGATCACCTGAAGCTGCTCAGAATGTGAATGAATCGCGTGAACGCTTAAAAGTAGAGATAGATAAAGCGAACGACCAGCTCGTTGACAAGCTCCCCAGTACATTTGAACTTAAAGCAAACCTAAACAAAACGCAGCAGGATACCTCGGCGCTTGCAACCTTGTTTGCTAAATCTTACCTTGAGGTCGTCAACACAATGGCAAGCTTGCCTGAAGGGGCACCATCGCAAGTTGGGGCGTCTCGGTTACGAAAAAACCTCACTAAACTGACTTCATTGAATGAATCTGACGCCAAAGGATTAGATGAAGCATCTCTTAGCCAAGTTATTTCAAATAACCTCAATGGTGAGTCAGTCAGTGCTGCTGGTGTCGCCGAGCTTAGCGACGCACTCGAACAATTTATTGAATTAGCTGTATTAGTTCAGACAAGATCTGACACATCAACTTGAAAAAGTGAGAGTTACCCGTTTTGATAAAAGGTGTCGAATCTTTAAATCAAAACATATAAGAGGTAACTCTCATGCTACATACTA
>NZ_CAMAPC010000032.1 GCF_945859825.1 Pseudoalteromonas holothuriae
CGTATACTTTTGCAAGTACGTTAGTGATTGCTGCTGTTAGAGTTGTTTTACCGTGGTCAACGTGGCCGATTGTACCTACGTTTACGTGCGGTTTTACGCGTTCAAACTTTTCTTTTGCCATCTTAAAAAATTCCTATAAAGAAATTAAAGTCCAGCCCTTAGAGACCGGACCGAACTAAAATTACTTAACAGCGCGAGCTGCAATAATTGTCTCGGCTACATTTTTTCCCGCTTCAGCATACTTGGAAAATTCCATCGAGTATGATGCGCGGCCTTGTGTAGCAGAACGAAGATCGGTTGCATAACCAAACATTTCAGAAAGCGGAACTTGTGCATTAACTTGCTTCAAGCCACCAAATGCCTCTTCCATGCCTTCGATTATGCCACGACGACGATTTAAATCACCTACTACATCACCCATGTTACCTTCAGGGGTGATAACTTCAACCTTCATAACTGGCTCTAAAATAATTGGGCTTGCTTCAAGCGCACCATTTTTAAAACCAATCGCACCTGCGATTTTAAACGCCATTTCATTTGAGTCTACGTCATGGAACGAGCCATCAAACAATGTCGCTTTAACACCCAATAACGGATAACCGGCAAGGACACCTTGACGCATCTGTTCTTGGATGCCTTTATCAACCGCAGGGATATACTCTTTTGGTACTGCACCACCAACGATGTCATTTACAAACTCGTAAATTGGCGCTTCATCATCCGAGATATCCATAGGCTCAAGCTTAAGCCGAACATGACCATATTGACCACGACCACCAGATTGACGTACGAATTTACCTTCAGCTTCTACCGATTTACGAATCGTTTCACGATATGCCACTTGAGGTTTACCAACATTACACTCAACGCTGAATTCACGTTTCATACGATCAACAATAATATCTAAGTGAAGCTCACCCATACCAGAGATAATCGTTTGACCTGATTCTTCATCCGTTTCTACACGGAATGATGGGTCTTCTGCCGCTAGTTTACCTAACGCGATACCCATTTTGTCTTGGTCGGCCACGGTTCTTGGCTCAACTGCAACTGAAATCACCGGTTCTGGAAATTCCATACGCTCTAAAGTGATAACAGCTTCTTGTGAACATAGTGTGTCACCAGTAGTAACATCTTTAAGACCAATAGCTGCCGCAATGTCGCCAGCGCGTACTTCTTTGATCTCTTCACGAGAATTTGCATGCATTTGAACAATACGGCCCAAACGCTCTTTTTTGCTTTTAATCGGGTTATATACCGCATCACCCTGCTTAACAGTACCAGAGTAAACGCGGAAAAAAGTTAAAGTACCTACAAATGGGTCTGTGGCAATTTTAAATGCCAATGCCGAGAACGGCGCATTATCATCTGCAGGACGGGTAGCCTCAGAGTCATCCTCTAAAATACCTTGGATTTCTTTAACTTCTGTAGGTGAGGGCATGAATTCAATAACGGCATCAAGCACTGCTTGTACGCCTTTGTTTTTGAATGCACTACCACAGGTCATAGGCACAATTTCATTGGCCAATGTCTGTTGGCGAAGCGCAGATTTAATCTCTGCTTCACTTAACTCGCCGTCTTCTAAATATTTATCCATTAGTTCTTCAGTTGCCTCAGCGGCACTCTCAATCATATGAGAACGCCACTCTTCGGCTAAGTCCTGAAGTTCTGCTGGGATCTCCTCATAATTGAACGTCATGCCCTGGTCTTCTTGAGTCCAGTTTATAGCCTTCATTTTGATGAGATCGATAACACCTTTAAATTCGTCTTCAGCACCGATTGGTAGCTGAATAGGCACAGGTGTGGCGCCCAGGCGAGATTTCACCTGTTCCACAACAGCAAGGAAGTCAGCACCAGTACGATCCATTTTATTTACGAATACCATGCGAGGTACTGCATATTTGTTCGCCTGACGCCAAACTGTTTCTGTCTGTGGCTGTACACCTGATGAAGCACACAACACGACAACGGCACCATCAAGTACACGCAAAGAGCGCTCTACTTCAATGGTAAAGTCGACGTGTCCTGGAGTATCAATAATATTGATGCGATGGTCGTCAAACTGCGCGTCCATCCCTTTCCAGAAACACGTTGTTGCAGCAGACGTGATAGTGATACCACGCTCCTGCTCTTGCTCCATCCAGTCCATAGTTGCAGCACCATCGTGAACTTCACCGATCTTATGTGAAAGACCTGTGTAGAACAGAACACGTTCTGTTGTGGTGGTTTTCCCTGCATCTACGTGAGCACAAATACCGATGTTACGATAGCGCTCAATAGGAGTTGTACGTGCCATATTATCCTCTTAAAAGGTGTTAGCAGATTACCAACGGTAGTGAGCGAATGCTTTGTTCGCTTCAGCCATACGGTGAACGTCTTCACGTTTCTTAACCGCAGTGCCTTTGTTGTCAGCAGCGTCAACGATTTCTTGAGCTAAACGTAAGCCCATAGATTTTTCGCCACGCTTACGTGCAGCGTCAACTAACCAACGCATACCTAATGCGTTACGACGAACTGGACGTACTTCAACTGGTACTTGGTACGTTGAACCACCAACACGGCGAGATTTAACCTCAACCGATGGACGAACGTTTTCAAGTGCAGACTCAAAGATTTCTAGGTGCGACTTGCCTGATTTCTCAGCAGCCACGTCTAGCGCACCATATACGATTTTTTCAGCAGTAGATTTCTTGCCGTCTAACATTACTACGTTAACGAATTTAGCAAGAAGTTCTGATCCGAACTTCGGATCTGGAAGAATTTTACGTTGACCTATTACGCGTCTTCTAGGCATTTTATATCTCCGGTATCTTCAGGTTCGCGCTTTTGCGAATCCCCAAAACAAATTATTTAAAATTAAAACTTAAGTGCTTGGCCTTACTAACGGAGAACCATTAGCCCTTAGGGCGTTTTGCACCGTACTTAGAACGAGCCTGTCTACGGTCGTTTACGCCGGCACAGTCAAGTGCACCACGTACTGTGTGAAAACGCACACCTGGTAAATCTTTAACACGACCACCACGGATTAGGATTACACTGTGCTCTTGAAGGTTGTGACCTTCACCACCGATGTATGAAGTTACTTCAAAACCATTTGTTAAACGCACACGTGCTACTTTACGTAATGCAGAGTTTGGTTTCTTAGGTGTAGTTGTATATACGCGAGTACATACACCACGCTTTTGCGGACAAGCTTTAAGCGCGGCTGAGTTACTTTTAGTAACCTTGCTACGACGTGGCTTACGCACTAGCTGGTTAATAGTTGCCATTAAATAGCTCCTGATTAGTTAAAATTACTACTGAAAAAATACAAAAAATCGACCCTTTCCCGTCACCATTTTCATGGAACGAATAAATGGGTGGCCGAATTTTAATGAGCAAAGATTAACCTGTCAATAAAAACCGTCTTTTATACCTGAAATTTGATGTTTTAGACTGGTTTTTAACATTATGACGGCTATATGCCCATGTGAAGTTGTGATATAGAACTTTCACAAAATTTAGAGGTTAGCGCTTATTACTGCGCTTTTAATATCGATATTATACCCCTCATAGCTATCGATGTATCTACTTTTTTGACTAAAAAGTTGACAATAAAAAACCGCTTCTGCCTAAACAAAAGCGGTTTATGCCTACCACAATTAGTCTAACCTAATTGAGTTGACTATTTGTTGCCACCTAATAGATCAGCATTAAGTGCATCGGTCAATGCTTGAGTTGCCTCTTCAGCACTGACTGTTTGCTCTTCTACTGGCAAGTCTGCTTGTTTACGACGAGCCATGCGCTCTTGGTGATACGCAAAACCTGTACCAGCTGGAATCAAACGACCTACGATTACGTTTTCTTTCAGACCACGTAACTCATCACTCTTACCGTTTACAGCTGCTTCCGTAAGAACACGTGTTGTTTCTTGGAAAGATGCTGCTGATATGAATGATTCAGTAGCAAGTGATGCTTTAGTGATACCCATTAGCTGAATTTCAAACTTCGCAGGGATCTTACCTTGTAATTCAAGGTCACGGTTAGAGATATTAACGCGTGCTACTTCAACTTGCTCGCCTGCTAAGAACTCAGTGTCACCACCATCTAAAATGATACACTTACGTAGCATTTGACGAATGATAGTTTCAATGTGCTTATCGTTAATCTTTACACCCTGTAGACGATATACTTCTTGTACTTCGTTTACGATGTAGTTAGATACGTCAGTTACACCACGTAGACGCAAAATGTCATGCGGAGACTCAGGACCATCGGCGATAACTTCACCTTTAGATACCTGCTCACCCTCAAACACATTAAGCTGACGCCATTTAGGGATCATCTCTTCGTATGCATCACCCTGTTCAGGTGTAATAACCAAACGTTTCTTACCTTTAGTCTCTTTACCGAAGCTAATAGTACCTGTGATTTCAGCAAGAATGGCTGGATCTTTTGGTTTACGAGCTTCAAATAAGTCCGCTACGCGCGGTAGACCACCGGTGATATCACGAGTCTTCGAGCCTTCTTGAGGAATACGAGCAAGAACCCTACCAGGTGCTGCTTTTGTACCGTCAGATACTTCGATTGTCGTGAACGATGGTAAGCGAATCTCTTGCAAGCCACGCTCTTCGTTTTCAACGATTAGCTTAGGCTCTTTAGCATTCACTTTAGATAGGTCTTTAACAACCACACGGGTTAGACCTGTTAACTCATCCGTTTGTGCTTCAGTGTTGCTGTCATCAATGTCTGAGAAGCTAACCTTTGAATCATGTTCAATGATAATTGGGTGACTATGTGGGTCCCAAGTAGCAACAATATCATTACCTTTAACATCAGCACCGTCTTGAACTGTTAATACTGCACCATATGGTACTTTATAACGTTCTTTCTCACGACCATGCTCATCAATGATAGTAATTTCAGTTGAACGAGAAGTGATAACAATCTTGCCGTCAGTGTTCAATACGTATTTCGCATTGTGCAGTTTCAGGTTACCGTTTGTTTTCACCTGCACGCTGTTTTCAGCTGATGCTCTTGATGCCGCACCACCGATGTGGAAGGTACGCATCGTAAGCTGTGTGCCCGGCTCACCGATTGACTGAGCAGCGATAACACCAACTGATTCACCCGCATTGATGATGTGTCCACGTGCAAGATCACGACCATAACACTTAGCACACACGCCAAAATCGTTATCACAGGTGATTACAGAACGTACGCGTACTTCGTCTACTGAGTGCTCTTCTAACAAGTCACACAATTTCTCATCAAGCATGATGTTCCGCTCAACAAGTACATCATTAGTGCCAGGTTTAACAACATCTTCAGCAACTACACGACCTAATACACGCTCACGTAGTGGTTCTACAACATCACCACCTTCAATAAGCGGCTTCATTGTTAGACCATCTAATGTGCCGCAATCGTCATCATTGATAACTAAATCTTGCGCCACGTCTACGAGACGACGAGTTAAGTAACCCGAGTTCGCAGTCTTAAGTGCCGTATCGGCAAGACCTTTACGCGCACCGTGGGTTGAGATGAAGTACTGAAGTACGTTTAGACCTTCACGGAAGTTCGCTGTGATTGGCGTCTCGATGATTGAACCATCTGGACGTGCCATTAGACCACGCATACCTGCCAACTGACGGATCTGAGCGGCACTACCACGAGCACCAGAGTCTGCCATCATAAACACAGAGTTGAATGACGGTTGCTCTTCTTCTTCACCTTGGGCGTTAACAACGGTGTCTTTTGACAAGTTCGCCATCATCTCGCGTGATAAGTTTTCATTAACACGTGACCAGATATCGATAACTTTGTTGTATTTCTCACCCGCAGTCACAAGACCAGACTGGAACTGTTGGTTGATTTCATTTACTTCTGCTTCTGCATTTTCAATGATTTCAGCTTTAACTGGTGGGATAACTAAGTCATCTATACCAATTGAAACACCTGACTTCATCGCATAATGGAAACCGGTGTACATCACTTGGTCAGCAAATACTACTGTATCTTTTAGACCTAAGCGACGGTAACACTCGTTAAGAAGACCAGAGATTTGCTTTTTACCTAATGCTTTGTTGATTAGCTCAAACGGTAAGCCAACAGGTAAAACAAGTGACAATATTGCACGACCGACAGTCGTATCAATGATCTCAGTCACTTCTGAACGTTCTTTGGTTTCTTCATCAATACGTATTTCAGTAATACGTACTTTTACACGTGCGTGAAGTTCAGCAGCACCTGTACGGTATGCTTTTTCAGCTTCTTTCGGATCTTTAAATACAATGCCTTCGCCTTTACCGTTAATACGGTCACGCGTCATGTAATAAAGACCTAATACAACGTCCTGTGAAGGTACGATGATTGGTTCACCGTTCGCTGGAGATAAGATGTTATTAGTCGACATCATCAGCGCACGAGCTTCAAGCTGTGCTTCAATCGTTAACGGTACGTGTACCGCCATTTGGTCACCATCGAAGTCGGCATTATAAGCCGCACATACCAATGGATGTAGATGAATCGCTTTACCTTCGATTAGTACCGGCTCAAACGCCTGAATACCTAGACGGTGAAGTGTAGGTGCGCGGTTAAGTAAAACCGGGTGCTCACGAATAACTTCATCTAGAACATCCCAAACCTCTGGCACTTCGCGCTCAACCATTTTCTTAGCAGCTTTGATAGTCGTAGCCATACCGCGACGCTCAAGTTTACCGTAGATAAATGGTTTGAATAGCTCAAGTGCCATCTTTTTAGGAAGACCACACTGGTGCAGTTTAAGCGTAGGACCAACCGTGATTACAGAACGACCAGAGTAGTCAACACGCTTACCTAGTAAGTTTTGACGGAAACGACCTTGCTTACCTTTGATCATATCAGCAAGCGACTTAAGTGGACGCTTGTTAGAACCAGTAATTGCACGACCACGACGACCATTATCAAGTAGCGCATCAACCGCTTCTTGTAACATACGCTTTTCGTTACGTACGATAATATCTGGTGCCGCTAAGTCTAAAAGACGCTTCAAACGGTTATTACGGTTAATAACTCGACGATATAAATCGTTCAAATCTGATGTTGCAAAACGGCCGCCATCTAGAGGTACTAGTGGACGTAAGTCTGGCGGAAGAACCGGAAGCACACTCATGATCATCCACTCAGGGTTATTACCTGATTGGTGGAATGATTCCATAAGCTTAAGACGCTTAGTGATCTTCTTGCGCTTAGTTTCAGAGTTAATGGTTGGTAACTCTTCACGCATTTCAGCAATTAATTGACCAAGGTCTAATTCACGTAGCAAATCAAGTACAGCTTCTGCACCCATCTTCGCTTCGAATTCATCACCGTGCTCTTCTAATGAGTCTAGGTATTCTTCTTCACCTAATAGCTGGCCACGCTCAAGCGTTGTCATACCAGGTTCAGTAACCACAAATGATTCAAAGTAAAGTACACGTTCAATATCACGCAACGTCATATCAAGCATTAAGCCGATACGAGATGGCAATGACTTCAAGAACCAGATATGAGCCACTGGGCTTGCTAGTTCAATGTGACCCATACGGTCACGGCGCACTTTAGTTAGCGTTACTTCAACGCCACATTTTTCACAGATCACACCACGGTGTTTTAAGCGCTTATATTTACCACATAAACACTCATAATCTTTCACTGGGCCAAAAATACGGGCACAGAATAAGCCGTCACGCTCAGGCTTGAAAGTACGGTAGTTGATTGTCTCAGGTTTCTTTACCTCACCGTAAGACCATGAACGCACCATGTCTGGTGAAGCAAGACCAATGCGAATTGCATCAAATTCTTCGGTCTTATTTTGTTGCTTCAGAAACTTAAGTAAGTCTTTCACCTTAGCTCTCCTGTCGGAGGTTAATCTTGAGGGCAAACAAAGCTTGCCCCTACATTCTTTCAGTCCGGCTACCCACTGGGAGGGTAACTGCCGCAGCTAAGCTGCGGCGGTCGGATTAATTCTCTTCCAACTCGATGTTGATACCCAGTGAGCGGATTTCTTTGAGCAATACGTTGAATGACTCAGGCATACCCGGTTCCATCTTGTGGTTACCGTCAACGATGTTTTTATACATCTTAGTACGACCATTTACGTCATCCGACTTAACTGTCAACATTTCCTGCAGAGTATAGGCAGCACCATATGCTTCTAATGCCCATACCTCCATCTCACCGAAGCGCTGTCCACCGAACTGAGCTTTACCACCCAGCGGCTGCTGAGTAACTAAGCTGTAAGAACCTGTTGAACGTGCGTGCATTTTGTCATCAACCAAGTGGTTAAGTTTCAACATGTACATGTAACCAACAGTTACTTGACGTTCAAATGCGTCACCAGTACGGCCATCATAAAGTGTTACCTGACCACTTGATGGATATCCACCTAGCTCTAGTAACTCTTTAATTTCGCTTTCTTTGGCACCGTCAAACGCAGGCGTCGCAATCGGTAAACCACCTTTAAGGTTTTCAGCTAAACGACGAACTTCATCATCAGAGAAACTTGCAATATCAACTTTCTGACGACAATCCCCTACTTCGTAGGCTTTTTTGATGAATTCACGTAGCTCATGAAGCTCACGCTGCTCTTTCATCATTTCTTCGATTCGCTCACCAATACCGCGTGCAGCAAGACCCATGTGGGTTTCTAAGACCTGACCGATGTTCATACGTGATGGTACACCGAGTGGGTTCAATACGATGTCTACAGTACGACCTTTATCATCGTATGGCATATCTTCAACAGGTACAATCGTTGAAATTACACCCTTGTTACCGTGACGACCCGCCATCTTATCACCAGGCTGAATACGACGTTTAACAGCTAAGTAAACTTTAACAATTTTCAACACGCCAGGCTGCAAGTCATCACCTTGAGTGATCTTGCGACGTTTGTTTTCAAACTTTTTGTCGTACTCTGCTTTAAGTTCATCGTACTGTGCAGCAAGTTGCTCAAGCTCTGATTGCTGCTGTTCATCCGCAAGACTTTGGGTAAGTAGCTTGTCAGTTGAAAGATCCGCAATGCGGCTTTCTTCAAAGCCAGCTTTTACTAGTAGCGAACGCGCACGACCTAACACACCAGATTCAAGGATCTTGAACTCTTCGTTGAAGTCTTTTTTCGCTTCACGAAGCTGCATGTCTTCAACTTCTAAGGCACGCTTATCTTTTTCAACACCATCACGGGTAAATACTTGTACATCAATAACAGTACCAGTTACAGAGTTTGGAACACGCAATGAACTGTCTTTAACATCTGATGCTTTTTCACCGAAAATAGCACGCAGTAGCTTTTCTTCCGGTGTTAGCTGCGTTTCGCCTTTAGGTGTTACTTTACCTACTAGGATATCGCCGCCTTTTACCTCAGCACCAATATACACAACACCTGATTCATCAAGCTTACCAAGTGCAGATTCACCCACATTTGGAATATCAGCAGTGATTTCTTCAGGACCTAACTTAGTGTCACGAGCAATACATTGAAGCTCTTGAATGTGGATCGTGGTTAGACGATCTTCTTCAACTACGCGCTCAGATAATAAAATCGAGTCTTCGAAGTTGTAACCATTCCAAGGCATGAATGCCACACGTAAGTTTTGACCAAGCGCAAGATCACCTAAGTCAGTAGATGGACCATCTGCAAGCACATCACCACGTACTACCGGCTCTCCAACCATACAAGTTGGCTTTTGGTTAATACAGGTATTTTGGTTTGAACGTGTGTATTTCGTTAAGTTATAAATGTCGATACCAGCTTCACCAGGTACACGCTCATCTTCGTTAACGTTAACAACAATACGACTTGCATCAGCGTACTTAACAACACCGCCACGTTTAGCAACGATGGTTACACCTGAATCTTTCGCAAGCGTCAGCTCAATACCAGTACCTACTAGCGGCTTGTCTGCTTTTAACGTCGGTACTGCTTGACGTTGCATGTTTGAACCCATTAATGCACGGTTTGCATCATCGTGTTCAAGGAATGGGATAAGCGCCGCTGCCACAGAGATAACCTGCTGTGGAGATACATCCATATATTGAATATCTGAACGACCCATAAAGGTTGATTCACCTTTGTGACGACATGGGATCTGCTCATCAATAAATTCGTTATTTTCGTCTAAGTTTGAGTTTGCCTGTGCAATTACAAACTGACCTTCTTCGATTGCAGAAAGGTAATCAACTTCATCAGTCACTACACTATCAACTACTTTACGATATGGTGTTTCTAAGAAACCATAATCGTTAGTACGTGCATAGGTAGAAAGCGAGTTGATCAAACCAATGTTTGGACCTTCCGGCGTTTCGATAGGACACACACGACCATAGTGAGTTACGTGTACGTCTCGTACTTCAAAGCCTGCACGTTCACGTGTTAAACCACCCGGACCTAATGCAGAAATACGACGCTTATGCGTTACTTCAGATAATGGGTTGTTTTGGTCCATGAACTGAGATAGCTGTGAAGAGCCGAAGAATTCTTTAACTGCCGCAGAAATCGGCTTAGCGTTAATTAAGTCTTGTGGCATTACAGCATCTAAATCACCTAAGCTTAAGCGCTCACGTACCGCACGCTCTACACGTACTAAACCAACACGGAATTGGTTTTCAGCCATTTCACCTACTGAACGAATACGACGGTTACCTAAGTGGTCAATATCATCCACATCGCCTTTACCGTTACGGATGTCGATCAATACGCGCATCACCGAAACAATATCTTCTTTGCTCAGAGTACCTGTGCCAGTATCAGTGTCATAGCCTACACGGCTATTGAACTTCATACGACCAACAGTTGACAAGTCATAACGCTCTTCAGAGAAGAACAAGTTGTCAAAGAGTGCTTCTGCAGCTTCTTTTGTTGGTGGCTCACCAGGGCGCATCATACGGTAAATTTCTACCAATGCTTCTAGACGATTATTAGTAGAGTCAATACGAACTGTATCTGACATATATGCACCGCTATCTACATCATTGATGTAAAGAGTAGCGATTTTAGTGTGGCCCGCTTTTACAAGCTCAGCCATCAACTCAAGCGATAACTCATCGTTAGCATTGGCGATAACTTCGCCAGTAGACTCATCGATGTAATTTTGCGCGATCACACGACCAATAATGTATTCGTGTGGTACTTCTAATTGAGTGATTTCTTTCTTTTCTAGTGTTTTAATGTGGCGCGCAGTAATGCGTCGACCAGATTCAACCACTATTTCACCGTCAGCATCTTTAATATCAAAAGCAGCTGTTTCACCGTCAGCATCTTTAATATCAAAAGCAGCTGTTTCACCACGTAAACGTGATGGTACAAGCTCCATTAACACTTTACCGTCAGTTACTTCGAATGTTGTTGTATCGAAGAACAATGCAAGGATCTCTTCAGAAGAGAACTCAAGTGCACGTAAAATGATTGATGCAGGTAGTTTACGACGGCGGTCTATACGAACGTAAAGATTATCTTTTACGTCGAATTCAAAGTCTAACCATGAACCACGGTAAGGGATAACGCGCGCGTTATAAAGCACTTTACCAGAAGAGTGCGACTTACCACGGTCGTTATCAAAGAATACACCAGGTGAACGGTGTAGCTGAGAAACGATAACACGCTCTGTTCCATTGATAACAAAAGTACCGGTATCAGTCATGAGCGGGATTTCGCCCATGTAAACTTCTTGCTCTTTAATGTCTTTAACTGTGCCTGGTGCTTCTTTATCCATTAACACAAGACGTAATTTCACGCGAAGTGGAGCAGAATATGTCACGCCGCGAATTTGACATTCTTTTACATCGAATACTGGCTCACCAATACGATAACTTACGTATTGTAGCTCAGAATTTCCCGAGTAGCTTTTGATCGGAAACACAGAACGGAAAGCAGCTTCCAAACCGTGGTCGCCATCAGCGTCCGGATTCAAGAATTTTTTGAACGATTCTAACTGCGTCGACAGTAAGAAAGGTATGTCCAAAACTTGTGGACGTTTACCAAAATCCTTACGGATACGTTTCTTTTCAGAATAAGAGTAAGCCATGGGGTTCCTCAGCTTGCTGATCTTTGACCCAACCTGTTCTTGTAAGAACAGACTTAACTGGCATTCAAGCCATGATAACAACATCTAATTGTTGTACTAAATGCCATTGATATTAGCAAAAAACTGTTAAGTCATTGAAAATACCATTGAAATTTAGAATTTTATTACACTATAGAAAGAGACCTTTCTATAGCGCAAAAGGGCCGGTGATTAAATAATCACCAGCCCTTGCCTGATTTCTCAGGCAGCGAACCTAGCGTAAGCTAGATTACTTGATCTCAACTTCAGCACCAGCTTCTTCAAGATCTTTCTTAAGTGCTTCAGCTTCTTCTTTAGAAACAGCTTCTTTGATTGGCGCAGGAGCAGACTCAACAAGAGCTTTTGCTTCTTTAAGGCCAAGACCAGTTGCACTACGTACTGCTTTGATAGAAGCAACTTTGTTAGCGCCAGCAGCAGTAAGAATAACGTCAAATTCAGTTTTCTCTTCAGCAGCTTCAGCAGCAGGACCAGCAACAACAGCTGCTGCTGCAGTTACACCGAACTTCTCTTCCATTGCTTCTACTAGTTCAACAACGTCCATTACTGACATTTCAGCAATTGCGTCAAGGATTTGGTCTTTAGTTACAGACATTTCAAATTTCCTAATTATTTACGAACCCATGTGGTTCAAAAAATTTATTAAAGAAAGGAGCGGGCTTAAAATTAAGCAGCTTGCTCAGCTTTCTGTACACGTACCGCTTCAATTGTTTTACACAATTTGCCGGCAGACGCTTCTTTCATTGCGCTCATTAAGCGTGCAACAGCTTCGTCGTATGTAGGTAGCTTAGCAAGCATATCTACATCTACAACTTTACCTTCGAATACAGCAGTCTTAAGCTCAAATGTTTCGTTCTTTTTCGCGAAATCAGCAAAGATACGCGCAGCAGCACCTGGGTGCTCTGAAGAGAAAGCGATAAGGCTTGGACCAACTAGTGATTCGTTTAGGCATTCGTAATCAGTGCCTTCAACAGCACGTTTAGCTAGCGTGTTACGAACAACTTTCATCCATACACCAGCTTCACGAGCTTCTTTACGAAGAGCAGTGATTGCACCTACTGTTACACCACGAGAATCAGCAACAACCGCTGAAAGAGCACCTTTGGCAGCTTCGTTGACTTCAGCAACAATTGCTTTTTTGTCTTGAAGATTTAAAGCCATGGGTGTTACTCCTGGTTTATAGAAAAACAAATATTTGTTTTTCAGTTCTACTCTACTCTGCTAAAAAATTAGCAGAGATGCTTTTTACGGCGAGAGCCAGAAGATTAGGAAAATCTAGCTGGGATTCACACCGTCTACGTAGGACGATTAAGGTTTAAAACCACCTACGGTCTTGGACGGAAGCGCAATTTATCGCTTAACTTAAAAAGTGTTGCGAAATTATGCGCTTCAACCCGAATTTTTTCTTTGTAAACAATTCAGAAACAGAATTATCAACAAAATGGCGCAAAATTATAGTTCAAAAATTACGCCATGTAAATGCTAATCTCTAATAAATTATACTTGCGTATCTAGAGTAGCTTGGTCTACAGAAACACCTGCACCCATAGTTGTTGAGATGCTTACTTTTTTCACGTAAGTACCTTTTGCTTGAGAAGGCTTAGCCTTTTTAAGCGCAACAATTAGAGACTCAAGGTTTTGTTGTAACTGTTCAGCTGTGAAATCCACTTTACCAATTGTAGTGTGGATAATGCCGTTTTTATCGTTACGGTAGCGAACCTGACCAGCTTTAGCATTTTTAACTGCTTCTGCAACATTCGGTGTAACAGTACCAGTTTTAGGGTTAGGCATAAGACCACGTGGACCTAGGATTTGACCTAGTTGACCAACAACGCGCATTGCATCAGGAGAAGCAACAACAACGTCAAAGTTCATTTCGCCTTTTTTAACTTGCTCAGCAAGGTCTTCCATGCCCACTAAATCAGCACCAGCTTCTTTAGCAGCATCAGCGTTAGCACCTTGAGTGAACACTGCTACACGAACGTCACGACCAGTACCGTGTGGTAGTACAGTTGCACCACGAACGTTTTGATCTGATTTACGTGCATCGATACCAAGGTTAACAGCAACGTCAACACTTTCAACGAACTTAGCTGTTGCTAATTCTTTAAGCAATGCAACTGCTTCGTTGATTTCGTAATCTTTAGTCACTTCCACTTTCTCGCGGATAGTACGCATACGTTTAGTAAGTTTAGCCATTTCTATTAACCCTCTACGTTCAAGCCCATTGCACGTGCAGAACCTGCAATCGTGCGAACTGCAGCATCTAAATCAGCTGCTGTTAAATCTGGACGTTTAGTCTCAACGATCTCTTCAAGTTGAGCACGTGTAACAGTACCCACTTTCTCAGTGTTAGGACGGCCAGAGCCAGACTTGATGCCTGCAGCTTTCTTAAGAAGGTAAGAAGCAGGTGGAGTCTTCATGTCGAACGTGAAAGAACGATCATTGTATACAGAAATAACAACAGGAACAGGTGCGCCTTTCTCAATTGACTCTGTACGTGCGTTGAACGCCTTACAGAATTCCATGATGTTTACACCGTGTTGACCTAGTGCAGGACCTACTGGAGGACTAGGATTAGCCATACCAGCAGCAACTTGTAGCTTGATTAGAGCTTCAACTTTTTTAGCCATGATAATACCTCATTAGGTGGGTCTTAGCCTTGTGCGCGCGAGGACGCGTACTCAAGCGGCTTCCCAATTAATAAAAAAACTTTTTGCTTTTTACAAAGACCTTACAGTCTTCGTGTACAAAAAGGCCGCTGATTATAAGTTAACCAGCGGCCTTTTTCAATAGCTGTAGGAATAAAGATTACTTATCTTTTTCTACTTGCCCAAATTCTAAGTCTACAGGGGTAGAACGACCGAAAATAAGCACCGATACTTTTACGCGGCTCTTCTCGTAGTCAACTTCTTCAACCACACCACTAAAGTCAGCAAATGGGCCGTCATTAACACGTACCACTTCACCCACTTCAAACAAGGTTGCAGGTTTAGGTGCTTCTGCATTTTCTTGTAGACGATTAAGAATGCGATCCGCTTCTTTTGTGCTGATAGGAGCTGGACGGTCAGAGGTGCCACCGATAAAGCCCATTACACGCGGCGTACTGTTCACTAAATGCCAGCTTGCATCATTCATATCCATCTCGACCAAAACATAACCAGGGAAGAATTTACGTTCAGACTTGCGCTTTTGACCTGCGCGCATCTCAACAACTTCTTCAGTCGGCACTAAAACTTCACCGAAGCTCTCTTCTAGGCCTTCAATTTTGATGTGCTCAATGATGGTTTGAGCCACGCGCTTTTCATAACCTGAAAACGCCTGAATTACGTACCAACGTAATTTCTTTTCTTTGTTCTCATCCGACATGGGATCAGATCTCCAATCCAGTTAAAAAGCCAACAACTCTAAATAAAATGCCGTCTAGACCCCACAGGATCAACGCCATTACTGCTGTCGCAGCCATAACGATAAGCGTAGTGTGAGTCGTTTCTTGACGCGTAGGCCAAACAACTTTACGTACTTCAATGCGAGACTCTTTTGCAAAAGCAATAAAAGTACGCCCTTTCTCAGTCGTAGCAGCAACACCTAATGCAGCTGCTATCGATGCAACCACACCTACGGCTCGAACTAATACAGACATATCTGCATAAATATAGTTGCCAACGACCGCTCCCGTAAGTAGCGTGATCGCAATTAGCCATTTTACCATGTCCATCGAGCTAGACGGGTTTTCAACATTAGTGCTCATAATCAATTTTACCTTAAATACAGACACAACAACCCTGCATATAACAGGGTTAATCCATTAAATCCAAATGTACAAATTAAGCGCTTAAAATTTAAACACATTATTTTAGATTTGGACTCTTCTTGTATTGAATTGGCAGGGGCGGCAGGACTCGAACCCGCAACCATCGGTTTTGGAGACCGCTGTTCTACCAATTGGAACTACGCCCCTGCAAAGTGGACGCCCATTATACTTACGAACAATTTGAAAACAAGAGTAAAAGATGTGCAAACACAAAAATCCTCAAAACTAACCACTCATTCTTTGTTTAGATAGGTTCTAATGTACGTTATTCAAGCATCAAGTCGTAATAAATCAGGGTTATAAAAATCAGTTAATAACCAAATTTGTTCAAAAGCATGATGACTTGGGCAATCAAGCTGGCCAGCAATCGATATAAAATCATCATGGTGCCATAACGTACTTGCATTGCGAATTAGCAACCAAGTGCGTTCAGAATGATAGCGTTTAAGGGATTTTTGTTTTAGTAGTCGCTCGAGTGCAATCAACAAACGTCGCTCAGATGGGGCTTGCGCCATTGCCGCAAGCTCTCTTTGTATGTTTAGTGACAGTGATCTGCCAAGTACAGCCATCGCTTCTTTGTCACTACCATATAAGTGAGCAACTTCAATATCTAAGCGCTGCTCTCCTTGATAACAGCTAACATCTGGCATATTCGGTTCATTGTGCCAGATATGCCGCATTGGAATACCGAATTGTTGTTCGTAACAACGTAAAAATAACTTTGCAGCCTGATGTTCTAGCTGCAACTTTTCTAGATCACTATCGCGCAGTTCCGATGGTTTCATGTATATCCGTTAACAAACTAGAGGCACCGAAGCGAAAATGCGTTGCATTTATCCACTGCCGGCCCATTATTTGCTCGGCTAAATGTAAATATTCACTTGCCTGTGCGACAGTTTTTACACCACCGGCCGCTTTGAAGCTAACATCTTTACCTGAGCGCTTAATGTAATTAAGTATAGTCCGTGTTGAGTTAAGAGTTGCATTTATCGGCACTTTACCAGTGCTGGTTTTAATAAAGTCAGCACCTGCTAGCACAGCGACTTCACATGCTTGAGTGATCAACGTATCGGTTGCTAACACACCACTTTCAATAATCACTTTCAGCTTTGCTTTGTCTTTGCACAGCACTTTACTTGAATTAACGTATTGCCATGGCGTTTCGGGGTCCCCTGCAATTAATTGCTGATAAGGGAGTACTAAGTCTATTTCATTAGCACCATCACACAATGCTTGTTCAGTTTGGGCAAGTACCGACTTCAGCGATTGCCTACCACCAGGAAAGTTTGTCACGGTAGCTACGTTAACGTGAGTTAAATTGCGCTCTTCAAGCAACCATTTGGCCAATGATACAAATTGCGGATAGACACAAACCGCCGCAGGTACGCCAATATCGGGGTTAATACTATGAATAAGTGACTTAATGGCATGTTCGTTATCGTTTTCATTTAACGAAGTTAAATCCATTAAGCTTAATGCCAATTTAGCATCTTCATACAATGCCATAATTCTCTTCCTGTTAGGTCAATATCTTGACTTAGTAAAAAGCATACACGCAAACCACCACAGGACATATGTCCGCAAAGGTGGATAACTAAACCAATTCAATGCTGAATAACTCATAACCAAACACTATAAGCACGGCACCGCACTTACATTTTAAGCGCAAAGCACTGTCACTCAAGCCTTAAGCCATTTGAACAGGTGCTATATAACTTTTAGTTATATAAACTAGGTTTTAATTATTTTTTACTCTGCTAAGGGCACTATATTCTGCTTTCCTGTTCACCACGTTAGATACAAAGTAGCTGTGGTAACTTAATCTTAGTGTTTTGGAGCTAACAGTGCAGTATTTACCCATTTTCACAAAACTTGATAATAAGCCAGTTCTCATCGTAGGAGGCGGCGATGTCGCGCTTAGAAAGTGTAGAGCCTTTATAAAAGCGCGTGCAAATATTACCTTAGTCGCACCACAGTTTTGTGATGAACTGAAAGAACACGCTGAAGATGGTGACGTAACGCTAATCACTGATTACTTCAATACAACACATTTAAACGCAAAGATGCTGGTCATTGCCGCAACTGATAACGATGAAGTGAACAACTTAGTATTTGAACAAGCTAATGAGCGACACATTTTTGTGAACGTAGTCGATGACCAACCAAAGTGTACGTTTATTTTCCCCTCTATTGTTGATAGAGACCCAATTACAATTGCAATTTCAAGTGCAGGTACTGCCCCCGTATTAGCACGTCGCTTGCGCGAAAAGCTTGAAACATTGATACCGCAGCACATTGGACCGCTGGCTAAGCTAGTTGGAAGCTTTCGTACTCATGTGAAAGCGCAGTTTAAACATTTTGCAGACAGACGTCAGTTCTGGGAACGTGTATTCGACTCAAGTGTCGTCAGTAAAGTACAAGTAGGTGATACTGCCGCTGCCACAGAGCAATTACATGACATGCTAGAGGCAACGGCAAAACCGGAAGGGGAAGTGTATATTGTTGGAGCGGGACCAGGTGATCCAGAGCTACTAACACTCAAAGCCTTACAACTGATGCAACAAGCTGATGTGGTGGTTTATGACTACCTTGTTTCTGACGAAATAATGGATTTGGTGCGCCGCGATGCGGATCTCGTTTGTGTCGGTAAACGTCTAGGTAATCATAGCGTAAAACAAGAAGACACTAACCAGATGTTGGTCGACTTTGCTAAGCAAGGTAAAAAAGTTTGCCGTATAAAAGGTGGTGACCCATTTATTTATGGTCGAGGTGGTGAAGAGGTACAAGTGCTCGCCGCTAACCAAGTTAGGTATCAAATTGTACCAGGCATTACCGCAGCTGCAGGCTGTAGTGCTTATGCGGGGATTCCGTTGACACATCGAGACCATGCCCAAGCAATTCAATTTGTAACAGGCCACTGCAAAAAAGCAGGTCAGGAGTTAGATTGGCTATCATTGGCCAAACCAAATCAAACTTTAGCCATTTATATGGGCGTGATAAAATCGCCACATATTCAAGCTCAGCTTATAGCGCATGGGAGAAGTGGCTCGACACCGGTGGCTATCATAGAAAACGGTACTCGAAAAGAACAGCGCGTGGTTAGAACACAGTTAGATCAATTGGCTGCACAAATTGACACACAGCAAATTGTATCCCCTGCGTTACTTATTATTGGTGAAGTAGCTGCTTTGCATGAGCAATTAGCATGGTTTGGTCAAACCTCGCAAATCAGTAGCTTTGCCCAGCCACTTACTGATGTGGCATAAACTAGTTTATTTATAATTTTAATCTTTGATGTAGGACGACGATCATGGCTTTAACACACCTTCAGCAGCTTGAAGCTGAGAGTATAAAGATAATTCGCGAAGTCGCCGCTGAGTTTGAAAACCCAGTAATGCTTTACTCTATCGGTAAAGATTCTTCGGTACTTTTGCACTTAGCACGTAAAGCGTTTTACCCAGCTAAAATTCCATTCCCGTTGTTGCATGTAGACACCGATTGGAAGTTCCGCGAAATGATTGAGTTTCGTGACCGCTTGGCTAAAGAGTATGACTTTGATTTATTAGTACATAAAAACCAAGAAGGTATCGATATGGGCGTAGGACCATTTACACATGGCTCTGCTAAACACACCGATATAATGAAAACACAAAGCCTAAAGCAAGCGCTTGATAAATATGGCTTCGATGCAGCTTTTGGTGGCGCACGCCGTGACGAGGAGAAATCTCGCGCAAAAGAGCGTGTTTATTCATTCCGAGATAAACATCATCGTTGGGATCCAAAAAATCAACGCCCTGAGTTATGGAGTAACTATAACAGTCAGGTTAACCCAGGTGAGAGTATTCGTGTATTTCCACTGTCAAACTGGACTGAGCTCGATATTTGGCAATATATCTACCAAGAAGATATTGACATGGTGCCACTATATCTTGCCAAAGAACGCCCTGTTGTTGAGCGTGACGGTACATTAATTATGGTTGATGATGACAGAATGCCATTAGAAGAAGGCGAAGTACCACAGATGAAATCGGTTCGTTTTCGTACTTTGGGCTGCTACCCATTAACCGGAGCAGTTGAATCAACGGCGAGCAGCTTAACTGAAATTATTGAAGAAATGTTGTTATCAACCTCTTCAGAGCGTGAAGGCCGTGTAATTGACCATGACTCATCAGGGTCAATGGAGAAGAAAAAACGTGAGGGGTACTTCTAATGTCAACAGCCAATGAAGTAAGAGAACTAGGTATTGATGCATATCTTGCTCGCCAACAAGATAAAAGTTTATTACGCATGATGACCTGTGGTAGCGTAGATGATGGAAAATCCACCTTGATTGGACGTCTGTTACACGACAGCCATCAAATTTATGAAGATCAACTTGCAGCACTTCATAAAGACAACGAAAAAGTAGGTAATGCAGGTGAAGAGCTTGATTTAGCATTGCTAGTTGATGGTTTACAAGCTGAACGTGAGCAAGGTATTACCATTGATGTTGCATATCGTTATTTCTCAACTGAAAAGCGTAAGTTTATCATCGCTGACACACCAGGGCATGAGCAATATACACGTAACATGGTAACGGGTGCGTCAACCAGTGATTTAGCAATCATTCTTGTTGATGCGCGCTATGGTGTTCAAGTGCAAACTAAGCGCCATAGCTTTATTTGCGACTCGCTTGGTATTACTCAATTTGTGGTTGCCATCAATAAAATGGATATCTGTGACTTTGACGAAGCTGTATTTAATCGTATAAAAGCCCAGTATCTAGAGTTTGCAGAACAGCTTAATGTTTCAAACATTAAATTTGTTCCTATGTCAGCACTCAAAGGTGATAATGTCGTAACGCGCTCTGAGCATACGCCTTATTACACCGACAAACCGCTACTAGAGCTGCTTGAAGATTCACCAGCAACTGCAGCGAATACTGAATTTGAAGCGCGTTTTCCAGTGCAGTATGTGGTTCGTCCAAACTTAGATTTTCGTGGTTTTCAAGGTACTTTGACTTCAGGCTCATTAGAGGTTGGTCAAGCAATCAAAGTATTGCCTTCAGGCAAGTCCTCAAGTATTAAAGAACTGGTTACATTTGATGGAAACCTGCAGCGTACAGAAACAGGCCAAGCATTTACTATTACGCTCAATGATGAAGTTGATGTCAGTCGTGGCGACGTGATAGTACCTGTAAATTCAAGTGCAGAAGTCACAAACCTTATTCAGGCTAAGTTGGTTTGGATGCATGAGTCACCGTTAGTACTTGGTAAAAGCTATAACTTTAAGTTAGGTAGTAAAAATACCTCAGCCATCGTAAAACGTATCGACTACACCATTGATGTGAATACGCTAGAACATGGTCAAGCAGATTCACTGCAACTGAATGAAATTGCAATTGTTACTCTTGAGTTGACCGAAAGTATTGTGGCTGACAATTATCGTAACAATCGTGAAACTGGCTCATTCATCCTAATCGACCGCCTAAATAACTTAACGATTGGTGCGGGTATGGTTGAAGCTTTATTAGCAGCACAAGAGATGACACACTCTCAATTTAGTGAGTTTGAAATTGAGCTAAATGCTTTAGTACGCAAGCACTTTGCACATTGGCAGGCGCTTGATATATCAAAGCTTAAGTAATGTTTACACGCCTGTTATTAGGAGCGTCTTTGGATGTATGAACAAATCATATTAACAGGCATAATGTTAGCGCTGGTTGGGTGCCTTTTTGGTACCCGTATCAAGCCAGCGTGGCTATTTGTGGGTGCAATAAGTTTTAGCTACATGGCTGGGCTTATTGACCTAGAAGGCATGCTTGTTAACTATGCTAATCCTTCATTGATCACGCTTATTTTGCTGGTATTAGTGTCTATAGCCATCGAAAAAACCACACTAATACAAACATTGGCACAATCATTGGCAAAGGGTAGTTTATCACGTTCAGTGATGAAACTTGGATTATCAACCGCTTTTTTGTCCTCATTTACGAATAACACCGCAGTCGTGGCATCATTAATTTCAGCGATAAAAGAAAGCCCAACGCATTCACCATCAAAATTACTTCTGCCATTATCCTATACCGCTATTTTAGGTGGCACGTTAACCTTGATTGGTACTTCAACCAACCTAATCGTCAACGGCTTTGCTATCGATGCAGGAATGGCCCCGCTAGGCTTTTTTGATTTTACACTGATCGGTTTAGGTGCTTTGTTTGTCGGTTTAATTACCATTATGGTGTTATTAAAGTACTTGCCCGACAATGGCACAAACCAGCAAGAAGTAGTGCCTTTTTACTTAGAAGGTAAAGTGCAAGCAGGTTCAAAGCTGATTGGCTGTTCCGTAGAAGAAAATGGCTTACGCGATTTAAAAGATTTATTTCTTGCTGAAATCATTCATGGTGATCGCCGTATCTGTGCAGTCACACCACAGCAAGTGATCCAGCAAGGAGATACATTGCTGTTTGTTGGCGATATAAAATCAGTCCCTTTACTGACCCGCTTTGACGGACTCAAAATTGTTCATGACAAGCATGAAAAAGATGTTGAGCACTTAGTTGAGGTCGTTATGAGTCAGTCTTCAAAATATATTGGTAAAACAGTCAAAGAAGTTCGCTTTCGCGAGCAGTTTCATGCTGCTGTAATTGCCATTCGTCGCGGCCACGACCGCTTGCAAGGTGGACTGGGTCAAGTACGTTTGCAAGCTGGCGACTCTTTAATTTTGGCACCCGGTAGCCAGTTTTATGAATTACCAAATTTAAAGCGTGAGTTCGTGTATATCTCCGGTTTAGACTTACAAACACACCTGAAATCTAAACAGTCGAATATAGTACTGGCTGCTTTTAGCGGTGTCTTAGCGCTCAGCATTTTTGGTATTGTGCCGCTAGTGAAAGGCTTAATGGTATTGCTGCTTGGTTTGTTTTTAATGGGCACAATCAAAATCAACGAACTAAAAAGACGCTTCCCACTGGAGCTATTAGCAATCGTTGGCAGCGCCATCGGTCTTGCAAAGCTGATGATAAATACCGGACTTGCAGGCAAAATATCTTCGGGCCTATTTTATATGCTGGGTGACTTTGGCCCGTATGGTGCATTTATTGCTATTTTTGTTATGACCGTGATTTTTACAGAACTGATCACCAATAATGCCGCTGCAGCGCTCTCTTTTCCTGTCGCATATGCATTGGCAATTGGCTTTGATGTAAGCCCTTTGCCTTTTATTATGGCTGTTGCCTTTGGTGCGTCAGCGAGTTTTATTTCCCCGTTTAGTTATCAAACTAATTTGATGGTATATAGCGCAGGAAACTATCGCATCAAAGACTATGTAACCATGGGTTTACCCCTATCTATCATTTATTCAATAACCGTTTTAACCTTAATTCCTTTAGTTTTTCCGTTTTAATAGGCAAGCAAGATGGACGAAAATGTAGTTTGGCATAACTATGCCGTTGATAAAGCACAACGAAGTGAACAAAAGCGCCATAAGCCTTGTGTTTTATGGTTCACCGGCTATTCAGGCTCAGGCAAAAGTACCGTTGCCGGCGCACTTGAAAGCGCATTACATCAACAAGGCGTACATACTTACTTACTCGATGGTGATAATGTTCGCCATGGCCTGTGTAAAGACTTGGGGTTTAGTGATGGTGACCGAGTAGAAAATATTCGTCGCGTTGGTGAGCTAAGTAAGCTGATGGCTGATGCAGGATTAATAGTGCTAACCGCCTTTATTTCACCGTTTCAGGGGGAACGTGATATGGTGCGTGAGCTATTAGATGACGGTGAGTTTATTGAAGTATTTTTAGATACACCATTAGATGTATGTGAACAGCGCGATCCAAAAGGGCTCTACAAAAAAGCCCGAGCAGGTGAAATCAAACATTTCACAGGTATCGATTCTGACTATCAGGCGCCCGTTAACCCTGAAGTCACTTTAGATACCAGCAAAAATTCACTTACCCAATCTGTCGAACAGCTAGTAGCGCATCTAAAAACTAAAAATATTATAGGATAAGTTATGAATCAGACCGACCTTTTGGAAGAGATATTAATGTTGGCACGTAAGGCCGGTGATGAAATTATGCCAATCTACGCCAAAGATTTTAATATTGAATATAAGGCCGACGAAAGCCCCGTGACCGATGCTGACATTGCCGCTCATAAAGTTATCGTCAAAGGTCTTACAGCATTAACCCCTGAGTTACCAATTTTAAGCGAAGAAAGCGCTAATATAGATTGGCCAACCCGACAAACTTGGCAACAGTACTGGCTAGTTGATCCCATTGATGGTACTAAAGAGTTTATAAAAAAGAATGGAGAGTTTACCGTTAATATTGCGCTCATCAGCAATGGTAAACCCATCTTAGGCGTAGTACATGCCCCTGCGCTTAATGTTAGCTACTTAGCTGCAGAAGCGATTGGCGCTTTTCGAGAGTGTGGTGAAGCGCGTATCGAGCTTAAAGTAACTCACAAGCCAAACACCGGGAAAATCAATGTGGTAGGCTCTCGCTCACACCCTTCGCCCGATTTAGCCGCCTACCTTGAACAGTTTGATGACGTAGAAATGATCCCCAAAGGTAGCTCGTTGAAGCTATGCCTAGTTGCCGAAGGACAAGCCGATATATACCCTCGACTTGGTCTAACTAGCGAATGGGATACAGGTGCAGGTCATGCTGTGGCAGCGATTGCTGGGGCAACAGTCACACAAATTGATGGCAGTCCTTTGCTTTATAATCAAAAAGAAAGCTACTTAAACCCGTACTTTGTAGTTTCTCGGTTAACTGATTAAGTTATGTCGGTTAGCCCATCAACCGTGGGCTAATCATCAAATCCCGTATAAAGTATGCATAGCTTGATAGTTAATGCCGAACTGCTGCTCAAACCAACTGTTTACATAATTATTATTTGGCTCAACATGTGCACACCTTAGTACATTTTCAGCCCTTGTATGCGCTTGCTGATTGCGGCAATACTGCTGTCCCCATAACTGCTTTAGATGAGTATCAAATTCTCGAGTTAAATTGTCTAAGTAAGATGCAAATGCCTGCTGTTGATCTATAAACGTTGCAGTTTTTGGTTGTAGCTGTGCTTTTGCAAAATTTGCACTATGACTGGTCGTTTGATTGGTTTGCCTGTCTATATACTGATCTGTCAGCAGCATCCCCCCGAGTTGACCTTGGTAACTCAGCTGTACAGAGTATGTCTCTTGATAATCTACTTGAGGATAAATATAAACACGTTCAATATCTACTGCAACTTGCTTATTTTCATCTTGCGGATCGGGCCTTAACGTTTGGACTACATACCGCTTCTCTTGCTGCTTGTGAGTGCTGGTACGTTGGTACTCAACGTTTGCCGCCATCGTTACATTCAGTACTTGAGACCCTTTTGGTGAGTACCAAATGCTGCGCTGAAAACGCTCTTGCAACTGACGTGTTGTTCCCTCAATTAAGTGCTGATGATCGCGTCTTTTTGGTGTATTCAGTTGTAATTGTTCATTAAACACAATTTTTCTAAATCTGCTGTTATCCTGGCTATCAATTGATAAACGGTGCTGAACCTGCCACACAGAACAGTACTTTTGTGTTAGCGCGTGTAAAAAAAAGCGCTGACTAATCACTTGCTTTGCTAAAGTGTCACATTTACTTTTTGCCAAGCGACTTAGCTGAGATTGATAGTTATTGAAAGATGCACTCAGTTGAGCGTTAGCAATTAACAAAGCATATTTGTGTTCAAACCAACGAAATTTATCAGGGAAACGGCCAGCGGCTAAATCTTTAGCATAATCCTTTAAAAACTGCTCTGCATAACGTACCTCTTCATTTTGCGTTGCAGCTTGTGCTCCCATCGCTTCAATATGCCATGTATTTTGATTTCGTAAAATAGACTCTAACTTATCGGCTGCACCTACATAATTTGCAGCCAGCCTAAGCATACGAACTTCAATCAGCCCTCTGTCTATTATTTTATGGCGTGCTTGATTTAGCCGTTGCTGCGCCTCTACATCAGTGGCATCTTCATTTAGAGCCGCTTGGTAAAACTCAGCTGCTTGCTGATACATACCTTGTTCATATAATTTGTCTCCTTTTTCAACTAAGCTGGTACATGCGCTCAGTAAAAGAAAACTCCCCAACAATACTATAGCTCGGATCATAAAGCTATTTTCCCTTAAAATTCAAAATTTTAAACTTACTTGATTTTCTCTGAGCAGACATTGTATCTAATTTCAGTCCACCATGCGATGGATAAAATAACACCAAACTGTATCACTTTGACTACGCTTTAAGTGTACATACAATTAGAGGCTGAATTATGCATCAATACTTGGGCCGTTTATTACTTTGCAGCTTATCCTTACTCTCAACAATTTCACTTGCCAGTGTTCCTCATAGCAAGATACATGTTTATACGGAAGATTTTCCTCCTTATCAAGAATTTATGGGGCCTGGTAAAATTGGTGGTGTTGCCACTGAATTAGTCAAAGCACTGTTTGAGCACAGCAATATCGATTATAAAATACATGTATTACCTTGGTTTAGAACCAGTCATATAGTCAATAATACACCTAACACATTTATCTATTCTCTAGCACGTACTCAAGAGCGTGAAGAACACTACCGTTGGATAGCTCCCTTATGTGAGGTAAATGTGTCTTTTTACAAACTCAAAGCCAGAAAAGACATAATCATTCATGATATAGAAGATGTGCGACAATATATTGTTGCTGTTGCATCTGGGCAACCGACAGAGCAACACCTTGTAGAGCTTGGTTTTAGTCAAGATGATAATTTAGTCATTTTAGCCAGCCATCAACAAGGCGCACAAATGCTCAACAAGGCACGTGTTGACCTGCTCTATGGTGCTGACTTATTTGTCAAAAATGTACAGCAATCTCTAGGAAGAGCAGGTGAATGGGAAAAAGTCTATGTATCGCCACACTTAAGTAAGCGTATGTATTTAGCCGCTAACATAAACAGTGATGAAGCGCTGGTAAGTAAATTACGTCATAATTTTAATGCGCTAAATTCCCAATTAAACACGTCAGTACGCTGTGAACAAGCAGTACGCGATCACTAAGTATTATAAGGCGATTCGGGTCCGCACTTTGTCAAATGCCACCTGCAAGTGCTCATCACTTGCAGCAATAGCAAAGTACTCATCCAATAATGTACGTAACAGCACTACGTTATCAATTGTTTGAACAACTTCCACGTCGGTATGTTCATTGCTGTGGATAAACTGATTGTTACGAATTAAATAGCGCTGCCCGCTCTCAATTCGAGATACAACTAAATGATTAACAAAAGCCGCCTCATGGTGCTGATGGCTATAAAAATGCCCCACTTCACAATCGCCTTCAAATACCTCCGACAGGTCAATTTGATATAGAACAAGCTGCTCAGGCGCAAGCAAAGAAACTGTCGCAGACGTTGTTGTTCATTCAACCTGATACTGATTACGACCTTCGTTAAAAACAGTGCTTTGGTCAACCTCGATGGGGAATACTGGTGATTTAACACCAAAACCGACTTCTATCGTATAGGTTTTATCTGCAAATTTAAGCAACGTCACACGATGTGTGCGTGGATTATCAATTTTACCATTTAACATCACCCGCGCCAGCGCTGGCCTGACATCATAGCCTAGCGCCTGTAACACCAAATACATTATTCGGTTATGCTCAAAACAATAGCCACCTTGACGTTTGTTGATCACTCTGTCAAACAATGCCTCTGCTTCAAGAGATAAATAAACTCCCTGCATAGCATTGATGCTACTAAAACTAAAAGTAGCCAAGTGCTGACGCTGTAATTGCGCAACAAATTCAAAGCTTCCCATAGGTGCGGTGATATTAAGCGCATTTAAGTAATGAACGATGTGCGGTGCCAACGACGTTGCTCTTATATCTAACATGATACTTTCCTTAACAATTAATCAGTCTGTTGATCAAGATAAAAGCTCAAGCGTGGTTGAGGTCAATACATTTTATATTTCATTTTAAATCATATCCGTACAGCTAGCTTATCCATCAATTGAGCTAATATGCAGCAAAGGTTAACGCATCAATTAACAACATCTCCCGCACAAAAAAGCCACCTTGCAAAACAAGGTGGCTAAAAACAACATACACAGGGGAGAAGTTGCGTTGTTAAAATATCATTCTAGAAACTTAGAAAACGTATTCAACAGAGACGGATGCCACATCCATATTGGGGTCTATACGGTCATCAAGCTCATAACGTTCATATTCAAGACGCATATTAACGTTCTGCGTTACGCCAAAGGCAATCCCCGCACCGTAGAACCAGTCGCCGCCGTCCAGCTCGCGACCAATACGCCCTACATCAGGAATAGTGGCATAAATATCTGCATTCCACTCCAACCAACCGCCTTTTGCATATAATGCAAAACGCTCGTTAAGTGGCGCTGAAAAACGGGCTGCCAATGACACACCGTCAAGTTCGGCGTTGCTGTCTATATCGCTGGCTTCATCAAAATTTTGATAGGCTAATTCAACGCTAAAGTACTCATTTAGCGCCGTACCTACATAGGCTTTAAGCATGGATGCATCATCATCAAAGCTAGTGTCGTTCTCTTTGTCATCCCATTGAAATGAATATTGGCCATAACCAATACCCGTATACACTTTTGGCTCGCCGTTAAAGTCAAAGTAGTTACTGTCAGCGGCCAATACTGAGGCACTTGATGCACCCAAAATCAGCGCTAAAGAAATAGATGACACAGAAAAGCGATTAAACATAATAGCTCCTTTTAATTTTTTGCAGAGAATATTTATTTTAAAAATAGATAGAAAAGGTGAGCGCGGTTAATCGCGCTCAATACTGTTTAGTTAAATTGGTAGCGCCGTATTACTTACGACTCTTTATCAATGCGTAGGTTGTCATCAACATGCTTTACATCATCAGCGTTTTTCGCAATCGCGATAGCAAGTTGTTTTTCAGAATCTGAGTCTACATCAC
>NZ_CAMAPC010000033.1 GCF_945859825.1 Pseudoalteromonas holothuriae
CCATTGGAAACTTTATTAGATGGAAAATTGATCTGGGCTGAGAAAAATTTAGCTCAAATCTAGACTGACAGTCACCGATTAAAAAACGGGTAACTGTCAGATCAAGTCTGAGCTAGTACATATCATCTGCTTAATCACAGTTTTTTCTAAGCTCATTATTTTGCCTACTACTAATTAGTATAGTGATTCAATAGGTAACGATTCTTGTTCAACCAAGCTAATATACTTAGAGTTCGACTTATTTAACTGATTTCGCAAATCAGCTATTGACCCTGTATTTACATTAGATAAACACTGCCCTAAATCCTGTTTAAGTCCATTAAGTATTTTTCAGAATAGACTTGATCTAAAGTTAGTGGATTCATTAAATCAGGGAAGTCCAAAAGCCAAAATGCGGCAGATTACCTATGGCTGTCGCATGTTAGTGCTCAAATTAAATTCTAGCTGTAAGCGACCGATCGGTCTTCCATAAGAATATCTACGATAATTGGAGTTCCTGTGATTAATCATTCCAATATAAAGCTAGAACGCTTCTAATGAAGCTGGGTTGGTTTTAGGTACAGATATGAAGCTGAAAGCCTTATAGGGCATATGATACAAAAATATTCACCATATTATGGTCAGAAATTGCATCTGTATTAATTAAAATAAGATACTCTTTTGAGTGGTTAATCTTGTCGAGAATGAGAATTTTCTCAGTATTCTCATTTAGGGGCAGATTCTCATATACGAATAATGCAGGGCTAAGTATTTTAAATAGAGCTTAAACCACAGAACGAGAGCAATTATTTGTTATTTCTTCTAAACTCTTAAATGACTTTATAAGTCGGCTATCTATAGGTAAACCTGATGCGTATTTCATAGGCATTTCAGTATTAGTAATCAGGTAATGTTCAAATGAGGTTATTTCACCTTTAAAGGAAACTCTTTCTTTTACCAAGTCCAAATTTTCAGTGATCCATTTAACTCGTTTAATGTGCTTTAATAGTTCATCGTTTTCTCCATGACCTTTAAAGCGATTCAAAACGTCAGCGACTTCTGAAATTGTTTTTGCCATTTGTAAGTTCTTACATTCTATCGCAATTAACCTACCATCATTACTTAAAACCAGAACATCGACATCACCCAATTCCTGAGGTGCCCCTAGCGTAGGCATCAATACTTCTGAAATAGCTTGCCAGCCGCTGTCTAAAAAGTAATTTTTTATAGTGTTTGTGTAATCAGCACCTCTTTTATCGATCATTTTCCCGACATAGCTTCGCATTTTCTCAGATTCATAAAACTCTGGGATAAATTCTCCATCCATTGCCCTGTCCAGAAAATACATACTGCTTAATTTAATTAAAGATATGCTACAGAAAAGCTCATTTGCGCGTATTTCTAACAAAGGCCGAATTAAGCAACTAAGTCGCCTTTTATGTTTCCAAGGGGCAATATCTCTAAAAACATAACCTTTCGGTGGCTTGTCCCAATTTTTTCTAACTTGTAATGAGAAGTGCTTTATGAAACTTTCTATAACTTGATTTGGTATTTGTCTGTGAGTGTGTATTCTACTAATTAACTCTTCTTGGCTAATGCTGATATATTCGGAACCAGATAAAATGATTTGGTCAATGATTTCAGCTATACAGTCAATATAGTGCGTTGGTGCAAATCCATATTCTGATTCAAATGCATCAGTAAAGTCTTCCTCGAATATATTAGGTTCGGCCTTTTTAGGTTCTTTTTGAGCGTATAGCTCTCCATATCGTTCTACAGACTTTTGAAATTGAAATTGAAAATGACCGGCATAATATGGCTGAAGTACTGCTCTCCAAATGTCTGTAGGAATTTCATAGCTGCCATTGGGGTGCTTTTTTAATATGGGATCGACTAAGTCTGAATTTATTGCGTCACTATCAGATGCAGTATTGACCAAAAGCGAACATAACGATAACAATGACCGTAATTTTGATTTGGTGGAGTTTTCTGCTCCATCTTGCGGGCATTCACAAACAGACATTTCAAGTAACACTCTGCAACAAAGAGACGTTAAACTTCTTTTGGTTTCCAAAGAGCCCGCTACAAGAGTGACATCGTCATGCTTTTGGTGAATAGCTTGGACTGCCTTTGCTGTCCGTTTCCATTGTTGTCGGTCTTGCTCGATGGAATTTATATTCTTAACTAAATCAACTATGAGGGAGTGTTTATTTGTATTTTTTAATATTTGCTTAATTTTTTTCCAAATTTGATCAACGCTAGTATGGAGGTATGTGCCGCAATCTTGTTTATTCGTAAGTGTTTTATTGCATTCATTTATAGAATTTCCAATAATGAGCCCCTGAAAAACAGCTTCCGGTTGATAAAAATAAGTGGGCTTGCTGGCTGCTTTCATGAGAATATGTTCAGTTGTGTCGAATGTCCGATATAAATGGACTACTCTGACCCCGGAATCGGCTAATACATGTTCTATTGCACCTTTTATATACGGACTTATATCAATCCCTTCAACAGATAATATTTCACATATGGCAGATAAGACAGCATTCATTACCTTGTATTCACCAATGTTCTCAACCTGGCCAAAATTAGCTAAAAAATTAGCTTCGAGGGTCAATAAAGCAACATTTGAATCAAAGTGCATAATAATGCCTCGTTGCTTTTCTATATCAAGCTGTAAATCTGAAGCAGCATACAGCGATGACAACTCTAAATTGACTTGAATAGGTTTTTCGCAACATACATCCACTTTAGAATTAATGAACATTAAACAGTCACAAAGAAGGTTGATAAACCCTGACCACCATTCATATATTGTTCCTCGGTCAATATTCAAAGGAAATTGGTCGATTCCAAACCAGATATTTGCAAAATCTAAACTAATCAAACCATTTAGGTAGCCATTATCAATGTGATCAACGCATCCATATAAAGGTAATGACTTCATACCTTCAAAATATGAATCTTTTGTTAATCGTTCACATCTGACCCAATGTCCAAAAGCATCAACAGCACAATGTTTATCGCTTATAGTACGAAGTTCACTTCTTACGTTAAATACATAATCTGTTCCTAGAGTAATATGGTTGTGGGAGTCTAAAGATATTTCTCTTGGACAACATTCAAAATTATTATCTTTCCAAAAACCATAAAAATTAATATCACCATTGAAATTGCTTAGATGAACGCCGTTATCTTGAATCCATCGGCTTTGCTTCGTGCTATAGACAAGTTCTTCAATAGGTTTTCCACCGGCGACTCCAAGTAAACTAAGATCCGCTAAACTTACGGCGACAAATCCCCAACTATCAGGCCATTTTTCAAAGCCTAAGCCGAAGCCTCTTCCTAATCCACCGTGAATACAAATAGTAGTACCTTCATGAAATCCTTTTTGCGCTTTGCAAAGCTCAGAAGTCTCCAGAATAAAGTCATAAATAGCATCTTCACTGTGCTCATTTAAAGAGTGAATGCTATCAAGTCCTTGCACAATCAATTCATTTAAATCGTCATGGATTATTAAGAAGTGAAAATATTCGTCTGATGAATTTTTTAATAACAAGCTTGTAAAAGGAGGTAAATTTGGTGTTTCTTTAAGGTCTTGTTTAAGAGACTCTGCTTTTCCCTTGAATTCTCTTAAAATTTCATTTTTAAGCTGAAAAGCTTGATATTTAGCTAAGACCGATTGAAAAGCTCCCAGAAGTCCTTCCTTATGACACTCTTCAAGAAAAAACCTTCTCACCGCAACACCTATGGCGCTCGGTAAAGTTACTATATAATTTTCGTCAATAGATACAATTGGCTTACGTTCAAGCTTTGTATTTCCAATTGTTTCTAACCCTAATCTTTTTAATTCTTCTTCAGATATAATGAATGGAGCAAGATCTTCAATTTTTATATTTGCATTAGAGAGATCTTCTTTAGTGAAACAACCCCTTTTACTTAGCGAAGCTAATTGGCTCGACACTGGGATATTCAGGGGGCCTTTAGGTAATGATTCTGAGGATACGTTCCTGCTTAAGTTGGATCGTTTAGCTATTTCGTTACTCAATTTGACTAAAGCGATACAGCAACGCTTTGCTTTTTCCATTACTTCAGGGACAGGCGACTTATCAACTAGATCGATTAAGGTTTGTATAAAGTAATCATTGCCTTCCCATAATCCGTTAAAAACTAGACAGTCACCTCCGTTAGTTTGGATATTGGAAACGAAAACATCTTCGATAGGATCTTCCATCATGGATATCATAGAGTTTCCCATTTCAACATTTAATATATTTTTTAATAAAGTTCGAGTCGGAACCTTTTTTCCTCCAGAATAAATAAGTGCCAAATGAACTAATGTTTCTAACCTAACTGAGTTTGCAGATAACGCAGGTATTGTTAGTAAACCAGAGCATAGTTTTAATATACTGGAACGATCAAAGCCTGATAACTTATTACCAATATCTCTACATTTTGGGGAATTCAATGGTTCCATAACAACTATCCTTTTTTATTAACCAGTATATTCAATTGCATTCCGACAACTAGGAAAGGTACTACATCCCCAAAATTCATTGCCTGCCTTTTTACCTTTAATTGCTATCGTAGCAGCATTTTAGAACTGCATTTTGTGCTCTATTTAATATCAGATTTTGCTTTAACAATTTCTTTTACATGCTTTTAGATATTGATGATTAGTCTTTAACCCTCGCTCCAGTCGCCATTTTCGATTTAGCTAATAAAATGAAGGCTAAAAAGAGTTAGTGACAAATGAGTATTATTTCTGTCACCGCCAATTAAATTAATACCTCCAAATCCCTTTTAGTCTCTATATCCGTTAATATTTTAAGGGCTTCACTTTGTTTCGAGACAATTTCACAGCTGTATTCCTTATCATAAGAAAGTGAATTCATTTTGAGTAGGTGCCTCAAATTCTTTTCTGTGAAGAAATAATCACAATACGGTACAGCAGCTTGTGCATGACGAAAATCATAATAATCATTTGCTTGAAACTGTCGTTTCTTATCAACCCTAATGGCCGCGTGTACTCCAGCTCCAACTTTTAACGTAGGAAAATTATCACCTTCCTTGCCCAAGCGAAACATGTTGGTTACAACGTTTATTAGGAGCTTATCTTTATCTTTTTTTTCTTCATCACTTCGAACTTTACCTGTTTCTTTCGTATAAATATGCTCCATTGCTTCAGTTAACATATCCGCAATGTACTCAACTGATAAGCAAACTTCATCAATGAATATCGCTTTAAAAGTCGATGTTTTATCTCTACATTGTTCAGCATCTTCATTTAGGAGTTTCGATAGATCAGGCATTTTGGGTATATCTTTTAGTCCCTGAAAACCAATTATGCTACAAATATCCTGAAGGTTTGTGCACCACATTTGATCAAAGAACACCTTCTGTATAACCAACTCTTCTTGTTTACTAAACGCTGTATTGCATGGAATACGTGTTCCAAGTGATTGACTTGTTTTGGTCCAAGCGAAAACCTCTGGGGAGTATAAGCTTACGCCTTTATTATTATATCTATAGTAAAAATGCAGAATCTCAGCTTGAATTCGTTCTTCTTGGGAAGTGAGACTAATACCGAGAGAAAACTTATCAATAATTTTGATAGAAGCTGATAATGTTTTTTCATCCTCTTGCTTTATTATTTCGTAAAACACATCTTCACTAATGGGACAAATAACTATTCCGGATTTACATAATGATTCCAATAACTCATATGATTTTACTAATGGCCCACTAGTTATTCTTCTAAGATAAACATCACGAAAATATATCCAATACTTTGTATCAAGGTAAATTTTAACCTTTTTTTTCAGGCTTTCTCCCAGCTCTATACGTTTCGAGCGAATATACTGATCCAAAGATATATTAGGGTTGTCCCTGTGATAACCAAAAGTATTTACAAGTTCCATATCCATCCTGTATACCTCGATAGTTCATGAGTTTGCTTGCCGGGTTTTTCTATATCCCCAATGAAAAGACAAATTACTTATTAAAACCTAAATTTTAACTGACAGTACTTACAAAGTTTTTTATTAATATCGCCGTTTCTTTAGGTTGAGCTTGTAATATAAAATGTGGCCCGTCAATTTCTTTTACAACCATATTTTTAAATATTTCAGCTACTTCTATACTCTGTTGGGACGATACAAGACGATCATTTGTAGCTTTTATGTATAAAATTGGAAGGTCATAGGTTTGAGTTGGTGAGTACTGGTGCAGCATTACACTAAGCCTTCTTTTCAATAATGACTCAGGGATAGCTCTGATCACCTCATTAAATTTTTCAACCAACGTGCTTGGCGCTTTTGAACCAAGGAATAGATACCGATAAGCAAATTTTGAAAACGGCATTTTAGAAAGGAATTTTATTGGCATAAGTCTCGCGATAGGTAGCAATAACCTATTCGGGCAATTCAAAAAACTAGCTACCAAAATCACTCCTTTGATATGGCGGTTTTCTAGTTCTAATAATTCAGGAACTATACCCCCAGAAAAAGATTCGGCTAATAAAACAAAGTCCTCACTGGGCAGCTTTTTTTCAATAGTTTTAGATATAGAAACGTGGTCTTGAGGCCCATCCTGAGGGAGTTGGATGACCAAATATTCAGAGCTATATTGAGCCAAGAACTCATCGAAAAGATCACCTGTGCCATCCATACCTGGTAGCAATACTAATTTCAAAATTCCAGTCCTAAGTGTTTATTCATTGCTTTAACTTCTCGCATGGAATGTCAAAATCAACATGATAATGCTCATCATGTCTTACCCATGAACGCTTTTTGGAGAACTGAATATGCTTTTTGAGATAACTAGCGTACTTCGTTTCAAATAATTTGGGTTGAAGCTTTGGATCGAATATCACCCGCCATACATCCACACCTTGCGCTTTAGCTTCTTTGTGTAAAGCCACGATATGAGCGGCTAATGCAACATAATCGATAGCATATTCTTCGTACCTATCTTTAGTGTCGAATTCGATATCATAGCCAAATTTATTGAGAGCATGTGTTGGCAAGTGAACGGATTTACCGGTTTCGTCAACTACCGGCGTCATAAAGTCTACAGATAAACCATTGCGGTGAGTTTTGTGGGGCTTGAATTGTCCACCATCCTCAAACCCTGTTTCGGCATATTTGTAGACTTTGTTAGGCCGTTCTATTTCCAAAGTTTCGTATGCTTTAACGATGATACTTTTTACTTGTGAGTGAACATAAGTGCGTCCGGCTAGTCGTGCAACAGTACTGTAACCAACATAATTTGAACCTGAACTAGGAAGTTCAACACCTTTATCTAACTTTCCATTCGAAGTTGTACCATAGCATGTGCTTTCCTGAGCATTTATGGTCAATGAAAGAGAAATAAATAAGAGAACTAAAAATCTCATATTTGAACCTCTTCCGAATTCTGAAATAAAGACACATTAAGTTTCTTCGCTATTTTCTGTATGCATACACCTTTGTCTACGACCCATAAGCCATAGCTAATAGGTAATACTTCAACACCGGCTCGCTTAAACAACTTATAAGTATTTAGCTCAAAGAAGTCATTCCACGGGCCAGGGAAACCAATTAGATCAATCGCAATATATTGATCATTATGACGGCACAGGATATCAACTTCAGTTCCTGCAATTGTATAACCTGGCCATGTCTTAATTCCTAGTGATGTTAACTCACAGATTACTTTACTTTGGAACTCATCAAGCTCATTTACTGTTGAATGCTTTGCTTCAAACTCATGGATTGACCCTAAATACTTCCGTAATAAATTGTGCTCGGGTAGTGTTGTTTCATCGATTGATAAAAACAATATTTGTTTCTGTCTTGCTCGGGTAATAGTGACATTGAAAACATCGGCTTTGTTTAAGTAAACCGCAGCACGTTTCGATTCATTATCAATAGCAAATGAAATTAGCATGATATCCCTTTCTTCGCCTTGAAACCCGAAAGGTGTGGCTGAACGAAGCTTGTGCTTGAAAATTTCAGCTTCACTAAAGTTAGCTTCAATTTCTTTTGCAATGAATTCAGCTTGGTGCCTAAAAGGAGAAATTACGCCTATGCTGTGAACGATACCAGCGCTATTGTCTTCGTCAATCTGCTCCTTAATAGAAGCTATTACTTGAGCAGCTTCAATATGATTTATACCCGATTTATCTCTAGTCCCTTCTAGTCTGCTCAAATGCAGGTGCCCACTGCTTGTACATGGCCGGTGCTGCATAACTTTTAGTTTGCCTTGATAGAACGAGTGATTACTAAAATGTATTAATTCAGGCTTGCTACGAAAATGCTCATCTAAGAATGCGAGTTGGTCTTGGCTGTTAAGAGAGCTTAAGGTTAGATCAAGGATTGAGTTATCTCGGTAACTCGCTATACCGTTAGTATTTAATGACAGATCATATTTCGACATGATCTGTGCTTCTTTACTTTTTGCTAAGAAAGAATAATGTCGTAATTGTTTTGTATCACCAACAACCATTGCCCTTTTAGCTCTATAGAGTGCAGGCAAGCAACTGCTAATATTACATTGTGTTGCTTCGTCTATAATGACTAAATCGAACATTTCAGCTTTTAAAGGCAGCACACGATACAACGTATTAAGGCTAACCAGCCAAACTGGAAAAGCAGAAAGCAATGCCGAATATTCGATATCATCAAAAAGCTCAAATTGCCGTTTAGATGTTCTGCTTCTTATCGCCTTATTAAACGCTTGTAGGGATTTACGTTGTGTTTCAACTAACGTTTTCAAATTTGTGTTTTTGAGTGCACTTAAATAACTGCTCGCTAATTTTTCTCTATTTTCGTGCTGGCTGTTAATATCACTTAACGAAGACCATTGCTTAACTAAACTGCGAATTCCATTACTTGCCAATGCTAGATACAGTCGTTTCATCCATTGAGAATCTTTTTCTTCTAGTCCTTTTAGTCTCTGCCCCCTAATAATCGCTTTGTGGCAAAAATTAACAAAACGGGCTTCCATTTTATTAAGTGAATTATTCAATTTTTTAAGTTCCAACTCACACGCAGCAGGTTCGTTTTTTAATTCTTCACTAAAGTAGCCAGCTAATAAATCAGCAATATAGCTTTTCAGTTTTTTCAGAAACTCCTTCTGTCCTGCTCTGATTGAAACATCACTTAGGCCAAAGCTCTCATCTAGCTTTTCTGCTATTACATCCAATGCAGCGTCATTATTAGCAACGATGAGAACGGACTCTCCTCTAGCCATGTGTTCTGCGGCTATCGCAGCAATGGTATAGCTTTTACCCGTCCCCGGAGGACCAGAAGCACAGCCTAAACTTGAATTTGCAGCAATTGAAATAATTTTCTTTTGAGGCGTCGACAATAAGCCCGGTAGGTAATCATATTTAAGAAGTTTAGTTGCGTTATTAATATCAGCTGGAGATAAAAGGTTATTCAAAGATGATGATAACTTAGTAGGGGATTCAATAAGTTCCTCTAACTCATGCAGCACGCCACGACTACTCGTCGATCTTTCAACAAAAATTAGCATTGATGCAGGAAGAAGCGTTGTTTTTTTTCTTCTCAGCGCTCGTTTAATTTCATCATTACCAACCAATTCTGGAAAATTCAGTAGTTCAAGAGTGTCTAACTCTAATGGGCTATCTTTAAGCCATGAAGTCCATAGCGAAGCCGACTGGATATTATTGTTGTCAAAATCTGGCATTGCATGCCCTTCGGGCATAAGCAGCTCTACTAGTGACTCATTTATTTCTGGCGCGGGATTATTAACAGAAAAATAGTAGCAATTTTTATCTTTATCTATCGTAGCCTCATTGAACAAAAGCGGCGCTACAACCTGTTTCATTTCCCCTTTTATCTCTATTTTTCCGACCAAAATGAAGCTTGCGTATAGCAATACGCGTTCACGTTGATAAACTTCAACCCGCTTCGTCATTTGCTCCCCAAAGTCACTCGGAATAGGAAGGCGAGGTAGAAAACCAGAGCCCAAGTCATCTTGACCACCTAGCACCAATCGGTCTTCTTCTTTGAGCTTATTCAGGTTCCATAAATTTAGATCCGCACTATCTTCTTTATAGCAATCTCGGTAATAGGAAATTACGCTCTGGTAACTCACATTAAAATTCCATTTTGTTAAACATTATATTTTTGAAGTTGATCAATTACCGTCTTCCAATCAGGATAATTAGCGGAGCCAAACTGCATAATTTTTCCTTCAAAGCTTTCTTGGCCTCTACCCGAAATCAGGTCATCAATTAAGATATCGCCTTTGAGTAACCCTTTATTTGGGCTAATTATTAACTTCTCCGTAAATTCAAACCCGAAGTACTTTTCAATCCACACCCGTTTTTCAGTATATGAAAAAGGGTTTCTTGTCGAAGGTGCTGTAAGTATATACGGATCAAATAATTTCGAATGAATGAGTTTTTTTACACTCTCAATAGCTCCTGTAATAGGAGTTAAATTAGCATAAAATCCATATTGAGACTGTGGAAAGGCGATACTTGGAGTCTCTTCAAGAGCGCTATTAAATGCAGTTGTATAATCACAAAGCACATCATCCATGTCGATATAAACTATCATATTTTTCCTTGCGTTATGTACTCAAATTGCGCTCAAAGTTGACAATATCTACACCCTCTTTTACTTTGTACTGCTGAGCTAAACGACCACCTGACTTCACTTTCTCGTCAATTGTTTCAAACATGTCAGCGGATTCAATTCGGCGAATTAAGCTTTTACGCTGTATCGTTTTTCCAATAATAGTTTCAATAACAGACTTAAGCTGACCTACGGTAAAATACTCAGGTAAACAATACACAGGCACCATTGAATAAAGTGCTTTTTGTTGAAGGCGCTCTTTGGCTTGTTCAATAATAATCTTGTGATCAAAGGCAATTGATAAGCTGTCTATTTTATCAATATCTATCCATTGAACGTCATCAATGGTTTCTATGTGTGACGAGACTTCTTGTGCTGCTATTAAGGCAAAGTAAACCAAGGTTACACTAAACCCTCTAGGATCACGGTCAATACCAGAAAAGGCTTGTAGCTGTTCTAGATATTGAGGTGCAACACTCGTTTTTTCTTCCAGTTTTCTTAAAGCTGTTACATCTGTTGTGGTATCTGAATCTACATCGACAAAACCGCCAGGAAGACCCCAGCTACCGATAAACGGCTCATTTGCTCGTTTAACCATCAGAACTTTTAAAGCATCATCTTTTACGGTAAATAGCACACTATCAACTGTAAATAGGGGATTCTTAAATTCATTAATATCGTAAGTGTTCGTCATCGTGCTCATTCAAAATAAACTTTATGTCTTAATGACACATTAAATCAATTTCTCTTTTATATCAACAAGAACAGTTCACCAAATTAAATAAGAAATAATATTTGACAACTTAGTGTCCTTGAGACATATTTAATATAGTGTCGCTGTGACACATTCATAAAAGGAGATTATTATGTTTGGTTTTAAATATATAAAAGCAGATCCTTCAACACACCTCATGTTATTCAAAGAAGGAAAAATTAAGTTAGAAGGAGTCGGTGTAAATTTTTTCTATTATGCTCCTAGCTCTTCTCTTGTCGCTATACCAAGTAATAGTAAAGAGTTGCCTTTTGTTTTCAGGTTACAAACGTCTGACTTTCAAGAGTTAACTGTTCAAGGACAAGTGACTTATCGAATTGAACAACCTCATGAAGCGGCAAAAATGTTGAACTTCACTATTGATACAAAAGGTAAATACACATCAGAAGATCCTAAGAAAATGGATGAGCGTGTTCAGCGTGCTGTACAGGTTTTGTTGCGAAATCATATTGAATCTAAATCACTTAGAGATTCTCTAGTTTGTGCCCGCGAACTAACCATCGATTTGAAAAAAGATCTAGACGGTGCTGAAGCGATAGCAAGCCTTGGCATAGAGATCACTGATGTTGCACTAACATCAATTAAACCAACTCCTGAAACAGGAAAAGCACTCGAAGCTGAAATTAGAGAAAGCTTATTAAAAGAGGCAGATAATGCAATTTATGCAAGACGCTTATCAAGCATTGAGCAAGAAAAAAGCGTTAAAGAATCTGAATTAGAAACTGAAAAAGCAATACAGAAGAAAGAACAAGACCTTGAAGAGTCACGATTAGAAGCACAGAGATTGAGAAAAATTCAGCAATTTAAAATCAACCAAGAGGATATTACGGCTCAGATTGAAGATGAAAAACAACTCGAAGAATTGGTCTCAATAAACTCAGCTAACGAGAAAGCTCGTGGTGATGCACAAGCTTATAAAATACAAGTGCAAATGCAGGCTTATCAAAATATTGATACTGATAAATTACGAGTAATGAGCATGAGCGGTATGGCACCAGAGCAGCTTATTGCCCAAGCAATAGAAAACTTAACGCAAGGTGATAACCAAATAGGTAATTTGAATATTTCACCTGATCTATTAACAACGTTGACCAATACCTAGAGGAGCTTGTTATGCTCACAGATAGAAAAATAGTGGTTGTCACAAGAAAGACAAGATTGCAGGAATTAAAGGAAAAATACTGCACCCTTGGGCAAGCAAAATTTTACCTTGAACATTTAGGTGAGTCATTCAGTGACTATGAAGAAGAAAGTACTCTTTACTCCAACTCTGTCGCCCAATCTATTAGCCTGTTAAAAACAGTTGGTAGGGTTCAACAACTAGAAAGGAGTGTGCTTTCAACTTACTTGTTTTCTCCTGATGATGTAATCGTAGTCATTGGTCAAGACGGTTTAGTTGCTAATACACTTAAGTATCTTAATGGACAACCTGTAGTGGCGGTTAATCCCATTCCTCAGCTTTATGATGGCCAGCTTTTGCCCTTTTTAGAAGCTGAACTTGGTGAAGTAATTCTACAAGTGCTTAACCAATCTATTAATTCAAAAGCAATTGCTATGGCTGAGGTAAATACCAACATTGGCCAAACATTGTTAGCGGTAAATGATCTATTCATTGGCCCCAAGACACACACTTCTGCAAGGTACATGATGTCTGTTGATAATCAGCAGGAAGAACAAAGCTCTAGTGGCGTTATTATTAGCACAGGCTTAGGTTCTACTGGTTGGTTTAAAAGCATAATTACAGGTGCAAGTGGTATTATGGATAAACCGATTAACCATCACTTACAAAACGGATTCTCGTGGGATAGTGAGTTTCTTTATTATTCAGTTCGGGAGCCATTTCCGTCAGCAAATACCAAGTGCAGTAAGATTTTTGGCAAAATAACCAATCATTCAAAATTCAGCATGTCTTCAAAAATGGCTGAAAACGGTGTCATCTTTTCTGATGGCATTGAGCAAGACTGCCTTGAGTTCAATGCCGGAACTGTTGCCAATATATCTATAAGTAGTCGTGTTGGAAATTTAATCACTCCTCACTAGCTTTCCTCGCTATATCAGTAGGTTATTTTAGCTGTTACACTCACTGACAATAAAAAACAATCTTTGTGTCTTTTTGACACAAATAAAGCTTGATCAATATTTAACTCTTTGCTAAATTAAATTGTGTCCTAGAGACACAATCAATAAAAAGGAAGTAATAATGAAAATATTTAGCCATGACTCAACAGGAAATAAAACACCTATCGACTTTGACAGTTTTACTTTTTCTGGCGGAGAAGAGCACATTCGTTTTAATCCAGTGGACTTTGCAACTACGGTAAAAATAGAGATCTTTGAACGCCTTACTGATTCTTCAAAGCTAGTTCAGTTAATGGTTGCCGTTGATGCGCTCAAAAGACTTTCAAATGAAGCGACCCCTATTGAATTGGTTATTCCTTATTTTCCTTATGCACGTCAAGACAGAGTATGTGTTGAAGGTGAAGCGCTAGGTGCAGCAGTTATGGCAAGCTTTATAAACAATTTAGGCTTCGCCAAAGTAACTATTTGGGATGCGCACAGTGAAGTATCACCAGCATTATTAAATAGAGTCGTAAACGTACCACAAATTAATCTGCTTGAACGATGCGATGAATTAAGCCAACGTCTATCTACAGGCGAACTTACCTTGATTTCACCTGACGCTGGCGCTAGCAAAAAAACAATTAAAATTGCTGAGACATTTAATGGTGAGCCTGAAGTTATTCAAGCACAAAAAATGAGAAATTTGAAAACAGGTGAAATCATTAAAACTGAGATTCTTGGCGATGTTAATGGAAAGAAAGTACTTATCGCTGATGATATTTGTGATGGAGGCAGAACATTTATCGAGTTAGCTAAAGTATTAAAAAACAAAGGCGCTGTGGAAGTATCTCTGTTTATCACACACGGTATTTTCTCAAAAGGATTAGAAGTATTTGAAGGCTTAATTGACGCCATTTATACAACTGATTCATTTAGAGCCGCTGAAGAATTCAGCACGAACAATAAAATTAAATTACAAATTATTGAGATGTAAGGAGACTATCATGACTATTACCGCTGCTAGTATGCAAAAAGATGTTTATAAAGAATTTCACAGCCGTGCTTACCACCCTGATGTAACTGAAGTTTATGCTAACTTCACATCAAGAAGTGGCAAATTAAGTAATGTTGAAAATAGTGACAAAGTAGCATTTGTTGGTCTTCAGTACTTTATTAAAAGTTACTTGCAAGAAGAGTGGGCTGAATTCTTTAACAGTGATAAAGCTGTAGCTGTTGCAAACCATAAACGTATTATGAGTTCAATGTTGGGCTACCCTGTAAACGTCAAGTATTTAGAAGACTTACACGATTTAGGCTATTTACCGTTAAGAATAAAAGCACTACCTGAGGGAACCCTTGTACCTTACTTAGTGCCGCCAATTACAATTGTTAACACCAAAGAAGGTTTTCAGTGGTTAACAAATATGATCGAGACAGTCTTAAGTTGTGAAAACTGGCCAATTCAAACAAGCGCTACTACTTCAGTTGCTTATTTAAAAGTATTCAAGGAATTTGCTAATAAGACAGGATTACCTTTAGATTTTGTTCCTTTTCAAGGACATGATTTTAGTTTTAGAGGTATGTTTGGTAAGCACGCTGCTTCTATGAGTGGTTTTGGTCACTTAGCTTCGGGGCTTGTAGGAACAGATACCATACCAGCAGTATTATTTGCTGAAAAATACTATGGCGCAAACGTGGATAATGAACTTGTAGGCTGTTCTGTAGATGCTACTGAACACTCTGTTACTTGTTCTTGGATCATGGAAGGTGAAATTGAATTCTTTAAATATTTAATGAAGGAGCAATCTCCAACTGGGATATTAAGTGTTGTATCTGATACTTGGGATTTTTGGACATTAGTAACTGATTACCTTCCACAGCTTAAAGACGAAATAATGGCTCGCGATGGCACATTAGTGATTCGCCCAGACTCTGGAGATCCGGTAAAAATATTAACGGGTTATAAAATTTCTCCTGTTTCTGAGTACAGTGAGCTATTCCAAACTCAAGATGAAGCTGAAAAAGATGTGAAAGAAAATGCATATGAAGCATATCGCTGGAATGGTGAATACTATGGTTTCGATAGTGAACAGACTATTCAATTAATGCTTTGTGAAGTTAAAGGGCTTATTGAATGTTTATGGGATACTTTTGGTGGAACGACTACAAGCAAAGGTTTCAAGTTACTTGATGATCATATCGGTGCTATTTATGGTGATGCTATTACCCTTAAACGCCAACGTCAGATTTTACAACGCCTAATGGACAAAGGCTTCGCTTCAAAGGTTGTTTTAGGTATTGGCTCTTACAGCTATCAATATGTGACGCGCGATACTCACGGCTCAGCAGTAAAAGCTACCAGTGTTGTTAAAAGTGGTGAACGTGTTGCTATTTTCAAAGATCCTAAAACAGATACTAAGAAGAAGTCAGCTAAAGGTTTATTAAAAATTGAGCTAGTTGACGGTGAGTTAACCTTGTTTGATAACGTGACTGATGAAGAGGAAACTCAAGGGTTATTAGAAGTTGTTTTTGAAGATGGTCAATTGATAAAAGAAACGACATTATCTGATATTAGAAACGTTATTAACAATCAATTATAGCGCTCAGCATATTAATCAAAAAATAGAACTGTGGTAAACACAGTTCTATTTTCATTTGTACTTTAATACTTTATAGTCCATTTAAAATGAAAATAAAGTGAACGCAAGTAGGATGCAAAGTTTAGACACAAAAATTGAGTTTTTTCTTTCTCAACTTTCAATAGTTGAGAGTCGAGACGTACTCATTTCGAAACTTCGTGAATTTTTCGTAGATACAGTTTCAGATAAGTACGTAATATTTAAACGTTCAATTCTCTACTTCTATTCAGGCAGCGATATTGTCGATACCCATGCGTGCCCTCCGTCAGACATAGACCACGCAGTCACTTTTGACGGTGTCAAAGTCTCCAAAATAGAAAAAGCCTTTTTCGTAGGCGCTGCTTCCAACTCTCTTTTTGAAGTCGAAATTGGTTTTTCGAATAACAACAATAACAACAATAACAACAACAATAATAATGGAAACAACAACGGATAGTTTAAAGAGTACTAATGGAACCTGAACATCTTTTTTACGCCGCTACCATCATATTAGCGATCATTGCTTTATATAACGTTACTTATATTTTGAAACTGTTATACAAGCTCTCAATTTTTATATTCGCTAAAACACCTTCTTCTTCGCTAAAAGTTGGAGATTATATTCGCGTTCAAGGAAATATGAGAATGCCAGCTATAAAATCTCCATTTTTCAACAATATATGTGTTTATTGGAGATATTATATTTACGCTTCTTTTGAATCTAAACGTAAAAAACCTAACAAAGGCATGCAAGAACATAACCCTAGATTAGATGTTCAAGAGTCACACACCCCACCATTTATTGTGGCCCAATCAAACTACTTAATTCATATTGCTTTTACTGATATTTCTTCGGCACTAATTAATTTAACCGCCTCAAAAAACATAAGAAAAAAGCCACCTAATGAGAAAGCGGAACAACTCGTAAAAGATAAATACAAAGCTTACCGCGTTCACGAATATAGATTGCCTATCAATGCTGATGTTGCCATATGGGGCAAAGTAGACAGCATCAATGGCCAGATGATAAATATCGTGCACTCTTCAGATGATAATCACCCAAGCTTTTTATACGCAGGTAGTGCATTAGCTGTTTACTGGCGGTTTATCGAAAGAATACTGCTGTCATTAGCTGCAATTGCCGCGTGTTACGCTCTCAATTTTTACTTGCCTGTTTTAGTGGATAAAAACTTTGTGTTCGTTATAGTCAGCTTAATAGGCATCGGGGTTTTACAAAAGCTAGCCAAAAGAAAATTATTTAAACGCAAATGAATACACAGCAAAAATCCGAATTCATTCACCTTTTATATGCTCCCACTAACTTCTGCAATATGGGGTGTCAATATTGTTACCTAGGCACTGGAACAGATGAAAAGTCGACATTAAAAAATGTTGTTTCAACTTTAGAGAAAGCCGTCAATGATTTTTTGGCTGAGGGCATAACACCTTTTAATTTGTCTTTTCATGGTGGGGAAGCTACTTCAATTCCGAAAGAAATACTCGAAAGCCTTCTCGATTATTCATACCAGTATTACCAAAAATATGGTGAACGTATCAAGAGTGCAGGCTACCCACTAAACCCCGTGCACATCAAAACAAATCTGTTTAACTTTGACAAACTCATAAATGTATTTGAGAAGTATGAAGTATCGATTAGTGGCAGTGTAGATTTACCTTTAAAGCTTCATGAAAAATACAGAACTGATAAAAGAGGGCGCTCTACCCTTACCAAAATAACCAATAATTTAAAGCTTTTAGCAACTTATTCTCATCACAAGAAAATTTCTTGTGTCGTAACTCAAGAGCACTTTCACCATATAGATGCTTTTATCCAAGATATTAAATATATTCATTATGATATTGGCTTAGATATGACAAAGTTCAATATCATGTTTTCTTTCGATAGCCATAAAAACAAAGACAAATTCGGTGGTGGAATCATAGGAACGGAAATGTTGACACAAGATCAACAAGTCCAGTTTTACAAGATACTTTATAAAGAGTTTATTGGTACAGAACTAGAAGAAGGCCTAAAAAAACATTGGTTTAAAGAATTTACGCCCGAATTTTGTTGTAGTGCAGTTAATTGCGGCGACAAATTTTTTCTACTACAGAATAATGGTGATGTTTATGCCTGCCCAAGAGGTCAATCGTCGAAAGAGTTCTACTACGGAAACTTGTTCAATGATTCTATACAAGACATTCTAAATAATGGTTGGCAGACAATTGAAACTATTGAAAATAAACTGCCAGCTGACGATGACTGTTTTACATGTTCCTATCTACCTTATTGCAATCAAGGCTGTGTTTTTGTTCGTGAGCAAACCCAATTAACCAAAAGCTATACCTGTAAGCTACAAAAAGAATTGTATAAAGCCGATGTAGAACGTTACCCTCCATATGATGCTAAATATATTAAAAAATATGCTGCTGAATACAAGTACCAAAATAAAATCCGCAGTTTTAAAAAGGATGAAATTTCATTGGAAAAAAAGAGATTTGTTACTGAAGAATTAGAACATGAAGATAATTCGTTATCACACTTAATTGAGCAAGATCCAGTTCTGCAATCGATTTATTCTGATTCGAATTTTTGCCTTGTTTTAGATGAAGTAGATTACCAACTGTGCAGCAACACGTTATCAAATAAAACCGAGGTCGCTTTACTGGGCGACACAAGCCGGGTGTTGCTAAAAGTAAAACAAGATATTTTTTCAACAAATAGCACCGAAGAAATTAACAATTATTTAATTCTGATGGTGACAAGAAATACCATGGTCAAATACGGTGATGAACAAAGACGAAAACAAGAGCATTTGTTTGATCATCACATTTATCCAAACGCGCTAAAAGCTAAATCAGAGTATGAAGACGGTTACTTCATTTACGACATCACAGCTATTTTAAAACTGCATAGTGATTTATTCATCGACAATATTCGCAATAATCTATTTATTACAACCAAGAAGCTTCGCGAATACCATTACGATAAACAGAAAAAAAATGCGTTTTATCATATTCAAGCGATAAACCTACCATTTCCGTTTATCGAATTTTACTGGCAATAAAATCCTCACTTATTGAAATAGCGATGTTATTACCTAAATTTACTGCTTATAAAAACGAAAAGAAATAAGAAGAAAATTTAAAGTGACCTTATATAAAACACTAATTGCTGCATCTACATTATTGGCTTTAACAGCTTTGATTGGTTGTCAATCCACTAACAATAAAACGACATCCACTTCTCAAAAAAAGCCAAATTTGATGATGCAAAGGGACCTGATATCACAAGAATGTGAAGAGAAACCAGTTATCACAAAAAAGCTAAAGTCGACCAGGCTATCATCATGGAAAAGTCAATCTTCTCTATATGACCGCCCATTCAATAATCGTCATTACAATAAAATATCTAAAAGAATATTTAAGATGTTGGAATCTGCACATTTCAATGTCACAGAGTTAAACAACCAGTTCTCCGAAGTTGTTTTTAATCAACTTATATATTCTCTAGATCCTGATTTTAGATACCTCACTGAAACTGATATTGAAGAGTTAAGTATTTATAAACATTCTTTTGACGATATGTTTAAAACTGCAGATTTAACAGAAGCATATGATTTTATAACTAGTGTTTATAAAAAGATTGACTCAAAATTAAATCATGCTGAAAGCTTACTTGAAAAAAGCTCAGTAAGTGATGGTGAAACTAAAACCTTTACTAAAACTTCGTTAACAAAACGCGCATTGAATGACTCTGAACTGAATAAATTTTGGGTAAAAAAAGTAACTTCAGATCGAAGTAACCTCTATTCCTTGGGGGTTGATAAAGAAAATATCTCGAAGATACTCAAAGCTCGATACAAGTCGATAAGAAATAGTACTGATGCTTATAAATATGATGTATTGATGAACGCTTATAGCCAAAGCATAGATCCGCATACCTCATACATTTCCCCGATATCATGGCACTTTCAAGAACCGGAAGTGGAAAAAAACAAGCAATTTAGCGTAGGAATCAAAATACGTAAAGAAAAAGGTAAATTGGCAATCCAAGAAATTCATTCATCGCTAAAATCAAAAGGAATACACATAAAAGACGAAGTTGTTGCATTGGTTGGTGAATCAAATCAATACATAGATTTAATAGAAAAATCGGAGCTAGAAGCAAATAAGCTACTTACAGGAAATATAGGTACAAAAATAAACATCAAAGTTCTACGAAGAACACCAGATGATTTTGAAATAAAGACTATTGCACTAGAAAGACTGGACGGGTTATCTGCAACCACTACTAACTCTAAACACAACATTGTTTCGAGTTTTAATTCTATTTCTAAGATTGGAACCATTTCTATACCTAGCTTTTATAATGGTTTATCTGAAGACGTAAAACAGGAATTGATTAAGCTTCAGTCTGAAGGCATGAAAGGCTTGTTAATTGACTTGCGCAATAATGGAGGAGGCTCCTTTGTTGAATCGACCAAACTAGCGAGTTTATTTGTTGGACAAGGTCCAATAACTCAAATTTTGGATGGCTCTCGAAATGTCATAGTGCGCAAAGAAAAAGGTTCTCAAGTAGTCTTTTCTGGTTCAATTACTATTCTAGTTAATTACGCTAGTGCCGGAGGAACAGAAATCTTTACTGGCGCGATGAAAGATTATGGTAGAGCATTAATAATAGGTCAGCCAACATTTGGTTACGGAACATTACAGCAATACCGACCTTTAAAGCGCCCTTACGATTCAGGTTCCGATGAACTAGGTAATATAAAATACACAATTGCAAAGTTTTATCGAATAACCGGCGACAGTACACAATTAAAGGGAGTCACTCCTCACATAGCTATTCCTGCGGATATTCATGATGTTCATAGAGAAGAAAACAACAGAAACGCATTGCCATGGGATGCAATAGGCTGCACAACTTACCGAAAATTCACGTTTATCTCAAAAGTCATTGAAGAATTTTCAACTCAAGAAATAGAAAACTTCAAACTTCAAACCACTTTAGGTGAACGAGATGTATTAAAAGCAGCGGAGTTACTTGCTGATAAGTTTACTGCCAAATTAAACAGCCGAATGTTTCAACGGAAAGGTAAATCGTAAACACAAAGAAAAGTAGGCGATCATCCGCTCCTTATCAGTTGAAGTAATTCGTATTATAGATATCAAAGAGCCTCCCAATCGGGGCTCTTCTTTAACTAAGTTCTATAAATAATTATAATTAATCGTAGTAATATTGTGTCAATTCTATTTCCTAATGAATCCTTTCACAGCTTGTTGTTAAGGTATTATCTTCGAGAAGCTAACTACACCAAAATTCTTAAAGGAGTTATATCTGCTAGAGGATACTGGCGTAATCCAAGCCATCTTGATATTCCGGATTTCATCTCAAATTTGCCTGACGAACAACGATTTGAACTAGTAAAAGAAACCTTAATAGTTAACGACAATATATACAGAAAAGATACAGACCTTTTCATATTCAACGTTATAGGCGGCCATTACCAAGGAGCCAATCCCCTTTGCTTTTCAGATATGAGAATATTCAGGAACGGGTACCTAAACTTCTCCATAAATAGAAATATTTATTACTGTTATCATTGCATAATAAATAGTATTGAAGCATTTGGAGTAGGATACTTCAAAAAGGAATGGATTACTGAGGGAAATCACTATTGTAAGGAACACAAAGTTATCCTTAACAAGCTAACAATTGAGAAAGGTGAGAGTGCTATAGATAAAATAATCCAAACTTTGTCTGGAAAAATCCCACCGCCCGAAAAAAATATCGATATTAGTACCCCCTCCAAAAAAAACAACAGCTTATTAAAAGAGTATCTGCCAATATCAACACACTGCTTATGGAATGAAACAATTTCATTTATTCAATATTTTATTATTAATACCTTCAAACAATATGAATTGCAGAATATCAATAATGAATATAAGCGAGCCTTTAAAACTATCTCTACTCCTAAAGGGCAACTTAAGTTCCTTAAATACTCAGATGAGGTATCACTAATAAAATTTATGGTTAATAATTTTTATATTGAGTTAGGAAACTTAATTTATAATAATGCTCGCTTAGTTACCAGTGATAGAGTGATGCACGACGGTTCAAGAATAAAATACTGTTCATTTAAACTTGTCCAAGCAAAATGTGACTCTTGTATTGAGGAACCAAGCGAGTGCTTAAACTCACTCAAAGTCGACTTTGATATGGACGAAGAAAGAGATATACGTCTTATAAAAAAAGGTCATCTACGCTTATTAAATAAAAGAAAGTATAAGCTAGCGAATAATGATGAGCCTAAGATGTACTAGCTCAGACTTGATCTGACAGTTACCCGTTTTTTAATCGGTGACTGTCAGTCTAGATTTGAGCTAAATTTTTCTCAGCCCAGATCAATTTTCCATCTAATAAAGTTTCCAATGG
>NZ_CAMAPC010000034.1 GCF_945859825.1 Pseudoalteromonas holothuriae
TAGGTCAAACAGATTATGCGGCAGCAAATGGTTTTGTAGATGGTTATTTACGTTCGCGAGCTCAAAGAGGGGGGGCGGGTAAGAGTTTGGCATTGGCTTGGCCACTTTGGCAAGCGGGAGGGATGCAGGTAGATGAAGGAGGATTGGCGGCGTTAGAGCGTCAAGGACTGGCAGCGATGCCAACTGAGCTGGGGTTAGACTGTTTTTATCGGGCACTCAATAGTTCACAATCGCAACTTGCCGTATTGTATTCACAGCAGACGGTGGCTCAAGACATCATAAACAAAGTTGTTGGGATAGCACAAGAAACAACGCTTCAGAAACTTCCTTTTGTATTAAACAAAGCTGTGGTTGAGCAATACCTGAAACAGGTGTTTAGTGATGCACTTTTGATACCTGCGCAGACCATTAAACTAGATGCAGGCTTTGAAAAGTTTGGTATTGACTCGGTGATGGTATTAAAACTGACAGGAGAGTTGGAAAAGCGCTTTGGCAGCTTGTCAAAAACTTTGTTATTTGAATACCAGACGATAGTGCAATTGAGTGAGTACTTTATTAAATATCACGCACACCAGCTAGCACAAGTGCTGGGTGGGAATACAAACATTACTGCGAGCGATAATACGGATGCTATTGACTTACCAAAAGCTCAGTTTGAATCAAGAGCCGCCGAGAAACTAGACGATGTCGTTGCGGTGATAGGCCTAGCAGGAAAATACCCCGGTGCAAATAACACGATAGAATTTTGGTCGAATCTTGAAAATGGGGTCGATAGTGTGGGGGACATACCTGCATCTAGATGGGACAACAGTCCATTTTATGATTCAAGTAGGAGTGAGATTGGCAAGATCTACAGTAACGCCGGTGGATTTATTGAAGGGGTTTATAATTTTGACTCGCTATTTTTTAAAATGTCTCCTCGTGAAGCCGAAGTGTTGGACCCGCAAGAAAGGTTGTTTCTGCAAACTGCCTATCACACCCTTGAGGATGCAGGTTATACCTCACAGATTTTAGCTGATTCTACAGTGGGCGTGTATGTCGGTGTGATGTATGAAGAATATATTTTGTACGGGCGGGCTAATACGCTAGGGCAAAGTGTCGCAACTACAGGGAACCCAGCATCGATAGCAAATAGAGTGTCGCACTATTTTAATTTCAATGGCCCGAGCATTGCGTTGGATACGATGTGCTCTTCTTCACTGACAACCGTGCATATGGCTGCTAAGGCGATAAGGAACGGTGAGTGTGAGTTGGCTTTGGCTGGTGGGGTAAATATATCTATCCATCCAAACAAATATATTTTATTGAGCCAGAGTCAGTTCATCGCACGAGATGGTAAGTGTAAAAGTTTTGCCGCAGGCGGGGAGGGTTATGTCCCTGGTGAAGGTGTCGGGGCTGTGTTGTTGAAGTCTCTTAAGCAAGCACAAATAGATGGAGACAATATCTATGCAACCATTTTGGGTTCTGCCATTAATCATGGTGGTAAGACTCATGGCTATACCGTGCCAAACCCAAAAGCTCAAGCACAAGTTATCTCCGATGCAATAAAAGAAGCGGGTATAGATGCTTGTACGATTACGTATTTAGAAGCGCATGGTACAGGGACATCCTTGGGTGATCCGATTGAGATAAGAGGTTTGTGTGAAGCGTTCGGAACACCAGATAAACAGTTTTGTGCGATTGGTTCAGTCAAATCAAACATTGGTCATTGTGAAAGTGCTGCTGGGATCGCTGCGTTAACTAAGGTGTTATTACAGCTTAAACATAAGAAAATCGCGCCATCATTACACAGTGAACAACTAAATCCAAATATCGACTTTATTAACAGTCCATTTAAAGTTGCTCAACGCTTATTGCCTTGGACACCGTTATATGAAGGACGTCAAGTAATACCTAGAAGAGCCGGGGTATCTTCCTTCGGAGCCGGTGGCGCTAATGCACATCTAATCGTTGAAGAGTACTCTAAACCTGCTAATGAAAGTGTTATACATAAAGGTACACCTGAACACTCACACATGATAGTGTTGTCAGCTGTTGACAAGCCCAAACTCAGTGAGTTGCTAGGACTGTTTTTACAGCAGTTATCTTCCTTTGCAGTAAGCGATGAACTCCAAGTTCAAAATGTATTGCGCAATATCGCCTACACCTTACAAGTTGGTAGGGTCGCGATGGTCGAACGTATCGGGTTTATAGTCGACACAGTACAACAGTTGAGAGCAGATATTAAACGATACCTTACAGGGGATGAACATGTTGCCATCACTGGGAATACTGAGCATGAGTTAGGGGGCAGTACAATGCCAAGTTCCGACAGCGGTTTGTTGGCGATGCTACAAGAACAGGCGTATGACCAAATTGTCATGCATTGGTGTCAAGGGGTGGAAACTAATTGGCAGGTGTTGTACGACAATGGTGAAATTGCTGCAAAGCGAGTAAGTTTACAATTATACCCTTTTGAAAATGAACAACATTGTATTAAAACTGTGGCTGATTGTGATAAAAATAACAACAAAAAAGATTCAAACAATAAAATAATAAGTAATGCGTTATCTTTTGAAGATGTTTTAGACCAATTATTGGAAGACGTAAGTGCGGGAAAAATAACAGCAAATACCGCCTCAAAGATGATGAACGGAAATCAAAGACATGATATCAGTGGTAACTAAATGATTGACTATTATAAATATGTATTTTCAAAGGTAGAAACGGGCGAGTTATCAAAACAACAGGCTAAAGAAATCGCTGTGCAACTGCAAACCAATGAAGTTGTGCATTCGGTAGCAAAACTTGATCTCGATACAGCCCAAATTGAAACGTTGTGTCAAGCGCATCAGGTGGCTGGTCAACATATCCTCCCAGGGGTTACTTACTTCCATATCGTTTATAATCAATTAAGGCAAGTCTTTGCTCCGTTTTATACGCAGCCATGCCGCGTTTCATTTAAAAATACCATTTGGTTACAGCCTTTGGTTTACCAAGTTCAGACACAGGTTGAGTTAGTATTTGATATATTAAATAGCCACAAGCTGAGATTTGTATTTCGTTGTATAGATACGCCAGAGCATAAGGTACTCTGTGAAGGTGAAGTTGAGTTGCAAGCGCCTAGCTCTGACGCCACAGGAAATACTATGTCCGAGCAGAGTTTCAGTGCCATTAATTCGTTTAACAAAGCTGAATTCTATCGTGACTTTGAACGCAAAGGCATCATTTATGGTCCGTTGTTACAAGGTGTGGAAGAAGCAACCGTACAGGGAAAAAAAAGCTATGCGAAGATTACGGTTAACGAGCCATATGGCAAGGCACTTTCTCCAATATTGTTAGATTGCGCTTTACAGTCAATTGCATTGTTGTACAAAATGGAACCAGGTTCTTCGCAAACTTGGGTGCCATTTTCTGTCGATGAGTTAGTAATATACGATGACTTACCACTGCATGAAGCAATCGTTGTGAGTGAATTTGCTACCTTAACCAACGGTAGGGCACGCAAGGTAAATATTAATATTCTTAGCGCTCATGGTCAGTTGCACATGAGCTTATCTGGATTGAATATTCGCGCTATCAAATCTGCAATACACACTCCCAATCTAAATGAAGCTGGTGCGCAGATGGTGGGGTTTGCACCAATATGGCAAAAGCGTCCAGTAGTTGCTCATGACTCTCAGTTATTACACTCTGAAGCCGTGTTTATCACATCATCAAATGATGACCTTTCAACTACACAGCAACAGGGCACTCTGTATGTGCAGCTTGATGATGAAAATATGCTAGCAAGTTTACGTAACATCATCCGAGAGCGAACACAGATATCGCATTTTGTATATGCGCTAACGCCAGCAAGTCAGCAAGACGGACAAGAACTAATTACAGAGCATCATCGCAATATCACTCAACTGTTCAGTGTGGTGAAATTACTGATAAGTGAGATAGGTAATAAACTCGGAGTAAAGTTTTCGTTGTTCACCCGCAATGCACAGACTTTTGCAGATTCTGCCGTGGATTATAGCCAGTCATCATTGACGGGGTTAATGGGTACATTGGCTAATGAGTATCCACATTGGCATATAACTATGCTTGATATCGGTTTAGAAGATAAGCTGCGTGACATATTGCCGATAGTGCAAAGTGACCAGCTACCAAGTGGTGAACAACATATATTACGAGATGGCACACTTTATCATAGTCGCTTGTTACCCATAGAAAATTTTAATATATCGCAAGATACTGAGAAAAGTGAAGAGCAACTCTATCGTCAAAATGGGATCTATGTCGTTATTGGCGGTTCAGGAGGGCTGGGACAAGCTTGGACACGCCATCTTATCTCCCATTTTGGCGCAAAAGTAATTTGGTTGGGCCGTACAGAAAAAAATGCGCAGATCCAAGCTAAAATCAACGCATGTGAAAGCTGTGATAACTGCCCAGAGTATTTGTCGGTAGACGCCTCTGAGCCGGGAGCATTAACAGAAGCGTTTGACTATATAGAGGCTCAATATGGCGCGTTACATGGTGTTGTAAATGCCGCTATGACACTCAATGATCAGAGCTTATCTGCGATGACTGAAGCGCAGCTACTGAATACTTTACACTCAAAGGTAGATGTCAGTGTTTGGCTTGGGCAAGCTATTGCTGCGCGTGACTTAGATTTTGTGCTGCTGTTCTCCTCTATGCTGAGTTTTAGCAAATCACCCGGTCAGGCAAATTATGCTTCGGCATCATGTTTTATGGATGCATATGCGCAACATTTACGCCGTATGGTTAGCTATCCTGTTAAAGTGATTAATTGGGGCTTTTGGGGGTATGAAGGCGCGGTTGCAACAGACTCATATCGACAGCGTATGGCGAGTGTGGGGGTTGCGTCAATCGAGTCGTCCGAAGCAATGTCAGCTTTGGCATGGCTAGGAAGTCATTCGATAGAGCAAGTTGCGGCTATCAAACTTTATAAAAGCCCTGCGGAGTTTTTAGCACATAAATATACCAATGAGTGTTTAACCGTGCAAAAGCAACCTGTACGGAAAAATATAGCGCAAACAATACCAATTAGTATCTCAGGCTCCCCTCCTGAAGCTGAATATTTATCTAGTCAGGTAGAAGTTAACATACTGATTAATAATCTTTTGTTGAGTTTGGTTTATTCTGTAAGCGAGCACTTTGATGAAGATCCTATATTCAGTCGGACACAACTTTGTAACGCTTTGCAATGCCTTGGTATTTATACAAAGTGGTTGGATGCATCTCTAAATTTATTGTTACAACATGGAAAAATAAAGCAGCGTCATATTAATGGTAGTGAACATTATTGCATGACTGATGAATGTGCGATTGCGCCATGTGGAGAGCTGTTGTTGCAATGGCGCCAGCAACACAGTGAATTGATGAAGCAAGATAGCGTACGATTACAAATCGATATGCTTACTGCAGTATTTACCCAGATAAATCAGATTTTATCCTGTCAATTATCACCGATGGATGTTCTTTTTCCTGCGGGTCAAATGGATAACCTTCAAGCTATTTATAAGGATAACCCCGTCAGTGCCTTTTGTAACCGTGCGGTCGCGGAAGTCGTTGCCAAACGTGTAGATGCTTTGACATTAAACGCTGAATATGGCGAGATACGTATTTTAGAAGTAGGGGCTGGTTCCGGTGCAACAACAGAGCAGGTATTAGCACTACTTGAGCCATATCAGGATCATATTAAAGAGTATTGCTTTAGCGATATTTCACAGGCATTTCTGCAGCACGGTAAACAATTATTCGCAGCACGTTACCCATTTGTGCAATATAAACACTACGATGTGACAAAGCCTCTTAACTTGCAGGCAATGAACGTTGCACAGTACGATATTGTGATTGCGACGAATGTGCTGCATGCCACCTCTGAGATTCATCAAACCTTAATCAACTTGAATGCTAGTTTGAAGCACCGTGGCATGCTAGTGATTAATGAGCTTATTGAAAATAAGCCATTTGCTCATGTGACTTTCGGCTTATTGCCTGGCTGGTGGCAGTTTGCAGACGCAGAAGTAAGAATGTCGGGCGGCCCTTTGTTGTCTAAAAATATGTGGCACCATGTACTGTCTGTTAGTGGGTTTGAGCATATCTCATGGCCATTATCGGATGTTACCAATGTCGGACAAGAAGTATTCGTTGGTTATAGTAACGGTTTGGCAGTTGTGCCACAAAAACAAGCACATCACATATCAATTGAACAAGCAGAAGAATCAGTGATGATTACCAGTGATCACAGTGAGAACGCGACATTAGCAGCACGAGTAATAGAATACTTAACGAACAAAGTCAGTGATGTCCTTAATATACCGGCTCAAAAAATCAATGCAAATAAGCCGTTAGAGCAATATGGTATCGATTCTATTCTAGTGGTACGTTTGACTCGAGCACTGAATGATGATTTACAAGGCATAGAGAGTACGGTCTTTTTCACCTATCAGACTATTAATGCCCTCACCGATTACTTGATTTCAGAGTATCAAACTAAGCTACTTGCAATCACTGGGTTGGATATTAAAGAATCACCTGCTGCTGTTGTAGACATAGCGCCTACAAACTCAGCCTTCTTTGCTGCTGACAGTGTGCTTGATAGCACTAGGGCCAACTCAACCTCTGATGTTGGTATTCAGGATATTGCAATTATCGGTCTGTCTGGCCGGTACGCGCAGTCCGACAGTGTGGAAGAATTTTGGGAACATTTATTAAATGGCCGAAGTTGCATTGAGGAGATCCCTGAACAACGTTGGAATTGGTCAGATTACTTTTGTGAAGAAAAAGGTGTTGCTGGCGCGACTTACAGTAAATGGGGTGGCTTTGTACGTGATGTGGAATACTTTGATAGTGTCTTTTTCGGTATCGCACCCTTGGAAGCAAAGAATCTTGACCCACAAGAGCGACTAGTACTCGAGGAAGCCTATAACTGTATCGCAGAAGCTGGTTACACACCTGCGACAGTAAGCTCTAATAATAATGTGGGTATCTATATTGGTGTATCCAATGCAACTTATACCACTGGCGCGCATTTTGCGTCGATTGCAAATCGCATCGCTTATACATTTAATTTCTTTGGCCCAAGTATGGCTATTGATTCAGCTTGTTCATCCTCTTTAACTGCAATTCATTTGGCATTGGAAAGTCTCTATCTAGGTACGTCTGATAGTGCTATTGCCGGAGGGGTTAACTTGATTCTAGACCCCATTCATTTTATTAGTTTGTCAAAAATGACCATGCTTTCCCAAGGACCTCAATGCAAAGCATTTGCTGCGGATGCGGACGGTTTTGTGGCGGGCGAAGGTGTTGGTTTAGTGTTACTCAAAAGACTCTCTGATGCTCAGCAGGACAACGATCATATTCATGGCGTTATTAAAGGTAGTATGATTAACAGTGGTGGTAAGACTAATGGCTATACAGTACCAAATCCAGTCGCTCAAAGTATGGTCATTGAACAAGCTATGGCGCGTGCGGGTGTAGAGCCTGAATCTGTAAGCTATATAGAGGCTCATGGCACAGGCACTGTTTTGGGCGACCCGATTGAAATTGCAGGACTTTCTAAACCATATCAAAGTGATGTGGCAGCAAAGCAACACTGTGCCATCGGTTCTGTTAAATCTAATATCGGACATTGTGAAAGCGCTGCGGGGATAGCGGGTTTAACTAAAATTTTACTTCAGTTTAAACACCAACTGATCGTACCGTCTTTAAACGCTGAAGCTGTGAACCCTGAAATAGACTTTTTAAATAGTCCTTTTTATCTACAAAAAGAAGCAACACATTGGCCAAGTAAAGACTCGCAAAAAAGAAGAGCAGGTTTGTCTTCGTTTGGGGCTGGAGGGTCAAACGCACACCTTATCGTTGAAGAATATATAGAGCCGTCCACTGAAATAAGCGCTTTAACTAGCCCCATCGCTATTTTGCTATCGGCACGTTCTGCCTCCGCGCTAAAGCAAAAAATACAACAGTTGTATACTGCGATCGATCGAACACAGTATCAAGACTCCGATTTGGCTGCAATCGCATATACTTTGCAAGCAGGTCGTGAAGTTTTTGCGTTTAGGGTTGCGATTTTGTGTTTAACAATTTCGGAGTTACTTGATAAGTTATCCCGCCTTGCAATGGGAGAGCATGTCTTTGGTTGTTATTCTGCACAGGCAAATAATAATTCAGACCATTTGAGTGCGATTGCGGAACCAGATGAGATAGAGCAGCTGATTAAAACATGGGTGACAAAAGGATATAGTGAAAAGTTAGTAAAGCAATGGGTGCAAGGCATGGATTTTGACCTAACTTTGCTTAGTCGCTATCTAACTAAAGCGCATTGCAAGCGGTTATCGTTACCAGGCTACCCATTTGAGAGAAGACCTCATTGGTTGGCCAAGACATATCCCACGCCTAAGTTTAACCAAGATGTAGTTACTCAAAAGCCCAGTCGTCATATTGAACAAGCCACTATCAATGAGACGCCAGAGATACAAGAGGTTGTCAGCAAAGCCGTAATATTGCCTTCAGGGAATACACTGCCTAGAGGTTGTGACAATACGCACATAGCGGAACTACAAGCAGGAGTGGACCCAGCAAATGCAGTTTTAAGTGATAAAGGTAGCATGGTTTGTAAATCAGTAGCTGAGTTGGTGAAGGAACTTCAAGAAAGCTTTGCCAACATTCTGCTTTTGAATATCGACGAAGTTGCTATCGACAAGCCATTTAATGAAATGGGTATGGACTCAATTACAGGAGTTGAATGGGTCCGTATTATTAACAGCGTCTTTGGATTGAAGTTACCCACTACAAAACTTTACGATTATAGCTCGATCACTGAATTAGCGAAGTATATAGACACACAACTGAGTCAAAACTTATTATCCGATATATCATTAGATATCGCTTCGCCACTAGAAACGTTAGTCCACGCAAGCAGCGCTGAACAACACACACGGCTCACAAATGGCTTACAATTTGAGTCACAGCACGCGTTGAAAAGCTGGCTTATACAAAGCTTCTCGGCATTATTATTGCTTGAAAAAGAGGATGTGGACCCAGAAAGATCTTTTCAAGAAATGGGCCTAGACTCAATTACTGGTGTGGAATGGGTGAAGGAGATTAACCGCCACCTCAACCTTCAGATAGCTACCACGCGCTTATATGATTTTCCAAATATTTCGTTATTGACCGATATGATTGCACAGCAAATTGAACCATTTTCAGCTGAGCTTGTGCAAGAAAGACCGCCTACTACGATTGCTGATATGACGCCGGAAACAGCTAAAAAGCAGGTTAAATTAAATGCCTTTCAAATACATAAACAGACGTTGGATGTGGTCAATGAGGACACGATAAGCAGCAAAAAATTAGTCTCTTTGGCACCATTAACTCAGTCAGTACCACAGCTAAAACATAAAGTCGCTACACCTGCACAGTATGGCTTAGTTGTGGATGGTGTTTTATCGCTAGATAGTATCGGCCTGAGAAGTTGGCAAGTATCGGCACCTGCAGGCGATGAGGTACAAGTACAGGTTTATGCATCTGCGCTGAACTTTCCTGACACTATGTGTATTAATGGCTTGTATCCGACTATTCCCAGTTACCCATTTGTACCAGGGTTTGAGGTTTCTGGCGTCGTCACATCTGTGGGCTCATTGGTAACTAGATTTAAACCAGGCGATGAAGTGGTTGGCCTAACTGGGGCACAATTGGGTGGTCATGCCGAAAAAGTCAATATGCCAGAAGATGGGTTGGTACGTAAACCCGTTAATTTGTCTTTTGAGCAAGCCTGTAGTTTACCTATTATATTTTCAACCATCTACCATGCATTTGAGGTTGGTAATTTAGGTCATGGTGAACAAGTACTGATCCAAACAGCTAGTGGTGGATGTGGACTTATGGCGTTACAGTTTGCACATTTGCAAGGTTGTGAAGTCTACGGTACTTCGAGTAGCGCGCAAAAGAGAAACTTTCTCTCAGAAGTTGGAGTCGAGCATGTTCTAGATTACCGGGGGGAGTTTGATGAGCAGGTTATGACCCTAAGTAATGGTAGAGGTGTTGATGTTGTGCTCAACATGGTGTCAGGTGATGCAATGCAGCGCGGGGTAAATAGCCTCGGTTGCACAGGCCGATACCTTGAGATAGCAATTCATGCTTTAAAATCGAGCAATAAGTTTGATTTATCAGGGCTTTTACAAAATCAGTCATTTCATAGCATTGACCTGCGTCGTTTAGCATTTAATGGCAAGTTATCTATCACACCTATATTAGAAAAAATGGTTGAGATGGTGGAGTCTGGTGAAATTGTTCCTGTTGTATCAATGGTTTACCCTGTAAATCAGATTCAAGATGCGCTGCAATACCTAGCCGAGGGTAAGCATGTAGGCAAAGTAGTACTCAGCCATCGAAATAACGAGGTTGAAGATCTAACGGATCACTGTGTTAATGCATTGCGGGCGCACAAACGCAGATTTTCTTTTTCTGGAGTTACCAAGCCTCAAGCAGAAGTGGCCTTTGCGAGTGCGAAAACCGCTGTTAAGGAAGTATCAAACTTACGGAAAAATATTGCTATTATAGGAATGGCAGGCCAATTCCCAGGGGCGTCAGATATCGAAACGTACTGGCAAAATATAGCCAGTGGTAGAGATTGTGTTGTTGAAGTGCCATCATGGCGATGGTCAATCGATGCGCTATATCAAGATACGCCATGTGAAGGAAAGTCTATTTCTAAGTGGATGGGCTTATTGGATGATGCTGACAAATTTGACTGTTACTTCTTTGGTATTTCACCAAAAGAAGCAGAGCTCATGGACCCACAGCAGCGACTATTTTTAGAAGCATGTTGGGCATGCATTGAAAATGCAGGCATCAATGTAGGCAACATATCAGGCAGTCGAACCAGTGTATATGTGGGTTGTGGTACTGGCGACTATCGTGGTCAGATCGGAGATGATAGGCATTCGGCTCAGGGGTTAGTTGGTGCGTCAACGTCAATTTTAAGTGCGAGAATTTCCTATTACTTAAACTTACAAGGACCAAGTGTTGCGATTGATACTGCTTGTTCTTCATCTCTAGTGGCGATTGCTGAGGCGTGTAATGGTTTATTGTTAAACAACTTTGATTTAGCGATAGCTGGTGGCGTGAATGTTTTGTCAGGCCCTTCAATGCATTTAATGACCAGTAGTGCTGGTATGTTATCCCCTCATGGCAGGTGTTTCTCATTTGATAGCAGGGCTAATGGATTTGCACCTGGTGAAGGTGTCGGTGCATTACTGCTTAAACGCTTATCTGATGCGCAACAAGACAATGATACGATCCATGCTGTTTTGAAAGGTTGGGGGACCAACCAAGATGGTCGTTCAAATGGTATTATGGCACCTAGTTCTGTATCACAAGTACGGCTACAAAAAAGTGTTTACGATCAATTTGGCATAGACCCGCAAACAATTGGTCTAGTAGAAGCTCATGGTACGGGAACTCAATTGGGTGATCCGATTGAAGTAGCGGCGTTAAAAGAGTCTTTTGCTGAGTATACTAATGAACAACATTACTGTGCACTTGGTAGTGTTAAAAGTAACATCGGGCATTTGTTGACTGCTGCGGGTATCTCCGCGGTGGTTAAAGTTGTAATGGCGCTGAAGCATAAACAACTGCCGCCGACAATCAACTTTCATACTTTAAATGAAAATATCGATCTGTCTAATAGTCCATTCTTTATTAGCAACACATTACAACCATGGCAGATTGAAAAGGGCAAACGACGACTAGCATGTGTGAGCTCTTTTGGTTTTAGTGGCACCAATGCCCATTTAGTATTGCAAGAATATCCAGAGCATGAAGTCGTGAGCCCAGACACGGGTCCGGTATTGTTTGTATTATCAGCAAAACGAGCGGCGGGACTGGTGGCTTATGCAGAGAAATTCATTACGTACTTACAAGCTAACCCCACGGTGTCGCTGAGAAGAGTGACCTATACGCTGCAAACGGGTAGAGAAGCAATGCGCTATCGTTTAGCGATAGTAGCAGAGCACTATGATG
>NZ_CAMAPC010000035.1 GCF_945859825.1 Pseudoalteromonas holothuriae
AGAGCAAGCACCTGAGACAGAGCAAGCACCTGAGACAGAGCAAGCGTCTGAGCCAGAACCTGAAATAGAGCCAGAGCCTGAAATAGAGCCAGAACCTGAAATAGATCCAGAATCTGAAATAGAACCAGAATCTGAAATAGAACCAGAATCTGAAATAGAGCCAGAGTCTGAAATAGAGCCAGAGTCTGAAATAGAGCCAGAATCTGAAATAGAGCCAGAACCTGAAATAGAGCCAGAACCTGAAATAGAGCCAGAACCTGAAATAGAACCAGAACCTGAAATAGAGCCAGAACCTGAAATAGAACCAGAACCTGAAATAGAACCAGGATCTGAAATAGAACCAGAATCTGAAATAGAGCCAGAATCTGAAATAGAACCTGAATCTAAAGCGGTCGATGAACGAACTGAAAGTATTGAAGGTGAACTAGACGAGTCTGACTTGGATGACATCGACGATTTGTTACAAAGTGATCAAGAATTAAACGAAAATCAATTTGATGTATCGCTTGATGATATTGTTGATGATGAAGACGAGGTGCCTGAGCAAACAGTAGATGAGCAACCCGAGCTTTCTCAACTACAAAGTGTCGATGATTTATTAAATGAGCTGGATGAAGAAGAGCTGGATGATTGGGACGATGATCTCGGTCATGAAGAAGAAATTGCGCTAGGAGATGATCCTCTCGCTGATGAAGTTGATTTATCTGAAGAGGGTAATGAAGAAGAGCTAGAAGATTTGGTTGAGCCCAGCATGGAGCTTGAGAGTTATCCAGAACTTGAGCTTGATGATAGTCTTGGCGAGCCATCAATTAGTCAAACAGAGCAAAGCTTAACTGATGCCATGGCTGAAAGCTCTCTTGCAACAGATGAGCTGGATAATGAGCTGGATGAATTAAATGAAGAAATGGAAGATAGCGATCTTGATTTAGAACCTTTGGATGATGAACTTGACGAGCCAGATGCTACTTTAGGTGACGCTTTACCTGACGTTGAGCACCTTGCTGCAGGTGATGAAGAGGCATTAAGCAAAGAGTTAGATGAGCTTGCTACTGATGATAGCGCTGATGAAGCATTATCAGATGATGAACTTGACGGGTCAGATGTGATAAGTGATGCACTAGATGACCCTGAGCAGAGCAACAACGAAGAGATCTCAGATGAAGATTTAGAGTCTTTACCTGAATTTGAGTTGGGATCTGATGATGCTGCTGAAGATGAGATTTTGCCTGACGTTGAGAGTGCCGATTCGGATGAAGGCGAGGCGTTAAGTGAAGAGCTAGACGAGCTTGCTAGCGATGATAGCGCTGATGAAGCATTATTAGATGATGAACTTGATTTAGAGTCTTTAGCTGAGTTTGATGAGCAAGCAGCACAAGAGTCGTTGAATGATGAACTCGACGAGTCAGATGTGATCAGTGATGCACTAGATGACCCTGAGCAGAGCAACAACGAGGAAATCTTGGATGAAGATGTAGAGTCTTTACCTGAGCTTGAATTAGAATCGGATGACGATGTAGATGAAATGTTACCTGACGTTGCGGATGATGACGAGGCATTAAGTGAAGAGTTAGATGAGCTTGCCACTGATGATAGCGCTGATGAAGCATTATCAGATGATGAACTTGATTTAGAGTCTTTAGCAGAGTTTGATGAGCAAGCTGCACAAGAGTCGTTGAATGATGAACTCGACGAGTCAGATGTGATAGGTGATGCACTAGATGACCCCGCGCAGAGTAACAACGAGGAAATTCCGAATGAAGACTTAGAGTCTTTACCTGAGTTTGAATTAGAATCGGATGACGATGTAGATGAAATGTTACCTGACGTTGCGGATGATGACGAGGCATTAAGTGAAGAGTTAGATGAGCTTGCCACTGATGATAGCGCTGATGAAGCATTATCAGATGATGAACTTGATTTAGAGTCTTTAGCTGAGTTTGATGAGCAAGCAGCACAAGAGTCGTTGAATGATGAACTTGACGAGTCAGATGTGATAAGTGATGCATTAGATGACCCTGAGCAGAGTAACAACGAGGAAATTCCGAATGAAGACTTAGAGTCTGTACCTGAGTTTGAATTAGAATCGGATGACGCTGTAGATGAAATGTTACCTGACGTTGAGCACTCAGTTGCGGATGAAGATGACACATTAGCTGAAGCCTCTATTGATGAAGCTGCAATTGAAGATGAGTTTATGTCTGACTTGACCCAGTCAGATTTTGATTCGTTGCTAAACGAGCTTGCTGAACCTCAGCCAATAGAGCCGAGTGAACTTGATGATGTTGAGGTGGATTTTGACTCTTTACTTATGGATGAGGAAGTTAATGAAGACATTGAAAGCGAGACGATTGAAGGCAGTGATGAACAGTTTGTTGATATAGATGACCTACTCGCGCAAAGCGATGACTTTGAAAAAGAAGATGAACCCTACATTGATCCTAATATGGATGTAGGATTGACTGACTTTGATAGTTTGTTAGCTGGTGAAAATGCGCCAGATGTAGACCTAGAGGAGCAAGGTTTCTCGGCTAAATTAGATTTGGCTAGAGCTTATATTGAAATTGAGGATTACGACTCAGCCAGTAAAGTGGTTGACGACGTGTTAAGTCATGGTCCAGATGGTGTGCAACAAGAGGCCACTTCGCTTAAAGATAAAATCAAGGGTAATACTTAGAGTTTGATGATCTTGCCTCAATTTGAGGTAACTAATTGGGGCTATTAAAGTATCGTAGCCCCTTGGCAAGAGTTAGCCTCCTGCAATTTTTACTTTAAACTTTAAAGCTTCTAAAATTTGCTTTAGCTTTTGTCTATCGTCACCCTGAATTTCGATAATACCATCTTTGAGTGCACCACCTTGGCCCATTTTACTTTTCAGGGTTTTAGCAAGCTTTTTTAAGTCATGTTGTTGTGAATCTATACCGACCACTAACATAACCCCTTTACCTTTTCTGCCTTTTGTTTGTCGCTCAATTCTTATGAAGCCATCTTTAAAGGTTTGAGCGGTTACTTCTTGTTTGGTTACCTTAGTATCAATTCTGCCGACTTCAGTGGAGTAAACTAAGCGATTATCAGACATCTCTGTGACCGTAATTTATCTATTAGATTTATGGATCATAACATTTTTGACTACTGCACGAATAGTTTTTACCTTGCGGTTGGATTACGCATTTGAAAAAACACATAAAAAAAACACTGTTAGTGAAATTTCTGGCTAAACTTAGCAGAGCGAGTATATTTTAAACAGTACATAGATAACAAATTCAAACCATATTAGGAGCTTAACATGAGTTTGAGCAAAAACGCTTCAGCAGACGGAAAAACTCTAACGATTCAAATAAGAGGTAAGTTTGACTTTAACTTGGTTCAATCATTTCGTCAGGCGTACGCAGATGTAGGGTCACAAACGCAAAAAGTGGTCGTTGATTTACGGGAAACTGACTATATGGACAGTTCAGCATTAGGCATGTTATTGAATATGAAAAAAACACTTTCGGACTCGGTTGAGACTATCCAAATTTCAAATTGCCGTCCTCAGTTAAAGAAAATACTGCAAATTTCTCGGTTCGATAAGAAGTTTGATATTGACTAAACGTTTTACATTGAGAGTTTAATTGTGCGTGTACTTGTTGTTGATGATCAACCTTTAAACTGTATATTGCTTAAGACAATGTTAGAGCAGCAACATTATGAAGTTGTTATTGCTAATGACGGAGCTCAGGCGCTCGAGATACTCAGTAAAAGTGAGATTGATATTGTTTTACTGGATGTGATTATGCCAGTGATGAATGGGTTTGAGGCCGCACCAAAAATTAAAGACTTTGCTGGTGATGTGTATATGCCTATTATTTTTATCACCACACTTGAAGATCACACCAGCTTTGAAAAGTGCTTAGCGGTTGGTGGAGATGACTTTATACATAAGCCTTTCGATAAGGTGATTTTATCCGCTAAAATCAGAGCACATGCTCGTACTAGAAGGTTAAGTCTAGAGGCTAATCAACAAAAGAAACAATTAGAGTATCACTACAATCAAATTGAACGTGAACACGAAATTGTTGAGCATATCTTTAGTAATGCCTTAGATCAGTCATCAAAATATCAAGAGTATTGTGACTATCACCTTTCCCCTGCCTCAATGTTTAATGGTGATATGTTCTTAATGGCAAAAAGTCCTATGGGTGGCTTCTATTGCTTACTAGGTGACTTCACGGGTCACGGGCTTGCTGCGGCAGTGGGTGCGTTACCGGCTTCTCGCATTTTTTACGCTATGGTTAGTAAAGGTATGGCAGTTAATGATATTGCCTATGAGCTTAATCAAGTCTTGAACTCGTTGCTTCCTAGTAACATGTTTTGTGCGGCGGCAATTGTTGAGCTTAGCGAGTCAGGTAAAAGCTTGTCGGTTTGGCTAGGTGGGTTGCCTGATTTGTACTTAATTAATGAAGCAGGGGATATAGTTGAAACCCTAGAGTCTCAGCATATGGCGCTGGGGATTTTAGACAGTGATGAGTTTGAACGAAACACAATTCATCTTGAAGTTGATACAAGCCAAAGATTATTGATGGCCACTGACGGCATAATTGAAACTGAAAATAAGCAAGGAGAAATGTTTGGTGAACAAAGGCTAATTCAAGCACTTAAAAGTACTTCGCATGTTTCTACAGAGCGAATAGTTCAGCATACACAGAGGTTTTCTGAGCATAGTGCCCAACAAGATGACTTAAGTATTGCGATCATTAATTGTTTACCGGGTAAAGTGATAGCCAAGCCCCCCGTTGAATATTCTAGTTTACCTTTTGAACTAGGTGTGAATATTGATGAAAAGAATATTGCTAGTGCGGACCCAATTCTTGAGCTGGTTGATGTACTAAGCAAAGTAAAAGGGATTGGAGAGCATAGATCAAACATCTTTTTATTACTCTCTGAAGCATATAATAATGCTGTCGATCATGGTGTATTAGGGCTTGATTCAGATATTAAGAATAAAGAAGATGGCTTTTTTGAGTTTTATCAATTACGAGCGAGTGCATTAGATAAGTTACAAAGTGCTTTGATAGAGGTAAATGTCAAGTATTCGCCACAAGCTGGGACTCTTAACTTTTCAATTAGTGATTTTGGAGAAGGGTTTCGGCCAAAGTTAAATCAAAATCAAGATACAGGTTTACAACAAGAACATGGAAGAGGGCTTAGGTTGCTAAAAGAAATAGCAAAAGAAGTATATTTTAATAGTTCTGGTAATGAGGTCACAATCATCTATTCACTGCAATAATTTATTTTCAAAGCTTACTTAGCATGTTAGTCTTAGCCTTAATTTTTAGATGTTTGGATGGCTAGATGGTTTCTTTGTATCTTTCACTGTCAGGATTAACCGTAGACCCTGAAAAAGTTGAACTTGCACTTTGTAAGTTAGATCAATTTTTAGATGAACAACACAATATTACTGATGGAGTATGGTCATATTTTATTCCAGAGCTTGGTGAAGGAGGTGCATGTAGTTTATTTGGTCACCTTCAAGAAGCGCCTTTTGATCTCAGTACACTGTTACTACCAAGCGATAAAAATCGTATTGCTTTGAGTCGACTACAGTCACTGGTAAATTTTGTTCAACAAGCCAGTAATGTTGACTGGTTTGGCATTTATCAAGCAAGGAGTACTAGTGAAGGTGAACAGCTACTAAAATTAGCCTATAGCGGTGCCCCGAGCCGACCACTTTTTCCCATTAATCAAAAATTTGCGGAAACTAGCAATAATATACAGGTTGTAATGAGTGGCCGCGCTCGTGTAATTAATGATGTACAAGAGTATGTTACCAACGGTGGTGAGTATTATACTTGTGACCCAAAGGTCCAAGCTGAGAGCTGCTTACCATTGTTTGATGATGCAAACAACTGCGTTGGTATCATTGATGCGGAAGCTTTTAGCAAAGATTTTTTTACACCAAACATGCTAGCTTTACTAATTGCTGTATGTATTAAAATCCCTCAATATCTACCAGAGTGATTAAGCTCGTTTTGACAAAAATTTATGTTAATATGAGCCGAGTTTAAATTCCACAGTTCAGCAATAACGGCACCTGTATAGTGATCACGTTGTTGCTGATAAAACATAAAATAAGAGATGACCATGTTCAGCGAACTAAAACCACTACCTACAGATCCGATCCTTGGCTTGATGGCTGCTTACAAGCAAGATACAAACCCGAACAAAATTGATTTAGGTGTTGGGGTTTATAAAGATGAACACGGTGATACACCTGTGCTAAAAGCGGTTAAGCAAGCTGAAGCATTTCGATTAGAGAATGAAAAAACGAAGTCTTATATTGGTTTAGCAGGTAATTTAGAGTTTTGTCACAAGATGGAGCAGTTGCTACTTGGCGAACATCGTACGTTACTTGCAAATAGAGTTCGTACAGCGCAAACCCCTGGTGGTACAGGTGCATTGCGTGTAGCGGCTGAGTTTATTAAACGTTGCAACAGCAATGCAACAGTGTGGGTTACTACTCCGACATGGGCAAACCACATTAGCTTATTTGAAGCTGCTGGTTTGACTGTTAAAGAATACCCTTATTATGATTATGAAAACAAAGGGCTACTTTTTGATGAGATGATCAATACGCTAAAACAAGTACCTAAAGGCGATATTGTATTACTTCACGCATGTTGCCATAACCCAAGTGGTATGGATTTAAATGAAGAACAATGGAAAACGGTTGCTGAGCTTGCAAAAGAAGTTGGCTTTACACCTTTGATTGATATTGCATATCAAGGTTTTGGTTCAAGCTTAGATGATGATGCAAAAGGTTTACGTTTGATTGCTGATACTGTTGAAGAGTTGATAGTATGTTCATCTTGCTCAAAAAACTTTGGTTTGTACAGAGAGCGTATTGGTGCCTGCACGTTGATAGCTAAAGATGCTGCAACAGCTGATATATCAAACTCAGTATTATTAAGTGTCGTGCGCAGCATTTATTCAATGCCACCTGCACACGGTGCTGACATCGTAAATACGATTTTAAGTAGCGAAGAGCTAACTAAAATGTGGCACGAAGAGCTAGATGAAATGCGTACAAGAATAAATGGTTTACGCACACTGATTAAAAATAGTTTAGCAGCCAAAGGTGTCGATCAAGATTTCTCATTTATTGACAGGCAAAACGGCATGTTTTCGTTTTTGGGTATTAATAAAGAGCAAATTGAACGTCTACAAAAAGAATATGCAATATATATTGTTGGCTCTAGTCGTGTGAATGTAGCGGGTGTAAGCCATACAAACATAGATTATTTTGCCAATGCTGTTGCAGATGTTTTAAATAAATAAAGTGAAAACTGAAAAAGCCGCATCATGCGGCTTTTTCACTAACTGATAGAGCGTTTGTTCTTGTAAAAGACTTCATAGAAAAAGCCACTAGCTTTACAACTAAGCCTCTTTTAGTGGTGTTACGTTCTGTTCATTAGATTGAGTCACTGGCTTTGACTTTTTTGCGGCTGTTGATTTGGCCTCGGGCTTACCCCCTTTCAAAACCATTAAAAACGCATCCTTTTGCTTGGCAATTTCTAAGGCTAAAGACTCAACTTGTTGCTCACTCAAAGGTACGTCAACTTTAGCAAGCATTTGTTCTAGAGACTCAGCGACATCTAACATTTTGTCGTATGCATCGGCCTCTTTTTTACTGGTAAAGGTCATGCGCTCGACTCCGTTTCTTTCAACCACATACTTAATAACAACAGCCATTATCACTCCCACTAAACACTGTTTTTTTATACAGTAAAACTTTGCGCTAAATTATGCAAGGTTTAATTGAATGTCAATCATACGTGCTAGTTCAAATAGTACAACTTTATTAAATAATCTTAGCTCTGAATAAGCGAGTCTACTAAATTGAGCAATTTAGCTCACTCTAGGTGTTGCTTTCATTTGTAATTGGCGGCTATTACAAGTGAAAGCGTCTTAATATTAAAGAAATATCATCATTGGATTGTAAGTAAGAAAATTAACAAAGTATTTCCTATTGAAAAGCCTTTATTCAAACCAGAGGTTAAATAAAAATAATAGTTGATTTTCATCATCTATTGCTTGACAAAATTTGATTACTTTTCTTTATTTAAAGTCCTTTTGTAGTAAATGTGGTACCGATTACAAAAGGTAATTAAGGACTAAACTAGTTAAGGAACTACTATGATGCAAACAATTTTACTTGTTGTAACGCTTTTTATTGGTTTTGGTGTTACTGCCAACCCCCTCGCTCAAGAAGTACATACGGACGAAGTCGCGAACATTATCACTGATGAACTACAGCCAATTGATATTAACTCAGCACCCATTGAGCAGTTAACATTGCTACCAGGTGTTGGTCAAAAAAAAGCTCAGGCGATTATTGATCATCGTCAAACACATGGCAGATTCGATAGCTTAGAATCATTACTACAAGTTAAAGGGATTGGTGAGCGTATTGCTGCCAAACTGGAAGGGAAAATCCGCTTTTAAAATAGGCAAGGGGCCTTGCTTTGGCCCCTTTACGTTTGTTCTGACTTAAATTGCTCTACTGCCTTAGCTAAATTAGATTGAGCGAATAGAATCTCTATTGGTCTGGTTAGTAGTGGGTAACTAAGCCCAGCAGCAAGTAGAATTGGCAATAAGCTCCAACCCTCAAAGTAGGCTAAGGCGATAAAAAAAGGGGTTAATACTGAGAGTTTCGTTATACGTAACATCACCTTTTTTGTAGCGGGCAAAGTGTCTAAAGCTATCGCTAGTATCAACTGTCTCTCCCGTAGTTTATACCCTTCAAGCGCTTTGATAAAACCTAAACGAATAGTCATTTTGACTTACCAACTATAGTAGCAGCCATTATCAAAATAAAACTTAGGCTGTAAAAAGCAAAGATGATCTCCATCCAGCCTGGCATACTCATGTTCATAAATGACCAGTCTATGTTACCACAGTCACCTGTCGCTGCGAAAAAGGCTGGCAACCATTCGTGTAAAGGCATAAAAGAGGGAAAGTTTGGTACTATATCACACGTAAAAGCGAATGGGTCTGTCGTGGTTTGCATATTGATATGCTCACGTGCTATCAGCCAGCCCCAGATGCTACTAATGCCCCAAATGGCTAATCCCGTACCTTTGTATAGCCAATTCGAGGGCAATATATAGCCGACAATGCCTGCACCGAGTAACCCAAGCATTGCTGTACGCTGATATATACACATAATACATGGTTCTAAATTCATGACATACTGGAAATAAAGTGCGATCAGCTCAAATAGTGCAGCACTTAAAGCAAGTAAGGCCCAAGCCTTTTTTGAAGATGGCAAGCTACTTAACCAATTCATATCCACTCCTAGGTTTATTTTTGTGGGCTATTATGAGCCATAAACTGTTTTAGCTGCAACTAATCTTGTTAGAGTCTGCAATCAAGCTCAGTCACCTTCTTTGCTTGTTAGTTGAAAATCATCTGGTACAATCAGTGGTTTGCAGAAAGTGCATTCACATATTCAAACAAAGTGGTGTTAAATGAGAATTTTCAAAGCCAAAAGCCCAGCTGGATTTGCTGAGGAGTATATTGTTGAATCTATATGGAATGGAGAATTTCCGCCTGGTTCTATTTTACCCGCAGAGAGAGAGCTATCAGAGCTAATTGGCGTTACCAGAACTACTTTGCGTGAAGTACTTCAGCGTCTAGCCCGAGATGGTTGGCTTACCATTCAACACGGAAAGCCAACGCGCGTGAATAATTTTTGGGAGACTTCAGGATTAAATATCTTAGAAACGTTAGCGCGTTTAGATGAAGATAAAATGCCTGAGTTGACAGATCAGTTGTTGTCGGCGCGCACTAATATCAGTGCCATATATACACGTGCAGCAATTAAATTTAACCCAGAATCGGTAATAGAGATTTTATCGAAAAGTGATGAACTAGAAGATACTGCAGAGGCATTTGCTGAGTATGATTATCGGGTTCATCATCAATTAGCGATTGCAGGTAATAACCGTATTTATGTTTTGGTACTCAATGGCTTTAAGGGCTTGTATTCAAAAATTGGCGGTCATTATTTTTCTGATGTACGTACCAGAGAGCTTGCTAGGCAATTTTATAAAGACCTGACTGTTTTAGCGCAAGAGAATAACCATGATGGTGCGATTTCACTCATGCGAAAATATGGTCACAAAACAGCCGAAATTTGGCAGCAGCTTCGTGGTGAAATGCCCGATAATATTATGGATTAAGTTAAGTTTAACAAACGCCTCGTTTAACGGGGCGTTTTTGTAACTATTAAGCTAAGGTTAATCAAAAAAATAGATGGTGGTTATCGTTTTATTCGATTGTTATTTTTATTAGATGAAGCATAAACTGGTGCAAAATTTTGAGGTTGTTTTTTTATAAATTGCCTCAATATAGTCAGTACAGTTTTAGTGCATGGATATGTGCTAAAAAATTGGACAAAAAACCTAACTATTTGGAGAAAACAATGGGTGTATTAGTAGGCCGTCAGGCTCCAGACTTTACAGCAGCAGCAGTACTAGGTAACGGCGAGATCGTAGATAGCTATAATCTACATGAAAAAATCAAAGGTAAAAAAGCAGTTATCTTCTTTTACCCACTCGACTTCACTTTTGTTTGTCCTTCAGAGTTAATCGCATTCGATAAGCGTTTTGAAGAGTTTCAAAAGCGTGGCGTAGAAGTTATTGGTGTTTCAATTGATTCTCAGTTCTCACACAATGCTTGGCGTAATACACCAGTAAATGAAGGTGGTATTGGTCCAGTAAAATATGCACTAGTTGCAGATGTGAAGCATGAAATTTGTAAGGCGTATGACGTTGAGCACCCAGAAGCTGGTGTAGCATTTCGTGGTTCATTCTTAATTGATGAGCAAAGCAATGTACGTCATCAAGTAGTGAATGATTTACCACTGGGTCGTAACATTGATGAAATGCTACGTATGGTTGATGCACTAGCATTCCACAGCGAGCATGGTGAAGTTTGCCCTGCAGGCTGGACTGAAGGTAAAGCGGGTATGGACGCAAGCCCTGAAGGTGTTGCTAAGTTCCTATCTGAAAACGAAGGCGCGCTATAATAAGCACTTTGTTTTATAAAACCCGCTTCTAGGCGGGTTTTTATTTTCCAACACACCTTTTCTATTTCGGTATTCACCATCACTTTACCCCATACTCAATTTTTGCCCTACTAAGCGCAAAAGCACTATGCTTAGATATATAAAAATCGTACTTACCACAGGTAAGGCTAACAGGCTCACCAATGTTAACTCATTTGCCATGACTTTTTACCTCTGCGGGAGGTGTTGTTTGATTTTCAGTTAATTCAGTTGTTGGTATGCTGACATTATCTAGAGAAAAAGAAACAGACTCACGTGTTGTAGCTTTTAACTCCTCAATGCTGCTGTGAATACTGTTGGTAATTGTATTACTTATAAGGCTAGATAATTCACTGGTTACATCGGTAGTTAATTGATTCGCATGCGTAGATACACTGATGCTAGATAAAAGTACGATTGCTGATAATTTCGTTAATGTTTTCATAATTTTCATCCTTTTATAAGTTAGTCGCAATAGATGTTACAAAGGTTGTGCCATATTTTAAAAAAATATATCTACCTGATTATTAATGGTTTTTATTTTTTTGTGGTATTGGGATTGTAAATAAAGGCTACAAGGTTTAGCGAAAAAACTAACTTTTTCGTTAATTTCGCTATAACAATTAATCTATCCTTGACTTTGAAAACTGGCATGGCTTTACATAATTCTTTCATTGTTCTAGAGAAAAATACGAAAAATTAACTAATAAACCTGAGATCTGCTTAAGCGATAACTAATGCGTTAAGCTCTACGTCAGTTAAATTAAGGTGTGGCTTATTTTCTTTAAAGCAATAAGCCACCAATCCAGCCACTAAATTCAACATAAAGC
>NZ_CAMAPC010000036.1 GCF_945859825.1 Pseudoalteromonas holothuriae
GCCACCAAAAGGCTTAGTATTTCACTCTGACAGAGGGTCACAATATACCAGCAAACATTATCGTAAACTGTTAGCTAACTATGGCATAAGAACTAGCATGGGTGATGTCGGTGCGTGTTGGGATAATGCGGTTGTTGAACGATTCTTCGGCAGTTTAAAACATGATTGGTTGTTGAAAGTACCACAGCCAACTTGTGAGCATATGAGAAATGATGTAACGGCGTATATGCGCTATTACAACTTAGAACGAATTCATACAGCTAATGGTGATCTGTCGCCAGTAGAGTATGAGCAAAGTTCCTTAAGAAAAGTGTCCTGAATTAGTTGTGCAGAACAGTGCTTGCTGAGCACGTAGCTTAGTACGCTGATTATAAAATGTTTTGTTATTGAGTTCATGCTGCTGGCAAAACTCGGCGACGGATAGCTTGCTTTGAGCATGTGACTTTATAAGCAGTTGCCACTGCTCAGGGGTTTTATGTTTAGGCATGGTATGCTCCAAATTGAGATAAGAGCTTTACTTTATGAGCCGGTAGCTTCAGCGGCTAGGTGTGGTTTAGGCGACGCTTACGAAATATAGAGCTTAAACGCATCTTTAAATATTTAAAAGTCATGTGTATCTGGCATCATTTTTTAGTTATTTAAAGTTCAGTTGCAATAATAGTTTTGTTTTAGTTTGAATAATGTTCCTTATTTGTATACGATGCGGCCTATTTTGTAAGAATAGGGCTAAGCAAGTGCGCAAATTAATATTATTAGTAGGGATGTTAAGTGCCGCAACTCAGGCGGGTGTGATCAAGCAAGTTGAAGTAAACAACAACACAGTGTTGTTTTCAACCACGTCAATAGCAGATAGCAACTTGCCCTGTACTTCAGTAGATAATAAAAAACTGCGCGCATTTTCTCTTAATACCCACGATGGTAGGGCGATGTATTCACTTATTGTCACAGCTTTGTCTAAAAACTATGCCATAGAGACTGTGTCAGCTCAAGACTGTGCAGATACACACGGAGCAGAGCGCGCAAAAACCGTTCGTTTGCTTGCTAATACTAATAAAGAAGTTAATACAAGTGGCAGTATCGGTGTGTATAAAAGTGACGGTATTTCACGTGTAGGCAGTTTTATTAAATTAGACAAATCAGAAAAAGTGGCAGGAGAACAATATATTTGGACTTACATTGATGGTGATGCAGCAGCTGATTACAAGACAATTATTGTAGAACCTCATTTTTCAACGGAAATTTTTTATTCTGAATATGGATGTAAAGGTGAAGAACTGGTCAAGCGTAATACTAGCTGGTTCAATAATGGAAAACACTTTCAAACAGATACGAGTAGGAATGAAAAAATTAAGTCAAGCCGACGCAAGGGCTCTGCTTGCACTCATAACGTGGATTATTTGAATTATAGTGGGTGGCCGGCTAAAGAGATAGAACATCCTGTTTGTGGTAACGGCTTATGTACGATTAGGGAAGATTAGGGATAAAATTATGATTAAAAAGCTGCTTAGTCTTCTGTCTATTTGTACGTTTCCCGCAATAGCTATAACCAATATCAAACACGTTGAAGTAGTCGAAAGCCTTGTGGTTGTCACTGTAAAGACGTCGCGTGATAACGTAGCCTGTGGCGGTGCTCCTACCGACCAATGGGGACTTGATCTGACTCAGGAGCAAGATCACGCATTGTACGGACTAATTCTTACTGCTGTTGCAAAAGCGCAAGCAATCGAGTTTATGGGTAGTGGTATATGCCTAGATAATGGACGCATTGAGCGTATAAGCAAGGCAAGCTACAAGGGCTAAACAATGAAAAAGCTAAATATCTGTCACATGCTATTTAATTTAACTTTTATTTTCTGTCTGCTTTTCGTTTTAATACCACAAAAAAGCATGGCTTCAGCGTGGCTGCCAGTTCAAAGCCAGTATATTATGAACACGTTTGAGCCACAGCAGCTCACACACATTCCTACGTGGGTTACTCAACCTAGTAACCCCACAACCCATAAAACAATAACACTGCAATGGTCGACAGATACCCATGCTAGCCATTATGAACTATGGCTAAATGGTAGCAAATACACTTATACTACGAATCGCGCTGAGTTTTACTTTACCACACCAGAGTTGAAACTGTTTAAAGTGAGATCGTGTGACGGGCATATATGCAGCCCATTTTCTCAGTCTTTAAAGTTAGACTTTAAAAAGCGACTGGAGCTTTCTTTTGGTGAGCTGGGTGTTATAGAAGCAGGTAGCAATCAGCAAATTGCATTAACACTGCTCGAGCAGGTCCAAGTAACAGATAAAGTTGAATTTAGCTTAAATAAAGATGAATGGCGCACTAGTCAGGGTGATAATGCTCAATACACATATCTCGTAAATATATCTGAACCGGGGGAGTACCTGCTACATGTAAAAATTAATGGTGAGCGCATCAAGCCATTAATATTTAGAGTATATGGGCAACCAACAAAAGCGGTGGGTAATTTATCGCTTGGCAGAGTGGGGCAAATGGATTATCAGAACCAGCAAACGCTCGTACTCAGTAGTCCTGAAGATTTAATACTGCATTTTCAGGCTTCAGATGAAATTGCCCCGCCAATGGTTGGTTATTATAAATATCGCATTGAAAACAGCAAAGAAGGAATTATTTTCCAAACCCCGCCTTACTTGAAATATCAATACGGACACAATGAATTTCACATAGAAATACCAATAAAAAATAATGGCAAATACGATATTGCATTACGAGGATGCAATAGGCTTAGCTCGGGAGAGGTGTGTGGGCCAACTCAAATCGTACATGTTTATATTGGCGTACCAGCTACACCATATAGGAAACCGACGCAACCAGTATCTGGGGTATATATTAACGGTGTCTTGGGTGATACCACACGAAATGAGTATATTGAAGCAGAGCCTGATAGTGCAGTTTATCTGAGCTGGTCAAAATCGCCAGAAGTAGATACCGAAAGAGGCTACTACCTTATAGAAGTTGATTATCCACAAGGACACACTAAACAAGGCTTAGCATTTGGTACTGCACCCTATATCGCAAGGCGCTATAACGATAACGACTTTCATTATAAAATGCATTTTGATGTTGCAAAGCAAGACTACATTGTTACCGTAAGGGCCTGTAATCCCTATAACCAAACTGGTGGCTTTGAAGCTAACTGTGGACCAAGAAGCCACGCTGTGCGTGTTAAATCAAAGCCAGCTGAAGTTAAGTACGACATTAGTTTCGCAGGCATAAGCAGCGATATGGCATTTATAGGCCAAGAGATTACTGTCGCAATACAAACACAAAACAACAAAGTGTTAAAACGACTTGAAGTTAAACTTGATGATGATGATTGGGTAAGCTTAACTAGCGTAGATGGAAAGTCGTTTACATATAGCTTTGGAATACTTCCGCTGGGTAAACATAACATCGTTTTTAAAGCTGATAATTACTACGATAGTGCAACATTCTCGTTTGATGTAATTAAAGTGCCAATAAGCCAGTTAAAGGTAGAAAACCTTTCGCTGAGCAAATCGTTACTCGATTACGGAGATAAAATAGCAATTAGTTGGCAAAAGCCAACATATCATGATGAACCACTTTTTTATGATATTTATATTACCAAACCAAGCGCCCCCAGCATCCCTTATCTATGGCATAGCAAGCTTGACCCCTCAAATATTAGCTTTAATGGTAAATATCAAGTAGAGCGCGGACCGGTTTATATGCATGGTGAACATCTTGTTCAAGTCGTGCCTTGCACTCCTGAAGGGGTTTGTGCAAATCTTACTGGTGGGGTGAGTTACCATATTGACGGCGATTACTTACCAATCCCACCTCTGGCACAACCATATTCATTTATCAATGAAACACAAGCAATTGAATGGCAATTCAAAAATGCACAAGAGAAGCAATATGAATTTACTTTATATGTTAAAAAGCCAGGCAGTGAGCAGTTAATCGAACTTGCAAGTAGCGCTAACAATCAAGCTAACTTATTTATGTATAAATTTACAACTGCTGGTCAGCATCATTTTTTTGTGCAAGCTTGTGCGTTGGATGATGAAACAAAAAAATGCAGTAACTTAGCGCCGACAAAAGTAACTGTTGAAGTTATTAATACAGAATTCACACCGAAAAATACCGGCACAGAGTTATTATGGCCTGAAGTACCAAATAACCCCCGTATTGTGATCGAAAATGCTGCGTGCGCCAGTAATTGTAATATGGCATCCCTAAGCTGGGATCCGTTAGTAACGCTCACTAATGGCGAAACCAGTTATGGTTTGAGCGACTCAGAGGGCAAGGTATACCGTATCAAGGTGTGCTTTAGTGATGGCAAGTGTTCGTCTTGGAGTTTTGTTGGCCAGCTTAGCTTACCAGCTTTAGAGGTGTCGGCTCCTGAGTATTCATTTATTAATAAAGCCGAGAATATAAGTTGGAAATTCAAAACAGAGCCTAAGCTTGAGTTAATTTCAACTCTATATGTTTTAACACCTAACAGCAGTGAGATGGTAGAACTGGGTAGTAGTGACAACAGAGCTATAAGCTCATATGAGTATAAATTCAAACAAACAGGCACATATCTATTTTTTGCTCAAGCATGCGAAATGGGTCAACAATCCGTATCTATTATAGAAAATGCGAGCTTTCTATTTTCAAAATCTGTAGAAGCTTCGTCAAAAAATTGTACTACTCTAGAGTTGACTAAGACCGCTGTTACCGTAATAAACATAGAAAATTCAGGCAAAGAACTAACTTGGCCAAGAGTACCAGATGCAAGCGTGGTGATTGAAAGTGCAATGTGCGCTGATGCAAACACCTGTAATATGGCATCCCTAAGCTGGGATCCGTTAGTAACGCTCACTAATGGCGAAACCAGTTATGGTTTGAGCGACTCAGAGGGCAAGGTATACCGTATCAAGGTGTGCTTTAGTGATGGCAAGTGTTCGTCTTGGAGTTTTGTTGGCCAGCCTAGCTTACCAGCTTTAGAGGTGTCGGCTCCTGAGTATTCATTTATTAATAAAGCCGAGAATATAAGTTGGAAATTCAAAACAGAGCCTAAGCTTGAGTTAATTTCAACTCTATATGTTTTAACACCTAACAGCAGTGAGATGGTAGAACTGGGTAGTAGTGACAACAGAGCTATAAGCTCATATGAGTATAAATTCAAACAAACAGGCACATATCTATTTTTTGCTCAAGCATGCGAAATTGGTCAACAATCCGTATCTATTATAGAAAATGCGAGCTTTTTATTTTCAAAATCTGTAGAAGCTTCGTCAAAAAATTGTACTACTCTAGAGTCGACTAAGACCGCTGTTACCGTAATAAACATAGAAAATTCAGGCAAAGAACTAACTTGGCCAAGAGTACCAGATGCAAGCGTGGTGATTGAAAGTGCAATGTGCGCTGATGCAAACACCTGTAATATGGCATCCCTAAGCTGGGATCCGTTAGTAACGCTCACTAATGGCGAAACCAGTTATGGTTTGAGCGACTCAGAGGGCAAGGTATACCGTATCAAGATGTGCTTTAGTGATGGCAAGTGTTCGTCTTGGTTAGCCATTGATGCAGTTTATTTACCAAGTCCTGAATCATTATTTGTTCATCAAGAAGCCCCAGGTAATAGTGTGTCGTTTAGCTGGCAAATGCCAAGCTCTTATACGGAACCAGTGGATACCACTTTTTATATGGTTGCACCTAACTCAAATGAACTCGTTGTGTATACACAAAACGTTAACTTGATATCTGGGGTTTATAAGTTTTACCTAAAAGTGTGTGAGCGTGGCAACCCTCAACTATGTAATCAGCTTGAATTAACAGAGACTGAAATCGTTATTTTAGGTAGGGAATTAGTTTTAGAAGGTAGTGACGGCAAGCTCAGCTGGTCACCGATTGATGGCGTAACACATTACATTATAGAGCAGGCTTTTTGTCAGTCTAACTGTGAGGGTGAGGCATTAATATGGAAGTTCTTAAAGCAAACTCAAGCAAGTACTTACACCTTACAAGAAAATGATAAGAACCAATTGTACCAAGTTAAAGCGTGCTTTTTTCTTAATAAGTGCTCAACATGGAGTAACACTGTAATTGTAGTCAATAATGACTATGGCACAATTAATAATGATCTTCCTGATATAACTGACACAATACTTTCCACAATTTCTGCCCCAACAACTGATGTTGTCGGTACGCTGCCCGGCTCAGCGGGTGTTAATGGCGGTGCAGCCAGTTATAACTTACCGATTCAAATTGCGCCTGGTAGGAATGGCGTTCAGCCTAAGGTCTCGCTCAATTACTCTTCACGCTCAGGTAATGGTATTGCAGGTATGGGGGTGAGCTTGTCGGCGGGCTCGCAAATTAGCCGTTGTAGTGCCACGTATGCGCAAGATGGTTTTACCCAAAATCCACAATACAACAGCAATGACCGCTTATGTTTAGACGGGCAGAGGTTAATTGCGGTTTCAGGTAATTATGGTGAAGACAGCGCGATATATCGAACAGAGATAGATAGCTTTGTGCGGGTGACGCAATCAGGCGCAATTAATTCAAACAGCACATCATTCACAGTTGAATATGCTAATGGCACCACAGCCTACTTTGGTCGAGATGTAGACTCTAGAGTGATACATAGTGGTCAATCAGCCGCTTATTCTTGGTTGATAAGCCATCAACACGATGCCACGAGTAAAAACTATATTCATTACGACTATAAAGCGTATGGCGCGGGTGAAAGGTTGCTCAGTGATATTTATTACACGGGCTCTGGGGTGACAGCACAGGGGCAGCAAAAGGTATCATTCACTTATGAGGCTAATAACCAACCGCGCTCAGGGTATATTGCAGGTGGCTATTATGAGTCGACCCAAAAACTAAAAACCATTAACGCCTACACCAATACCAGCACCAAGGTACGTACTTACAAATTAGGGTATCAAACCAGTCATATCTCTGGTCGCGATTTATTAAAAACCGTGAGAATGTGCGTGGGTTCTAAGTGTTTACCAGCCACCACATTTGCATGGCAAAACAGCAACACACAAAAACTTGAATTTGAGCCAATGAGTGATGCTAACGGTACAATGCTTTATCAAGGCGTTGAAACGTTGTCGTCGGTGTTACCGCGAGGTGACCATAACGCAGATGGGGTACGTGATTGGCAAGGGTACTACGTGGATGCTGAAGGCAATGCAACTGAAAATAGCATAGCCTTTAACGCCTGTAGACAGAATATTTTTACAAGGCAACACGAATGCCATGATGGCGACTTTGACCAAGATGGTAAAAGCGACCAGTGGCGCATTGAATCAGGTGTATTAAAGCTGACGTTTAGCGGTTCGGGTGATGATTTTAATACAGGTATAGCCATGCCAACTGATATTAGAGTGGGATTAGATAACAGTCATATACGCCAAATTGGTGATTTTAATGGCGATGGCTTCCCAGATATTATGGTCTATGTGGGTGATAGCACGGACATGAGCTCACATCCTGTTATTGAATTGTATTTACACACTCAAAATACAGAAAAACCGTATGGAGCAGCAGCATACGATTGGGGGTTGACTCAAAAGAAAATAGGTAGAAATTATACCTTAGGTTCAGATGTCAGTGTGGTGGGCGATATCTCAGGCGATGGGACGTTGGATGTTATGGTAACCGACTCTGGAGCGAGTCTGGTATCACCATCATATATTCAACCCCTTCCGAGTGAGTTTTGGTTAGGTGATGATAATTATGATGCTAACAAAGTAATAGAAACACCGTTTGTACGCACGGACAGTTCTCCATTTACCCCTAATTTAAGTTATTTTATCGACATTAATGGCGATGGTTTACCTGATTGGTTGGGGTGGGAGAATGACAAATTGAGTACACGGTTAAAGTATCGACTAAACCAAGGTGGCAGGGTATCGTTTGCGCCTGAGGTAGAGTTTGAAGGAGCCAGCAACTTGATTGCAAAGCGGTTGCAGAATTTTAGTAATGGTAGTGATGGTACAGATACCCGAGATGTACCTAAGTACTATGGGGCTTTTAAGGTTGAAGACATTGACTATGATGGTATTCCTGAATTATTGATGCCAGATACAATAGTGTATGAAGCTTGTGCAAACGTGTTTGAAGGTTCAAAAAAGAAAATACTATGTGGTAATGGGCTTTATAACAATTATTGGCCTGATGGATTTAATGAAGGAAGCATATCTCCAATCAATGCGAGAGAGAAAGATAAGAGTATCTATCAATTTAAAGCACTTAAGTTCCATAAAAACTCAGCGGGTACTTTTGTGGTAACAAAAGAGGCAACAGACTTAATTGGTAGTGCCTATGACTCGGCATTTATAGACGCGTTTGGGACTGGCTTACGCAGCTTTGTGTTTAATCATTATTTGAACTTTACTCGTAGAGGCCATGTAAAAGGTAGAGAGCCTGCGACAGGTAGCTTTAATGGTTATGAGGATACTTACGGCGTTTACATCAACCGTAACTACGGTGCGGGTACGGGCGCAACCGGCGCTGACTACGCACCAATTGATATGCTGAAAAAGGTAGAAAATGGCGTTGGGGTGGTCTCTGAATGGACGCAGCGTCCGCTATCAAGTTCACTCACTGATTATAAAACAGGGGCCACTAATACCGATAACCAACAAGGTTATTTTAACTTTGCATCAAGCATGTATGTGGTCAATAAATTTACTCAAAGCAATGGTATTGGCGGCACAAACACCAAAGAGTATGGCTACTTTGGTGCCATGTACAACGCTCAAGGCCGAGGCTTTATGGGCTTTAAGTCGGTGATTGAAAAAAATGTCACGCTAGGGGTTGTTACCCGCTCTGACTTTAACCAGATATTCCCATATCAAGGTAAGCTCAAACGTCAGGCACAATTTAAAGCAACTGACTACACGGCGCGCAGTAATGAGTTACTGGCAAGTGCAACAACAGAAACAACCGCGATTAGTCATACCGATAATACATGGGGCAAACAAGGGCGTTATGTGTACTTATCAGCCCAAAACACCACACAAAGAGACGTTGATAACAGCCATACCGAGATGTTTACCAATGTACTCACCGTCGATACGATTGACACGTGTGGTAATGTGACCAAATCAACACAAACACGCAGTGATACATGGGGTGACTACACGACCACCACACAAACAGGCTTAGATGACGCTGCCAGTTGTAGTAATGATACCAGTAAAATATGGTGGCCACATAAACTCAAAAGTAAAACAGTGACTAAGTCGAAGATTAAGACACGTCATACTGATGACCCATTAAATGCAGACAATGCCGATTTGGATAGCACGTATGCAATTACCACCCTTTTTAGTGACTACCATATAAGCCGTAAGCCAAAAACGGCCACTGTGTCTGGCAAGATAGGCGACGTTGCATCAGGCAAAGGGAAAACCACCAAAACGGTATTTAATGACTATGGTCTACCTACATTGGTGAGTGAAACGGCAAAAGTACTTAATAGTGCAGGCAAATGGGAGGAGAGTACCCGTACCACTAAGATGACCTATTCCAAAGATGGTACAAATGAAGCAGCGGATGGCTATTTTCCACTTGTTATTACTAACGCCAAAGGCCATCAAGTTAAAACCATTACCGACCGAGCTACGGGGCAACCTAAGCAGCAAAAACGCCAAGTATCGTCCAGTAAATGGGTGACAACCACCTATGGTTACGATGATTTCTATCGCCCATTTAGTCAAAAAACCGAGGGTATGCCAATACAATACTCGGCCGTGCAATCGACTTTACACGATGACCATAAACCCAGCCATGCAGTGATGATGGTTAAACAAGTCAGTGCAGGCACCCCTGAAGTACGGGTGTACAAAGACAAGCTAGGTAGAACCATTCGCACCGCCAGCCAAGCCTTTGATGGCAGTTGGGTGTATCAAGATGTGAGCTTTGATAGCCTTGGACGCACCACCTATGAGTCAATGCCCTATAAACAAAGCGGCACATCTTATGGCACCAAATACAGTGGCTTTGATGTACTGGGGCGACCAGCGACTAAGGTTGTTGACCAACAGTGTGGTCAAAATACTACAGGCACAATGGACGTCACTTATGGTTATAGTGGTTTAACCACCACCATAGATGTGAGTGAGACCTGCCATAGCATAGCGCTTGGGCAAATGTCGCGTACCTATAATAGCTTAAAGCAACTGGTGCGCACCAAAGACGCAGCTGGTAACTTTACTTATTATGGCTATAACAGCCTTGGTTTACCCGCAGTGATTGAAGATGCAGCGGGCAACCAAATTAAAGCCACTTACAATGCGCTCGGTCGTAAAACCAAAGTAGACGACCCTAACCAAGGGGTCACTGGCTTTACCTACAATGGCTTTGGTGAGCTACAACAAGAAACACGTGGCAGCACCACCGTTAAGCTGTATGTCGATGTATTAGGTCGAGTAGTGACTCGCACAGCCACAGGCGAAAATAATTTAAGCTACAGTTACGACGCCAATAATGGCTACGGGCAAATGACTGTCGCCAGTGGCAATGGCGTAACCCATAGTTATGGCTTTGATACACTGGGTCGCCCAACCACGCATACCGTCTCGGGCAGTGGAAAAAGCTACACCACCAGTACACTGTACGATGGTAACTATGGCCGTGTTAAAGGCGTGCGTTACCCTAATAACCTCACGTTAGAATACACTTATAACAATAAAGGCTATCAAACCAGCGTTAAAAATGCAGCCAATGATTATGTATATCAAACGGTTGAAAGCCAAGATATATTAGGCAATATTACCCAAAGCGCGCTAGGTAATGGCTTAATACAAAAGCAATATTACTCATTAACCTCTGGGCAAATGACGGGCAGTTATACCGAAACAGACAACAGCCAACAACTAATGGCGTTGAACTACACCCAATATGATGGCTTTGGTAATTTAAAAGCCATGACGGTAACTACGGGCAGCTTTGATAACCAACACAGCTTTAGCGAAAGCTATGTATATGATGACTTGCACCGTTTAACCAGCAATAAAATAGATGGTATTACCACCATTAGTTATGGCTATGATGCAGTAGGTAACTTAACCAGTAAGTCTGACTATGCGAGCGAGTATAACTACAGCGACCACCTGAGCGGACACGCGGGTGGCGGTGCCAATGCAGTTAAAAAGGTACAAAAAACCGATGGTACTTGGGTGGGCTTTAGTTACGATGCGCGCGGTAATATGACCAAAGGCGATGGCCTAACCAGTGCCATTTACAATGCCATGGACAAACCAACCTCACTTACTAAAAATGGTATTACCAGCACCTTTGTATATGGCCCAGACCATATGCGCTTTAAGCAGGTTA
>NZ_CAMAPC010000037.1 GCF_945859825.1 Pseudoalteromonas holothuriae
GTGTCTGGCTTCACCCCTTGAGCGATTAAATAATGCGCCAGCTGATTCGCCTTTGAGTTGAGTGCTGCATACGTCATCGACTGACCTTCAAACACCAACGCCATACTGTCAGGCGCTCCCACTGCCTGCGCTTCAAATTGCTGATGTACCATCAGTTCATGTGCATGTGCACTCTCTGTGTTGTTCCATCTATGTAATTGTTGATGTACTTCCGATGCTGACAGCACCGACAAATGCTCTACGAGCTGTTTGGGGAAGTGCGCCAAACTTTGTACTAATCCGCTCAACGCCTTTTGCATATACCCCATCACTTGCTGGACATTCACAGCGGTATCCAGCTGAAACTCCAACGTGAATCCCTCTTCTGAATCGTTCACATTAAGTGTAAATGGGTAGTTCGTACGCTCTTTACCACTGAGCAATGTCATCACATCGTCACGTACGATACTCTCCGCTTGAGAGTGACGATAATTCAACATCGCACTGAATAGCGGTGTATCGTTTGATATCCCGCTACACCCTTGGGCTGTTGCTAATGGTGTCTGCTCAAATGCCAATAACTCATGTAGCAATACCTGGGTCGAAGTTATGTACTCTTCACTGCTAAGACCCTTGAGTTGCATACGCACTGGCAGTGTATTAATAAACACCCCTAGCATACTATCAGCCCCTTCAATGCCTTGCAGTCGACCCGCTAACACAGTGCCAAATACAACATCATCTCGACCTGTACATGCTGCTAAAAGCAAACCAAAAGCCCCATGAAAAATGCTCGCAGGTGTAATGCGCATCGCTTTGGACAAACGACGGATCTCAGCTGATACTTCTCTGGGGACCGCTGCACTGCACTGTGCTATTTTACTGCCATCTCCTTGAATATTGGCCAGATTGAATGGCAACGTCGCTTCTTCAACATTGCCCAACATCTCAGTGAAGAAATACGTTGCATCTCTTTGCTCCCGTTGCAATAACGTATGCGCTATAAAATCTCTATACGGTAAGCTCGGTGGCAATGCCGCCGCTTGACCCTGTAGACAGCTAACCAATTCTTGTTGGATAATTTCAAGGCCAACATGATCAGAGATAATGTGATGAAACTCCAACAACGCCACACAGCGTTCATCATTGGGTGATGCAACAACACGCATCTGGAATAATGGCGCTTGTGTGAGGCTCATTTTATCACCTGACAAGGCTGTCAACTGTGCCATGATATCAGCTTCAGCAGCGAGCCATTCCACCGAAGGGGCTGCATCCCGACACACAACTTGAACGGGTGCATCTAACCCTTCCCATAAAATGGCCGTACGTAAGATATCATGACGAGACACCAATAAAGTCAATGCCGACAAAAGCGCTTCCACCATTGAGCGCTGTTTAATCTCAAATATCAGCGGGATCACATAAGGGTCGTGCGCCTCACTGAGCATATGTGCAAACAAAATCCCTTCTTGTAACGGCCCCAACGGATAAATATCTTGAATATTGGCCATTCCACCAGGGATTTGCTGTGCTATGTGCTCAATATTGTCCTGAGTTAAACTTACAAGAGGCAACATCTGAGGGGTTATCGTGTTACAAATGGCTGGAATACCATTTGCTGGGGCACGATACAATACTTGCTCGGAACGTGACTGCGCAGCCAATACTTCAGCCAACTCACTTAACTGTGCCGTTTCAAAGAACATATTCGCGCTCAGCTTAAATCCAGCGCGTTGCACTTCAGAAATCACCTTCATCACTAACAATGAATGTCCACCCAACTCAAAGAAATTCGCAGCCGTGCTGATCTGCTCCTGCTGTAGTACATCTTTCCATATGTCACACAATAGTATTTCCATTTCTGTTTGCGGTGCGACATAGTCACTTTGCAAGTGTGAAATATCCATACGCTCTAATGCGCGTTTATCTATTTTTCCATTTGCCGTCAATGGCCACTGCGATTGAAGCACCCATGCTGACGGCACCATGTAATCCGGTAGCAGCTGTTGTAGTGCATGCTTTATATCACGTAGGTAGGCGTCTTCATCTTCCACGCTCTCTGCGGGGATGACATATCCCACTAGCGTCTGATCCTCACAGGCCAATACCTGAGCTTCTGATACACCGGCTAATGTGGATAATTGTGCTTCGATTTCGCCCAGTTCAATCCTAAAGCCACGAATTTTTACTTGCTCATCTATACGGCCAACAAACGCAAGGTTGCCATCAGGTAAATACCGCACCAAATCTCCCGTTTTATATAAACGGATATGACCATTCGCTTTGTCTTGCGCGTTAGCATAAGGGTTATCAATGAATCGCTCCGCTGTTAGCGCAGATTGTGCCAAGTAGCCCCTTGCCAATCCATCACCTCCAATATAAAGCTCTCCCGTCGCACCTTGTGGTAACAGGTTTCTATGGCGGTCTAATACGTAAAAACGCGCATTTTTTACAGGGCGCCCTATATGTATTGCATTGCCAAGGTGCTCTGTTACTAAACTATCATGCGTAAAAGCACTGTAACTACACCCGACAGTCGCCTCTGTTGGGCCATATTCATTGATGAATATGGCATTGGGTAGACTAGCTGACATCTTCAAAGCGGCTTCACGGGTGAGCTGCTCTCCGCCAACCACAATGACATGTCGGTTCGGCAAAGGCTTACTCAGCACTAGACTCGCTAAATGAGCAGGTGTTAGCTTAAACATGCCACAAGCTTCACGCTGTAATATGTCAGTTAACTGCTCAGCAATAAAACCGTTAGGAGGTAAAAGAGTCAGCACATTGCCATGTATCCAAGCTCCAAACAATGATGTTACAGTTGCATCAAAGCTCAATGAAGTGCTCACTATGGCGCTACTTATTTGTGTATCGCCATACTGCATCACGGTATTTTGCAGATAGTTGACCACACTACGGTGTTCCAACATCACCCCTTTTGGCTTTCCGGTTGACCCTGAAGTGTAAATCACATATGCAAGATGAGTGGACTCTAATCCTTCAATCTTACGGTTCTGTGTCTCACATTGCTGTAGCTGCGTAACAATGTCCTGGCTATCTAAGTCCACCCGTTGTGCTGCTGTGATTGGGATATCTGCATCAATCGCCTCATGCGTGACAATCGTCGTGAGCTTTGCATCCTCAATCATGTACCCCAAACGTGCTGACGGGTATGCTGGATCTAGCGGCACATACGCCCCCCCTGCTTTTAGAATACCGAGGATACCTACTACCATCTCCATGGAGCGCTCTACGCAGATCCCCACTAAACTGTCCGGACCCACCTGCCGCGTTGTCACCAAGTAATCACTTAATTGGTTCGCCCTGGTATTTAGTTCGCTGTAGCTCAGTGACTCTCCTTCAAATACAACCGCTGTTGCATCCGGAGTCTTCTCTACTTGCGCCTCAAACAAGGTGTGGATCAATGCATCCTGTGGGTACGCACACGCTGTGTCGTTCCACTCAACAACTTGACGTTTGATGGACTCTGTTGGTAGCATGTTGACGTCGAATACACATTCATCAGGTGTATGAACGAGTTCTGCCAACAACAAATCAAAATGCTTTGCAAATCCTTCTATCGTCTCTGCCTTAAAAAGGTCCGTGTTGTACTCCCAATCAAGAAGCAGACCTTCTTCTCGTTCGATAACAGACAACGTCAGATCATACTTAGCAATAACATCTTCTTGTTCAATCAATTGAACATCCAAGTCAGACAATTCAAGTTTTGTCACTTCATTATTTTGTAACACTAACGCCACTTGAAATAATGGACTGTAACTTAAACTCCGCTCTGGCCGTAAAGTCTCTACTAGTTTTTCAAACGGAATTTGTTGATGAGCATAGGCATCTAATAATGTTTCTTTGCTTTGAACCAGCAAGTCATTAAAACTCGGGTTATTAGATAAATCGCTGCGCAATACCAACGTATTGACAAAGAAGCCTATTAAGCCTGCCACTTCTGCCTGTTCTCGGTTAGCAATTGGACTACCTACAACAATATCAACCTCGTTACTGTATCGAGATAAAAGTACAGAAAATGCAGCATGTAGGCCCATAAACAGAGTACATCCCTTTTGCTGATACAAAGCTTTAAACTCATCATAAATCTGAGCATTGACAGCACTTTGATGTACTGCCCCTGCAAAGGTTTGTTTTTTTGGTCTCGGGTGATCGAGTGCTAAGCTATGTACTGGCGGAATATCTGTGAGCTGCACTTCCCAATATGCGAGTTGCTCCTCCAATACTTCGCCCTGTAACCAATTGCGTTGCCAGTGGGCATAATCAGCATATTGAACTTGCATCGGCGCTAAAGGGTCAGTGTTGCCGCTCACATATGCGTTATATAATGCACTAAGCTCTCTAACAAGAACTCCCATAGACCAACCATCTGAAGCGATATGATGCATGGTTATTAATAACACATGTTCTTTTTCTGCTACTTTAGCTAGTTGAGCACGAAGCATTAGATCATTTTTCAAGCTAAATGCTTTGGAGGATTCAGAGGCAATAAGCTCACTAAGCACTATCTGCTTTTCATTTTTTTCTAATAAGGAGATATCACTAACAGGCATATCCAAGCTTGATGCTACATGAACACGCTGTATAGGCTCGCCATGACCCCCATCAACAAAGTTGGTTCTTAAGCTTTCATGACGTGCAACAATGGTATTAATCGTATTTATCAACGCTGTGAGTTTCAACTCACCTCGAATAGTCAAAGCAACTGGAATGTTGTAATGCGCACTGCCATCATCAATTTTATCCAACATCCATAAACGCTGCTGTGCAAATGATAATTCAAGTGGGTTACCTTCTCGCTCAACAGGTTCAATAGACGGATATTCAGGTTTAGACACAGGTTTTTTGTAACCCAGCTTTTGAGCTAACTCCCAGGTACGCTTGTGGAGAAAATCTTCCCTTACCTGCTGTTTCCAAGCATCACCTACGGAACCCTTTATCTTTTTGTGTCCAAGAAACTTACCATCTCCCAACATTCGTGACTCTTCATGGACACCATCTGACATTCGTTTTGCCGTATCATCGTATGGGTTGATTAAAGACCTGTCATAATCAATGGACAAGAATTCACACAACGATTCCATTTGGCGCGCAGGATCTTTGACTAAGTCTTCAAATACCACCCTGTGTTGTCGGCTCTGAGGAATCTCTTCTAGGAAAGTCGAAATATTGGAATGAGCCTCAGCCCAAAGTAGCTCTCCCAGCTCTTTGGAGTCATATTCATGTTCATCAAGATACGCTACGACATTTAATTTCACTTGTTCAGCAGACGTAATCATGCCATAAGGGTGTCGTATAAGATGAATGAAATGTGCCTCTTCAAACATCTTCTCCGCTTGCTGCAAAATCTCAGGGTGATACGCATAAGTTGGTGACTTATCTACTAAAACTAGGCCATCAATCCACCCTTGTATCTCGCGATAAAACTGTTGAATGGTATAGTCTTTTTCTTCAAATTCAGCCATCACTTGCTTGGCCTCTTCGAGGCTACACCCTTTAGCTTCCATTACAGCTCTGAGCGCCCCTTCCTGATAAAAATCAAATCGACCAGTAAAGGCTTTATTACGTTGTTTTAAAGTGTCAAAAGAAAGTAATTCAAGGTCTGGTGGAGAAAATAGTTCAGGGTGACCAGCTAGCATAACCCTAAGTAATGTCGAACCTGAGCGGTGTGGGGACAATATAAAGATAGCTTTGCCATTCTTTTTATTAGGTCCAATAATTGCTTTAGGAACTGACGGCACGAGCTGCTGAACTTGTGCAAAGTGGCTATCATTTAACCCTCCTTCTAAGCCGCTCTTCAAAGTGATATTATCAGCATTCAGCAACCCTTTTTCTATAAGAGAGCCTGTATAGTTTTTCTTAAGATAATCATCTAACTCCGTAATTGTTGGCTTATCATGTAAAATAACAACATGTACCACCTCCCCGGTAATTGCCTGTATTTTATTAACGACTCGAATCGCTAATAATGATTGGCCGCCCAAAGCAAAGAAGTTATCAGTAATACCCACTCTCTCAACCCCTAAGACTTCCTGCCAAATCATACATAAGCGTTTCTCTAGCACAGAAGTTGGTGCAATATAGGTCTGTTTACGCTCAGACATATCTGGTTGCGGTAGGGATTTGCGATCTATTTTGCCATTAGGCGTCAGAGGGAATTGCATAAGTACAACAATGGCAGATGGAACCATGTAATCAGGTAGCTCTTTACTTAATACAACTCTCAAAGAATCGGCTGTTTCAGGTGACTGTAAATAAACGTCGTCCATTGTTACATAGGCCACTAGTCGCTTGTCACCACCTCCAACCTCACTATCCAAAGCGATTACAACAGCTTCATTAACCCCATCATGAATAAGTAATTGATTTTCTATTTCTCCAAGCTCTACTCTGAACCCTCTAATTTTGACTTGGTGATCAATACGACCTAAAAACTCTAGATTGCCGTCTGGCAAATAACGTACTAAGTCGCCTGTTTTATACAAACGCTTACTACTAGTTGTATCTGACTCATTAAAAAACGGATTTTTGACAAACTTTTCTTCGGTCAAGTCATTTCTGTTTAAATATCCTCGAGTTAGAGCTACACCACCAATGTATAACTCCCCAGCAACACCTAACGGCAATGTTTTCATATGTTTATCTAAAACAAACAACTGCCCCAAACTAGGGGATTTACCTATCGGCATGTTTGGCTTGTTCAGATCTGTAGGCGTCACTGTATAACATGAAGCCCAAACTGTGGCTTCTGTAGGGCCATACTCATTGACTAGCTGACAATTATCATTAAAGAACTCAAAATGCTCTTTAGCAACTGTCGGTGGCAAAGGTTCTCCAGCCAAAATTACATATTTAAGCGATACTATTTTTCCCTGATTGTTTTTAGCAACATTGAGTATTTCTTTGTAAAAAGATGGGACTGTTAGTAAGCTATCTACTGACTGCTCTGATATCAAATTAGACAATGCCTGCAAGTTCGACAATGCTTCTTTATTTGGAAGCGTCAACTGTCCCCCACAGCTTAACGTGCCAAAAATACCAGCTACAGAACTATCGAAGCTCAATGAGCTTAGCAGTAGGAATGATTTCGTTTTTTGAGTGTAATAGTTGATTCTAGCGAGCGTTGACGCGACAAGGCTATTATGAGGCACCAATACACCTTTAGGTTCACCCATACTACCCGATGTATAAATAACATAAGCCAAATTATGTGGCTTAAGTAATAATTCATTCTCCGATAAGTTTTCAGTAACAAGCTTAGCAAGATGCTGCTTTAGTTCCTCTGAGTCTAGAAATACAGCAAGGCTTTCTGGGATAGAGGTCTCCCCTTTTAGTTTGCATTGAGTCAATACAGTGGTCAGACTCGAATCATTCAGCATATAAGATAAACGTGATGCGGGGTACTCTGGGTCTAGTGGGACGTAAGCTCCACCTGCTTTTAAAATCCCTATTATTCCTACAATCATATCAAGCGAGCGCTCTACGCATATCCCAACTAAAGTATCTGGGGTCACGCTTCTCTCTTCTATTAAGTAATGGGCAAGCTGATTTGCTCGTTGGTTTAATTCGGAATAAGTTAAACGATTACCATCAGCTACAACTGCTATTGCTTGAGGATTAGCTTTTACTTGCTGCTCAAAAAGAGTTTGAATACATACATCTTGCGGATAATTAACAACATGATTACTCCAGCCAATTAGTTGTTGCTTAACCTCCTCTGAAGATAGGATATCAATGGAATATACATCCGCTTCTGGCGTATTCACCATACCTGTCATAAGCAGCTCAAAATGTGATGCTAAACGCTCTACTGTTTCGGCATTAAACAAATCAGTATTGTACTTCCATTCTAACTGTAAATTCGTTTCACTCTCTGTTACTACTAACGTTAGATCATATTTAACGAAATCATCTTCTTGAGGGATTGGGTTCAAAGTTAAGTCAGGTAATTCGAGCTTACCTTCGTCGTTATTTTGCAGAACCAAGGTGACTTGGAATAATGGGCTGTGACTTAGACTCCGCTCTGGTTGTAATACCTCTACGAGTTTCTCAAATGGCACTTGTTGATAAGTATATGCATCTAAGAGCGTTCTTTTACTTTGAGCCAGTACCTCGTTAAAACTAGGATTGTTAGATAAATCACTACGCAATACTAAAGTATTTACAAAGAAACCAATAAGATTAGCTACTTCTTCTTGCTCTCGATTCGCAATTGGGCTGCCAACAACAATATCTGTTTCATTGCTATATCGGGATAACAATACTGAAAATACCGCATGTAACGCCATAAATAGGGTGCTATCAGACTGCCTATAAATATTTTTTAGTTTTCGCAGTACATCGGAGCTAACCTCACCATGATATATAGCCCCAACAAAACTTTGTTTTTTAGGGCGAGCACGATCTAATGGCAAACCGTGCACGATGGGTAAACCCGCCAATTGTTTAGTCCAATAATCAAGGTGATTCGCGAGTACTTCATCTTTAAGCCAGTTTCTTTGCCAATGTGCATAATCAGCATATTGAATAGAAATGGGGGCTAAAGGATCGTCTTCTCCATTTTTGAATGCAGTGTAAAGTACACTGAATTCTTTGATCAAAACCCCCATAGACCAACCGTCTGAAGCAATATGGTGCATATTGAACAACACAATACCCTGTGGTTGTTCAGCACCGGTTGATAATTTGATAAAGACGCCTCTCACCATGACATCTTTGCTCAATTCAAAAACAGTACTCGCATTTTCATCAATTAGTTGCTTGATAGCTGTTACTTGCTTTTCACCAGCCAACATACTCAAATCTTTGCAAACAAATGAGAAATCAACTTGCTCTCGAATAACTTGCATAGTGCCTTTGTCACGTTCAACTAATACTGTACGTAATACTTCGTGACGTTTTATAACTCGCTGCATTGCTTGATTTGCAACCTTGATATCAAAAAGTCCATCAACATGTAACGCGACAGGCATATTATATTCAGTACTACCTCCTTGAAGCTTATCAAGAAGCCATAGGCGCTGTTGTGAAAATGACAGCAACTCTCCATCTTTATCGCGAGTAATAGGTGTTATGACAATAGGTTGCTCTATTAAGTCAGCTTCATCTAATAAAGCTGACATAGACGTAATAGTAGGAGATTCGAAAACTGACTTAAGCGGCACATTAATATTAAACTGAGCCTTAATCATCGCTACCAGCCGGATAGCCAATAATGAATGCCCCCCCAGCTCAAAGAAATTGGCCGTTCTACTAATTGCCTCTAAATTTTTATTCAATAATTTGGCGAAAATACTAACCAACTCATATTCTGTAGTGGTTTCAGGTGCATCATATTCACCTTGACTTACCACAACATTTTTACGAGCAAGTATCTTTTGATCAATTTTACCGTTTGGTGTCAGTGGCCACTCTTCAAGTAACAAAAATGCAGATGGCACCATATAATCCGGCAATGATTTGCTTAGTTCTTTTTTAATTGCTTGCAACCAAGTATTTTCATCTCCCACATTTGATTCTGGGATAATATAACCAACTAGATGCTTATTTTGGTATTCATTCTCTACAACCAACACTGTCGCAGCTAAGATCCCCTCTAGCTTGGATAAGTGAGTTTCTATCTCACCTAACTCGATCCTGAATCCTCGGATTTTTACCTGCTCATCAGCTCGTCCAATAAATTCCAAATTACCATCTGGTAAATAGCGAACTAGATCTCCCGTTTTGTATAGTCGAGTGTTCCCTTTTGCTTTTTCCTGAGCAGTGGCAAAAGGGTTCTCAACGAATCGTTCAGCCGTCAATTCAGGTTGATTTAAATAACCTCTCGCTATAGCACTTCCACCGATGTAAAGTTCACCAGAGGACCCTTTAGGTGCAAGCTGACCATTATTTAATACATAGTATTTGCGGCCCAGATTACTCTTTCCTATCGCAACTCTTTCTACACTCTGGTTTTTGCTAAATAAATAAAGAGATGTCGTTACGACAGCTTCTGTCGGTCCATATGCATTAAAGAGTGCAGCATCAAAAGGTAGTTTTTTCCAAAGGTGAACAATTTCATAGTTAAAAGACTCGCCGCCTAACACAAACGTTTTTAATGCAAGCTGAGAAAGGCGATGATCGGTTCTATTTACAGAAGAAAATACTTTTTGAAAGTAACCAGGAGGAATGTCAGCAAAGGTAATCTGATTACTATATAAAAAATCAATGAACTCATTTGAACTCAAATGATCCCTAGCTCGCAAGTATAATGCCGCGCCTTGAAGCAAGCTGCTAAATATTTGTTCCTGTGCAGCATCAAAGTTTATTGTAGAAAACTGCAGAATTCGTTCTTCTTCTGATATGCGATAATGTTGCTGGCAAAAGTCTATGTGACTAGCAAAAGCTTGGTGTTCAACCATCACCCCTTTTGGCTTTCCGGTTGACCCTGAAGTGTAAATCACATATGCAAGATGAGTGGACTCTAATCCTTCAATCTTACGGTTCTGTGTCTCACATTGCTGTAGCTGCGTAACAA
>NZ_CAMAPC010000038.1 GCF_945859825.1 Pseudoalteromonas holothuriae
CCCGCTGGCGTATGCTTAAATTGGTGATAGGTGTAACGCGCTACGTTCCCCGCTGAATGATAGACGTAGTTGCTGGTATCACTTAGCGCCCTTAAATCTTCACTAGACCATGCATTGTTAGAAGCAAATAAAAGTGGATGTCTGATTTATTCCCTGTTCCCAAACTCACCTGTCTTTTACGTGCCGTAGCCATGTTAGCTGCCTATCTTTTGACCTTATAGATAAAAGATAGGCAGTGAATGAAAATGAAAAACCAGCAAATAAAAATGGGTGTCATGTTTATTCTTCTATCCCGTTATGGGCACGGCCATACAGGCCGAGTGAGTGAATTATTTTTTAGGGAATGCAGGCTCGAAGCTCATTAGGGGCACTGCTAAATGCAGTTAAGCCCGAATATATGTCAGAGCAGCGTTTTACATTGCACAACTGGTTGATTCAAAAGCTAAAAATTAAGCAGGCAAATAATATAAGAAAGGCACGAGGCGACTAAAAAGTCACCTCGATTGGTTAGTATTGTTTGACAAAGGCTGAGCGTCCATATATGTCTTGTTTATTTTTATTCATTTAAAAGAAGGAATCAACGACTCTGCTCCCTTTAACTTCTTAAGTGCCATCGAACTCTTTTATTTTGCTTAGACCAGCTCTGAATGTATAAATTAAATCTAACCAATATGAAGAGGTAAAGATCCATGCCATACCTCCACAAATCATTAGTTCTAAAATATATAACAAGTAAACATCAATCGACGTTCCTGAAAAAGCACTGCCTAAAGCAGCCCCTATACCAATGATATAAACACTAATTTTTTTTATTTTGCTGGAAGTTGTAGACGAATAATCATTAATTTCTTTAGTAACTTCATATTTACGTTTGTAATTACAATCCCATTCACCAACTTTTATTCGACCGCACTTTAAAGCGTTACGATATGATGTATCACCACTAATAGAGTTTTTACAGAGAGAAAACACAATTAGTATAAATATGGGCAGCACCATTGCATACGACACTGTAGTAGTAAGCTGATCATTAATTAAAAAATAAGCTACACTTTGCCCAATAATTATCATAGATAATGTTAACAGCCCTCTCCATAAGACAAACTTAAATGAGTTAATCATTTTATTTTTATAAAAATAAAATGTTCCACCTACTTGTAAGCTGAATATTAATAAAAAAAGCCAATGAACAACCTTTAATTCATTTGTAGTTACATTTGAATGTAATGTAGGAATTAAAGTAGCAAACAAAATAACCATAGCCCCATTTATGTTCTGTAACTCTGTTACAGGTTCACTGTATTCTTTTAAGGTAATTGGTGTTTTATCCATTTAAAACCTACTTCTCTTACTGTTTGAAAAACTAAAAGTTATTGAGTAAACAATATAAAAACCAAATTAACTCTGTTAATGGTTAGAGTTAATTTGGTTATCCAAAGTATAGCCCCAACCTAGAGCTTAATCTCTAAACCCCAAAGGTTTATATACACCATCTTCTATAAGATATGAAACTCCCCAACCGACTGCAAAACCAACACCAGCACCAATCAAAGTGCCCACAATTGGTATAGTGGTACCTATAGTTGCTCCTGCTGCCATAGATGACATCGCAAGCCCAGTTACTGCGGCTGTAGTGGCTGCTCCAGCATACCCCCCAGCAATACCAGCTACACTTCCTTTTGCTACATCCCATTTAACATCATTAGCAAAATCAGAACTAATAATATTTTTATTTGGATCTAAACCATAATCAAGAGTACGTCCTGCAACCGCAAAGCCAGCCCCCCAGAAACCTCCAGTTTTAGCTCCTGAGTTTAAACTTCCAGATAATTGCGCCAATTTAACGTTTGTTGAAAGTGAAGGTTTGACCTCAGAAATATAATTTCCAGAATTTAAATTATAGAGTTGCCCATAACCTTTATTTGTAAATCCAGTAAAGCCATAACCTTTAGGAGTATTACCAAAACCATACATTAAGCTCTGACTAGATTTTGGAAAAGAACTATAAATATCGCGACCGATACCCATACCAGTGCCTATAATTGCACTCTTACCTAAGACTTCACTTAAAAATGGATGATCTTTTTCAAATTTATTCCAAGATGAATTAACTTGCGATAAAAATGATTCTTGCTCAGGTGTAGTTACATTGGAAGGTCTTTTTAATAACTCAGGTACACCATAAATACCATCACTATTACGTAATGTAACCTCGGTTGTATTACCTAATAAATGTTGCGTTTCAGCAACTAATTGATTAACCCGATATGTTGTTTTCTGACCATGCAATGTTTTAGCGGCAATATCAGCGCTATACTTTGCACTCAATGCATTAAGCCCACTTACGTCTCGCGTTCTATCCCTTACACTCACTTCCGTTGGAGCAGGTACTTTATTAGCAGCATCTAATCCTGCTGCATTACCTGTTTGCTCCGCAAGTTCAGCAATACGAGCATCAGTCATCGCATCTGTTTTATCTGAAATACCTTGCATCGCAGCAGCTAACTTAGCTCTGCCTTTTTTCTCAGCTTCAAACATTTGTGGCGGCTTACTTAATCCGCTAACGATAGAATTACCAATCGCATTGCCAAATGCATCTACCGCAACATTACCAAAGTTCCAACTTGCCTGATTACCAAAGAGCTTGTCTGCGCCGTAACGCACACCTGAGTTTACTATACCTGTTATTGGGTTCATAGGGCTTTGGCCTATTACCCCTGAATCTCCCGTTATGGCTGAACTCAGTGCTGATGCGGCTACATTGCCCCATCTAAAGCTTGCTTGGTTGCCTACTAATTTATTGGCTGCAACGGAACTAATTGCTGTTGTTGTGCCTTGTACTGCCGCTCTTCCTGCTAAATGCCACCCGCTTGCGCCATCTTTAACTGTTCCCAAAGCACTGCCCATGCCTGCCGTAGCGCCCGCGGTTAAGCCTGACGCAAATGCATTTTTCAGTGAGAAGCTGTCCACTGCCCCCATGGCTTTACCCACAACTTGTGATACCGCCGAGCCTACAAAACCGCCAATTGCCGCAGAAGCTGCTGCTGCACCAAATGCTGCTGCACCTGACAGACCTGTAACTGCTCCTCCCATAGCGGCAACACCCGCAGCACCTACGCCACCTGCCGTTGCTGTTGCACTAAACATTGCGGTCGCTGCACCTGCTGTATAAATAGTCGCTACCACCGCAACCGCTATCATAATAATACTGGCTACGGCATTACATCCGGCCTGTGGCGCTGGCGGAATATACGGCACTGAGGGGTCTGTGCTGCCTATTGCATCACCTAAGTTCATAGGCTTAAAGCTATCATGGCTGTTGAACTGATTGGCTCTGGCAGGTATATCCAGTTGGCTGCCCTCTTCAAGCTTTGAGCCTAGCCCTATGCCGTTGGCATCGGCTATTAAATACCATAAGCTTTCACTGCCGTAGTATTGTTTTGCAATACTCTTTAAGCTATCTGCTGCGTCTTCTTTCGTTTCTCCTGCAAGTACCGTGTGGCGCGCCATAATGCTGGCATCTTGGCTAGTTGGTGCGCTAAAGTGATTGTCTTTTATGGTATTAATACCCGACTTACTTAGCTCGCCTAAGTATTGCCCGCCGCTATGAATGTAATAGCTGCCTGCTAAGCGGTTATTACCCACTGAGTCTTCTTCAAACCCCACATTTTGCGCTACCGAATTATCCCAATCAATCACCTCTCCTGTGCGTGCGTCACCCGTTTGCCCGAAGGTATCAAAGTCATCTGCGCTGAGTAAGTGGTTTTGCTCACCTGTCACTTTTGAAAGCAACTTACCTTCAGCATCAAAACGCATATAGCGAGCGTTAACCTTTTGGTTCGTGCCCGCTAAACGACTGTCGGTGATGTTTTCTTCTATACGTGTACGGTTACCGTTTGCGTCGTAACTAGTTTTGGTCTGTGAATCATATAAATCTTTACTACCCTCATGCACAACATCACGCTTACCTTGTGTTACGGTCTCAACATACTCTTCTCGCCCTTGATACGTTTTATTAAAGTGACGAATTAATAAATTAGACCCCGCTGGCGTATGCTTAAATTGGTGATAGGTGTAACGCGCTACGTTCCCCGCTGAATGATAGACGTAGTTGCTGGTATCACTTAGCGCCCTTAAATCTTCACTAGACCATGCATTGTTAGTATGCATAATTTTTAGCGCAGGATTGTTTCCGCTCGGCTCTGAAGGGTGTAAATTTACATACGAGTCTAGCTTTACTTTAACCCCCTCTCTCAAGCCTTGTTCACGGGTACTTATCAACTCACCCGACTTATTATAGTCGGTCTCAGTAATACTTCGAATTTCACCGCCGTAGTATAATTTGGTGGTCCAGCTATAAACGCCTTCTGAGTCACTTTGCTTATGTGGTGAATAAATATTGGCATCAAAGTAATCACGTTTTTCTGTCACCATGCCCATGGCGTTATAGTTAAACTGGCTCGCTAAACGCCAATTTTCATGTACCGGATTGTTCGCAAGCGTACTGCGCATTGAAAACAAGTCAGAGTTGTATTGATTAAAGTAATCACGAGTTGTAGATACCTGACCCCAGCTATTGTACATAAAGTGCTGCGCTCGGGTGCCTTTATCACCAATCACTAGCTGCTGTTGCCCTGCTGCATTATAGGTAATATGTTGTCCTTGTTTGTTTATGCCTATTTGGTTATTCCCTAAACTGCCACCATCCACCACAACACGGTTGTTATTATCGTAGGTGAACCAATATTTTTTAATATTTAATTTGCCTTGTTTGTTGCTGGTGTTAGGCACCGAGGTTGGTTGTACATTATTAGCTATCATTGGCGTACTTTGTGCTCGAAGCATAATCGCTTTTGGTAAGCGACTCGAGTCTGCATGTCTAAACGACACGCCCGCTGATAATGCGCTAAAACTCATGATTTCTGGCCCACCTGGTTTGGGAATGCCCCAAATTGGAGTTGGCTTAGGCACTGTTATTATTGGTGTTGGTTGTGGTGTAGGCACAGGCACTGGTATAGGCACTGGTACAGGTGCTGGTACAGGCACTGGTACAGGCACTGGTACAGGCACAGGTGCAGGTGCAGGTATAGGTGCTGGTACAGGCACTGGTATAGGTGCTGGCACAGGCACTGGTATAGGTGCTGGCACAGGCACTGGTATAGGTGCTGGTACAGGCGCTGGCACTGGTACTGGTACTGGCTGAGGTACATACCCAGTTATAAATGGCACAGAAGACCATTCACTCCATTGCATACTGTCATTTTGCGCGCGCACTCTAATCCAATGATTGCCTGCTGTCGTCATAGGCGAAAACGACACCGTTCGTCCAGAACCAGACACGCTTAAATTGGATGAAGATTGCCATTCATACTGCACCGCATTGCCATTTAAATTGCCAGAGGTTGCAGTTGCGTAATGACCAACTTGCACTCTGTTGCTCGATACGGTCAAACCCGGGCCGTCAAACGGCGAAGAAACATCAATATATCGAGTAATTACACCACTTGACTCACCTTTAGCATCTATCACCTCTAAGCTAACATACTGCTGGCCACTGCCAACCGCTTTGATTGTTACGCTAGCACCACTGCCAGACTCTTTAAGACCTTGAGATGTCCGCCATTTATAGGTAAATGCGGTGTCGTTAACATCAGACACGTTGGCAGTAATGGTAATTGACTGCCCTGTTACCATGCCGTGTAAGCCACTTATTGATGCGATGGGCGCAGTAGACGATTTAGTAACGGTCACTTTCCGTTCAACCCATTGGCTCCATACATCATCCGAGTCCAGTGCACGCACACGAACAGTACCTTGACCCAAGGTACGTCCTTTTAGGCTAATTGACGAACCACTACCTACAATGTATAAGTTGCTCGATGTATCCCACTGGTATTGCTTAATGTATCCATCACTGTCTGAGGCTGTAACGCTTGCAGTAATAGACTTACTTTTCTCCACCGTACTATCAACAGTCAATGCCGAGATAGTGGGTGTCATATTCTGTTGAGCGACAGTAACACTATATGCATAACGACCTTCGTTTATCCATCTGCCAAACTCCCCTTCATATCTTTGCACTGTCACCTCAAAGCTATATGGTGCACTTCTAGCATGTGAAGCTGTTGGGTTAATCGAGATTGCAGTAGAGTTAGCTGCGCGTACAAAGGGCGCATTATTAGCGCTCAATTTTAGCCTCATTCCTGAGTAGTTTGCGCCAAAGTCTGCGAGCGACAGTGTTTTGGATGCTGGCAGCTTCATATTAAGTTCACGAATGTTACTCACGGTCACATGAATACTTGCCTCTGCATATATATTGTGATTGTTTTTGTCATATGCTCGAACCTTTAAGCTATGATTACCAATGTCAGACTCATCTAACTGGCCAGAAATCACACCTGTTACATTGTTTATTTGTAAATCACCTAAACCGTTTACCAGCGTATATCGTAGCTCACGATTTGAACTGTCTTTTGTAAAATAACTTGAAATAGGTAAGTTAACATAGTCGGTTTCGAGATGCCTTTGTCCTGGAATACGCTCAGCTTTAATAGGCACCACATATGGGGCTATTCTAATACCAACCGTTGCTATGACGCTATTAGCTGGGTTTCTATGCTTTTCGGTTGCCGTTATATAGGCCCTGTAACTACCATAGCTGCCGCCAGTTGCCGTACCATTTACCGTGCGACTTTTATCCAGAGTGCCATGGAAATACCCCCCTTGCGCATTAAAAGACAAGCCACTCGGTGCTGAGCTTGGTTTATATTTATCTTCCCCTGACTCATAAACAAGTTTTTCATATCTAACGCTATAAACCAGTGCATCTCCATCTGGGTCTGAGAACAACCCTGTAATACTGCCATTATTTATATCTATGACCTCATTCTCATCCCAATCCCTAGTTGAGTCTGCCGCTGTAGGTGCTCTATTTGGTGTTTGGGTGTCGAGCACTAATATTCTGAAAGTACGTTGCTTTTCCATTTCATAAAGGCCATCTTTATACTTTGATACTACAGTAAATGTGTATAAACGAGGCCCATCTGTTGGACTGGGTTTAAGGGTTAGTGTACCCGCGCTATTATTTATAATTGCAAATGACGGCTTTTCATCGACGTCAATTTCATACCTTGCTCCTGATGGCTGTCCATCTTTTCCATGCATATCTTTTAAGTTAAATGTTTCTTCCACTCCTTCATTTATCTCAAAATAGGGAACGTCAAAAATATTAAGATCGAATGTCGTTGTTAAACTTATTGAGGCGTCACTCACATCTACCGCAGTGACGGTGATTGGCAAAGCTCGATAGTTGCTGCTCGCAACATCAAAGCCTGGGGCGCCATGAATTCTGCCGTTAACTTCGTCTATTTCGAGTTTACTAAGCGCACTGGGTAGCTCGAATTCGAATTTAAGCTTTCTATCTATGCTGTCTGTTTTAAAGTAATTTGCAATGTTGACATCAACACCAAGCTCGGTGCCACTTTGATTTGGAATGTAGCTACCATTTTTAAGCTCAATGGGTGCTTTATAACCTGCTATTATTATTTCAATACGCTTAGATGCGACATTGGCTGGGTTGCGATGTTTTTCAGTGGCGATAATATCGACCTCATAAACGCCCGCTGCTTGGCCAATATTTGGTGATATTGACAAAATCCCCGCTTTGGACAGCGTAACGCCTGGGATACTGGTTTTACCATCATGCATTCGCCTTATATCTGCTGTATATTCTAATTCATCATTGTCAGGGTTATTAAACAAAGATGAGACAGATATATCTGAATAAGTGACACCTTCTTTGAAACTACTGGGGAATCCCGCACCAGACTTGGCCGTATGCGCTTGGTTTGGCGTCTGGGTGTTATTAACGTAAACATAGTAATCTCGCGTACCGCTTGTGCCCATATCGGTATTTATTTCGGTAGCACGAACAGTAAAGTGATATAGGCGCCCATTCGCATTAACGCCACCATCTCCATCTGTATCCGTTGGCGTTAATACTAACTGATTTCCTTCAAAGTGATGATCAGGGGCAGTACCTCTTGATATTTCATAAGAGAACATTCCACCATCAGCAATATCTAATAAAGACAATCTGCGAGGCTCGGCCCCTTCATCGATAGTAATGTAAGGCACATTATGGATATTGAGATAAAAACTTGATTTAGTGGAAATCTTATTATTATTTCTGTCTGTTGCTATAACTTCGATAGATTTCACTACCTTACTTTTATTTGTAGTATTGAGGCCGGGCACGCCAGATATTAAACCACTGTGCGCATCAATACTGACGTTTTCAGGTAAACCTGATGCTGAATAGGTCAACTCTCTGTCAGTTGGGTAGGTGTTGAAAAAAAGGCTTATATTATAATCAACGTCATCCGTTTCTTTTCGCGTTATAGTGGGTATTTTCCGTGCACTAATTGGCGGCTGGTAATCATCAACTTTTATTGAAAATGTTTTTATAGCCGTGTTTGGCTCTAACCTATTACTTTCTGTCGCGATCACTTCAACTTTGTAAGGATTAGAATTAGAATCTCCCAGCAGCGGGCTAATACTCAGTACATCTTGCTCAGGTGAACTTCCTTTAGCAATTGAGACCCAGTTAGCTGACGGTAGTTCTCGGGTCTTGAGTTCAAACTCACCCCCTACATTTTCGTAGTACTGCTTATAAACCTTAACCACATAATTTAATGGGTCTAAATCGTTATTTTCAAAATAGTCTCCCAACCTAATCTCAAGTGCTCCATTTTCCATTACACCGCGACTTATAACCCCCCCCGTTGCATTAAGCGCTTGGTTTGGTTTGTGCGTATTATTAACAGTGATATGATAAAAAGCTTCATGCCCTGAAATAACCCGATTTCCCGCCTCTGGGTTTGACTCCATTAGCTCTACCAACAATGAAAAGCGCTTAGAGCTTACGTTTTCTACTAATTCGGCAGGCATAGTAAAAGTGACACTACGCTTGTCTTCGGACAATGTTGCAAAATGTGCATCCCCACTTAGCCTCAACGTTCCTGAAGCCAATAATGCTTGAAACTCAGGTTTACCCACCAAAGACGGAAAAAACTCCTCAAGGGTCATTGTCGTTTTTTGTTCCTCATCAAATTGCAACCTTTCAGTGTTTTTAACGAGTAGCTCAAACTGAGTTAGGCGCTCAGCCGTTTCATCATTCTTATCTAATACTCTTACCTTAACCGTATAACCGCTATGGCTGTCATAGGACAGCGGGCCCGAAATAACCCCTTGATTATTGATTGATAAGTCACTTAACGCCGCTGGTAAGTCAATAAGCTCAAACTGAATATCTCGTGTTTGTGGGTTGCTTATTGCAAAATATTCACTTAAATCAATATTAACCGACTCACCCTCCCTTTGCTCTTGTTTAGGGATAGGTTTAATTTCTATCGCCGCAGGGATATCTTCAATCTCGAAGATAATTTCGCCTTTGTATACTTTATTTGGCTGCTTGGTGCTATCGGTGGCATTAATGTACAGTCTGTACACTCCGGATGAATCATACGATGGTGTGCCAGTTAAAAGTCCAGCGCTGGTAAACTCAACATCTTCAATGCGAGGGTCATGTAACTGAGCCCAAATTTCGGGGTTGCTGGTACTTTGTATGGCAATTTTATCAATTGAATAACGCAGGCTATCTATTTGTAGCGCTTCAAAAAACTGTGCAACACTACCCGTGTCACTATCAAGCTCGGTGTTCTCTTGTGCGCCAACGAGCTCCCCGTAAAACACATCAGGTGGGTTGCCTGTTATCTCACCGAGCAAGCCGTTTTCAACGCGCATACTGCGGCGGTTACCTACTGCGTCGTACTGATAGGTTACTCGTGAAATCGTTTGCCCCTCTTGCCAAGGCGTGGTTACTTCAACAGTGTCACTATCTTTGAACACATTCGTTGTGGTGCTTTCAATCCTGCCATGGCTATCATAGTTGGTGATAGTTTGCTGGCGCATTATTCGTTTTAAATCATCTTGTGTTTGGGTTTGCTCAAGTATCCTGCGCCCTGCCTTGTCGTATTCAAAATACGAGTAAGCCCCAGTGGTTTCATCTTTGATGGTTTTTAACCAGCCGTTATCGTAATATGTGTAACGTACCTTTTGACCGTG
>NZ_CAMAPC010000039.1 GCF_945859825.1 Pseudoalteromonas holothuriae
CATCATAGTGCTCTGCTACTATCGCTAAACGATAGCGCATTGCTTCTCTACCCGTTTGCAGCGTATAGGTCACTCTTCTCAGCGACACCGTGGGGTTAGCTTGTAAGTACGTAATGAATTTTTCTGCATAAGCCACCAGTCCCGCCGCTCGTTTTGCTGATAATACAAACAATACCGGACCTGTGTCTGGGCTCACGACTTCATGCTCTGGATATTCTTGCAATACTAAATGGGCATTCGTGCCACCAGCACCAAATGATGATACTCCAGCAGTACGAGGCAAAGCTTTGTTTGAATCTACTAATTGTACTTGCGGCCACGGAATTAACTGATGCTGTAACTGAAGTTTGCCTGCTGATAAATCTATATGAGGGTTGAGAGTCTGACTATGAATGGAAGGACATATTTTACGATGCTGTAGTTGTAGCACCACTTTGATTAGCCCAGCAACACCTGCAGCACTTTCGCAATGTCCCAAATTGGATTTGATAGCACCTAAAAAACAAACATCATCACGCTGCGCAGCGAACACCGATTGCAATGCTGCAATCTCTATGGGATCACCTAATTGAGTTCCCGTTCCATGTGTTTCAATGTAATTCACTTGCTGTGCACAGATCTCTGCATCACTTAACGCTTTTAAAATAACCTGCTTTTGTGCTTCAGGACTGGGCACAGTATAACCACTGGCTCTACCGCCATGATTCACAGCAACCCCTTTAATTACCGCAAGGATCTGATCAGAGTCTTGTTGCGCATCAAACAAACGCTTGAGTATGATGACACCGACACCTTCACCTGGCACATAACCATCAGCATCCGCACCAAAACTGGCACATCGCCCCCGCTGAGAAAGAAAACCATTTTCTCTAAGCATAAGATACTTATTTGGGTGCACTGAAACGTTCACCCCCCCACAGATAGCAGCATACGTTTCATTGTTTCTAAGTCCCTGACATGCAATTGATAAGGCTGTCAATGAGCCTGAACACATGGAATCAATCCCAATGCTTGGACCGCTGAAATCACAAAAATAAGATAGCCTATTTGCAGAAGCGGAGATACCGGTCATCACCCCTACTGGATGCCCTTTCCTTACTAAATCAGCGGCGTACAAAGCATATTCAGAAAACATAACCGCTGCATACACTCCCACTTCAGCTTTGGCGTTTCTTTTATACTGAGGATGTAAACTTTGCGGGGTGTGACCACTGCTCTCAAGTGCCTGCCAAGAAACCTCTAGAAACAGTCGCTCTTGAGGGTCCATACGTTCAGCTTCGTTTGGCGCAATATTAAAAAAAAGTGGATCAAACTCTTGGCTATTGTGTAAAACGCCTCCCCAGCAAGGGAATACTTGTGCAGTCGCATAATCTTGCGCAAATTTAAACTGGTTTGGACTTAAGGGAGCAACACTATCTTTGCCTAAAGTAAGGTTTTCCCATAATTGCTCAACATCATCGGCCGCTGCAAAACGCCCTGCCATACCAATAATGGCAATATCTTGTTGCCGCCAACCATAAGGGGTGGAAATTGCCAACTTTGGCTCAACTTTTTCAATAAGGTGACGTTCAAATTTTACATCCACTGATGTCAGATGTGCTGCTAGTTTTGCCACACTGTCATGTTCAAACAACATCACAGGGCTCAGCTCACACTGTAATTGGGTCTCTAAATCTTTTAGTATATAAAGTAGTTGAGTTGATGTTACCCCCAACTCGAAAAATCCTGATTGCCCATTAATATGTTCAGGATTTACCCCTAAGTAAGAAGCAAATACGCCAATGAGTAGGCCATGTAAATCAGAGTTTTGATCACCCTCATGCCGCTGTTCATCCATACCTAGTACTGCACGCTCTGCATTATGCAAGGCATTTTGAAAGTCAGCAGTCGGCCTAACACACAAATCATCCATTTCAGCAACTACCTGTCCCTTTGGTGTATAAAATTTAATACTTAGCTTCAACAGGTTTGTATGTATTGATATATGTGCGTTTTTAACAACAGCTAGGGACTTTGATAACATGGGTCGGTATTGTTTATAAGCACCAATATATATAGGTAGAAACAAGTCCGATTTAGCTACTTTTTGTTGTTCCTGTAAAGCATAGAGAATAGCCATAGCTGCGCCATCCAGCATGGCTGGGGAAGCAATGAAATTGGAACTTGTATTATTCGACGGTTTGGCCTGTATTTGCGCCCAATAATCGTCATTCCCAACAAATATATTTCCACTTACCTGTAACAACTCACCATGACATAAATTAAGTGAAATAGCGCGTTGATAGGTTTGTTGAATATCATAACTGAGTTCACCAGACAACGTGTCAACGTTAATAGCAGGGGGTTGCACCACATCGTCATGCATTTCACTTAAATGAAAATCAACATATGGCTCGGATGTGTCATGCTTATCCAACACTGACACAGTCCAACCTAACGCTTTTGGTTGTACTTCAAATACCAAGTCAACTGACTCGTGTGCAGCTAAAATAAGCGGTCTGAGTATTGCCAATTTGGTTATCTCAGCCCGTTCAACCTCTAATTTAAGCGCGGGCAACAATAGCTGAAATATCAAATCAATATACGCTAACCCAGGCATGACACCACGTCCATCTATTTGGTGTGCCTGTAAAATGGGATGGTTGGCACTCAGTGTCATACTGTATTTTTTATTCTTCATTCATTTCACCCCACACGGTTAAAACGTCTTGTTCTTCTTGTACTTTTTGACGATTATCTAGATTGGGTTTCATTGATTTAGCGTTAACCTCATTTACTTCCGTGAAAGGTTTTGATGTCGTATGTACACTCTTTCGTAATCGCGTATCAATCTGCTTCTCATGAAGTTGCGTGCGGATCCTTTTCGACACTGCACCACTCTGAATTGGGCACTGTTCAAAGATCACATGGAAATTGCTACCTCCGTCCGCATTGACATTTAACGCAGCAGCACATAAACCATTGCCAGATGATGGCAAAACTTGAGTTTCTAAATTGAAAGACACCTTATTAGCAACAAAGTCAAACTCGTTAAACAATTCACCATATTGTCTAAAAGGGGGAATTTGTTGGTGATACACAGACAATGCACACTTAATCATACCCACCATGGCTGAAGACATGAGTGTGTGACCCACATTAGGCTTTACTGAACCTAAATAATGAGGCGCTGTACTTTGCGAAAATTGATAAGACTTTGCCAACGCAGAAACTTCAATAGCGTCCAGCAAACGACTACCTGCGCCATTGACTTCAATATAAGAAACAGCGTCGGCACTGAGCTGACTTGTTTTTAAGGCTTGGCTTATCACTTGGCGCTGTGCATCAATGTTAGGGGAAGCGGGACCAATCGTCTGCCCATCATTATTCGCAGCTATAGCTTTGACTTTACAATAGATGCGGTCACGATCTCGCAACGCATCCGATTCGCGCTTGAGCACGACCACTCCAACGGCTTCACCAAGCACTTTACCATCGCTGTGTTCGCTAAATAGCGCATAGTGACCAGATTGACTGAGTAGCCCTCTTTGCGCAAAAAACTCTTGCGTATTAAGGTCTTCAAAAACATTAGCTGTACCAACAATAGCCATATCAATTCGCCCAAGTTGTAAGGCATCACAGGCATGTTGCAAATTTACCATTGCAGATGCACACGCAGCATCACTAACTAAGCTTGGGCCCTTGACATCGAAATAGCGCGAAATATTTGCCGCTAGATAATTATGGCCCAGAGCCAAAATAGGATTAGCAACACCCAGCAGTTCACTTGCCATGATTGTTCTACTGCGCGCGCCAACAAAAACTCCCACGCGTTTAGATACCAGTTGCGCTTTGCTATAGCCTGCATCATTAACGGCTTTGAGAGCTTGTGTGAGTAGCAATCGTGCTTGTACGTCCATGGTACAGGCATCGGTATAAGGAATACCGAAAAATTCATTGTCAAATTTATCTTTATCGGTTAGCCAAGCACCGTAGATGCTTTCACCTTTGGCATTACACTGCTGTTTTCTTATGGCGCTGTCACCCGTGAGCAATTGCTGCCAGAAAGTATCAATATCATCTGCCTGAGGAAACTTTCCAGCCATACCAATTATGACAGGGTCATCACTACCTTTCACCTCTGCCAGCGATGTTTCATCTATAAGCATATCTATCGGTTTTTGCGAATTTGGTAGTACATTTTGAATAGTAGTGCTAATAGGTAAAATTGGTGCAACATCATCATTTGATAAAACCTCAGAAACGGTCAATTTCATCGGCTGTAGACTCAAATACTCAGCCAGTTTAGCCAAAGTATCATGCTCTAGTAGCAATGACGCACTCAGCGGCACCTCACAAAATTGCTGCAAAGTATGGCTAAAGCCTGCAAGAAATACAGATTCTACGCCATATTCAGCAAAGCTTTTTTCGCCATCGAGCTGTGAAAGCGTTAGGCCAAATTCCTCAGCAAAGCGCGTAAACAACCATGCCCGTACATCTGTATCTGACTTGGTGCGGGACGCATCCACTGACACTTTTTGACTTGGTTCACGCTTGAGCAACGGTTCAGTATCAGACCATGATGAAAATTTCGGAGGCTGATTAAATACACAAGGTGCACAACATACATGCTCACTCGACAATGCATGCGACATTAATGCAAAACCTTCACTGTTTGATAACGTTGTCAGGCCAAGGTCTTGATATGGCAAAGACGTCTGATAACCGACAGCCATTCCCGTTTCTGACCAGCTTGGCCACTGTAGTGCTCTAAAATAGTCATAACCTTGCTTGCTCATACTTCGTACAAACTCATCAACATAGCTGTTTGCCATCACGTAATCCAGTTGTCCAGCAGCTAGATTTGGTAATTCTGTACACACCGAAGAAAATATAATGAATGTTCTTAAAGAGTGCGATTCACACAACTCATGTAAGTTGTACAAACCCTGTATTTTTGACGACAGTACCGATTGAATATCTGCAGTTGATTTAGCTACAAGAGCGGGAGGTTGACTCATCACCCCTGCGCAGTGATAAACATGGGTGATACTTCCCAAAGCCTTTGAAGCCAGTGAAATACCAGCGTTGAGGGCTTTTTTATCTACAACATCCGCTCCCAAATAATAGACACGTGCGCCTGATTCAACGACTGCCTGTAATGCCTTTATTTTTCCTTTAAACCCATCATCTTGTGAGGCACTAATATCACGCCATAACTCCTGATCGGGCAATTCTTCTCTGCCCACAATGATAAACTTGTTTATACCTTGAGAGCATAAATGTTTTACAAGTTCAAAGCCTATACCTCGTGCCCCACCACTGATGAGCGCAACATCGTCCTTCCGGTAGCTGTTTTTAGGGACATTGACCTGCCAGTCAAGCGCTAAGCGTTCCCCGACTATCTCTGGCACTTTTCGTGTGACGTTTTGATAGCAAACCTCTGAGTTTTTATAATCGGGTAAGGCTGCAAACTCTTGCTCAATGATGTCTGTAATTTCCTGAGCCGAACTTTGTAACTCCACATCAAGGCTAGCAGAGATAACTGCACGGTATTCTTGAGAAACGCTACGATAAAAGCCCACCAATTCAGCGCCATCTAACATACCCGCTTCACACCGGCCACGTGTCACCTGCAGTAACACACTCTGACTTGATGACCTTTGTCGAATGTAACTACGCATAATTTCGAGCGTTTGTAATGTATTCTTTCGCTCATCCCAATCAATATCAGCTTTTGTGGTTAACGCCATCAAGTCTATAATGCCATCAAACTGTGCTAACTGAACGTGCGCCACATCGAAACCATAGGTCACGGTACATTGCACTGATGGTTCATTTTTAAACAACTCAAGTGCCATACCTCTCACACTTGAGTGACATAGAATAAGTACAGAACATGCATTATGCTGTACCTGAACTAAAGGTCGCGCCTGCCAAGTTTTAGTCAGTAAGAATGCGTGCTGGTCTGCAGGTATTTTGGGCTGTTGGGCAACATTGGTTGAGACGCCGTCACCAATAGGATAGAGCTCCCCTGCAAATGGGTAATTAGGTAAACCTGAATACCTGTTTGGTTTAACATCATTGTTCAATGCATACAATTCATGCCACACCAAGTTGAGGCCATTGACCCATAACTCTAACAACTTAATATGTTTATTTTTTTGCCACCAGTTCGCGATGGACTCCTTTAGATCCTCATCGTTAAATAAGCGATTAAGATACCCATCACGTTGGTTTGGTTGACCTCGAAGTATTTCACTATCTTCATAAGTACCTTCAGTATATTTGGAGAGTTCGCTACTTAGCTGGGCAACAGAGTAGACACTGACTCCTAACCTGAACTTACGTGCTTCACGACCAGTTTGTAGAGTAAACGCAATATCCGACAATTGTGCGTCAGATACTTCACTGTGTATTATGAACTCATAAAGTGCATGCGCATATTGATCGAGTTGCTCTTTCGAATCTGCAGACAACACTACCAGATGAGGACCCGCTATCTCTTTTTCCACTTTGGCTCTGGAAACGTATTCGTCAACAATTAAGTGGGCATTGGCACCACCGGCCCCAAATGAAGATATTCCAGCCCTGAGTAACTGACCGGGTGTTGGTCGTTGCCATTGTGCCAACTGCTGCTGAACAACAAAAGGCGTGTTTGAGAGATCCAAATTCGGATTAAGTTGTTGCGAATGCAATGAAGGCACAAGCATGCTATGTTTAAGTTGTAAGATAACTTTAGTTATCGCAGCCACTCCCGCAGCACTTTCTAAATGTCCAATATTAGATTTCACCGAGCCAAGTGCACATACTGAGCTTGATTCACGTTGGTTAGCAAATACTTTGGTCAAGCCAGCGACCTCTATGGGATCACCCAAAGATGTCCCTGTACCATGCGCTTCTAGGTAGCTGATTGAAGCAGGGCTGACACCGGCAACTTGCAACGCATCCTGTATAACCTGCGCTTGAGCGACAGGATCTGGGACGGTATAACCATTTGATTTACCGCCATGATTTATAGCTGTGCCTTTAATAACCGCATAAATGCTATCGTTATCTTTTTCAGCATTAGCAAGCGTCTTCAGCAATATTGCTCCCACCCCCTCACCAGGTACATATCCATCTCCGCCCAAGCCAAAACTGCGACATAATCCTTCACTTGAAATAAATTGTTTTTGAGCCAGAAAAACATACTTATTTGGGTGTATCGAGACATTCACACCGCCAGCAATTGCGGCATAGCATTCATTTAACACCAGTGCATTACACGCAAGGTGAATACTCGTTAGCGATGACGAGCACATAGTGTCTACTGCCATGCTTGGGCCAGTGAAGTTACAAAAGTAGGAAACACGGTTGGCAATCGATGAAGGGTGGCCAGACAAGACTCTAGTTGCAGTACTGAATAATTGGTATTCCTCCCACATTACACCGACAAATACGCCGACTTTACCTTGCTGGCGCAATAAGTCTCGCGTATACCCACCGTCTTCTAACGTATGATGAGCACATTCTAAAAACAATCTTTCTTGAGGTGATATGTCAGTCACCTCCTTAGGGAGAATACCGAAAAAGACAGGATCAAACTCATCTACCCCCGCAATAAACCCACCCCATTTACTGTAAGATTTACCTGGCTGTTGCTTATCTTTTGAGAAATACACATCAGCTTCCCAACGAGTAATAGGGACCTCTCCAACACTGTCTATGCCTTGTTTTAAGTTATCCCAAAATTGCTGTACATTACGTGCTCCAGGGTAACGCCCCGCAACACCAATAATAGCGATATCTCTAACACTCTCTTGTAATTTTTCGCTTGTTATAAAACGGCTTTCCCGAACAGTTCCTGCCGCAACAGGTATTTTGCTCAGTGTCGGTTGTACTGGCACTGATATAGCGTTAGTGCGAGGTTGTTCGAGGCCATCCGATAACTTCTCATTGTAATGAGTTGCAAAATAGTCTGCCATAGCCGCTATCGTTGAGTACTCAAAGAACAGCGTCTTAGGCAATGTGTCGAAGATTGCTTCTAGATCGGTGGTTATGTTCATCGATTGAACGGAATCAATGCCATAGCGCTCAAATTCAAGCGTTTCGTCAAGGAGATCAGCACTGAGCTTAATACGCTTACCGACAACACGCTTTAATATTTTTACTGCAGCTGCATTCAGTGCTCCATGGTCCTCTAAGGTGTGCGTGTCTGACGCTACACTGATGTTTCTTGTTTGTTTTAATAACGTTTCAAGATATTCAGACAAAGCAGAGGACGTTGGCCAATCAAGCAGATCTTGCAACACCAATTGGCTTTCATATTGAACATTTAGCTGTTCAATTAAGTGACTGAGATGGTGGATATCCATCCCAAGTTCGTCAAATTTTGCGTCTGCATCAACGCTCTCATATTCGGTGCCGATAATGTCAGAGATTAGCGTAATGATGTCATTGAGGTAGACTCGATCAACCAGAGAGGCCTGTTCAGGCTGTTTTTCCTGTGGATTTAGTAAGCGCTCACTTTTTCTTTGAACACCATAAACGAAGGCAAGTTGCGATTGTGAACTATTGAGTGCCCGATAAAAACAGTCTAACCCCAGCTCAGTTGGCATCGCTGCCAGTCCTTGACGCTCTAACGCCGCCAATCCTCCTTCATCTACCTGCATACCTCCCGCTTGCCAAAGTGGCCAAGCCAATGCCAAACTCTTACCCGCCCCCCCTCTTTGAGCTCGCGAACGTAAATAACCATCTACAAAACCATTTGCTGCCGCATAATCTGTTTGACCTA
>NZ_CAMAPC010000040.1 GCF_945859825.1 Pseudoalteromonas holothuriae
AACAGTTAAATAAATTGACTGATGATGATCAGTTAAGCTAATTTAAAAACGGCTCTACAAAATGATAAATCAAGTGATCAAAGCTGATGAGAATCGGTGATCAAAGTCATGAGAATGCGCATCTTGCTCAACAATTGCTGCGAGGCCATTGATAGATTTGCGAAAATCTACAGGCTGGCGATATAGTAACACGCTATCAATATTCCAAATGATCATGTTAAGGCCTTGAGTAAATGAGCTAGTCAGGTAGGATCTGTCGCTGCAGGGAACTCTAGCTTTATCTGTCCGATTGAAAGAGTCATGGCAGCAAAGGCTGGTGAGGATGGCTGTGTGCACTTGGTTTTGCAGCCACAAACTGGCTAGGTGCTTGCTCAGCACGCAACTTATAAAATGTTTTGGTATTGAGTTCAAGCTGCTGTCAAAACTCGGCGACGGATAGCTTGCTTTGAGCATGTTGCTTTATAAGCAGTTGCCACTGCTCAGCGGTTTTATGTTTAGGCATGGTATGCTCCGAATTGAGATAAGAGCTTTACTTTATGAGCCTGTAGCCTGTGGTTTAGACGACGCTTACGAAAAACTTGGAAACGTATACGGAGCCTCTCTCTCAGTGGTGTATCTTGAGATACCATTTACCCCCATAGACGACTAGTTAAGCAAGGCGGAATAGATGCGCTAAGGCGGCAAGAGACTCCTGATTTAAAGCATAAAAACAGACCAGAAGAAGAGCTCGAGAAAGCTGTTATCGACTTCAGACTTAAAAACTCTCATCTAGGCCAAGCTCAAATTTCTTGTCAGCTTAAAGCGAATATGGATATTGAAATTAGCCCCTATGGAGTACGCCAGATATGGTTGAGAGAAAATATGAACCCTACAGCACTCAGGTTGGCTAGGTTGGAATTGCTTCCCAAGTCGGCATGAGTTGCCAACTTGGGCTGACATTGATAATGTTGATACGTCAAAGTCGCTTGGTAATCACACTAATACATATGAGCTACTACAAGTAAAATCATTGCTTATTTGTGGATATTATATAGCGTTTGATGTCCAGCCATCGCGTTGGCTATCTAATTCATTCAATTGCTATCTATTAGTTCGCTCCAGGATGTTAAAGTTGTTTGTATTTATGCTCTACTATATCACCTGTATAAAACATGGTCTTTCCTTGTGTTATGCAGTTCAGTGAAAATATGACGTCTTCACCAAAGGTAATTGATTCAGCCCACTCTTTCCCTTCTAACGCGCTCTTTATCAAAGCTTCATGATCTGGGTTTGTAAAACAATCTGAAAATGAAATACTAAAACAACTTTTGCTTATCAGGCTGCAACCCATTCCTACAATTTGAACGGGTTGCGCAACGCTATTTTTTTTGTCTGATAAGTCTACAATATTTAGTTCACCATTTTTTAAAGTGCATATTGCTGGATAACCTAGCCAAACAACTTCATAAGCTGAGACTGTAATATCGTGCCCAAGGTCAGCTGCTCGAAGCAGGTTGTAGATTGAATTTGAGTTGAGCAAAATATCCGAATCAATGAACAATACATAATCATCATTGTTTGCCACAGCTTTTTTCATAGCAAAATTCCGCTTTTTTGCAATTGCAGCTAGGTTATGGCGTGCATAAATCTCGTAAGAGTCAACGCACTCTATTTTAATAGAGAGTGTCGATTCTTGTTTTAACCTTGACCAGTTATCAATTGCTATCAAATCGGTAATTCTGGGCATAACTAAAATGCTAAAATCAGTTGGATAAATCTCTTTATTGTTAACGTATTCAATAGCTGCTTGTATGGCTTTGAAACATTCATTGATGAGCGGCGAGTCTCTGTCAGTTATTGGTATAGCGATTAGTACTCTTTTAGGCATAAAAACTCCATTACTATGTAGTAGATTGATTGACGTGACTAAAAATTAAACTAGTCTCATTTCTATTTTTATATATTTAATATATTCCGATGCTGTATTCATAGTTTACTTCATTGTCTTATTTACCTTTACTGGAAATAAGCATTACCATTACAGTTTATAGAATAATATTATCAGAGAGCTGAACTCTGTTACCAGAAGATGTAGTGGTTACTAGTTGTATAGGTATGTTTTTTTTAGTTTTATTGTTGTGTTTTTTTCATCTCCGAGTTGATTAGATTGAATTTTTTGAACTGGTTTTTCTAAAATATTGGAAGGTAAAACCTACAGAACACTCATTAAATCTTTAAATGTTTGGTGTTTGTCATTTTATGCCTAATATTTAGTTAATTATTTGTGGGTTTTTCAGAGGCAACGCAGTTTTATTGTTCAGTTTTTATTATTAATTATTGATGCCATAAATTATTTTATGAATACGTATGCATAGCTGTTTAGTTGAAATAAAGTCAATAATCGTTTGTAATTTTAATAGGTGCTGTGTTATGTTTTAATCTAATTTTTATTCAGGTTGTAAATTTAAAAATATCACAAATTTTAAAATTTCTATGTGGAAAAAGCATCAAGTTATATGGGGTGTTAATAATAATTGATTTAGTGTTATATCCTTCCGTATGGAAATGAATTTTATTTTATTCTTTATTGAAATAAAATAATTTAATTAATAGGTTGAAAACACAAGGTGATAATAATAAAGTGAAAAAGCATGCTGTTGTTACGATTAATATAGGTAAACGCTATAGCAAAATGGCTAGCCTTACTCTCCCTACTCATAAAGCTTATGCAAAGAAAATTGGAGCTGAGTTCGTAGAAATAAAAGAGTTTGATCTTCCTTTTATAGAGTCAGAATACTCCGCATACTGGGCTAAATTTAAATTGTTTGAACTTCTAAGTGAGTACGAAAGAATTATTTTTTTGGATCTTGATACCGTGGTTCAAAAAAATTGCCCGAATCTGTTTGATATAGTAGAAGTAGAGCAGTTTGCTGTGCTTTATGAAACTGATTTTGGTATCGATCAAACTATTGAAATCAATGATATGATACAAAAGATGCCTCAAATTAAGTGGGGTACGGAATACTTCAATGTAGGTGTGATGGTAATGTCAAGTTGCCATAAACCTATTTTCGAGTTCAATGAAGAGTCGCAAGGGGGACTAAAGTACCCAGAGCAAACACTCCTTAATTATAATGTCAATAAACTTGGTTGTGAAGTGTTCCATTTACCTATTCAGTTTAATCACATGTTGTTTCTTAATGTTGATCCATCAGAAAGAATAGATAGTTATATAATTCACTATGCAGGTTTAGCTTCAGAAGTAAAAGATATACTTATTGAAGATGATCTTGAAAAGTTTAAAAGCGGCGGCACACTTATCACCGAGGCCAGCTTGGGCGAATTGATTGTAAAAAAACTGCCAAATGTAAATCCAAATTCAGAAGCTATTTATGGTCGACTTTATAAAGATGATGAAATTGGATTGAGTGTTTAACTTGATAAATTTAAAAGCTTACCTTGGTTATGTAAAAAGGAGCTTTTGAGTAAAAACGCTCAAACTTTGAAATTACTAAGAGAGATGACATTAGAATTTTTATATTCCCCTTAACCTGCTTAGTTTGCTGTCATCATACAGGAAAGGTATGGATTTGCTTTTATTGATAGTACTGAAGGGCAACTATTTTATATCTGTTTCGTAATCGTATTCTAATACAGTGTTAGGACTATATTTTAAGGAGTGAAGGCAATGAAGGAAAGTGCACAAAAAATAGAAATGGATCTTAATCGGGGTGACTTTAGTTCGTTGGTCCGTAGTTTAACACCGCTGTTGGATAAACTGCTCGAACATGATAAGGCTAAAGCGGAATATTTATTAAGGCAATTTGACTTACTGACTTTGGACAACATGCCTGATTGGGGGCATATACTACACCCTGTGGCGACTGAAATCATTCGTCAAACAGAAAATGGGAATGTTAAGTTTTTTGATAATGAAGATTTTTCTTGGATTAAAGAAGCCGAATCTTTGTATTCAGAAGCTTTGAGTGAAGTATTGTTGGCTTTAACTCAAGAAGAAAATATTCCAGCTTTCCAAGAAATTCAGAACGAGCAAACTTACCTGACATCAGACGATAAGTGGAAAGTGATTGTGCTTAAAGGGTATGGAGAATCTATAGAAGATAACATTGCTTTGTTCCCATCCACTATGAAGTTACTAAATAACATACCAGGCTGGGTGTCTGCTATGTATTCAATTCTAAAGCCTGGTAAAAAGATTCTACCTCACACTGGTGTTTACAATGGATTACTACGTTACCACTTGGGAATCAGTGTTCCTGAAAAATGTGCAATTCAAATTGAAGATGAAGTACAAGGTTGGGAAAATGGCAAAAGCTTAGTTTTTGATGATAGCTTTGAGCACTCAGCTTGGAATGAATCTGATAAAACTAGAACTGTTCTCTTTGTAGATTTTCTAAGGCCATTACCTTTCCCTATGGATATACTTAATAAGTGGCTGGTACTTAACATTTTCAGCCAATCTGATTTTATTCAAAATGCCAAAAAGAACTTTTACAAGTATGATTCATTTCAAAAAGAACAAGTTAAGCTAATTGGCTAAATCTTACCTTAGATATTGATAAATAGAAAAGCTTATCTTTCGAGTTTGATCTGTATAAGAATCTTATATTGAATATTAAGCTCCTATTTTACCTCTATAAAAATTCAAATAAAAATTTCGGCTGAGATTTTGATTTCAATTTTATTGAAGTTAAAGCTGAGGGGGCAGAGCTATGCAGGAAAATATTTTTAGTTCTAGCTTTATAATTTAAATTTTCACTTATTATCATCATATATAGCGGCTTTAATATGTTTTTTAAGTGTTGATTAGGTGAGTGTGTAATTTTATTTTTTAGAGGTTTTCAATAGATAATATGGTTTTCAGTTTTTTTGTTTTTAAACTTCTTTTTAGGGGCGTGGATGAGTAGTAATGACTTAAACAATAAAAAAGTTTCTATAACTTCCTTGTTGTTCTCATATTCACCAAAACTATTGATTATAGCAGTTACCATTGGTGCTTTATCAGGTTTCTTTTACAGTCTAATAATTCCGATTATTGTTAACAGTATTCAAGTTAAAGCTAGTGATGAAGTTGAAGTTAATGCTAGTTACTTTCAATCTTATGACTTTATTAATGGTAATGAAGGATGGGTTTTCTTCTTAACCGTTATTATAATACTTTTTACCAAAGCTGCTTCAGTTATTCTTGTTAATAATATCGCCAAATCAGCCACTGCTGAATTAAAGCTAAATATTGTTAAGAGAATTAACAGTATGAAACTTGATGATATGGAAAAGGTAGGATTTTCTCGATTATTGAATTTACTAACTGAGGATGTACTGAGCGTGGCCAATGCTGCTGTAGGTATTCCCGTTATTGTCGTTTCAATAGTAACTATCATAGGTATGTTTAGTTACTTGTTCATATTAAACTCTATTGTTTTTGCGATTGTTATAGTCTCCGTCATATTTGGCATTATTCTTTATCAAACTCCAGTCAGGCTTGTTAGAAGTTCATACGTTAAGTCCCGAGAGTTTAGCGATGTTATTCAAGAGGGCTTAAGGGGTCTAATATTTGGGGCCTTTGAGCTTAAACTAGATAGAAATAAATCTAAAAATTATATAAAAGAAGAAATAGAAATCCCGCTTTTAAAGTCCACAAAATTAGAAAAAATGGCTGATGGAGTTCTTCATTTATCTGCTACTGCAAGTGATCTTTTGTCTTTTTTTATTATTGGATTTCTTGTTTTTGTCTTACCCAGTTATATTCCTTTTCCCAAAGAAGAAAGTGCAGGAATTATTATGGCCCTTCTCTATATAGCTGGCCCTATTGCAACAATATTAGGGATGTTTAGAGAGCTTGAAATAGGTAATATTGCATTGAAACGTATACATGCTTTAGAGTGTTTCGACGGCGAATTATATTGCAACGATTCTCAACCATTACCGGAATGGAATACATATAATGTCAAAGGTGTAAGCTATAAATACTCTAGTAAAAAATTTGATAATTCATTCTCTTTAAAACCTGTTAGTCTCTCATTTAGTCGAAGTCAAATTAATTTCATTGTTGGTGGTAACGGATCTGGTAAGTCCACACTAAGCAAGTTAATTTCATTGCATTATCAATGCAATGAAGGTGAAATTCTTTTTGATAATATGATTGTTGATGAGAGTAATATAGCTTTAGCTAGAGAGCGGATTTCAGTTATATACTCTGATTATTACTTGTTTAGTAAATTGTATAAAAAGCAAAATTTGTCAGATATTGAGAAAGTTAATTTTTATTTGGAAAGCTTAGGTTTATCAGGGAAAACTGATTTTGTTAATGGTTATTTTACTACTACTAAACTGTCTGACGGTCAGCGCCGCAGATTGGCACTTTTAGTTGCTTTAATTGAAGATAAGGATATTTATATTTTTGATGAGTGGGCTGCTGATCAAGATCCAGAATTCAAGAAAATTTTTTATCATCAAATTTTACCAACCATGAAAAAAGACAATAAGTTAGTTATTGTCGTTTCTCACGATGATCGTTATTTCAAATGTGCCGATAGACTAATCTTTATGGATGGAGGAGAACTAGTTGGTATTGAATCAAAAGAAAAAGAATCAGCTACTATGATTTAGTTTTCAAAATATGATGTCGTTTCCCCTTTGATATAGGTGAAAAAATTATATCCTGTTGTAAATATAATTTAGATTTTATGCGTTTTTAATTTGCATTTTAAAGAAATATAACTTCAAGGATGGTTCTGAATTAACTGTTTAAGTTAATAAGTTAATAAGAGTATATATAAGAATAGGTTAATAAATCGTCATGAGTGATCAATTACAATACCCACTTACTTCCCCTCAAGAATTAATATGGATAGACCAAGAACTAAAATCTGAACTGCCTTGTCACAATATTGGTGGTTCAATGCATATCGAAGGGAAGGTTGATTTTGGACGTTTGTGTACCGCCCTTTCAATTCTCATCGATAACAATGATGCATTTCGTTTGGTGTTCAGTAAAACGGAATATGGTGTGACTCAAAGGTTTGAGAATGACATTGACGTGCAATTCGAGCAAGTGGACTTCTCGTCTTTTGATGACGCGCAGCTGCGTGCACAAAAGCATATGCGACAACGACTAAATGAGCCTTTTTCTTTATATAATCATCCACTTTGGAAGGTTGATTGGATCAAAGTCTCAGAAGATGAGGGAATAATTGCTCCGTATTTTCACCATTTAGTGTCAGATGGATTCTCAAGCTACTTATTTTCAACCCGTCTTATTGATATATATCATGCTCTAAATTCCCCTGAAAAACTAAGTAGCTATACATCTTCTTATATTGATTTTATTGAGGCAGATTTAGCATATAAATCTTCGAAGCGTTTTCAAAAAGATAAAGCTTTTTGGTTAGATCGTTTTAATAAGCTGCCTGAGCCGTTGTTTAACACTAAGTCGCTGAACTCCAAAAGTAGCTCGTTCTCTAAGGCCTATTGGTCAATAAAGCGCAGTACATTTTCCGCTGTGACAAAGTTATCTGCGAAGGTTGGTGGTTCTAACACACATTTTTTCCTTGCTGTTATGGCAATTTATTTTTCTAAACTGACGGATAGCAGGGAAGAACTTGCAATTGGAATGCCTGTTCACAATCGAACATCTGCAAGCCAAAAGAAATCAGTAGGTATGTTTTCTTCTATTTTGCCTGTTGTAGTGCCAGTTGTTCCTTCAAATTCGTTTGTCGAGACAATGTTGGGAATTACTTCTCAAATGAGAAGTTTATATAAACATCAACGTTTTCCAGTTTCTGAACTTATGCGTCTATTGCGGTCGACAAGTCATCTAGGAGCTAATTTGTTTGATATATCTTTGTCGGTAGAAGATTATTCAGATGAGTATAGCTTTGAAAATACCAAAACCTATAGAAGACCCCTTAATAATGACTTTGGAGCAAAGCCTCTTGTAATCGCAATTCAAGACTTTGTAAAAGATGATGATGTAATCGCTGAATTTACTTTTGATAATGCATATTTTAGTCATTCACAAATAGAATCACATCTATGTCAGATAGAGAGTTTGGTTATACAGATTCTTGAAAACCCAAACTCTAAAGTCCAAGAGTTCAATTGTTTAGATAATAACTCTGTACATCAACAATTACATAGATGGAACAACACAGAGAGTGCACATGCACATGCACTGATGGTACATCAGCAATTTGAAGCGCAGGTATTGGGAGCGCCTGACAGTATGGCGTTGGTGTTTGAAGGTCAGTCGATGACGTATGCAGCACTCAACTCAAAGGCGAATCAGCTGGCGCATTATTTAATCGCTCAAGGGGTGAAGCCAGACAC
>NZ_CAMAPC010000041.1 GCF_945859825.1 Pseudoalteromonas holothuriae
CACCATCCGTGAATAAAATACGCCCTTGGGTGTTGTTAACACTACGAGTTCCTCCTGTATAAATATACGCAGAAGTACTCACTGAAATAGTTATATTGGCCGTTTGCTCTTGATGGTCTTTAACACTTAGTACTACCTGCTCATGTGTTTGCTCGTTTGGCGCGTTGCCCACTAACGCTTGTGCGTCTGAGTCGTAACTAAGCCATGCAGGAAGTTGCTGCGCAACTATTGATAAAGGCACAGCCATATCAACATTAAATTGCAATGGAATGCGTACAGCCTCACCGCGTTGAATGGCTATTGCTGTGTTACCTAAATAGCTTGGTAACGGGTCATAGCTGATGGCCTGTTCAATTTCAGCTGCACTTAACGCTAAATTTGGGTCACGAGCAAACTTCAAATCCACTTTGTTATGACTTGAATCAAACCAGTTTTTAATCGTAATACTGTGCTGACCATCTTGCACGTTTACAATCAAATCTTGATAATTACGTTTAAAAACTAAGGCTTCATGGCCAAAAGAAACGTTTGTTTCGAATAATAAAGTGCCGCCATTATCTTCAATGGTGTCATGACCACCACTAAATGCGTATGTGTCATGCCCTGCACCGCCTCGGTATACATCATCACCCGTACCGCCTTCTAGGCGCTCATCACCTTTATCGCTCCCTACAACAATCACGTTATCTAACGTAAACGGGTTTAATTGCGCATCGCTGTCGCCTTCAAATACAACAAAATCCTTATTGTCGAATTGTTTATGCAAGGTTAGTACGTCATTTGAGTCTTTAAATGCTATTTGGAAGGTGTCATCAGCATATTTATAAATATCAACATCGCTGCGCTTAACCTCTTTTAGCATTAACTTATTGGACTTCTCAAAATTTGTAGAGTCACCGACAAAATCAATAAGATCTGAACCATCGCCTTTTTTATAAATGATTGTTTGGCCTCGTGCCCCTGTTATGAGGTCGTTGCCCTTACCTGCTTCTATTACTTCTCGATAGTCACCACTTGCATAAATCATATCTCCTAGATCACTACCTTTAAAATTTGAGTCGCTCTCACCAAGAGAATGTAACACCCCTACTAGAGTATCTAACTCGAGTATTTCTCCATCATCAAATTGAACCTTATTACTGGCATTAAGCCATTTATCGAGTCCTAATTCTCCTCGATACGGCTTATTGCCGTGAAATATATCATTATCAAATAACCGAACAACAACATCACTCTCGTTTGTTCGAGCGAATACTAGTTTTTCTTTATCAAAGCCTTTCAACTTAAGTAGTTGGTTTTGTCCAAAGTTTATAATTTGAGATGACCATGTTCGTTGGTCAGATCCAACGTACTGACGAACGACTGTATTATTACTACTCTGCAAAAAAGCTCGGTCACTCTCGGTGGCTGAAAGGTGAACTGTATGGTTGCCTGCTTGTAAAAAGAACGTATCCGCTTTAGAGCTTCCATGTAGAACACTCCCGCTTTGATAGCTTATGACTTCTCTGCCGATATCATTTACTTTAACTGGCGACTCTGAATCAGAGAATTGAATATAATTGTTACCATCAATCCAGTTTTTAAGAACTATATGGTTTGCGTTACTTTTTAACTTAAGCTCTAAAAAACCATCGCGCTGTGTAAAAACCACTTCACTTCTAGCAAGGTCTTTAAATTTAAGTACTTGACCATTGTCATGGTTTTCTATTTTTATCCGTTCAGCTGTTGACCTAAAATGACTCTCCTCTAACAGTAATGTGGTATTAGAACCAAATGTATGTATGGTTTTAAGGTTTTGTCCACCAGTAACTTGAATATTGTCTCCCTCAACAAAAAGTCTCTTTACATCACCTTGGACTGTTACACTCTGATTTGACTCGACTAAAACCAGCTTCCCAACCTCAATCGCTGAGATAAATTCAGCTAAACTATAAACGTTACCGCCACCAGGCAAGTCGATACGGCCGGCATTATCCCCCTGCCATCCATGCACCGTTAACTCACCTGAGGCGGAGCTAATGACAAAACCATCGGATGTCTGACGGTACTCAAGCTCTTCTATCGGGTGGGTTAAGGAAATTATTTGGTCATTACCTTCGGTATGAATAGTATGATTACCTGCCCTTACAAAAAACCAGTCACCATCGGATGAAGAGTAAACAGTGTCATTACCGCCGCTAAGAGATATTGCATCCGCGCCTTCACCATCATAAATAATATTATCAGCTTGCGTACTATCAATCCGATTAACCCTGGGCGCATCTAGTACTACCTTAGCTTCGTTTCGTAGCTCTTGAATAGTAAATTGCCGCGCTTGACCGTTCTCTTTAAAAGTAACACTCCCAGAACTACCTTCTAAATAAAGCACATCACCTTCTGTAGGCATCACAAGTTTCAGAGCTACTCCTTGCATCTGCACCTGTATGTCTTGCCTTTTCAGGCCGTTAATTTCAACATCAACAGGAGATGCAGTAACGTAATCAACACCATCTCCTTGGTTGTAAATCAACCTAAATGGTTTTACTCCCCTCCTATCATGGCCCATAAACACATAGTCATTACCCTTACCTGTTTCTACTGTGCCATCAAATGAGCCATCTACTTTTATTCGCTCATTATCATTGCTACCAACAAACGTATGTTGACCTTCAAATGCTTGTTTAAAAATGCCAAAGCGACCCTGTTCAAAGGGTAAATAAACTTCGTCTGCAAATTTTATATAGCTATTATTTCGGTGCCATCCTTTAAGTGTTATCTGCTCTGCTGTATTTTTAAATTTAACAATTACATTGCCACTATATTCCATGAGGCTAGGGGTGATTATATCTACATCTTCACGAGACACCCCATGTAACACAAGGGCATTACGTTCGGAGGCATCGGCATAATATTTATCATTACCGTCGCCAGCACGGTAATGATACGTATGACCTTTACCCCACAGCCTAATGTCATCGTCCCCTTTGCCTGCAAACACAACCGACGGTGTACGTGAGTGCATAAATGCATTGGCGTCCAGTTTGTTATCACCATCACCTAGATATAAGGTATCTGCATTTGCACCTGCTGCATCATTAGTAGCACCTGAACCTGAACCAATGAAAATGTTGTTTATTATTTGGTATTCAGAGCTTGCAGCAAAACTCCATGGTGCTGGCACATCTCCTTGATAAAACCTATCGACTTTTAGATTCCAATTAGTATCTGCATCTTGAGAGATTTGTGCTCTATCTAACGTTGCGTCTTTGAGGTTAACCTGTGTGAGTTGGCTTTTAATACTGGCATCTAACGAATACCAGTCTTTTACAATAATATGCTCATTGCCGCCAACAAAGTTATATACACCTTTTAACTGAATAATGAGATCACTGCTGTCACTTGATTGGTGAAATAATACTTGGTCATTCGAGAAGGCGGATAAGTCTAACTTATTAACATCAATATCGAGTTCAACCATTCCATCAGCAAGTGCATAATGCATTGTAGAATTACTCACCAGTGAATCTATATCTACTAGCTCATCACCCGACTTGATATAACCTTTATTCTCTCCTTGCCAACCATGAATCGTAACGTTTACACCTTGGCCTCCAGTGACTTCATACCCTCCATCAAATCGGGTAACCATTATGTCGTTAAATTTCATCCATCTTATATCTAATATTTGTTCGCTACCTTGCGTATAAATAACGTCACTACCAGTACTGGGGATAAAAATATCACCCTTTGATTGCGAGTAAATAACATTATTTCCAGAATACAAGTTAATCTGCTGCGCACCTTCTAAATCGTGAACAACATTGTCAGCTTTATTACCATGCAAGTAATCAACACCAACACCACCTTGAATCTGTGTTACTTGAGCCGCTAGCTCCGCAACAGTAAATGACTCAGGTTGACTACCATTAAATGTTATAGAATCATACTGACCTTTTATAAGAATCGCATCGCCTAGTGTTGGCAGCACAATTTTTAGCATTGTGCCTTCAATCACCACTTCAGCATCTGCACGGTTAACTCCATTTATTTGGATATTTCCTCTAACACCATAAAAATGATCCGTCCCATCTCCTGGGTTATGAACAAAATTCAGCTCACTTGAAGTGTTCGGTACCATAGGCCTATATATGAAGTCATTACCTTTACCAGCTACAATTTCTCCATTAAACTCGGTACTCAAAATAATTCTATCGCTATCCTTAGTACCTATAATTTGAGTGTCAGAGTTATGAGTACGAATAGTATTACCTAGCATTCCTTCAAAATGCTTTGGAATGACATCCCCTTCAAATTGAATATGATTATTATTAAATAACCAGCCCTCTAGCGTGATTTGTTCTCCTGAACTGTTCAGCGTAATAATTACATCGGTACCTTCATGCCTGACTAATACATCATCCCTAGATATGTCGTGTAAAACGAGAATATTGTCTGACATTCTGGCCGCTTTAATCGTGTCGTTACCATCTCCTTTTTGGTAATGAAAAGTAGTTCTTGACATTATCAGTTCAAAAGTATCGTCGCCTTTACCCATATACAACGTGCGAGCATGGGACGGAAGCAAACCTCTTGCATCATATCTATCGTTACCTGAGCCCATATAAGTTTGATCTGCAAACAATGCACCTGTATCAAAAGAGTCATTGTCAGGACTACCTATAAGAATTCGATTGATTTGGTCAATATCAAAAAGTGGGTTGCCCCAAAGTGATGTGGGAGCTTGTTGAAAAAAACGATCTTTTTGCAAATCCCAGTTAGTATCTGCATCTTGAGAGATTTGTGCTCTATCTAACGTTGCGTCTTTGAGGTTAACCTGTGTGAGTTGGCTTTTAATACTGGCATCTAACGAATACCAGTTTTTTACAATAATATGCTCATTACCGCCAACAAAGTTATATACACCTTTTAATTGAATAATTAGATCAGTGCTGTCGCTAGACTTGTGGAAAAAAACTTGGTCTCGGTTAAACTCACTTAAATACAGTTCGTGGTAGTTTTTATCCAATGATACCATACCGCTATCAAGGTTATATTGATAAACACCTAATGGTAATGATTGCGCCACCGGCGCACTGGCAAATGACATTGCCCTCATCATGGGTGGTTTAGGCGCTGCGCCCACTTGGCTGAATGTTGGCGCAGTTAAACGGTTGAGTTGTTCGTCAAGCTCTGCCAAGGAAAGCGTTAACTGGCCATCCGCAAGCCAGTTTGATGTATCAAGCGCTCGCTCATACTTGGTTGAATGAATTTGATCATGTGCTTGATTGAATATTACTCGAGTAACAAACCCTTGTTCATCCACTTTGGCGGCTTTTCGCCCTGCTTCGTCATAAAATACATAGCTACGCGCACCCTGCGTGCTTTCGCTTACTACCTTGCGGTTTTGTTTATCAAGATAAAAACGTTCTATGCCCTGACTGCTATCACCAAAAGATGTACCATAAGCAATCGATACCAAAGCACCCGTTTTATCAAAACTGTGCGTTTGCCATTGTGTGTTGTCATCAACAATGGCAAGTCGTCGCGATTGTTCATCATATATGTACTGTGTAGTTACACCTTCACTGCTTATTTTTGCCAGCATACGGCCCAAGCCGTCATAGCTATAGGATGTTTGCCCTGCTTTAGTGTCTACCTCTTGTTGCAACAAACCGTATGGGTCATAAACATAGTGCGTATTACTTACTATATTGGTTGGGTTACCCAAGCTATCTGCACTTAAATAGCGCACTAAACTTTTTAGCTGCCCTCTAAAGTCGTAGCTATAACGTGTTTGCTGTTGAGCACTCAGGTCAATACTTGTTAACCACTGAGATAAGCTATCATACGAATAATGGTTATCTGTGTAGTTGGCATTAGTATACACATGCTGACTAGCTCGCAAACCTGTGGCGTTATAGCGATACTCTGTTACTTGGAAAGTGTCGTTTTTTTGTTTTTCTAGACTAAATATTAAGCGCTGCTGAGCATCATACACATAGCGGCTTTCATCATCATTGCGGATTTCTAAAACCAGTTGGTTATATTCGTTGTACTGACGCGTAATTTGACTATCACTACTTTGCTCTTTAGTTAAATTACCACGCTCATCATAAGTATATTCAGTGGTACGACCTAAGCCATCGGTAACGTGTTTTAACTTACCAAGTGCATTCCCTGAGCTATGGTAAACATACTCATTACGAATGATTTGATTATTAACTACCTGCTCTTTACCAACTAAACGCTGCTTATCGTCGAAGAAGTAATCAACATAATTGCCGCCAATGCTTACTCGTGTATGATTCTCACTTATGTATTGGTAACGGGTAATATGACCTTCACCATTTGTGATAGTGTGAACACGGTAGTCATCACCATGCGCTTCATAGCCTATAGTCAGTGCCGTACCGTCTGATTGGCTAACAGTGCGAACGCGGTTGCCATCACCGTGGTAGGTGTATTTGGTTTCATACACCTTGCCATCGGCAATTGCATTGTCATCAGGAGTTAAGTCTACTTTAACTG
>NZ_CAMAPC010000042.1 GCF_945859825.1 Pseudoalteromonas holothuriae
GCTCTAGTGCAAATGGCACTAAAGGACCACCCACTTGACCCTGTTCATCAAGTAATTGAATACCACTGATGGCTTGCAGTGCTGCATCCACTATGCTCGGGTGTAAGTGATAGGTTGCCAAACTGCTCTCACACTCAGCTGGTAAATGCAACTTAGCCAGCGCCTCTTTAGGGGCACTGTGTAGTGTTTCTATTAACTGATGAGTATGACCATACTGTAAACCTCGTTGTGTAAAGCGCGCATAAACACTTGAACCATCTAGCAACGTAGCACAACGAGATCTTATACCACTCAAATCTAATATCGCATGCTCGGCTGTGAACTCGGCGATACGACCTTGTGCCAAGGTATTTTCATTATGGACCATATCCACCTGAAACTTCACTATATCAGCACCTGTACGGCTAGCCTCTAATCTTGTGATAAGCTCAAAATTATCTTGCTCATCACTGAATTGCGCAGCTTGATGCCAAACTAGATTGTCTAGCAAAAAATTGGCTTTATTAGATACAGGCAGTTGCTTCGCATTTTTATACGCCGCAATAGCTAGCTCAACGTAAACAGATGCTGGCACTGTCATTTTCTGATCAACAGTATGATCTCGCACGCAGAGTATCTTGTTATCAAAGTAGCTTCGATAACAGATCCCTTGATGTAGATTAGATGTGTTCTCATGCAATAGTGGATGCAATTGCGCTCTATGGGTCACATCAGTAGTTTGCTCAGTGGGCTGCGCTACCCAGTAAGACTGAGGAGTAAAGTGATATGTGGGTAAACTTAAGCGACGACGCTTAAATGGGAATACATTTTGCCAGTTTATATCTGCCCCTTGTACCCAATAGCCCGCAACTTTGAGCCATTGCTTGCTATTTATCCATTGTGATACTAACAACAGCATATCATCGTGATCAGCCACCATAGCTAAATCACCATGCTTGGTCTTGCTTTCACATATACCCGACACATAATCCGTGTTGGTCTGTCCATCGAGGTAGTCCCGTAATACAGACTGGGCATGGGACTGTGTACTTACAACCAATGCTAAACGATGGCGATAAACTCCTCGACCAACCTGCAATGTATAAGCTAAATCGTGCATGTTTACCTGTGCTGAGTCACATAAGTATTGATAAATTGCTTGCACATTGTATTTAAGAGAATCATTGTTATGAGCAGAAATTGTTAAAATAACAGGAGTATTATCATATGGCGCAGGATCACTTTCAGCACCTGCTGACTTGTACTGCTCCACAAGTAAATGTGCATTTGTACCACTGAAGCCAAATGAGCTAATCACTGCTCGAAGAGCTTGGTTTTTATAACTTTTCCAAGGTGCTAATTCGGTGTTCACATAAAAGGGAGAATTGGTAAAATCAAAATGCTCATTGGCGCTGACAAAATTTAAAGAAGGCACCAAATGCTGATGCTTAAACATCTGTACAACTTTATGCAAGCTTGCTATACCTGCAGCTGCAGATGCGTGCCCAATATTTGTTTTCACTGAACCAATAGCACATGAAGTATCCACGGTGGTCCCACGTTTATCAAATGCATGCGCTAATGCCTCAAGTTCAATCGGATCGCCAAGCTTAGTTCCCGTGCCATGTAGCTCTGCATACCCAATAGTATTCACATCAATGTCATAGGCATCGTACAAACCTTGTAACAAGTCGATCTGGCTTTGCATACATGGCGCAGTTATACCATTGGTTTTGCCATCCTGATTAATACCCGACGCAATGATCACTGCGTGAATATGATCTTTATCTCGCTGCGCATCTTGCAAACGTTTTAGTACAACACAACCAACTCCTTCACCTGGCACAAAGCCATCAGCACTATTGTCGAATGTTTTACATTGTCCATCCTTTGCCAACATGCCAGCGGCACTCATGCCAATATAGGTTTCGGGTAGTAAATATAAAGTAACGCCTCCAGCCAATGCCATATCAATTTCATTTGCTTTTAAAGCTTGACAAGCGAGATGAATACTTACTAAAGAGGATGAGCATGCGGTGTCTGTTGGAATTGCTGGACCTTTAAGATTCAGATGATATGCCATACGCGCAGCGGCTATCGCAAAACTATGCCCAGTTATATGCGATGTCGCTACTGGCATACCAGAGCGCGCAACTAAAGTTGCGTATTCGCAACTCATAATACCAAGGTAAATACCACACTGCTCGCCATCAAGTGATTGTGGTCCATATCCAGCCTCTTCAAATGCACAATAGGCTTGTTCAAGAAACAGTCTATGCTGAGGGTCCATGATCTCGGCTTCAACTGGTGCGATATTGAAAAACAGTGCATCAAACCGCTCTGCCCCTTCGAGCATACCAAGCCACTTGCTGTAGCTTTTTCCTGTTTGAGCTTGTGATGAGTAATACTGTGCAATTGACCAGCGCTGTGAAGGAATTTCAACCACACTGTTAATTCCCTCACACAGGTTACACCAAAATTCGTCTAAGTTTGCAGCGCCAGGATAACGCCCTGACTGACCTATAATCGCAATGCTCTGCATTGTGTTAACATGTGAAACATTATTTTCATGCTGTGATGAGGTCGTGCTGTGATCAACAAGTTTGTCTCGTATCATCGGTATCTCAACAGGTAATTGCCTCGATGCTGGCGTTATAGATACCGATTCAAACTGAGTTAACTTTTGTTGATGAAGATAACCCGCCAACACTGATACTGTTGAGTAATCATACAACACTGCCACCTTAAGCTTAATGTTCAATAACTTATTAAGCTGCTTTAACCACTCTACTCCTAAAATTGAGTCTAAGCCCACATCAATAAAAGGGACTTCAGGGTCAATCTCATCAAGTAACAGTAGCGCTTGCAACGTTGCTGTTAGAGTTTCTTGCAACTGCTGCAAAGATAAATGTGAGGATATACTGCTGGCATTCTCATTTATCGTTAAAGGCTGCGGCTCTTCAGCAAAAACATTTTGCGTTATTTTCTTCTGAGATACTGTCGCAGATAACTTAACCCGAGCCGATGGCGTAATGGTTTGACTGCTGCCTCGTCTCACATCCTGCGGCTGTGACATTTTTATTTTTTGCTTAACCGCAACATCTGGCTGAACAGCCGACGTATTAAGTGACTGGAATGAAGTGCTGATATGCCGTTTTAATGCATGCAAGTTGGCATGATCATACAAAACCGACACTTTGAAATTACTTTCCAACTGTTTGTTAATTTGTTTGATCCACTCAACACCAATAATCGAATCAACACCTAGATCAATAAAAGGTGCAGACTCATCAATTTCATCTTCACTTAGCAACAATAAACTTTGTAACGTCTCACTTAAAAGTTGGTGTATTTGTCGCGGACTGAAACGCGCTTCGCCGTTACTAGCTGGCGTAGAAATAACCGCATCCTGCCTTACCTGACTCATGACAAATTCCTTTGATTTAACAGTATCTTGTGCTAGCTCATCTCGCCCTGCCAATGCAAAATATGAGGCTTGCGGCATAGTGCAACTACGTTTATTAAATACGTAGCCTGGCAAAGCAATACGACAATGTTGCTCCCCGCGATTTATATAGTACTGATGCCAATCAACACTTGATCCAATGGCCCAGCTACGCGCCACCATATGCGCGTCATTGAACATCGTTACAGCCTGTTCATTGTGTTTTGCAGCTGCAACATGCCAAACGCTATGATGCTTATCCTCATCAGATAAGCGCAAATGTTGCTCTACGCTATCTAATGCCTCAACACACTGCGCAAAACCACTCGCAACCACCACTGCACGATATTTAAAGGCACTTCTACCAATTTGTAGGGTATATGCAACATCTTTAAGACTCACCTCAGATGTGAGAGTTTGCTCACTAAAGAAGACTTTGTACCGCTGTACAAGGGACAGTAATGAGGTTGTATTTTTAGCCGACAAAACAATGATTTGTGGGGTGTCTTTATGTGCTTGCTCACAGGAGTGCTCGGCAATATGTGAAGGAATATGCTGCGCTAATACAACGTGGGCATTACTCCCACTAAAGCCAAAAGCACTAACAGCAGCCATACGCGGTGCTGTTTGCTCCCATGGTTGGGCTTGAGTGTTAACGTAAAATGGTGATCCATGCAAGTTGATAACTGGATTTAGCTGCTTGAAATTGATACTTGGAGGCAACAAGCCTTGTTTGACGCTTAAGGCTGCTTTAATGATACTGGCCACGCCTGCTGCTGTTAGCAGATGCCCAATATTCGACTTAACAGAACCCACCGCGCAGCGATGATTATGGGTATGTCTGAATATATGGTTCAGCGCATCTATTTCTATTGGATCACCCAAAGCTGTACCTGTACCATGTGCCTCAACAAGTCCTATTTGTGCAGGATCAATATCGAAACGTTGATAAACCTGCTCTACTAGCGCTATTTGAGCTCGAACATTTGGTGACGTGATACCGTTGGTTTTACCATCATGATTGCTACCCCAAGCACGTACGATTGCATAGATAGGATCCTCATCAAGTAAGGCATCTTGGTAACGTTTCAATAAAATTGCACCCACGCCTTCACCGGGAACAAAGCCATCCGCGCGTTCATCAAAAGTGAAACATTTACCCTGTTTCGACAACATACCTGCTTGACTTGTCATGATATGCATAGCAGGCTCGATTAGCAAACATACGCCACCTGCTATGGCCATATCACAGTTTCTTAATACTAAACTGTTACATGCTTCAACCAAAGCAGTCAAAGACGATGAACATGCACTATCAATGGCCATATTTGGCCCTTTAAGATTTAAGAAATAAGAAACTCTACCACCTAGAATCGCATTATTGCCTCCGAGTAAACGCTGTGCGGTTAGCTCGGATGTCCCGTAGTAACCAGCTGAGCAACCGGTAAATATTCCACAATTTGCACCATCCAAGGTATGCGGATCTATCCCAGCATCTTCTATACAATGCCATGCGGTTTGTAAATATAGCCTCTGCTGTGGCTCCATTAAATTTGCTTCTGCTGGAGACAAGTTAAAGAAGATAGGATCAAAATATTCAGCTCCTTCTAAGTACCCAACCCACTTGTTATACGAGGTATATCCCTGTGCATCTGGATCCGGATCGTAAAACCCCTCCACAGACCAACGCGACATCGGTATTTCAATAATACTATCTTTAGCAGAGAGTATGTTTTCCCAATATTGCTGAATATTCTGAGCATCTGGAAATTGTCCTGCCATTCCAATGATTGCAATTCCCTCATCAACTGCAGGACTATTTTGATCAGCGTTCTTTTCATATTGGGTCTGCGTATGAGTTGTATCTGGATCTTGTTCTTTGTGTTCATAAACTTTAGATAAGCTTTCACAAATCAGTGTACATAAATGATCTAGTAACTCTTGCACAACTGAATATTCATATAATTTAGTCGTGATGAGGCCAATATCATATTTGTCATTTATCGCACTGACCCATTCAGTACCAAGAATTGAATCTAACCCTTGATCCATCAGGCTACGTTTTAGCTCTATCTTTTCCACTGATGTCTGCAACACATTTGCTAGACTCTGTATCAGCCAAGCTTGCGTCGACGTATGTGTCGTTTTCGTTATATGACAAGTCAGACTCACAGGCTTACATTGTGTTTGAGCAATAGACACAGGAAGGGAGGTCAATGTGTTAAGTTCACTCAACTTTACTTTCCCAACTGGAGGTTGTAATTGAATATTCGCATCATTCTGGCTAACGGTGTTGAGTTGTTTTGTAGTACCTTGTTGATGTACAGTATTCATTAATTTAGCAATATGCTCTGCCAACAAAGCAACCGTCGTGTATTCATATACAGTGGTTGCCAACAGTTCAACACCGAGTACTTCTTTGACCCGTTGTAACCATTCAACAGCTAGAATCGAGTCTAACCCCATTTCTGATAGTGGCTTATCTATATCAATGGCTTCAGGGTCTTTAAACAGTACAGAGGCTAGGTTGGTGATTAGGTGTGCTATAACATCTTTCATCGGTAATATTTTTTCTTGTTTAACGCTTTGGGTTAAGTCCATAGGCACTGCAAAAGGCCGTTCCTGATCATCTTGGATTTCGGTATTTATGGCAGTAACCCAATGTTCTGTTCTAGCAAAAGGATAAGCAGGTAAATCTAGGTGCTGCACCGCTTCCCATTGCTGCATTCGCCACCAAGGTAAGCTATACCCTTCACAATAAAGCTGTGCCAACTCATAC
>NZ_CAMAPC010000043.1:0-3054 GCF_945859825.1 Pseudoalteromonas holothuriae
GGAATTCGCTGATAATTCGTAAAAATCTACTCTAGTTAATACTAACTTCTAACAAACAAACCACTTTGGCGTTGTATGGTTAAGCCTCACGGGTAATTAGTACTGGTTAGCTTAACATATCACTATGCTTCCACATCCAGCCTATCAACGTTGTAGTCTTCAACGGCCCTTCAGTTAACTTAAAGTTAAAGTGAGAACTCATCTCGAGGCCTGCTTCGCGCTTAGATGCTTTCAGCGCTTATCAGTTCCGAACGTAGCTACCGGGCAATGCCATTGGCATGACAACCCGAACACCAGCGGTTCGTCCACTCCGGTCCTCTCGTACTAGGAGCAGCCCCTCTCAATTCTCAAACGCCCACGGCAGATAGGGACCGAACTGTCTCACGACGTTCTAAACCCAGCTCGCGTACCACTTTAAATGGCGAACAGCCATACCCTTGGGACCGACTTCAGCCCCAGGATGTGATGAGCCGACATCGAGGTGCCAAACACCGCCGTCGATATGAACTCTTGGGCGGTATCAGCCTGTTATCCCCGGAGTACCTTTTATCCGTTGAGCGATGGCCCTTCCATTCAGAACCACCGGATCACTATGACCTACTTTCGTACCTGCTCGACGTGTCTGTCTCGCAGTTAAGCTGGCTTCTACCATTACACTAACCGTACGATGTCCGACCGTACTTAGCCAACCTTCGTGCTCCTCCGTTACTCTTTGGGAGGAGACCGCCCCAGTCAAACTACCCACCAGGCACTGTCCGCAATCCCGATTAGGGACCTACGTTAGAACATCAAAACTACAAGGGTGGTATTTCAAGGTTGACTCCACACAATCTAGCGACTGTGCTTCAAAGTCTCCCACCTATCCTACACATGTAGGTTCAATGTTCAGTGCCAAGCTGTAGTAAAGGTTCACGGGGTCTTTCCGTCTAGCCGCGGGTACACAGCATCTTCACTGCGATTTCAATTTCACTGAGTCTCGGGTGGAGACAGCGTGGCCATGGTTACACCATTCGTGCAGGTCGGAACTTACCCGACAAGGAATTTCGCTACCTTAGGACCGTTATAGTTACGGCCGCCGTTTACCGGGGCTTCGATCAAGAGCTTCGACCTAAGTCTAACCCCATCAATTAACCTTCCGGCACCGGGCAGGTGTCACACCGTATACGTCATCTTACGATTTTGCACAGTGCTGTGTTTTTAATAAACAGTCCCAGCCACCTGGTCACTGCGGCTGACTTCAGCTCCAAGCGCGAAGCTCTTCACCTAATGTCAGCGTACCTTCTCCCGAAGTTACGGTACGATTTTGCCTAGTTCCTTCACCCGAGTTCTCTCAAGCGCCTTAGTATTCTCTACCTGACCACCTGTGTCGGTTTGGGGTACGATTCGAAATAATCTGAAGCTTAGAGGCTTTTCCTGGAAGTAGGGCATCAGTAACTTCACTACCGTAGTAGCTCGTCTCGTATCTCAGCCTTAGCAACCCGGATTTTCCTAAGTCGCCAGCCTACATACTTTCACATGGACAACCAACGCCATGCTTACTTAGCCTGCTCCGTCCCCCCATCGCAATTATTCCAAGTACAGAAATATTAATCTGTTTCCCATCGACTACGCTCTTCAGCCTCGCCTTAGGGGTCGACTTACCCTACCCTGATTAACATGGGATAGGAACCCTTGGTCTTCCGGCGTGCGGGTTTTTCACCCGCATTATCGTTACTCATGTCAGCATTCGCACTTCTGATACGTCCAGCATACCTCCCGGTACACCTTCAACCGCTTACAGAACGCTCCCCTACCCCGCGAACATAAGTTCGCAGCCGCAGCTTCGGTGGTATGTTTAGCCCCGTTACATCTTCCGCGCAGGCCGACTCGACTAGTGAGCTATTACGCTTTCTTTAAAGGGTGGCTGCTTCTAAGCCAACCTCCTAGCTGTTTTAGCCTTCCCACATCGTTTCCCACTTAACATACACTTTGGGACCTTAGCTGGCGGTCTGGGTTGTTTCCCTCTTCACGACGGACGTTAGCACCCGCCGTGTGTCTCCCGGATATTACTTTACGGTATTCGGAGTTTGCAAAGGGTTGGTAAGTCGGGATGACCCCCTAGCCTTAACAGTGCTCTACCCCCGTAAGTATTCGTCCGAGGCTCTACCTAAATAGATTTCGGGGAGAACCAGCTATCTCCCGGTTTGATTAGCCTTTCACTCCTAGCCACAGGTCATCCCCTAACTTTTCAACGTTAGTGGGTTCGGTCCTCCAGTTGATGTTACTCAACCTTCAACCTGCCCATGGCTAGATCACCGGGTTTCGGGTCTATACCTTGCAACTACGCGCCCAGTTAAGACTCGCTTTCGCTACGGCTTCCCTATTCGGTTAACCTCGCTACAAAATATAAGTCGCTGACCCATTATACAAAAGGTACGCAGTCACCCAACAAGTGGGCTCCTACTGCTTGTACGTACACGGTTTCAGGTTCTATTTCACTCCCCTCACAGGGGTTCTTTTCGCCTTTCCCTCACGGTACTGGTTCACTATCGGTCAGTTGGGAGTATTTAGCCTTAGATGATGGTCCACCTATATTCAGTCAAAGTTTCACGTGCTCCGACCTACTCGATTTCACTTAAGATAAGTTTTTGTGTACGGGACTATCACCCTGTATCGTGGCACTTTCCAGAGCCTTCCACTAACTACACTCAAGCTTAAGGGCTGTTCCGATTTCGCTCGCCGCTACTTTCGGAATCTCGGTTGATTTCTTTTCCTACGGGTACTTAGATGTTTCAGTTCTCCGCGTTCGCCTCATATGGCTATGTATTCACCATATGATACCTGTAAACAGGTGGGTTTCCCCATTCGGAAATCCTAGTCTCAAGCGCCTCTTACTGGCTCAACTAGGCTTATCGCAAGTTAGTACGTCCTTCATCGCCTCCAACTGCCAAGGCATCCACCGTGTACGCTTAGTCACTTAACCATACAACCCAAAGTAGTTTTTCTTCGCTTTTGCGCTTTATGCTGCGTGCCTCAACATTTTTACTTGGTCACATAACACGTTATGCTCCCGTC
>NZ_CAMAPC010000044.1 GCF_945859825.1 Pseudoalteromonas holothuriae
TTCGCGGTCGCTCGTTAGGCGAATATTGCCTAAAATATCGTATTCGGTGCGGGCACCTTCTTGAGCCGCTTTGCTGTTAATTTGTGCTTGGGTGGCATCCGCGCCAAGCTCTGCATTTTGATTGCCGTCTAAACTAGATACCAAACGCCCTTGTTGGTCGTATTGGTAGCGCTCGGTGCTAACAGGGGCTTTGCCGAGTAGGTAGTTGTCTAGGTAAACGACGCTGTTATTTCCTGCCGTATTTGGGTTTGCGTATAAAATTAGCCCAGCCTTACCTGACCAATCTGCACTGCTTTCGGTTTGACTCACCGCTTGTTCTGGGTGGCCTTTGGGATAAACCGTCAGTACAGTGCCCTCCGCTGAAGTGGTAAACGTCACCACATACGTGGTATCCGGTTTAGAGTTCATGAGCTTTGTATTTCTAGAGCGAGATGAATCCCCGTCTCTTACATAGTTAGAATGAATACCATTACCACTAAAGTAAACCGCATGTCGGTCTATTGATTTGGCACTCCACGAACCGTGATTATCCAAGCCTCCATAGAAGTAACTACCCGCGGTTGACGTGCCGGTAGTTACCTCAAACGTCATTAGCATATTTTCATTTAAATCAAAGCGATTAGACGAACGCAGTGAAGGCCAAGACTTCTCTGCTGCTAAACGAGTAAATGACACGCGGTCATCTTCAAGCTGTATTGCTCCTGATGCATTTGAGTTCAAGTAAGCGCTGGTAAGTACTCCATTGCTAAAATCATCAAACGCCACGACATTTTCATACTCCCGCTTTTCAACCAACTGATTCATGGCATCGTAGCTGTGGTGGGTCATGGATTTATCAGCGCGGATTTCTCGCTCAACCTGACCGGTCGCGGTGTAAGTCCAGTGCGTAGTGGTTTTATCCCCACTAGGTAACGCTAAAGGCGCACCGATAGCTTGGTTGCGTACTTGGTTGTGATAAGTGCTTTGTGATTGTTTGTGACCGTCTTTGTTGTAAGTGAAGGTGGTCAGTGCACCATCTGCTGAGAGCGAGCCAATAACACGACCTTGACCGTCGTAGTAAGTGTGACTGATACGGTCTTGTTGTGACTCTGTGGTGCCAGCATTTGCATAGCGGCGCTGTGCAACTTCATTGCCTGCTTTATTGTAGTAATAACGGGTAACATAACCTTCGCCATCAGTTTTGGTTTCAAGCAGACCTTGTGCGTTGTAGATCATTTGAGTGCTGCGCGCACTGGCTTGTGACGCACGTTCGTTTAAGCCCGATAAGCGCACCTCACCAATTTTGCCTGAGCCGCGGATTTTTATACCGTTTATTTTTATAAGTTCATTATCTGGCTGCAGCGCTTTTAAATCTGCAAGTAAGTCTCGGCTAATTGTTATCCATTCACCACTTCGACTTTGACTACCCAGTGGGTGGTTTAAATATCTATTATCATCACTTTTACTTGGTTCACTACTACCAGGTGCATAATAATTATGCGCTGTATAAAACAAATAACGATGCCCAAACGTCGTCTCTACACTTACAAATATATGATAATTATCTCTATAGTTCATATCCCAAGAAATGGTACTGTTTTCAAAGTGCCAATCAGCATTGAAGTCTCTTAGGTGAAAACCATTAGCCAGACCATGTGAGTTGCTATCTAGTACAGTAACCTCTGTACCATAATCTGCATCGTGCACTGTTGTTATTGTTGCACCTGCAGGGTCGTCATCATACATACTCCAAAGCGTCAAATTCACCGGGCTATTATGACTTTGGTAGATGATATCGCCCATTGGCTCATCGTACTGTTTTTGCTCTATCAATTGACCGTTGTCGTTATAGCGGTATTTAGTGACATAGCCTTTGGCGTCGATGTCATATTGTTTACGGCCCGCTAAGGTATAAAGCGTACGTGTGCTGCGGTTGTCTTCATGATTGGCGTGGGCTTTTAGGTCATTATCTAGTTGCTCAAGGGTTTTGACCATCGCGCCACCTGAGGAAAGCCACTGTGAGGTGTTGACCTTTTGTGCGTATTGAATGGTTTGTGTTACCCGACCTGCTTGGTCAGAGTGTAGACGAGTGACTGCGCCTGTTTTGCTCACCGTGGCTGCTTTATTGCCCGACTCATCATATAAGGTATAGCTAATCGCCCCCTGTTTGTCTTTCGTGGCAACCGCTTGGCCTTCGCGGTTATAGTAAATACGTTCTGTACCATAAATGTTATTACCCAGCGAGGTGCCTTCAACATTCACAACCAATTGCCCTGCTTTGTCAAACACCTGTGTTTGCCACAAGCCATTAGCGTATTGTGTGCCAATGCGTTGGTTGGCATCATCGTAAGTGTAAGTGGTTTGCGCTTGATTGGCGTCGGTTTTGCTGAGCAAGCGCCCTAAGCCATCGTAGCTGTAGGTGGTACTAAAGTCGCCGTCGGTCCCTTGTGTAAGTACCCCGCGTGGCGTGGTTTCTTGTAATAACTTACCATGCGCGTCATACATATAGCGGGTGGTGTTACCATCAACTCCAAGGCCTTGACTGTTCACACTGCTATAGCGTGTTACCGTACTCAACTGACCTCTAAAGTCGTAGCTATAGTCATGGCGTTGTTGTTGGGTTTTATTTAACCCATTCACAAAGCCCTCAAGCGCATTTAAACTGGTATTGCTACCAATGTAGTTGGCATGAGTATACGTGTGTTGGCTAGTTCGCTGGCCTAATGCGTTATAACGGTATTCAACCACGCCATTGTTCTCATCTAGCGTGAATCGTAGGCGCTGGTTATTGTCGTAAACGTAATGTGTGGTGTTATCGCCCAATTGCTCTGATAGCAATTGGTTATGGCTGTTGTATGTGCGCTTAACCGTTACCCCGTCCGCGTCGGTTTGGGTGGTTAAGTTACCTTGTGCGTCATAGGTAAAGGTTTTTGCTTGACCTAATCCGTTACGTATCTCAGTTACTTGCCCAGCACTGTTGTACTCATACTCTTCTCGTACATGTTGACCATCAATTACGCGCTCTAGCGCACTTAGGCGCTCAGCATCATCAAAGTAATAATCAACCTGTGAATTACCTAACGTTACACGCGTGTGTGAATCAGACACATATTGATAAGCAGTGGTATTGCCCTGTCCGTCTTGTAGGGTTTTAACGCGGTAATCATCACCATGTGCTTCATAGCCTATAGTCAGTGCAGTACCGTCTGATTGGCTAACAGTGCGAACGCGGTTGCCATCACCGTGGTAGGTGTATTTGGTTTCATACACCTTGCCATCGGCAATTGCATTGTCATCAGGAGTTAAGTCTACTTTAACTGATGACAGGCGCTGGTTGCCATCATACCCATAGTACACCCGAGTTTGTGCATTGCTTGTGCCAGCTTGGGTTTGAATGCGCTCAAGTAACCCTTGGGCGTTATACTGGAGTGATGTTGTTTCAGTACCACTGTCTGTTTTAGTGGTAATATGACTTGCTCGGCCTTGTGCATAGGTAATTGTTGTTTCATGACCTTGCTGACTGAGCATTGCAATTAAGCGACCTTGTGTATCGTAACGCTCTAATTGGTTTTGACCATCAATATTCAGTGTGGCACTGCCATCGCTGCTCAGCGTTAACGTATCATGAGCACCACTGCCCGATGTACTTACATAATGGCCCTTAGCCGCATCATAGTTAAAGCGCTGAGCAAAGCCATCCGCCGTCACCCGTGTAACCACACTGCCCGCTTGGTTCTTTGTGCCTTCAAGTGAGATTGACTTTAAAAACCCTAAGCGCCATTGGTCGTTATTATCACCATCAAAATAGCCAAGGCTATTGTACGTTCTTACTAAGTTTGCACCTAACCCAAGTCCTTCAACATGCTCATCTCGCTGTTGTAATACCAAATTACCCGTGGCTGCATTAACAAATATATTTTCGTTATTTTGTCCAAGTGCCGACATATCAGTTAACTGAACAGGGTTCTTGATACCAAAAGATCCCAAAGTGGTTTTACTTCGAGGGTTGTGGGTTCTAGCCGTTATTAAAATCTCAGCGGTCTGATTTTGATGATCTTTAACCTTAAGTGTAATTACTTCACTTCCAATTTCGTTTGGCGCGTTACCCACTAACGCTTTTGCGTCTGAGTCGTAACTAAGCCAGCTAGGAAGCTGAGTTACACTAATTTCTAATGGCAACTCACTGTCACTAAACGAAATTGGTATTACAACATTTTGATTTTGTTCTAGAGAAACCAATACATCACCCGTATATAACGGCAGTGGCGTATAGGTAATACGCTGTGAGATGTCATTAGCACTTAATGCGGTATTGGAGTTTGCAAATTCAATACCTAACCGGGTACTATCACTTTGTTCAAACCAGTTTTGTATTGTTAAGCTTTGTTCTGTCTCTTCTACTTCAATCAATAAATCTTGATGTTGACGCTTAAACGTTAAATCAGACAATTGAATGTTGGCCACACCATCCGTGAATAAAATACGCCCTTGGGTGTTGTTAACACTACGAGTTCCTCCTGTATAAATATACGCAGAAGTACTCACTGAAATAGTTATATTGGCCGTTTGCTCTTGATGGTCTTT
>NZ_CAMAPC010000045.1 GCF_945859825.1 Pseudoalteromonas holothuriae
TAAAAAGTCATTTTAAGTTTTACTCGACGCTGACTCGTTTTGCTTTGCTTATTGTGCGTAGCGCTCCGTGTCAGTGGGGTCGCATTATAGGGCGATGAATAAAAAGCGCAAGCGCTTTTTTTAAGAAAAGTGATAAAAACAGGCACTTCATTCAAAAATCATACAATAAGCATTATTGTTGTATATTTAACAGCCTAACAAGCTTACTTTGATACACTAAATATACTTGTTTTCAGTTATAACTTGCACACCAGTAACTTTTTACATTATTACGGACGAAACATTAAACTCTATAGACATCTTAGCTTGAGGTTTCAGCTTTTAAGTCTAGGCTTAAAAATACATTTTTGACATTAGGATATGTGAAGGTGGAACTAAACAGCATTCATTCATTTTTTCATCAAGCTTATATGCCTCATGGACACTGTTACTTATGGCAACCTCATTTATTGTGGATAAATGTAATATCTGATTTACTCATCGCAACTTCATATTTTTCAATTCCTATCGCCATTATGATTTTTGCAAAGCAGCGCCCTGAAGTGGGGCGACATTGGCTGTTTATTTTATTTTCGAGTTTTATCTTATTATGTGGAATAACACATTTAATTGGCATATACACAGTGTGGCATGGTGCTTATGGTATACATGGTATCTCTAAAGCGCTTACAGCTTCCGTATCCATGGTCACTGCAGTCTATTTATTTAGGTTAATTCCAAGCGCAGTCGCAATTCCCACACCTAACCAGTTTTTTGGTGTAAAAGATAAATTGTCTAAACTAACAAGCGAACAAAAACAGCTTAAATCATTACTTTCAGAGCATAAAACCACCGAATTTATGCTAAACAGCCTGCCTGTATGTACATTATTACTAGATAAGTCTAATAATATAATAAAGTGTAATCCTCAGCTGCTAAATGAATTAGGCTATAAAAATGCTACACCTATGTTAGGAACATCACTATCCGAGCACATCCAGCTAGACGACCCATTTTGCAAACTTTCAACAGTATTACAAGAATCCAAGCAGAAAAAATCTAAACCAATTGAACAATTATGCCAAATAATTTCAGAAAATGGTGTAGCCATACCAATGGAGATGAGATTAGTTACTTCATCCTTTGAAGGGCAACAATTTACACTTGTTGTATTTAACAACTTATCTTCATTTAAACAATTAAAGCAAGAGCTCGACGCCTCTCACCAAAGAATAGAACGGGCAATCAATGCCACAGAAGATGGTGTGTGGGAATGGGATATAAAAAATGACAATGTTATCTATTCACCCACATTAATGAAAATGATAGGTAAAGAGCATTTAAAGAACCCTACCTACCTTGATTGGTATGAACATATCCACCCCGAGTACCGAGAAATAGTAGAGAACGCAATAAAAGAGCATTTCAATACACAAGAAAAGCTCCAAGTAGAATATTTAGGTCGTAATTATGAGAATAAGTTCGCTTGGTTCCTAGCTGTTGGAAATAGTCAGTTCGATAAAGACGGTAGTGCTTGCATTATGTCTGGGGCATTAAGGTATATTCAAAGCAATAAACAACTAGAATCTCAAGTAGTTGAAAAAACAAATATTTTAAATAGCCTGTTCAATGGTACAAGTCAGGCTATTTGGCTACTGAAAGTCGAACCTGAAGCAGACTTTACCTTTTTGCAATTTAATCAAGCGGCTTGTGAAAGAGTCAATATATCTCCCAAAGATATAATTCATAAACGATTATCTGAGTTAAATGAAAATGTAATTTCACCATTTATAGTACAAAAAATAAAAAGTAACTACTCTCTTTGTTGTGAGCGAAAGCAACCAATTGAGTATGTTGAGATGTTGCCAAATAACAATGAGAAGAGATGGTATCAGACAACCCTTTACCCTCTCTTAGACAAATACAATAATGTTGAAAAAATTGTTGGCACAGCGATTGATATAACCGCGCGTAAGTTTACAGAAAAAGAGCTTGAGCAAAACCGAGCGTTTTTAGAACAAGTCATCAACTCTGCTGTTTGTGGGTTATATCTTTATGATCTAAACAAAAAAAGAAACATTAGAATAAACCAACGCTACTCTGCCATTTTAGGATATAACATCAATGATCTTAGAGGTCTCAATATGTTTGAACTTATCCACCCAGATGATGAGGCAAAGATGAGTGTTCATTTACAAGATATCCTCAATAGCCAAAATCAAGACCTGTTAGCTATTGAGTATCGTATAAAGCATAAAAGCGGCGGTTGGGTATGTTGCAACGCGGTAGAAACTGTCGTTACAAGAACAGAAGATAATACACCCACAGTATTACTAGGCACATTCGTTGACATTAATAACAATTAATATTCATGAAGGCAAAGTCACCATGCTTACAAGCTACTTATCAATAGCCCTTGTTGAATATTTGAAATATCAAACCAACATACAAGTGCTTAAATAACATTATTAGTGCTTGCAACGGGGTAAATGAGTAGTTTAATCTCGACTTTGCAGTTCTAATTCAGTAGGAAACTCACTGCCTTTATCGTAAAGATTGCCCTGACAAGGCCATAGAAAAATCGTCGTAGAGCTTTCTTTTGCTAATAAAACAAATTGAAAGTGGCGCTGCTGTTTAAAAAACGGTTTTTTTAGACCTGTGATACTAGCCGGATAAAATACTCAAAATAACCTTCAGTTAAGTTGTTGTTATATCCAACTGTTGTTACGAATTATTCCAACAGCTAACCCTTCAATTGCAAGAGATTCATGCTCTAAATCAACAATAATAGGTGAAAACTCTTCATTTTCAGCATGTAAGAAAACCTTACTTCCAGCTTTTTCAAGCCTTTTCACCGTTACTTCGTCTTCAACTCTGGCAATAACAACCTGACCATTCTCTGCAACCTGAGTACTATGAACCGCTAATAAATCTCCATCGAGGATCCCTATATCTTTCATGCTCATACCATTAACTCTCAATAAGAAATCAGCTGCAGGTTTAAATAAATTAGCATCAATTTGACAATGGCTTTCAACATGCTCTTGTGCGAGGATCGGTTCTCCGGCTGCTACTCGACCAATTAACGGTAACCCCAGCTTATCTGGCTCGAGTTCTTCTACTAATCGAATACCACGACTGGCTCCAGGTACCATTTCAATAACTCCCTTTTTAGCAAGAGCCTTTAAATGCTCTTCTGCAGCATTTGCACTTTTAAAGCCTAACGCATCTGCTATCTCAGCACGCGTAGGAGGCATCCCTGTATCTTTAATAAATACCTTGATTAATTCAAGTACTTGTTCTTGTCGTTTTGTTAGTGGACGCATATAACTGGTTTTCCATACAGTACATTTACTGTGAGTATATACAGTTATAATAAAATGGCAATGCTAAACTATGAGTATATAAATAGATTATACTAATCCTATTTATAAAGTGATCATATTTGACTAAGAGTCAAACCACGCATGCTGAGCGTTTACAACATCTGAGCGAGGTGCATTCAACATTTTTTTATGCACCAAACACAAAAAACCAACTCTTTTGAATCAGGCTTCTCTTAATTAAACCTTTAGATGTTCCATTCTTTCAACAAAGAGGCATATGGTAAAGCTACGCTAAAGTGCAAATATCTAATACCAAAGCGCGCAGTGTTTATATTCCATTTGCGCAAGGTGCAATGAGTTATTTTAACAATCGCAGAGGGACTTATCGTGCAAAGGGTTAACGATAGCGAACGCAGTGAGTGCGTTTCCTTTGCGCAAGGTGAAGTAAGTGTAAAAGGTTAGCGACATGAGCGAAGCGAATACGCTCTTTTACGCAAGGTGCAATGAGCTATTTTAACAACCGCTGAGGGAATATCAGAATAACGACTGTGAAGGTCTTCACTTCACCTTGCGCTAATTCGTCTCTTTATCAATGCCTATATCCTCTGCACTGTACGAGACGATTTAGCACCAACAACAAAAAAGCCCGACTCTTTCGAATCGGGCTTTCTCTTAATTAAATCCTGGCGATGTTCTACTTTCACATGGCAAAGCCACACTATCATCGACGCTGTTTC
>NZ_CAMAPC010000046.1 GCF_945859825.1 Pseudoalteromonas holothuriae
TAGCATGAGAGTTACCTCTTATATGTTTTGATTTAAAGATTCGACACCTTTTATCAAAACGGGTAACTCTCACTTTTTCAAGTTGATGTGTCAGATCTTGTCTGAACTAATACAGATGATAGATGCAGCAGCAATTTTGCCAATGCCTTTCATACTTTTTAGGATCGTGTTTTTGGCTGAATACTCAGGACATCATTCAATGAGTTTTAGAATTTTATTTTCAATTTTCTCAATTTGATTTTTGAAGGCGGTTAAAATAGGTTTAATGGTTGAAATCAGTTCTTTTGGTAAGATTTGGAGGCGGTTTTTTCCATCGTTTGCATGACTAATAGCTGATTTCTTCTGGCAACCAAATCGCTCATAGCCTGCATTATGTCAGGTTTTAGGGTGGAGAGTGAGGGTTGAATTGCTTCACCATAATGTGCGATTAATTGTGCATCTAGTTTATCAGTTTTAGCGCGTTGACCAATTGCGCCAGCAAAGCGTTTTATGTGTATTGGATTGGCAATGACGAAGGGTAAGTTGGCCTTTGCACATGCGATAATAAAGGGCATTTCAAGACGACCTGTTGCTTCGATTACAATCCGTTTAGGAATGTATAGCTTAATTTTTTTAACTGCTTCTTTAATACCTTTTTCGTCATTATCAACAGTGAAATAGAGGCCTAAAGGGCGAATATAAATATCCAGTTTGAATTTACCGGTATCGACACCGACATTAATGTTTTGCTCTGTATTTGTTTTCATAATAAGCTAACTCTTGCTTGCATAATGCGGGTTCGAGACTCAGTAGACTATTCGAGTGTGATGCTTGGAGTCTTTTGTGGCGTTCATTCTTGTTATCGGTCTCTCAACAGAGGAGCCATCGCTCAATCGAACTAACACAAAAGAGAGCTTTAGTTGCAGCTAAAGCCTGGGTCTCACATTACCCGAACTCGGTTTAAAAGAATAATTTGATGGGTTTATTATTCATACAAGGCATTAAAGAACGGACTGCTAACAGTTGGCTCGGTTCCGCTCCGCTTCACATTTTAGTCAACAATTATCAGCCCCTTATGCGGGCGTTGTACATGAAAAAATTTAATTATGACTGTCTTGTTTATTTTTGTTATAAGCTTGATAACTACTACACACATTTAGAGGTAAAACGGCGAACCAGCTTCAGTCAATGCGAAAAGCTACTCGGCTAAGCCAATTTACCACCCACAAAGTAAACCACAATAATGCCGCAGGGTAGGTAAAGCTACGTGTAACACTTGATAATTGCCACCAAATCCTTCTGATTAAATTAGAAAACAGCAGTGAAAAGGTACTTTTGGCCTAACAATATTAAAGACACTAACTTTACATTATAATAGTTCGACAATTTAATTATGGCTGTCTTGTTTATTTTTTTTATCCATACAAGGCAATAAAGCAGGACAAAAAGCAGGACAAAAAACAGTTGGCTTTTGCTCGTGCCTCGCTTATGTTAACCAACTATTATTTGCCTCTATTGAGGCGTTCAATGAAGGAAATAGTATGAAGGATCTTTTCCCTGGTCACTTTAAAGAAAGTGAAAAGAGCTTAAAACAGGTATGGGATTCGTGCATATTTGTTTTTGATGCAAATATTTTGTTAAATTTCTATAGATATTCAGATTCCACTAGACGTGAATTCCTTCAGCTTCTGAAGAAAATTCAAGGACGAGTTTGGCTTCCGCATAGGGCAGCAGAGGAATACCTGAACAATCGACTATCTGTAATCGATCAACAAGAACGTTCATATGATGACACAATCAAATCAATTAACTCATTGAGAAGTGACTTGTACAACGCCCGCCAACATCCTTTTGTTAGTCAGCAGACCATGCGACAAGTTAGCGAGGTCTTTGACCTGCTTTGTAATGAGTTATCAGAAAACAAAGGAATTCATACTAAAAGAATTTCAAATGATGAAATTAAAGAGTCTATCTCTTCAATATTTGAAAATAGTGTTGGACAGCCATATTCCAGAGAAGAACTGGAAAAGATGATTATTGATGGTGAGGAACGATATAAGCAAAAAATTCCACCTGGATTTAAAGACGGTACGAAGTCTGGTGATAGTGATGTATTTACAGAGAAATGTCGTAAATATGGAGATTTGATTGTTTGGAATCAAGTTATAGATAAGTCAATTGAGACTAAAAAAGGCATTGTACTTGTAACTGACGATAAGAAAGAAGATTGGTGGGAAAAATTCAAAGGAAAGACTGTTGGCCCAAGGCCGGAGTTAGTGAAAGAGTTTAAAGATAGAGCCGAAAATACATTTCACATGTATCAAGCTGATAGATTTCTTGAGCTGGCTAGAGAAAATTTAAATGAACAAGTTAGTGACGAAATTGTTGAAGAAATAAGAGAGGTTAGGAGGCGGGATAAGCTAGCCAATAAGAAAATGAAAGAAATGGAGTTCGTTAAGCGAAGAAAAATTAAAGTCCATCACCTCATGGATGAGCTTGAACAAACTCGCAGCCAAATGATTTCATATGAAAATGAAATGAAAATGTTGCAAGAAAAGCGACACATGATAGAGGCCGAACGCAATAATTTGAGAGAACATAGCAATCATATGCTGCATGAGGGTGATAGGGGTGTTGATGGTGAGCGCTTATTGCAGCACTATGAGGCCGTTTCAGAAAATTACATTCAGATCAAAAATCACTTAGAGCACTCTAAAAGTAAGTACAGTGAGATGTCCCATCGTATGATGAGCCTTGAGCAAGAGTTAGCTCATAGCATGAAAATCATTGAACAAGAAAATGCAGCGGACTCGTAAACTCGCCGCTGATTTAAGCGTTCTCAGTAATTCACCATTAACATTTTGGAGTGTATATATGCCCTATGAATTGGGTAAAAGGTTAGTAATTGGCGTTGCTTCAAGTGCAATGTTCGATTTAACTGAGTCTGATACGGTTTTTCGTACTAAAGGTGAAGAGGAATATCGTAAGTATCAGTCAGAGAATATTGATAATCCTTTAGATAAAGGGGTCTCATTTTCGTTTGTGAAGCGCCTACTTTCTCTGAATGATTTGAGTGATAAGCCGGAATCAGACCCACTAGTAGAAGTTGTCTTGTTGTCACGCAATGACCCTGATACAGGGCTTCGTGTTATGAAATCGATCAAGCATCATAACTTACCTATTTCGCGTGCGATTTTTATGCAAGGTAAATCTCCATATGACTACATTCCAGCATTGAGTATTTCTTTGTTTTTGTCAGGCAATTCGTCTGATGTAAAAGAAGCCATAAGGTTAGGTTATCCGGCAGGTCATGTAATGAAATCGACGATTGTCGATGAAGAAGATGATGACTTGCGAATTGCATTCGACTTTGATGGTGTTCTTGCTGACGATGAATCAGAATCCGTCATGCACAACACCAACGACCTAAGTCAGTTTCATGAGCATGAAACCAAGAACGTATTACAGCCTCATAATCCTGGTCCGCTGAAAGAGTTTTTAGTTAAAGTCTCAGCAATTCAGAAGATTGAAGAGAAGAAGAAGCAATCTGAACCTGATTATCGAAATCGACTAAGAGTTTCAATTGTTACAGCAAGGAATGCCCCTTCACATGAGAGAGCTTTAAATACGCTGAAAGAATGGGGTGTAATGACAAATGACGCATTCTTCCTAGGTGGTGTTGATAAAGGTTTGATTTTGGGTGTTCTCAAACCTCATATTTTCTTTGATGACCAGTCTGGTCATCTGAGCTCAACTAGTACTGTTGCTCCGTCAGTTCATATACCATTCGGCGTCAAAAACACCGAAGAAGTTGCGGGATAAGAACTCTAACAAGCAATTAAAGCGGAACTTTTTACAGTTTGCTCGGTTTCGCTTCGCTACACAATTTTAGTAAACTATTATTAGCCCCTTAACGTGGGCGTTAAATGTCTTAGCTGATCTGTACTAGCTCAGACTTGATCTGACAGTTACCCGTTTTTTAATCGGTGACTGTCAGTCTAGATTTGAGCTAAATTTTTCTCAGCCCAGATCAATTTTCCATCTAATAAAGTTTCCAATGG
>NZ_CAMAPC010000047.1 GCF_945859825.1 Pseudoalteromonas holothuriae
GAAACTTTATTAGATGGAAAATTGATCTGGGCTGAGAAAAATTTAGCTCAAATCTAGACTGACAGTCACCGATTAAAAAACGGGTAACTGTCAGATCAAGTCTGAGCTAGTACATATCATCAGTAACTTACCTGAACTTGGCTATATGTCGAACAAAGAAGCTAGTTCTTTATTAGGTGTTGCACCAATGAATCGCGAAAGTGGACGTTATAAAGGGCTCCGTAAAATCCAAGGTGGTCGACATCAAGTGCGCACCGTTTTATACATGGCGATGATGTCAGCTACCCAATCTAACCCTGTTTTTAAATCAACCTATCAGCGATTAGTTGCTACTGGGAAACCAAAAAAAGTAGCGCTCATTGCGTGTGTTAGGAAGATGATTGTGATCTTAAATTCGATGCTCAGAGACGGTGTTATGTGGGAAGCGCCAAAAGTTTAAAATTAGCTATTGACGCCATAGTCTCTTGTTATATGCCGATTGAAGACAAGCCTTTAAGCAACTTTTGTATTTCAATTTCATCATCAATTTTCAAAGGGAACTGTAAAATATCAACTTGTACTTTTTTAAATGTTTTTTTGAACGGTAATGACTTTTCAGGACAAACTTCATGTTCAGAAACATCATAATCCCTTACATAACAATATAAAGAACGAATACTATTATCAACTAAAAGTTGATCTATGGCTTTTCTACTTTTTATGGCTCCTTGCTCAGCAAGATTATCTCTTATTGTCCTTGCATCTGTTGTGATGTCATTTATAACTCGCTCCATATGTTGGCTGAAATCTAAAGACAATTTATCGGTAAAGTTATTAATTTCGTTAATGCATAATGGTGAGCGTTTTGCTTTAAGCTCATTTACTTTACTACTAAAATTAACAGCACCATTATAAAGAGAATAATCATCGAAAGTTTGTTGTGATATATCACCGGTATCGATGAAGAGCCTTCTAATAATTAATAATTCATCAATACTCTTTTCGATTATTGTTCTTTCAATATGAGGGCCAAACATAGGTTTTATATTTAGATAAATAGCTTGTATTTCTGACCTGCACTTATCTGAAGATTCAGCTATCCAAGTATCAATTTTGTTAGGTATTTTAGGAGTAACTTCTTTTTTTACGACTTCAATTACAGGTTCTAATTTGCCACCAGGTTTAATAAGTGGTGTATCGCTTAATAACTTGGATAAATAATTACCGAAGCCCTTTAACTCTTCAGTTTGTATGCTCTCAATTTCTTTCTGTAACGTTGTTAGATTTTTGTCACTGTTAGAAGTATTCCCAAGTTGACGTTCATAATTCGCTGCCACATACAAATACTCAAGCCTTTTATATTTGGTTAAATCTGTTTTTAAAAGCTCATAAATCTCAGTTAAAGCTGCTCGTCGATAATTATTAGCAACTTCAAATTTATCTTTTTGCTCGTATAGGTAAGCCAATATTCTTTTGTTTCTGTTACTTAGTTCAGGGGAAGCTTTTCTAAAAGAGTAAATTACGTCAATTAATTTTAATTTAGAAATTAGGCTCCGAACGTTTCTTTGAGGGTTTGCTTTTAAATAAGTAGAAATTTTTGATTTTTCTTCTTCTGTTATATTGTCAAAGTCGCTCATAAAAGAAATATAGCCAGAGTCTTTACAAAACCAAATAGCGGCAGATGATGTGTAAGGGAAAAATATTTGATCATACTTCGATGGCCAGTTGAATACATAACTACCTGAACTTAAAACATTATTAACCAAACACTTAGAGCCTGACTTGAAAGGGTCATCAACACTTGATTCTGACCATTTAGTTGCAGAAGTGTTAAAAGCTAGAAAGATGGTGAATATATAGAAATACTTCAACATGTACTCCGAAGTTTAAAGGCATATAACGAGCCTGTAGAATTACTAGTTTTATTTTTTATTTATGCCTCAACCATAGCCGAGTTCCTATTTTGATTCAATCGTTTAGTAGCTTTCCACTTTGATTTTCATTATGTGCTTTGAGGGGGGTTATCGGTCTTAAGGTGATCATCCCTTTTTTAATAGACATCAAAAATGGAGTATTTAAGCAGCCTTTAATGGTGGGAAACCATTATTAGCTTTATGTGGTCGTTCATAGTTATAACGCCACAACCATTTTGCAGCATAGTCAGATACTTCTTCCAAGCTATCAAATAACTTTTTACTTAGCCATCCATAACGAACCGTTTTATTAAACCTCTCAACATAACCATTTTGTTGTGGGTTACCTGACTGAATATATTCAATTCTGATGTCACTTTTATTTGCCCATTTTACAAACTCATGAGAAATAAATTCAGGGCTATTATCACACCGAATTGCTAACGGCTTCCCCCTCCACTCAATAAGCTGATTTAAGCTTCGCAGCACTCTAGATGTTGGGAATGAGTAACCAGGTTCAATTACCAACCCTTCACGTTTGTAATCGTCAATAACGTTAAACAAGCGAATTGTGCGACCGTTACTTAGCTGGTCATGCATAAAATCTATTGACCAAACTTGATTCGGCTTAATTGGCTCTTTGAGAGGCTCTGGCTTATGACGATTTAAGCGTCGCCTCGGCTTTATTCTCAGATTCAATGAAAGCTCAGTATAAATGCGGTAAACACGTTTGTGGTTCCACTTTTTACCTTTCACGTTACGCAGATAATCAAAGCAAAGACCAAAACCCCAGTCGCTTTCATCATTGGTTAAATCGACAAGCATTTGAGCTATTTATTGATTCTCATCAGAAAGCTTTGCTTTGTATCGATAACACGTTTCGCTTATTTGAAAAGCTTGGCAAGCTAGCTTTATAGTTACGCCCATAGAGGCAACGAAGTATTGCGCCATCTCTTTACGTTTCGATGGCTTTACCACTTTTTTTGCATAGCTTCGTGCACGATTTCTGCTTTTAGTTTTTCATCGACGTACATCTTTTTAAGTCTACGATTTTCTTCAAGCTCCTTCATTCGAGCCATTAAAGACGTATCCATACCACCATACTTGAAGCGCCACTTATAAAATGTTGAATTACCAATGTTATGTTCACGACAAATGTCAGGAACAGGAATACCTTCATCAGGTTGTTTTAAAATAGCCATAATCTGGCTATCACTAAATTTTGATTTTTTCATGCAGAATCTCCTTCGATTATTTTACGAGAAAATTCCACTTTTGACGTCAACTATTTTTCGGGAGGATTACCTTGGCTTGCCCGAGAAAGTGTGCGAATAACGGGGTCTTTAAAAAAGGCGTTAAGTTCGTCATCAGTAATCGAATCGAGCGGTTTATTAAAATAATGACTGAGTTTAAGTAAGTGCGCGCAATAACTTTTACCTGTTCTATCTGAATAACCTCGATAGTGTATTTCTGCCTTGACCTGTTCAATGAGTTTGTTCATTTTTGACCTCTAAGTTGTGAAATAACTCAGAGAAAGTGTGGCTCAAATGCTGAGAATAGGATCTCCGCGTAGCGGCTTAGTTCAACGAATGATATGGACTCCCCACTCAGCACATTTTTACCAATGTGCCATAGTGAAGGTGATTATAAGCTTCAAATATGAGGAGTCCATATGTCTGTAATTAAAGCTGTTGGCATCGATTTA
>NZ_CAMAPC010000048.1 GCF_945859825.1 Pseudoalteromonas holothuriae
TTCTTACCAGAGAATTACTCAGTGACTTATGGCTCAGTATCAAAACCCTGAACGAAGAAATACTCAAATATGATAGAAAACTTTATGCGTTAGCCAATCAAATGAAAGATGCCAAACGTTTAATGAGTATTCATGGTATTGGTGAAATTACAGCAACTGCTGTTGTAGCGACGGTTAATGACGCTAAGCATTTTAATACCAGCAGGTCATTTGCTGCATGGATTGGTTTAGTTCCACGACAATATTCAACAGGCGGAAAAGCGCACCTAGGGCGAATTAGCAAGCGCGGTGAAAAACATATTCGCACTTCACTTATTCATGGCGCACGAGCTGTTATTGCTAACTGTAAAAACAAAACCGACCGTATGAGTATGTGGGTAAAAGAGCTTGTTGAACGACGAGGGTTTAAACGAGCTACTGTTGCGCTGGCCGCTAAAAACGCCCGTCTAATATGGGCATTATTACACTCAGAAAAAGAGTATCAGGCTGACTATGTGAAATGATTTTTTAAAGTAATAAGGAATAAGGTAAACCCCACCGAGTCTGTGCACTAGCAATTGACGATAACACGGTCAGTCCGAGAGCAAAAAAGCCTGCTTAATCGGGAAGAGATTATTTATTAATACTCTGTTTAACGAATGAGGCATTGCTCAAGCGCAAATCATCAGGGCGATAGCGTAACAAAGCTAATAAACGCCGAATGTAGAGCTGCTGTCAGATCTTCTTGTTGTCAGAAATGCTATTGCTTGACAAAGGGGAGTCCATGTAGCCCTGTTAAGGGGCTGATAATGTTTGGCTAAAATGTGTAGCGAAGCGAAACCGAGCCAAACTTTAGCAGTCCCGCCTTGAACAGCTTGTTATATTCACTTTACGTCTAGATCAAATACTACACTTATAGATGCTGAAAAAACGATATTTTCTTGCAAATATTTTCCCGGACTAGAAGGTTTACTAACTCTAGAGCCTGTAACTTCGATACGTTCAATATCGCTATTGGCCCCATATCTATACCGACTATTATTAGACGTTGAATTAATACTATAAATTTTACCTAACTTAGCACCAAAAGCATTTGCTAATGAGCTACCTTTTTCTTTGGCATTTTTAACCGCTAATGCATTAACTTCATCTTTTAATGCATCAGCTTTTGATGATTTTAATTCTATATTACGAATTTCATCAATTTGAACGCTAAGTGCAAAATCCATAAATGCATTCAGGATTTTGAGATCATTTAAGGTAACTTTTAAATTACGGTTAGCTGTGTAGCCATCTAATTCTCTTTTATCATTATTTGAGTATGAGTAATTTGGTTGCGTCGAGATACTTGAAGCCGAAACGTTTTCTTCATCAATCTTAAATTTGGCCAGACCATCTAAAAGGTTGTTAACTCTATCGTCTACCTCTTTTTTGGCATCAGCACTTTTAGTTTTAAAGCTTTCAACTTCTAAATGGATTACTGCAATATCAGGCTTAGCTTTTAGTTGTGCAGTTCCAACCACTGAAATATGGCGATTATTAGGTAAACTATTATCTGAATAAGAAAATGAAGAAAATGCCAATAAGGCAAAAATACTTAAATATTTCATTGAACCTCCTTGTGAATATAACGCCTCGTTAAGAGGCAAATAATTGTTGGCTAAAATAAGCGACGCAGGAGCAAAAGCCAACTGTTATTTTTCCTGCTTTAACGACTTGTTAGCTGTAATTTCTTGAACGCTAGCAACAAGCTCTTTACTTGACTCAGTTATCATTTGAGTCGCACCACATAATTCTAGAGTGGGGGTAATACCTTTTTTACCAAAAACAACATACCTATATCCAACTGCTGCGGGGCTAGAGCACATGCCCTCTTCAATATAAGAAACTAAAGTATCAGTGTCCGGTGAGCCTTTTAATGTTTCAATATTAGATAAGTAGTTTAAAACTCGTTTTGGGTCATCAACCTGTGCTGAGATAATTTGACCAACATAGATAAAGTCTGCATTTTGTACTGACTCTTCTAGGCTTGGTGAAAAACAGGAACAAGCACTTGATAAAAAAGAAGTGCATAATAGTGTGATTGATATAATGAATCTCAATTTGTACTCCTTTACAGCTAACGCCTTGATAATTGCTGAATTTTGCTGGACTGGTTTTTGCCCGCGCAGCGGAATAGCGAAAAGCAGAACAATAAAATTTGTCCAATTAATCAACTTGTTAGCATTCATTACCACTCCCAAGTTAACTTGTAAGACGACTGTGCTCCAAGCTCTGGTAACTGCCATAACAAAGTGGTCCTGCCATCCGGTAGTATTTCTTTTTGCGCATTGTACATCGAAGGTTCTTCATAATTTAACTTTCTCACGATTGTTCCCCATTTTTTGGGAGGTCGAGAAATTGGAAAAATGAACTGCACTTCAATATCTTGTGTTGGATTACTGGGTCGGATAACCCAATATTCAGAGTCATTTAAAAAGCTATCATTATAAATACAACTGACCGTTCGTTTAACGGAATCCCCTCTTTTAAGAGGTTGTTCAAATGAGGACTCTAAATAAATAATTGACTCTTCATTACGACAGTTCAGAATCTGCCCCGAATCAATGTTAATCTCAGATATTTCTCCATCAGCCTGTAATTGCTCTGTATAGCTTGTGACACCATCAACCAACGCCTGAATTTCACATTCATGACTATGTAGCATCCTACTCCCATCGTCTTCAAGAAACTCATTTCTAGATCTCATCGATTTTCTAACTATTTGATAAGCAGGTTTTTGTAAATGATGTGCTCTATCGGATGATACAACTGACTCTATCTGCCTCGCTATTGTACTAATCCCTGCACTTGAATTGGCAGCTAAACGACCTGCTAAAATAGGTGACTCTTTAGCCACATCTTCAAAAGTTAA
>NZ_CAMAPC010000049.1 GCF_945859825.1 Pseudoalteromonas holothuriae
TACTGACATATCCTTCATATCTGTGTGCTTCCTCCCTTTGTGAGGAGTTAAGCACCTTCATCATCGGCAGTGCTCCCTGTAACGCATTTTGCGTGTACATCGACAACTCACACCCCCATACCTGCACCTGTTCAGGTAACTCGGCATCTGGGGTATATGACTTGGCCAATTGCCATTGAGATGTAAAACTGGTTAATCTATTGAGAGCACTTTTTGGTGCGGTGTCTTCTAACCCTTTTGGTATCCAGTAGCTTTGTTCTTCAAAACAATAACCCGGTAATCTAATGCGCTTCCCAACAACTAACTTATTTTGCTGATATAGAGTCTGCCAATCAATTTCGCACAGCTTACCCGTTGCCCATAGTTCAATAAGTTGCGCCTGCGAACGCTGATTAGTCTCGCTTTGATAGTCACCTCGAGTGCGTTGTACGTCATAGTGTCCTTGGTATAAAGTAATGGTACCATTATGTGTTAACTGCAATGCTTCTATCACCTGTTGGACTGTACTGGCCATGAATGCCACTCGATAGTTCATCTGCTCTCGCCCAACTTGCAATGTATAAGCCAAGTCACACATATTTATTTGATCATATTCATTTTCCAAATATGCCTTCAAATTCGCTATTTGCTGTACTAGTGCACTAGATGTTTTAGCAGAAATAACAACTGGCCACGCCGTGTTATGTTCAGGGTTTAGCACCGGTACTGGGGCACAATATTGTGATAAAACGATATGTGCATTAACGCCACCAAAGCCAAATGAACTAACACCTGCACGTAGCGGCAGTGGCTGACCATCGCTATCTAACGCGGCTTCCCAAGGTTTTTTTTGCTGCAAGATATAGAATGGACTATTTGCAAACTCGATATACTTATTAACCTGCTCACAATGCAAGCTTTTCACCAGTGTTTTATGTTGCATTTGCAGTAAAATTTTCGCAACTCCTGCAGCGCCCGCTGAAAGCTCTGTATGACCGATATTACTTTTTACTGCTCCAATCGCACATGTTGGAGTTGAATCCGGCGAGACTTCGCTTTTACAAGGCGCTGCATACAAGGCTTTAAAAGCCATTTTAAGCGCATTTATTTCAACAGGATCACCTATTTTGGTGCCTGTGCCATGCGCTTCAATATACGTCACACTGCGCGGGTCTATTTGCGCATTTTGATAAGCAGCTTCAATTACCTGGGCTTGAGCGCTGACATTTGGCGCGGTAAATGAATTTGCCTTACCTCCATGGTTGACTGCACTGCCCAAAATTAACCCATAAATAGAGTCATTATCCAATTGAGCTTGATGTAAAGGTTTAAGTAAAAATATAACAACCCCTTCACCACGCCCATAACCATCGGCCGACTGCGAAAAGGTCTTACAACGTCCATCTTTAGCCAACATACCCGCTTTATTGAATGAGATGTGCCTATTAAGACTGACTAAAGTATTAACGCCTCCACTGATGGCCATTTCACATCCCTCGTGGCGAATACTGTGTACAGCTCGGTGCAACGCAACCAAGCTACTTGAACAGGCCGTATCAACAGGCTCACTGGGTCCGTGTAGGTCAAGCATAAAGCTGACACGATTAGGGCCAACAGAATTAGCAGCCCCCGTAGATGAATACCCCTCCACTGGCGTTTTCCGTTGACTGATAAGATCATTATAACCGCTACTTGCCGTACCTATAAAAACCGAGGTATTACTACCTTTAAGTGATGAAGGTGCATAACCAGCATCCTCAATCGCCAACCAAGTATGTTTTAAGATCATTCTTTGCTGTGGATCCATTAACAAGGCTTCGTGAGGCGATAAACCAAAAAACAATGGATCGAACATATCTGTATCTGGTAGGGTTGCCGCCCATTTAACATTGGTTTTATTTACTTCTGTTAGCGGGTCCCCATAAACGCTTTGCCAAGGCCAACAACGTTCTGGGATCAAAGAAATACAGTCCTTACCTTGCGACAAGTTTTGCCAAAAATCAGTCATGTTCTTTGCCTGTGCAAAACTGCCACTCATGCCGATAATGGCGATAACTTGATCTACTTGGTCATTTTTTTTGACGGGCATTAATGTACTTAATGCAGGCTCAACCGCCACCCTAGCAACGGGAGAAACTTTGAGCTGCACTGGCGTTTCAACCTGAGATATTAAATGGTCTGAAAAATTGCTGATTATGTAGTCACTGAGCTCATCAACACTTGTGTATTCAAAGAACATTGCCGGAGTGGTATCTAGCCTTAGCTTCTCATTGATAAGGTTAGAAAATGCAGTCAAACTGATAGAGTCAAATCCAAATTCAGACAATTCAGTAAAAAGTTGCACATGCTCACGAGGAAGTTTGAGTAACTCCTGTATGCCCTCAACCAATGTGGATTGAACCAAAAGTTTCACAGCTTCCGCCGAGTCGATGTGGTTTTTTTGCAGCAATGAAGAGGGTTGTAACTCTCGAGTTGTTCGCTCAGGATGAACAGTGCTCTGCTCATAAACGACCTGAAGAGCAGGGAAGCGCGTTTCAAATCGCTGCCGATCGCCGCTTAATACCAGTAAATTTAGCTCTTTTGTTGCCAAACATTGATAAAAATTTTCTAATGCTGAAGTTGTGGACAATGTGCTTAAACCAAAATGGCTCATAAATGTATGTTGTGCCTCATGCACCGTCATACCACCGTCTTGCCACAATGGCCAAGCAATTGACATACTAACCCCATGCCCTTCGCCCGCTGCCACTGCCTGTGCTCGCTGATGCATATAACCATCCATATACGCATTCGCTGCCGCATAATCTCCCTGCCCTGCGTTACCCAAAACACCTGCCATTGATGAGAATGCTATAAATAATTCTAAATCACATTCCCTC
>NZ_CAMAPC010000050.1 GCF_945859825.1 Pseudoalteromonas holothuriae
AAATCGATGCCAACAGCTTTAATTACAGACATATGGACTCCTCATATTTGAAGCTTATAATCACCTTCACTATGGCACATTGGTAAAAATGTGCTGAGTGGGGAGTCCATATCATTCGTTATGTGTTTGGAGGAAATTGATGATTCTTAATATATCCGATGAGGCGATAGATTTCAGGTCGTCAAAGTGGATCGTTGAATACGCTTTTGCTGCTGGTTGTAATAAATTTTCGGTTGATTTTGATGAAAAGAATACAGATTTCGCCAATGAATATCAGAGAAAACTTATTGAATCACTAGCACCATTCTTCTTAGATGAAGGGAATGCCCCAATAATTGTTAGTTATAACAACGAACCTTATATCCGAAAGCAGAAGCTTTGGGAGTTAAATCATGACAGTACCAAAGTTATACTAAGTAGCATGGGAGCACACTTACTTGATGATATGTTAGCAAGTAATGAGGGTGTATCTGGCTGGCGGTTCTTCAAAGATGATTCGGTCATTGCTTGTGCAGTGCATGGTTTTGACTATCTATTCTTCTTGGATCCTCCAAGTGGTTTAATTGAAAAGTTAGGCTCAAAGGCTACGTTAGAACACATATAACAAGCAATTTAAGCAGACTGCCAACGCTTGGCATTTTTAGTTCGATTTAGCTTCGGTGATTTAGGTGGTAAGTTTGAGTGTATTGGTAGCGTTGTCAGCTACTTAATTGGGCGTTATATAGCCAAAGAGGTTTATGAGAAATCTGCTAATTGGGTTAACTACTATTCTGGCTTGGGTTCCATCAACATTGTTGGTGATCCTCGCATTTTTCGCTTTAATTGGTGCAATTGGTAGTATTTTTGATTTGCCTATTATGTTTAGCCTTAAGTGGATTGTTACCTCAGTATTTGGGATTTTTGGCTACATTGCTTTAACTTCTGTAAGTTGGGGTTTAAAGCTTAAGCATAAAACTCGGTTGGTATTTCTTATCTTTGGATTGTTAGCTCTGGCATTCACTTATTGGTCGGGTGTTAACTTTGACGGTGAAATGTTTAAACTTGGTAGTAGCTGGTTTGAGTTCTATTTGTTTTTATGCCCAGCTATATTTTTAATAATTCATATAGTTTTACACCTGGTTTGGGTGCGTAAGGCTATATAACAAGCTAATAAACAAGGACAAAAAACAGTTTGCTGTTTTCGTTCCTCAACATTTTAGCAAACAATTTTTTGCCTGTTATTAGGGCGTTAAGTCTCTTATGAATATCGAGTATTACGAAAGTTTTGAGAAAGAACTAGAAGCTGGCTTAAAAAAGCAAGCGACTGCCTCTGTTAAAAAGTTTGTCGACTCGTTTAAGAGTCGTGAAGAAATTAAAAATTGGGTTTGGTCATATTTACCAAACCTTGAAAAGAACCGTCATAGCTGTATCAGATATGAAATATTTATCAATTTGGTATACCCGATACTAAAAGAAGGGTTTGAGTCTAAAGACTACAACTCTACTTTATGGCTTGGTAAGCTAATTCAAAATGTTTATAAAACTAAAGGCATTTTTGAAGAACTAGGTTCCTTGGTTGAGATGGATTTCTATCGCAAATGTTACGAAATCGATTCTTCAAACTCTGAAGGTAGAACTCTACTTTTAGAGAGTATTTTAAATTGGCTTTCACATTGTGAGCATGAGTGGCCTTCAGGTATTTTATACGCAATGGATGGTGCAACATTAGAACAATGCGAATTAATAAGAAAAGAGACTGATTTTGCGTTCACTTTAGCATCAACCGAAAGAGATATAGCTTTTATTGAACAGTTTTTAAGTAATCTTAGTTTGTACGAAGAGAGACTTAACAAGTCACTAAAGCAGGACTCGTAATAGTTGGCTCGGTTCCGCTTCGCTTCACATTTTAGCCAACAATTACTCGCCTCTTAGTGAGGCGTTATATTTATTTAGCATGGAGCATACCTTTGAAGAATTTTGTTTTAATTATATTTTGTTTGTTTTTAATTAGTTGTAAATCAACTCAGTCTAAATCCGACAGCCTTCAGTTTGGAGTTAATTTAAATGCGCATCCTGAACTTACAAAAGCTGAGAGATCTCTATGGTTTGGTTTCAGTTTTGGTTTAGGTACTTGCATTCAAAATGAGGGTGCCTCATATAATAACTTTCCAATTTCTTGTGAAGTTACAGCAAGAACAATTATGGCTCAAATGTATGAGAATGAACCTGATAAAAGTGCCTATAAAGACGTTTATGCTAGCGAGCTTTATTCCGTATATAAAGCTGGGTTCATAGAGCAATACGTGTGGTTCTACCATAACCAAAAAGAATGGAACAAGCCAAGAAACATCGAAAAATATAAAATATGGGCATCTAAAAATTTAACGACACATAATCAACAAACGAAGTTTGTGGGTAAATATCAATAAATATAACAAGCGCCTCAACAAAGGACGTAAAAAGCTTGGCTTGCGTCACTTTGTTTCTAATTTTAGCCAAGCATTTTACGCCTGTTAGGCGAACGTTAGCATTCATAAGGAGTTGAACTTTCACAATGATTAAAATTTTTATAAGTCATGCTTCGGAAGATAAAGCTGAGTTTGTTCGGCCTCTCGTATCTGAAATAAGTAAATTATATGATGT
>NZ_CAMAPC010000051.1 GCF_945859825.1 Pseudoalteromonas holothuriae
TGCATATTCTCCCCAGCTTTGATCATCCAATGGCATTAACTTTGATCGCTTATTCTCATTAAGCTTTGATCACGACAATCACTCGATAATGATCACTTTTGTGTTCTTAATGATTTTGCCGATCAAAGCTTAATGCCACTCGTTACCGAGTTCACGTTTTATCATTTTTGTAGGTATGTTAAACCGTTATCTAAATCATTTGATGAGGGTAACAATCATGTCAACAAGACCTATATCTATGAGTAAATTACATGCTATTTTACGGCTGAAATATTCAGCAAAGTTATCCCATCGAGAGATTGCCAGAAGTTTAAATATCTCCCCTGGGACCGTCGCTAATTACGTTAAAAAGGCTAATGAGTTAAGCTTAAACCAATGGCCGTTACCTGAAGATAAGCAACATAGTGCTTTTCTTAATACAAAAATCAGAGACTTCTCACCCCGTCCAAAAAGATACCCAACACCTGATTGGCTCGCTATCAACAGGGATTTAAAGCAACACAAACATTTAACGTTGCAGTTAGTATTCGATGAATTACGTGAGAAAGTCGGTGAGCCTTATTACAGCTATAGCCACTTCTGCCGCACCTATCGGGAATGGGTGGGAAAACAACGCTTGTCGATGCGTCAGCATCATAAAGGTGGTGAAAAGCTGTTTGTGGATTATTGTGGCCCCACACTGACTATTACGTGCCCCACAACGCAGGAAACACGGACTGCTCAAGTATTTGTTGCCGTGCTCGGCGCATCAAATTATACCTATGCTGAGGCAACGTATAGCCAACAACTTGAAGATTGGGTGATGAGTCATGCCCGTTGCTTTGCATTTTTAGGTGGTGTTCCTGAACTTGTTATTCCCGACAACTTAAAAAGTGCCGTTAGTAAAACCTGTCGCTATGAGCCTGATTTAAACCCCACGTATCATCAATTAGCCGAGTATTTTAACGTCGCTGTCATACCCGCTCGACCTTATAAACCCAAAGATAAATCGAAGGCTGAAGTCGGTGTACAAATTGTTGAGCGTTGGATCATGGCACGTCTGCGTAACCAAACCTTCTACAGCTTAGCGCACTTAAATCAAGAAATAGCAAAGCTACTTGATGTAATGAACAAAAAGGTGATGCAGCAATATCAACAGTCACGTAAACAGCTATTTGATATGGTGGATAAAAGCGCATTAAAGCCATTGCCTGAAAAGCCTTATCACTACACACAAATCAAAACGGTGCGAGTACACATTGATTATCATGTTGAAATAGAAAAACACTATTACAGTGTGCCGTATCAGTGGGTTAAGAAACAATTACGCGCACACATAACCAATCAGCTAGTACAGCTTTATCATGACGATACCTTAATCGCACAACATCCTCGCTCACATCGTTTAGGCGGGCATACAACACAGCCTCACCATATGCCTCTAGCGCATCAAAAACAGCATGAGCAGTCACCGATAAACTTACGCTCATGGGCATTAAGTATTGGAGAGTATACCCACCAAGTTGTTGAGTTACAGCTCAGTGGACGACGCCACCCCGAGCACGCTTATCGCGTCTGTTTAGGGCTGTTAAGTTTAGCTAAAACGTATTCAAAAGAACGGCTTGAGCAAGCATGCTATCGCGCAATCGTGATGAATACGACAACACTCAAATCAATTAAGCAGATGCTGAAAAAAGGATTGGATCAACAACCGTTACCCACACAGCAAACAGAGCCAGAAAAGCCAATTACACATAGCAACATACGTGGCACAGATTATTACCATTAAGGAATGAAAACATGATAGACACCATTAACCAGCAACTTCAACTACTCAAGTTATCGGGTATAAAGCAAGCACTCAAGCAGCAGCTTGAACAGCAAAATCTATATCAAGAACAAAGCTTTATAGAGCGCATCAGTTTATTGCTTACACATGAAATTGACACGCGTGAGCAAAGGAAAATCGACCGACTCGTGCGACATGCTAAATTCCGCTTACCAGCTCAGTTAAATCAACTGATTTACTCGCCGACACGTAATATAGAAAAAGCACAGATACGTAACTTAAGCCAAAATAGCTGGCTGAACTTACACCAAAATATCTTAATCACCGGCGCAACAGGTTGTGGAAAAACCTACCTAGCATGTGCCTTAGGGCATGAACACTGTTTGCAAGGAAAAAGTGTTTACTATATTCGATTGAAAGAACTACTTGAAAGCCTGTTTCTAGCACAAGCAGATGGCAGTTACCGGAAATTACTGGCGAAGCTAATAAAGTATGATCTACTGATTTTAGACGACTGGGGGCTTGAACCACTGAGTGCGCAGCAACGAGGTGACTTACTCGAATTAATCGATGCGCGGTACGGGTATAAATCACACATAATTATAAGCCAGCTCCCGCAGGAAAACTGGCATGAGATGATAGGAGAATCAACTCATGCTGACGCCATTTTAGATAGGCTAATTCATGGTTCGATTAAGTTGAATTTAAAAGGAGAATCGATACGAAAACAGTTAAATAAATTGACTGATGATGATCAGTTAAGCTAATTTAAAAACGGCTCTACAAAATGATAAATCAAGTGATCAAAGCTGATGAGAATCGGTGATCAAAGTCATGAGAATGCGCA
>NZ_CAMAPC010000052.1 GCF_945859825.1 Pseudoalteromonas holothuriae
TGTGGCACCCTGTTGTTTACCCGGTTCGCCCTGCGAGCCTTGACGCGACACACTTGAGTCTATATCTACCCAACAACGTTGCTGTGCAAATGGGTAGGTCGGTAAGCTGATACGTCGTGGCATTACCTCACCATACAATAAATGCCAATCCAAATTAAAACCACCCGCCCACAACTGCGCCAATTTATAGTTCTTACCTAACGATAGCCAATTGGCAACTATATCCTTAAACTCACTGTCACTATTGAATAAACTATTCTGCTGTCTACTCTTCTTTTCATTCCCCACAAAAACACTGTCAATATGCTGCTCTGCTGCGATACTGCGCGTTAACTTGTCTTTGAGTTCATTCAAGTTAGAAACCGTAGTAGCCCAACGAACAGCCATCGCATCACGACCCACTTGCAATGTATAAGCAAGATCGCGTAACGAAACGCCCGCGAGGTTAATATAATCCAATAAGCCACGTTGCTGACGCAGCAACGCATCCTGCGTCTTTGCTGATAAAACAACTATCACAGAGCCTTGTTGAGACTCTAAAGCCACAGGTTCAGCTCGATATTCTTCTAGCAAAACATGAGCATTTACCCCGCCGAAGCCAAAAGAACTCACCCCTGCTCGACGTGGTAATTCCTCTCCCTGTACTGATTTCAAGGCATGCCATGGCTGTGTCTTGTGTAGAAGATAAAACGGGCTTTGTGCTAGTTTAATATGTGGATTAAGTGGCTCACTGTGTAAACTGGCTGCCAAAGTCTTATGTTTAAATTGCAGTAAAGTTTTGATCACCCCAGCTGCGCCTGATGCAACTTCAAGGTGTCCAATATTGCTCTTGACCGACCCCAAAGCACAGTATGCTTCTTGGTAATCCTGCTGGCGCTCAGCGGTTATATTGGCGTCGTCATATAAATGTTTAAACGCCGTTTTTAGACCATTCACTTCAACCGGGTCTCCCAGCTCAGTTCCTGTACCGTGTGCTTCTATATAACTCACTGTACGAGGGTCAACCCCCGCTTTACGCATCGCAGCTTCTAGTAACTGTGCCTGTGCTTTGGGATTTGGTGCTGTCAGAGAGTTTGCTCGGCCACCATGATTAACCGCGGTGCCACGGATCACACCATAGATATGATCTCCATCTTGCTCAGCCTCTGTCAAAGACTTAAGCAGCAACATACCTACCCCTTCACCACGTACATAGCCATTAGCATTTTGTCCAAATGACTTGCATCGACCATCTGGTGAGAGCATACCCGCCTTATCAAACGCTATGTGAGTCATCGCTGATAATAATGTATTGATACCGCCAGCAAGCGCCATCTTACTCAGTCCCATCTCGATAACACCAACAGCACGATGGATTGCCACTAAAGCACTCGAGCACGCCGTTTCGATAGGTTCACTTGAACCATGAATATTAAGTAAGTAGCTGATCCTGTTTGGTCCAACTGAGGTGACTAGACCTGTCGATGTATATCCCTCAATCTTGCCGCCTGACATTGCCAATAAATCTGAATAACCTGAGTTACCTGTACCTACAAATATCGAAGTATCTGATCCAGCTAAACTTTGCGGCGCATAACCGGCATCTTCTAAAGCTTTCCATGTGTAAGTCATCAACAGACGTTGCTGTGGGTCCATCAACTGAGCTTCTCGAGGAGAAATGCCGAAGAACAATGCATCAAACTCCTCAACTCCCTCCATAAATCCGCCCCATTTCACATTAGTCAGATTTTTTTCAGCGAGTGCTTGCCAATTCCAGCGCTCAGCGGGGATCTCACTGATGCAATCCTTGGCATCACGGATATTTTCCCAAAATTCAGTTAGATTTCTGGCACCAGGAAACCGGCCACTCATACCTATAACCGCCACTGACGGCGATTTTACTGGTTCAGTATCAAAGCCTTGTAGCCAGTCGATGCGCGTAACCACATCTTCATGCAATGACATATCCTGATTATTTTCAGGTGATTGATGCTCATTTACATCCTCTGTTGGTGCATTATTTAAATCGCCCAGATCTGCAAAACGTTCGGAGAATTCAACACCATACTCTTGTGCCAAATAAGCTGAAAAACTTGCAATAGTAGGATATTCAAAAAACACTGTTGGCGACAGTTCAATCGAGCCAGTGCGATTAAGCTCTGCACCAAACTCAGTCAAACTGATTGAATCAAAACCAAACTCTGAAAACTCACTTTCTACGTCAACCTCTTGCTCAGGCATTTTTAATAACCTGGCCACTTCGTTGCTCATCCATTTACGGATCCGTTCTTCCAATGCGCCTGACGCAATAGTCGATTCAACAGGGCGCGAGAGTTTTTGCACCCGTTTTTGGAGGTTTCCTTTGATCTGTTTGTCACCGAATGCACGTGCGCTGAAACCAATCAACTGTACACACACCTGTCCACCTTCGTCACACAAAGTAATATTCAGTTTCTTCAGTTGCTCACTGCTACCCTGCGCTTGCTCTACCAGTACCCACACCTGCTGTGGACACCTCTTGTAAACCGTCACTTGCTCTAGTGCAAAAGGCACCTGTGCTCCACCATCTTGACCCGCTGCAAGTGATAAACCTATGCTCGCTTGCAACGCTGAGTCTAACAACGACGG
>NZ_CAMAPC010000053.1 GCF_945859825.1 Pseudoalteromonas holothuriae
AATGAAGTAGAGCTTGCAAGCAAAATCAGCCGTTCAGAGCACGACCGCAGCAGCCAATTGTTTTACGATGCAGCTGGGCGTCTACGCTTTACAGTGAATGCGCAAGGCCATGTTATCGAGCAGCGCTATAATGAAATTAGCGACATCATGAGTAATATTACTCATGGCACATCCCTTACTGAACACGCTGCACTGAGTAGTAAATTTAACGCCGGTACATTAAGCTTCACCGACCTGCAAAGTCACTTTGCCAGTGAGTTATTAAATGACGCCCGTGTTAATCACGCTCAGTATAACGCCAAGGGGCAGCTAACTTGGCAACGCCATGCTGATGGCACCACCGAGCAATTTAGCTACTACGACAATGGCTTAAAGGCCAGCTATACCAACCAAAAAGGCGCAACGTGGACTTATGACTACAACTCTGCAGGCAAGTTAGCGTTTGAACGCGGCCCTCAACAGGCAGTTTATGATTGGCATAATGGTAGCCTAAGAACGCTCAGTAATGTGCGCATCACAAAAGCCTTTCATTACGATGGGCTTGGTAATGTTACGATTATTGAAGAAGGCGGGCAGCAAAATAATAGCTGGGTAAGCGGCTTACCAAAAGCAGTCACTCACTTTATGTATGACAGTGCGGGTCGCCAAATCGCGACGCGCCAAGCGGCTACAACGCATGCACCTGCAACTGAAACACTCACCCGATATGACGCACTTGGACGTGCTGTAAGCACAACACAAGGTGGGTTAACTGCACTGAAAGTATACGATAATGTGGGTAACGTACGCTTTGAAATAAGCACGGACGGCAATGTGATTGAGCGCCAATTTAACGCCTTTGGTCAAGAAGTGTTGCTTATTCAATATGCTGATGAGCATACCATTCAACCTACTGGGCCCATAACCTTAGCGGATATGGTGAATAGCTCAGGTTTACTGAGCCCAAGTAACGATGCGAATGTGAATGCATCTCCCCTTGACCGTCGTATTCACACCCAATACGACACGGCTGGGCGCAAAGAGCAAGTTGTTATTGGCAAACAAACCACGCACTTTACCTATAACGCCTTTGACCAAGAAATTAAAAAAGAGCAACTGTTAGATAATCAGACACCATTGACCAGTTACAGCTATTACAACACCTTGGGTCAAAAAGTGGCCAGTGTGGATGCAGGTAAGTACCTTAGCGCACTCACGTATAACGCACATGGTGAAGTGGCATCAAGCACCGAATATGCGGTGGCGCTCAGTGGCTCTATTGACGAAAATACCGCCCCAACGGGAAGGGCAGATAACGAGACTCAAGGTCAAAACCGCACCACTGAGTTTTATTACGATGATATGGGCCGAGTTACCCATACGGTTTATCAAAATGTGGCTGTAAAACAGCAAGGCTCAAGTGCATTTGCGTATACCGATAAAAACCAAGTAATTGATTATAAAGAGTACGATGTACTGGGTAATGTGCGCACTGCACTGACCACAAGTACTGATTTAGCCAATCCAGAAACATATACTGGCACAGATGTTGGCGCTAGCACCTTGTTTGAATACGATGCGACAGGGCGCTTAATCAACAAAGCGCAAGCTTATACCGGCTATGTAAACGCCGACGCAAAGGCATCTAAAGCCGCGGCCACCACAACACAGCTAGGCCGCCAAGCAACCTCTTATGCCTATGATGTGCTGGGTAACTTAGTTGAGCAGCGTGAGCATGCGACACGCTTAACGGGGCACTCACGTACTTGGGGTGATTTAACCGCACCAGTACACTTAGCGCAGGACAAAGTAACCCGCCATGAGTACAACACCCGTGGTCAGCTAATACGTGAATATAATGCGCTTGGCCATAAAACAGAGCACCATTACAACGCACACGGACTGTTATCTCAAAGTCGAGCGCATTACACCAACTCAGATAACAGCAGCAAGTCATTACTCACGTCTTATCAATATGACAACAATGGACAGGTGACTGCAAAATCACTTGATAGCGTGTCAACACATGGCGGCAAACCAACCAACTCAGAGTTTACTTTTAACACTGCGTACAACGCTTTCGGTGAAGTGAAAAAAGACGACCAAGGGGTGTATGTTTATAACCAAGAAGGCTTATTGTGGAAAACCACCAAAGGTGATGGGGTACTAAAAACCCACACCTATGACAATGCTGGTCGGTTAACCAAAACGATTCATGCCCTTAATGGTACCACCCATATTAAGCGTGATGCACTGGGCAACGCTTCGGAAATAAAACAGCCTCAGTTTTACCAAAACGGTGGCTGGCAAACTCCTCTCATTACACAAAAACATGACCGTTGGGGTAATGTGATTGAGCACAAAGATGCTATGGGAAGTATCACCAAAGCGCAATACAACCATCAAAACAAGGTGATTAAAGAGTTATTGCCAGCCGTAGCAATAACTAGCGAAGCAGGTGTCACTCGCTATGAGCGACCAGTTAACCTGTACCATTATGATGCACAAGGTAACTTGGTACGTAAAATAGACGGCAATAATTCACAGCAAACCTTTAGTTTTGACGCCAACAATAAACAAGTCGCGCACCAAGAT
>NZ_CAMAPC010000054.1 GCF_945859825.1 Pseudoalteromonas holothuriae
GGCAAGCGGGAGGTATGCAGGTAGATGAAGGAGGATTGGCGGCGTTAGAGCGTCAAGGACTGGCAGCGATGCCAACTGAGCTGGGGTTAGACTGTTTTTATCGGGCACTCAATAGTTCACAGTCTCAGCTTTTGGTTTTATATGGCGATAACCTAAAAAATGAGAAACGCCTACATGGTCATCAAGTAGCCGTAGAGCCACAACTGCCTACTTCTGAAACAGCCATTGATATTGAGTTACATGAAGTTGAATTATATTTAAGTGAAGTACTATCTGGGCTGATTGATTTGCCGGTAGAAAATATTGATAGTCAACAGCAGTTGGAGCAATATGGCATCGACTCAGTCATGGCCATGGCTATGACTAATCAGCTAGAGAAGTCGTTTGGTACTTTGCCAAAAACATTATTCTTTGAATATTTTACACTTAGGCAGCTGGCAGAGTACTTTATACAGTCCCACTCAACAGTATTACAAAATATTATAGTGCCAAATCAACAAGACCTTTCAAACGCTTCCAAGGTGACGGTAAGTAATAATTCTGCGCATGTTGTTTATGAGGAGCCCATCACATATCAGGTCGCTGGCAGAAGTTCAAATACCTCAGGCATCGCTATTATTGGTTTAGCTGGCATATATCCTCAAGCTCCGAATCTCGAAGCGTTTTGGCATAATTTAGCCGAAGGCTTAGACTGCGTGACAGACATTCCTTCTGAACGTTGGGATTTAAGTGAGTTTTACTCTCAAGATCAACAGGCCTTCGGTAAATCATATAGCAAATGGGGTGGGTTTATTGACGGTATCACGCAATTTGATCCACTATTTTTCAATATTTCTCCTGCTGAGGCCCTAAGTATAGACCCACAAGAAAGACTGTTTTTGAAAACTGTTTACGATGCGATAGAAAATAGTGGTTATACCAAACATACCTTGTCTTCAGAAGGTTCTGTAGGTGTATTTGTGGGAGTTATGTGGCTGGATCATCAATTGCTAGAATCAGATGACCCAACACAAGTTTTTGCCTTGCCAGGGGCGGCATCCGTTGCAAACCGAGTCTCATATTTCTGTAACTTCCATGGTCCTAGTATGGCCGTTGACACTATGTGTTCGTCATCATTAGTGAGTATTCAGTTGGCATGTCAAAGCCTCAATAATGGTGATATTGAGGCGGCTATTGCCGGTGGGGTTAACTTGTCTATGCACCCCAAAAAGTATGTTCAGTTATCAAGGGGTCGTTTTGTTTCTAGTCAGGGCCGGTGTCAAAGCTTTGGCGAGGGTGGTGACGGTTATGTACCTGGTGAGGGGGTTGGAGCATTAGTCCTAAAACCATTAGAAGCGGCGCAATATGATGGTGATAATATATACGGAGTGATTAAAGGGATTGCTGTTAATCATGGTGGTAAGACTAATGGTTATTCGGTACCAAACCCGAATGCACAAACTAAAATTATTGAAAAAGTGTATCGAGACACCGGTATTGATCCATGTACTATTAGTTATATCGAAGCCCATGGTACTGGTACATCGCTTGGAGATCCAATAGAAATAGCTGCTTTGCAAAAGGTGTTTGTACCCTTAACAAAACGAAAATATGCAATAGGCTCTGTCAAATCTAATATAGGTCATTGTGAGGGAGCTGCAGGTATTGCTGGAGTCACCAAAGTGCTGCTGCAGATGAAACATGAAACTTTGGTTCCTTCTTTACATTCGTCGGTAACTAATAAAAAAATTGATTTTGCTAACAGTCAGTTTGAAGTGCAGCAGGTTAAAACTAAATGGCACCGACCGACTATCGACCACAATGGTCAGCAAATGGAGGTGCCATTAAGAGCTAGTGTGTCATCATTTGGTGCCGGCGGAACAAATGCGTATCTACTAATTGAAGAAGCGCCGCGCCAAACGTCACGTTATCGCGATGAAAGTGGCGTATCGACACCGTTACAAATATGTATTTTGTCATCACGCACATGGGTACAGTTACAACAGACGGCACAAGCGCTTAGTAAAGCAATACTAGCTTATGATGCTGACTTGTTGAGTGATATCTTGTATACGCTGCAAGTTGGCCGAGAGGCAATGGATGTTAGAGTCGCTATTCCGGTTACATCATTGCAGGATATGTCACGAAAACTCGCACAGTATAGTGCAGGTTCCTTGCCAGATGAGCAATATTTAAGTGGCCAAGTTACTAATCGATTATCTCGCAATGGTGCCACGTACAAAAAGATTGAAAATGCACTCAAGGTTGCTGATGTTGAACTACTTTCAATTTTGTGGGTGGAAGGTACAGATGTTGATTGGCAACAGTTATATATACTGAACACAATGAATCAGGGTAAGCCAACAAGGATTGCTTTGCCAGGTTATACCTATGAGCAACAAAACTACCCGCTACCTGCGCTAAAATCGGATCGAATTGATGAGACACGGGTTTATTTACACCCACTAGTACATAAAAATTGCTCAACTATGACCATGCAGATGTACAGCTCTACCTTATCTGCGCAGCAGCCAGTATTGGCAGATCATACAATACTTGGGAAACGTATCTTGCCAG
>NZ_CAMAPC010000055.1 GCF_945859825.1 Pseudoalteromonas holothuriae
GCCATTGGAAACTTTATTAGATGGAAAATTGATCTGGGCTGAGAAAAATTTAGCTCAAATCTAGACTGACAGTCACCGATTAAAAAACGGGTAACTGTCAGATCAAGTCTGAGCTAGTACAGCTTAAGTTCTTTGGGTTATGGAGTAAGTTAAGCAAATAGCTTTTCACATTGACTAATGCTAGTTCGCCGTTTTACTTCTAAATGGGCGTAGTAGCCATCAAGCTTATTGGGTCGCCCTACCGCCCCTTTGAACACTTTGGTATACAACTAAACTAGACAGCCATTATTAAATTATCAAACAATGGACATGCAAATCCAGTACCTTTGATATTTCTATGCCAAAAGTACATATTTACTACTATTTTTAGTTTTATCCGAGGTTTTGAATGGTAATTGCAAAAAATTAGTCGCGGTTTTGCCTACTTTGTCAGCATGATTGTGCTTAAGTTCTTTGGGTTATGGAGTAAGTTAAGCAAATAGCTTTTCACATTGACTAATGCTAGTTCGCCGTTTTACTTCTAAATGGGCGTAGTAGCCATCAAGCTTATTGGGTCGCCCTACCGCCCCTTTGAACACTTTGGTATACAACTAAACTAGACAGCCATTATTAAATTATCAAACAATGGACATGCAAATCCAGTACCTTTGATATTTCTATGCCAAAAGTACATATTTACTACTATTTTTAGTTTTATCCGAGGTTTTGAATGGTAATTACAAAAAATTAGTCGCGGTTTTGCCTACTTTGTCAGCATGATTGGTGTTTTCGGTTATAGAGTAAGTTATGCGAATAGCTTTTCACATTGAGTGATGCCGGTTCGCCGTTTTACTTCTAAATGTGTGTAGTAGCCATCAAGCTTATTGGGTCGCCCTACCGCCCCTTTGAACACTTTGATAAATTGTGTGGTGAGTTTTAACCAGTTTTCAGGTGCTATGTTTAGTCGCTCTAGGAGTGGAAGAGTGCGTTGCTCTATATGCCCGCGTTTGTCTTCTCGCATACAACGCCCTGTTAGCTCAACTAACTCTAAATATGACTTTAACTCAAAGGGTAGCCCTTTGGGCATGTGTTTTCTGGGGCTGCCTGCAAAGCGAGCAAGTTGTTTGGGTTGTTTAGCGTCTTTGGCTGATTTAATTCGCTTTTGAACGCTGGTGTGCTCAGAGTCTTCTGGTGTTTTTGCCATCTTCGCTCTGATGGGATTTAAATCAACATACGCCATACAGGCTGCCAGTGCGGCTTCATCTAGGAGTGCTTGAGATTTAAAACGCCCTTCCCAAAATCGGCCTGTGCAGTTATCTTCTTTATTGGCTTTTCTGGCGATACCTTCATTGAGTACGCGCATAAACCAGCTTATATCCGCCAGTCGTTTACGATAATCGGCAATGGTACGATTTAAAAAGAATTGTTGCGCCTTATCTAGCTTATCGTCTTGTAGATATTTTTGTGTAAGCAGCGTGCCTTTGAATAATTTGTGCCAACGAATAAGTATGGCTTTATCATTCAGTCGCTTGGCTTTTTTATCATCCACATACAACACAATATGCGTGTGATTGCTCATCACTGCATAAGCACACACATCAATACAAAATACTTTGGCTAGCGCTAGTAGTTTATCTTCTACCCATTGCCTGCGGTGCTCATAACTTTTACCTGTTACCGTATCATCACCACACAAAAAAGCACGGCGAACACACCGTGAAATGCAGTGATAGTATTTTGTATCAACCAAACTCACCTGTCTTTTACGTGCCGTCGCCATGTTAGCTGCCTACCTTTTTGACCAGATAGATAAAAGATAGGCGATGAACAAAAAATGCGCAAATAAAAGTGGGTGTCTTGTTTATTATTACTCGCGGTTTCTTACACCCGCAGCATACATCGCTTCACCACGCGCTACGCCCTTTGCAGAAGCAGCACCTGCACTTGCTTGAGTATTAGCCATCTGATTAAGATGCCTTCTTTCTAGTGTGCTTGCTTGTGATGACAATGAAGCACTCAACCCATTTGCGCTATCAACCACTCCTTGCTGCCTCGAAGCTCGTCTCGCCTCATCTGCCGCAAACTGTGCATCCGTATTGGCTCGTTGAGATGCTTGCAACATCCCCAGTGTACTTTGTGTTGTTGCATTGATGCTCGTTTGTGCATCAGCCAAGGTTTGATTTAGGTTTTTCGCACCTTGCTGGTTCACTTTAGCTTGAGCGTGAGCACTGAGCTTTTGGCCTGTTTCACTGATATATTTCTGGCGTGCTGCTGATTCAACATGATGATTAACTATAGCAAATAAAAGTGGGTGTCTAGTTTATTTTTTGTTAATACCCGACTTACTTAGCTCGCCTAAGTATTGCCCGCCGCTATGAATGTAATAGCTGCCTGCTAAGCGGTTATTACCCACTGAGTCTTCTTCAAACCCCACATTTTGCGCTACCGAAT
>NZ_CAMAPC010000056.1 GCF_945859825.1 Pseudoalteromonas holothuriae
GGCTCAGCACGGGCGGCTTAAAAGCGATATCGCAATTAGACGATAAAGACAAAACCAAAACCAACCGTGGCTTTACCGACCACGAGCACTTGGATGAACTAGAACTCATTCATATGAACGGTCGGGTGTACGATTATAACCTTGGTCGGTTTATGAGTGTTGATCCGGTTATTCAAAGCCCAACGAATAGCCAGAGTATTAATCCATATTCGTATATAATGAATAACCCGCTGGCAGGGGTGGATCCGAGTGGGTATAAATGGGAGAAAAAGACTGGATCGAATGTGCGCACGAAAACTGCTGATGTCTCTACAACAGGCAAAATCAGCGCATCAGATAAAGTTCAAAGTGTTGAGGTCGGCAAAGATTCAATTAAAATCAATACTAATAATGGCAGCATGACGGTTAATGATGTTACTGCTGATGAAGTTAGTAATATGATGGATATGAAAGGAGCGGCGAACAAAAAAGATAGCAACGCAAATATCAGTGGTGGTGTTGGATCATCTAGTGAAAATCCTTCAGTTAGTAAAGAAAGTCCGGGCGAGCCATCTAGTTTTACATCAAGTTCGTGTCAAACTTCTTTTAACTGTCCAATTACCATGAATATGGTAAGGATAGTGATGACGTCGTCGAAACTGAGATTTGCTCGGTAGGTTTACAAGGTTGCAATGCGAGAGAGGTTGGCTTGCAAAATATAAGAAATGCAGCGCCCGGAGCTAACGGAGTAGATCCTGTTTCTGGAAATAGTCCGACTACTTTACCGTTGGGTGTCGGATCTGTAGATCACGAAGTAGACACAGCAAATAATCGAGTCATAAACATAACACGCCCGGGCCATATTTTTGAGCATGGTTACGTTATTCGCTCTGTTGTGTTGCGAAATGGCAAGGTATATATACGCACATATGGTGAGGGAGTGAATAATAATAGGGTCAAAGCTATGTTGAATGGTGTAGCGGGGAGAGGAGGATTTAAATATTTGGATAATCGAATAAGGCATAATATTTTAAATAGAAGCGAGCAAGGTAAAAACATTTTGTTTAAAGAAAAGATAGACAACATTAGGGTGAACTAGAAATGCATATACGAAATCCAAAATATCTGAGTTTTGTATTTGTCATTTTAGTGTTTGCTTCGGTCTTATTTCGGGATGTATTCTCTTATTCGGAGAGCGAAGATATAAATAGTTACGTAGAACCACAAGTAGATATAAGCCTTATGATTGCAGGGATTAATGGGTTAAAAGTTGAGCGAATGTTTGAAGAGCTCTTAACTGAAATGGAATTTCAACTTTCATCAAGTGTTACCAACAGTCCTCAAGGAAAACGATGGGCTGAAAAAGGAATGATTAAATCGTTATGGAATAATGATGATAAATACGTGGATTTAAGTAATTTATTAAATACTAACTGCTTCAATATTAGAATTTACACATCATCAGTAGATGAAAGTAAAGATATTGAACGAAAATTAGTAAAGCGAGTTGCCGAAGCATATCCAGAATATATACGTTATAGCAATTTACAATGTCGCTAGCTGAACTATTGACCCTGTAACACATTTTGTGTAACTGCCAAGTCTAAATAACATCTTTCAAACGGTCTTCAAATTCAATCATAAATCGATTCAAGGCCGTTTTCCAATTTCTTATTGGCATTGTCCATTTTTTGGATGCCTGTTCAATCGCCAAATAGATAACTTTCTTCGCTGAATCATCATAGGAATAAACAACGCCAAATAAACAAGACACCCACTTTTATTTGCGCATTTTTTGTTCATCGCCTATCTTTTATTTATCTGGTCAAAAGGTAGGCAGCTAACATGGCAACGGCACGTAAAAGACAGGTAAGTCTTGTTGATACAAAATACTATCACTGCATTTCACGGTGTGTTCGTCGTGCTTTTTTGTGTGGTGATGATACGGTAACAGGTAAAAGTTATGAGCACCGCAGACAATGGGTAGAAGGTAAGCTGCTAGCGCTAGCCAAAGTATTTTGTATTGATGTGTGAAACTAAATAAACTTGACACCCACTTTTATTTGCTTGTTTTTCATTCATTGCCTATCTTTTATCTATCTGGTCAAAAAGGTAGGCAGCTAACATGGCGACGGCACGTAAAAGACAGGTGAGTTTGGTTGATACAAAATACTATCACTGCATTTCACGGTGTGTTCGTCGTGCTTTTTTGTGTGGTGATGATACGGTAACAG
>NZ_CAMAPC010000057.1 GCF_945859825.1 Pseudoalteromonas holothuriae
GCAATGGATGTATCTGTGTGGCACCCTGTTGTTTACCCGGTTCGCCCTGCGAGCCTTGACGCGACACACTTGAGTCTATATCTACCCAACAACGTTGCTGTGCAAATGGGTAGGTCGGTAAACTGATACGTCGTGGCATTACCTCACCATACAATAAATGCCAATCCAAATTAAAACCACCCGCCCACAACTGCGCCAATTTATAGTTCTTACCTAACGATAGCCACTTTAATATAGTTTCATTAAATTCGGCATCGTTATTCAGCAAACCATATTGTTCTCGACTAGATTTGTCGCCACCCACATAAACATTGTTAATGTGTTGTTCGCCATCAATACCTCGCACTAGTTTATCTTTGAGTTCATTTAAATCAAAAACCGTGGTAGCCCAACGGACAGCCATCGCATCACGACCCACTTGTAGTGTATAAGCAAGGTCGCCTAACGAAATGCGCGCGTGTGTGTGATTAAGATAATATAATAAGCCTTGTTGCTGACGCAGCAACGCATCCTGCGTTTTTGCTGATAAAACAACTACCACAGAGCCTTGTTGAGATTCTAAAGCCACTGGTGCAACTCGGTATTCTTCTAGTACAATATGGGCATTCACGCCACCGAAGCCAAAAGAACTCACCCCTGCTCGACGTGGTAATTCCTCTCCCTGTGCTGATTTCAAGGCATGCCATGGCTGTGTCTTATGCAGAAGATAAAACGGGCTTTGCGCTAGTTTAATATGTGGATTAAGTGGTTCACTGTGTAAACTGGCTGCCAAGGTTTTGTGTTTAAATTGCAGTAAAGTTTTGATCACCCCAGCTGCGCCTGCTGCCAATTCCAAATGACCAATATTACTCTTGACTGACCCCAAAGCACAGTGTGCTTCTTGATAATCCTGCTGGCGTTCAGCGGCTATATTGGCATCGTTATATAAATGCTTAAATGCGCTTTTAAGCCCATTTATTTCAATTGGATCTCCCAATTCAGTTCCCGTACCGTGTGCTTCTATATAACTCACTGTACGAGGGTCAACCCCCGCTTTACGTATCGCAGCTTCTAGCAACTGCGCCTGTGCTTTGGGATTTGGTGCTGTCAGAGAGTTTGCTCGGCCACCATGATTGACTGCGGTGCCCCGGATCACACCATAGATATGATCTCCATCTTGCTCAGCCTCTGTTAAAGACTTAAGCAGTAATATACCTACCCCTTCACCACGTACATAGCCATTGGCATTTTGTCCAAACGATTTACATCGACCATCTGGTGAGAGCATACCCGCCTTATCAAACGCAACATGTGTCATCGCTGATAATAATGTATTGATACCGCCAGCAAGCGCCATCTTACTCAACCCAGCCTCGATAACACCAACAGCACGATGGATTGCCACTAAAGCACTCGAACATGCAGTTTCGATAGGTTCACTCGGTCCGTGAATATTAAGTAGATAGCTGATGCGATTTGGCCCCACGGAGGACACCATGCCCGTTGATGAGTAGCCCTCAACTTTATTACCTGCCATCGCCAAAAGCTCTGAATAACCCGTATTAGCTGTACCTACAAATATCGCAGTATCCGAACCAGCCAAACTTTGCGGCGCATAACCAGCATCTTCTAAAGCTTTCCATGTGTAAGTCATCAACAGACGTTGCTGCGGGTCCATCAACTGAGCTTCTCGAGGAGAAATGCCGAAGAACAATGCATCAAACTCCTCAACTCCCTCCATAAATCCGCCCCATTTCACATCTGACAGTTTTTTAGCTTCGAGCGCCCGCCAATCCCAACGTTCAGCGGGGATCTCACTGATACAATCCTTGGCATCACGGATATTTTCCCAAAATTCAGTTAGATCTCTGGCTCCAGGAAAACAACCACTCATACCAATAATGGCAGTACTTGCACTTCCAGTCGCTTTTTGTTGCGTACCAGCATCTTTGCTATCAAGCAACCAATCCAAGCGTGTCACCGTATCTGAGGATGACGTATTCTCTATCGCATCGACTCCCATTTTATTTTGCTGAGTATGAGCTGTCTTCATGCCAAACCGCTTGATAAACACTTCACTGTGTTCTTGTGCTAAGTATTCTGCAAAGCTTGCTATTGTTGGGTATTCAAAAAATACTGTTGGTGATAATTCTAATGCACCATCACGACCCAGCT
>NZ_CAMAPC010000058.1 GCF_945859825.1 Pseudoalteromonas holothuriae
CAGTTAAATAAATTGACTGATGATGATCAGTTAAGCTAATTTAAAAACGGCTCTACAAAATGATAAATCAAGTGATCAAAGCTGATGAGAATCGGTGATCAAAGTCATGAGAATGCGCACTGGGTCCGACTTACTCATTGAGTATACATGAGTTTTCTTATAACTTTCATAGTAAGGAACCCTATGCCAATTCATAGCTCGAAATTGAATCCCTAAGGGTATAGCTACTCCAGTTGTGAGGTCAGGCAGTTTAGGTATCCCGAAAATAAATCCCATTGCAGCTGAAAATGCTTCATCCCATGAAGTATCTTTCCAGTTCCCACCTGTCTCATAAAGCACTACTGGAGAACCATCCTTGTTATATACAGGAAATTCATAATTGACTTGCTTTCTGAAAACAGTACGACCCGGCTGACTTTCCTCCGTATTTTCTTGATTCACGAGCTCTTTTTTACTAGAACCACTACCATCACCCGACACTCTCACTGAGGCCTTATGATTCTCACCACCGATATCTGTTACACTGATATTAGCTTTACCAACAGTCGCACTCGCAGATGTCAGTGCGCCATTCGTAAATCCAGACAACCAATAAACTAGACAGCCATTATTAAATAATCAGACAATGGACATTCAAAGCCAGCTCCTTTGATATTATTTTATGCCAAAAGCACTTTTCACTACTATTTTTAGTTTTATCCGAGGATTTGAATGGTAATTACAAAAAATTAGTCGCGGTTTTGCCTACTTTATCAGCATCATTGGTGTTTTCGGTTATAGAGTAATTTAAGCGAATAACTTTTCACATTGGCTGATGCTGGTTCGCCGTTTTACTTCTAAATGTGTGTAGTAGCCATCAAGCTTATTGGGTCGCCCTACCGCCCCTTTGAACACTTTGGTAAATTGTGTGGTGAGTTTTAACCAGTTTTCAGGTGCTATGTTTAATCGCTCTAAAATAGGAAGTGTGCGCTGCTCTATATGCCCGCGTTTGTCTTCTCGCATACAACGCCCTGTTAGCTCAACTAACTCTAAGTATGACTTTAACTCAAAGGGCAGCCCTTTGGGCATGTGTTTTCTGGGGCTACCTGCAAAGCGGGCAAGTTGTTTGGGTTGTTTAGCGTCTTTGGCTGATTTAATTCGCTTTTGCACGCTGGTGTGCTCAGAGTCTTCTGGTGTTTTTGCCATCTTCGCTCTGATGGGGTTTAAGTCAACATACGCCATACAGGCTGCCAGTGCGGCTTCATCTAAGAGTGCTTGAGATTTAAAACGCCCTTCCCAAAATCGGCCTGTGCAGTTATCTTCTTTATTGGCTTTTCTGGCTATATCTTCATTGAGTACGCGCATAAACCAGCTAATATCCGCCAGTCGTTTACGATAATCGGCAATGGTACGATTTAAAAAGAATTGTTGCGCTTTATCCAGCTTATCGCCTTGTAAATATTTTTGTGTAAGCAGCGTGCCTTTGAATAATTTGTGCCAACGAATAAGTATGGCTTTATCATTCAGCCGCTTAGCTTTTTTATCATCCACATACAACACAATATGCGTATGATTGCTCATCACTGCATAAGCACACACATCAATACAAAATACTTTGGCTAGCCCTAGTAGTTTATCTTCTACCCATTGCCTGCGGTGCTCATAACTTTTGCCTGTTACCGTATCATCACCACACAAAAAAGCACGGCGAACACACCGTGATATACAGTGATAATATTTTGTATCAACCAAACTCACCTGCCTTTTACGTGCCGTTGCCATGTTAGCTGCCTACCTTTTGACTAGATAGATAAAAGATAGGCGATGAACAAAAAATGCGCAAATAAAAATGGGTGTCTTGTTTATTTTTTGGCAATGAATGAAAAACAAGCAAATAAAAGTGGGTGTCTAGTTTATTTTATATCTTCATTGAGTACGCGCATAAACCAGCTTATATCCGCCAGTCGTTTACGATAATCGGCAATGGTGCGATTTAAAAAGAATTGTTGCGCTTTATCTAGCTTATCGCCTTGTAGATATTTTTGTGTAAGCAGCGTGCCTTTGAATAATTTGTGCCAACGAATAAGTATGGCTTTATCATTCAACCGCTTGGCTTTTTTATCATCTACATACAACACAA
>NZ_CAMAPC010000059.1 GCF_945859825.1 Pseudoalteromonas holothuriae
CGAACACACCGTGAAATGCAGTGATAGTATTTTGTATCAACAAGACTTACCTGTCTTTTGCGTGCCGTTGCCATGTTAGCTGCCTACCTTTTGACTAGATAGATAAAAGATAGGCGATGAACAAAAAATGCGCAAATAAAAATGGGTGTCTTGTTTATTTTTTTTATTTTGTTTATTTTTCAATTTATTATTTTTATTATAATATTATTAAAAATACACCTCGTTTGGCGCCAGAAACATCCAAAATGATTGGCTTTTATTAAAAGCATACATTGCGGCTATAAACAAAGTGATGATTACTAATAACGCAATCAGCATGCTTTTTTTTGTATTGCGCTCAGAAGTGATAAACTCACTTGTTTTTAATGTCAGTGATACCACTGGAAGTATACCAATTAAAAGCGCGACTCCTGTAAAGCTGTAATACCTTTCTGGAATGTGCAATAGATCGGAAATAAAAACATAAATCACAGTTTTCAGTACCATTAAATCAATACAAACTTGATAATTTACCGATTTTTCACTGTTAATCAATTTGGGCTGCTCGTTCTTGCTTAATGAGAAAAGAAAACAGAGCACTAGATTAAAATAAAAAAACATAGAGATCAGCCCTACACTATTAGAATCCCAAAAAATAAACTCTAAAAGTGTAGTTAACATAACTAAAAGCGCTGATATAGCAACCGCTTTCTTATTATAATAAGAACTAACTTCCATTAACTTTCCTCGCAAATAAATAATACTAAAAACAGGTTAATCTGCTCCTCTAATCTCTACTTTGTACTTAGATTTTTTCGGATCATATTTTATTCTAGGCTTCCCTCCTTGTATCCCTTTTATATTTTTATACCTCATAATTCTTGAAGCTGGGAGAATATAGCCTGCAGCAGGACTCAGGTTAAAAGCTGGTGTCATGGTTGATGGTACGGTTCCATTAAACACACCTATTACTTCAGATATAAGTTGTGAACTAACATTTCTTTGTATTGTTGTGGCACCACCCCAAGCTAGGTAAGCCCCACCTCCAACTCTCACTACAATGTACCCCCCTCCCATAGCGACAGATGCATACGCAAATCCGGTGGTCACAGTCCTTTGACTCTGACGATAAGCCATCCTAACCCTTGTCACCGACAAATCAGCCTTTGCCATGTCCCTACCGTGTAGTAGCCCTCCAGCGTCTTTTTGGCACGACAAATCACATATCACCTTTGCTGTACCGCCTCCATTTTCATCAATATTTATGCTTCCCCATCTTGCATCAACTCCGCCCATATCAACTCCAAGCTCTTCACCAGCTTGTACTAGAGTATTATGAGATTGAGCCTTTATATCTCCAGTTAATGAACCGTCACTACCTTCTAGGAGGTTATGGCTTCTTCCACCTGCACCATCCCCGCCTCCTCGCTTCGCAACTTCACTCTGCTTTGCTATCCCTCCTTGCCCACCAATATCCATAACTTTCATCCCTGCGCCTTGCAAGTTTCCTGTTATGGCTGCTTTTACAGAGCTCCTAGCAGCACCATTTCCACCTGTAATTGTAACCGTCGCACCACCATTACCATCACTTGTCACCGTTGATTTAACTCGGCGTTTTATATTACTGCCTGTTGTAGACACAACCGTTGTCTTCGTGGCCGCTTTCTCCGCCTCATACCCACTCGGATCTGTCCCGCTCAGCGGGTTATTCATTATATACGAATATGGATTTATCGACTGGCTATTCCCCGGTGCTTGTATAACCGGATCAACACTCATAAACCGCCCGAGGTTGTAATCATACACCCGTCCGTTCATATGAATGAGTTCTAGTTCATCCAAGTGCTCGTGGTCGGTAAAGCCACGGTTGGTTTTGGTTTTGTCTTTATCGTCTAATTGCGATATCGCTTTTAAGCCGCCCGTGCTGAGCC
>NZ_CAMAPC010000060.1 GCF_945859825.1 Pseudoalteromonas holothuriae
GGCCGTGCACCACAGGTACATCTGCTAACTGTGCTTGCCAATAGTGCTGCTGTTCATCCAACACCTCACCTTTGAGGTAAGTATGTTGCCAATGCGCATAATCGGCATACTGAATAGCCAACGGTGCCAATGGATCGGGTTTATGTTGCTTAAACGCATCGTACAAAGTGACAAATTCATTCACCAATATCCCTCTAGACCAGCCATCAGAAACGATATGGTGCATATTAAACAGCATAATCCCTTCTGGCTGTTGTGGATCTGTACTGATGTTTATAAAGGCCCCTCTGATCATCACATCTTCATTCAGCACAAAGGCCGCTTTGGCATGCTCAGCAACGTGCAACTGAATCGCAGCCTCTCGCTCTAGGGCCTCTAAGCCACTTAAGTCATAAGAAGTAAATGCAAATGCAACCTGCTCTGTGACCACCTGTACGGTGCCTTGCTCAGTCTCTTTAAGTACTGTGCGTAAAATCTCGTGGCGCGCAATGATACGCTGCATCGCTCGGTTAGCCACATCTATATCAAATGCGCCTTTAACACATAGGGCCGTTGGCATGTTGTACTCGCTGCTGCCCCCTTGTAGTTGATCTATAAACCACAAACGCTGTTGTGAAAACGATGCTAAAGCAGGTGGTGCCTGTTCGCCTCTAGCTTCAATAATCCGCGCACTTGCAGTTCTTTTTTGGCTTTTAGTCCAGTTAATAATCGCACTTTTATTTTTCTTAATTTGGCTAATTAATTCAGTATCTAGGCCTTCTACATTACCAGTAAGCCTAAGATTTTTATCATCCGTAATACCTACTTTTACACCGACTTGAATTAATTCATTCAATAATTTATCTATCTGATTCATATTAAGATCTCCTTACCCGACTCCGCCATATCGTCTTCCAATAGAGCTTCACGATAATTTAGTTGCCGCTCAATAAACGCACTTAAGTCTGCAAGGTTATTGACTTGAAAAATTTCTTTTATAGACACATCCAACTCAAAGCGTTGGCAAATTGCACTAATTAACCTCACTGCCAATAACGAATGTCCACCCAGCTCAAAGAAATTCGCTGTAGTACTGATTTTGTCTGATTCAAGGTTAAGTAGCTCTGCAAATATCTCAACCAGTGTCTCTTCTAACGCCGTCTTTGGTGCAACATACTGGCTTTGCATAATGGCCACATCAGCCCCAGCAAGTGCCTTTCGGTCTATTTTTCCATTGGGGGTTAATGGCCACTGCCTCATCACCACAAAGGCTGAAGGCACCATGTAATCTGGTAACGACTCCTGCAGCGATGACTTAATAACCCGCAACCATTCATTCTCGTCCTCGACTTCTTTGTCTGCCATGACATAACCCACCAGATGGGTCTGCTTATCGGATACCTGTACCACCGCCGATACGATACTCTCTATCTCCGATAACTGCGCCTCTACCTCTCCCAGCTCGATACGGTAGCCTCGCACTTTTACCTGTTCATCAACACGCCCTATAAATTCCATGCTGCCATCTGGTAAATAACGTACTAAGTCACCTGTTCTGTACAAGCGAGCATCCTCCGCCATTTTGTATTCACTGGCAAACGGGTGAGCAATAAAACGTTCTTCTGTCAACACCGGGCGATTCAGATAACCTCGCGCCAACGCGGCGCCCCCTATGTACAGCTCACCAATACTCCCAACCGGTAACAGCTGTTGATGCGTATCTAAAATATAATGCTGATAATTGTGCAAAGAGTTTGCCAGTAAAATTGAACCTGCCTGTACTGAAGATGGTGTCACCTCACTCACCATCGACCACACTGATGCCTCCGTCGGGCCATAGCAATTCCATACACGACCCGTACATGCAACCAACT
>NZ_CAMAPC010000061.1 GCF_945859825.1 Pseudoalteromonas holothuriae
AGGCCATAACTTAAATTTAACACTAGAAAAGTTCGGGCAATTCTAGTGTGTACTCACAACAAGCTTTATCAAAGCAAGTTTAATGCCAAAATAAAAGTCGTTATTTTGGCTCTTTCCTTTTAGCGCACTATTTTATCTAACTAGTGCTGCTCGCTCAGTTCAAACCAAGGTTTCAACTGCTTTGTCATTCTTAACTGACATAAACCATCATGCGACATTGCTCATTTCGCGTCTTGAAAACCTCATTTGGACAAAGCTCATACCTTAAGATGCAATATGATCCAGATTATCCGCCAAAGCAGGCAAAATGTGTCCGCATTCGGCGGCAAAAGTATTACCTAGAAATATGTGTATAATCTAACCAGTTATTTTGGGCGTCATTTTTTTGTTTTAAAAATTGCTACCTGTTTGATTTATTGTTGTTTTTATATTTTGGTATGTATTTTGCTTTATTTTGTTTAGAGACTTAAACTGATAACAAGATAGAGGTACATGATGGCCTTATACGTAAATACCAATGTGTCTAGCTTAAATGCACAAAGACAGCTAATGAAATCTGGAAATGAACTAGATACTGCTTTTCAACGTCTATCTTCAGGTCTGCGTATTAACAGTGCTAAAGACGATGCGGCAGGGCTGCAGATTTCAGACCGTCTAACCAGTCAAATTAATGGTTTGACGCAAGGTAACCGAAATGCAAATGATGGTATTTCATTAGCGCAAACAGCGGAAGGTGCGCTGGACGAAATGACCAGTATGTTTCAGCGTATTAGAACTTTGGCTGCGCAAGCTGCGAATGGGTCAAATACCCAATCAGATAGAGCGGCGCTACAACTTGAACTTAGGCAGCTGGGTACGGAGATCAACCGTATCGCAGGGGATACAACGTTTGGTGGTAGAAATCTCTTAGATGGGTCATTCAATGCGGAATTTCAGGTTGGGGCAGATGCGAACCAAACAATCAGTATGACGATGACGTCAATTGCAGCGGCAACGGGTGGCACAGTTTCTATCAATAACTTTACGGTTAGCGGCTTAGCGGCAGCAGCCAGTCTTGTATCGGGTGTATCAGTGGGAGCGGATAATGCATTCGCCAATGCCAGTGGCTTATCATTTACATCAGTTGGTGAGGCACAAGATATTCTCGCTTCGGTAGACGCGATGATTGGAGCGATAGATGCGAAACGAGCTCAGTTGGGTGCTGCGCAGAACCGATTCTCATCGACCATTCGTAACCAAACCAACATTATTGAAAATGTATCAGCAGCGCGTTCGCGAATTAAAGATGCAGATTTTGCGGCAGAGACTGCGGCATTGACAAAAGCACAGATTTTACAGCAAGCCAGTAGTACCATTTTAGGTCAGGCTAATCAGCGACCTCAATCGGCGCTGTCATTACTACAAGGCTAATGATATCCACTCAGCTTAGTTTTAAGGAAAGCGTCTTAATGAGACGCTTTTTTGCTTTTTAGATAAAGTGTATCTATAAATATATTTTTTCCATTTTAAAGTTAGTATCTTCAATGGGATAGAGAGCATTAGAGTGTAAGTTTTATACTCGGATTGAATTTTTGTTTGTAGTTTGGTGATGTAAATAAAGTATTTAAAAACATAAAGATAAAAAAATATTAAAAAATAGCTAAAGGATTTTCTGGTAAGCCCGATAACTTAAGTATCAAAGCTTGAGAGTAAAATTGACTCAAAGAGCAACAGTATTAAGTTTAGCGTAAACACAGGGTTTACCGCAGGAG
>NZ_CAMAPC010000062.1 GCF_945859825.1 Pseudoalteromonas holothuriae
CAGCTACAGCAATGTGAGACACAGAACCGTAAGATTGAAGGATTAGAGTCCACTCATCTTGCATATGTGATTTATACTTCAGGGTCAACCGGAAAGCCAAAAGGGGTGATGGTTGAACACTACTCATTAGTAAATCGCATAAATTGGATGGACTCTGAATACGGTTCGTCTACTGATGATTGTATTTTACAAAAAACACCGTTCAGTTTCGATGTATCCGTTTGGGAGTTTTTTTGGCCGTTGCTGACCGGAGCAAAGCTTTTGCTTGCTAAACCCGAGGGTCACAAAGATTCTATTTATCTATCAGATTTAATCCAGCAACATGCAGTCACTAAGCTACATTTTGTTCCTTCTATGTTGAGCAATATGTTGTCTTTCGGCGAGCTACAAAAATGTAAAACTATTAGGCAGGTATTCTGTAGTGGTGAGGCACTACTTTCTCAACAGGTAAGTGATTTCTACAAGCTGAAAATTGGTGCTGTGTTGCATAATTTATACGGTCCAACAGAGGCATCCATTGATGTGTCTTATTGGGATAGCTCTAGCAATAGCCCTGCTGACTGTATCCCCATAGGAAGGGCGATAAATAATACGCAACTTTTTGTTCTTAATAGTAATAAAGAGCTAACCCCATTTGGTGGAGTCGGAGAGTTATATATCGGCGGGGTGGGTCTTGCTCGGGGCTATTTAAATAGACCTGAGTTAACCGATGATCGTTTTGTTGTACATCCATTTGCTAGTAAACAAGATAAAGCGAAGGGTTACTCTCGGCTATATAAAACAGGTGATTTAGCCCGTTATTTACCAGATGGTAATTTAGAATACATTGGTCGAATAGATGATCAGGTAAAGATAAGAGGCTTCCGTATTGAACTTGGTGAAATAGAAGCACAACTTTCTGATTTTGAAAGTATATCAGCCTGTTTGGTATTGGTTGCCGACAGCGAAGAGCAACAGAAGCAACTAATCGCTTATTTGATTCCAAATGGTGAAATCGAGGACGAAAATGAGTGGTTGCGCACCATTAAGTCATCGCTGCAGGAGTCGTTACCAGATTACATGGTGCCTTCAGCCTTTGTGGTGATGAGGCAGTGGCCATTAACCCCCAATGGAAAAATAGACCGAAAGGCACTTGCTGGGGCTGATGTGGCCATTATGCAAAGCCAGTATGTTGCACCAAAGACGGCGTTAGAAGAGACGCTGGTTGAGATATTTGCAGAGCTACTCAACCTTGAATCAGACAAAATCAGTACTACAGCGAATTTCTTTGAGCTAGGTGGACATTCGTTATCAGCTGCTCGTTTAATGGCTATGATTAAAGCCCAATGCCAGATTGAGTTGACACTTAAGTCGGTATTTGAGTCTCCGACGATAGCGCAACTGGCTGAGTTATTAAGTAACTCGGATGTCAGCGATAATATGATTTCTATACAGCCTGTGGCCCGCCGTGAAGGGGGGGATGCGGTGTCATTTTCACAACAGCGTTTGTGGTTGATAGATCAACTACAAGGGGGCAGCAGCGAGTACAACATGCCAACGGCCCTGCGTGTTAAAGGCGCATTTGATATAGATGTAGCTAACCGAGCGATGCAGCGTATCATTGCGCGCCACGAGATTTTACGCACAGTACTTAAAGAGACTGAGCAAGGCACCGTACAGGTGGTCACAGAGCAGGTTGCATTTGCATTTACTTCTT
>NZ_CAMAPC010000063.1 GCF_945859825.1 Pseudoalteromonas holothuriae
GGCAAAATCATTAAGAACACAAAAGTGATCATTATCGAGTGATTGTCGTGATCAAAGCTTAATGAGAATAAGCGATCAAAGTTAATGCCATTGGATGATCAAAGCTGGGGAGAATATGCAGACCCAGAGGATATAAAGTTATTAGGTATTTATAGTGATAAACTTAACTATAAAATATTTCCAAATTATAAAGAGTCAAAATTAATTAGGACAGACTACCAATTACGAAATTGCAAGGGTGGTGGCTGTTCTGCGCCTTCTACATTCCTTTGGGATAATCATTGATGAAAAAATTATTAGTGTCGCTTGGTATCATTTGTCTATTTGCATGCAGTGAAGATAAGAACGGGTGGCAATACGAGCGTGTCGATAAAGGGGTTTACGTGATTGTTAGAGCTCTAGAACCAGATAAAAATGATTTGATATATGGAGCATTTAGAATAAATCATACAGGTGAAGATGCTCATGCGGTTAATTTTGATTGGCTACTTATGCCTTCGGGTAAGGTTGAGCCAAAAATAGAGACTGATGAAGTTCTGTTAGGCAAAAGTTCCGCCTCTGAAGAACGCGGCATTCGGTTTGGTGTGTTTCATTTGAATATATCTTATGCCGATGATTCAACTTTGTGGTTAGCTCCTGTTCCTGATGAATTGCGAAGTGAGCATTCGACCGAGTATTGTATAACGAATTACCAAAATCTTGGTCAGCTTAACCGTAATGATTTAAGTGTTTGCTTTAAAAGGAATTAATCGGTAACAAGGCCACTCGATACAATATGATGTTGGGAAACAGATAGGAATAAGTAAATCAGGTGCACCTACATCGATAATTCATGTAAATGTTAGAGATGGTGTCATAAAGACAGCTTTCCCGTTTTAATAAAGATAATGTGGATATTTTATGAAAAATCATCTTTTAGAAGTATTTATAAATGAAGAGTGTGACGATCATACTCGAAACCTTCTTATATCAGAAATTGAGAATTTAAAGGAAAGTGGAATTTGTGAAAAGCGAACTTTTGAATTTAATATTTTTAATATAGAAATAGATTTGGTAGGTAAAAAAGTACATATAGATGATGATATTGACTTAAGTGATGGTGGTAGCACTATCGTAACTTTGGAAGCTTTTTATAACGCGCTTCAAGGGATCAATCAATAGGGTCAGAAAAAATAAACAAAAAATAAACAAGACATCCATTTTTATTTGCATGTTTTTTGTTCACTACCTATCTTTTATCTATCTGGTCAAAAGGTAGGCAGCTAACATGGCAACGGCACGTAAAAGACAGGTAAGTCTTGTTGATACAAAATACTATCACTGTATATCACGGTGTGTTCGCCGTGCTTTTTTGTGTGGTGATGATACGGTAACAGGCAAAAGTTATGAGCACCGCAGGCAATGGGTAGATGTACTAGCTCAGACTTGATCTGACAGTTACCCGTTTTTTAATCGGTGACTGTCAGTCTAGATTTGAGCTAAATTTTTCTCAGCCCAGATCAATTT
>NZ_CAMAPC010000064.1 GCF_945859825.1 Pseudoalteromonas holothuriae
GCTGGACCGTCTGAACAACCTGCCAGTGCAAGTAAAGCAACAACACCGACGGCTTTTGTTAGATTCATGATATTCATAATGTGCTCCTTCAAGCCTAAGCTTTGGGCTTTTTAACGAGTGAAAAAATAAAAGACAGTACTAAGAATGCAACAAAAATAAAAAATAATATCTTAGCAATGCTTGCTGCTGCACCTGCGATGCCACCAAACCCTAATACTGCGGCAATAAGAGCAAGTACTAAAAATGTGATTGACCAGCGTAACATGGGGCCTCCTCAAGCCTATTTGGCAATTAGGCTGTAATATCCTGCAATGTTTTCATTTCGTCATGACATGCTTGCATTGTCATGCGTATTTCACGTAGTACGCGTTGGCAGTCTTGTGGCAGTGTTTGCTCAAGTGCGGCGTCTACTTTCTCAAGGACCTTATCTTCCACTTCTTCAAGCTGAGAAATATACGTGTGCTCTTTATCTGTGCTGATTAATGCGATGACTTTGGTATAAGTTTCGCGCAGTTCAACACTGAATGCATTGTCGTCTTCAACGTCACCTTTGTCGGCCACAATAAATGGCTGCAATGCGGATACGGCTTTGGTTTTTTCTAGCACATTCATTTCAAAAATGCGCTCAAGCTCAAGGTTGTCAACTTTCTTTTTTGCATCTAAGTAAAATTCAATGCCACCATTAAGTACTTTAATAAGCTCTGCAACGGGTTTTAAATTAAAATCACTGTTCGACATAATGTGCTCCTTCAATTTTAAATATGTGGCAAATGGATAAATCATCATTTGCAATTAATCGTTATACACAGAGGGTGTTGCAGCGTCCGTGCCAGTTTTATTTTCATTTAAAATCAGTATATTATGTTTTTAGTGCGTACTGGCCTTGTAAGTCTTACCGAGTGTATGTAATTACTGCTCACCTGTACTTTGTACATCTTGCAAGGTGGTGCCTCCTTTTGCATTAAAGTCCAATGTGCGAATAGGAAACGGAATTAAAATGTCGTTATCATTGAGGGTTTGATTGATTGCAACAATCGCTTGGTGGCGAATATCCATAAAGTTGCCATCTCCTGGGTAGTCAATCCAAAACCAAACAAGCAGGTCGATGGCGCTGTCACCAAAACCACTGGCATACACGGCGGTTTCTTCTTTGTGTTTAACAAAGTCGAGGTTATTAATGGCTTGCTCAATCACCTCGCGTGCTTGATTAATATCATCGGCATAAGAAATCCCAACGGGAATTTCTATACGACGCTTTTTGAGGGTGGAGTAATTGAGCAGCTTGTTTCTAAATAGTATCTTATTCGGGGTAACACAAAGTTGACCATAAAAGGTTTCAATTAAGGTGTTGCGTAGGTTTATTTGCTTGACTGTGCCCAAGGTGTCATCAGCTTCAATGATATCACCCACTTTAAATGGTTTGCGTACCCCCATGACAACACCAGCAATGAGGTTTTCAGTCATATCTTGAAACGCAAAACCAATAGCAAG
>NZ_CAMAPC010000065.1 GCF_945859825.1 Pseudoalteromonas holothuriae
TCGCAACCAAACCCGATGAACATGCCGTATTTAATGCCATTACCGGACCCGATAAATTTAAAAAATACGCCAAACGCGATGCCAATACGCCATCATGGTTCGCTGTAATACTCCCCCCTCCTCGTGTCAGTAACTGATAGTCTCCTTGCTCTACTCCTATAAACATCCCTATCTTATGTCGCTCATCCGCAACCAAACCCGCATCTTCCAAACAGTGCCAAGCCGCCTCTAGCAATACTCTTTGTCTGGGGTCCATCCACTGGGCCTCTCGTGGTGATATATCAAAAAAAACATTGTCAAACGCGCGCTCTCCTTCTATCACGCTACAACGCCAACCACTGCTCGGTATCGCACCACCATCATCCAATATCTGCCGTCTTTGCGCTAAACTCGTCACCGAGCTCTCTCCCTCCGCCAGCAACTGCCACAAGTCCGACACATTCTGCGCTTTTCCAAAACGACCACTCATCCCTGTGATAACCAAGCACTCATCCTCTTGGGAACCCGTATGCTTCGTCACTACATCACGCGTTAGCTTCGTCTGCGCCGTTGTCTCAACTCCCAAACCATAATGTGCCCGTAACTGCTCACCATAGCTCGAAATCAAATGCTTTCTCAACAACCCTAAGTTGCTATGACTGAAAAATACCGCCGGCGTAATATCCAACTGATAAAGCACCGATAATCGTTCCGCAAAGCTTGCCAAACCCAGTGAGTCAAACCCATAATCAACCAGATTCTCATCATCTTCCAACTCTGAATCCGGTATCTTCAACAACTCACTCACCTGTCGTTTCAGTGCCTTGTCTAACGCAAGGGCCAGTGCTTCTTCTTGCTCATCATCAACTATTAATGAACGAACCTGCTCCTTTGCCTCCTGAACTGGTATCTTTATCGGCTGCTCCAACGCCTTCACTATCTGCTCTGTGCGCTCTCGCTCTCCCACCAATATCAATCTCTGCACACTCGGGCCCGCTAACAACTCTGCAAACACTTCTAGACCCGCTTCGTTACTTAGCCCTTCTTGACCACTCGATTGCAAATACAACTTGCGACTTTGAGCCTGCGAGTGTCCCATTCCACCTGACGTCCAAAGTGGCCAGTTCACCACCCATGTCTGTCCTGACAAATCACCCGCCGCAACACGTTGCTCTCTATAATGCCCATAGGCCATCTGGTAACGATTCCCTATCGCATAGTCACAGCTTCCAAAGTCGCCCAATATCGCTGAAGATGAGCTGAAGTAACACATAAACTTCAGCTCCGGCTCTGTCACTA
>NZ_CAMAPC010000066.1 GCF_945859825.1 Pseudoalteromonas holothuriae
TGTACTAGCTCAGACTTGATCTGACAGTTACCCGTTTTTTAATCGGTGACTGTCAGTCTAGATTTGAGCTAAATTTTTCTCAGCCCAGATCAATTTTCCATCTAATAAAGTTTCCAATGGCGTTCTGCCACTGCATATTTTTCCTTGATGAGTTCGGTCATTATTGTAATAAATCATCCATTCGTCCAGATCCTTTTGCAATTCCTCTAATGAGCTATATAGCTTTTTACGGAATGTAACTTGATAGAATTCATTGAGTATCGTTTTGTGGAAGCGTTCGCAGATACCATTTGTTTGCGGTGACATAGCTTTGGTTTTTGTATGATCAATATCATTAATAGCGAGATATAACTGGTAATCATGATGTTCGACTTTGCCACAATATTCAGTGCCTCTATCGGTCAGAATACGTAGCATAGGAAGCTCGTACTGTTCGAAGTACGGCAGTACTTTGTCGTTGAGTATGTCAGCCGCAGTAATTGGCGTTTTCGTGGTGTAGAGCTTAGCGAACGCTACTTTGCTGTATGTATCAACGAAGGTTTGTTGGTAGATACGTCCAACGCCTTTGAGATTACCGACGTAAAATGTATCTTGAGAGCCTAGATAACCTGGGTGAGCCGTTTCAATTTCACCACACGCTTCGTCATCATGTTTTTTCTTTTCAAGCGCAGCTACTTGGGCGTCGGTGAGAATAATACCTTCGTTAGCCACTTTATTTTCTAGCGCCTTGAGACGCTTTTTAAAGTTCTCTAGGTCATGACGTAGCCATATTGAACGAACACCGCTGCCAGAAACGAATACGCCTTGTTTTCTGAGTTCATTACTCGTTCTGTGTTGGCCGTGAGCTGGATAATCGACAGCGTATTTAATAACGGCTTGTTCAGTTGCTTCATCAACTCTATTTTTTAAGTTTGGCGCTCTACGACTTTTATCAATTAACGCATCAAGTCCACCGTCTTCGATTAATTCTTGATAACGATAAAATGTATCACGGGATACGCCCATCACTTTGCAGGCTCTTGATACGTTGCCAAGTTCTTCTGCAAGATTAAGTAAACCCGCTTTGTGTTTAATAATTGGATTGTTAGTATGTAGCATGAGAGTTACCTCTTATATGTTTTGATTTAAAGATTCGACACCTTTTATCAAAACGGGTAACTCTCACTTTTTCAAGTTGATGTGTCAGATCTTGTCTGAACTAATACA
>NZ_CAMAPC010000067.1 GCF_945859825.1 Pseudoalteromonas holothuriae
TCACTCGTTAAAAAGCCCAAAGCTTAGGCTTGAAGGAGCACATTATGAATATCATGAATCTAACAAAAGCCGTCGGTGTTGTTGCTTTACTTGCACTGGCAGGTTGTTCAGACGGTCCAGCAGAGGATGCTGGTGAAAAAATCGATGAAATGGTAACCGATAGCAAAAACGCCATTGAAGATGCCTGTGAGAACGTTAAAGAAGCCGCTAAAGCTGAAAATGAAAACTGCTAATCGGTTTTAAACAAAATAGAATTATTAAAAGCCTCCAAAATCGTTTTGGGGGCTTTTTACAGTTCACACCAATTCACTTAATTTAGCGCTCTACTTTTAGGCAATGAAACCTTGTCGATCACAGGGTAAGAGTTTCGCTATTTAGTTGCGCTAAATGAGAAATTTATAACGCAGCAAGATCAGGTTTAGCCCCTCAAAATAATTAATACCAATTGCATTAAATAAATGTTCCGGTATTACAATAGGTCAATGTTTTAACGTGTAAAGGCTTAACGACAGCGAACGCAGTGAGTAAGTTTGCTTTACATAAAGTTTATCTAGGTGGTGAAGCCCTTAGCAGTGGTTAAACTTGCTTGTTTCACCTTGCACAAAGGAAATGCAAATGCTTCGCACTTTGTCATTACCCCTTGCACTATACAACTCACCATTGTCAGACGATGCTTCTCTTACCCGACTTACGAGCTCCAAGCATTAAAAAGGCCGCATCCTTTATCAGGAAACGACCTTTTTTACAATGTTACTGCAATCTATAGATTATTCTACGATTGAAGCGACAAGCACCAACATTCACTTGTAACAGTGCCACCTTCTCATATTTTAAACATAAAAAAACCCGAACCTAGGCTCGGGCTTTTCTTAATGCGTGAACGTGCAAAAGTTTAATGACAGAGTGCGAAGCACTCACATTCCTTTTGCGCAAGGTGAAATGAGCCTATCTAACAACCGCTAAGTTTACATCGCCGGATGGCGCTTACCAATTATCCAACCTACAAGCATTAAAAAAGGCCACCGAAGTGACCTTTTTTTACAGTGTTACTGCAATCTATAGATTATTCTACGATTGAAGCTACAACACCAGCACCAACTGTACGGCCACCTTCACGGATAGCGAAGCGTAAACCTTCGTCCATCGCGATTGGGCAGATTAGCTCTACAGTCATCTTGATGTTATCAC
>NZ_CAMAPC010000068.1 GCF_945859825.1 Pseudoalteromonas holothuriae
CATTGTTACGCAGCTACAGCAATGTGAGACACAGAACCGTAAGATTGAAGGATTAGAGTCCACTCATCTTGCATATGTGATTTACACTTCAGGGTCAACCGGAAAGCCAAAAGGGGTGATGGTAGAGCATAGGAGTGTTTCGAACTTAGTTGTAGATAATATCCGGTTTTTAAATTTGACAGAAAAGTCAGTTTGTTTGCATTGTACTTCATTCTCATTCGATGCTGGAAGTGGGCACTTGTTCAGAGAGCTACTGTCGGGCGCAAGGGTTATCTTATTGAGTGGCTATCAAGATCTGATTGAACAACCTCTTGACTGTAGGACAACTCATGTTTCTATTCCGGCAGCATTTTTAAAGTCCTTGGATGCAGAAAAACTCCCCAATGTCGAAGTAATAACTATTGGTGGTGAAGCAGCTGAACAAAAAGACATTACGAATTGGGTCAAAAACTGTCGATTAGTTAATTGCTACGGCCCAACGGAAACGACGGTATTATCTTCCATGGTTGATTTTGAAACCGTATCTACAGTGCCAACCAATATTGGGTTTCCCATAAGTAATACATGTTTTTTTGTACTGGATAGCCAGAGAAACCTTCTTCCAAGAGGGGTAACGGGAGAGTTATATATTGGTGGGGCAGGGCTTGCCCGTGGTTATTTAAATCGACCTGACTTAACAGAAGAAAGTTTTGTTGTACATCCATTTGCCAATGAACAGGATAAAGTGAAGGGTTATTCTCGCCTCTATAAAACGGGTGATTTAGTCCGTTATTTACCAAATGGCTGTTTAGAGTTTATTGGCCGTGTCGATGCACAAGTGAAAGTCCGAGGTTATAGGATTGAGTTAGGAGAAATCGAAAATAAGCTATTGATAGCGCCAGGTGTAAAATCTGCTTTGGTGCAGTTAGTAGAATGCAATCATCAGCACAAACAACTCGTGGCTTATATTATCCCTGATAGCCAAGAGGTGGATGAAGGGGGGCTGTTGCGCGCTATTAAGTCATCGCTGCAGGAGTCGTTACCAGATTATATGGTGCCTTCAGCCTTTGTGGTGATGAGGCAGTGGCCATTAACCCCCAATGGAAAAATAGACCGAAAGGCACTTGCTGGGGCTGATGTGGCCATTATGCAAAGCCAGTATGTTGCACCAA
>NZ_CAMAPC010000069.1 GCF_945859825.1 Pseudoalteromonas holothuriae
GCAGCAATGCACTTAACACCGACTACCTATACGATGCGCTAGGGCGCTTAGCTCAAACCATTCAGGGTGACCAAGTTACTAACTATGAGTATGACGATAACAATAATCTAGTTAAGAAAGCAGAAAACTTTGGTGGCAAGTTAAAAGACCAAAACAGTGGCTATAGTCGAGACTCTGAGTTTGATAACCAGCACATTAGTTACTTTGTATATAACGAAGCTAACCAACTTACCGCTGAGTTTATCAGCACCTCTTTGCAATATGGATCACCTACGACACAATCGAATAACCCCATTGATGATATTGGTCCGGTAGAGCCACCGATGGACGTTATGAGCAGTGGTGTAGAAAGTCGTGATGTCAGTTCAAGCTCGGTAACACTGCCAGGGTTTATGACGTTAAAAGGTAACGTGCGTTATTTTGACTATGACAATAACGGCAACCGCATTGCGACGCATCAATTGAGCAACAACATTAATGTCGCAAGGGAGGTGTTTTTAAAAGTTGATCAATTTGATTTCAACGAAGGAGCGTTTGCCTACGACGTAGTCGCACGCACTATAAACAATGCCAGTGAACAGCCCAAGGTAAGTGAATACACCAGCTACGATAAAAGTGGTCGCAAGTCATTACATATTAACGCTGATGGCGGGGTTACTCAGTGGCACTACGATGCACAAGGGCGTGTGTATGAGTTAATTCGCTGGGGCGCGCGCGCCTCTATAACAAGTGACGGGCTAACGCACTTAAAAGCAGGCACTTTCAATGCCGCTTATTTGGTTAAATCCACAGTGAGTTACGCTCAACTGACTCAAGAGGCGGACAGTAAGCTTAAAACGCTCTACAACGATAAAGGGCAGCCACGCTTTACTTTAACCTTGCTAGATAATGCACAAGCAGTGATTAAAGAAAGTCGCTACGATAACGCAGGGCAACTCGTAGAAACCATTGCTTATGCTAATACGGTAAGTTATGGCGACGCGGCAAATGAAGTAGAGCTTGCAAGCAAAATCAGCCGTTCAGAGCACGACCGCAGCAGCCAATTGTTTTACGATGCAGCTGGGCGTCTACGCTTTACAGTGAATGCGCAAGGCCATGTTATCGAGC
>NZ_CAMAPC010000070.1 GCF_945859825.1 Pseudoalteromonas holothuriae
AACCTGAATCTCGTTTAAGAAATTGAACTAAATGCCTGTTCCGAGATCCGATCTTTCGACCAAGAACGATTGGATAAACAAGGAACAGGCATGATTAAATTAGTTGAATTGTTTTGCGATGTCGATGATTTTTGCAAAGTATTTATACCCCAATGGAAAAAACAATTACTCGAAGATGGCACCCAAAAACGTCAGCGAGCAGGCCGTATGACGACCAGTGAAATTATGACTATTGTTATTAGTTTTCACATGTCACATCATCGTGATTTCAAAAACTACTACCTTGGTTATGTATCACTTATGTACAAAAGTGAATTTCCTAACTTACTCAGTTACACACGATTTCTAGCCGTTATGCCGAGAGTAATTGTGCCAATGTGTGCCTATTTCACTTCACTTAAAGGTAAACCCACAGGCGTTGAATTCATTGATTCTACATCTATTAAGGTCTGCCATAACATTCGTATTCCAAGACACAAGACCTTTGATGGAATAGCCCAGAGAGGTAAAGGAACGATGGGATGGTTTTATGGCTTCAAGCTGCATTTAGTCGTTAATCATCATGGTGAAATTGTTGCTGCGAAAGTGACAACAGGAAATGTACATGATACTCAACCAGTCCGCGAATTAGCGAGCTGCCTGACGGATAAATTATACGGTGACAAAGGATATTTAAGTAAGGCTTTAGAAGCGGATTTGCTCGATAAAGGGGTAAAGCTGATTACGACGGTTCGCAAAAATATGAAGGCAAAAGCGATGTCATTATGGGATAGAGCGATGCTTTCAAAGCGTTTTATAATCGAAACAATTAATGACCAACTCAAGAATATATCATTCATTGAACATTCGAGACATCGGAGTATGAACGGCTTTATGTTGAATTTAGTGGCTGGATTGGTGGCTTATTGCTTTAAAGAAAATAAGCCACACCTTAATTTAACTGACGTAGAGCTTAACGCATTAGTTATCGCTTAAGCAGATCTCAGGTT
>NZ_CAMAPC010000071.1 GCF_945859825.1 Pseudoalteromonas holothuriae
GTATGGGGGTGTGAGTTGTCGATGTACACGCAAAATGCGTTACAGGGAGCACTGCCGATGATGAAGGTGCTTAACTCCTCACAAAGGGAGGAAGCACACAGATATGAAGGATATGTCAGTACATTATTGACGTATTTGAGTAGTGCACTTCGTGCAGATGGCCAAGGGTCTCAAGCATATCATCAGATACTGGTACAAGAGAGTGCGCAGTCGTTACAGGCGATGCTAGTGGGGATGTTCAGAAGTGTGCAACAGGAATATCCGCAAGTGCGCTTTCAGGTCATTGGTGTGGATGAGATGACAGGTGAAGTTGCGCAGCAATTGGGGGCGTGGTGGTTACATTCAGCGAATTGGCTGCGGTATATAGCGGGTAAATTAGAAACACATACATGGATAGAGACGGAATTAGCAGAGCACACAGCCAGACTACCTTTGTCGGGGTGCTATGTTATCAGCGGCGGAGCAGGAGGGTTGGGACGGTTATTCGCCCAGTCGTTGGTGAGTCGTTCCCCGGGGCTCAAGTTGGCGTTATTAGGACGACGTTCGGCGGATATGGAGATAAATGCTTATCTAGCGGGTTTGCAAGAGCAAGGCGCAGAGGTTAGCTACTATCAGCTGGATGTGACGGATGCGCAGGCGGTGAAAGAGACGCTAGCAGAGATACGTCGTAGTCAAGGTGCAATAAAAGGGATAATTCACAGTGCAGGGATACTACGAGATGGGTTGCTAAGGCAAAAAGAGGCGGCAGATATAGCGGCGGTTTTTGCGGTTAAGGCACAAGGGCTGGTGAATTTAGATGAGGCGAGCAAAGAAGATGATTTGGCATTTTTTGTAGGCTTTTCGTCGATGGCGGGGGTGATAGGGAATGTAGGTCAAACAGATTATGCGGCAGCAAATGGTTTTGTAGATGGTTATTTACGTTCGCGAGCTCAAAGAGGGGGGGCGGGTAAGAGTTTGGCATTGGCTTGGCCACTTTGGCAAGCGGGAGG
>NZ_CAMAPC010000072.1 GCF_945859825.1 Pseudoalteromonas holothuriae
TTTGCCAGTAAAATTGAACCTGCCTGTACTGAAGATGGTGTCACCTCACTCACCATCGACCACACTGATGCCTCCGTCGGGCCATAGCAATTCCATACACGACCCGTACATGCAACCAACTCTTTGGCTAAGGTTGTACTCAGCTTTTCGCCACCACACAAGGCTGTCAGCTTTGCTCGTCCCCTCCAACCATCACTGAACAACAAAGACCACGTCGCTGGTGTCGCCTGCATGATGTTGATATCCTGCGCCTCTAATAACGCACTCAAACGACTCGGCTCTGCACTGTCCGCTTTTGAGGCCAACACAACTTGCCCTCCATATGACAGTGGACCAAACAACTCCAACCCCGCAATATCGAATGCTATCGTCGTCACCGCGAGCAACTTATTAGGTGCACTCAGCGCACCTTCAAGCCGTACCTGCATCGCCCCGATAAAGTTCGCAAAGGTACGATGTTCAACCATCACGCCTTTGGGTTTACCCGTCGACCCCGACGTGTATATAACATAGGCCAGATGTGCTGAAGTCAACGTCTTCACCTGTGGTACACTCTGCGCACAGGCCGCAATGTCTCGCATCACTTGCGCGTCATCACTGCAAATCACTTGACCAGAGCTCAATGACCTCGGCATCTCCACATCTGTTTGACTTAAAATAAGTGACAGCTGTGCATCCTCAACCATATAAGCCAAGCGTGCAGCTGGGTAACTGGGGTCTAATGGCACATATGCACCGCCAGCTTTCAAAATCCCTAACAGCGCAACCACCATATCCATTGAGCGTGGTAAACACACCCCAACAAGGGTGTCTGGCTTCACCCCTTGAGCGATTAAATAATGCGCCAGCTGATTCGCCTTTGAGTTGAGTGCTGCATACGTCATCGACTGACCTTCAAACACCAACGCCATACTGTCAGGCGCTCCCA
>NZ_CAMAPC010000073.1 GCF_945859825.1 Pseudoalteromonas holothuriae
TAACCTGCTTAAAGCGCATATGGTCTGGGCCATATACAAAGGTGCTGGTAATACCATTTTTAGTAAGTGAGGTTGGTTTGTCCATGGCATTGTAAATGGCACTGGTTAGGCCATCGCCTTTAGTCATATTACCGCGCGCATCGTAACTAAAGCCCGCCCACGTACCATTGGTTTTTTGTACCTTTTTAACTGCGTTGGCACCGCCACCCGCGTGTCCGCTCAGGTGGTCGCTGTAGTTATACTCGCTCGCATAGTCAGACTTACTGGTTAAGTTACCTACTGCATCATAGTCATAACTAATGGTGGTAATAGTATCTATTTTATTGCTGGTTAAACGGTGTAAGCCATCATATACATAGCTTTCGCTAAAGCTGTGTTGGTTATCAAAGCTGCCCGTAGTTACCGTCAAATCAATAAATGATCTGCTTTAATCAAACAGGACACTTTAATAATGGAATATAATCCAATAATTAAGGTGTTAAATGACAAAACGAACAAACAGAAGTTACACAGCAGAATTTAAACAAGAAGCTGTGGCATTAGTAACCGAGCAAGGTTACAGCGTACCCAAGGCAGCAGCGTCTTTAGGTATCACTGATAAATTACTTTATAACTGGAAAGCCAAGGTTGAAGCTGAGCAATCTGGAGCCAGTTTAAATGCTGATGAGCGAGCTGAGCTTTTAAGGTTACGCAAGGAAAATAAAGAACTTAGGATGGAAAAAGAAATCTTAAAAAAGGCCAGCGCCCTCCTGCTAAAGGAAACCAAGTAACGTTTAAAACGATTAAGCAGTTATCTTCGGTGTTTCCTGTAGTTAAGCTCTGCAAAGTGATGAAAGTAAGCCGCAGTGCTTATTATGCTTGGCTTAAACGGCCAGCAAAGGTTATTACTGTAGAGCAGCTTAAT
>NZ_CAMAPC010000074.1 GCF_945859825.1 Pseudoalteromonas holothuriae
AAAAAATAGCTAAAGGATTTTCTGGTAAGCCCGATAACTTAAGTATCAAAGCTTGAGAGTAAAATTGACTCAAAGAGCAACAGTATTAAGTTTAGCGTAAACACAGGGTTTACCGCAGGAGAATCATTATGGCACTTTATGTAAATACCAACGTATCAAGTTTGAACGCGCAAAGACAGTTGATGAGCTCAGGTAATACCCTTGATACAGCATTCCAACGTCTTTCTTCAGGTCTTCGTATCAACAGTGCAAAAGATGATGCGGCAGGGCTACAGATTTCAGACCGTTTAACAAGCCAAATTAATGGTTTGACGCAAGGTAACAGAAATGCGAATGATGGCATTTCATTGGCGCAAACAGCGGAAGGTGCGTTGGATGAGATGACGGGTATGTTCCAACGTATTCGTACCTTAGCGGGTCAAGCGGCAAATGGTTCAAACACCCAAGCAGATAGAGCGGCATTGCAACTTGAGATGCGCCAGTTAGGGGAAGAAATTAACCGTATTTCAGCAGATACTACATTTGGTGGCACAAACTTACTAGATGGCTCATTCAGTGCAGAGTTTCAAGTAGGTGCAGATGCGAACCAAACAATCAGTATGACGATGACGTCAATTGCGGCGGCAACGGGTGGTACGGTCTCAATAAACAGCTTTACAGTAAGTGGTATAGCGGCAGCAGCCAGCCTTGTAGCGGGTGTATCAGTGGGGGCGAATAATGCATTTGCCAATGCCAGTGGCTTATCATTTACGTCAGTAGGAGAAGCGCAGGATATCTTAGCTTCGGTAGATGCGATGATAGGTGCGATAGATGCAAAACGTGCACAATTAGGTGCGGTGCAGAATCGATTCTCATCGACTATCCGTAACCAGACCAACATTATTGAAAATGTATC
>NZ_CAMAPC010000075.1 GCF_945859825.1 Pseudoalteromonas holothuriae
TCTACGATTGAAGCTACAACACCAGCACCAACTGTACGGCCACCTTCACGGATAGCGAAGCGTAAACCTTCGTCCATCGCGATTGGGCAGATTAGCTCTACAGTCATCTTGATGTTATCACCAGGCATTACCATTTCTACGCCATCTGGTAACTGTACGTCACCTGTTACGTCAGTTGTACGGAAGTAGAACTGTGGACGGTAACCTTTGAAGAATGGTGTATGACGGCCACCTTCGTCTTTCGAAAGTACGTATACTTCTGAAACGAATTTTGTGTGCGGCTTGATTGAACCAGGCTTACAAAGTACTTGACCACGCTCAACGTCTTCACGCTTAGTACCACGTAAAAGTGCACCAATGTTCTCACCTGCACGACCTTCGTCAAGCAACTTACGGAACATTTCAACACCTGTACAAGTTGTCTTCGTAGTGTCTTTGATACCTACGATTTCAACTTCGTCATTCACGTTTACAATACCAGCTTCTACACGGCCTGTTACTACTGTACCACGACCCTGGATTGAGAATACGTCTTCGATAGGCATGATGAATGGCTTATCGATGTCACGCTCTGGCTCTGGGATGTAAGAGTCTAGTGCTTCTGCAAGCTCTACAATCTTGTCTTCCCACTCTTTCTCGCCTTCTAACGCTTTAAGCGCAGAACCTGCGATTAGTGGTAAGTCATCACCTGGGAAGTCATACTCAGAAAGAAGCTCACGTACTTCCATCTCTACTAGTTCAAGTAGCTCTTCGTCATCAACCATGTCACATTTGTTCATGAATACGATGATGTAAGGTACGCCAACCTGACGAGAAAGTAGGATGTGCTCACGTGTTTGTGGCATAGGACCGTCAGTTGCAGCAACTACTAGGATTGCGCCGTCCAT
>NZ_CAMAPC010000076.1 GCF_945859825.1 Pseudoalteromonas holothuriae
TTGGCTATTCAGTATGCCGATTATGCGCATTGGCAACATACTTACCTCAAAGGTGAGGTGTTGGATGAACAGCAGCACTATTGGCAAGCACAGTTAGCAGATGTACCTGTGGTGCACGGCCTGCCATTGGATTACCCCAGAGCGGCGGTGAAAGGCAGTGAAGGTGGGCTGGTATCAGAGGTGCTTTCCCAAGCTCTGACATCGTCATTGAAAGCATTGGCACAACAGCATGGTATGACCTTGTTTATGCTGCTCCATGGAGCACTGGGATTAGTACTTGCTCGTCATAGTAATCATCACGACATTGTGTTGGGGACACCGGTTGCCAACCGGACACATGCAGAGCTTGCGCCACTGATTGGTTTTTTTGTGAATACGCTGGTACTGAGAGTAGACACGCGTCATGCCCATTTATCGGATTATTTGGCCCATGTAAAAGAGGTCAATTTGGCGGCGCAATCTAATCAAGATATGCCGTTTGAGCAGTTAGTTGAGATATGTGATGTCCCTCGCAATACAGCTCATAACCCACTGTTTCAAATCATGTTCAGCATGGATACTAATGAACATAGCGAGTTGGCGCTAGACGGGGTGAGTTTTACGCCAATAGAGGCGCAGGTTGTCAGTACCAAGTTTGATATTGAGATCAATGCAGTAGAAGAAAATGCAGAGATAACCGTTAACTGGGTGTATGACACCGACTTATTTAAAGCAGCGCGTATCCATCAGTTACAGGCGCATTTAGAGCGACTATTAAGCAGCATGGTGGAGTGGGGAGC
>NZ_CAMAPC010000077.1 GCF_945859825.1 Pseudoalteromonas holothuriae
AAGCGCAAATCATCAGGGCGATAGCGTAACAAAGCTAATAAACGCCGAATGTAGAGCTGCTGTCAGATCTTCTTGTTGTCAGAAATGCTATTGCTTGACAAAGGGGAGTCCATGTAGCCCTAATAATGGGCAAAAAATTGTTGGCTAAAATGTTGAGGAACGAAAACAGCCAACTGTTTTTTGTCCTTATTTATTAGCTTGTTAGGTTTCTATTTAACCGGACTTTTTAGAGCCAAAGTAAAAACCTAAAATAGCAGTCAGAGCTGTTGACAGGATTTGTGGTATTTCTGCTTCTGGTTTGCCAACAACAATGTACACAATTGTTAATGTTACGATTAGACCAATAATGCCAGCCATACCACCAAGACTATCTAAAGTTGAGGCAACACCTGATTTTTTAGTTTTTCTTGCTACCATCTCGTTAAGTAGTGCTTGGGAAGTAAGTACATTAGCTTCCCCATTTTCAACATATACGTAGCAACTATTTGAAGCTTTCTCTATATCGTATTCAACCACATAAAGTTCACCATCTAAATATTCGGGGTGATGGAAGATAACTCGATAATTTTTAGCATTATGAATAATATTTTTTGTAGCTTGAATTACTCTGTCTTTATTTAGTATCACCGTACCTTCCCTAGAAACCTAACGCCGTTTTAAGCGGCAAAAAATTGTTGGCTAAAATAAGCGAGGTACGAGCAAAAAGCCAACTGTTTTTTGTCCGACTTGAAAACCCTTGTTAGGCATACATTAACCGTGGTGTCGG
>NZ_CAMAPC010000078.1 GCF_945859825.1 Pseudoalteromonas holothuriae
TCTCGATTAATTGATCTGCCGTGAACTTTTCATTTGCAGAACTTGAAAAAGATAAAATAAGGGATATGAATACTAAAGTTAATTTTTTCACTGAACTCTCCTTGTATGCCTAACGCTTTGCATAAAGGGCAGCTACTTGCTGGCTAAACTTGCGCGAAGCGCCAGCCAGCGAGTAGGTGTCCCCACGAACGCAGTGAGGTTTGATGCATTTGTTAGGTTTCATTGCCGCAACTGCCACACCAGTTTATCCGAGTAAGTTGATTTAACAGGCTTACCATTTTTAGTAGCAGGTTTAAAACGCCATTTTTCGAGAGCATTGATCCCGTACTCATCAAATACCCCCTTGGGTACTGATTCTAGAATATTGATGTTTTCCAACGAGCCATTCTCGTTAACAACAGCCGTAAATCTAATATAGCCTTCCGTGTTGCTATTAAACTGATCAATAGGGTATTTGGGATCTATTTTGATAATCCATGCATTGGGTGAATCTAGTTCATTTTCAGAATATACCACCTGAGAATACGATCTCTCTTCAGTTGTGGCACATCCAAACAAACAAAAAACTATTAAAAAAAGAGTGTATTTCAATTTTTTCTCCATGAAACCTAACGCCGTTTTAAGCGGCAAAAAATTGTTGGCTAAAATAAGCGAGGTACGAGCAAAAAGCCAACTGTTTTTTGTCCGACTTGAAAACCCTTGTTAGGCATACATTAACCGTGGT
>NZ_CAMAPC010000079.1 GCF_945859825.1 Pseudoalteromonas holothuriae
CTCGGTACAGAGCGCTCTCCCGCTCGATAACGCACGACACTACTGCCTCTATGGCCTAACTCTTCTGTTATCACCGCCTCTGGCTCCGATAACAACAACACCCGACAACTGACTCTCGCTAAACTCATGCTCAACGAGCGCGCATAGCCTATCCACGATTCTTGTGCACAGCCACTTAGCGCTGTTTGCGCTATACCCACTAGCAACAATTGGCTCGGTCTCTTCGTGAGGCTATGTAAACCTTGCAACAGAGTATGAATATGACCATAGTCATCCTCCCCTGTACTCACATACACCACCGCATCCACTGATTTTCCTTCGCTTTGTAACTGCGCGAATAACCGCTCGTAGTCCGCTTGACTCTCTAATTCATCAACCCGACAAAAAACCACATGCGTAACATCCTCACTGTCTGCCTCTAACCAAGCTTGCTCTGTGTCCTGTGCTAGCACATAGACTACTGTGCTAAACCCTATTGGCATTGACTGTGACACATCCTCTTTCTCCCAACACTCTACAAACTGTTGTATCTGTGCGCTTGGAGAGTGAGCCTCCTCTGCATGCTGAGAGCTCCCTGTATTAAGCCAGAAGCTTTGTCTATTAAATGGGTAGGTCGGTAAACTCAGCCTCGTTTGGACTCCTGTCGGATATAAATCTGTCCACGCTACTATTGCTCC
>NZ_CAMAPC010000080.1 GCF_945859825.1 Pseudoalteromonas holothuriae
GATGCTAATCACTTATTCATAAGAATAAATAATTGGCATTGTTTTACTTTTGAAAACTCTTTATAGATACGAATATCTATAAGAATTTAATTATCAGCTTTTCCAAATTTTTAAAGAGCAAGAGAATTTAACTTCTCAAAGAGAAACACACTTAATACTCAGGATATACCTGAAGTACGTTTGTCTTTAAAAAGTAAAGTGGTGGAGCTAAGCAGGATCGAACTGCTGACCTCCTGCGTGCAAGGCAGGCGCTCTCCCAGCTGAGCTATAGCCCCACAATACTGGTGTGTACATCGTTTGTAACCAAAGCTTCTTGTTGAGACAAGGTATAAAGTGAGGGCGTTTAGTCAACTAAACTACTAGCTTTAAACGTTAGCATCGCTAAGAAGTGGTGGGTCTGAGTAGACTTGAACTACCGACCTCACGCTTATCAGGCGTGCGCTCTAACCAGCTGAGCTACAGACCCAAACAATGTTTGTGTTCTCTAATTCTAATCAACAATCATCTGTGTGGACACTACGAACAAATAAGTTCTAAATCGTATAAGGAGGTGATCCAGCCCCAGGTTCCCCTAGGGCTACCTTGTTACGACTTCACCCCAGTCATGAATCACTCCG
>NZ_CAMAPC010000081.1 GCF_945859825.1 Pseudoalteromonas holothuriae
GCTGCTGGTATCAGTACCTGCACCAACCCGGTTGCCTTTGTCGCTAGCAGTCTTTGTAACGTCTCTATGACTTCACATACCACCGTTTCATAGTCACCACCCGATAGCCCTAATACATTGATGCCTCTTTCTTTGAGGCCGTATTCTACCGCTTCGCTCAACCCTTTGTGTAACACACACAAAGGGCTAAACTCTGAGCTCGCGTCACCCGCTGCTTTCTTCCACACCGGATGATAAAAATGACTCTTTGATGTCTGCGGCTGTGCCTCTTTGGATAATACTCGCGCACTAAACCCTCGCATCCGCACACATACTGCTCCTTGCTCATCACACAAGTCTATATCAAACTTTGTGACCTGTTTGTGTGCTTCTTGCTCTGTTATACGCGCCCATGACCACATTTGGGTACTACAAGCTCCTAACATTTCTAAACGCTCTAGTGCAAATGGCACTAAAGGACCACCCACTTGACCCTGTTCATCAAGTAATTGAATACCACTGATGGCTTGCAGTGCTGCATCCACTATGCTCGGGTGTAAGTGATAGGTTGCCAA
>NZ_CAMAPC010000082.1 GCF_945859825.1 Pseudoalteromonas holothuriae
GCCGTTAACTCCACCGAATCTCCCAGCTTCGTTCCCGTTCCATGAGCCACTATATAACCCAACTGCCCTATATCTAAATCATACTCATCATATATCTGCTGCAACAACGCACTTTGCGCCGCTCCACTTGGTGCCGTTATACCATTCGTCTTACCGTCATAATTAACCCCTATCCCTGCAAGCTCCGCGTAAATCCTATCTCCTGAACTCTGGGCTTCTCCTTTCCTTCTCACCGCTAGCACTACCGCAGCTTCGCCCGGTACTATGCCATCCGCATCCTTTGAAAACGCCCTACACGCACCACTGTCCGATAACATTCCCGCCTGTAACATCCCCCGTTGAACCTGCTCCGTCAGCATCAAATTCACCGCGCCTACCAACACCGCATCACACGCACCATGACGTAACGCCATACTGCCCTGATGCATCGCAACCAAACCCGATGAACATGCCGTATTTAATGCCATTACCGGACCCGATAAATTTAAAAAATACGCCAAACGCGATGCCAATACGCCATCATGGTTCGCTGTAATACTCCCCCCTCC
>NZ_CAMAPC010000083.1 GCF_945859825.1 Pseudoalteromonas holothuriae
ATAAACGCGGGCATATAGAGCAGCGCACACTTCCACTCTTAGAGCGACTAAACATAGCACCTGAAAACTGGTTAAAACTCACCACACAATTTACCAAAGTGTTCAAAGGGGCGGTAGGGCGCCCCAATAAGCTTGATGGCTACTACGCCCATTTAGAAGTAAAACGGCGAACCAGCATTAGTCAATGTGAAAAGCTGCTCGCTTAAATTACCTTACTTAATGCCAATCATGCTGATAAAGTAGGCAAAGCCGCGCCTAACTTTTTGCAATTACCATTCAAAACCTCGGATAAAACTAAAAATAGTAGTGAAAAGTGCTTTTGGCATAAAACAATATCAAAGGAGCTGGCTTTGAATGTCCATTGTCTGATTATTTAATAATGGCTGTCTAGTTTGTTATTCTCAGCATCTTCCAGTATTTCAGAAATCACTTTTTGTGCTGGGTAGCGACCTTTAGGCATGATAATTCCAAACTCAGCAAGCAATCCCCGTAATCGATTAATACGTGCAGTTCTGT
>NZ_CAMAPC010000084.1 GCF_945859825.1 Pseudoalteromonas holothuriae
ATCCACCGTGTACGCTTAGTCACTTAACCATACAACCCAAAGTAGTTTTTCTTCGCTTTTGCGCTTTATGCTGCGTGCCTCAACATTTTTACTTGGTCACATAACACGTTATGCTCCCGTCGATAAAAATATTAAGTGCCTTGCCTAAAGAACAAAATCATTGAAAAATATCTAGTTTGACATTGTACATTCAAAGACTGATTCAACTTCGCCAGAAGTTAATATTGAATACTAAAGTAGATGCTAATCACTTATTCATAAGAATAAATAATTGGCATTGTTTTACTTTTGAAAACTCTTTATAGATACGAATATCTATAAGAATTTAATTATCAGCTTTTCCAAATTTTTAAAGAGCAATATTAATTAGAATCCTTAACGGCTTCTAACTAACAATCATCTGTGTGGACACTACGAACAAATAAGTTCTAAATCGTATAAGGAGGTGATCCAGCCCCAGGTTCCCCTAGGGCTACCTTGTTACGACTTCACCCCAGTCATGAATCACTCCG
>NZ_CAMAPC010000085.1 GCF_945859825.1 Pseudoalteromonas holothuriae
AATGCCGTGATGTCTATTGCTGCACATGCCGATGACGTAGCCATGCTCAATACACCACGACAGTAAACCTGCTCTGGCTCACCCTCTGCGCTTATCTCAAACCTGACATCTCCTTGCTTTGTCGGTTTTAGCACAACATGTAATGACAGCCCTGTATCGCCAGCAACTGCAGGTCTTAGCCAGCTAACTTGCTTTAATGACACTCCTGATAATTCTGATAAAGAGACTTGTTGTGCTGTAGCAAACCCTGCTAATGCACATTCTAAATACGCCACACCTGGTAAAATGGACATACCACCAATACGATGATCTGCAAGGAAAAACTCTGAGCCGCTAAAGTGTGATGTAAAGCGTTGCTGGCTAAATGTTGACGTGTTTTGATGCAGCAATGGATGTATCTGTGTGGCACCCTGTTGTTTACCCGGTTCGCCCTGCGAGCCTTGACGCGACACACTTGAGTCTATATCTACCCAACAACGTTGCTGTGCAAATGGGTAGGTCGGTAA
>NZ_CAMAPC010000086.1 GCF_945859825.1 Pseudoalteromonas holothuriae
GACTGGTTAGACGGTCTGAAATCTGCAGCCCTGCCGCATCGTCTTTAGCACTGTTAATACGCAGACCTGAAGATAGACGTTGAAAAGCAGTATCTAGTTCATTTCCAGATTTCATTAGCTGCCTTTGTGCATTTAAGCTAGACACATTGGTATTTACGTATAAGGCCATCATGTACCTCTATCTTGTTTATAAGTTCAAGTTGTGTGAATTATAAACAGCAAAGTACGTGCCAAAATAAAATGACTATAATTTTCAAAAAGTTAAAGTTAATCACCACAACTATTTGACTAAAATCGGCATATTGCCGCCTGATCCGGAAACATTTTGCCTGCTTCGAGAGTTGATCTAGTTAGATAAGGTGGAATAAGAAAAGGAAAGAGCCAAAATAACGACTTTTATTTTGGCATTAAACTTGCTTTGATAAAGCTTGTTGTGAGTACACACTAGAATTGCCCGAACTTTTCTAGTGTTAAATTTAAGTTATGGCCT
>NZ_CAMAPC010000087.1 GCF_945859825.1 Pseudoalteromonas holothuriae
GCTCAAGTATCCTGCGCCCTGCCTTGTCGTATTCAAAATACGAGTAAGCCCCAGTGGTTTCATCTTTGATGGTTTTTAACCAGCCGTTATCGTAATATGTGTAACGTACCTTTTGACCGTGATCATTGCGCTTTTCTATTACTCGGCCAATATCTGCGCGCGAACTTTGTATGCCAGAGTCATTTAAGCTGGCCACCGTTTGTTCAGTGTCATTCCAGCTTTTACCATACACATAGGTAAAGTTTTTACCGCCTAAGTCATTACCTGTTTGCACCTGACCAAATTCGTTGTAACTGCGTGTATTTTGGTTTTTTTGCCCGCCTGTATACAAGGTGCTATAGCGCTCTGTAGTTTGATTGCCGTACAGGTTATAGTCGTACTCCATGACGCGATTCATTTCATCTTTGCTATGGATCACATTACCCAACGCATCAAATTGATAGCGTTTAATCCCGCCTAGCGCATTCGTAACATTTGTGCGATTACC
>NZ_CAMAPC010000088.1 GCF_945859825.1 Pseudoalteromonas holothuriae
GCAGCAATGCACTTAACACCGACTACCTATACGATGCGCTAGGGCGCTTAGCTCAAACCATTCAGGGTGACCAAGTTACTAACTATGAGTATGACGATAACAATAATCTAGTTAAGAAAGCCGCCCTCATCGGTGCACAGCGCAATAAGACTGAATACTTTGTTTACAATGAAGCAAACCAGTTAAGTGCAAACTTGGTGTCGGTGAATAACACCGAATATCAAGTCAGCCGTTTTGACTACGACAACAATGGCAAGCAAATAGCGCAGCATCAATACCAAAGCTTCATGCCAACCCCAAATGAAAATAATGTAGCCAGTTCACTAAAAGCATTCACTGATGAGCATACCGCTGTTTCCAATTACACCAGCTACGATAAAAGTGGTCGCAAGTCATTACATATTAACGCTGATGGCGGGGTTACTCAGTGGCACTACGATGCACAAGGGCGTGTGTATGAGTTAATTCGCTGGGGCGCGCGCG
>NZ_CAMAPC010000089.1 GCF_945859825.1 Pseudoalteromonas holothuriae
AAAGGCGATGGCCTAACCAGTGCCATTTACAATGCCATGGACAAACCAACCTCACTTACTAAAAATGGTATTACCAGCACCTTTGTATATGGCCCAGACCATATGCGCTTTAAGCAGGTTAAAGGCAATACTACCACGTACTACGCAGGTGCCTATGAAGAAGAGGTTGAGGGCAGCAAAACCACATGGCGCGCATATATTGGTGATGTGGCACTCATCAGCCAAGGCACAGATGAAGTGGCTACCATTCGTTACACGCATAGAGACCGCTTAGGCAGTACTCGACTCTTTACCGACCATAATGGTAAGGTAATCGCCGAGCGCAACTTTGACCCATTTGGTAAGCCAAGGCTCAGCACGGGCGGCTTAAAAGCGATATCGCAATTAGACGATAAAGACAAAACCAAAACCAACCGTGGCTTTACCGACCACGAGCACTTGGATGAACTAGAACTCATTCATATGAACGG
>NZ_CAMAPC010000090.1 GCF_945859825.1 Pseudoalteromonas holothuriae
CTCTATCGGATGATACAACTGACTCTATCTGCCTCGCTATTGTACTAATCCCTGCACTTGAATTGGCAGCTAAACGACCTGCTAAAATAGGTGACTCTTTAGCCACATCTTCAAAAGTTAATTGGTGCCAGATTGGAATTATTTTTTTACCAGTAGCTATTTCCAATGAAAATAGGCCATCTAATTCAGCTTGAGTCCAGTGCTTTTTAAAAAAATTGGGGCTTAGAACTACTAGGCCGTAGTCAGATTCTATAAGTCCTTTCTGTATAGATTGAAGTAAACTATCACCCAAGTTCAAATTAAATTCGTCATACCAAACATCATATAATTTACTTATTTCAGATACGAGAGGCCGAACAAACTCAGCTTTATCTTCCGAAGCATGACTTATAAAAATTTTAATCATTGTGAAAGTTCAACTCCTTATGAATGCTAACG
>NZ_CAMAPC010000091.1 GCF_945859825.1 Pseudoalteromonas holothuriae
TAACATGCGCAGCCCTAGCGAGATAAAGCAAAGCGCTTCATCATCGCCTTGATTACCAAAGCGTAATCATAAATTGTTCTTTAAAAATATGAAGCAATCATCTGTGTGGGCACTCGTACAGATTGAGTTCTAACAGCAGAACTAATTCACTTTCGAGTGATTAGGGAAGCAAAAAATTTAGAGTCTCAATGTGTTTTCTCGAAAGAGAAACTGAGTGACCAACAGCAATAAGTTTACTTATTGCAGCACAGTCAATTCGATTCGAAAGAATCAAAATCAGAATTCATTGAGCGCCGTTTTGAAACTTAGGTTTCAAGACAGAAAAAACTTTTAATTGAAGAGTTTGATCATGGCTCAGATTGAACGCTGGCGGCAGGCCTAACACATGCAAGTCGAGCGGTAACATTTCTAGCTTGCTAGAAGAT
>NZ_CAMAPC010000092.1 GCF_945859825.1 Pseudoalteromonas holothuriae
TTATTCTCAGCATCTTCCAGTATTTCAGAAATCACTTTTTGTGCTGGGTAGCGACCTTTAGGCATGATAATTCCAAACTCAGCAAGCAATCCCCGTAATCGATTAATACGTGCAGTTCTGTCCTTTATAGCGCCTTGCCTAATGCGATGTAAGCATAAAACGGCTTGTTGCTCTTCGCTTTTTATACTGACAAAGCGTGTTTTAGGTCTAGTAGCGGCCTCACAAATAGCCTCTGCATCATTAGCGTCATTCTTTTCATTTTGACGATAGGGGATAACAAACTTAGATGCCATAATACGAACATCGTGACCGAGCTTGGTAAACTCTCTCGCCCAGTAATGCGCGCCAGAGCAGGCTTCCATGCCAATAATACACGGTGGTAATTTAGCTATTTCAGCTAATAGGTTGTTTCGTTTAACA
>NZ_CAMAPC010000093.1 GCF_945859825.1 Pseudoalteromonas holothuriae
TGCGTCAAGTACCTGTGTGCCTCGCACCTTCGCCGATAAAACCTGATACATTTGCATCACATCTTTATCCACAAATCCTTGAGTACTCTCCACCCCCGCCGTATGTAACACACCATGTATCGCACCAAAACGCGACCTCGCTTGTGCCAAACCTGCACGCATCGCATCCAAGTCACTGACATCCGCTTCTATATAAGTCGCTTCGCTCCCTTTTGCTCGTAACTGCGCCAACAACGGCTCTGCCTGCTCTATCGCCCTTCTACCTGTTAAGATCAGATTAACCTTGGCTTGGCTTGCCAAGTAATGTGCAAATAACTGACCTAATCCCCCCAGTCCGCCCGTTATCAAATAGGTTTCACCCGCTTCTATGCTAACCGCTTCCCCTTGTGAAACCTGTGCTTCATCAACATGGCGTAC
>NZ_CAMAPC010000094.1 GCF_945859825.1 Pseudoalteromonas holothuriae
CTGCATGCTGAGAGCTCCCTGTATTAAGCCAGAAGCTTTGTCTATTAAATGGGTAGGTCGGTAAACTCAGCCTCGTTTGGACTCCTGTCGGATATAAATCTGTCCACGCTACTATTGCTCCTGATACCCACTGTCTGCCAACCGCTTCCCAGTCCCGCTGTCGTCGCTGCGCTGACAACCAGTCACTCGGCAACTCATGTTGTGTTTTTACCTCGCCTTGCAACCACGTGCCCGCATCACCCGCTACAAATTGTTGTAACGCTCTTAACAGCTCATCATAGTGCTCTGCTACTATCGCTAAACGATAGCGCATTGCTTCTCTACCCGTTTGCAGCGTATAGGTCACTCTTCTCAGCGACACCGTGGGGTTAGCTTGTAAGTACGTAATGAATTT
>NZ_CAMAPC010000095.1 GCF_945859825.1 Pseudoalteromonas holothuriae
GCTTTCTTAACTAGATTATTGTTATCGTCATACTCATAGTTAGTAACTTGGTCACCCTGAATGGTTTGAGCTAAGCGCCCTAGCGCATCGTATAGGTAGTCGGTGTTAAGTGCATTGCTGCCACTGCCTTGTGTAACTTGTAGTTGATTACCTAAACCATTGTATTGGTACTCAGTGATACTTTGTTGTGTACTACCTTGGCGTACGACCACTTTGAGTGCACGACCTTGGCCGTCAAAAGTGGTGGTTGTGGTGTTGGTGGTGCCTGCTGTTTGAATGCCCCCACTGACAACGGTATTAATTTGCTCGCTCTTAATGACTTCGCTGCCATGCTTGTTATGCTCAAACGTCGTGGTCAGCTTTAAGCCGCTTGGGTCAACAATACT
>NZ_CAMAPC010000096.1 GCF_945859825.1 Pseudoalteromonas holothuriae
GTGGCGTCCCCAAGGGGATTCGAACCCCTGTTACCGCCGTGAAAGGGCGGTGTCCTAGGCCTCTAGACGATGGGGACGCAGAAATCGGTTTGCAAATCACTGATTTGCTATTTCTGCGTTAGATGAGACCGAGCCTGCGAGGCGAATGACCTTATTCTTTGGCAGAAATATAGAATATCAAAAGATGTTCTATTTCTGTGTCACTAGGACTGGCTATTTTAACTCGCACCATATGAGTTTACGTTACCCTACCGAAGTAAAGTGGCGTCCCCAAGGGGATTCGAACCCCTGTTACCGCCGTGAAAGGGCGGTGTCCTAGGCCTCTAGACGATGGGGAC
>NZ_CAMAPC010000097.1 GCF_945859825.1 Pseudoalteromonas holothuriae
TGCGGATTTTGCGATAGAAACGGCTACGTTAACAAAAGCACAGATATTACAACAGGCAAGTAGTACGATATTGTCTCAGGCGAATCAGCGTCCACAGTCAGCATTGTCACTGCTTGGGTAAAATAAAAACTCGGGTTACATCTTAGACATAACCCGAGTATTCGTAGAGATGTTAAGAGTACATATTAAGTGAGCGCAAGACAGGAGGCCATAACTTAAATTTAACACTAGAAAAGTTCGGGCAATTCTAGTGTGTACTCACAACAAGCTTTATCAAAGCAAGTTTAATGCCAAAATAAAAGTCGTTATTTTGGCTCTTTCCTTTT